>NZ_JBNDIV010000022.1:0-1153 GCF_050434585.1 Pseudomonas sp. 2725 | reverse complement strand
TGAACTGGTCAAGTAATCCCGGACACCGGTTACGGTGTTTATGCCGCTTTTTGCTCCATGGCTATTGGCGACAGATAGTTGTTGTAGCTGTGGAGCCTGGTGCGGTTGTAGTACATGAAGAAGCGCACCATATCGGTTTTGGCTTCCTCGATCTTGCTGTAGCCA
Organism: Pseudomonas sp. 2725; assembly: GCF_050434585.1. Taxonomy (NCBI): domain Bacteria; kingdom Pseudomonadati; phylum Pseudomonadota; class Gammaproteobacteria; order Pseudomonadales; family Pseudomonadaceae; genus Pseudomonas; species Pseudomonas sp. 2725. The sequence goes on along the minus strand of NZ_JBNDIV010000022.1, from coordinate 988 downwards.
CTACGAGGCACCCATTCTGATTTCAGCGTGCCGAAAAATCGCTCTGTTGGAGCGTTGTCCCAGCACTGCCCGCGATGGCTCATGCTTTGCAATATGTCACGACGCTTCAGTTCTTCTTGAAACTTGCGGCTGGTGTACTGACAGCCCTGATCCGAGTGAAACATCAGTCCCGGAGGGCACGTTCGAACCTCTGTCGCCATGCGTAGCGCCTTGCTGACCAAGTTGGCGTCATTGACCAGCGAAAATGCCCAACCGATGACCCGGCGAGCAAACAAATCGATGACGATGGCCAGATGAACCCAGCGCTCGCCCACCATCAAGCTGGTCACGTCACCACACCAGACCTGATCGACTGCAGCCGGTTTGAAGTTGCGCTTGAGCCGATTGGGCGCGACAAACGCTTCCACTCCCTTGGATCTGAATGGGTGCGGCTGGCGTTGTTTACTGACAATGTTGGCCTCCCTCATCAGCGCTCGGACAAGGCCTCTTCCAACTGCAATGTTTTGGGACTTCAGGCCCTTGCTGATCATTCTGGAGCCCATGGCTTCGCGCCTTTCGCTGTGCAGTTCAACCACTTTGAGCTTGAGCTCTTCGCGCCTGATCCGCGGTTGGGCTCGCCGCTGAAGCCACTCGTAAAAGCTGCTGCGCTTCACATCGAAAACACGACACACGACAGCTGTCGGGAACGACTCTCTTAGTTCCGCAATCATCGAAAACGATCGGGATCCGACATCAAGAGAGCGGTAGCCTTTTTTAAGATCTCGGCTTCCATTTCCATGCGCTTGATCTTGGCCTTTAGTTCCTGGATCTGGCGCTGATCTTCGGTAATCGCCTTGGTGCCTTTGACTGGCTGCCCCTCGCGCTCCTTGCGAACCTGATCGACCCAACGCCGTAAAGCGGTGGGCCCGATATCCAGCGATGCACAAACGTCTGGAACCGGGCAGTTATCATCAAGCACCATGCTGGCAGCATGCAGCTTGAACTCGCG
>NZ_JBNDIV010000021.1:0-2305 GCF_050434585.1 Pseudomonas sp. 2725 | reverse complement strand
CCGGCGATGATCAGCATCGAGTTGTTCAGCGAGAAGCCGATGCCCGCCGCTGCCCAGCCGGAGTAGCTGTTGAGCATCGACACGACCACGGGCATGTCCGCGCCGCCGATCGGGATGATGATCAGCACGCCGAGCACGAAGGCCAACGCCAGCATCACGCCGAAAGCGGTGTAGTCGCCGGTGAGCATGAACGTCACGCCCAGGCCCAGTGTGGCCAGGCCCAGCAGCAGGTTCAGCTTGTGCTGGCCACTGAACTGTACCGGTGCGCCCTGGAACAGGCGGAACTTGTACTTGCCCGACAGCTTGCCGAAGGCGATCACCGAGCCGGAGAAGGTGATTGCACCGATGGCGGCACCGAGGAACAGTTCCAGGCGGTTACCGGCCGGGATCGCGTCACCGAGTTGCTTGACGATGCCCAGCGACTGCGGCTCGACCACGGCAGCCACGGCGATGAACACCGCGGCCAGGCCGATCATGCTGTGCATGAAGGCGACCAGCTCCGGCATCTTGGTCATTTCAACGCGTTTGGCCATGATCGAACCGGCAGTGCCGCCGATCAGCAGGCCGACGATCACGTAGACGATACCGTCCTGGGCCAGTTCGGAGCCCAACTTATAGATCAGGCCGACCGTGGTGAGGATCGCCAGGCCCATGCCGAGCATGCCGAACAGGTTGCCACGGCGCGACGTGGTGGGGTGCGAGAGGCCCTTGAGCGCCTGGATGAAGCAGACCGAGGCGATCAAATACAGGGACGTAACCAGGTTCATGCTCATGCTTGCTGCACCTCAGCCTTGACTGCTTCAGCTTTGGCGGCCGGAGCTTTTGCCGGCGCTTTCTTCTTGAACATTTCCAGCATGCGGCGGGTGACCAAAAAGCCACCGAATACGTTCACCGCGGCCAAGGCCACGGCCAGGGTGCCCATGGTCTTGCCCAGTGGCGTCACGGTCAAAGCCGCTGCCAGCATGGCACCGACGATCACGATCGCCGAGATCGCGTTGGTCACCGCCATCAACGGGGTGTGCAGCGCAGGCGTGACGTTCCAGACCACGTGGTAACCGACATAGATCGCCAGCACGAAGATGATCAGGTTGTAGATACCGTCAGAGATCAGCATGTCTTCCATTGTTTTTATCCTCAGCCGTTCTTGCGCACGATCTGGCCGTCGCGGCACATCAGGCACGCGGCGACGATATCGTCTTCAAGGTTGATCACCAGTTGTCCTTCTTTATCGAACAACAGTTTCATGAAGTCCAGCAGGTTGCGGGCGTACAGCGCCGAAGCGTCAGCCGCCACGGCGCTGGCCAGGTTGGTCGGGCCCACGATGGTCACGCCGTTTTCGACGACCACCTGGTCGGCCACGGTCAGCGGGCAGTTGCCGCCCTGGGCGGCCGCGAGATCGATGACCACCGAACCCGGTTTCATCTGGGCCACGGTTTGCGCGCTGAGCAGCGTCGGCGCCTTGCGGCCCGGAATCAGCGCGGTGGTGATAACGATGTCCGCCTGCTTGGCGCGTTCGTGCACGGCCGCGGCCTGGCGCTGCATCCAGCTGGCCGGCATGGGACGGGCGTAACCGCCGACACCGACGGCGCATTCGCGCTCTTCATCGGTCTCGTAAGGCACGTCGACGAACTTGGCGCCGAGGGATTCGATCTGCTCTTTTACCGCAGGACGCACGTCAGACGCTTCGATCACCGCCCCCAGGCGCTTGGCGGTAGCGATGGCCTGCAAACCGGCCACACCGGCACCCAGAATCAGCACGCGCGCCGCTTTCACGGTGCCCGCAGCGGTCATCAGCATCGGCATGAAACGCGGGTAGTAGTGAGCGGCCAGCAACACAGCCTTGTAGCCGGCGATGTTGGCTTGCGACGACAGTACGTCCAGGCTTTGGGCGCGGGAGGTGCGCGGCGCGGCTTCCAGGGCAAAGGCGGTAATGCCGCATTCGGCCATTTTGGCGATGGTTTCATTGCTGAACGGATTGAGCATGCCCACCACTACGGTGCCGCTTTTGATCAGGGCGAGCTCGCTGTCGCTGGGCGCGACCACCTTCAGAATCAGCTCGGCAGCAAACGCATCGTTGGCGCTGCCAATGCTTGCGCCTGCCGCTTCATAGGCACTGTCGACAACGCTGGCATTAATGCCGGCGCCGCTTTGTACAGTGACCTTATGGCCCTGGCCGATCAGCTTCTTGATGGTTTCCGGGGTTGCAGCAACCCGTGTTTCACCGGTCTGGGTTTCGAGAGGAACACCAATGTGCACGTCAAATCTCCTGCGTGATCTTATTGAGTAAACCCATGCACTACGGATG
>NZ_JBNDIV010000020.1:0-2369 GCF_050434585.1 Pseudomonas sp. 2725 | reverse complement strand
CAAATTGCTTGGGTGTTATATGGTCAAGCCTCACGGGCAATTAGTATTGGTTAGCTCAACGCCTCACAGCGCTTACACACCCAACCTATCAACGTCGTAGTCTTCGACGGCCCTTCAGGGGACTCAAGGTCCCAGTGAGATCTCATCTTGAGGCAAGTTTCCCGCTTAGATGCTTTCAGCGGTTATCTTTTCCGAACATAGCTACCCGGCAATGCCACTGGCGTGACAACCGGAACACCAGAGGTTCGTCCACTCCGGTCCTCTCGTACTAGGAGCAGCCCCTCTCAAATCTCAAACGTCCACGGCAGATAGGGACCGAACTGTCTCACGACGTTCTAAACCCAGCTCGCGTACCACTTTAAATGGCGAACAGCCATACCCTTGGGACCGGCTTCAGCCCCAGGATGTGATGAGCCGACATCGAGGTGCCAAACACCGCCGTCGATATGAACTCTTGGGCGGTATCAGCCTGTTATCCCCGGAGTACCTTTTATCCGTTGAGCGATGGCCCTTCCATACAGAACCACCGGATCACTAAGACCTACTTTCGTACCTGCTCGACGTGTCTGTCTCGCAGTCAAGCGCGCTTTTGCCTTTATACTCTACGACCGATTTCCGACCGGTCTGAGCGCACCTTCGTACTCCTCCGTTACTCTTTAGGAGGAGACCGCCCCAGTCAAACTACCCACCATACACTGTCCTCGATCCGGATAACGGACCTGAGTTAGAACCTCAAAGTTGCCAGGGTGGTATTTCAAGGATGGCTCCACGCGAACTGGCGTCCACGCTTCAAAGCCTCCCACCTATCCTACACAAGCAAATTCAAAGTCCAGTGCAAAGCTATAGTAAAGGTTCACGGGGTCTTTCCGTCTAGCCGCGGATACACTGCATCTTCACAGCGATTTCAATTTCACTGAGTCTCGGGTGGAGACAGCGCCGCCATCGTTACGCCATTCGTGCAGGTCGGAACTTACCCGACAAGGAATTTCGCTACCTTAGGACCGTTATAGTTACGGCCGCCGTTTACCGGGGCTTCGATCAAGAGCTTCGCGTTAGCTAACCCCATCAATTAACCTTCCGGCACCGGGCAGGCGTCACACCCTATACGTCCACTTTCGTGTTTGCAGAGTGCTGTGTTTTTAATAAACAGTCGCAGCGGCCTGGTATCTTCGACCGGCGTGGGCTTACGCAGTAAATGCTTCACCCTCACCGGCGCACCTTCTCCCGAAGTTACGGTGCCATTTTGCCTAGTTCCTTCACCCGAGTTCTCTCAAGCGCCTTGGTATTCTCTACCCAACCACCTGTGTCGGTTTGGGGTACGGTTCCTGGTTACCTGAAGCTTAGAAGCTTTTCTTGGAAGCATGGCATCAACCACTTCGTGTTCCAAAGGAACACTCGTCATCAGCTCTCGGCCTTAAGATCCCGGATTTACCTAAGATCTCAGCCTACCACCTTAAACTTGGACAACCAACGCCAAGCTGGCCTAGCCTTCTCCGTCCCTCCATCGCAATAACCAGAAGTACAGGAATATTAACCTGTTTTCCATCGACTACGCTTTTCAGCCTCGCCTTAGGGACCGACTAACCCTGCGTCGATTAACGTTGCGCAGGAAACCTTGGTCTTTCGGCGTGGGTGTTTTTCACACCCATTGTCGTTACTCATGTCAGCATTCGCACTTCTGATACCTCCAGCAAGCTTCTCAACTCACCTTCACAGGCTTACAGAACGCTCCTCTACCGCATCACCTAAGTGATACCCGTAGCTTCGGTGTATGGTTTGAGCCCCGTTACATCTTCCGCGCAGGCCGACTCGACTAGTGAGCTATTACGCTTTCTTTAAAGGGTGGCTGCTTCTAAGCCAACCTCCTAGCTGTCTAAGCCTTCCCACATCGTTTCCCACTTAACCATAACTTTGGGACCTTAGCTGACGGTCTGGGTTGTTTCCCTTTTCACGACGGACGTTAGCACCCGCCGTGTGTCTCCCATGCTCGGCACTTGTAGGTATTCGGAGTTTGCATCGGTTTGGTAAGTCGGGATGACCCCCTAGCCGAAACAGTGCTCTACCCCCTACAGTGATACATGAGGCGCTACCTAAATAGCTTTCGAGGAGAACCAGCTATCTCCGAGCTTGATTAGCCTTTCACTCCGATCCACAGGTCATCCGCTAACTTTTCAACGGTAGTCGGTTCGGTCCTCCAGTCAGTGTTACCTAACCTTCAACCTGCCCATGGATAGATCGCCCGGTTTCGGGTCTATTCCCAGCGACTAGACGCCCTATTAAGACTCGCTTTCGCTACGCCTCCCCTATTCGGTTAAGCTCGCCACTGAAAATAAGTCGCTGACCCATTATACAAAAGGTACGCAGTCACC
>NZ_JBNDIV010000019.1:0-4231 GCF_050434585.1 Pseudomonas sp. 2725 | reverse complement strand
GGAGGCGAATTCTACAGCGTTACACGCTGCTGTCAACACCTCTTTTTCAACTCCCTTTGTGCTTCGATGAACTGAAGCAACCTGCTGCCGAAAACCGCGTAACTCTTTGTTTACCAAGGAGTTTTCCGTTTCGACTGCGCCGGAAGTGGGGCGAATTATAGACACCTGAAATCTGCCGTCAAGCACTGATTTAGGTTTTCTATCAATAAGCTGCAGAAAGCAGCAAAACGCCCTAAAGGGCGCCTATAGCCGAAACACCCTCTATATAGAAGAGACCTATCAGAGAACGCCAGAAGCCTTGAATGCGGACACCGCCCCGGCATCCAGACCCAACACACGCTGCAAAACTTCAAGCGTGTGCTCACCCAGCAGAGGAGGTGCAAAACGATACTCCACCGGCGTCTCCGACAGTCGAATCGGACTCGCCACCTGAGGCACCATCCCGGCCAGCGCATGCGGCAGCTCGATAGCCAACCCGCGCGCCTTGACCTGAGGATCGGCAAACATCTGCGCCACGTCATTGATAGGCCCGCATGGCACGCCAGCCTGCTCCAGTTGCGCCACCCATTCAGCGGTAGTCTTGAACACCGTAGCCTGGCGGATCAGCGGAATCAGTATTGCCCTGTTTGCCACCCGCAGCTTGTTAGTGGCAAAACGCGGATCGTCCGCCCACTGCGGCTGCCCGGCCACTTCCGCAAACTTGCGGAACTGACCATCGTTCCCGACGGTAAGGATGAAATCGCCATCCGCCGTAGGAAAATCCTGATAAGGCACGATGTTCGGGTGAGCATTACCCAAGCGTTTTGGCGCATTGCCTGTCGTCAGGTAGTTCATTGCCTGATTGGCCAGACAAGCCACCTGTACGTCCAACAGCGCCATATCGATATGCTGACCACCGCCGTCGTGATCCCGATGCGCAAGCGCAGCCAGGATCGCGACAGTCGAATACAGCCCGGTGAGGATGTCCGTCAGCGCCACGCCAACCTTCACCGGCCCCGCACCCTCTTCGCCCTCAGGTCGCCCCGTCAGACTCATGAGGCCGCCGAGCCCCTGGATCATGAAGTCATAACCCGCACGCTTGGCATAAGGACCGGTCTGGCCGAACCCGGTGATCGAGCAATAGATCAGATCCGGATTGATCGTCTTCAGCGTTTCATAGTCCAGGCCATAAGCCGCCAGACCGCCGACCTTGAAGTTCTCGATCAAGATGTCCGACTTGGCCGCCAGTTCACGCACCAGCTTCTGCCCTTCAGGGCGAGTGAAGTCGATGGTGACAGATTGCTTGTTGCGATTGGCCGACAAGTAATAAGCAGCCTCGCTGGTATTCTCGCCATAAGCGTCTTTAAGGAACGGCGGTCCCCAGGCGCGCGTGTCATCGCCGTTACCCGGACGCTCGACCTTGATCACTTCAGCGCCAAGGTCGGCCAGGATCTGCCCGGCCCAAGGCCCGGCCAGCACCCGCGATAAATCCAGTACCCGTAGATGCGATAGCGCGCCCATGGACGTTCTCCTTAATAGAACGCCTGGAGGCCGGTTTGCGCACGACCGAGGATCAGTGCATGGACGTCGTGAGTACCTTCATAGGTGTTCACCACTTCCAGGTTGACCAGGTGACGCGCCACACCAAATTCATCGGAGATGCCGTTGCCGCCCAACATATCGCGAGCCATGCGCGCGATGTCCAGGGACTTGCCGCAAGAGTTGCGCTTCATCATCGAGGTAATTTCGACCGCAGCGGTACCTTCGTCCTTCATACGACCCAGACGCAGGCAGCCTTGCAGCGCCATGGTGATTTCAGTCTGCATGTCGGCCAGCTTCTTCTGGATCAACTGGGTAGCGGCCAGTGGGCGACCGAACTGTTGACGATCCAGGGTGTACTGGCGAGCGGTGTGCCAGCAGAACTCGGCTGCACCCAGCGCACCCCAGGAGATGCCGTAACGTGCCGAGTTGAGGCAAGTGAAAGGACCTTTCAGACCACGGACGTCCGGGAAGATGTTCTCTTCCGGAACGAACACATTGTCCATCACGATTTCACCGGTGATCGATGCCCGCAGGCCCACCTTGCCGTGAATCGCCGGAGCGCTCAGACCTTTCCAGCCTTTCTCCAGAACGAAGCCGCGAATGTCACCGGCATCGTCCTTGGCCCAGACCACGAACACATCGGCGATCGGGCTGTTGGTGATCCACATCTTGCTGCCGGCAAGGCTGTAGCCGCCTTCCACTTTGCGCGCACGACTGATCATCGCGCCCGGGTCGGAGCCGTGGTTAGGCTCGGTCAGGCCGAAGCAGCCGATCCACTCTCCCGACGCCAGTTTCGGCAGGTACTTCTGCTTCTGCGCTTCGGTACCGAATTCATTGATTGGCACCATCACCAGCGAGGACTGCACGCTCATCATCGAGCGATAGCCGGAGTCGATGCGCTCGACTTCACGGGCGATCAGGCCATAGCTGACATAGTTCAGGCCGCTGCCACCGTATTGCTCGGGGATGGTTGCGCCCAACAGGCCGACTTCGCCCATTTCGCGGAAGATCGCCGGATCGGTCTTCTCATGACGGAAAGCTTCGAGGATGCGCGGCGCAAGGCTTTGCTGAGCGAATTGCGCAGCCGTGTCGCGAATCATTCGTTCTTCTTCAGTGAGCTGTTGATCCAGCAGCAGGGGATCGATCCAGTTGAAGCTAGCTTTACCGCCCATGAGTGTGTCCTCTCGAATCGGGTCAAATAACGTAGGCTGATCCTAGGCCCGGATCGGCGCGACGGCAAACGAGGATTTTGCATACTGTTGTGCTAATTTCTCACTCCGAAACGTCGCAAAAGAGCTTTTATGCGATGTATTAGTGAGGTTGACGTACATGCGCAGAAAGATACCCAGCACCACCGCCCTGATCAGCTTCGAGGCCGCGGCGCGCCACGAGAGCTTCACCAAGGCCGCCCAGGAGCTTTCGCTGACCCAGGGAGCGATTTGCCGACAGATTGCCAGCCTTGAAGAGTTCCTCAGTGTGGAACTGTTCCGACGCTCGCGGCGCGGGGTCAAGCTGACGGAAGCCGGACTCTCCTACAGCCGTCGGGTGGCCACTCAGCTCGATGCCGTTGAGCGCGACACCTTGTCCGTGATGGGCCAGCAGGGCACCAACGTGATCGAACTGGCCGTAGTTCCGACCTTCGGCACCCAATGGCTGCTGCCGCGACTCAAGGATTTCCAGCAGAAACACCCGGAAGTGACGGTCAACCTGACCAACCGCACGCGGCCGTTCCTGTTCGCCGACACGGATTTTGATGCCGCCATCTACTTCGGCGACGCGGATTGGTCGGGTACAGAATCCCACAGGCTGATGGGTGAAAATCCGATGCCCGTTTGCAGCCCCAACCTGCTCGGAAACAAGACCAGTCTGACGCCCGGGGAAATCGCCGACTTGCCTCTTCTGCAACAAACCACTCGCCCCTATGCCTGGCGCCAATGGTTCGACTCCCAACACCTGAATGTCCCGCGAGACATGACGGGCCCCCGCTACGAGCTATTCTCCATGCTCGCCCAGGCAGCCATGCACGACATGGGCATTGCCCTGATTCCACCGTTCCTGATTCAAAGGGAGCTGAAAGAGAAACGCCTGGTGATCGCCAACCCCCAAGCACTGTCCAGTATCAAGGCTTACTACCTGATGATTCCTGAACGAAAGGTCGAATCCGCGTCTTTAAGGGCATTTCGTGACTGGCTGGTAAATCAGGCGTACAGCTACAGCCTAGAGGGATAAAGGCTCTACAAGGTTACTTGACCCCGTAGTCAGCAAAACAAAAGCCCTACAGATATACGTATTTGTCGCATAGCAGCAAACTGTATCGACAAGTCGTACAAACGTCCCACAAGCGCCTGATGACGCGGCTTTGCGCCACTATTTCGAGGCAATGCCGCATCATTCATACGGCCGATGTGTAAATTCTTCAATTTCGGCCAGAATCCTTGAAAAGCACGGTCTGCAAGGGATTGAGCCGGTTGGTTGCGACATTCGGTCACGGGGTGACTTGTAGTTAATTTTCCGTCACCCGTCATAATCCCTTGAAGGGCACAAAGTTCGCCTGCAAAATGCCGCGCCCCGCCCTGATTTGGCGGGATCGTGCTGATCGGCCGCCCCAGCCGCACCATCCGTAGTGCATGGGTTTACTCAATAAGATCACGCAGGAGATTTGACGTGCACATTGGTGTTCCTCTCGAAACCCAGACCGGTGAAACACGGG
>NZ_JBNDIV010000018.1:0-4819 GCF_050434585.1 Pseudomonas sp. 2725 | reverse complement strand
GCGTGTATAGACCTTTCTTTCGTTCATGGAACCTCCAAGTTGGCGAAATCATATCGCCCTTAAGAGGTGTCCGGAATTATTAGGCCAGTTCAAGCCCGCTCCCACAGGTTGTGTGGCCCCCGGATTTATTCGCAGGTCCCGGCGCCCCCTGCGACAAGGGTAGCGATCTCTGCGCCCTGCACCCCCTGATAACGGGCCCGATAGCGCCCGGGGCTTTCCCCGGTCCACTTCTTGAACGCCCGATGGAAGGCGCTGGGTTCCTGGAAACCCAGTTGTTCAGCGATATCGCTGATGCTCGCGTCGCTCTGACGCAATTGCTCAAAGGCCACGCCACGGCGTACTTCGTCCTTGATCTCTTGGTAGGAACAGCCTTCACGCTCCAGTTTGCGGCGGAAGGTGCTGGGGCTCAGGTGCTGTTCCAGGGCAAAGGCCTGCAACGTCGGCCACTGACTGTAATGACTGCCGCGCAAGCGCTGATGAACCTGGGATGCCAGGCCATGCTGGTTGCGGAAGCGGATCACCAGCCATTGCGGCGCGGTACGCAGAAACACTTTCAGCGACGCCAGGTCCTGAACCACGGGCAGGCGCAAGTAGTGGCTGGCAAATTCGATTTCGGTGCGCTCGGCACCGAAGGTCAGGTTGGGGCCCCACAGCAGGCGGTCGTCACCCAGCGACAGGCGCGAATGGCGGAAGTCCGCACGGTCAATGGGAATGCGCCGCCCGCCCAGCCAGCACAGCAGACTGATCATCAACACCAGGAAGGTTTCTTCACCAAACCGACTGGCATCGTTGTCTGTCGAACGGGTGTCGAGGCTGATGACCGCACGCTTGCCACGCACGGCCAGAGAGCCGCGAAAGTCGCGCAGGAACAAGCCGAAGTTGGCCAGGCATTGACGCATGGCCTTGTGCAGATCGGGCTCCTGAATCAAGGCACGGCAAATCAGGGCGAAACTGCCCGGCGGCATGCCATGGGAATCGAGCCCGAAAAACTCATCGTCGAGCTCGCGGATCTGGATCAGCCACAACGCCGCAAACGCATTGGCCGGCACCCGCGCCGTGGGTTGGTGCATGACCGCCGGATCAATGCCCGCCTGTTCGAGCACGGCCGTCACGCGCTGCGGATCATCGCGCAGCCCATGGATCATTGCCTGCACGAAATAGGCGGCAACCGAGTCCTTTTCCCGCATTGGTTCGCTTCTCTCTCATCACCCGAATGGCAAAAAACATCAGTGCCGTTGAACAGTTTTGGCATAGGACAACCGCCCTGCCGGCTCTAGACTCGCGGCAATAGTACGCCTTCGGCCGCAATCGCGGCCAAGGTATCGCAGGGTTTGATCGAAGGATGGGAAGATGAATCTGCAAAACATCGGGGTGATCGGTGCGGGCACCATGGGCAACGGCATCGCCCAAGTCTGCGCCATGGCCGGTTTCAACGTGACCTTGCTCGACATTTCCGAAAGCGCTTTGCAAAAAGCCGTCGCAACGGTCGGCAAAAACCTGGACCGGCAGATCGCCAAGGAAACCCTGACGCCGGAGCAGAAACAGGCCGCTCTCGACAAAATCCGCACCAGCACCGACTACAGCAGCCTGCAAAATGCGCAGCTGGTCATTGAAGCTGCGACGGAAAATCTCGACCTGAAACTGCGTGTGCTGCAACAGATTGCCGCGCAAGTCAGCAGCGAATGCGTCATTGCCTCCAATACCTCGTCGCTGTCGATCACCCAACTCGCCGCCAGTGTCAGCCAGCCTGAGCGCTTCATCGGCCTGCATTTCTTCAACCCGGTGCCGGTGATGGGCCTGATCGAAGTCATCCGTGGCCTGCAAACCAGTGACGCGACCCACCAACTGGCGCTGGACATGGCAACCACCCTCGGCAAAACCGCAATTACCGCCGGCAACCGCCCGGGCTTTGTGGTCAACCGGATCCTGGTGCCGATGATCAACGAAGCGATCCTGGTGTTCCAGGAAGGCCTGGCCAGCGCCGAAGACATCGACGCCGGCATGCGCCTGGGCTGCAACCAGCCTATCGGCCCGTTGGCCCTGGCGGACCTGATTGGCCTGGACACTCTGTTGTCGATCCTTGAAGCCTTCTATGACGGTTTCAACGACAGCAAATATCGCCCGGCGCCGTTGCTCAAGGAAATGGTCGCCGCCGGTTACCTGGGACGTAAAACGGGGCGCGGCTTCCATGCCTATGCCTGAGCGTTGCTCGCGTTTTGCCGAGTACCGGGACAAGGTCCTGGAGCTGTTTGCCTGCAAGGGGTTCGGCCAGGTCGGCATGCGTGAGCTCGCGACGTGCCTGGGGCTCTCCCCAGGCTCGCTGTATCACCATTACCCCAGCAAACAGCATCTGCTGCTCGACCTGATCGAGGAGTTCTACGAGGAGCTGCTGGCCACCCTGGGACGTATCCAGCAAAAGGCCCCAGGCAAGCGCGACAAACTCAACAGTCTGATCCGCGCCCATCTGAATCTGCATCGGGAGATGCCCTGGCATTTCCGCCTGGTGGAGCGCGACAGCGGTTGCCTGAACGAAGAGCAACAGGATCGGGTCCGGCAATTGCGCGAGCAATACGAACGCACGTTGCTGAGGATGCTGGGCGCCAAGTCCCGTTTCAGCGAGCAAGGCCTGCTGGCCGCCGGGCATGCCATTGGCGCCCTGCTCAACAGTGCTCCCAGCTGGCTGACACCCCATGTGCTGGACGAGCAGGAACGTGAGGAGCTGCTCGAGAGCATGGTCAGCGGCGCCATCGAACGTGTGCTTGCGCCACGGCGTGTGCCGGAGGCAATAAGCCTGGCGCGTCCTATTGAAAAAACATCTAAAGAAACACAAGCTTCGACGAAGATTTAGCGCTTTGCTTGTCGGCTCGACACAATCGGAATTCGCCGAAAAAACCGGCGTCCAAACCGATGTATGTACTCGAGCACCTGGAGCCGACCATGAAAATCAATCCCTACCTTATCTTCAACGGCGACTGCAAAGCGGCCTTCACGTTCTACGCGCAGTGCCTGCAAGGCCAGATCGAAGCCATGATGACCTTCGGCGAAACGCCTGCCGGTGAGCATGTCCCCACGGATCTGCACAACCTGATCATCCATACCCGCCTGATCGTGGGCGATCAGGCGATCATGGGGTCGGACACCACTCCGGATCGTCCCGTCCAGGGCATGAGTGGTTGCTCGATCTCACTCAACGTCGACAGCATTGCCGAGGCCGAACGGGTCTTCAATGCGCTGGCGGACGGTGGCTCTGTGCAAATGCCACTGGAAACCACGTTCTGGGCAGCACGCTTCGGCATGCTGGTCGACCGTTTTGGTGTGTCGTGGATGGTCAATTGCGAAAAGGATCAGTGAAAGGCCTTGGTCGATCGAGAGTATTGAAGGCACAAAAAAGCCCGACCTGAAAAGGTTGGGCTTTCTGGCAACTCCCGGCCTGTCTGCTACCGTCAACTAGCCATACGGATAGCAGCGAACCTGAGGAGGATACCCACTATGCTGGCCCACGACGCGTCCTGGCCCACCCGTTGCAAGCTCTTGCTACTGGCCGGTGGAATGATCGCCAGCCTGCTGACCCTCAATGGTTGCGCCACTGTCGATGCACAGACCACCGCCTATGTCGGTGTAGAACATCCGGCACCGACATCGCCGGACCAGGTTGTCGTGCTGCGCTCGGAGCCTCTGCGCCCACATGTGCGCCTGGGTGAAGTGTTGATCGACGCCAGCATCGACCCTGCCCCGCCGATTACCGAAGTCGAACAGAAGCTGCGGGAAGAGTCCGCCAAACTCGGTGGCGACGCCGTGGTGGTCGTCTATGACCACATTCAAGCGGTGGGTGCCTATGCCAGCGGGCCGCTGTGGGCACGCGATGTGAGGACCATCGAGGGACGCAAGCTCAAAGGTATCGTGATCAAGTACCAGTAGATATCTCCCCTTGGAGGACAGCGTCAACGGAGGTTGAATTTGAATGACGTGGTGATCGCTCTCATCGTTTTCGCCTGCCTGTCCGCCAGCGCACTGATGGGCTCGTACGTGAGGGAGCGATTACCGAGCCATCATCTGAGCGATGACTCCGTGGCGGTGGTGAAGCTGGCCACCGGCCTCATTGCAACGATGTCGGCGCTGGTCCTCGGCCTGCTCGTTTCCTCTGCCAAAGGCACCTTCGATACGGCCAATGCCGAACTGGAGGGCGCGGCGGCGAAAGTGGTTCAATTCGACCGCTTGCTGGCCCGCTACGGCCCCGACACCCAGGGCATCCGCACCGAGCTCAAGCACAACTACGCCGAAGTCACCCAGGTGCTCGCGACCCGCGATCACCGTCAGATTGAAAAACTCGATAGCCCAGAAGTGATCCGTCGCTCCGAAGGCCTGCAACGCCAGGTCGAGTCACTGACGCCCGGCAACGATGATCAGCGCGCGCTCAAAGCCAAGGCATTGCAAGACATGGACACCGTGTTTGCCGCCCGCTGGCTGACCCTGCTGCAGGCCAATCAATCGATTCCACCGGTGATGCTGGTGATCCTGGTGACGTGGCTGGGGATTATCTTCGGTTCGTTCGGCCTGTTTGCACCCTGCAACGGCACCATTGTCGCCGTATTGCTGATGTGTGCCCTGTCGACGGGGGCAACCATCCTGCTGGTAGAGGAACTCAATCGACCGCTTGATGGTTTTATCTGTGTGTCACTGGATCCCCTGGAGCACACGCTGGAGCGGTTGGGGCAGTAATTTCATTTCCCGCGGACAAAAACAAAACCCCTACCTGCATACGCAGATAGGGGTTTCGGAATTTAATCTTGACGATGACCTACTCTCACATGGGGAAACC
>NZ_JBNDIV010000017.1:0-5796 GCF_050434585.1 Pseudomonas sp. 2725 | reverse complement strand
ATGCGCTCGTAGACAAACATTTCCGAGATCGCGGCGGACAGTTCACGCCCGTGATCACGGCTGATCAGGTGCAGCATCATGTCCAGCGGCGCGGTACCGCCGGAGCTGGTGAAGCGGTTACGGTCGAGGGTGAACAAGCGGGTACTCATTACTATCCGCGGGAAAGCTTCCTGCATCGCCGCCAGGCACTCCCAGTGCACACTGCAATCGAAACCATCGAGCAGTCCGGCGCAAGCCAGGGCCCAACTGCCGGTGCAGACCGCACCGAGTCGGCAAGCCTTACGGGCCTGGCTTTGCAGCCAGGATACGTGTTCACGGGTAACGGTGCGCTGAATGCCGATGCCACCGCAAACGATGATCGTGTCCATCGGCGGGGCTTTGTGCATGGAAGCGTCGGGGGTGATTTGCAGGCCGTCACTGGCCCAGACCTGGCCGCCATCGACGGTGAGGGTGGTCCAGCGATACAGCTCGCGACCGGACAACTGGTTGGCCATGCGCAACGGTTCTACAGCGGACGCCAGAGAAATCAGCGTGAAATTGTCCAGCAACAGAAAGCCGATGGATTGAGGCGCACGGTTCTGGGGTTGAGCCCCGGAGTTGAACGTCGTCATCGCGGTATCTCCTCACACAAAGCGGGTGATTGGCCTCAGGCAAAGGCTCTTTTTATACCCCCATCCAAAAGTGGGTGGGTTTGTTCCTATTCAACCTGCAAAGGTCATACCCAATTACCTATGGTTGAACGGATCCAAAAACGACATCACCCAATGTCTCTACGCTGAGGGTTTGCAGGGTGGGAGCCATAAGGAAAACGCTTGATTTTGAGCCTGTGCTTATCAAGCTTGTGCACATTCGTAGCACATACGCGAGAGATGCCTATAAACGACGACTTATTTGTCACCGACACTCACATGTCGGTTTTTGAAAACAATAATGACCAATGCCTGATTTTGGGCTGGCACAAGCGCCATGCGCTATAAAAGTGATCTGCGACCGGTTGAATCCACAACCCATAGCTGCCTTTCAAAAGTGGTTGAAGTTCGGCCATCAGGATGACCGTTCAGCCGTGCAGATAAGCCGGCAAGCCTTACCTGCCCGATTGCCGGGTAAGCAAGTGGATTAGCACATCATCGTCGATTTCGAAGACCACTGATTTTGCGTCGATTTCCGTTAGGAACTCACGACTACTCACTAACGTCAAATGGCGACCTCTGATGAGGCCGCCATTTTTCAGCTGATCTAATCAGTTGCCGTTTGGCATCGACAAGTTGATGCCTTCTTTTTTCAGGGCATCACGCACGGTTTGGAATTTCTGGTACTGCGACAGCTCGATCGGCCCGTCATAACCCATGCTTTGCAATTTGCGTGGCGGGTAATCGACGTAGGTTTTCATTAGCTTCATGATCGCCGCCGAGATCGGCACCATAGTCCAGGTACGCTCAGTAAAGTTGTTCATGAAGAGGTCATAGCGCTCTTGCGGGTCTTGCCACAAATCAAAGACTTGCGGCACGGTGGCCACGTATTTTATTGCGCCTTTCCATCCTAGATTAGTGTCCACGGCCAGACCACCGGTTGCCGCGCCATCATCGCCGCGCAGGTTGAATACGGCCTTATAGTTTCCGACACGGGCCGCACCCGGGGACAATTCGTTCTCAGTGAAATAGAACCACTCCTTGCGCGGTGAAGGGCCGTTGCCAGTGAGTACTGGCGTCATATCATAGCTGTCGAAGAGGATTGGCTGACCCTCGCGATCTTTCTCGGGCAACTTCACGCCAGCCACAGAGGCGAACGTCGCCATCAAATCCAGGCCACCGAGAATCTCGTGGTTTTTCGTGTCCGGCTTGATCTTGTCTGGCCAGACGGCAATGGCTGGTACCCGATTACCCCCCTCACGCACTGTACCCTTGGTCCCGCGAAATGGGGTGTAGCCGGCATCCGGATAAACATCCTGCCAGGCCCCGTTGTCAGTGGTGTAAACCACCAGCGTGTTTTTATCCAGGCCGAGTGCCTTGAGCTTGTCCATGATGCGGCCGATGTGAGTATCGAGTTCGACGACAGAGTCGGCGTACTTGGACTTGGACATGGACTTATGAATGAACTCCGGTGCTGGCATGTTCGGCTGGTGCACTTTCATGAAGTTGACGTTGATGAAAAACGGCTTGTCCGATTTGGCCGCGGTGTCTAGAAACTCCAACGCAGCTTTTTCGACATAGTTGTCAAAGAACGGTATGCCGACCACGCCAGGTTTGCCGTCCACCACAGGTGTGTCCACGTACTGACCATTGACCTTGAACTCTTCGACCGGCTTTTCACCTGCCTTGCCGGACAACGCGCCTTTGGTGACCTTTTCAAACATCGCACGGGTTTCCGGATCCATGTCGGGGAACCATGTCGGGTCTGCGTAGGTGTAGGCATTGAGGTGATACAGGCCGACGTATTTCATCACGTCATAACCTTGAGCATTGGGAAGGGCATAGTCGGCTTCACCCAAATGCCATTTGCCAGTGAAATAAGTGTCGTAGCCACCGGTTTTCAGCACCGATGCCAGCGTCCATTCGGCGGCGGGCAAGCCACCGCCCTGGCCCTGGAAGGCCACGGTGGTCATGCCGCTACGATTGGGGATGCGCCCGGTTTGCATGGCCGCCCGACCAGGCGTGCAGCTTGGTTGCGCATAAAAAGAGTAAAAAGTAACACCTTCTGCCGCCAGCTCATCAATACTGGGCGTAGGCATGCCGCGACCAACCCCACCGCCGTAGGGACCCAAGTCGCCATAGCCGGTGTCGTCGGAGACGATAAACAGGATATTGGTTTTTTCCGTTTGAGCGGCGTGAGCAAGCCCGTTCAATGACAATAGTGCAGCAAACATGACAGACAGCTTGAAACGATCCGATAGCTTGTCCATACCAGCAATCCTCGTTGTTTCATTGTGTTGGCAACCTGGTGATGAGTGCACAACTACATTGACACTTGGTGCGTTGACCACCGAGTAATTAGCCTAGGTATTGAGTACAGAATCATTTCCCCCTTGCTACATGACCATGCACAAGTTAAGGCGCAGGATAGAGTTTAGTGCGGTTTTTCAGATGTACGTGGTGAGTGCTCTGGCTGTATCAATAGAAGTTTTCTGAAGAAACCTTCTTCTGTTTCGGTCTAATAAAGTTTAGGGACACTCCTTTCAATGGAGAATGTTTCGCCCCGTTGTAGAGGGGGACGACTGATCGATGGCTCAAGGGAACATTAGTTGATACGAGTTAATCCGACTGGCCGGAGACAGTATTTTTCCCCGTCGAACATAGTTCAGATACCTGATCTAAGCTCATTGGCGGCAGGGTCATCCTCAGCCTTGTAACCGCGACACAACAACCCAAGCTCTCAATTTCGAGAAAGGAGTTGGTAGTGAACAATGGCGTTCGACTTGTTCCTTTCATTACCTTTGCGGTGGCATGGCCCGAAATTAGCCTCGCTGCCGATAGTCAGGCCGAGCTGGCCAAGCAAACGCTGAATCCCGTCGCCGCACTCTACAGCGTACCTATTCAGTACAACTGGAACCAAAAACTCGGCCCGAGCGGTGAGGGCTACCAAAGTGTCACCAACATCCAGCCAGTGCTGCCATTCAGTATTAATGACGAGTGGAACCTGATCTCCCGAACCATCCTGCCGATCATTGATCAGCATGGTCTGGTACCTGGCGGGCAGGCGGACAAATCCGGTATGGGAGATGTGACCCAGAGCTTCTTTTTTTCACCCAAGCAGCCAACTTCCAGTGGCTGGATTTGGGGGGCAGGACCGGCCATTCTGGTTCCGACCGGCAGCGATGA
Source organism: Pseudomonas sp. 2725 (assembly GCF_050434585.1). NCBI lineage: Bacteria > Pseudomonadati > Pseudomonadota > Gammaproteobacteria > Pseudomonadales > Pseudomonadaceae > Pseudomonas > Pseudomonas sp. 2725. The sequence goes on along the minus strand of NZ_JBNDIV010000017.1, from coordinate 1,981 downwards.
GCTTTTGAGCAGTGAGCAATGGGGGTTGGGGCCCACAGTGGTGGCCCTCAAACAGAGCAATGGTTGGACCCGCGGCATTCTGGCCAATCACATCTGGTCGCTGGAAAACAGCCCGCCCGATGACAAGGACAAGGTCAACGCGACTTTCCTGCAACCTTTCTTCAGCTACACCACTCACACCTACACCACCTTCGGCATCAACACCGAATCCACCTATGACTGGCAGACCCGCGAATGGTCAGTGCCAATCAACCTGTTCGTCACCCAGTTGTTCAAAGTGGGGCATCAACCCATGACCCTGCAAGCAGGACCACGCTATTGGGCAGACAGTCCGAAAGATGGTGCCGAGGGTTGGGGATTCCGGGTGGCGTTTACACTGTTGTTTCCCAAGTGAGTGCCAAAGCTCAATGGAGCATGTTAAGCGTCTGCTTTTGGCCGGTTTCTGCCTGTCGCCACCCGCAGCAACAGGTATCTGTCCAGGCACCTTTTACACACCGCCATATTGATACACCGTCGCACTCCAATACTGGCTGCCGTTACGTTTTTGGCGAACCCATCCATCTGCCACCAGTTGTTTGGCGATCATTCGATTCATAAAGCCATGACCGAGCAGCAGAACCGGTCCTTCGCTGGCAAGGGACTGAAGTCGTCGAGCTGCCGTGCTGGCGCGCATCCTCGCAGTGCCGGCGGATTCGACTCTGCGTGAGTAACCGCACAACCATAAGACTCGAAGGATAAATGCCCATGTAAACGGCGATAGCCGTGGCAGTTTCCAGTGACCATAAGGCAGTTGCGCTTCACAGAAAAGCGCGTCGACAAGGGCGGGCTTCAGGCCAAGAGCCTGGACGGAGGTCAGCGCACGAGGCGCGCTGCTTGAGACAATCACCGTGGCGGTTGCGGCGAGCTGCATGCTGGCATCCGGAACGGGTTGGTCGGTTATTTCGGACTGGTTGTATTGCTCGATCCAGTCTTTCATATCGAGCGCTGACATCTTGTCGGTTGCGACCAGCTTTGGCTGGCCGTGACGCATCAGGATTATTTCCCTACTCACAGTATGTTTACGTCCTTGTTCAGGTGTGCGGTCAATGTGGAAGAAGTGCGGTTCCGGGAACTTAAGGTTTGACTCTCGAACCAATCGTGATCGCGGTACCACGCCACCGTGTCGGTGATTGCCAGCCTTAGCGCCCGGAATCTCAGGCCAAGCTCTTGTTCACTTTTGCTGTGGTTGAAGCAGGTGCGGTCCTTCTCCCCTACTATCGCCATAAATGGGGGACTACACCCACTCAACCGGGTGTTTACCACCAAACTTGAGGAATATTCCCCACTTCCCCCTTCTCTGGCTTAAAACACTCAGAAACAGCTTGTTAATTAGATTGAACTTTTTCTTCGTCTCGTGGTAGTGGCTCATTAGTTGCACACCCCTTGGTACCCGTAACAGCTGTCGCCCCGGATTTGGAGACGACGGGGCATCACGCGTGGGGTGAAAAATGAAACGCACTACTCCATCTTGCGACTCTTTCGGCTTGCTGCGCAAATCAAGCCTGCATTGTGCGATGTTCCTTACCTTGGCCACGGCAGAAGCCGCGCCGCTGGATGATTTCGGCCCGCCACCACCGACGGACCCCTCGGCGTTTACCAATCCGCCGGCCGACCCCAAGGCTGCGCTGGATGCCATAGAGGCCATGCCACCCGCCAACAAGGGCGCCTACGCCCTGCCCAACGGCGTGTTCGGCACTCGCACCACGCCAACGGTCGACAACGTGCTGCCGCCAAACTTGCAAACTTCCTTCAAAATCCCCACCAACGGCAAGCCCAGCCCGTTGTTCGGGGCCCAGCCGTATACGCAGCAACTGCTGCTGTTCGAAGAATTCGGCACGGAAAAACTTGACCCGACACTGCCGGCACCGCCCCTGACCTTCCCGGTTCCGATCGTCGGCCCGGCGCCCACGCAGGACCCGAACAACATCGCCCGCAGCGGCCC
>NZ_JBNDIV010000016.1:0-14616 GCF_050434585.1 Pseudomonas sp. 2725 | reverse complement strand
ACCACCTGATCCCATCCCGAACTCAGCAGTGAAACGATGCATCGCCGATGGTAGTGTGGGGTTTCCCCATGTGAGAGTAGGTCATCGTCAAGATTGAATTCCGAAACCCCTGTCTGCTAACGCAGACAGGGGTTTTGTCGTTTCAGGGGTACTGAAAAGCCCGTTGTGGAGCCTCTCCACAACGGGCTTTTTCACGTCTTACGCAAACAGCTTCAGCACATTGTTCATCGCATCATCGGCAAAACCCTGTACGAAGTCCTTGAAGCCCGGCAGTGCCTCGGCGGAGCCCTGCGCCGGTTCGGCGATGATGGTCCAGGTGGCTCTGGACTTGTCCGCATCCAGTGGTTCAACGCTCATCGCGGCCCACAGATTGGTCACACCCAGGGTGTTGTAGATAGTGGTCCAGGTCATGTGCCGTGCCTGGTCGTCCCGGGAGTTGAGCTGCTCGACCACCAGGTTGCCGTCCTTGAAAAACTTTTTGCGTAGCGATGACACGCCTTCGCCGGTCATCTCTATATGCGACAGTGCCGGGATGAAGCGATCGAAGCCGGCAAAGTTACCGACTACGGCCCATACCCGAGTGGCATCGGCGGGCACGTCCACCGAGGACACCACGTGGCAGCCTTGAGGGTTTTTGATCAGGGTGTCGGGTTGCAGAATACTCATGGTTTTGCTCCGTTTGGTTGCGTCAGATGAAATTGATTTCTTTGAGGTAATCGCAGCCGCGACGCAGCAGCGCCGGGGACTTTTGCGGGTAGTGCGCGCCCATTAGCCGAACACCGGCCTGGGCGTTGTCGTGGCCGATCATCGAGATATCGCCGATGTCCTCCTCGAAGCCGTTGAGGTAGAACCCCAGCACGCCGAACAACGCGTTGTCGCTGTCGACCCGACCCAGTTGCTGCTGCCAGTCGGCGACGCTGACCATCGTGAATTCGCGGCCTGCCTCGCGGAAGGACGCCACGTAGTTGTCCCAGCTCAAGGGCTCGGGGTTGTGCAGGTTGAATACCGCTTGTTCCGGTTGATAACGACTGGCGTGGAAGGCGATGAATCGGGCGAGAAAGTCCACCGGCATCAAGTCGAAATTCAAGGTGAACTCCGGTACTTGGCCAAGCTGGATCGAGCCCTTGAGCATCAGCATCAGGCGATTCTTGTGCGGCTGACACACGCCCGTGAGGCTGTTGAAGCTGATGTTGCCGGGACGGTAGAGATTGACCCGCACACCAAGCTCCCGTGCCCTTTCGAGGATTCGCTCGCCGACCCATTTGGACAGGTTGTAGCCGTTCTTGATGTAGATCGGTGGTGTGAGTGCGGCCGGCAACTCGAGCACTCGGCCATCGGCGGATATCGTGCTGGAAGCCGAGAGCGTCGAGACGAAGTTGAAGATTTTTTTGCTGCGTCCTTCGCACAGGCGCAAACATTCGAAAATCGGCTCGACGTTGTCCCGGGCGAGCGACTCGTAATCGAGGACGTGATTGACGTTGGCCGCGTTGTGCACCAGAGCGCCAAACTCCTGATCCAGCCGCTGGTAAACCTCGGGCGCCAAACCGAGTTCCGGCCGTGTGACGTCTGCCGTGTAAACCCGCACCCGGCTCATATCCAGATGCTCCAGACGGTTCTCCCGTAACGCTTGGGCAAAGCGCTCGTTCGCCGATTGCCCGTTGCCGTCGCGAACCAGACAGGCGACTTCACTGGCGCCCCAGGCCAGCAATGCCTCAATGATGTGTACACCGACAAAACTGTTGGCACCGGTGACGATCACCTTGTGCACATCGCCCATGCGGCTGACGGGCATTGGCTGAATATCCAGTTCGCGGAAGGCATCACGCATGGCCTGTTCGCTCAGCACTTCTTCGCTGCCGAAGCCGCGTACCAGTGTCGCCAGTTTCTCGAGGGTGGGCATTTCGATGAAGCGGTTGATCGAGATGCTGCGCCCGAACTCCTCGCGCAGTCGCAGGAGCATGCGCGACAGGAGGATCGAGTGCCCGCCCAGATTGAAGAAGCTTTCGTCGGTGGAAATGTCGCTCGCCGGCAGCTCCAGTAACTGCGCCCAGATTTCCAGCAGCAGGGCCTCATCGGCGTTGACGGGCAGGCGCCTTGAAGGGTTCTCGGTGACGCTCACCGGCAGATCCAGCAACGCCTTGCGGTCGACCTTGCCATTGCTGGCGTAAGGCATGCTTGCCAGCTCGGTCCATGCAACAGGGCGCATGTAGTCCGGCAGGTGCTGTGTCGCGTGGGCCCTCAACGCCTGGCGAGCGCTGCCGGGAAGGTCCTCTCGGGGCTGGGCAAGGAAAGCCAGAATCCGCCGCTGGCTATCGATGATCACGGTAACCTGGCGGTACAACTGGCTGTCGCGCAGGCAGCGCTCAATCTCTTCCGGCTCGACCCGGAAGCCGCGAATCTTCACCTGATTATCACGCCGACCGCACAGCTCGATCCCTTCAGCCGTCCACTTCGCCATGTCCCCGGTGCGATAGGCGCGCAGGGTCCGGCCATCAGGCAAGTTCAGTTCCAGATAACGCTCAGCGGTTTGCTGCGGGTTGTTCAGGTATCCCAGGCACACGCCCGGGCCGGCAATGTACAACTCGCCGACGGTCTGTTCGGCCACCGGTTGAAAATCGTCATCGAGAATCAACACCTGGCTGTTGGCGATTGGAGCGCCCAGCGAGCGGTTGTGGTCGCCTGGCTGGAGTTTGCGCGCGGTAATCAGCACCGTGGCCTCGGTGGGCCCGTAGAGGTTGTAGAGCTTGCCCTGACGGCTCAGCTGCTCGATGACCCACGGTTCGCAGACATCGCCGCCGGTCATCACACGGTCCAGACATTGCAACTGCTCCAGCGGCAGGATGCTCAACAAGGCGGGCGGTAAAAAGGCGTGGCTCAGCTGCCGATGACGAATCAGCTCCACCAGTTGCAGCGGATCGCGACGTTGGTCCTCGTCGGGCACGATCAGCTCGGCGCCTTGCAGCAGGGTCGGGAAGATGTCGATCAGCGATGAGTCGAAACTCAACGAAGAAAACTGCAACACCCGGCTCTGGCTGGTCAGCTGAACATAGTCGGCGTACCAGTGGGTGAAGTGCGCGAGGTTGGCCTGGCTGAGCAGCACGCCCTTCGGATGGCCGGTGGTGCCCGAGGTGTAGAGGGCCATGCATGGCGTATCGAGGTCGGGGCGTTGGCGCATCAACGGTTGAGAGAGATCTGCTGCATGGGCGTCGATGCTGCTGATGTCCAGCCCTGGCATCTCGTTCGCCAGGGGATGCTCGCCGTCATGCAGCAACAACACCGCGCCGGCATTCGACAGGATGTACTGCTGACGTTGCAACGGATGGCTCGGCTCCAGCGGCAAGTACACCGCGCCGCTGCCCAGGATCGCCAGGATTCCCGCATACAACGCGCTGCATTTGGGCAGGCAGATCCCGACGACTATCGGGCCTTGATGCTGATCAAGCAGCGGTCGAAGGCGTTGCTGGATGGCGCGGCTGTGGGCGTGCAACTGGCGATAGTCGAGGGTGGTGCCATCGATGCTCAAGGCCGGACGGTCAGCATTCTGGATGCACTGTTGCTCCAGCCTTTCGATCATCGGCGTTTGCGCAAGCTGCTGCAGTCGTGGGTCGGCGGTGGCATTGAGGCGATGCACGAACGCGAGGCTGTCAAGGAACCGCAAACTCTCGATGCGCTCGAAGCGAACAGGTTCGGCGGGTTCGGCGAACCGAAAATAGTCGACATCGCGCGAGTAGCGGCTGACCAGCAGCGCCACGTGGTCAACCAGTGCTGTCATGGCCTGCCTACGCAACGCCTGGCCGTTACCCGACGGCTCATCGGCGATGGGTACACGGGTCAGCAGCGTTGAGCCATGGCTGCACAACAGGTCCAGCGAAGGCAGGCCGGACGCCTGCGGCAAGCCGAGCCCCAATTGCAATGTCAGCCGTGGCGCCTGAGCAGTGAACTGAAGCGACGTGCCATCGTCGATCAGCAGATCCACCAGCCCCACCGGCCCCGGCATTTCGTCGCGTGCGGATACCCGCGTCAGTGAGTGACCGTGTTGTTCGAGTTCCAATGCCAGCTCGGTCAGTGCCTGGCTTTGTCCGATGAGCAAGATGTCGAGACGTCTCATGATGGGCTCCTCGTCAAACCAGGTAGTCGCTGAGGGCGGTTTGTACGCACGGCGAATCGAGCAACGAACTGCTGTGGAAAAACCGCACAATGTTGGCCACCAGCGGGTGATGGCGACTTATCGGGAAGGCCAGTGCCGATACTTCGTTCCTGAGGGCGTGGCGCGCCGAGTCGTTGATCTGCAGTGCGTCGATCAGGCAGAAGTCGAAGGATTTCTGGATGTCGTTGGTCAGGTAATGAGCAATGAACACCGGCAAGATCTGGGCGATGCACTGGCGGTCGTCTGCACTTGCGGCATGCCAGTAGATGCGTACCAGCCGTGCCCAAAAACCGGAGTGACGCCCCTCGTCCAGCAAGTGATCGGCCATCAGGCCCTTGATCGATTGTTTGACCGTGTCGTCCTTGGCAAACGCGGCGACATCACCGGTCACCGTGTTTTCGGCGATGGCCACGCAGATCAGTTCTACAGCGCTACGCAGGTGCTCCGGTGCGAGTGCCACGGCCGCCGGTATTGCTCGGCTCAGTTCGATTTCATCCGGCAATTCAATGGGGGTGATGCCGGTCAACGCGATGGTCTGTTGCATGAAATCCATCGCCACCAGTGCGTGATAATCCTCGTCCACCACGACAGTCATGGCGTCGTAGCGGCAGGCGAACGGGAACTCGACCGCGAAGCGATTCTTGGCGATGCTGCGGGCGGTTTTGTCGACGATCTCGGTTTCGAAGATCACCACATCGTTGATGAACCTGTAGAGGGTCTGCACCAGGGCGAAGTCGCGCTGTTCCGGGCATTGGCGCACAAAGGTTTCGCTCAGCACCAGCGGTTGGCGGCTCAACGGGTAGATCAGTTTGTCGTCGTTTTCCAGCACGCGACGCGGGCGGGTGCGGATGGTCGCGCGGCTCTCCCAGGCATCAGCGAAGGATTGGTAGTCTGCAGCGTTCATGCGCTCACCTCCGTGACGGATACGTTCATGCTCAGGCGCAACCCGTCCCACAGGGCGATACGACTTTCCACGGCTGCGATGGCGCTCGCGTACACGTCTTCCTGCCGTTGCGGGTCGCTATCGACGAGTCGCGACAGGAGCTTTTCCGCTGCCGGGCCGTGGTCCTCGGAATCGACCTCAATGTGCCGTTCGAGGTAGTAACGGAAGGTCGGCGCCTGTTCGATGCCGATGCCCCAATCGTCGAGGATGCGCTGGAACATCTGCGGGATAACGCTCTCGCGACCGTGCAGAAACGCCGCCGCTACACTGTGACCCGGTGCATGCAGTGCGGTGTGTAGCGTATGGCGAACGAAATCCGCGGCCGCCGGATCGACCTTGATGCTCTGCAAGGCCACGTCGTAGCTCGCACCCTCTTGCTGCAGAGCCACGAAGCGTTCGATGGCAACGGTACAGGCGCCGACCTCGCGCATTGCATCCAGGTACAACTCGAAGTGGCTGTAATGACCCCGGGCCGGACGATCATCCGACTCCTCACCCAGTACGATCTCGTTGATCAACCGCGCGGCCTGGGGATCCTGCGGTGGCAGCCAGGGCAGTCGCACGCAGGTCAATTCCTGTTGCAGGCGCTTGGTCAGCGACATGAAGTCCCATACGGCAAACACGTGGGTTTCCATGAAGCGTCGCAGGACCGGCAGCGAATGTATTTCAGAGAAGATCGGGTGCTCGCTAAGTTCTGATTTTTTTTGAAGCAGACGTTCTTTAGTTGGTTTCATGGATGAGCCTGTAAATGATCCGGGGTGAGAAGTAATCAAGCACTGAAGTTCGCTGTAAGTTTTCTCCTGGCGAACGGGTACCTCAAACGTATTGATCTTTTTCAGTGCTATTGATGCCGAGTAGCTGAGGCGTTACTGCCGTTTGTGGCTGGCGGCGAAGAAAAACTAATACACATATAAAGTCTTGATCAAGTTGTTTTGTTATTATTTAAATATTCAACTTTTTCGAAGATGACAAGTTCCAATAAAACTTTTTATATTGGCTTTATTTTGGCGTAGTTACTCCTTCCGGCTTATGTAAGTCAGAATTAAACAAAGAGTGAATGCCTCACTCGAAGTAACTTTTTACGGGCGTCGTTGTGGGTGTCTGAGGGGGGGGAATTGGATCGCGAGTGATACCGATCCTTCCGGTCCCGTGATGAGGCTCCTTCCTTCGCTTCTGGGGGCAGAGACTGCTCCATTCGCACGGAGCGTCACCCGTTTTTTGTCCTGGTTATCCAGAGTGGGCGTAAATCGAGGTGGCCGCCATTACTGAGGCATCACGCAAACGTTGCAATGGTCGGGTTTTAAGGCGGCGGGGCGTTGGGGCGCGGTATGGCGCCGCAAGGGCGGTGTGGTATGGGGGCGGGGGATTTGTAATCAAATCATTCGCGGAGCATTTGGGGGGGGAATGCGCGGCAAGCGAGGAAAACCCTTCGTTACATTCCCCGGGCTTGCCGCCGCGGGCTACTTCGACCTGTTCCTGGCTTGGACTTCAGGGCTGTTGAGGTAGCGCGTAATGACCTCGACCCCTCGGTTCAGGTGATGCTCGAGCAGCTGCACGGAGTGTTCGACGTCCCGGGCTTTGGCTGCCTGCAACAGTGCCTTGTGGTCATCCTGGGAGAGTTTGCCAAGGCCCATGGCTTCCAGGTTGAAGCGCAGGAACCGTTCTTCTTCGTTCAGGCCGTCTTCGACCAGTTTCAACAGACGGCGATTCGGCGCCCGGGTGTAAAGCGCCATGTGGAACAGGCGATTGAGCCGACCGATTTCGGTGTAGTCGCTTTCCGTTTCCAGTGCATCGATGTAGCGGGCAGCCTGTTCGAGATCTTCGTCCTGGAGCAGTGGTACCGAGAGACGCAGGGCTTCGGATTCCAGCAGGATGCGCAGCGCGTAGGTTTCCACGGCATCGCCCTGTACCAGCGGCGCGACCACGGCGCCCTTATGGGCAACCACATTGAGCAACGATTGTGCTTCGAGTTGGCGCAAGGCTTCGCGTACAGGCATGCGGCTGACGCCGAACAGGTCGGCGAGGTCTTGCTGGCGCAAGGCCGCACCGCAAGGAATGCGCCCGTCGAGTATGGCCGCGCGCAGGGTTTCTTCGATCACCGAGCGTGCCATGTGTGCAGGAATCGGCCCGTTGACCTTGATACTGCTGAGAGGGTTGGGCTTTTGTGTCACTAAACGCACCCTGATTGATGGAATATTTTTGGATCCAAATGACACTAGTGACTGGCTGACTGCTTGTCAAACAAGCTCTGGAGTGCCTTTCTTCCAGTTTAGCGCGCCGCCAGTGATCTCACCGTGCCATTGTCTTTTTCCGGGCTAACCTTCACCATTCGAACGACTCCCTCCTGCCTATCCAGGATGCCTCGCATTGGTGGCAAGTTTAACGATCCCCCGGGTTTTACGCTGGCTGTGCAGCGCATTGCTGCTGACTGGCGTGATGCTGGGCAGCTTGAGCGCCGATTGGGATTTTTCCCTGATCAGCCGGCGAGCGCAGGCATTGTACGGACCTTTGGGAGAAGGTCAGCAGCGCATTAATGATTGGCAATACTTGTTGACCAGCCAGAAGCAGCTCGGCGAGCTGGAGCAACTCAATGTGGTCAATCGCTTCTTCAACAAACAGCTGCGATACGTCGAAGACATGGATCTGTGGCATGAAGTCGACTACTGGGAAACCCCGATCGAAGCCCTCTGGAAAGGCGCCGGCGACTGTGAAGACTACGCTATTGCCAAGTACTTCAGCCTGCGACACCTCGGTGTAGCCAGTGAAAAGCTGCGTATCACCTATGTCAAGGCACTGACCCAGAACCGTGCGCACATGGTGCTGACCTACTACTCGAGTCCGGAGGCCGAGCCCCTGGTGCTCGACAGCCTGATTGATGCAATCAAGCCGGCCAGCCAGCGAAAGGATTTGCTGCCGGTCTACTCTTTCAACGCGGAAGGGATGTGGTTACCGGGTGCCAAGGGCAATAAAAAGGTTGGCGATACCAAACGCCTTTCGCGTTGGCAGGATGTGTTGAAAAAAATGCAGGCCGAAGGATTCCCGGTCGAGACGACTAACTAGGAGCACGTGCTCAGATGTCTTTGTTCAAACAGCTGTTGATTGCTATCTGTCTGTTCCTGGTGGTCGCCTTCACCGGCAGTTTCATGGTCAGTCTGGAGAGCTCGCGTACTCAGTACGTCAACCAGTTGCGCTCCCATGCCCAGGACGCCGCGACGGCGCTGGCGCTGTCCCTGACACCGAACATCGACGACCCGGCGATGGTCGAGTTGCTGGTCAGCTCGATTTTCGACAGCGGTTACTACGCGAGCATCCGCGTGGTCGATGTGAAGACCAATCAGACCCTGGTCGAGCGCATGGGCATTCCGGCGGTCAACAATGTTCCGGACTGGTTCGTCAAACTGATCGGCCTGGAGCCCGCCGGTGGTGATGCGATCGTCAGCCGTGGCTGGGAGCAGGCTGCCCGGGTCGAGGTGGTCAGCCACCCGATGTTCGCGCTGGCCAAGCTATGGCAAAGCGCTTTGGGCAGCCTGGGCTGGTTGCTGCTATGTGGCGCGGTCAGTGCGGTACTGGGCGCATTGTTGCTGCGTCAGCAATTGAGACCGCTGGATTACATGGTCAAGCAATCCCACGCTATCGCCCGGCGGGAATTCCTCAGCCTGCCAGAACTGCCGCGCACTCCCGAACTTCGCCGGGTAGTGCAGGCCATGAACCAGATGGTCGAGAAGCTCAAGGCGCTGTTTCAGGAGCAGGCGGAGCGCAGTGAAAAATTGCGGGTCGAGTCCTATCAGGACTCGTTGACCGGGTTGGCCAACCGGCGTTATTTCGAGATGCAACTGAATGCGCGGGTGAGCAACCCGGAGCAGGCCAGTTCCGGTTACCTGCTGCTATTGCGGGTCAAGGATCTGGCCGGTCTCAACCAGCGTCTCGGTGGCCAGCGCACCGATGACGTGCTCAAGGCCGTCGGTGAACAACTGTCTCGCGAGTGCGCCAAATACCCGGAAACCCAGAACTTGGTCACGCGTATCCGCGGTGGCGAATTTGCCGTGCTGGCGCCGGGGCTGGTGCGCGAAGAAGCGCTGCAACTGGCACAAAACCTCGACAGCGCCTTGGCCAGTCTTCACGCTACCGGCGCCACCGATGTGGCTGCCGTAGCCTCTATCGGCCTGGCGCCTTTTGCTCACGGCGACTCGCCGCAGGCCGTGCTCAGCCTCGGCGATCAGGCACTGGCGCAGGCCGAAGGCCAAGGCGAACAAAACTGGGCCTGTATCGAGCACAGCCTTGCGGCCAGTGTCGGCGACGATCACCACGCCTGGCACCTCATGCTCGACCAGGCGCTGACACAGCAACGTTTCGAGCTGTATTTCCAACCGGTCGTGGCCGCCCAGGACACGCAACTGGTGCTGCATTACAAAGTGTTGTCGCGACTGCTCGACGAACACGGCCAGACCATCCCCGCCGGGCGTTTTCTGCCTTGGCTGGAGCGCTTCGGCTGGACTGCACGTCTGGATCGGCTGATGCTCGAGCGGGTATTGGAGCAAATGAGCGGGCATGAGGAATCGCTGGCGCTGAACCTGTCGTCGGCTACCCTGGCCGATCCGCAGGCGCAAAACAAAATCTTCGAGATACTGCGCTCGCATTCCAACCTCGGCCCGCGTCTGACCCTGGAAATTGGCGAAGAGCAACTGCCTGATCAGGCAGTGCTGGAGCAACTGACCCGGCGCCTGCGCGAACTGGGGTTCTCCCTGAGCCTGCAACGTTTCGGTGGCCGCTTCAGCATGATCGGCAACCTGGCCCGGTTGGGTCTGGCGTACCTGAAAATCGATGGCAGCTACATTCGGTCGATTGATCTAGAGAGTGACAAACGCCTGTTCATCGAGGCGATCCAGCGAGCGGCGCACAGCATTGACTTGCCCCTGATTGCCGAGCGGGTCGAGACAGAAGGGGAGTTGTCGGTGATTCGCGAGATGGGGTTATACGGTGTACAGGGCCAGTTGTTCGGCGAGCCAAAACCCTGGGCCTGATGTGATCGTTCCCACGCCGTGCGTGGGAATAATCGCGGGGCCCGTCAGATCAGCCCAGTCTCCTCATCATCGATCAATTGGCTCAAGCCACCCAAGGCTTCACGGGCCTGGTTCCGGTCCATGAGCTTGGCCTGGGCTGCCGTCGGCAGGTCGGTGACGCGGATCACGCCTTTCTGGGTCAGCACCTGAATCAAGTCGTCGAGTACCCGGATCATTTCCAGGTCACTTTGCTTGAGCTGTTTGAGGCTGTTTTCCACAGCCGCGTTGGCAAACCAGGCCTGGATCTCATGATTGTCGGCCGCCAGCGTTTCCGTGGCCTCAGCGTAGGCGGCGGGTTCCACGCGTACCAACAGGCCCTGCGCATCGCGTTGCACGTAAAACATTGAGCATCCCTCAGAATTGAACCAGCGTCATGCTGTCAGCAGCATAGGTCAACTGCATACCAGTATGTGGCGCAGCGACGAAATCGTCACCGGGCAGTGGATGCAAACGTGACGGCCGCCCCATAGGGAGCGGCCGTCATCACGCATCAGCTGTTGTTGTGATCGATCTTGATGGTCGGGTCGCTACCGGCAATCAGGTTGTGCAGGTTGGCGCTGGACCAGTTGTTGCCTTCCAGTTTGATCGTCACGTCCGGTGTGGCGGCGGCCGCATTGCCCGAGTTGAACTGGCCGGTTGTGCTGACTTGCAGCGACGACACGCCATCGACCGTGGAGATCTTCAGGAAGTTGTCGATGGTGCTGCCGGTTTCGCCCTGCAGCAGATCGCGCAGGTCGATGCGGTCGCCTTCGCTGGCCTTGAAGTCCTTGATCACGTCGCTGCCGGTGTCGCCCGCTTTCCAGACGAAGGTGTCGCCACCGGAACCACCGATCAGGATGTCGTTGCCCTGTCCGCCCATCAGCGTGTCGTTGCCGGTGCCGCCGAGCAGGATGTCATTGCCCTTGCCTCCGTCGAGGGTGTCGTTACCGCCCAAACCGAACAGGATGTCATTGCCCGCCCCGCCCAGCAGGGTGTCGTTGCCGTCATGGGCACCGGACACATCGAACGCGTTGTAATGCTCGGTGATGTACTGGTGCACATTGCTGGTGGTGACGTTGCTGACGTCCACACCGGATTGCTGCGCCACGAAGGCTTGCATTGCCTGGTAACCCTCGCCGGCAATGCCGTTGAAGCTCACCAGATCGCCGAACAGAAGGTCGTTGCCGTCGCCACCGCTGACGGTATCGTGACCCGGCATCGTCGCTTCAGTGTGGCCGATGATCGAGTTGGCCAGGTCCTTCGGATCAATGTTGGTTTGTGGCGATTGATTCGAGTCGTACGGCTTCAGGTCGTTGAGGCTCACTCCGCTGTTGAGGCCAATCGCCTCGACATTCGACAGGTTGCTCAGCAACGTAAAGCTGCCGGTGGAGTTGCTGGTGGTGTCCCCGTCGGTGCTGTTGCCGTCGCCGTCACGACCCGAGAACTCGTAGGTACCGTCACCCTGGGCATGCAGATAGCCGAAGTCCTTGGATGACCAGCTACTTCCGTTTCCGTTGCCGTTGCCGTTGCCGTTGCCATTGCCATTGCCATTGTTGCCGTTGCTGCTCTTGGTCCAGACCGTCACATAGCCCGAGGCGGTAATGTCGATCTGGTGCGTGCTGTCGGGGAACAGGCTGATCGCTGTGCCCAGCTGATAGTTGCTGGTGGTGATCAGGCTATCGAGTGTTGTGCTGCCATACAGGGTCGGGTTGGTCGACTCGCCGCTCTGGTAGTAAGTCGGCTTGCCGTCAGTAATGAAATACGTGAGGTTTTTCGCCCCGATGTTGGCCACGGCGTCCGCACTCTGGAACCAGTTGGCCGTGGTTTTGAACACGTCCTCGTAGTTGGTGCCGCCGCCGGATGACATCGAGTCCAGAGTCGCCTTCAACTGAGTCAGCGCATTCGGGTCTTTGAGGTTCACCGATACCGACTTGTTGACCTGGGTGTCGAAGTCCACCAGGAAGATGTTCACCGTACCCGAGTTGCTGCCCAGGCTTTGCTTGAGGGTGTTGAACACCGACGTCAGCTGGTCCTTGGCCGAGTTGATCGACGAGGAACTCATACTGCCGGAGCTGTCGACCATGAACGCGATGTTGTAGTTGGTGCCCGGCACCACGGTCAGGCCGCCGATGTCGGCGACGATGATGTCATTGCCGTCGGTGCCGGTGATGGTGTCATCGGCCGCCGTGGCGGTGACGGCGTTGTAGACTGCCGGGTACACAGTCACGGGAATCTGCGAAGTGCTGCTGGCCGAACCACCCAGGGCCTCGGTGGAGGTCGAGGTCACGGTCAGGTTGAACTGGCCGTTGTAGTACGGTGGTGGAGTGACAGTCAGAGAGCCGAGGCTCCAGCCCGTCACGTTGGCCTCGCCATTGGTCGCGGTGACCGTGAAGGTATGTCCCGCGCCGTCGGTGAGCATCGAGCCGACCGGCATGCCGCTGATCTTCAGGCTCAGGCTTTCCGAGCCGTCGGTGTCGGTCAGCGCGGTGGTGATGGCGGACAATTTCACACTGGTGCCTTCGGCGCCGGTGTTGAGTTTGTAACCGTCGTAGTAGCCTTCGCCATTGGAGCCGTGCAAGTCGGACACGGTCACGCCGGCATTCACCAGATCTGACACGCTAGTGTAAATCGGTACGCCGGCACTGCTCAGGTCGATCGGCGTGCTGCCATTGACCGACAGGTTGACGTCATAGCTGCCCGGGCCGCTCTGGTTGTGGTGGTAGATGTCCAGGGTGTAGTAGCCGCTGGTGGTCGGGGTGTACGAACCATTGAGGTTGCCGCCCGCGCCCCACGTGATCGCAGCCACGTTCTTGCCTCCGATAGTCACCAGCAGGCTGTCATCGCCAACACCGCTGAAGGTATAGGTCTTGCCGGCTTCGAGGTAGATCAGGCCGGAGGTTTTCGACGCCGTACCGGCGGTCACGCTACCGTCGGACTGCACGTTGGTCACGGTGCCTTTGGAGTTCGGTGTGCCAGCGGCGTCGATCACGTTTTTCAGCGTGGTCGAGTCCGCGCCGTTGCCGCTGGTGCCCAGGCCCGACAGACCGGTCCAGACTTCCTTGATCAGCCCGGTGGACCTCACGCTGTTGTCGGCAACGCTCAGGGTCGGGGTATCCGCCACTGGGGTGATGTCGATCTTGATCGTGCCGGTGTTGCCCAGCGCCTGGCCGTCGGTTGGCTGGAACTTGATCTGTGCGTAGTCGGTCTGGTTGTTGCCCAGGTTGGTACCGCCGTATCCGTCTACGCCCGATTCGTTGGCATCCGGCATGAAGCGCAGTTTGCCAGCGTCGATGTCGGCTTTGCTGAAGGTCTGGTCGGCGGCGACATCTTTCCAGGTCGAGCCGTCCAGGTACTGCAGTTTACCCTCGCCCGGCAGCTGGGTGATTTTCACGCCCTGGCTGGTGGCCGGACTGTCGACGTCGCTGACGCCGAAGGTCGACCAGCCGAGGATCAGTGGCGTGTCTTCGGTGCCGGTGACGTTGACCGGTGCTGCGACCGGTGCGTCATTGACCGCCACCACGTTGACCGTGGTGGTCGCGGTGTTTGAGTAGTTGCTGCCATCGGTCACCGTCACGGTGATGATGCGCGGCACTGTGCTCGGATCTTCACTGTTGTTGGTGAAGGTGATGTTCTTGATCTGCTGCATGTAGTCGGCCAGCGTTGCGCTACCCGACAAGGTCAGCGTGACGGTGCCATTGGTGCTGTTGGCATTGATGGTGATGCCGTTGACGCTGTTGCCCAGGTTCAGCGCATCGCCGTCCTGACGATTGGTCAGCACGATGGTCGCGCCGGTCAGCAAGGTGCTGTCCGGGTCGGCGATGCTCAGGTCGGTATCGCCGATCGACACGCCAGGGCCGGCAGTGTTTTCGGTGAACGTCACCTTGTAGTCGGCCCCGGTGGCGCCACTGGAGTTGTTGGCGTCGAGGTCCAGTACTGGTGGTGCATCGTTGTCGATAATCGAAGTGCTGACGCTGCCGTTGGACGCGCTGATCGCCAGGTTCTCGAAGTTGCCGCCGGTGGCCGAGTCGATCTTGACCACGAAGTTTTCGGTGCCTTCGGTGATCTTGCCATCGATGGTCGAAATGTCGAACGGCACGCTGCTGACACCCGCCGGGATCTTCACGGTGTACACACCGGTGAAGTCAGAACCGTCGGCGGCGGTACCGCTGTAGACGATATTCAGCGTCACTTCGGTCTGGGCCGGGTGAGTCAGGCTGACGGTGTAACTGGCGGTCTGGCCTTCGGTTACCGAGGTGCTGCCGCTGATGCTGACAGTGGTGGTGTCCTGGAAGTCACTGACGCTGGTCGACGCGGGAGTCTTATCCGTGCCGATGGCTTCAAGGTTGCCGCCGCTGGCGGTCTTGATGGATTCGCTAACGGTTGGCGCGCCGATGTAGACGTCGTTGCCGACCGTCACCGGCAGGGTGCCGGAGCTCTGGCCTTCGGCGATGGTGATGACCTTGCCGCTGTCCAACGTCACGGTGACC
>NZ_JBNDIV010000015.1:0-80446 GCF_050434585.1 Pseudomonas sp. 2725 | reverse complement strand
TCCACAGCTACAACAACTATCTGTCGCCAATAGCCATGGAGCAAAAAGCGGCATAAACACCGTAACCGGTGTCCGGGATTACTTGACCAGTTCAATCACGCTCCCTACCCCGACTGCCGCCATAACAAAACCGAATACTTCTCCTCCGTAGCCGGTCCGGATAAGCGCTATTGGCAGTGCGGCTAGACAAATAGCGTCGCCGGCCATCGAGAGACTTTGGCCGATGAGCAACTTGCGAAAAGACGAGACGCTCAGCGCTTCGGCATAAGGTGATAAGCGATCGGCAATGGAGATCATAAGTAATCTTCCTTGAGACCAGAGCAAAAAGATCGCAGCCTGCGGCAGCTCCTACAGGAGGCCGGTTCAGCCAGATAGGCCCACGGATAAATCCCCCGTTCATGCCCATCGCTGAAGACCAGTTGCAGGCCATAGCCCTGGCGTGCAACTCGATAACCCGCAGACGTAAAGCCCAGCGCTCCTTACTCGAACAAAACGGACGATCAAAAAACAAGGTCTACCGTTCGTCGCCTTTCTAAAAAAACAAGCACCTGAAGAAAATAAAAATCAATAAAAAAAGTACAAAACGCACATTTATTCCTACAGAAACATTCTACTCAACATAGCAGGATCATTTCTGCTTGCCGAAAACTAAAATACAGATTCAAAAAGGAATTCCACAGTTCCACACTAGAGACTATCCACACTAAAACCAAACCAAGCCACTAAGATTCCTAACATCATGTAGGACGCATCTTAAAAGCATGCAGGAATCCCCCTACAACACAAAATTCTCTCGCTTGCACCCAACAGTAAAATCAACTAATCCTTGCAGCACCACTTAATATCAAGTGGCAAACACAACGAGTAAAAAAAAATGAAAAACAACGAACTTGGAAAAGTGCTATTCAATTTTAGAAATGATGTTGGATCAAGCCCCAATCCGCAAGTCGCTGGTGGCTCCGGAAGTGCAGGAGGTTGCGGGGGCAGCGGTGGATGTGGTGGGGGTGGCGGATGCAGCGGTGGTAGTGGTGGGGGAAATGGTGGCTGTGGCGGTGCAGGAGGCACTGGCGGTGGTGGTACCGGTGGCTGTAGAGGTATGTAGTTGAAACAGATAGTAAAACTCTCTGCTAACTTCCAAAGTTAAAAGGATCTTTCAAAGCGAAAGATCCTTTAGGAGGAGATAAATGCAACTGATATTCTCAGAATTTGACATCATAAGCCTACCTAATGAATCACTAATAATATCTGCCAATGGAGCATCAAAAACCGACTCAAAAAAACTATTAAACGTACTGCAAGAGCTAAAAAAACAACAATCACAAAAAATACCAAAAGAACTTTTCGACAGGGTGGTATCCACCCAAAAATTACCACTAAAAGAAACCTATACATTCTTGAATTTCGCCATTGGACTAAAAATTCAACCATCGAAGATATACTTCAAAAAAGTATTGATAGCACATGACTGGAGCAACCGAGAAGAATTCGAAGCAATCATTGATCAAGAGGTAAAATTCGATCACGAAATAGTGAACGATATAGACTCCTTAATTGACCGAGCCAGAGGCAATGCATTTCTAATTAAAATAATCTGCATGCAGTACAACTACTCAAAACTTAAAGATCTGTACTTTTGTTTAGCTGACTCGTCTCCGAGCAGTGCCATCTCAATAGCGTATTTAAGCGGAGATGTTTTTCGTATAAGTCAACCATACATCCAAAACATTGGAAATGCCTGCCATTTTTGTCTTGTAGAGAGGCAATTGAATTATGAAAAAATAAACGAAAGTCGAAACTCCTGGTCTGCCCTATTGAACTTTTGTGTTGACCGAAACATTACGATACCTGCGCCAAACTTAAGCTTGCTGCAGAGAAATCTTGCATTAGGTGCTCTGACAAAAAAAATCAAGCTCCATACGGAGCATAATCAAGGCTTCAGATACCAAGACAACTCTCTTGCATCAATGACTGTAGATTTAAACAGCGGACTGATTACAGAAGAATTGAGTCCTCACTGGCATTCCTGTACCTGCCTGAGATCTAAATATGAAAAATATCCCACATGATTACTATCTGAAATTCCTCGATCAGAAAGTCATCGAGGACACCCTGGAATTCCACAACAAAGGCAACTTCACAATCCATGACTGCGTTCAAAACATTTCCTTACTGCACAACCTTCCACCACAGCTACTTTCAGAGCTAACAGGTAACGAACTGCAATTATATCCCGATATGGATATCACTACGAAAGGGGTGACACTCGAAGCACTAGAGCCTACAAGCACTTTACATCGAAATCAATCATGCGACTTTTTCGACGATCGAGACATAACATTCGAGTCGATAAAGCAATTAATCAGCCCACTATTAAGAATTGGCGAAAACACTCATAAAAGAGGATACCCTAGTGCAGGAGCATTATATTCAGTGGAGATATTCTGCTGCTCCCTATCACCTAAAAATACATGGCCATGCCCTGAAAAAATATTACACCTACTACCACACTCAAGAAAATTTGAAATAATACAGGGAAGCTACGACACCAGTCTAATAAAAGAGGCCATTTTGCCCACGGGAAGCAAAATTGGAAATCCCAGCTTAGCCATAATATATGTGATGTATATGCCAAAAGCGCTATTCAAATATCGTTATCGCGGGTACAGATTAGCGCTAATGGAAACCGGATCAATATACATGCTAGTTGATCTTCAATGCAAACATTTAAATATCAAAAGCCGTCAATGGTCTGGGTACACCGACAACATGCTGTGTAAGGCCATCGGATTAAATCCAACTCTATTTTTTCCTGCATGCGTACACTTGATAGGAGGCTAAATTGAAAATTTCAAGTTACAGCAATGATCCCTCACTACCTTCGGAAATGTGGTGCCAGCCCCCATGTATTTTCGACTTCCCTTTTTGCACAGAGATTGGCGATCAATGGAACTCTATAGGGTCAGGAATTGGCACAAGCTCAACATCAATAAAAACCGCCTTGGGCGAATACTTCGAGAGACGTCACTTCTATTTAGAAATATTACCCGACAGCTTTTCGACCCTAGAGAGTGGTCTTACGCCAAAAGAGGTCGGAAATTTTATCAAAGCGTTCAGTCAAACCGCTGCGAAAAACATAAACCTAGCTAACCTGGCGAGTCGCAAATTTAACATGAACTCCGCCATACGTATTTCTGACTTTTCATGCTGTTCAATTCCGACTGTATGTATCTCTCTGACCCACCACAACAGCGACGATGACAACATCTACCCAGGTCGTGACACTTGTGGATGTAGCTTTCATTGGAATCCAGAACTTGCCGTTCTTGGTTCTATTAAAGAATCAATAGAACGCCAATTTCTCACTCGTTTCTGGCTAACCAAACAATGCATAGGAACGATCAAACCAGCCGAGATATCAACTACGATAAAAGCGCTCCCTTCATATGGCTTATTCAACGCACTGACAAAATCAGGACAACTATTAACAATTGACATTTCTGATGATGATTTCCCAGGAGTTTGCCTACTAACAGTTTACGGAAACAATGACCCTGATAGAAATGTTCACTACTGCGCGGGAATGTCTTACTCAGAAACTCGAGCAGAGGCATTGAACAAGTCTATTCTAGAGCTATGGCAAACATTTCGATTCATGAATTTATTCAGCATTTTACACGGCAACCCAGACTCTCTTAAGGACTCCTATATCCGCCACTTCGCAAAGTGCAACCACTATAAAACATTCGAGGAAATCACATCACAATTAAACTACTACCCACATACATCACGCAACAAAAATCCACCCTGCAAACTGGATACTGAAAATCTGATTAAATGTTTGAGAAAAAAGGATATCGAAGGATACCTCTATATAAAAACAACTCAAATAGATGGAGCCAACCACACATTCTGCAAATTCACCTCACCATCTCTGTTCATGCACATGAACAACTCGGAAAATATAAACATAGTCAACGACTATTCAAGCTCCTTTCGCTTCGAAATATACAACGAAAGAAAAGAAACAATGGTTCCATTCCCATAGAGAAATCAACCATGACTAAAAATATTGTGCCCAGAGTTTTTTCCCTAACGTCCATATTCATGAAAGAACAATTAAAAGAACCCATCGCCTTTTTTTGGATCATGATATCACCTTGCGCGATGTTCTATTTTTTTGCAACAACCAGACAGGATCCAAATTATTTTTCCAGCAATTACATTGCGACTTCAGCATGGTTTTATGCCTACATCTCTTCAAGCGTCGCATTATTCGGATTCGCCTTTTATATAATCGGAAGAAGGGAAAGTGGATTCACTCGATCATTTATTTACTCCAAGGAATCAAAACTGATTTTCCTTTTATCGCACTTCATTGCCTACTCGCTAATATCGATATCTTATTGCACAACCTTTTACTTAACGACCAAGTTTCCATTTGGAAACTACGACCTGAATGAACTGCTGAATATCGCACTACGCTTTTACATCTGTTTTTTGATGTTTTGCGCTCTCGGGGCTGCATTCTCATTGCTACCGATCAATTTTCAGAACTCGAACACTTTGCTTTCCATTTTTTCGTTCTGCATGTTGATCCTCGGAGTAATGAGTGCCAGCAGATCAAACCACATTACCGACGCTTTGAACCTCGCAAACCCACTAACACTTGCTAGCCAGATAATGGAACAAGGTCTTGAACCCAACAAATCCATTACAACTGCAATAATTCTTTTATTTATTTCAGTACTGCACAAAACCTTCAAACACCTAAGAATCAATCCCGTATGGAGCCGATACTGATGAAAAAATTCGCGGCGCAGAGAATTGACTTCTCCTATACAGACAGTCCCCTCTTGACCCAGGCATCTCTTGAGGTTGCTCAAGGCGACATTGTCGGCATTCTGGGGCCCAATGGATCTGGAAAAACAACTTTTTTCGATATCGTTTGTGACCTTAAAAAAGCAAAGTCCGGCTTAATAAAAAACGATTTCAGGCACTTTTTATACCTTTCTCAAATCATTTCCACTCCCCCACCATTGCGCATGCGTGACATTTTTAAAATGGTGACTGCGCTGTCATCAAACGAGCCCATGACACAAGATAAAACCTTAAAAAAACTAAGTGAGTGGAGCCCTGCGATAGTTGACCGATACCAAGACATATGGAACAAAAAATCATCGTTATGCAGCTACGGAGAGACACGCTGGTTCTTTACTCTCTCTCTTCTTTCAATTTCTGCAGACTTCGTGATTCTCGACGAGCCTACTGCCGGCGTAGATCCAGAATTTCGTCACTATATTTGGCAATGTCTTCATGGTGCCGCTAGGGAAGGCACCGCTATTCTTGTTTCCTCGCACAATGTTGATGAGATAATTAACCATTGTGATTATTTTTACATGATTAGTCAGCAACGCTTCAATCGCTTTACCAATGGTAGTGAGTTCATGCATCGGTATGGTGTAAAGACTGTGGACGATGCGTTTATCCGAGCCGTTACTGAACCTTTATTCGCAACATAAGCAACTGGATGCGCACACGGGGGAGTTGCCACAGACCGCGACAGCTCCCGATGAGGAATGGAATTCGATTCAGTTGGTAAGTCCAGCAAGATACGCCCACGGATAAATCCCGCGCTCATGGCCATCGCTGAAGACCAGTTGCAGTCCATACCCCTGCGAGTGCAATTCGATAACCCGAACCCGCCCATCAACCATCGGCGTCAGCCCCCGCATACGAAACGCCCGGCACTGCGAACACGGGCAATGCCGGCGCAGTTCGGCGTGGTCCAGCCACTGTTCGCGGCCATCCGGCCAACTCAGGCGCAGTTGTTGTCTGCTCCGTGAATTACCCACCGCCAGCGGATTCATTGCAGTTGACTCAAGGCAATGCGCACGGCCTTGCGCACTTCCGGGTCGCCGTCGTCCTGCGCGGCCTGCAATGCCGCTATGGCCCGTGGGTCGTTCAATTCGCCGAGGGCCAGGGCGGCTTCCTTGCGCAGGTTGCTGATGCGGTGGCCGAGGGTGTCGATCAACGCATCGAGCGCCGGTCCATAACGCAAGCGACCGAGGCTGCGGGTGGCGCGCAGACGCACTTGCCAGTAATCGTCGCCCAAGGCGTCGATCAGGGCCGGGCCGGCGTCTAGGTGGCCGACCTTGCCCAGGGTGGTGGCGGCTTCTTCGCGGACTTGCCAGGCAGCGTCGCGCAAGGCCTGGCGCAGGGCCGGCAGCACCTGCGCGTCAGACGCCAGGCCCAACGCCCCGGTGGCGGCACGCCGAACTTCAGTGTCCGGGTCAGCGCTGGCCAACTGCGCCAGGGCCGGCAAGGCATCGAGTTGCTTGAGCCAGCCGAGCACGCCCACCGCCTCGCGGCGCACGCTGGCGCTTTCATCGTCCAATGCCCGGGCAGCCGCATCGGCGGCATCGGGGCAACGCAACTCGCGCAACGCCCTGAACGCGGCGATGCGTACGCCGCTGTCGGCATGCCCGGTCCACGGCAGAATGACCCGGCCCGCCGCTTCACTCTTGAGCAGGCTAAGGCTCTGCGCTGCGGCCGCCTGCACCGCCGGGGATGGATCCGTCAGCGCCTGGCACAACGCCTCGACCACGGGCTCATCCTCCCAGGCTTCCAGCAACCGCGCGGCTTCGGCGCGAACGTCTGCAATCGGGTCTTCGGCCAGTCGATTGATCAACCACTGCAGGCCATCCGGCTCCTCGAGATCGGCCAGTTCGATCAGCGCGATCCGGCGTACACCGGGGTCGTCATCGGTCAGGCGCGGTTGCAGGGCAAGAATGTCGTCGTTATCGGTTACATCGAATAGTGAGGTCATAGGGCAAATCGCGGCAGTTTGTTTTCAGGGGGAAGACCGAGCGGATTCAAGCGTGGCAGTTGCCGACCGTCTTCGTGGCGCAGGAGTTCGAGGCAATGGCGCTTGAGGTGCGAGAATTCAGGGCGGGTCATCAGTTCCGTGCTGCGCGGCCTGGGGAAGTCCAGGCGCAGGTCTTCGATGATTCGCCCGGGGCGCGAGCTCATGACCAACAGGCGATCAGCGAGGAACAGCGCTTCGTCGATGTCATGGGTGACAAACACCACGGTGGTGCGGATGCGCGTCCAGATGTCCAGCAGCAGTTCCTGCATGTTCAACCGGGTCAGGGCATCGAGGGCGCCAAAGGGTTCGTCCATCAACAACAGGCGCGGACGGTTGACCAGCACCCGGGCGATTTCCACCCGTTGCTGCATGCCGCCGGAGAGCTGGTCGGGCCAGCGCCCGGCAAAACCTTCGAGTCCCACCAGGGCGAGGATTTCATCCGCCGCCTTGTGCCGTTCGGCCTTGCCGACGCCACGCATTTTCAGGCCGAAGGCGACGTTGTCACGCACCGTGCGCCAAGGAAACAGTGTGTGCTGCTGGAACACCATGCCGCGCTGGGGCGATGGGCCCGACACCGCTGCGCCATCGACATTCAGCGTGCCGGTGCGCGGTTGCAGGTGGCCGGCCAGGGCGCCGAGCAAGGTGGACTTGCCGCAACCGGACGGCCCGAGAATGCACACGAACTGCCCTGGCTCGATCTGGCAGTCGAGGCCCTGTACCGCTTCGAAAGCCGCGTCCCCCTCGCCCAGGCTGATTGACAGCCCGCGAATGTCGATACGCCCTTCCAGGTGTTGAAAAACGCTCATCAGGCTTTTCCTCGTGGTCGATGCCAAGGCGTGAAAAGCCCGCCCAGACGCTTGATCAACAGGCTGCTGCCCATCCCGAGCACGCCAATCAGCAACATGCCGACGACGATGTCGGCGTAGTTCTGGATGGTGTAGGACTCCCAGGTGTAATAGCCGATGCCGAATTGGCCGGAGATCATTTCCGCCGTCACCAGGCAGAACCACGAGGTGCCCATGCCGATGGCCAGGCCGGTGATGATGCTAGGCGCAGCGCCCGGAAGAACGACCTCCAGCAGGATTGCCCGGCGCCCTGCCCCGAGGCTTTTCGCCGAGGCGATCAGCCGTGGATCGACGCCTTCGACGCCGTGCACGGTGTTGAGCAGGATCGGGAACAATGCGCCGGTGAAGGTGATGAACACCATCGACAGTTCCGACGAGGGAAACATCAGGATCGCCAGGGGAATCCACGCCACCGCCGGGATCGGGCGCAGCACTTCCAGGGGCGGCAGCAAGAGATCTTCGGCCCATTTCGAGCGACCGATGGCCAGGCCCAGGGCCACACCAATGATCAGCGCCGCGAGGTAACCGGCGAACACCCGGCCGAGGCTGCTGCCCAGGTGCTGGGCGAGCTTGCCCGAGTCGCCGAGGCCGAGGGCGGCTTCAATGACCGCCACGGGTGTCGGGACGTTGGCGAAGGTCACCAGGCCGAGGTTCCAGTGGTAGCTGGCGGCGAGTTGCCAGAACAGCAGGCAGAGCAGCAAGGATGCGGCTCTGGGGATCCAGCGTGAATATGATCGGTACACAATTATTCCTCTCAACCCACCTCCTGTAGGAGCGAGCTTGCTCGCGAAGAACGCCAACGATTACGCGCGCTGTCTGACGGATCGCGTTGTCTGGACGTTTTTCGCGAGCGGGCTCGCTCCTACAGGGGGCTGTAGTGTTTCGGCTGTTAGCGAACAGCCACGGCCTGGGCAGTGGCATCGGTAAAGTCAAAGACCTTGCCGCCCTGCGCCGTGGCGAACTGTTGGGCCTGGCCTTTGAGCAGGAACGCGCTCAGCTGCCCTTTCCCGTCGGTGGCAAACCACGCCTGATCCGCCAGCAGCTTGATCCCGCTGTCACTGGCCTGGGCGTACACCGCGCGGATGCTCCGGCCTTCCTGCTTGAGGCTGGCCAGCGCGGCAAACGCCGCTTGCGCCGAGGCGTACTGGCGGACTTTCGGCTCGCCGCGCACCCAGATTTCCGCCACGTGGCTGAAGTCGGTGATGGCTTGGCCGCTGGCGGCATCGACAGCCTTGAGCGGCGCCTGCCCGTAACTGGCCAGTTGCGCGCTGTAGTCCAGGTTCGAGGCCTTGAAGGCGGCGCGGATGTATTGGTCGTCAATGAAGGTGTTGAGATCCAGACCGCGATCGGCCTTCTTCAACAACTTGAGGGTATCGATGGCGGTGCCCACGGCCTGACGGTATTCCGGCTTCCAGCTCAGGTCGCGGGTCTGCACACCGAGTGGGCCATGGAACAGATAATTGACCTCGGCATCGACCCCGGTGACCTTGGCGATCAACTCGCTGTATTTCTCCGGCTCAGCCGCCAGCAGCTGGTTGGCTTCGATACTCGCCCGCAGGTAAGCGACGACGATTTCCGGGTACTTTTTCGCATAGGCCTGATCGACCAGCGCACCGTGGAAGGTCGGCGCGTTGGCCTGGGAACCGTCATAAATCTTGCGGGCGAAACCGCGGCTGGGGAACAGTTCGGCGAAGGGCACGAAGTCAGCGTGAGCATCGATCTTGCCGGCCTGCAATGCGGAGCCGGCGACTTCCGGCGGCTGGGCGATGATGTTCACATCCTTGAGCGGATCCCAGCCCTGGGCCGCGACGGCGCGCAGCAGCATGCCATGGGCGGTGGAAGCGAACGGCACGGAAATGGTCTTGCCCTTCAGCTCTGCCAGGGACTGCACACCCGATGCGCTTGGCACCACGATGCCGTTGCCACTGCCCTTGATGCTGCCCGACAGCACGCTGATAAACAGGCTGTGCTTGCCCGCCGTTTCGAACGCCACGCCGTTGAACGCGCCGGGGAAGTCGGCCATGGCGCCGAAGTCGAGTTTGCCGGCCACCATTTCGTTGGTCAGGGGGGCGCCGCTGGTGAAGTTTTTCCACTGCACCTCGTATTGGGCGTCCTTGTAGGGGCCATCGTGGGGCAGGTATTTGTCCAGCAGCCCAAGTTCGCGAATCAACAATCCGCCGGCGGCGCAGTTGATGGTGGTGTCCTGGGTACCGATGGCAATGCGGATGGTTTCGGCCGAGGCCGACAGGGTGAATGAAGCCAGTACCAGACCGGCCAAAGCTGCACGCAACATCATGAGTGTTTCCCCTCGAATCATTTATAGGATGTTCGTCTCCGCCACGATCAGGGCGCGGTGGGAAACGAGGGGTGTCTTGAATCAGGCGTCCGGTGGTGCCGGATGGCGTTTTGGGTTGTTCGAGCGGGCCTCATCGCGAGCAAGCTCGCTCCCACAGGTTTTTCTGGTGTATGCAGGACTTGCGACTGGCCTCGCTCCCACAGGGACAGTGTTTCAGCGCAGCAGGTACGGGATTTCGACTTTCACCGCACCCGTCGGGCAGTCCTTTTCACAGGGCATGCAGTACCAGCATTCGTCGAACGCCATGTAGGCCTTTTGCGTGGCCGGGTTGATCGCCAGCAGGTCCATCGGGCAGACGTCGACGCACACGGTGCAGCCTTTGTGGGCGATGCATTTGTCCTCGTCGACGGTGACGGGGGCGTTGGAACGGAAGAAAATTTCCTGGGCTTGATAGGCCATTTCACAGTCTCTCTTGGGTGATGCTCAGGCGGCATCCGCGCCGACCCGCAGACGGTCGTAGGCCTGCATCTCGTCGGCATCGAGCGGGATGATGTAAGGCTCGACGGCTTTCTTGAAACTGCTCATCAAACCGTTCTCGTCTTTCTTCAGGTGGCAATGGCAAAACCAGTCGCGGTCGTTGCGTTGCGGGTGATCGACGCGATGGTGGTAAAGCCCCCAGCGGCTTTCGGCGCGGAACAATGAAGCGCGGGCGGCCATTTCGGCGCAGTCGCGGATCATGCTGACTTCCATGGCGCGCATCAGCTCGTGGGCGTTGTGCGCCTTGATCTGGTCGAGATCACGCTGGATGTCGCTGAAGCGTTGCAGGCCGATCTGCATCTTCTTCGTCACTTTCGGCGGTTGCAGGTAGTCGTTGACCAAGCGCCGCAGCTTGTATTCGACCTGGGCTGGCGGCAGGCCGTGCTCACGCTCCAGTGGTGCGTAGACCCGTTGTTTTTCGGTTTCGATCTGCTGGGCATCCAGCGCTGAAAACTCACGCCCGGCGACAAAATCCGCCGCGTTCTGGCCAGCGAACCACCCATAGGTAAACGCACCGAGCATGTAGTTGTGCGGCACCGCAGCCATGTCTCCAGCCGAGTACAAGCCCTTGACCGAGGTCTCGGCCTTCTCGTTGACCCACACCCCCGACGCCGAATGCCCGCTGCAAAAACCGATTTCCGAGATGTGCATCTCGACCATCTGCGTGCGGTAGTCGGTGCCGCGATTGGCGTGGAACTGGCCGCGACTCGGACGCTCGTTGCTGTGCAGGATCTCTTCGATGTTCTGGATGGTTTCCTCGGCCAGATGATCGAGCTTGAGGAACACCGGGCCATTGCCGCTTTCCAGTTCCTGATGGAACTCCCACATCATCTGCCCGCTCCAGTAGTCGCACTCGATGAAGCGTTCGCCCTTGTTGTTGGCGGTGTAGCCGCCCAAGGGGCCGGTCACGTAGGCGCAGGCCGGGCCGTTGTAGTCCTTGATCAGCGGGTTGATCTGGAAGCATTCCAGGTTCGCCAGTTCGGCCCCGGCGTGGTAGGCCATCGAGTAGCCGTCGCCGGCATTGGTCGGGTTTTCGTAGGTGCCCATGAGGTAGCCCGAAGACGGCAACCCCAGGCGTCCGGCGGCACCGCAAGCGAGGATCACGGCCTTGGCCTTGATCACGTGGAAGTCCGCCGTGCGGCAGTCGAAGCCCATCACGCCGTTGACCGCGCCCTCTTCATCCGTCAGCAATCGGGTGCAGACCAGGCGATTGGTAATGGTCACTCGCGCGCGCTTGAGCTGCCGGTACAGGACTTTTTTGATGTCGTGCCCTTCCGGCATCGGCAACACATAAGCGCCCATGTGGTGGACCTTCTTCACCGCGTAGTCGCCGGTTTCGTCCTTCTCGAATTTCACACCCCAGCGGTCCAGTTGTTCGATCGTTTCGAAACTGTGGGTGGCATAGGCGTACACCGCGGCCTGATTGACGATGCCGTCGTTGGCGATGGTGATTTCCTTGGTGTACTGCTCCGGTGTCGAGTGGCCGGGAATGATCGCGTTGTTCAGGCCGTCCATGCCCATGCTGATCGCGCCGCTGCGCTTGACGTTGGCCTTGTCGATCAACAACACCCGCAGGTCGCGGTTGCGTTCCTTGGCCTTGATCGCCGCCATGGGGCCGGCGGTGCCGCCGCCGATCACGACGATGTCGTATTCCTGCTCCAAAGTGCTTCGGGTCATGCCTGCTCCCCTTTTTCCCGGTCGATCCGCAGGCGGTACTGGAAGGCATCGCCACGGTAGTAAAGGTGTTCGAAGTCCAGCGGCCGACCGTCGACATCGTGGGTCAGGCGTTCGATGTGCATGATTGGCGAGCCAGGTTCAACGTTCAGCGCGTGGGTCAGGTCGCTGTCGGCCAGTACCGCATCGATGGCCAGGTCGGCGTGCCCCAGGGTCAAGCCGCAGTCGTTTTCCAGGATCAGGAAAATATCGCGGGTGACCAGGTCGGCTTTTTCCAGGCGCTCGCCAATGGCCTTGGGCAGGTAAGTGATTTCCAGGGAAACCGGCTCGCGATTGATCAGGCGCACACGTTTGATCTGCGCCACAACCTCGCCTTCGGCGACCTGCAAACGCTCGGCCACGAGCTTGTCGGCGGCAATGAATTTGAAGCTGCGCAGGCGGTTGATCACCTCATAGCCGCGATCGGTCATGGACTCAGCCAGGCCTTGCAGGGTGCTGACGTTCTGGAAAGTTTTCGGCTTGGCGACGAAAGTGCCCTTGCCATGGATCTTGAAGATCAGCCCTTCCTTTTGCAGATCGCCCAAGGCCTGGCGCACGGTGATGCGGCTGACCTTGAACAACGCACCAAGCTCGCTTTCTGAAGGCATCTGGCTGTCTTGCGGGTATTCGCCGTCGAGGATGCGGGCGCGCAGCACATCTCGCAGCTGGGTGTGCAACGGGACGCTGCTCAGGGATAGAACGTTATCGGTCATGGCAGATCACTTGTTATAACGAGTTATGACGTGATCTTAGATAAGTTATGACAGGGTTGAGAAATACCGAATGCGCATAAGGTTAGATGCACAACGCAATCCAAAACTGTAGGAGCGAGCCTGCTCGCGATAAACCCGAGAACGCCGTGGGGTGTCAGGCTTCCAGCGTTATCGTTGACGACCATCGCGAGCAGGCTCGCTCCTACAGGGGATTGTGTGTGATCTGAGAAATCAGTGGCGCTTGAGAATCTGGTCCATCACCCAATCGGTCTTCAGCGCCTGCTCGGCCACGGCGGGGTGCTGCGTCTCGCCACGAATATGCGCATTCATACCCAATACGTGGTGCCATTGGATATGTGCGTGATGCTCGATGTTCAGGCTGAGATGCTCGTCGGCGTGCAGTTCGACCGGGTGTTCATCGAACACTGAAAAGGTGATCCGGCCTTTGCTGCCAATCACTTCGACCCGGTCTTCGCGACGGTCTGCAACGAAGTTCCAGCAGCCCATCCCCAGTGCCCCGCTGGCAAACCGCCAAGTGGCGCTGACGGCATCTTCGGCCGCGTACCAACCGGCCTGCCGCGCGGTGAACCCGGCGACTTCGACGATATCGCCGAACAGGTACTGAAACAGGTCCAGGCCATGGCTGGCCAGATCGGCGAAGTAACCTCCACCGGCAATTGCCGGGTCGGTGCGCCAGTTATCGGTGCCGCTCCGGTCCGCTGCCGACGGGGCTTTGGTGAGGGTCCAGCTCAGGTGCCGGACCTCGCCGATCCGCCCCTCTTCCAGCCATTGCCGCACTTGCCGGAAGCGTGGCAGCGAACGTCGGTAATAGGACACGAACAGGTGCAACCCGGCATCGGCAAACACCTGCTGCATTTCACGGCTTTGTCCGGCATTCAGCGCCATCGGTTTTTCCACGCAGCAATGCTTGCCGGCCGCGGCCACCTGCAAAGCATAGGCGTGATGGCTGTCGGGCGGCGTGGCGATGTACACCGCGTCGACCTCGGGATCGTTGATCAGCGCCTGCGCATCGGTGTAGACCCGAGCGATGCCATGGCGCGTGGCGTAGTCGGTGACGGCTTCCAGGCGCCGGCCCATCACCGCGACCAACGCCGATCCGGGCGCCTTGTAGAGGGCCGGCCCGCTTTTGCGCTCAGCGACACTGCCGCAACCGATCATGCCCCAGCGCACCAGGTTCATAGGCACTCCTTGCTATTCAGCCGATGCGCAATGCGCGCAGGTCCAGTCGACCGTCCTTGAGCGGCGGGCACCAGTAGTAGCCACCGGTGATCGGACGGCTGATGCGGTACAGACCGTCGGTGATGCCGTCTTCCAGGCCACTCATGCGGCGCAGTTGGGCTTCGAAGGCGTCGAGGGAAAAACCGAAGGCCAGGAACATCAGGCCAGCACGGTCACCTTCGATCCACGGCATCGAGCGGCGCACCACGAAGGCTTCAGGCGCAAAGCTTTCCTGGGCGGTGCGTTTGACGTGGGCGGAAACCGGCGCGTCGTCGATCTCTTCGTTATCGCTCAAGCGGCGACCCATGATGTTGTCTTTTTCATCCGCCGACAGCCCATGGAAACCTTTCAAGTCATGCTGCCACTGCTGGATCGCGGCGAAGCTGCCACCCACCGTGCCGTCCGCGCCCTCACCCACCAGGGCGGCGGTCACGGCGGCTGCGTCGTGGGGGTTCTCGGTGCCATCTTCGTAGCCGGTCAGGTCATGGCCGGTCATGTGGCGGAAGGTTTCGTTCATCTGCACCAGGCGCAACGCCGGGGCCAGTGCCGCCGAGATGGCGTTGCTGCGGTTGAGCAATTCGCCACGGTCTTCACCGTGCAGCCAGCACCAGAGCGCGTGTTGGGTCGACGGATTGTCGACGCCGACGCCAGTCAGTGCCGGGAAAGTGCGCAGGCCTTCGATCTGCCCATCCAGCGCCTTGACCAGGGACTCGCCGAAGCCGACGACAGCCGATTTCCCGTCCACCAGTTGCATCAAGTTGTCGAGCGCGGCCGGCAGTGCCGCAACGGATTCGAGGGCGAAGAACATATGGCGAGCTTGAGGCGGAACGGGGGTGGCGAGAATGCCCGGCTGGTAATGACTCATATGAACTCCTTGAAAAAGAGCATGGAGTTTAACCGGAGTACGAGGGTTTGTGTGCCGTCAGAGGCCAGGAACCTGTGGCAAAGGGGGCTTCTGTGGCGAGGGGGCTTGCCCCCGTTGGAGCGCGTAGCGCTCCCCTACATTTTCAGTCATACCGAGTCGCCAGGTTTTGGGGCTGCTTCGCAACCCAACGGGGGCAAGCCCCCTCGCCACAGAAGCCCCCTCGCCACAGAAGATCAAACCACGCCGGGGCTTTCGTTGCGGAACGCACTCGGGCTCTTGCCGGTCCAGCGCCTGAAAGCTCGGCGAAAGCTGCGCACGTCGCTGTAGCCGACTTCCTCGGTGATGCGTTCGATGGACATGTCCGGGTTGGCCAGCAGGCTCATGGTGCGGGCCTGGCGCACTTGTTCCAGCAGCGTTTCGAACGTCAGCGCATGTTCGGTGAGACGGCGGCGCAAGGTGCGGCTGCTCATGTTCAGGTCGCCGGCGATTTTCTCGATGTGGCTGCCCTCGGTCAGGTCCCGGGCAATCGCCCGTTCCACCGCCTGGATCAGATCCATTTTCCGGTGCACCTGCGCGGCTTCCAGTTCGAGCAATTTCACGGCCTGACGCAGGGCCAGGGAATGGTGATTGGGCAACTGAACGTCCAGCCAATACGCATCGATCACCATGCGGTTTTGCAGGCAACCGAAACGCACGTCCGGCCCCAGCAGGCGCGAATATTCGCCGAGATAGTCCGGCGCGGCATGCACGAACTCCACGGCCGTCGGCTTGAAATCCGCCCCGACCAGCGCCCGGCCGTACACCAGCAGGCTGGCGAAAAACTCCTCGACCGCGAACAACTGCACGTCGGCGAACGGCAAGCGGCATTCAACGTCGATAAACACCCGATCCCCCGCCTCCTCCACACTCGACACGACAATGCCGCCAGAGGTGTGTTGATGGCGAATGCCCAGTTCGAAGGCATCGCGCAGGGTCTTGCACAGCGACAACACATGCCCCAACAACCCCAGCGTGCCGAGCACATTCTGCGCGCCGACCCACAAGCCCAGCCCCTGATTGGGCAAGGCCTTGAGCGCGCGTTGAATCATGGCCACGGCCTGGCGATAGGAAATACGCTGCGCGGGGTCCTGAAGGTCTTCAAAGTCAAAGCCCAACCCTCGGCACAGGCTCTCGGGGTGGATGCCTTTTTGCTCGGCGACTTCGGCCAGGGTGTGCAGGAGGAACGGCGACACCAGCGCCAGTTCAAAGGTGGGATCGATCACTTTCATTTGCATGGGGCTATACATTCCGGGTCGAGCTGCATTCTTATTTTTGTAACCGGTTATGTCGAAGGAAGTTAGCACAGGGCTCAAAGACTGTCCGCAGAAGTCCCCCTAAATGGCCGCCAATACCCTGCCTTGCAGGGCACAGACAGCTTATTTCTATGTTGCGGCCCTCGTATGGATGCCGGACAGCCCGACAACAATAATAATGAGTACACCCATGATCCCGACCCGCACGACATTCCCCCTGATGGTCATTGGCCTGGCCGGCGTCTGCGCCCTGCAACCGGCACTGGCCACCGAGACTGGCGTGGACAACATCGGCACCGGCACCGACGGCTTTTTCGTGTTGCCGCTTTCGTCCGACAGCCTTCCGGACAACATGGTTGCGTTCAACCTCTACTACAACCACTACAAAGCCACGAAGCTCAATATCAGCTCGCTCGGCGGCAAGGTGCCGAACGTCGAGATCGAGTCCACGGCGGTCATTCCGCGCCTGGATTACCTCAGCCCGGTGCGCGTGTTTGGCGGCCGGCTGGCCGGCTACATCGCGCAGCCCTGGCTCAAGCAGGAAGTCTCGGTGTTCGGCTTGCAGGACACCCGCGAAGGCATGGGCGACACCACGGTCGCGCCGATCATCCTCTGGGACATGGGTCCAAACCTGACCCTCGGCGCCGCCATCGAAATCACCGTGCCGACCGGCGAGTACAGCGTTGACCGCCTGGCCAACACCAGCAACAACTTCTACACCTACAAACCGTTGTTCTCCTTCACCTGGCTGCCGACGGACAGAACCGAGGTGTCGATGAAGACCACCTACAGTTTCAACGAGAAAAACAAGGACACCGACTACAAGTCGGGGCAGATTTTCCACTTCGATTATTCCGCCAGTTTCAAGATCACCGACGACCTGATGCTCGGGTTGAACGGCTACTACCTCAAGCAAACCACCGACGACAAACAGTTCGGCCACACCGTGCAGTTCAATGGCCAGGACGTGAACGACGGGGTACGCGGCCAGGTGTTTGCCATTGGTCCGGCACTGCACTGGACCTTTCTCGAATACGCCAGCGCGGAGATTCGCTGGGCCAAGGAGTTCGACGTGGAAAACCGGCCTGAAGGGGAAATGCTTTGGGCCAAGGTCAGCATTCCGTATGCGTTTTGACTGAACTGACGCCATCGCGAGCAAGCTCGCTCCCACAGGGGGGGATGCATTCCAACTGGGAAATGCATTCCAAATTGTGGGAGCGAGCTTGCTCGCGATGACGGCGGAACAAACACTGAAAAACTTCAGGAATACACAGGCCAGCTATCCACAATCCGCCCACCCCGAACCGCCAGCAAATCCCCGAACTGCAACAACACCGACTCCGTCTGGGCAGGCCGCAAGAACACCTGGTCCTCCACCGTCAGCCCCACCGCCGCCGAACCATTGACCATTTCCTGGTTCGAGCTGCGGCCATACACGCCATTGCTCTGCAACCCCGCTGGCGATTCGAACTCCGCCATCCAGTTACCGCCATAGATGAAATACGTCTCGCGCTGATTGGTGTCCCACCAGGAAAACAGCCTGGACTTGCCATCCAGCGCCGGGATGTTTACAGCCCCGGTGCTTTTCAGCACCGGCGTGGCGATAAAAGCGGCCGGCACATGCTCCGCCAGTGATGGCAAATCATAATGAGTGGGCTTGAGCAGCCCCGTCCCCACCGACACTTCGCTGCTGAGCTGTTCGTGTTCATGCATCCGATAGCTCGGGCTGCCGGCCGTATTGAGGGTCAGCCCTTCGCGCCACAGACCGGGGTATTGCTGACGGGTGAAATCGACGCAGCGGTTGTAAACCACCATTACCTTGGCGAACAGCTCCTCGGGCGAGCCCAGGATCCCCGGCACGCCCATGCCCACGAACGGGTCGTAGCCCATGTACCCGGCGAATTCCAGGTGCTGCGGGTGCTGGCTGATCAGCGCCAGCATCTGCCCGAGTACGCCAAGGTCGCTGACGCCACCGCGATGCAGCCCGACATCCAGTTCGATGTTCACCCGTATTCGCGTGCCCAGCCCTTGAGCCAGGGCGAGGTATTGCTGCAAGCGTTGCGGCGTATCGAGTAACCATTGCAATTGCTTCGAAGGGTCGAAAGGTCCCTTGTGCGACTGATAGAACAACTCGGCCGAACGCACCGGTAGCGGCTTGCCCAGCAGAATGTCGGCCTCGGCAAACTGCACCGCGTCATGATTGAGAAACGGTTGGTGAAACGACATCAGCCGTTGCGTACCGGCGCGCTGGGCGATGTAGGCCAGAAGCCCCGGTGCCGGCAGTGACTTTTCCACCAGGCGCAGGTGCTTGCCGGCGCGCTTGACCGATTGCATCACCACATCGATGTTGTGATCCAGCCAATCAAGGTCGATCAGCATCACCGGTCGCATCGGGCCGTGGTCCTTGAGTTCGCGGTTCAGCGCAAGGAAGTAATCGCTGTACGGCGCGCCTCGGTCACCCGGCCGCAGCCACGCCCCGACACCCACCAACAAGGCGCCGACACCGGCGGTGCCGAGCAAGAAATTGCGGCGATTGACGGCCATCAGCTCACCCCCAGAATGGATGACAAGTGCGCGTTGAGAAATTTGCCGCTGGGGTCGAGCGCCTGCCGCACCTGGATGAATTCCTGCCAGCGCGGGTACAGCGGCTGCAGGTTTTTCGCATTCAGCGTGTGCAACTTGCCCCAGTGCGGGCGGCCGTTGTACTTCCAGAAAATCGGCTCGATGGCGGCGAAGAAGTTGTGATGATCCATCTGGTAATGCTGGTGGACCGAGATCGAACAGCTGTCGCGACCTTCGAACATGCTCAGGGGAATGTCGTCGGCCTTGACGTAACGGTACTCGATCGGAAACCAGGTGCGCAGGTCCTTGTCCTGGATCAGTTTGAGGATCTCGCGCAAACAGGCTGGGCCGTATTCGGCCGGCACGGAGTATTCCATTTCATTGAAACGTACCGTGCGCACGTTGGCATAGATGTCGAACGAGTCACCCACCCGGTCATCGAAACTGGCCAGGTGGCGCAAGTTGTTGAGCATCGTGCGACGCAGGCCCGGGAAGTCGCTGGCGTATTTGTCGAGCTTCTCGATCAGCGTGACAAACTCGTTGCCGCCCTCCTCATCCGCCGGGACCGGTGGTGTAGCCGGGTCGCCGGTTTCGTTCAGGGCGATCGACAAGGCGTAGTCGGAATGGGTCACCACGAGCATTTCCCAGTGCTGGTTTTCCCGGGTGTTCTTGTCCAGGTCTTCCAGTAACTCTTCGGTTTTAGCGATCCATTGGCGCTCCCGCAATCGATACGCCGGGCGGTTTTGCAGGCGTACCCTGGTGGCCACGCCCAACGCGCCCAAGGACACCCTCGCGGCACTGAACACTTCAGGATGGCGGCTGGCATCGCAGTCCAGCACGTCGCCGTTGGCGGCCACCAACTGCAAGCCGCAGACATGCGCCGAATACGATTGAAAGTCTTTGCCGGTGCCGTGGGTCGAGGTCGAGATCGCGCCGGCAAGGGTCTGGTAATCGATATCAGCCATGTTTTGCAGGGCCTGGCCGATGTCCTTGAGCGGCGTGCCCATACGTGACATCGGCGTGCCGGCGGCGAACTCGGCTTGCAGGGTTTTCGCATCGTGATCGAGCAAACCCGTGAAATAGCTCAGCGACAGCAAGGTGCCGTCGGTGGGCACCAGCGCACTGAAGGAATGCGCCGAGCCCACCGGACGAATCTTGCCGGGGGCCTGGCGCACCACTTGCGTCAACTCATCCAGGCTCTTGGGCGCCAACCGCGCCGCCGGCAGGCAACTCTGGCCTCCCGACCAGTTGCGCCAGGGAATCAGGCGTGGCGCGCGCAGCAGCTCGGCCAGTGCCGGCGTTGAGCCGAGCGCGGTAAAGGCGCCAATGACGCTCGCACGTTGCAACAACTGACGCCGTGTCAGGTCCATCGTCATGAATCGCACCCTGCCGTTCTTGTTATTGGATTTGCTGGCCGGACATAAAGGCAATCAGCGCCAGGAACTGTTCTTGCGAACACTGCATGCACATCCCCATCGGCGGCATGCCGTTGTAACCGTTGATCGCGTGATCGAGCAGCGTGTCGGCGCCCTGTAATACCCGTGGTTGCCAGGCCTTGATATCGCCGGTCAGCGGCGCCCCGGCCGCCGGATTGGCATGGCAAAGCTTGCAGCTGTTGTCGTAGACCTGCGCGAGTTCCGCG
This sequence comes from Pseudomonas sp. 2725, assembly GCF_050434585.1. NCBI lineage: Bacteria > Pseudomonadati > Pseudomonadota > Gammaproteobacteria > Pseudomonadales > Pseudomonadaceae > Pseudomonas > Pseudomonas sp. 2725. Next base: position 59,877 of record NZ_JBNDIV010000015.1, on the reverse strand, counting down.
TCGGCGGGTCTCGCGGCACCTGCTTCGCTGCGGGTCGGCGGGTTGTTCGGCTCTTTGCCGCACCCTGCAAGCAACGCCGCTAAGACACAGCCCACCAAGGCCAAACAAAGGCTAGGCTTTTCAGTTAATCGGCTTGCCCGCATGGCTGTCCTCTCAATGGCTGCCCGGCCAGCCGGGTGCACTTTTTTGTTGTGATCAAGGAGAGTCAACATTAAGGCACCCCGCGCGGGCAGGTTGAGGGCATTGGGGGCCAACAAGGGGCGCTTCTGAGGCCATGACGCAAGGCACCGACAAGTCCCCGGACATCATGCTGTTCGGCAAAACCCTGAGATGAGTCATGACAAGCGTTGCTGAGGTCTGCTAAAACGATTCACCAGTGCATCAGCCAATCCAGAGGGGTAGCGACATGACCACAGCCAATATTCTCCAGAACCTGTTCCCTAGCCCCGCCGAGATCCCGGAAAAGTACCGCCTTGACGGCCAGACCGAGCAGCGCGAGTACCTGGTCGATGGCCAACTCAGAACCTGGAACGGGCCGTTGGCCCTGGTCCGCAGCCCGGTATACCTGGCAGGCCCGAATGGCGATGAACAGGTGATCCTCGGCAGCACACCGCTGCTGGATGCCGACACCGCCTTGACCGCTCTGGACGCAGCGGTCCGTGCCTACGACCGTGGCCAGGGCCTGTGGCCGACCATGCGCGTGGCCGAACGCATCCAGCACGTCGAAACCTTCCTCGGGCGCATGCGCGAGCAGCGCGACGCCGTGGTCAAGTTGCTGATGTGGGAAATCGGCAAGAACCTCAAGGACTCGGAAAAGGAGTTCGACCGCACCTGCGACTACATCGTCGACACCATCAACGCCCTGAAGGAGCTCGATCGCCGCTCCAGCCGTTTCGAACTGGAACAGGACACCCTCGGCCAGATCCGTCGCGTGCCGATGGGCGTGGCCCTGTGCATGGGGCCTTACAACTATCCGTTGAACGAAACCTTCACCACGCTGATCCCGGCGCTGATCATGGGCAACACCGTGGTGTTCAAGCCGGCCAAGCTCGGCGTGCTGCTGATTCGCCCGCTGCTGGAAGCCTTCCGCGACAGCTTTCCGACCGGGGTGATCAACGTCATCTATGGCAGCGGCCGCGAGACGGTCAGTGCGCTGATGGCCAGCGGCAAGATCGACATCTTTGCCTTCATTGGCACCAACAAGGCCGCCAGTGACCTGAAAAAACTCCATCCGAGACCCCACCGCTTGCGCGCGGCGCTGGGCCTGGATGCGAAAAACCCGGGCATCGTCCTGCCGGAAGTGGATCTGGACAACGCGGTCAGTGAAGCGGTGACCGGTTCGCTGTCATTCAACGGCCAGCGCTGCACCGCTCTGAAGATCCTGTTTGTCCACGAAGACGTGGTCGAGTCCTTCATCGACAAATTCAATGCCAGGCTCGCCAACCTCAAACCCGGCATGCCCTGGGAAAGTGGCGTAGCCCTGACACCGCTGCCGGAATCGGGCAAGGTCGACTATCTGCATGCACTGGTGGCGGATGCCGAAAGCAAAGGCGCCAAGGTAGTCAACCCCAACGGTGGCGAGGCTCGTGCGTCATTCTTCTACCCGGCGGTGCTGTACCCGGTCACGCCGCAGATGCGGGTTTATCAGGAAGAACAGTTCGGCCCCGTCATCCCCATCGTGCCCTACCGTCATCTGGATACCGTGATCGACTACGTGCTGGAGTCGGACTTCGGCCAGCAATTGAGCATCTTCGGCACCAACCCGGTGGCGGTTGGCCGGCTGGTGGACACCTTCGCCAATCAGGTCGGGCGCATCAACCTCAATGCCCAGTGCCAGCGCGGCCCGGACACCTATCCCTTCAATGGTCGCAAGAACTCGGCCGAAGGCACCTTGTCGGTCCATGACGCACTGCGGGTGTTTTCGATCCGCACCCTGGTGGCGACCAAGTTCCAGGAGACCAACAAAGACCTGATCAGCGAGATCATCAGCGGCCGCAGTTCGAGCTTCCTGACCACCGACTACATCTTCTGAGGAGAGCCAGCCTGAGTACATCCAGAGCCCAACGATTGCCACCGCTGTTGCGCCGATTGCTGCGTCCGTTACTGGACCCGTACCGGCGCTACCGCCATGCCCGGGTGATCCATGCGGTGCGGGTGTCGCTCGGGTTGCTGGCGACGATCCTGCTGACCACCGGCATCAATCTGCCCCACGGTGAGTGGGCGTCGGTGACCATGCTGGTGGTGATAGGCGGCTTGCAGCACCACGGCAACATCGGCAAGAAAGCCGCCGAGCGCGCCATTGGTACCTTGATCGGCGCCGGTGTCGGCCTGGTGTTGGTGGCACAACAGGCCTGGCTGGGGATGCCCTGGCTGACCTATTTCGCGATGTCGGTGGTCTGCGGGTTTTTCTCGTATCACGCCATCGGCAAGGGTGGTTACACGGCGCTGCTGTCGGCGATTACCGTGTTCATCGTCGCGGGGCACGGCGACAACCCGGTCACCGATGGCTTGTGGCGCGGGGTGGATATCCTGATCGGCATTGCCCTGGCCCTGGCGTTTTCCTTTGCCCTGCCGCTGTACGCGGTTTATTCCTGGCGCTACAACCTGGCCGATGCGCTGCGTGATTGCGCGAAAGTCTACGGGCGCATCATTGACGGCCAGGCCATCACCGCCGACGAACACCTCAAGCTCATGACTCGCCTGAACGCGGCGATGGTGCAACTTCGTTCACTGATGCCCTCGGTGTCCAAGGAAGTGAAGATTTCCATGACCGAACTCGATGCCCTTCAGCGCAACCTGCGCATGTGCGTCAGCACCCTGGAAATCCTCGGCAATACCCGACCGGATGCCAATGACCTCGAGGCGATGTCGCTGATGCAAACGGCATTGAAAGCCGAGCATCGACAGATTCGCGTGCAATTGATCGGCATGGCCCGGGCGTTGAAATCAGGCGCCGCCCAGCGGCTCAATCGCCCCGTGGATGTGCCGCTTGTCAGCCTTGATGCGCCGGTCTACAACGCGCTGGACGGGTATCGTTTGCTGACCCGGCAACTGGCCGCCAACGTCGGGGAGATGCGCCAGCGCTTGGCCAAGAGCGCGCCGCGCTGGAACATCTGACGCCCCTGGTTGGTACTCAAGGCGTCACCGTGCGCCGAAACTTCAGCGACCAGCCTTGTTGCATGCCGGCAGCGGCCAACAGAATCGCCGCGACTCCAATCCATTGCAGTGGCTCCAGGCGATGACCGAAGGCAAACCAGTCCACGAAAATCGCCGCGATCGGGTAGATGAAGGACAGCGCGCCCGTCAACGCCGTCGGCAGTTTTTGAATCGCGCCGTACAACAACACATACATCACGCCGGTGTGCACCATACCCAGCGTCACCAGGCTGGCCCACGCGCTTGGCGCCTGCGGCAGCACCGAAAGATTCGCGAAGGGCGCGAGCAACAGCACACCTGTGCTGACCTGGATCAGCGCGATCAAATGCGGTGGGGTTCCAGTCAGGCGCTTGATGATCAACGCGGCAATTGCGTAGAGAAACGCCGCGCCTAACGCCAAGGCAATGCCCATCAGGTAATCGCTGCCGCTTTCGCCCTGGCTGCCATGGGCACTGACAATCGCCAACATCCCGAGAAACGAAACGCCCAGCCAGGTCAGTTTCTGCGCGGTAATCTTTTCGTTGAGGAACAACGCCGCCAGCCCGACCAGCATGAACGGCTGGACGTTATAGACGGCGGTGCCGATGGCAATCGACGCCCGGGAATAGGACGCGAACAACAGCACCCAGTTGCCGACGATCGCCACACCGCTGAGCACTGCGAGCAGGAACGTGGTGCGGGTCAGAATGCCGGGGCGCAGAAAGCCGAAAGCCGCGCAAATGAGCAACAAGGTGCCAGCTCCGAACAGGCAGCGCCAGAACACCACATCCAGCACCGGTTGCCCGGACACCAGCACGAACCAGCCGATGGTGCCGGAGATCAGCATGGCGGCCGTCATTTCGAACGAACCGCGGCGTAGGGTTTTGTCCATAATCAGACTCCTGTGTTTGTGGCCAAAGTATGCCAATGCACCCAGGGGCTACTCCAGAGCAAAAAGCAGGCTAAACTCTTGATCTGCCTTTTTTATCAAGGCTTTTTTGGAAAAATGCCTAACAGAGGGTTTCGCCATGACCGATGACATCGACCAACTGCTGATCACGGCGCTGATGGAGGACTCGCGACGCTCGCTCAAGGCCCTGGCGCAAATCAGCGGCCTGTCTTCCCCCAGTGTTGCCGAGCGTCTGCGCCGCCTGGAAGAGCGAGGCGTGCTCAAGGGCTACACCGTTGAAATCGACCCGAAATGCTTCGGCTATCAACTCCAGGCCATCGTGCGTATTCGCCCGTTGCCGGGGCAATTGCAGGAAGTGGAGCGGCAAATCATGGCCATTCCCGAATTCACCGAGTGCGACAAGGTCACCGGCGACGACTGTTTCATCGCGCGCCTGCATGTGCGCTCGATGGAACAGCTGGACACCCTGCTCGACCGACTCAACACCCACGCTGAAACCAATACGGCGATCGTCAAGAAAACCCCGGTCAAGCGCCGGTTGCCGCCCATGGCGTGAGTGATATTTGTTTCAGACTGAAGTAGATTGAGGGTTTCCGGCGAAGGATTGACGGCATGAAAACTCAGGCAATACTACTGGTGGCTACGATGTTGGCGGGTTGCGGCACGATTCAGACGGTTGTGCGCAGTGACGAAGTGGCCTCGAAAAGTCTCAAGGAACAAAAGAGTTACTGCGGCGCGGTACCGCGAATCTACAGCGGCGTGACCTACGACTTCTGCTACCTGAACGCGCCCCTCGAAGACGGCCGGGATGCGCAGGTACATGGTCCCGCCCCCGCTATCGTGCTGCTCGACGTGGTCGTGTCCGGGGCGATGGACACACTGCTGTTGCCCTACACCATCTACCGCCAGCAAGCCGACGGCAGCATCGTCATTACAGAGTAAGCCTGGATTTGTGGTAATAAAAAACCCGCCTGAGCGGGTTTTTTAGTTCAAGGCCGAGGATCAGTCATCGCGGCTCATGATGCCGAACAGCTGCAACAAGCTGACGAACAGGTTGTAGATCGATACATACAGGCTGATGGTGGCCATGATGTAGTTACGCTCGCCGCCATGAATGATGGCGCTGGTCTGGAACAGAATGCAGACCGAGGAGAACAGCACGAAACCTGCGCTGATCGCCAGTTGCAGGCCGCTGATCTGGAAGAACAGGCTCGCCAGCGTCGCACCCAGCAGCACGAAGAAGCCTGCCGTGATGAAACCGCCGAGGAAGCTCATGTCCTTGCGGGTAATCAGCACATACGCCGACAGACCGCCGAACACCAGCGCCGTCATCGCGAAAGCCGAGCTGACCACTTCAGCGCCGCCCTGCATACCCAGGTAACGGTTGAGGATCGGGCCAAGCAGGAAACCCATGAAACCGGTCAGGGCAAATGCCGACACCAAGCCCCAGGCCGAATCACGGAGTTTGTTGGTGAGGAAGAAAAGACCGTAGAAGCCGATCAGCACCACGAAAATGTTCGGGTAGCCAACATGCATCTGCTGGGCAACGTAGGCTGTCACACCGCTGAAAGCCAGGGTCAGGGCGAGCAAGCCGTATGTGTTGCGCAGGACGCGGCTAACCTCTAGCTGCTCAGCCTGCACGCTGTTATTAACTGCGTAATCCTGTTCGCGCATGGCGACACTCCTGTTGGTTTGAAACGTTCAGTCGCAAAGATCATAACAGACGCTCTGTAACAAGCTATGCAGAGAGTTTGACAGTGTGTTTCATTCAGGTATTATGGCGCCCGCAACGCAAACGGAGGTGTGGCCGAGTGGTTTAAGGCAACGGTCTTGAAAACCGTCGACTGTAACAGGTCCATGAGTTCGAATCCCATCGCCTCCGCCATATTTGTACCGACAAAGCCCTGATTTTTCAGGGCTTTGTCGTTTCTGGGGTTTGAGCTGTGAACCTCGGCTTGCGAGGTGTTCCATAACTATTATGGACGTGTTCCAGAACTCACCACGTTTTTACTCCCTCCCCCTGCGTCGCCTTTGAGCAACCCTCCAAACGATTGCAGAAACTGCTGGTACTACCAAAACATCTACACTGGACTCCCACTGACTGCTGTAGTCATCGCCTGAGTGAGCAGCCAAGTAACCACCAACGACTTACCAAACCCTACATAGGTAGACATCATGAAATTCATGATCTTGGTGCAGCGTACCTGGAACTTCGCAGTCTTCACGAACCGGCCATGCTCCCACGTGAGGCGACGCTATGGCTGGCCCCTGACCGTATTTGGACTGAGCCTGATAGCTTCGACGGCGGTGTTCGCTGCCGACCCTTTAGCGTCCTGGAATGAGGGGCCAGCCAAGCAAGCCATCGTTGAATTCGTCAAGGCGACCACCAAGGAAGGTGGTACTCAATTCGTGGCGCCAGCCGAGCGCATCGCGACGTTCGATCAGGACGGCACGTTGTGGGTCGAGCACCCTGCCTATGGTCAATTGTTCTATTGTCTGAGTCGCGTGCCTGCCGCAGTCGACGCGAAACCTGAGCTGGCTCAGGTCGAACCGTTCAAGACAGTGCTGTCGGGAGATCATGCCGCCATGGCGAAACTGACCCTCGATGACTATCTGAAAATTGCCATGGTCACCCTGAGCGGCATGCCCACGGACGAGTTCAAGCAGGAAGTCCACGCCTGGCTGACCAAAGCCAAAGACCCTCGCTGGAAGCGCCCCTTTACCGAGTTGACGTACCAGCCAATGAAAGAAGTCATGCAGTACCTGCGTGACAATGGGTACAGAACGTACATCGTCACCGGTGGTGGACAGGATTTCGTTCGCGCCTATTCCGAAGAGGTCTATGGTGTACCTCCCGAACAGGTCGTCGGCAGTGCCGGGACTACCGAGTATGGCTACGACAAAAGCGGCAAGCCGCAGCTGATCAAGCAACCCAAGATACTGCTCAACGACAACGATGCCGGCAAGCCTGAGAACATTTACCTACTGGTCGGCCGACAACCCAATGCAGCCTTCGGCAATTCCACCGGTGACAGGCAAATGCTGGAGTACGCCAAGACCGGCAAGGGTGCGCGCCTGGCGATGCTGGTCCTGCATGACGACGCCGAACGTGAGTACGCCTATGGTCCTGCGCAAGGACTACCGGATACCAAGGTGGGCACCTTTACCGACGCGTTATATAATCAGGCGACAAGTGAAGGTTGGACTGTAATCAGCATGAAAAAGGACTGGAAGAAGATTTTCGCATTCGAGTGATATGCAGCTGACAACAGACCCGCTGCGAAAGCTTTTGGCACCTTGCGCACCCTATGTCCTAGGGTGCGCAAGGTAGCCTCAGCCTGAAACAGGGCAAAACCCGACCCTGATGAATTACTGCTGGGTACCGGGCAGCAGTTCAAAGGTAGGGGTAAACGGGGTAATGGCGGCCATCAACTGTTCGAAAGGTTTGTGGTCGCCTTCGAAGGTGGCTTTGCCCGCCGCGACCAGTTGAGCGAAGCTGGTTTTCCTTGCCATCACGCCTTCAAGATCCGACCGGTCAAGGGTGATGGTCAGGTCAGCCTTTTTCGCTTGCTGGCCCTTGATGGTGGTCAGCGTTGAATTGCTCAACTCAACCACAAACTGCTCACCGTTGTCGGGCGTCTTGAGATTCAGAACCAAGTGTTGATCCGCGACTTTACTGCCGTCCAGGGCGATGCCGAGGTATTCCAGCCACAACTCGGTGCTCATGGCGCGGATCATGTCTGGCCCGGTGGGTTTTGGCGGCACTCCCTTGGGCATGCCATGGCGTAATTCGTATGCCGCCGTGAGAAAACTGTTGCGCACGCCGGCACTTTCCTTCTGATAGCCAACCTGCTCGTAGACGTCCGCGAGTAGATCCTTGGCCTGGGTGTTCTGGGGTTCGGCGTACACCAGTTTATTAAGAACTTCATAGGCTTCGCGGTATTTGCCCTGATCGAACAGAGATTTGCCCTTGGCTATGATCTTCTCCGCGCCCCCCATCATTTCCACGTACAACGGTGCCGAATCTTTCGGCGACAACGGCATCAGCGTCGCGGGGTTGGCATCCCAGTAACCCAGGTAGCGGTTGATCACGGCGCGGCTGTTGTGCTCTTCGGAGCCATGGTAGCTATGGGTTGCCCAGTTGTTTTTCAGGCTTTCGGGCAACTTGTAGACGTTTTGAATCTCGTTGATGGTGACGCCCTGGTTGGCGGCGTGTAGTACGGCGTTGTTCAGGTTGGCATAGGCATCGCGTTGCGCGCGCATGACGTCTTGAATTCGCTCATTGCCCCAGCGTGGCCAGCTGTGGGAAGCGAACATGACATCGGCCTGTTGTCCGTAGCGATACAAGGCGTTGTTGATGTTCTTCGACCAGACCAGCGGATCTCGGACCAGGGCACCGCGCAAGGTGTAAATATTGTGGATGGTGCCGATGATGTTTTCGGCTGCCCAGAAGGCTTTGAATTGCGGGAACCACGTGTTCATCTCCGCAGGGGCTTCGGTGCCGGGAGTGCTCTGAAACTCCATTTCCACGCCGTCGATGGTCAGGGTTTCAAAATCTTTCGCGATGTAGCGATTGGGTTCGATCAGGCCCATGTTGCCAATGGAGGCATTTTTTCCGATGGCCATGTCGACATGGCCATAGGGACTGTGCGGCAACATCACACCGTATTGGAAGAAGGCGCGTCGGGTCATGGCGTTGCCGGCGTAGACGTTTTCAGCCACGGCATGCTCCATGAAACCGGTTGGTGCGATGAGCGGGATCTTGCCGCTGCGCACATCGGCTTCATCGACCAGACCGCGGACACCACCGAAATGGTCAGCATGGGAGTGAGAGATCACTATCGCCACGACCGGGCGCTTGCCGAGTTTTTCATTGATGAAATCCAGGGCTGCCTTGGCAGTTTCCTTCGACATCAGGGTGTCGAACACGATCCAGCCCGTATCACCCTTGATGAATGTGATATTGGCCAGGTCAAACCCACGCACTTGGTAAATCTTTCCCGGAACGACCTCATACAGGCCGAAGGCCATGTTGAGTATCGCCTGGCGCTGCAAGGACGGATTGATGCTGTCGAAGTCCTTCTCGTCGAGCAGGAAGTCATAGCTCCCCATGTTCCAGGCGACATTCCCGGCCTCGGCCATGATCTTGTTGTATGACGGTGCAGCGATGAAGCCTTTCCTGGCTTCTTCAAAGTCGCGTTTGTCCGCGAACGGAAGTGACTGGCGTACAGCATTCTGCGCTTCGATCGTGTAGGACGAAGGCGGTTTGCCCTTGCTGTCGAAGTGCGAATTTTGTGTCGCGGCCGGATCAGGACTTGCGCCGTTTACGGCAGCAAAGAGCATAGGGCTGATGCCGCTCCCAAGGGTGATTGCCAATGCCAGATGAAGGGTCTTGTTGTGCATGAGGGGTTCCTGCGCCAGAGGGCCATGAGCGTCAATGCGGAAATTTGCGCTCGATTGTATTTATTGGGTACGCGTCACCTTGACCCGCCTGGCCATGAATAGCATATTCATTTCATTACGAAAAATTCCGTTATAGCCACTTTCGATAACATAAAGGTTATGAGATGACGCCGCGTCGCCTACGTCAGTTTCTGGCACTGATTGAACATGCACACTTTGGTCGAGCGGCCAAAGCGTTGGGGATTTCCCAGCCGGCGCTGAGCAAAAGCATCCAGTTGCTGGAGAGCGAACTGGGCGTCACGCTGTTTGATCGACGCACAGACGGGGTCATACTGACGGCGTTTGGTCAGTTGCTGCGGGAAAAAAGCCAGCGCCTGTTAGTGGCCGAAGAAGATTTGCGGCGCGACATCGCCTTGCTGGCGGGAGGCGATATTGGCGCACTGAAAGTTGCCTTGGGTCCCTATCCAAGCATCACCAGCGGATACGCCAGCATCGCGCGTTTGCATGCCCGGCATCCGCAGATCAAGGTCACTGCTCATGTTGCCGGCTGGCGCGAAGTCGCTCATCAGGTCGCCACCGGTGCAGTGGATCTGGGGATCGCCGAAATCAGCACCTTGCAAGGCCGGGAAGAGTTCACCTGTGAGTTGCTGGGTGAGCATGTGGGCCGCCTGTTTTGCCGCCCCGGTCATCCACTGCTATCACAAAAACGTTCACCAACGCTGGCGCAAACCCTCGATTACCCGTGGGTGGCCTCGCGCATTCCGCTGCGGCTGGCGACCCATTTGCTTCCGGCAACGTTAGGCTGTGCCGGCGCCTACGATCCCTTGACGGGTGATTTTGTACCGGCGATCGAAATAGACGTGCCCATGCAAATCGTCAAATTCGTCGAGAACAGCAATGCCCTGGCGTTAGGCAATTTATCGACGTTTGAGCAGGAAATTGGCACAGGAACAATCGTGCCGTTGCCGGTCCACGACCTCGCACTGCGTACCCGTTATGGCTTCATCTACCTGAAAGAGCGCTCACTGCCACCCGCGGTAGAGGTTTACATGCAGGAGGTGCGAACTGTGGAAGCAGAAATTTGTCGGCGTGAGCGCATCCTGGCCCGGGTGGGCAGTGAGTGAACTGACCGGATTCATTACTTAAAAATACATCAATCTACAGATTGTGTAATATTACTGACTGCGATAGATTCCCGGCCATATGTGTAATGACTTGGGAAGATCATGAAACCTTGCGTAAAAAGCCTGGTGCTCGAACTCTTGGTGGCCAAGGACGGCGCTCCCTTGCAGGTCAGAGAAGCCATCGTCGCCTGTGAGCTATTCGGAATCAGTGAAAACAACGTTCGGGTGACCCTAGCACGCCTCACTATTGAAGCATTGCTCGAAGGTGTGGGGCGCGGGAGCTATCAGTTGGGACCGCAGGCCAAGGATATCTCGTCGCAATTGTTTGAGTGGCGCAGCGTGGAGCAACATCTGCGGGCGTGGGACGGCAGTTATTTGATGGTCGTGTGCAACGCTTTGGGACGTAGTGACCGCAACGTTTTGCGTCAGCGCGAACGGGCGCTGCACATGGTGGGCTTCGCGGAACTGGACAAGGACTTGTACGTGCGCCCGAACAATATCGGGCCCGATACCGAGGCTTTGCGTCGACGCTTGATCGAACTCGGCCTGGAGCCGGCCGCGTTGGTTTTCCAGGCAACGGGTTTCGAAGAAGCGCAGGCACAGCGCATACAGGACCAATGGAACGGTGATTTGCTTAACGACAGTTATCGCCGCACTTGTCAGCAGCTGGAGAGCTGGGCACTGCGCGCCGAGCAGCTGAAGCTCGATGCGGCCGCACGCGAATCATTCATCCTCGGCCGCGAAGCCATTCGCCAGATCGTCTTCGATCCGCTACTGCCAGAACCCTTGGTCAATGTGGCGCTGCGCAACGAATTCTTTGTCTGTACCAAACGTTTCGTGGACCACGGTCACCAGATCTGGCGCACGTTTTTGCAACAGCCTTAAAGACTCAACTGACTCATCACCCAGGCCGGTTAAGGCCTTTGATGTCGAGGATAACCATGCATAACAAAACCAAGATCAGCGATATTCTCAGCCGCGATGAAATCAAGTCCTTTAGCGAGCGCTCAGACGCCTGGGGCACTTGGGCGGTGTGTTCGACCTGGGGAGTGCTGGCTTTAACCTTTATCGGTCTGGCCTGGGCGCGCGAATTTTTGCCGTGGTGGGGATTCAGCCTAGCGCTGATCGTGGGTGTCGTCATCATTGCCGGACGCCAACTGTGCTTTGGCATTTTGCAGCACGACGCAGCGCACGGTACGTTGTTCAAGAACAAGTGGTGCAATGAGGTTCTGGTCGATTGGTTGTGCGCCCGGCCCATTTGGAACGAACTGCGCAAGTACCGCCCGTACCATCTGACCCATCACGCCAAAACCTCTACGGTCGACGATCCCGATCTCTGCCTGGTGGCGGGGTTACCCACGACTCGCCGCTCATTGATGCGTAAGTGTTTGCGTGACCTTTCGGGTGTTACCGGCCTCAAGTTTTTGGTGGGCCGCTTGTTGATGGATGCCGGCGTATTGCAGTGGTCGCTGACCAGCGATATCCGCCGCCTTGCGCAAGAAGGTCGTCGCTGGTGGGACTACCCGCGGACTTTCTTAAAAAACGCCCGCGGCATGTTGCTTACCAACGGTTTGCTCTTGGCAGCGTTCTGGATCAGTGGAGATGCCTGGTTGTATGGCGTTTGGGTGCTGGCCTATATCACTCCATTTCCGCTGTTCATTCGCATTCGTTCTATGGCGGAGCATGCCTGCCTGGAATCAAGCCCGGACGTACTGCGCAGTACCCGAACCACACAGGCCGGCTGGATCGCCCGTGCTTGCGTGGCGCCGATTCGGGTAAATTTTCATATTGAGCATCATCTGATGGCGTCAGTGCCCTACTTCCGGCTGCCTGAATTGCATGCACTTTTGCGACAGCGCGGTTTCGTGCCGCAACCCCCCACTTACTTGCAGGTGCTCAAGCGTGTGAGCACACGAAATCACGAAGTCTGATTGATAAACCGTAGGATCAAGGGATTCAAGGGGCTATAAAAAATAGATCTCCAGGAACGCAATGCGACGTTATTGAGCTATACCCAATAGTCCCCCCTACCGCACTTCTTCCATTATTGGAGGTTGGCAATGAAACCCTGTCTCCCCCTGTCGACGCTTTTGATCACAGCAACTCTCTTCGGCTGCTCCAGTTCAACACACCAGTCAATGAATCTTCCTTTGGCAGCGACTCAGAGGAACCTTGGTCATACAGCCACGACCACCTTGACTGGCGAAGGCAATCAAACCAATTTTGATTTCTACATAACCGGCGTTCCAAACGGAACCATCTTGCCGCCGCGCATCTACACCTTCATCAACAAAGGTAGTTGCCAGCAACCCGGGCCAGCCGCGTTCGCAATGAACGATAAGGTCAACACTGAACCCAATGCAGGCAGCGGTGGATGGACCTTTTACAGGAGCGCGCCGATAACTTTGCCAGACCTGCTTTCCGGCAAATACTCGGTTGTCGTGCGTACTTCACCCGAGGATGGCAGCGCCGATATTTTCTGCGGCGATATTGCACACGTGACTCGATGAACCACCCGTAGTCATTTTGAGTCGAGTCGCGTCGTATATAGCGATTGTGTTTAGCGTATTCAAGTGGGTGTTTATCCGGTTGTAATCCGGGTGTTACATACACCGGAAAAACACTGCAGTCGCCCCGCCCACTTGCAAAATCGGCACTAGACTCCTTCCTGCGCCTTAATCCGTGCACGGTCATGCAACAGGGGGGAAATGATTCTGTACGCAGTACCTAGGCTAATTGCTCGGTGGTCAATGCACGAAGGGTCAACATTGATGTGCACTCATCACCCGGTTGCCAGCACCATGAAACAACGAGGAATCCTGATATGGAACAGCTAACGGATCGTTTCAAACTATCTATAGTGTTTGCTGCGCTTTTGTCTTTGAACGGAGTAGCCCACGCGGCTCAAACGGAAAAGACCAATATTCTGTTTATCGTCTCCGACGATACCGGCTATGGCGACTTGGGCCCTTACGGCGGTGGGGTCGGTCGAGGCATGCCGACGCCCAGCATCGATGAGCTGGCGGCAGAAGGGGTCACTTTTTACTCGTTTTATGCCCAACCCAGCTGCACACCTGGTCGGGCGGCCATGCAAACCGGGCGCATCCCCAATCGTAGCGGCATGACCACCGTGGCCTTCCAGGGCCAGGGCGGCGGCTTGCCTGCAGCCGAGTGGACATTGGCCTCAGTGTTGAAAACCGGCGGCTATGACACCTACTTCACCGGGAAATGGCATTTGGGCGAAGCCGATTATGCACTGCCCAATGCGCAAGGTTATGACGTGATGAAATACGTCGGCTTGTATCACCTCAATGCCTACACCTATGCGGATCCGACGTGGTTCCCGGACATGGACCCGGAAACCCGCGCGATGTTTCAACGGGTGACCAAGGGCGCATTGTCCGGCAAGGCGGGTGAAAAACCGGTCGAAGAATTCAAGGTCAATGGCCAGTACGTGGACACGCCTGTGGTAGATGGCAAACCCGGCGTGGTCGGCATTCCGTTCTTTGACAACTACGTCGAAAAAGCCGCCCTGGAGTTTCTCGACACGGCAGCCAAATCGGACAAGCCGTTTTTCATCAACGTCAACTTCATGAAGGTCCACCAGCCGAACATGCCGGCCCCGGAGTTCGTTCATAAGTCCATGTCCAAGTCCAAGTACGCCGACTCTGTCGTCGAACTCGATACCCACATCGGCCGCATCATGGACAAGCTCAAGGCGCTCGGGCTGGATAAGAACACTCTGGTGGTTTACACAACTGACAATGGAGCCTGGCAGGATGTTTACCCGGATGCCGGCTACACGCCGTTCAGGGGAACCAAAGGTACTGTGCGTGAGGGGGGTAACCGGGTACCGGCCATTGCCGTCTGGCCAGACAAGATCAAGCCGGACACAAAAAATCACGAGATGCTCGGTGGCCTGGATTTGATGGCGACCTTCGCCGCTGTTGCTGGGGTGAAGCTGCCGGAGAAAGACCGCGAGGGGCAGCCGATCATCTTCGATAGTTACGACATGACTCCAGTGCTCACCGGCAATGGCCCGTCTCCACGTAAGGAGTGGTTCTACTTTACCGAGAACGAATTATCCCCGGGTGCGGCCCGAGTTGGAAACTACAAAGCCGTGTTCAACCTGCGCGGCGATGATGGTGCACAAACCGGCGGTCTGGCTGTCGACTCCAACCTGGGATGGAAAGGCGCAGAAAAATATGTGGCCACCGTGCCGCAAGTCTTTGACTTGTGGCAAGACCCGCAGGAACGTTATGACCTCTTCATGAACAACTTTACCGAGCGTACCTGGACGATGGTGCCGATCACGGGCGCAATCATCAAGCTGATGAAAACCTACGTGGATTACCCACCACGCAAACTGCAAAGCATGGGTTATGACGGGCCAATCGAACTGTCGCAATACCAGAAATTCCAGTACGTGCGTGACGTCCTGAAAAAAGAAGGTATCAACCTGCCGATGCCAGCGGGTAACTGAGCAAACAGGCGAAACATGGCGACCTCATCAGGGGTCGCCACTTCGCCGTTTTGACGTTTGCGAGCAACCACCATTCGTGATACCAGCAGATGCTTCAGCGGGGCTGGAATCACTTAGGAAACAACAGCGTATACGCCACCCGAAATCCCCAGCCTTGCGCGCCATCTTTCGGGCTGTCAGCCCAATACCGCGGGCCAACTTGCAAGCTCATGGGTTGATGACCCACTTTGAACAGCTGGGTGACGAACAGGTTGATTGGCACCGACCATTCGCGGGTCTGCCAGTCGTAGGTGGACTCGGTGTTGATACCGAAGGTGGTATAGGTATGGGTGGTGTAGCTGAAGAACGGTTGCAGAAAAGTCTGGTTGATTTTGTCCTTGTCGTCAGGCGGGCTGTTGTCCAGCGACCAGATGTGATTGGCCAGAATACCGCGGGTCCAGCCGTTACTTTGTTTAAGAGCAACCACGGTAGGACCCGCCCCCCATTGTTCACCGCTCAATAGCTCATCACTGCCGGTTGGCACCAGGATTACCGGTCCAGCCCCCCAAATCCAACCGCTCGCGGTCGGGTGTTTGGGTGAAAAAAAGAAGCTCTGGGTCACATCACCGACCCCGGACTTGTCCGCCTGCCCACCCGGTACCAAACCGTGTTGATCGATGACTGGCAGGATGGTTCGGGAAATAAGGTTCCACTCGTCATTGAGGGTAAAGGGCAGCACCGGCTGGATATTGGTGACGCTTTGGTAGCCCTCGCCACTGGGGCCGAGTTTCTGGTTCCAGTTGTACTGAATGGGCACGCTGTAGAGCGCGGCCACCGGATTCAATGATTGTTTGGCCAGCTCGGCCTGGCTGTCGGCAGTTCGACCGATGTTAGGCCAAAGAATCGCCAGGGCCATAACAGGCATAAGGTGAAGGACTTTGCTCATCAGTAGCTCCTTCTCGATATCGAGAATGTGCACTGCCACTCCGGTTGGACCGCCTCGATACGCAGCGGCCCCGAAGAGCTTAGTTCAGTTTTATTGACTAGTATCAATTCGACTTGAGGGGACGCGTGAAGTACCTGGAGTTACACCATGGATAAGTGTGCGTCCGCTACGTTGATTCAAAAATGGATAGTACCGGGGTTAACCATGCCAACCAGAACAGCTGCCCTGCCAACTTTTACACTCCTCGCGCTGTGCTGCCAGCAAGTCTGGGCCGGCGGCATCATGCTCTATGAAATCGGCACCGATAACGCCGGTCTGGCCAACGCCGGTGCCGCCGCCCGTGCCCAAGGCCCCTCGACCATCGCCAGCAACCCCGCGGGCATGAGCTATCTGCCAGGCACGCAAATCACCGCCGGCTTGCAGGTTCTGTACGGCGACCTGAGCTTCGACCGCGACTCCGGCACCAACACCCCGGGCAGCGGCAGTGGCAACGCCCTCGATCCGATTCCCGGTGGCAGCTTCTTCATCAGCCATGAACTCGACGAGCACTGGAGCGTCGGGTTCGGTCAGTACGGCGACTTCGGCCTGGCGGTCAATTACGACAACGACTGGTCCGGCCGCTACTTTGCGCAGAACTCCAGCCTGCTCGGCCTGTCGCTGGTACCGAGCGTGGCTTATCGCTTCAATGAGCAGTGGTCGGTCGGCCTGGGCATCAAGGCCATGTACGGCATGTTAAAGGCAGACACCGCCATCGACCGCTCCCCTTTCGGCTTCACTGACCGCTCTGACGGCCAATACAAGTACCGGGACAACACCTGGGGCTATGGCGCCAACGTGGGCGTGATCTACGCCCCGCAACCCGGCACGCGCATCGGTCTGACCTACACCAGCCAGGTCGAGCTGGACTTCAAGGACCGGCTGGACGTCAAGGGCGACGGCCGCCTGCTCGAGCGCGTCAACAACACCGAAACCGAACTGGACATGAAGGTGCCGCAAACCGTCACCCTGAGCCTTTTCCAGCAACTGGACCGGCAATGGGCGTTGCTCGCCTCGGCCAACTGGCAGGACTGGTCCGAGTTCGGCGACATCGGGGTACAGGTCGACACCACGGCACTGGGTGCGCAATCGACAACAGTCGACGCCGGCTTCAAGGACACCTGGCACCTTTCCCTTGGCGCGCAATACCAGGCCACCGAGCAGTGGTTGTGGAACGTCGGCGTGGCCTACGACAGCAGCGCCGTCTCCGATAGCAACCGCAGCGTGATCGTGCCCATGGGCGAATCCTGGCGCATTGCGACGGGAGCCACCTATGCTCTGAACAAAGACACCGACGTCAACGTCAGCTGGGCCATGGTCTGGCTCGGCGACATGCCGGTGGAACAGACCAAGTCGATCTCGGGCAATCAAGTCTCCGGTGAGTTCGACAACGCCTGGATTCAAGCCCTGACAGGCAACATGACCTGGCGCTTTTGAAGCGTTACCACGGAAAAACACGACTTAGTCTATGGAGCACTCACCACTATGAACCTGTCCCGAAACCTGCTCATCGGCGCTGCACTGGCCGGCTTGATGCTCAGCGGTTGCACCTCGCAAGTCACCGAAAAAGACCAGTATTCAGGCTTCCTGTCCAACTACAACAATCTGGAAGAAGTGACGACCACCAGTGGCGAGAAAGCCATGCGCTGGATCAGCCCGTCATGGAGCCCGAATGCGTATGACACGGTGGTCTTCAACAAGCTGGAGCTGTATCCGGCGCCCAAGCCTGACGAGCGGGTCAACCAGCAGACGCTGGACGAATTGCAGAGCTACATGACCAGCAAGGCCAAAGGTGTGCTGGGCCAGAAATACCGGGTGGTGTCGACAGCGAGCACAGCGCCGGCCGGGTCAAGACCCCTGATCCTGCGTGCAGCAATCACCGGAGTGAGTGCCTCCAACGAAGGCATGAAGTGGTATGAAGTGGTGCCGATCGCGGCTGTGGTCGGGGCCACACAAGCCGCCACCGGTCACCGGGACCAGGACACCAACCTGTTCATCGAGGCAGAGTTCATCGACGTAAGAACCAATCAAACTGTGGCCAAAGTGGTGCGCAAAGTATTCGGCAGCCAGCTGTCGAACGAGAGTCAGAAAATCACCACGCAAGACTTCAAGGCCGCGATCGATAAATTGAATGCTGATCTCTGGGCGTTCATCCGCAGTTGAGCCCTGTTTCAACTGCCAACCCAGGTTGGCAGTTGAATAATCGTCAAAAAGAGGACTGCTGCCATGTGGGCCTGTTCATGGTTTCTAATTTCAAGATTGCCGAGGCCGCTGCTCACTGCGGCGCTCATCGCCAGTGTGCTCGCGCTGGCTGCCTGCGCGACGGTGGATGCGCAGACGACCGCGTACGTCGGGGTTGAACACCCCGCGCCAACCCTGGCCAGCGAAGTGCAGATCATGCGCCTAGCACCCACCCGACCTTTTGTGCGGCTAGGTGAAATCCTGATCGACGCCAGCATTGACCCGGCGCCACCCATCACTCAAGTCGAAGAGAAACTGCGTGAGCAAGCTGCGACGCTTGGTGCAGACGCGGTAGTCGTGGTTTACGACCAGATCCAGCCCGTGGCCGCGTATGTGTCAGGGCCGCTATGGAGCCGTGACATAAATACGATCCAGGGACGCAAACTCAAAGGCATTGCCATCAAATATCAATAATGAGGTGCGCAACAATGAAAGCTATCTTGTCCTGGCTTACGATTACGTTGGCAACTGTACTGATCAGTGCCTGCTCCGCCGTAGGATCAACCGATGGCGGTGCCGGTGAAACCGCAATTCGCTCAGGGAAGATCGAGCAGATATCACTGACGCAAATGCAGACCAATCACGACAGCGGCGTAGGCGCCGTACTCGGTGGCCTTGGCGGACTCGGTATTGGCAGCCTGATCGGTAGCGGCACTGGGCGCGATGTCGCCATGGTAGCAGGCGCGCTCGCCGGAGCTGTTGGCGGCAATTACGCAGAGAAGAAAAAGTACGACCAACCCATCGAGGCACAACAGATCATCGTGCGGGTCAAAAGTGGCGTGCTGGTATCGGTGATCCAGCCTATCAATCCGTCTCTGAGTAAAGGCATGAATGTTTATATCGAGGGTTCAGGTAATGATGCCCGAGTGGTACCGCAAGGCAGTTGAAAGGCGGGGGACATAACCGATTTCATTCGAGCAACTGGCGACGCCTGGCGCCCGGTGACAAGGAAAACCGGCGCCGACAAGCGCGATTGAACACACTTTGTTCGCTGTAACCGAGAAGACCGGTAACTTGGGACATAGGCATGTGTATCTCCGCCAGATAGTGGTCGGCACGCTCGCGGCGTAGCGTCTCGACCACTTCATCGAAGCTTCGCCCTTCCTCGGCCAGCCTGTGTTGCAACATAAACACGTGCATGCCGAGTTGTTCGGCCACGCTCAATGAAGTGGCAAGGCAGCTAAACAGTCGCCCTCGGAAAACACTAAACTACGAAACGCTCGCTGAACGATTCAGCCAATCTGTTGCATCGACCGGTTGAATCCACAGTTGAAAACAGACATTTCAAAACAACCCTCCCAATGCAGCGGGCTCCCAGTTCATGATCACCAGTTCACCGCTGACCTCAGCCTTGCCCTGCCGCTGGTTGGTCGTGGTGTAACGAATGTCCAGTGTCTCGAAGTGAAAGCCCTCGAACACCCGTCGGATGTCGGGGTGATCGTTGATGCTGACCATCACCCTGCCCTTACAGCGGCGCATAAATTCCGCCATCCGCTCATAATTCTCAAACGGAAAGTCCACCCCATACCCTGCGGTCTGCCAGTACGGCGGATCCATGTAGTGGAAGGTATGGGCACGGTCGTAGCGTTCCGCGCATTCCAGCCAAGGTAGGTTTTCGACGTAGGTACCCGACAGGCGTTGCCACGCGGCGGAAAGGTTCTCCTCGATCCGCAGCAAGTTGATTGACGGGGCGGTGGTCGCGGTACCGAAAGTCTGCCCGGAGACCTTGCCGGCAAAGGCATGGTGCTGAAGGTAGAAAAATCTGGCAGCACGCTGGATGTCGGTGAGGGTTTCGACGCGGGTCATCTTCTGCCACTCGAACACCTGGCGTGAGCTGAGCGCCCATTTGAATTGGCGCACGAACTCTTCGAGGTGGTTCTGCACCACACGGTACAGCGTCACCAGGTCGCCGTTGATGTCGTTGAGGACTTCAACAGGCGCAGCCTGGGGCCGCATGAAGTACAGCGCGGCACCGCCGGCAAAGACTTCGACGTAGCATTCGTGCGGTGGAAACAGGGGAATGAGGCGATCGGCCAGACGGCGTTTGCCGCCCATCCAAGGGATGATGGGGGTAGACATGATAGCAAGACCTTTACTGTATAAATAAACAGGTGCTAGGCTCGCTCCGCTTTGTGCACAGAGCAGGAGCCTTGGCGGGACTTGCAGGGACAATCTGCGGGGACGGTGACCAGCCTGGATGTTGACGCATCCAGACTGGCCGCTCCTTTTACTTTGAGTTTGAAACTTTTGACTCGGGCCGACTCATGCGCCCGGGTGATCAACCCGGCACTTCAAGCACGACTTTCTGCGGCTTGCCGGAGGCCTTGGCCTTGCCCTCCTTGCCGCCATTGCACTCGACCGACACCGTCCATCCGGACGGTGTGAACGTGTGATCGACCGACTCCACCAGGTATTCGCTATCAAGGCCGCGCTTGAAGCCCTGCACCTTGATCATGATTTCGGCAAACAGATCGGTCCGGCCCGGCAAGTCGAGGCGCACCGAGGCGGTGGATCGGTTGAACGCGGCCAGACGTGCCTTGGCGGCCTCGTCGGCCGCCGTGCGGTCCGGGTAGATATGGCGATCGGTGTGCACCGGTGGCATGCCTTCGGGCACGTTGGGATTGTCCAGGTGCGAGACCAACAACTCCCCGCTGGCGAGGTCCTGGTACTGGGTGTTGACCCCTTGATGGGCGCTGCGGTCGCTCAAGCGAAACTGCCAGCGGGTCACGTCACTGCGCTGCAAGCTGATCACAGCCAAGGTCTTGCCACTGGTGCTCTGCCCACCCTGTCGCGGCAGGACCAGCAGCTTGCCGTCGGCCACCTTGGCGGTGCAGTCGTGTTTTTTGGCCACTCGGGTGATGAAATTGAAGTCCGATTCGTTGAGCTGGTCCATGCGCGGCACCCGGGTATCGACCGGGCACGACGGCTGCCAGCCATTGCGCGCGGCCACATCACCGACGATCTGCGCCAAGCTGACGTCCTCCCAGCTGCCGCTTCGCGTGGTCTTGCCGCTGCCGCGCATGTCGCTGGCCTTGCCGCTGATCACCAGCGTGTCCGGTGGGCCGGAAACGGCCACCTCGTCCACGGTGTAGCGGCCCATGCGCGTCAGGTCGGCGCCGGCATAACCCAGGTAGACCTCGATACTCGCGCCACGCACGGGCAGCGACACCGCGCCGTCGCGGTCATCAATGCGCAGCTCAAACGAATCTGAGGCCATCCCGGGCCGATCGGCCAGCTGCAGCGACACCAGACGATCATTGATCAGGCTGGTGATGTCGGCACCGTCGGCCACGATGCGAAAATTAGGCGTCATGGATTTTTTCCAAAAAAAAACCCGCACAAGGCGGGCGAGAAAGTAAGGAGTTTTAAACAAGGAGCGACACCAGTGTAGTCCATCAATCCCACAACGAAATGACGCTGTCGGTCTCGACCACCAGGTCCGGCAGCGTGATCAGCACGCCGGCCCGGAACGGTTGCGGCTCATCGGCCAGCCCCTGATTGGCGGCCAACACCGCCTCGACGCTGCGGTTCAGGTGGCCGTAATAGTGGTGGCACAGGGTATCGAGCAGATCCCCATCAGCCGTTCTGCAGGTCATCGCCATAACGGACAAACTCCAGTGAAAAGCCCTGCTTGCGCGGGATCGCCCCGGGCAGCAAAGCGCTTTGCTCTTCTTCGATATTGGTCAAAACCCAGTTGCCCAGCACCTCGCCATAACCCGTGGTCAGGTTCAGCGGCAGCAACTTGGCACCGATGCTGCGCAGCCTATCCAGCTGCTTCAGCCCACCTTTGAAGCTCGGGTAGATCGCGCCCTTGATGGTGATTTTCTCCTCACCCAGACCCACTGCCTGCTGTGCTGGGCGCCGGGTCAGACGTTCCTGCGCGGCCCAGCGAAACGCCGTCTGCCGGCGCAGTTCGTCAAACGCCGCGGTGTCCAGGTTGAAGTAGTACGGCCGCTCATTGGCTTTCAGCGGGTAGAGTATCAGCAGGTGCGGGAATGGCTTCACCGCGTCGGGAATCGGCGACATGTCGCCGGCAAACCACTCAGTGGGGAAGATGTTGCCCAACGCGGCATTGGCCTTGCCGGCGACCTTGCTGAACGCCGCGCCAAAGCGGCCAATCTGCTCAGTTAACGCGGAAAAGTGCTCATCAAACTGCGCCAGCGCGCGCTGGGTCTGGTTGTAGTAGCTGGCCACCTTGCCGATCTTGGCCTGCGCCGAGTTGATTGCACTTTGCAGACGGCGGGTCTTGTCGCTCAGGTCCTCGCTGAGAAAGGGCAAGCCTTCCAGCGCATCGGCCGCCCCGCTGATTTCATTGAGCGCGCCATTCATGGGCCCGGTCATCGACTCGATGTCCGTACGGCCGGTTTCACCGGCATCGACCATGTACTTGAGCCCGCCCTGCAAGTGCTGCAGGTAGGTCTTTTCATCCGACATAACACTTCCTTAGCCCACATGGGGCGCATCAAACAACTGGCGGTCACGCGCCTCCCGGGCGAAGTCGTCAAACTGACGGCGCAGGTACGGCATCATTTCCTGAACGAACTGCGCCGGGTCTTTCACATCGCCATGCACCTGAAAAACCGGGGCCGGGGCGAAGGTGAACTGCTGATCGACCTTCGGCCATTCGGGTGTTTTTGCCGCCGTGCTCGACATCAATGCCGCCGCCGTGACCGGCGCGGCGGGGGCGTTGTCCATCGCACGCACGACCGCGCCAACGCCCTGGCCGGCGGCCATGGGCAAGATACCGATCGGCGCTTTGGCCGGCGTGTCCGGCCCGCCAAACAAGGCCTTGCCCATGGTCGCGCCCACGTCACCGCCGCCCCACGCGCCGACCATGCCACCGATCACTCCGCCAATCGCGGTTCCGATCAGTGGGATGATCGAACCGATGGCCGCGCCGGCCGCTGCACCCGCCAGGCCACCGGCCAGACTCCCCGCCGCCCCGCCGTAACCTTCAGCCTTTTCATCGCGGGTGGTGGCGTTCAGGTAAGTGTCCACTACCTGGTAGCCGGCAGCAGCCACCGCCACCGCCCCGCCCGCTTTCACGCCACGGGAAAGTCGATTGGCAGAACCTTTTCCCTTTCGACCTGGATCGCGATCCAGTCCTTCGCCATCACCGTCCTTCGCGTTGGTCACGAACACCCGCTGGACGATGTTGGATCGGTCGCCGGCCGAACCACGGGCGATGTTGGCCAGCCCCCGACCGATTTTCAGCGCGGCCCAGGCTTTGCCCAATACCAACGCACCAGCAGTGAGTGCCGCCAGGCCCAGCACCGCCTTGGGCGTTTCCTCGGACAAAGCGGTCAAGCCACGCGCCGCCGCGCCAATCCCGATGGCCAGCGCATCCGTCGCCGGACGCAGGGCATCCCCGATAGCCCGCAGCGAATCGTTGAACGCCTGACCGGTTTCGGCCCAGCGTTGTGACGAGGCTTCGCGCCGCTCGCTCAGGTTCTTGTCGAGAATGTCCTTGCGTTGGCCGTTGGGGTTCGAGGCGTCCCTTTTCAGGTCCGCATACAGCTTTTTGTTCTGGGTGTACGCCATCAGCGCGGTCTTGACCTGCATGTCGGCAAATACATCACCGGTACGTAGGGTCGCGGCCAGAGCATCGGCCATCGCTTGCGCCTTGGCCGGGTCCGTCTCCTGGTTGATTTTGGTCAGACCCTGATCCAGCTGTTTGGCCTTTTTGGGGTCGGTCTTTTCCACGTACCGGCGAGCCAGTTCAAAACTGGCTTCAAAGGTCGACAGGCCCTTGGCAATGGCGGCGTTCATCGAGCCCTGATAGTCGATCCCGGCATCGGCATAACCTTTGACCGTTTCCCCTGAACCGATTTTCGCAATCCAGTTTTTCAGGTTGTTCGCCGCCTCATCGGCACTGCCGGCGCTCTTGATCTGCACCTGCAGCATGGCGCCCAACTGGGTCACCGCATCCTGACCGGTGATGCCGCTGCTGGCCATCTGCGCCAGCAGTTCCGGAAACCACTTGGCCATGTCGGCCGCTTCGAAGCTACCTTGCTGGCCCAGCAACGCGACCGACGCCAAGGCCTGTTCCATTTTTTTCGGGTCGGTGATCTTAGCGTTGTTCTGCATCGCCAGAATCATCTTCGCCGTGTCGGTGCCCGACGCGCCCTGCCCGACCGCAAACTTGGCCGCCACCGGGGCGTACTTCAGCGCTTCGGTCAGATCCATGCCGCCGCCGACCAGTTGGTTCACCAGCTCGGCCACCTGGGTGTTGGCCATGCCAGTGTCTTTCGAAGTCTGCACGATGTCCCGCGCGGTGTTCACTTCCTGCTGGGTATTGGCGGTACCGGACTTGATCGCGATGTCGCGGATGATCGCCTGAAAATCTGCGCTGACTTTCGTCGGTACCGCCGCCAGGGTGGTGCCGGCCACCGCCGTGCCGAACCCACTGCGCAGGCTTTCCCGCCCCTCCTCGACCTGCCCCATGCCTTTGGCCTTGAACTCGGCACTGCGCACCACCTTGCCCAGCGCCAGGTACTCCTGACGCAGGCGGCCGACTTCAACCCCCTGCTTGCGCAAACTGTTGGTGTTGGTCTCCAGTTTGCGCAGCAAGGCATCGGCATTGGCCGCCCCGCTGTCGTGGGCTTTTTTCCATTCATCGCGCAGGCGTATGGTCTCGCCGATGACTTTCTGCAAACCTTTGGCGCGCGTGGTTTGCACCTCCAGCTTTTTCATTTCGCCGCTGACGTTCTTGAAGGCGGCGCCGAGCGAAGAATCGACGGCGCCACCAATCACCAGCCCGAGCGAGAGTTTGTTCGCCATGCTTATCACCTACGTGCGACGGGGTGGGCTCAATCCGTGAGCCACCAGACCATCTCGGAAAACGACAGGCCCTGAATCTCGGCCGCCGAAAAATTCAGCTCGACGGCCAGGCGTTTAGCCAGGGCCTTTTGCAGGCGGGGGTTAAACCCCGTCGTCCGCTCCCAGACGAAAATAGGCGGTCTGCAGACGACGGTAATCACGCATCAGCAGCCCCTCCAGATCCGCGCGGCCGATACTTGCCAGGCTGCAGAACAGGACCATTTCCTGTTCTTCTTCGTTGCTTCCGCCCTGCAGGGTCGCGGCGCGCATCTCACGCACCGTCGGCTCGCGCAGGGTCAGCTTGTCGACCTTGATGCCATTGGCCTCGCTCGGTTTGGATAAGATGACGGTGGCGATGCCATCGCCCAGTTGCAGCCACTTGGGCAGAACATTGTCTTTTGCGTTGCTCATGGTGGTGCTCCTTACATGCCCAGGGCAGACCGCACGGCGGCCAGTTGATCGGTGCCATCGATGACGCGGATCGAGTTGAGGGGATCGATTTCAAACATCACGCTGCCGTCGATCTCCAGCTTGTAATAGGTCACGGCGACGGCGTACTTGAACTCGCCTTTTTCACCCGGTTTCCAGTCCCCCGAATCGACTTCCTTGAGGCTGCCACGCAGGGTGGCAACCACAGACTTGACCACACCCTTCTGGCCCTTGAAGGCGCCGCGGAACGAGGCGTTGAACCCGGTCAGGTCGGACTGACCGAAGAACTTCAGCACTTCGCGACGCACGCCGTTGGTGAGGAAGCTGGCTTCCAGCTTCTCCATCCCCATGTCGAGTTCCACCGCCGCATCCATGCCGCCCGCGCGGTATTCGTCAGTCTTGAGGGTCAACTTGGGCAAGGTCAGGCTCGGGACATCGCCTTGCAGGCTGATGCCGTCCACGAACAGGTTGGTGTTGTAGAGCACTTCCGGAATCATAAAGCGGCCTCCTTAGGCGGCGGTGTCCAGCACTTCAGTGATCCACTGATCGGTCACCTCCACGCGAAAGTTCGGGTTTTCGGCCGGCGGAACATCGGTGAACCGGATATTCCAGTACACCTTGCCGTCGCTGAGTTCGCTGGAGGTGTTCAGCTCTTCGTCGGCATAGACTTCGAAGTTGATGATCGCGCCCTGATTCTTCAGGTCGCGCATGAACGCCTGCAGGCCTTCGGTCACGTCCTTGACGTAGGTCGCGGTGATCGAGCGGTCGACGGCCCACTTGTGCGCGTAGAGGATGGCGTCCATGACGATATCCAGCGTGCGCACGCGGGTGACGAACTTCCATTTCGGGTCGCTGGATAGCGTGCGGTTGCCCCACAACCGGTACCCGTCATCGCGGATGATCGTGGTGATGTTCGCGTTGTTCAGCACGTTGGCCCGGCAGGACGCATCGCCGTCGAGAAACTCGATCGGCCGCGTGGTGCCGGTGATGCCGACAAACTCCTTGTTCGACGGCGATGCCCAGAAGCCGTAGGTGGCATCGGTCCAGGCAAACAGGCCGGCGGTCCAGGCCGATGCTGGTGCGTTGACGGTAGCGCTGGTTCCGGTGTCCCAGAACTGCACGCCCGGGTCGACCATGTAGGCGTGTTTGCTGCCGAAATTTTCGGCATAGGCGATCGCGGCTTCGTCGGTGGTGTTCGGCCCGTCGAGGATGGCCATCGCCCGCATCTTGTCGCCCAGCGCCACCAGCTCGGTGGCCACCGCCAGCGTCGCCGAGTACCCCGGCGTCACCAACAACCGTGGCTGCGCGTTGAACTTGCTTTTGCCGTTGAGCAACGCCTGCATGCCGGTCCGACTACCGTCGGCCCAAACCCCGCCGATGATCGCTGACAGCTGCTCAGCCGGATCCTCCAACAGCGGCACACCGACGGCGACAATCACCGCCTTGGACCGCTTGAAAATGGCCTTGCAGTCCTGGGTGATTGCCGCATCCGGGCCCCAGGCGGCGACTGCTTCGCTTTCGCGGGTGATCAGCAGCAATTCGTTAGCGGCAGCCGTGGCCGGCGGCCCCACGGTGAAGGTGTTGCACAGGCCGATGATCGACGCGGACGGGGTGGCGATGTGGCGGGCGCCGGTGTCCACCAGGGTCACGGTGACGCCGTGAAAAAAACTCATAGAGTGGTGCTCCAGAAACGAAAAAGCCCCGCATAAGCGAGGCCGTGGGGATGTGCGGTGACGTACAGCATGGAAAAGAAAACGCCCCGGCAATGCGAGGCGTCAGGATGCGGTGCGGGTCTGCCCGTCCGGCTTTAACGGCCGTTTATCACTGGCTGGAAAGTCTGGCGAAGTTGGCCAGGCCCGCAGTTTATTGCGGTAGGTGCGCCAGGCGAGTTCGGTGTTGAGCGCAGCCGGGTCAGCATCCAGATGCTTGTCGATCTCTCTACCAGCCCAGTGCAGTTCGTTTTCGATCCAAGATCGTTCTCGCCGGCTCTGTAGCGCCAGATCGCGTGCGGCATCGAGCACCCAAACGAGACCATCCCAAATATAGGCCGCACTCGGTCGCGGCAAAGCCGTCAGCTCGGCCGGCAACTCGCCCGGCATCGAGTGCGTCACCTCGGCACCGTCAGTGGTGCGGAAAACCACGCCCCGGAAGTCAGGCACGACACCCCATGCATCCTGCTGCCTAACGACCACCTGTTGTTCCGAAGCTTGTGGTGGTTCATCCAGCGTTGCGCCAGCCGGCAGACCGCAGCCAGCGCTCACATAGATTTCGTTCTTTCCGAGGTATTCACCTGTGGATTCACTGAACGTGTAAACCTCGATCCAGCCGCTCTCTTCAAAAAAACCATTCACTAAAGTAGTCATCAGTACATCCTGCAGATGTAGTTGTAAGCCACGTTGCGCATGCGGGTTTCCGTGCTCACACGGGCGACCGCCGATGGGTTAAAAGTTACAGACATGTTGCCCGTGGTACTGACGCGTGGTGCGGCGGGTATATCGCTCGTCATGTAACCAGAAGCCGTAAATACACCGGTCGCGGTATTCACCAGCAACATCGAATCATCGTCCTGTAGCCTGAGTTCACCCGTCATGTTTTGTAGCGTGTCGAGTTGAAGGCTCAACACGGCGCGCCCAGAGTCGGGGTCGATGCCGCGCCCGCCATCCAGGCCACGGATTGTCTCGGCGCGCATGTCTGGCAGGAAGCCGCTGGGATACACGGCAGCCAATGCCGGGTACCACTCGACATTGAACGGCTGTCCCCCCATCAACACGCATTTCTCGGGCGGCGTAGCAGTTGGCCATGGAAACGGCACGCCGATGGGAAGCGAAAATATGGCAGCAGGATCAAAATTGCTCTGGGTCCAGATTTGCCCGAAATCCTGCGCATCAACCTGTATTTTTATTTGGCCCGTGGCGTTTTCAAAGCCGATGTAGATTTTATTGGGGGTTTGACCCGCCCCCCCGCCTTGCTGCACGGGAGTGAAGCCCAACGCAGGTTGGTACGCAGCAGGGTTAAAGTTATTAGTGTTCCAAGCGGTTGCCCACTCACTAAATACGTACCCCTCTGGGCCCAGAACACCGCCACGAGTAATAGCAGTAGCGGTGTCATAGCCGATGATTTGTTGCCAGAGGGTGTCTTGACTGACCGTAACCAGCATGGGGGAGAATTGACCGCCTTCTGGAACGTTCGGGCCAGGGTTCACCCGGTAAATGCCCACGGAGGTGACTGTGTTTAGATCGGTGCCGTCGGGAAGGACAATCCCCCCGTGACCGATGCCATAAGCACCCGTGAGCAATACACGGCCTGGCGTGTCATCTTGGGGGTAGATTTGTTTAACCAGATTGGTTGAGTCCCAGATGCTTTCCCATTCGCCCCAAACACCGGCAGTCAAGGCCCGGCGGTGTAGGGTGTGGTCGGCATTCCCATAAATCTCCTGGAAGGCGTATTGACCTGGTGTAATCGCCGAGACGCGAACCCAACCCTCATAGATCCCGCCACCTGGCCCTCCTATGCCATTGCTGATGAAATAGAGGGCCGTCTCCGCGTTCAAGCCACCGATGTCAACATCACTGACCGCATAGGCAGGCCCGCCCCAGCCGAACGCTCCGACCTTCATCAGCGCATCAGGCGTTTCATCGTGCAGGTGGACCTGCACAGCAGCGGTCGCAGCGGTGCCCAGCCCGAGGTTATTCCGAGCCTCGACCACATCCGCAACATCGCCCAGGTTTTCACTCACCGCCAGGGCATCGGTGATGCCGTAGCCGTCCAAGGTGGTCGGGTTGGTGCCGGCGATCACACGCCCAAGGGCATCGACGGTGACACTGCGAAACGTGCCCACGCCGCCCCCACTGCCGCCTGCGATCATTTCAAACTGCAAACCGGTGGTGCCGAGGGTGATCGGCGCGTCGGTGACCAACTGCCAGAGGCTGTCGCCATTGGTCGTGCCCTGCTCGACGTGGATGAACAACCCTGGGGTCACTTCAAGGCTGTTGTCGGCATCGGCGGCCCGCGTCCAGCCTTCGGCGCCGACGACATAGACACCGTTGTTCTGGGTCTCTGTCTGGGCGGTCACCAGCACGCGATCACCGGTGGCCACGGCCACGTCATCGATGGTCTGCACATTGCTCAGCGCGATGGGGACTGTGGCCGCCACCCGCGCTGACTGTTTGTGATCCAGCTTGGCCAGCGCCTCACTGATAGCCAGGTCGACATATTCACGCGTGGCCAGCACCACCGCTGGGTCAATCTTCAGCACGATGTTCGCCGAGCTGCTGACGATGAAATTCATCCGCACGACCTGGGTTTTGCCACTGCCCTGGTCCAGCAATGGTTTATAGCTTGGTGCGCAGTTGGCCACCGCCACCAGATCACCGTCGACATCGTACAGGCCGATCTCGCGAATCCACTCACCGCCCACTTCCGGCGGAATGATCTGCTCGGTGATGACGGTGTTGGGATTGGCCGGATCGACCCGGATCTGGTTGATCGGCGCCCGGCGCCATTCGTTGATCAACTGGGTCTGCAGGCGATCAGGAATCGGGTCGGTGCCGTTGGCATCGCCCAGGCCCATCTCGGTGAACATCCAGTCCAGGCCCATGGCTATGGCATTGGCGTGCTTGGCTTCACCGACCGCCGTGAGAATGGCAAAAAACTGACTGGTTTTATCAATCATAGGGATAAACGTCCAAAGTATCGGTTTCATCGACGCAGAGCGCCGGGCCAAAAGTACCGGTCACATCGATGTCTTTCGGGGCCGGCGGGTATACGTCGATCTCTTCACCTTCTTGCACGCACACGGCAATGCCCAGCACCCCCTCGGTCTGCAGGCTGAGCGCCAGGTTGGTCATGTGCCGGCTGACCGGACGGGCGTCGTCGATCAACCACGCCAGTTCCTCGTACAGTTCCTCGGTGATGCCGGCGTCATTCAGGCCGACCTCTAGGGCGAAGGTACCGGGCACGCCTTCCGGCACGGTGTCGAACCACTCGACCACGTCGATCAGGTAGCCCAAGGGCTCGACCACCCGACGCAGCGCACCGATGGTGCCTTTGCGTGCATGCACGTCGTACGCCGAACGGATTGCCGTGCGCTTGGCCTCCTGCGCCCAGTTGTTGTTCCAGCGGTCCACCGACCAGGCCGACGCCAGGTACGGCAACAGGTGTTCCGGGCAGGTGTCGGCGTTATACAAACTGCGCAGCGGGATCAGTGTGTTTTCGTAGTTGGCCGCCTCGACGGCCAGTTCCAGCGGCGTGCTGTTGAGTGGCAGCTGACTGCTCATGTCAGGCCCCCAGCGTCACGGTGTAGCCGGTGCAATACGCCGCCTCGGCCTTGCTCGGTTTGATATCGGTCCAGTCCAGCAGCTCTACCCGGGCGATGCCGGGAACGTGCAATTGCGCATCGATCCCCGAGCGCGCCACTTCCAGACCAAGGCGGCGGCGTGGGTTGATCCACTCGCTCAGGCGTTTCTGGCTTTCGGCCAGGTAGGCTTCGTTTTCCGGCCCCGGTGCCTGCGGGTACAGCACCGCTTCAATGTGGTAATCGATGACCACAGCGCTCTGCACAGTGAGGCGGTCGGCCACCGGTCGCACGTCTTCGTCATTGAGGTGCAGCCGGACCTCTTCCAGCAGTTCCGGCGAGGCGGCGCCGCTGCCTTCCAGGCTGAGCACGGTGACCACCACCACGGCCGGTGACGGACTTTCCGCCGTGGCATCGGCCACCAGGCCCGAGGCGTTGCGCGCGTGCAGGATGTAGCTGTTACGCGGTCCCGCCGTGGTCAGCCCCTCATACGACAGCTGCACTCGCTCGCGCAGGGCATCGTCCTCTTCGAGCACCTGTGGCGTCGGCGGCACCGTGCTCGGATCTCCCGCCTGAATCACCAGACGCTGCAGGTTGACGTTGGCGGCCAGGTGATCGAGGTCGGCCCGCTCGGCATGGGCCAAGAGCAAGGCCTTGCCCGCATCGTTGACCCGCGCCCGGTTTTGCAAGGCGCCATACGCGGCCTGCTCGATCAGCTTGAGCACAGGGTCGCTTTCAAGCTCCGCACTCCAGTTATCGCCCATGCTCAGGCGGAAGGCTTCCAGCTTCTCCTGGTAGACCACTTCAAAGTCGAGGTCTTCGAGCACTTGCGGCGGCGGCAGGGCCGCCAGTTCCATGGTCATGCGGACACCTCCAAAGTCACGTCGCTGCCCAGGTACTGCCCGGTCAGCTCAAAGGTGATACGCCCGTCGAGAATGGCCACGGCGCGCACGCGGCCGAGTTTCAGGCGCGGCTCCCAACGCCCCAGCGTACTGGCTACCTCCGCCTGCACGGCACTTTTCCAACCGTCATTGACCGGCAGGTCGACAAAGCGCCGCAGCTTGCTGCCGTACTCCGGGCGCATGCGCCGGCTGCCCAAGGGCGTGGACAAGATGTCCTCGATGGACTGGCGCAGGTGATCGAGGCCGGAAATGAGTTGGCCGGTGCGGCGGTCCAGTCCGATCATCCCGATCATTGGATCAGCCCTCGACCGCGACAAAATCCTTGCGGCCATGCAAATAGTCGAGCGCGACCGTGTCGTCCGACGCCACCGCGACTTGTCCTTTTTTGACTTTCAAGGTGCGCCCGGCGTCCAGCAGGATCAGCACCCGCGAGGTGTACAGCGTGTCGCGAAAGATGCTCAGCATGGCCGGCTCGGGTGCATCCGTGGCGGCGGGAACGGCCTTGGTTTTACTCGTCATGCTTTTTCTCCAGACATGAAAAAGCCCGCTCGCGGCGGGCTGAAGGTGAATGTGTACTCAATGCGAGTGGTTGCTGCTGTTACCCCCGGTATCCATGATCGTGCCGGCACCGCTGATGTCGCCGGACACGCTCAGCGATCCGTCGATAGCCACCTCACCCGCCAGGGTGATTTGGCTGGCCGTCACCCGCACTTGATCCGGCGTCACTTCAAACTCCGAGCTACCGACCGTGATGGTCGCGCGGCTGCCGTCAGGTAACGCGATGATGTAGCTGCCGGCTTTCCAGTCGTAGACCAGCGAGCCGCCATCGTCGAAGTACCAGGCCTCGACGTGATCGCGATTATCCGGTGGGGCCCCGGCGTTGCCATACAGCCCCGGGATAAAGGTGCCCATGGCCGGATCACCGCTCGGGCTGAACAACGCGCCCTGCTCATTCGGGCTCGGTGCGCGCCAATGACGGGCCTTACCGGCGGCCAGGCTATGCCAGCGCACCCAGGCACTGACCCAGGTCCCGGCCTTGACCCGCACCCGCCCCGCCATCAGATCGACGCCGACCACCACGCAGGGCAGCAGCATGGCGGCGATCATCCGGTCATGTTCGGCGCTGGCGTATCCCATGCCAGATCCTCCGGTTGAAAGTAGTGATCTTCATTGCCGGTACCGGTGCAGCCATCGACGTTCAGGTACAGCGTGCCGGGAGGCTCGTTGGGCCAAAGCCACTCGACTTCGCCGAGGTAGATCTGCTGGGTCCACTCCACCATCCACACGGTGTAGCCATCCAGCTCCGGCTTGGTCCAGTCCTGACGCGAGGCAACGAACTGCGCCTGTTCGACGTTATCCAGTCCCCAGGTCTGTGCTCGCAGTAGCACCGCGATCTGTGCCGCCAACTGGGCACCCAGTTGCTGATGGCGGGACAACTCGGGCGCGACAATGATCCGTGCTTCAAAGCGCTGGATCAGCACTGTTTCACCGGTGCCGATGTCTTGCCCGGGTTCAAATTCCACCGGTTCCAGGAACACCGCCGGCAGTGCCACCCGATCCTGAATGTCCGGACAGGTCGCCACAAAGCGCACCGTCGGTAACGCTTGGCGGATGTGTTCCTCGATGGCGGCGTACAACGCATCCAACGAAAAGGCAGGATCAGACACGGGCGCTCCCTTTCAGGTATTTATGCAGTTCGAAGTTCATCTCTTGCTTGAACACCACCAGCAGACGCTCGTCGGCCTTGTTAGCCCAGGTGTAAAACGGACCTTCAACGTCTTCGAGCGAAACCTTGGCCTTGGCTAGCGGAAATCGATTGTCGTTTTCCGCAATCCAGCCCGAACTCGTGCCCCCACCCGCCGACGCGCTGCTGCCGGGATAGTCATCCGTATTGAAATGTTTGCTGGAGGTGCGAATCCAGATATCCGCCTTGTTGCCATAAACGCGTTTGTAAAACGCGCCCTGATATCGCCGCCCCGCCACCGAAACACCAGCCTTACCCTGACGGGGACTCCCTATCCGGCTAGCCTCCATCGGGTTGGTGCCGAACCAGAGTTTGCCCAACTGACCCTGGCCTTTGATGGGATAACTGCGCAGGCGCTGACGTACCGCGCGCACGGCAATCCGCTCCTGTTTGCTGACATCGCGCGCCATGTGCGTGGCCAACCAGCCCAACGTTTTGTTGATCGCCCGTCGTTGCGCCGCGGCAACGGCCTTGGGCATCACCTTGGCCAGCTGTTCAAAGGCCTGCACATCGTTGGCAGAAAGCTGCAGCGCCACCGGAACGGCACTCATGCTTTTAACCTCAGAGACAAGGCCACCAGACCATCTCCCGCCGGTTCCAGGTGAGTCAGGGTGTACTCGCCGCCACCGTCCAGTGCGGGTAATTCGATGTGCACCGTCTGCGTTTTTTCCACACCTGCGGCATCGGCAACCCGAATGTGAAAACACGGATCGCGCAGGCCGGTGTTCAGGCGCCCTATCTTGGGCTGCAACCAGGGCGCCGAGAACATGCCCAACACACGCCGACCTTCGATGTAGCCAACATCAGCCAAGGTGTCGAACACTACACTGTCGATCGTCTCAACCAGGTCTCGAAAGGCCATGGTCAAAGCGTCAGCAGGATCTGCGCCCGTGGCCGCGTGCACAGGTGCAGCGGGTTGGATTGGGCTTCACCGGCCATGCCCTTGTTGAACGGCAATGGCTCTAGCTTGCTGTAATACGGCAGGCCTTGGGTGTTGGCGGTCTCCATGTAGTCCGCCGGAGCAAAGCAGGAGATGTACAGATCGGGTACGCCTTCGGGAATCAACAGCGCTGTATCGTCATGAATGAACGACACCCCGGCGATTCGCCCGCGATAACGCTCCCAGACAATGCCGCCCAGCTCGAAACTATCACGCGAATCTCCACGCAGTTCCGCGGCTTGGATCGTATTGAGGTAGGTTTCCTCTACCGATTTGTGCGTGATCAGCTTGTTCCAGAAATTCTTGCCGCAGAAGGCCCGTGCGCCCGAACTGGTGACGCTGCCCAGTTCATCGTCCTGCATGTCCAGCGCTTCGCCGCACTTGACCCGGATCTTCGTCGCTGAGTCGTTCAGGCCCATGGACAAGCTTTGTTGCTCCACACCAAACGCCTGATAGATGTTCAGCAGGACCGTCGAGCCGTCCGCGTCCAGCACCAGGCCATTCAGCGCGCCCATGCGCTGGAATTCATGAGTGGCGTCGAGCTGACGCTTGGCTTTGCTCAGGCGCGTGTTCACTACGCCTTGCACCGCCTGCAGTTCGGTCGTCGTACCAAAGGCGCGAATCCCCTGAATTTCGTCAGCCTTGATGGTGAAACGCTGCGGCAGGTGCACGGTATTGAATGGGATCATCTGACGTTTGCTTGCACCCACGACCAGACCCGAGGTACCGCGCTCACCCGCCGGCACCAGTGCCAGCGTGTTGCCGTCCTTTTCGATCTGCACGGTCAGGGTGCTGATGCCTTCCTCGCGAAACAGGCCCAGGCCGCTGATGCGACCCGGCAGGTATTCCTGCTCGTTGATCGCTGCAGTCAGCGAGGACACAGAAAAAACATCGTCGGTAAAAATGCCAATATCGGCCATGAAAAGACTCTCCAGAAATGCAAAACCCCGCACAGGGCGGGGTTGGGGAAAAGGGGATGGGCTTAGCGGGCGATCACGAATTGAGCCGCCAAGGCGACCTCTGCATCAGCATCGAAACCGGTCAAATGCACCTCACTGACCTCAGCCAGCCGCACCACCGCACTGGCGCGGCGCTCCTCGGTCGATTCGCCCAGCGGCCCGTACAGGATGCACGTCGCCACTTCAGTGCCATCGATGGCAGCGGGATCGTAAGGCGCAAACTCATTGGACGCGGTGACCAGCCCCAGCACCTGGCCGGAATTCAACGCGGGGCCAGCGGCTACCAGGATGGATTCACGAGAGATCTTCCCGGCCCCTTCGGAGAGCAGAAACTCGCCAGCGTGTAGCGTTTCGTACTTTACGGTCATGCTCGTGCTCCTTTTGCACTGTTGGATTGCCCCGCATGGGCGGCCTGACGGGCTGCCCAGATCGATGGCGGATCCGGTTGTTTCGCCTGCACCTTCGGTGCTGGGTCATCGTTGAGTGGCACGCTGTTGTCGATTTCGAAACCGTTGCCGCTGCTGACGATTTTGTCGAACAGCCGCGCGCGTACCGCAGGTGCGTCCAGCCCCGCTGTCACGTACTCGGCGCTGAGTTCTGGCAATCGTGCCGCGACACACAGGTCATGCACCGCCTTGGCCCGAGTCAGCCCCGCCTGAACGATCTCTTCGCTTTCAAGCTGGGTCGAGCTGAGCAGCGGCGCGACCAGGTTACTGATCCCTGCCTCGGCACAACGCTGAGTGATCAGCAACGCAAGCTTGGCCGAGTCGGCCACGGGCGCGGGCGCAGGTGTCTCCAACTCCGGAGCCGGCTCGGGCGCCTCATCGAGCTGGGCCAACAGTTCAGCTGGGGTGTGCTGGTAACGCTGCATTACCCCGCCCTGCCCCAGACAGGCTTTGACCTGTACTCCATCGCCCACCTCATCGGCCAGCCCCAGAGCCACCGCCTCACTGGCGGTCAACCAGGTTTCGGCGGCCACCAAACCTCGTAACTCCGCCTCATCGATGTCCGGTGCCTTGGCCTTGTAGGCCGCGATGATCGCCTCCATGGTTTGATCGAGGACATCGGCCACCTTGCGAAAGCTGTCGGCATCGCCGGCCGCATAGGTCCATGGGTTGTGGATCATCAGCATGGCATTCGACGCGATCACCACCTTGTGCGCACCGCACACCGCGACACTGGCCGCGCTCGCGGCCAAGGCATCGATGCGTGCAGTGCAACGCTCGCCCAGCCGTGACAACGTGTTGTGCATAGCCAACCCGTCGAACAGGTCGCCGCCGATGCTGTTGAACGCCGCGATCACCGGTGACACGCCGTCATCAATGGCGCGCAGATCCTGCATAAACTGACTGGCGGTAATGCCCCAGGTGCCGATCTCGCCATACACAAAGACCTCAATCACGCGCTCGGTGGCTTCGCCGCTGGCGTGCACGGCGTACCAGCTTTTGTCCTGCACCGCCACTTGCTGGCCGGCCTTGTTGTAAATACGCGGAGGCGTGTTTTTGCTCATGCTTGCTCCTTGTCGTCGAACGCCTGAAGCAGTTCGACGAGCGTGCTGTAATTGAGGCCCTTGCCCCGAGCCCGCTCGGCATCGGCGGCGTTTTCTTCGTCCACCGTTTCGGCATCGTAGCCGGTACGCAGGACCATCTCGCTGCGCGAGGCAAAGCCTGCGTTAACTTCCATCGTGCGCGACTGAACATCCTGAACCGGATGGATATAAGCCCAGCCTTGTGGCACCCAGCGCGTACGCAGGTATTCACGGCGGCGCTGGGTATAGTCCGGCAACAACACGGCGCCACTGAGCACCGCCATGTCCATCCATGCGGCCCGCACCGGGCGGCACAACTGGTGCACATACACACCGAATTGAAGCTGCTCCAGTCGACGCCGAAACTCGGTGAGCACCACCCGCAACGCTCGGTCGTTCACTTCGCGCATGTCGCCGGTGAGGATTTCGTACGGCATCCCGGCGCCGGCCGCCGCGGCCATCAATTGCTGACGCATGAAGTCGGGATAGTTGTTACCGGCATCCGGCGGCGTGGAAAACTCGACCTCCTCCCCCGGCAACAACTCCTGCATGGTCCCGGGCTCCAACGCCACCATGGGCGTGAAGCCATCCGAGGCGAGGTTCAGCGGCGCACCGGTCACCGGGTCTACCGGGGTCTGGATGTCATCCGGAGACGGCTTCTTGATGAAGCCGGCGAACAGGTTGGCCACCTCTTGGCGGAACAACACCGCATCGTCGTAGTTGTCCAAGCTCCGCAGGCGTTTGAGCACCGGCGACAAACGTGGCAGACCGCGCAACTGACCCGGTTCGACCGGCTCAAAAATGTGTAGTACCTGGCTGGCCGGTACGCGCACCAGCTGGTTGTAGCCACTGTTCAACGACGAGGCATCACCGGGATGCGAGCGGTACATCCAGTATGCGACTCGGCGGCTGTCCGGACTGAACTCAATGCCGGCACGAATGATGTTGCCGTTACGCGCCATTTCGAACTTGTCGTGTGGCACAAACTCGGGCGCCAACACTTGAAGTTGCAGCGGCACCACCAACCCTTCGTCGAGGCTACGCGGGCGCAGGCGGACGAAACATTCACCGGCCGTTTCCACCGTCCGCGCGATCAGTGCCTGCTGTCCGTAGAAGTCGGTCAGGCCATCGGCGTCGGACTCTTCAGTCCAGTCGGCCCAGAGTTCCTGCAACTGATGTCGAAGGTCATCGTCCTGGGTTTTCGGCCGCGGCGTGATGCCGGTACCGATCAGGTTGCTGACCCGTTTGTCGATGATGTTGAAGGCGTAGGGGTCGTTGCGCACTGCCGCCCGTGAGCGAGAGCGCAGGTTGCGTAACGCCGGAATGGCAATGCTGTTGAAGCCGGCGTCGGGCGCATCCCAACTGGCAGAGCGACGCCCTTCGGCAGCCCCCTCATAGCTGGCCTTAATGTTCGATGGGATCAGGAAACCGCTGCGGCCCAAGGTGGGGAAGTGACGAGCCATTACAGTCCCTTGCCTCCATGATAGAGCCGTACGATGCGCGACCGAGGACCGGCCGCCGCGATCAGCGAGCTACGAATTTCGTCGCGCGCCCTGAGCAGTTCGTCGATGTCGCGGTACTCGACGTTGCGATCCGCGTAGCGCACGATCTTTTCGCCGCGCGCGATTGCCTTTTCGACCGCATCGAGTTGCTGTTGGGTAAAGGCCATGGGGATCGCTCTAAAGTAAAAAGACAACGTGGATAGCAGCTGCGCGTTTTCACTCAGCGTCGTTTTTTGAGGTAGCCGCTGCTGGAACTTCGACGCTGTGGGGGCCGTGCAATTGGCAGCGGTGCTGCTGCCAGCTTGGCCGCTGGTGGTACGGGATCAGCCGGTTGCTGCTGGGGTGTCACGGGGTTGCTGATACGCTCGGCCGATACGGCCGCCGCCTGAAACAGAGCATTTCTCACCCGCTCCCAGTCGTGCTCCTTGTAGCGGTTCAGCCCCAGGTAATGCGCCATTGCCAAGCTGTACACCATCAAGTCGAGGGCTTCGTTGCGCTCAGCCTTGCCCTTGACCCACTCGATTTTTTTGTAGCCTTTGACGTAGCGAGTCACCTTGCGCTCGGCAACGCACTGGGCGAAAAAATCATCTGGCAGGTCATTGGCAAAGTGCAGCGCACCAGGACCGTCCTCCACCGGATAGCGGTTGTAAATCCAGTCTTTGGCGGTGTCGGTACCAACGAACCACAGCTCGACACCCTTGCGCTCGGTCAGGCCTTTCCAGGTGACATCCATCATCGATGGCCGCTGCGCAATGACCGGACGACCCGGCTTACTCGCGCCCTTGACGGAGAAGATGTTGCGCCAGCGCCGTAGCCGGCAGAATTGGTACACCTCGTCGGTGTGGTTACCGCCGGAGTCGATGCCGGCAGCCCGGATCGTCAGTTCTGCGCCACACGGATGCGGGTAACGCGCCTTGAGTTTGTCATCGAGCACCGACCAAGTGCGGTCGTCGGAGGGGTCACCCCAGATCACCTGATAGTCGATGATCCAGCGCTCCATGCCGGCGCCCCACCCGACCACCATGAACTCCAGCCGGTTGGCCTGAACGTCGACCGAGGCCGTGAGCATCAACACGGCGGACGGCATTGACCCCAATCCGTAAGTCTCCAAGCGTGCCCGAGCCATCAGGACATCGGCTTTGGTTTGCTCTTGGGCGCTGTCCCAAACCTTGGCCAGACGGGTGTTGTAGAACACCTGCATCGGTTCGAGATCGCCGCGGGACATGGCGGTTTTGGCCTTCTCGAACTGTTTAGCCAGCGCCGCCCACCCCGTCCAGCCGGGTGGCGAGTACAACGCATTGAGGTTGAAGCCGACGGTTTCGCCATCGCCCTGGGCATGCGCGCGCCACTCGCCCTTGGCCAACATCTCGCCCTTATGGTGTTCCTCGATCAGCACATCACAGTCCGGCCCGGCGCACTCGTAGTGCGCCAGCTGGCAATCTGCCGAGTAATGCAGGCGTTCCCATTCCAGGACTTGCATGTGCCCGCAATTCGGGCACGGCACATAATAAAAACGCTGGTCGCTGGTCTCGAACAGATCGGCAATGCGCGAGGCGCCCCGGATCGTCGGCGAACTGGAAAAGTAGAACTTGGCGTTACGGCCAAACGTACTTCCGCGGGTTTCCGCCAGCTCAATCGGGTCGCCCTCCTCGCCAACGTCCACCACCCAGCGATCCACTTCATCGCCATAGATGTAGCGGGCCGACAACTCCGACAGGTTCGCCGCCGAGCCGGCAGTGGTGACGTACAGCGAACCACCTTCGAACTCTTTGGTGTCCATGGTGTTGCGCGCATCCCTTGAACGGTTGGCCGCCACGCGTTCGCGCAGCACCGGGGTGGCCTTGATGGTCTTGCCGATGCGCGACGAGACTCGTTTGGCCAACCCCAGGCTGGGCAACAGCGTGAGAATGTTCGATGGCGCCATATGGATCAGGCCGCCAATCCAGTTCAAGGCGATCTGGGTTTTCATCAACTGCGAGGCCACCATGGTCACCACGCGTTTGCACGGATGTGCCGGTGACAGGCAACGCATCGGCTCACGGGCATACGGTGTTCGCGCTGTACGGTATTGCCCTGGCTCAGCAGCCCCCGCATCACGCGGGATGCGCATGAACTCGTCAGCCCACTGATCGATCCAGACATCCGGCTCTGGCCGCAACCCGCGGAAGTATGCCTCCCGGTACACCGCTGCACCGTCGGGCATTTCCGCTGACATGGATTAACTCGCTGCAGTCAAAGAATGGATGAGGTCTGTCGAGGACATCCGTTCGGCATCGTCCAGCA
Source organism: Pseudomonas sp. 2725 (assembly GCF_050434585.1). Classification (NCBI taxonomy): domain Bacteria; kingdom Pseudomonadati; phylum Pseudomonadota; class Gammaproteobacteria; order Pseudomonadales; family Pseudomonadaceae; genus Pseudomonas; species Pseudomonas sp. 2725. Next base: position 19,221 of record NZ_JBNDIV010000015.1, on the reverse strand, counting down.
CCCGGCGCAATGCGGCAGTGAGGTGCTTCTCGATTTGCCAATGATCACTCATGGCGGCCAATTCGGGCGCCAACTGTGGCGGCATGCCGAGCAACAGATCGCGCAACATCCGCCCGGTCGTGTACGCCGCCGTTTTCACAGCCTCCAACTCGACATGGGCGCCGCGATTCTTGTGAAACTCGCTCTCGGTCAGGCGTGACTCGTAAAACTCGCGGTAGGCGCGAGACTCCTGAAAGTCCGGGATGCCCTCGACGGGCAATGGTGCCTGGAGTGGAACACTAGTTGGCGGCTCGTATTCGATGTGAGGGACCGAAGTCTTCCCTTCTGGATTACGCTGAGTTCGTTCGCGCTCGTGCCGCGCCGCCACATTGGCTTTGCTCGGATCCGCCGTGCTGAACAGGAGTCGGTCCGTTGCCTCAACATCCACCATGCCGTCCGCCATCAGAACCAGGCGGCCGCTCTTAGCCAACTTCGACACATAGGGTTTCGACCAGCCTTGGCGAGTGGCGAACTCCGCTTTGGTGAGTGCTGTCATATCCATGCCTTACGGTTAACCCGGCTGGGCCGAGAGTTAACCTAGGAGTTAACCGAGTAAATTAGTCGGTTAACTCCTAGGTTAACCACCTGTAAGCCACGGCCTGTCTGGCTTACAGTGAAATTTATGACCTTTTAGCGAGCTGCTTAGTTAACTCAAGGTTAACTGCCTTAGTTAACCGGGCTGTAAGCCACGGCCCGCCTGACTTTCAGCCGAATCGACGGTTAACCGAGTTAACCAGGTTAACTCCTTAGTTAACCACCCTGTAAGCCGCAGCCCGTAAGGCTTTCAATCCGGTTAACCAATCGAGTTAACCAGTTAACTAACTTTGGCGGGGTGCCGCTAACGCGTTTGCGCGAGTCTTATGCCCCGTGTTCCTTGGAAGTTGCCAGGGTCCCCGGTGGATTGGGAGACCTCGAAGATCCCGCGCCGGTTGACGACTGCGTTTGAAACAGAGGCAGTCGAGATCGCTTGTTTGAAGGTCATGCTGGTAGCGCTGCAATCTGGCGGGCAATCTCGTCATGAATCAGTTTGGCTGACCAGGTATGCGCGACGAGGTCTGTACCGGCTTCCAGCATCGCAGCATCACCCTCGACGGGAATGGCTGGAACATCGGTTAGGTCGTTGTAGCTACCCGAGAAGTCCGAAGTCCCACTACCCGTAGCGGCACGGGCAGCCGCAGCATCGACGCTCACCAGTACAGCTTTACCAACATCCGAGGCGTCCGTGATGCTGTCCGAGGTGATGTCGCCTGGCACACCACCGACATTGCTCGATCCCTTCACCACAGCCTGAAGTACTTGAAAGCCTTCAGTGATGGAGACAGGACTACCGTACGGCTGCCAACCATCAGCGATGGCCTGTGCCAGCTTGGCCGTTAGCTCCTCGGGAGTATTGGCGACGACGGTTTCGTATTGCGTGTAAGCCATTCTCTAAACCTCACGATTGAATGATTGAGCGGTGAGCGGCTGGCATGCAGGTGACTCACCACAATGGATGTAGCCCGTAGTGGCGTAGGCCAGCAGGAGCACAAGAGGCAGCACCCAAGAACAGCGCTTCATGGAGCCGAATCCGATTTAGGAAACTTGAAGTCTGCGAACCGATCAGCCAATCCGGCAACCTTCTTCACACCAAGAAAACCAATGAATACACCCGCAGCCGTGGCGAAGTTCTGCGGTAAGCCGAAGTACTCCAACAGTGGAATCAAGCCAATGGTGATCAATGTGCAAAGCGACGCTTCAAGCAGCGCCTGTCGCTGCGTGCCGCCGCCATAAATGATCCGCAAAGCACCGACAACGAATGACAATGTTCCGGCGTAGATCGTCGATGCATGCTGCCCCACCCACGCGAGTACGAGCAGCCATGTGTCTGGTTTGTCGGGCATGCTTGTCATCCGGTTTCCTCCCTTTCGGGAAGCTCAATAGATTGGTTCCCGCAGCACTTTCCAGCTCGGAGCGAAGGGCGTGGCAGAACCAAAAATGAAAAAGCCCTGCTCGATGGCAGGGCTCATAAATGGGCAAAAAAAAACCGACGCAATGGTCGGGTTCTTGAAAGGCGTCTCGCTGCGTTCACAGCAACACACGCTGCTATAAAAGCAAATCTATCCCGCGCGGAAAAGGTTTTTCGCAACGTATGCGAAATTGCACCCAACTTGGCCACACGATCTAACCATCAGATGCATGGAACTTGCCTACCATGCTTTAACCATGATGGACAGAGTGACGGCAAATCGGTTGTGGGGAGGATCAGCTTCACAAGCACGGCAGCGTTACAAAACGCAAGGCGAGCATAACCACGCGTTGCACCTCTTCATTGCCCTCGATACCAGCGAAGGCAGCAATGCACTGAGGTAGAACGATGTATGGTGTGTGACTAAAATCGTTTTTTAACGGTTGTGGTTAGACGCTCTACCAAGTGTAGAACTTGGTCAGGGTTTCGCGTCGCACGGGGGTGTGCCAGCGCGTGTAAATCTCATTAACGGCGCTCTTTGGACTTCTCGACTAGCTTGGTCTCCAACTCAAGAATCTGCCTATCAATTTCTGCCAGCAGAGTACGTAACAATTTCTGCTGTCCTCTACAGAAGTCCAAGCGGTAGTGATTTTCAGACTGCCGTCGCTCAGTAAGAAACGTTTTGAAGTCGTCTTCAAGGGCAGCTACAGAGTTGACGTAAGATGTACTGGCTTCTTTGGTATTTTCTGCACCAGTCCTGGAGGTGCCAGAAGAATAGATAGCGTACCTATCAATCCAACTATTGAGGCTGGTAATGTTGGTTTCGTATGGTTCGCCTTTTGAGTCCATAACAAACTTACGCTTACTAGGTTTCTCGCCAGCAGCTTTAGCTTGAGCAACATACTCTACCCACTTTTCAAGTACCAGTCTCCTCTTCGCTTCCCGCGCCACCTTCACCGACCAAGACATATTGCCTCCCCCTGCTCTGCGTTGGACCGCTCTCAATGTCTGTGAGCACAGCCCTTAAAGCGTAGCTCAAGGTGAATTGCCCCTCATTCTGTAGACACTAATGACTGGCAGCTATTGATTGTGCTGCCTTTCGCGAAAGGCAGCAATCGGCTAATAGATTAAGCAGCTTGCCGCATTGCATCGATAGCACAATCGATCCAAGCAATGCCTGCTCTCGCCAATTCCCGCACCTTCCCTTCACTAATGCCGTAGTGCTTACCAACCCGAACCATGGGCCATTTAGCACCGTAGTAAAGCCAAATAATATCGCCCATTTGTCGATCACGGTGTGAGAGCCGCGCAACTGCGCTATCAATAGCTCCGGCCCATTCATCAGTAATGCAATAGCTTTTGCTCGCCGACACCTGCGGCATCGCCTGACGCATTAGCGCAAATGTCGGTGAAATGTAGTTGGGAACGCCTGCCCCATCCATCCGCCACCATCCCCACTGTTCCAGCAGGTATTCGGTATCGCCCAATGGTCGGCCGGCTGGTTTTCGAATCATCATGTTCTCAATCCCCTGTGTAATTTGATCCGCCAGCGCCGCGACGGTTGTTCTGTTGGTAGTACTCGGCCGGGCCAGGTATCGACGAGCCATACTGAAGCGCTTCAATCTCTCGCTGAGCCTGCTGCAATTTGAAGCTCAATTGCGTCACCAACTCATCCGAAGAAAGCACCAACCTGCTACCCCGAATAACCCAACCTGAGCCGTTGCAAGCAGTACAAATCAACTCATAAAACAGCCCTTTCACTACCGCTTTGCCCTTGCAGTTCGGGCAAGGCTCAAGTTCGATCAGCGGCCTCTTAAAGCCAAGCCCCTGCCCTTTCTGCATGTTTTAAATCCTCTCCTGTGGTTGTTTCTTGAAAGGCATCGCAGGCCTTGTTCTGTAAGGCTTCCAGAGGTTTACCGGAATCTCCGGATCTAACACCGGTCAACCCGTGAATCAGGGCAAACCCCTTCTGATCTAGATGAGCGTGCCACTGCTCCAGTGCATCGAGCTTGCGACTCATGACGTCCGACTGGATGTACACCTTCACGTTGTGGCCCATGGCGTGGTTGATCAGCAGTTCGCCGATCAGGTGATCAATGCCGAGGTCAGCCCAGCCGGTGCGGGCCAACTTGCGCAGGTCGTGGCTGGTCCACTCACCTTGCCCCAACCTGGTGAATGCAGCACTGGCCTGCCCTTCACTGAGAGCCTTGCCATGGCGCGCCGGGAACAGGAATTGGCCGTCATACCCCTTGGTTTGTTGAATGTCGCGATAACGAATCAGCAGCTCGCGCGCCTGGTCCGTCAACGGCAGGTGATGCTCGACGCCGGTTTTTGTGTGCTCGGCCGGGATAAACCACTCGCGCTCCGCCAGACTGATATGCGACCAGCGTGTCTGCCGGGTTTCACCGATACGCGTGCCGTGACAGAGCATCATCAGCGCCAACATGGCGTCGGCAGGGGCAGTCGACATGACGAGGGACAATTGCTCCAGTAGCTGCGGCAACTGAACGCCGCGCAACCGGCATGGCTTGGCCCCGACCTTGGCCTTACTGAAGTCGCTGAACTTGATCCCAGCCATAGGGTTAGCGCCGATACAACCGAGCTTGAACGCTTGCTGCAGCGCCTGGACGAGAAGCTTGAACACCAGCTGCACATAGCCAGTGGAGTAGCTTTCCTGCAACGGCCAGACCAGCTCTCTGTCGAGTGTGGCTTTGTTGATATCGCTGAGCGGCAGATGACCCAGGCGTGGCATCAAATGACGCCTGATGGCCGAGGCAGTGGTGTTCTTGCGCTTGCTGGAAAGGCTGCGATCACGTGCCATACGCTCGGCGTACCATTCCAACAGTTCGCCGGTGGCGACCCACTTGGACAGCGTCGAACCTTCATTGGCGGCCACCCGCAGACGCACCGAGGGCAATGCCGTGACCACTTGTTTGGTGCTCAAATCAGGGAAGCCGCCGATGCGGTGCCAGGTGCGCTTGCTGAGGAGGTACCAGGAGCCGCGGGATCGATTCTTCGCAAAGCGAAAGTGCAATGCCGGGTGACTAGCATCTCGCAGATCACGGACATGCAGTTTTTTGGCATTGCGTTCGATCTCGGCATCCGACAGCTTTACCGTCAGGGTCTTCGCCAAGGCCATCATTTACGGGCTCCAAGAGGATCTTCCAGGTCAACGACCTGAAACGTGGTCGGCCACATCCAGGCGCCGTAGCGCTCGGCCATTGCCTGGTCAACGAACAGCGCCAAAGCGTGGTCGGGGGTGCTGCCCATATCCATCTTGAACGAGCAGCAGAATACGGCGAACCGATAGTTCGCCGGGTTCGGCACAGCCAGGCGGCGATCAGGTATATCCAACCCGATCGCCATGCGCTTGCCCATTAGCCCCCCTTCAGCAGAGATTGCAGCAGCTTGAATTTTTCGAGTGCGTCAGCGTTGGTCTCGCGCTCCGCCTCGACGGAAAGCGCCACCTCCTCGATACGTGCCGCCAGCTTTTTCATGCGCTGCCCGACCTCCTCGGCAAAGCTGATGACCTCACCAGACAGCACCGCCAACGTATCCAGAGCACTGACCTCGGTTTTATTGATGGCAATGACGGCCGGCTTGGTTTCTTTTGACATGCTCTGCTCTCTCGGGAATTTGATGGTGATGGCGGTACGCTGGAAATGCCCGTTAACGGGTTCGCGAATGAGGCCTGCCTCCTTCAACTCACCCAAGCCGCGACGGACAGCCGGGAACTGGGCCCCCGTGGCTTCGGAAACCATCAACGAATTGAAAATGTCGTGGGCACTCCAACGCTCCTGGATTGGCACGACCTGGAACACCTTGCGGGCAAGTGAAGATTGCCCGGCGAGCATGTTTTGTTGCTTGGCTGCATTCATCAGAAGCCACCTGTGGGATTGAATGGATCAGGGAGGGAGTTCAAGCAGGTACGTGGAAGCGAGGCTTTTTGCTGCTCGCGTTTTCCCGGGTCACTGGCAAAACGAGCCAGCAACTGGATGCGGGCGACCTTGCCGTCAAGCGGGATCGATTGTTGCGACATGGTCATCAACAACCGCGCCTCGCCATACTCCTCCGCGAGTTGCGTTTCGGGCTTTTGCGAGTCGTGGCTGATGCCAATGGCGATGTCTTCGAGCGGCTGTCCGCTGACCAACATCCGGATGGTGATGTCATAAGCGCGATCAAAGACCTTGCTGGCCTTCTCGGACACCAAGCTGTTGAGGTTATGCATTTCGCATTGAAGCGCCGCATGACGTACCGCCGGGTGCGACCACTCGCGGGAAAATGCTCGGCTCGGGTCCAAATTGACCAGTGCTTCACGGAAGGCCTTATCGTGCGAAGGAATGCCCAGCATTTCAGGCGTTGGCTGACACCACTTCACAAACTTGCCGACGCTCGGCGCGAAATCGCCACCGTGCTGTCGGCAGTTCTGCAAGCCGTACCGAATCTGCTCGAGGGTATTGATCCCGGCGGCAATGAAAGCCTTGATCCAACTGCGCTTCGCAGCCCGCAAGGCTTCATCATCTGGCCAAGCTTGTTTCCAGGCGGGGAAGATCGCCTGCAATTCCTTGAACAGCGAGTTGACGACGTCAGTGGTACCAGGCGGCAATTGTTTCGGTTGAACCAGAGCCACGGGCGGCAGGTTGCCCATCTTGCTCAGCAATTGAATGGCGCTACGGGGCGCTTTCAGCTCCATCACAAATCCCCCAGATCATCAGCCCAACTGGAGTCATCGAAGTCTGGGGACACCGATGAGCTGGAAGCCACTTTGACCTGCTCACGTTTGACCCAACGAGTCAGACGAAAACACCAACCGGACGCGCTGTCGACGGTGGCAGGCTTGGCGACGAAGAAACCCTTGAAACCAGCGAGCAAGTCACTGGTGAGCGAATCACCTGGCAGACCGGCAATCGTGAGCTGATCAGCCAGCGCCTTCTCGCTCGGCACCCAAGTGGCGAACATGGCAAAACGCTGACGATCATCCAATGACGCGATGGCCGCTTGGTCCTGCTCGGCCATCACATCGGAAATCTCGCGCTGCAGCTGCTGTTCGGTTACTTGATGGTTAAGTGACGTATTGGGTGCAGATTCTGCACCCCGCTCTGTCACAGACTGCACCCCGTTCTGTTGTGATTTGCACCCCGTGACGTCATTTGCACCCCGTTTTGTACGGGGTGCAGGATTTGCACCCCGTGATAATTGAAGGTCATAAACGACCGGACGGCGGTCATGGCGATCAATGTGTACGGCGGCGATAGCTTGATTGCCCTCCTGAATCAGCCCAGCCTTCTCCAGGTCGTCCAATTTGTAGCGGACGGTACGCTCAGACAAACCGGTGTCCAGAGCTAGAGTGGCGGCCGAAGGAAAGGCACCAGCACCGTTCGAGCCGGCATAGTTGGCCAGACACAGCAGCACATGCCGCGCGCTTGAATCTTTCAGGGAATCGATGGGCAAAGAGAGTGCCCAGGACATTGCTTGAACACTCACTGCGAGGCTCCGATGTTAAATTCAGCCAAACGGGCAAGGCCTTTGGGAGTGACCATTGGATCGAATGCCACGCGCTCGATGCCGATCTCCGGGGCGGGCGTCAAGGCCGTTACCTTGTGGGTCATGTAACCGGCGGTGATGCGCGACTGATAAGCAACCCAGCGCTTGGAACCCTTGCGGCGGAAAATCCACCGATGCTGTTCAAGCCAGGCAAACAATTTCGCGGGCCGGACCTGCAACTGTTTGGCGCTGTCGGTGATGCAGATCGCCCCGCCGGCCGCCGCCAGGCGTTTGATCGCGGCGACTTTCGGGGCTTGATCGAGAATGACCAGCCGCAGCGACTGGTTGTCCTTGGCTTGATCCGCTGCAGCCTGCAACGCTTCAGCGTAAGTAACCGGGATCTTAAAGTGATTGAGCTGGGCTTCGAGTTCCTGCCAGCGATCAATAATCTTTGCGCGTAATTCGACGCTGTAACCCGAGACCACCACCAAGGTGTCGCGCTGAGATAACAAAAACTCGCGATAGACCTGACCGTTTTGTGGGTGGACGTAGGGGGTGTCGTTTGACGAAACGACACCCTTTGCAACCAGCGCGCGGATGGTTTTCAGGACGTTGTCGTGCGTGCTGCACGTCAGCTCGGCAATTTCGCGTGACGACATGGTGTGACATGACACGCTTTGCGATTGACCAAGACGTGTCAGGACATCGAAGGTATTGCTCGAGCCAAATTGGCTGTGCATAATCATCACTCTCTAGTTTTGCGAATCAGCCGACCTTCTCCGTCGGCTTTTTTGTGCCTGCGATTCAGGCGATCGACTTCAGCACTGGGCGAGATTTTTCGATCATCTCTTCGGCTTTCCGGCCAAGCTCCCCTGCCCTTGCTTCAACTTGCCGACATTCCTTGGCGAACGCTGGTAGGTGCGGCAGATCCTTTTCGCTCATCACTTGGTCGTCGAACACTTCGCTTCCGGTGTCGATCACATCCCCCAGGGCGCGGATCAACGCACTGAAGCTTTTGTTCCCGCATTGATCGGTCGCCATCTGGCGGGCACCAATCAATCCGTGACGGCTGGCCAGTTCATTGACGCAGTGATCACGGAACTCGGGCTCGAGTGCACTCACCCACGACTCTTCCAGCCAAGATGGCATCTCCTGCTCGCCCGACAGCCAGCGTTGAACGCGCTTGAGCCAGCGACCGGTTGCCTTCACGAACTCGCCGACATCATTCAGCCGCGCCAACTCATTAAAATCAGGAACCTTCGCCAGCTCGATCTTCGCGGCAGGAACTAGTAGATAAACTTCCCGGCTCAGCGCCTGAGCAAAGTCGTCTTGGCTCAAGCTCGTGCGGGCGATCTGATTTACCGCATGCGCCACCAGCACCTGATCACGGGTTTGCACGCCGTGTCTTGAATTGGACGTTTCCATGGGAACTGCTCTCCTCTAGTCTGGTTTGAATGGATCGACGTACAGGCATGACAATTCCTCAGCCGATTCAGCTCGCTTTGGGCGCATGCAAAGCTCGCGGGCTGTCACCTTCCCACCGGTCAGCTCTTCCGCCTTGAATGCCTTTTCGGCGCCCATTGGGTGGATCCCCGCTACCCAGTACGAAACTGCGGCTTGGGAAACGTCGAGCGCTAAAGCTGTTTTGGTTTGCCCGCCGAAGTAACCGACGAGTTTTTCGATTGGGGTCACATGAAAGCCCTAACAATAAGCATGCTTATATCCTAAGAAGAAGCACGCTTATTTGCAAGCTAATAAGGGAACTTATAAATTCAAGCGCATGAACACACTCGCCGAACGAATCAAATCCGCCCGAAATCACGCCAAGCTGACGCAGAAGGCTCTCGCCCTTAAGGTGGGAGTAGAACAGCCGGTGATATCTCAGCTGGAGACAGGAAAAAACCTTCAAAGCGCCCACCTGCCAAAAATTGCGCATGCGTGCGGTGTGAATGCTATTTGGTTATCTGAAAACATTGGCCCTATGACGGGCGCACCTTTAAGTCAATCCAACGTCGGCTCCACTCGCCAACCCATCGAGTCCTTCCGTTACCCAGTAATCAGCTGGGTTGCAGCTGGTGCATGGGCCGAAGCGATCGAGCCCTTCCCGCCTGGATTCTCAGATCGCTACGAGCTTTCGGACTACAACTCAAAAGGTCCGGCGTTCTGGCTTGAGGTAAAGGGCGACTCGATGACATCACCAGTCGGGATGAGCATCACCGAAGGGACGTTAATTTTGGTGGACACCGAGGCAGATGTTCAGTCTGGGAAACTGGTAGTGGCAAAGCTGGCAGACAGTGACCAAGCCACGTTCAAAAAACTCGTAGATGATGGTGGTCGACGTTACTTGAAACCGTTGAACCCTGCCTACCCTACTGAGATGTGCGCAGAGAACTGCCGAATCGTCGGTGTAGTGGTTAGGGCGTTACAGAAGCTGTAGAGCAGAGCGTTAGAACAACTCGATTGATAATAGCTGAGCGCCACATACAAAACTCAGCAAGGAGTGTTACGACATGGATGATCAACATGCGAAGCACCCCTAAAAACCATACTAAGCAGGGGACTTGTTTGTGAGCGATAAAGTAGTAACAGAGTTTACGATTTCGTATGACGCCAAAGGTGAACTAGCGCACCACCAAATCAAGGCTAAAGATCTGGGTAGTGCAATAATCGGCATGGACGACCTGATCACTAAGTCTGCAAAAATAGTAAGTAATGGCTCATCCGAAGCTAACTTAAGCGTCGTAGCTCCTGCAAAGGAAGGTTCGCTAGAGATCATTTACTCAATTTTTGCCGACCCACTAACTACTACAACGATCCTCAAGTCCATTGGCATTGTTGGCGGAACCGCTGTTGCTGCTTCGGCATCAGCAATAGGGATCATCGACAGAATAAAAGACAAGAAAATTGATAAGGTCGTTATAAACGCGACAAAAAAAACAGCCGTAATAACTGTCGATGGTCAAGAAATCGAAACCACAAGTGATGTCGCCCAGTTAGTTTCAAGCAAAGAAATCAGGCAAGCACTGCACAAGGTCATCCAAGGTCCGCTGCAAGGAAAAGACACCCCTAAAATATCATTTAAAACCGAAAATTCGACACTTACGCTAAATCAAAAAGAGATCGAAAACTTCAAACCTTTAAAAACCGACCTCACTGAAAAAGTAGACATCAGTACTTTTCAAAAGACCATCCTATTCACCAAGCTTAACTTTAAAAGTAAGCGCGGCTGGAGTGTTGCTAGCGAAGACGGTTTCGAGGCCTCTGTTACTATTTTAGATAGCGATTTCATGACTAAAGTAGCAGCGAACGAAGAAGCGTTCCAGAAATACAAATATTACAATGTAGAATTACAAAAGAAAGAGATCACCGATCTTAGCGGAACAAGAACTGCGTATGCTATAGTTAGGGTCATTAGCGAGTCGAATTAAAGACTTGGGAGTCCTATCATGTGGACAAGCGAATTGATTTTACAGGCCATTGGATGGTCAGTCTTAATTGCCGGTTTTCCTTTGATTTTTATATACATCCGAAAATTAACACGGCATTTAGCCTACGCACTTTATCCTCGCGACATGTTGATTCAGTATAAGGCTAGTGATGATAAAATCGAAAGCTACCTATTGAAGCGCTCCTTCCTCAGAGGAAAAAGCCTAACAAGGGTATCTGAAGGTGAGGCCAAGGCATTGGGAGGGAGCTTATGAAAAACAATATGTTTATGGCTCTCGCCACCAGCCTCCTTAACGCACTAGCCTTAGTATTAACCCCGCTATTCACCAGCCCAGACGCTAAGCAAGCATTAATGGCGCTGACAGGAATTCTCAGCCCATATATTTCAATCTGGCTTTTGAAGGTTTACATCCGCGCCGATGATCCTCCGGAGCTGACTAGAAAGATTGGTGCTTTGAAATCTTCGATAAAAATTTGTAGATCACACTTAAAAGACAACAGCACCTCTGAAGATTTCAAAAACCGTACCCGCGAACAATTGGAGAAATTGCTGTTTTCACTTCAAACAGTGCGAGACGATCACGGAAAGAGTAGCGATTACACAGTCACTGCGATCGAGGCTCTTCCTCCCGAAAGATAAATCTAGAGCCAGGCCAGGATCAGCGCCGGACTCTTCGCTCACACTGTCATGCGTATGTCATACCTAGCCAGCACAATGCAGTCAGCCAAAGGGATTTGGCCCCATCTATAGAGAGCCCGCCTTGCGCGGGCTTTATCGTATCCAGCGCTACACAAATTCTTGCACTTCCCCCTATCCCGCCGCGTGCACTCGCTGTTCTCGCATAAAAACTTACAAGCTTTTTCTAGTCCACCTGAGATCAGCCACCCCAACTCGTCAAATTTTTGACATCATACGGTGCAGCTTCCAAACGATAAAACTAAGGATCATTGCAATGCCACGCCGTCCTCCACCGAGCTCAGCTGAGAGCTCATGCGAGCTTATTCGCCGACGAATCCAACGCCTGATCTCTGCACCGAATGCGCAGAAAATCCAATCTGTAGTCGTCACCAGATCAGAGAAAGAAGCTGCTGAAGCGTGGCTGCAAGTACTCCATGAGATTGAAGAAACTGATGGGGTCCGTTTGGATCGGCTTGAGAATGGGACCGTCAGGATCGGGTGGCGAGAATACTGCGAAGCGTAATGCGAGCCCGCCATTGAGCGGGTTTTTTACGCCTCAATGAAAATATATAAGCTTGCTTATTGACTATAAAAATAAGCTGCCTTATATTTTATCCACACCAACACGTTTTTGCCCAGCAGCGAAAGCCGCGCCGCTCTTTAACATTCAGCGCAACAAAGAACAGACCGCATTGCCTCTACCGGCGACCGGCGAGCAGGCAGGCCCGAAAGCCTGCCAATGACAGGAACAACCTGGACGGCTGCTCGAAGGTGAAACGCCTAAACCGTGTGAATGACCCGGCAAGCAATGCGCCCCGCTCCTCCGGCGGCAATAGGACGGACAGCATCACTGCTGCACCTTGGCGACAGGGTGCAGCGGGATGCAATCCCACCAGAGGAAACACCATGTTCGGAATGAAAAAACTCTTCGGCAAACAAGTCGGCAATGCCCAAGCTGAAATGAAGAAGGTCGTTAACCGCGACTTGATGCAGGCCATTGTCGGTGGCGGCCTTTTGGTCGCCGCGGCCGACGGAGAGATTGAAGCCAGCGAGGTTTCTAAGCTGGATGAGCTGATTCGCTCCAACCCGAATTTGACGCACTTCGGCAGCGAGATCACCGAAACCATCAACCGTTTTACAGGCCAGTTGAACGCCAACTTTCAAGTAGGTCGATTGGCGATCAAGCGGGAACTGGCCGACATCAAAAACGTTCCGGCCGACGCGGAGGAAGCCTTCGTCAACATTCTTGCCGTTGCCCAGGCTGATGGCCAGATCGAGCCAGCAGAGTTGGTGGTGCTGAAGGAAATAGGCATGCACTTCGGTCTGCGCCTGGCTGAATACGGTATCAATGTGTGAAGTACGCGACAAAAGTTCTGCTGATCCTGCTGACACTGATCGTCGGCTGCATGTTGCTGAGCAATGTAGCCTCTCGGGCAACTTGCTCCTACTACGGCTTCCAGACTGACCGAGAGACCCGCTACGCCGCCTTTGTTGGCTGCATGGTTCTGGTTGACGAGGCGTGGTTCCCACGCAATGAAATCCGCGTAGCTCAGTGACGTTTCACTGATGCCGCTTCTTAAAAAGGCGGCATTGGGAAACCCACTCACGCAAGGAAATGGACAATGCTGATTTTGACTCGCAAAGAAGGCGAAAGCATCAACATAGGCAACAACATCACGATCACAGTACTGGGTGTTAGTGGCAAACAGGTACGTATCGGAACTAGCGCACCAAAGGACGTCCAGGTGCATCGAGAGGAAATTACGCAGCGCATTCAGGCGGGTTTGTCGAAGCCCGCGACGGCAACACCTGCGATCACTTAAGCAGGTCTTCATGACGCAAACAATGGCCCGATTTCAATCGGGCTTTTTTTCGCCTGCCTTTATCCGTTAGCACTCTCCCCCTACGCCCTACCGCAATTAATTACAGGCCCGAGTGCAGACGAATGCCTGCAACCCAACATCAAGGACTTTCAATGCATCCAGCATTTCAAGAACGCATCGGTGAACTCGGTGAGCTGCTGCAACGAACAAAGGCCGCCCGCTCTGGATTCTACAGTCGTATTGATCGACGAGCCCCAGCCAAACCGGTGCGCTACCAAATCGCCGGCGGAAGCTTCGGCATGTATCAGATTAAAGACCGCACCACCAACAAGACTCACGCCTTCCGTGACGACTACAAAGCTGCTCACGACCTTGCCATGCAGTTCGAAGCAAAAGCCAATCGCCAGATAGCGGTGATGCTATGAAAAAGCGAAAGCCCAACAACATGCGTACCCGATTAGAGCGAGCGAGCCGGGCACTGCTCAATGCCCATCACGTCGCGGTGGTCCACATTGATCCCAGCGGACGCCAAGGGATGATCAACAGGAAGAGCTGCAAGAGCATCCCGCCAGGACAACGCATGGCCGAAGCAGTCTGCGACTTTGCCCATCGCTGGACGATCTATGTCAGCGTCCAGTGTCGAGATCAGCGCGGCCACCGCTACACCAAATCTGTAGAGGTCGCCCCTCAAGGCAATTATCTGGCCGCCCACCTCGAGGGCGTGATCGAAGAAACCTACAAGGAGCTGGTCGCCGAGAGCAATCCGAATCATCGGCTCGCGTCGGGCTGGATTGCCATTCCTGCCGAGGTCTCGTTGACAGAAGAACAGGCGGCCCGTGTGTTTGACGCCGTGGGTGTCTGGAATCAGCAGAGAGCTGCATGAGGCGCATCAACAATCCTCGCCTCCTTGGCTCCGTTTAAAACGCAATCAAGTTAAACCACCTTCTGCCGCCACGCGCGGCATGGAGCATCATCATGGAAACCGAAATCCTCTCCGACGAAGAACTGGCAGGACTCACAGGCTACAAGGCAAGAGCCTACCAACGACGCTGGCTGGTTGATCGCCAGTGGGTGTTCGTTGAAAGTCGCGGCAAGCGGCCTCTGGTTGGCCGGATGTACGCCCGCATGAAGCTGGGCATGATCTCCCCGGCTATCGCCGATCCAAACCCTCCCCCTGCGGCGCCGGCATGGACGCCCGACTTCTCGCGAGTGAACTGATATGCGCCCCCGCAAGACCGAATACCACCACCTCCCCCCTCGGATGTACCAGCGGTCTCGTACGCGGAAAAACGGTCAAGTTTGGACGGCGTACTACTACCGCGATCTGGCGGGTAAGGACATCCCCTTGGGCAAGGACTTAGATAAAGCCAGAATCAAATGGGCCGAACTCGAAGCCAAGGAAAAGCCCCTCGACCTGCGCACCATGAAAGGAATCTTTGACCGCTACATTCGCGACGTCATCCCAAAAAAGGCAGCGCGGACACAGAAAGACAACATGGCGGAGATCAGGCAGCTACGCCCGATGTTCGATAGCGCCCCGATCGACTCAATCACGCCCGCAACAATTGCTGGATACCGTGACGCACGGTCGGCGAAGGTTCGAGCGAATCGCGAGATCGCGACCCTGTCCCACGTCTTCAACATTGCGCGGGAATGGGGCCTGACGACGAAGGAAAACCCGTGCCAGGGTGTACGCAAAAACAAGGAGACACCGCGGGACTATTACGCGAATGACGTGGTTTGGGATGCTGTGTACAAGAAGGCAGCTCAGGAGCTGAAAGACGCGATGGACCTGGCCTATCTGACCGGGCAACGGCCGGCAGATGTATTGATGATGAGAAAGGACGATGTTGAGGGGGGATATCTGCTGGTCCAGCAGAACAAGACGCACAAGAAACTCCGTATTCAGATCAACACCGGCGGCACGGCAAACACCCTTGGGCAGCTGATTGCGAAGATCACCGAGCGCAATGCCCGGCATGTTTCGAGTTACCTGATCGTGAGCCAGCATGGCAAACGGATGACCGCAACCATGCTGAGGAAGCGTTGGGATCTTGCCAGGGAGAAAGCACGACTTAGGGCTATCGAGGTTGGAGATACGCTTCTGGCGGAAAGGATCGTAGAGTTTCAATTCCGGGATATCCGGCCAAAAGCCGCATCCGAAATCATAGACGTCGGCGATGCGAGCCTTCTGCTCGGGCATACCAAGGGCGACATCACCGAGCGGGTTTATCGCAGGATCGGTGCCATCGCAAAACCTTCAAAATAGCCTGAAAAACCGTTCCATAACTCGAAGCGGCCCCCTTGTATTTCGCGGTCTGTAGAGGTGCGGAAAATTTGGAGTAATGGAACGGAAAACCGCTACAGGCCTCAGCCCGATTGAATCTAAATATCGGTCTTGAAAACCGTCGACTGTAACAGGTCCATGAGTTCGAATCCCATCGCCTCCGCCATATTTGTACCGATAGAGCCCTGATTATTCAGGGCTTTGTCGTTTCTGGGGTTTGGGAATCGGTGCTGCTTTTCAGAGCCGTTACATAACCTTTTGGTAACCCCTCGACCAAGCTGAAAGCGCCGCTACAGGAAAAAGGTCGCCAACTGACCTTCTTGACCGACAGTAAACGGCTATGGATTTAGCCGGTCGCGACAGGCAGTAATCATCCAATCCGCTCTTCCCGGAGAGATCTCGCGGCCCTCGGCCCGAAACCTTCTCGGCCGCTTAAACCTTCCAGGCAACCCCCATCCGTTGCTGCTTTAGCAGAATCCTCAAAAAAACAAAATGATTCCACCTGGCCAATTCGTGACCGATTGGTATTCGCTGTGAACGCTAAATTGGCACGTGTCGATATCAGGCAAGGAGGCGGCGTGGACAGGTAACTGAATTATCGAACAAGCCGGGTAAGGTGGCGCCTCTTTTCATGGAAATAACCACATCGCGACGATGGGTTTGATAAGTACGGCAGCGTTTGAAGGGTGCCACTTTCAGGAAGCGGCAGCAGGAAACGATGATGATCCGTTGCCCCCATCACTTCGCTTAAATGTCGATCAGCAGAGAAAAAAAACCCGATGATTAGCCCGAGCTCCAAGGATTCGAATGGCCAATTGGCACAGGGCTTCAAGCCTCGTCACGTAACAATGCTGTCAATCGCCGGGATTATCGGCGCCGGTTTATTCGTTGGTTCAGGACATGCCATTGCAGCTGCTGGCCCGGCCGTCCTGCTGGCCTACCTATTCTCAGGCCTGCTTGTGGTTCTGGTCATGCGTATGCTCGGTGAAATGGCGGTGGCCAACCCGGACACAGGCTCGTTCTCCACCTATGCCGACCAGGCAATAGGTCGTTGGGCAGGCTTCACCATCGGTTGGCTGTACTGGTGGTTCTGGGTACTGGTGATCCCTATCGAAGCACTGGCCGCCGGCCATGTGTTGAACCAGTGGTTTCCCCAGATCGATGCCTGGCTGTTCGCCCTGGTGTCGATCATTGCGTTGGTGATCACCAATCTGTTCAGTGTCTCCAAGTACGGCGAATTCGAATTCTGGTTCGCCATGGCCAAGGTGGTGGCGATCATCGGTTTCATCGGCGTGGGTTTTGCCGTGCTGATGGGCTGGGTTCCCGATCGGGAAGTCAGCGGCTTGAGCGGCCTGATGGCCGAGCATGGCGGATTTGCCCCCAACGGCCTGTCGGCGGTAGTCGGCGCTTTCATCACCATCATGTTCAGCTTCATTGGTACTGAAGCGGTCACCATCGCCGCCGCCGAATCCGACAATCCCTCGCAGAACATTGCCAAGGCCACGCGTTCGGTGATTTGGCGCATCGGCGTGTTCTACCTGTTGTCGATTTTCGTGGTCATCTCCGTGGTGCCCTGGAACGATCCGCTGCTCGCCCAGGTAGGCTCCTACCAGCGGGCACTGGAGATCATGAACATTCCCCACGCCAAGTTCATGGTGGACGTGGTGGTGCTGATCGCCGTGGCCAGCTGCATGAACTCCTCGATCTACATTGCTTCGCGCATGCTGTACTCGCTGGGTCGTCGTGGCGATGCGCCGAAGTCGCTGAAGGCGACCTCCTCCGAGGGCGTGCCGCGTGCAGCAGTCATCGCCAGCACCGTGCTGGGCGCGGCGATCACCGTGTGGAGCTACTTCATGCCCGCCGGGCTGTTTAACTTCCTGCTGGCCAGCTCCGGCGCGATTGCCTTGCTGGTGTACCTGGCCATTGCGGTGTCGCAACTGCGCATGCGCCGGATGTTGCGTCGGCAAAACATTGAGCTGACCTTTCGCATGTGGCTGTTTCCATGGCTGACGTGGCTGGTGATTGCGTTCATTTGCGCAGCGCTGGCAGTCATGATGATCACCCCGGAGCACCGTACCGAAGTCAGCACAACCATTGGCCTGGCGCTGGCGATTTCCTTTATCGGCCTTGTGACGTCCCGTCACCCTGCGCAGGCTGCCAGGGTGACGTCAGTGGGATAAACCAAGGAGGCATTTGCGCCAAACCTACTCCCTACGCCAAGGCTGGGGAGTATTACCAGCTCCTGCGTCTCAGGCCGTAATCGCTCTCTGTGAGGACATGACCACGATGTCATCGAACTCCACCGTGTCCGACGGTACGACTCAATCCGTTGGTTTTCTGCTGCTGGATAAATTCACACTTATTTCCCTGGCGTCCGCAGTAGAGCCACTGCGCATGGCCAATCAGTTGTCGGGACGAGAGCTATATCGCTGGCATACGTTCAGCCCCGATGGAGAGCCTGTCTGGGCCAGTGACGGCGTGCCGATCACTCCGGATGCTTCGTGGAACAATCCATTAGTGGCGGACACTGTAATCGTGTGCGGTGGTGTTGGAATCCAGAACGTGATTACCCGCGAGCACATTACCTGGCTGCAAGCATTGGCGCGTCAATCCAGACGGTTGGGAGGTGTGTGCACCGGTAGCTGGGCGCTCGCCAAAGCCGGGCTGCTCGACGGCTACGAGTGCAGCGTGCATTGGGAATTTTTGGCCGCCATGCAGGAGGCTTTCCCACGAGTCAGCATCAGCGCGAGCCTCTTCACCCTGGACCGAAACCGATTCACAAGCTCCGGGGGAACAGCGCCGCTGGACATGATGCTGCACCTGATTGGTCGCGATCATGGTCGTGAATTATCCGCAGCCATCTCTGAGATGTTTGTTTACGAGCGCATACGCAACGAACAGGACCATCAGCGGGTTCCGCTCAGGCATGTGCTGGGAACTCATCAGCCTAAGTTGCAGGAGATCGTCGCGTTGATGGAAGCCAATCTCGAGGAACCGATCGACCTGGATAACCTTGCAGAATACGTGGATCTGTCACGTCGACAGCTAGAACGGCTATTTCAGAAATACCTTCACTGTACGCCGTCACGCTACTACTTAAGGTTACGTCTTATTCGAGCGCGACAACTGCTTAAGCAAACATCATTGTCGATCATTGAGCTGGCGTATGTATGCGGTTTCGTGTCCACACCACACTTTTCCAAGTGCTATCGCGAGTACTTTGGTGTTCCACCAAGCGACGAGCGTTCCGGCTCTGACATGAGTCGCAAACCGGCAACGCTTGCGACTACGCAGCAGTCATCAACTAAACCACTGACAGCGCTCGACCAGGCACGAAACGAATCGACTTTTGCCAGTGTTCGAATGATTGATCGTTTCGACTTGGCGCAATCGTGCTGACAGGACGTCCCTGCCACCCCATTCATCCGTAGTGCATGGGTTTACTCAATAAGATCACGCAGGAGATTTGACGTGCACATTGGTGTTCCTCTCGAAACCCAGACCGGTGAAACACGGG
>NZ_JBNDIV010000014.1:0-85211 GCF_050434585.1 Pseudomonas sp. 2725 | reverse complement strand
ATGTGAGAGTAGGTCATCGTCAAGATTAAATTCCGAAACCCCTATCTGCGTATGCAGGTAGGGGTTTTGTTTTTGGCGTCCCTGTAGGCGCGAGCTTGCTCGCGATGGGCCTCAGTGCGAAATATCCCCTGACAGCCCGCATCAGGCTGTTGGACCTGTGTTGGATAGACGGCAGTCGCACCAGCTACCTAAACTGTCAGCAGATTTTTTGGATCGGGGCAGTGGATGAATCGCAATGAACTTCGCAAGGCGGATATCAACCTGATGGTGGTATTCGAAACGCTGATGCTCGAACGCAATGTCACTCGGGTGGCGGAGAAGCTGTTTCTCGGTCAGCCGACCATCAGTTCGGCGCTCAACCGCTTGCGTGCGATGTTCAATGATCCGCTGTTCATACGCGTTGGCCATCGCATGGAGCCAACGGCACGGGCCGAGGAGATCATCAGGCACCTGTCGCCGGCGCTGGATTCCTTGTCCGTGGCCTTGAGCCTGACCCATGATTTTGACCCGGCCAGCAGTACGATGTCGTTCCGCATCGGGTTGTCCGACGATGTCGAGTTCGGGCTGTTGCCGCCATTGTTGCGAGCGCTGCGCCAGGAAGCGCCCAACGTGGTGTTTGTGGTGCAGCATGTCGATTACTGGCGGATTCCTGACTTGCTGGCAGCCGGCGATATCACGGTGGGTATCAGCCAGACCCGTGGCTTGCCGGCCAATGCCAAGCGCAAGTTGTTGCGACACATCCAGCCCAGCATTTTGCGCGCCGATGCCTCTGATACACCGCTGACCCTCGATGAATATTGCGCGCGACCGCACGTGCTGGTGTCCCATACCGCCAACGTCAGTGGCTATGCCGACGAGTGGCTGGCGGATATCGGTCGCACACGCCAGGTGGTGCTTTCGGTGCCGCAGTACAGTGCATTACCGGCCCTGCTTGCCGGCACCGACCTGATTGCCAGCCTGCCGGACTACACCGCTGAGGCGATGGCTGCATCGGGAATGCTGTTCAAGGAACCCTTTCCCTTCAAGACACCGACCCTGGATCTATCCATGGTCTGGCTCAGCCATGTCGATAGCGACCCTGCCGAGCGCTGGTTACGATCGCGCCTGGAGGCGTTCATGAGTGAGCGTGCCGTATTGCCGCTGCCCGAATGAACAGGGTGGCGCTGTGTTATATGTACGACCTTTCCACCCCACTTACAGGAACCCACTCATGCCTCACCTGCACATGGAATACACCGCCAACCTGACTGATCTGAATGCCGAAGTGGCATTGATGCGGTTGAACAATACGCTGGTGGCTTCCGGTCAGTTTGCTGCCGAATTCGACATCAAGAGCCGCGCGATCAGGGTCGAGGCGTTCAAGGTCGGTACTGCATTGGCTGAACGGGCGTTCGTGCATGTGAAGCTGGCACTGTTGAGTGGTCGTTCCGCACAGATCAAGAAACAGCTGTCTGAAAGCCTGCTGGCGGTGGTGCAGGACGTGTGTGAGTGGCCGAGCGGCGTTGAAGTCCAGTTGTGCGTGGAAATTCTCGACATCGATCGCGATTCCTACAGCAAGACCGCCATCAGCAACTGAGCATCAGGCCGTTTCCTGCTCGAAGCAGGCCTGGATCACTTGCGCTCGCAGCCAGGTGTTGGCGCTGTCCTGATCAACACCCTGGTTCCACTGCATGTCGAGGGTGAAACCCGGCAGGCCAGCGGGGGCTTCACAGTGATCGAAGGTGTCTGCACTGGCCAGTAGTCGCTGGATGCGCCGGGGCAGGGTCAGAACATAGTCGGTGCCGGTAATCAGCTTCAGCGCTGCGCTGTAGCTGTTGGCGCGTGCGACGATATGGCGCTGTTGTGCCTGCTGCGCAAGCCAGCCGTCGACCATGTTGGTGGCGGACGTCCAGGGTGTCGGGAACACGTGTCGACGTTCGACATAGGTTTGCAGGCTCAAGCGTGGTTCTGCCGGCGTGGCGCGTTTGTCGAAAACACACACCAGGTCATCTTCGAGCAGCGTCTGCGATTTGAAATCGACGTGACTGCGATGAAAGTTCGGGCCGAAGCACATCACCAGGTCGAGGCTGCCTTCGCGCAACGCTTGGGCAGGGATATCGGCCTGGAGTTTGAACACATTGACCATCACCGGAAGATCGGCGAGGTCGAAGGTTTTCAACAAGCGCGGCAGGATCAGTTGCTCGAAATATTCCGGGGCGCAGATGTTGAAGGTCACGGGTTGCAGGCCTGGGTCGAACGTGGGTAAGCCGGCGTGACACAGGTTGATGCTTTCGAGGATTTTCAGCACGTGAGGGTACATCGCGCTGGCCTTGCCGGTGGGCTGCATGCCGCCGGTGCGAGTATTGATGAACAGTTCGTCCTCGAAACTGGTGCGCAATTTCTTCAGGCAGTAACTCACGGTGGACTGGCTGACGCAAAGCGTCTCGGATACGTCGGTGACACTGTTCTGCTCATACACGGCGACGAATACCATGAGGTCCTGCATGTCGAGCTTTCTAAGCGAATTACTGTTCAGCATCCATTCCATCTCGCTGCGTCCCTTGCGCTGACCGTGTGCAAGGGTGGTGAATTATCCTAGCGGAATGGGCGAGCAGGGAGAATGCCTTGCAGGACGTTTCGCCCAAGGCCGTGTCAGCCCTGGACCATCGCCGACACGGCGCGGCGGCTGGACATCAATAGCGCGAACATGCCGAGGCCCACCAGCACCGCGCCGGTCATTTCCAGCGGCAGCGGCGTCTGGTGTCCCCATAGCCAGTGGAACAAGGTGATGAACAGCGTGCTCAGATAGATGTAGGAAATCACCGAGGACGGCGCGATCACGCCGATGGCCCGGTGCAGCAGCCAGAACGTCGCCAGGGTGGCGAACACTGCCAGGTACATCAGCCAATAGAAGTCGTTGAGCGTTAGTAATGATGCCGAACGCCAACCGCCACTGAATCCACAGAACACCAGTAGAAACAGCGCACCGAACAGCATGTTCCAGAACGTCATGGACACCGGTCCGCGTCCCTTGAGGCTATTGGCTTTCAGACGCTGGCTGAGGGGGGCGTAGAGCGCCATCGCCAAGCAACCGATGCCGTACACCGTCAATGCATAGGGCGATGGCAACTCGCCGGGGCGGGTGCCTTTCATGATCAACAACACCGCCCCGGCAGCGGCGAGCAGCATCGGCATAATCCGTTGTTTCAGACGGCTGTCAGGTGTGAGCACGGCTTCGAAACCCAGGGTCATCAGTGGCACCAGCGTGAACATCGTCCCGGTGTTGACGGCCGAGGTGTAGCGCAACGCTTCGAACAGCGAACCGAAGTACAGCGCCAGCAGCAGGCCGAGCACCGCGTGACCAAACAGTGCGCGGGCGGTCATGACGGCATCGCCTTTGAGCAGCAACAACGGCAGAAACACCAAAGCGCAAAACAGCAGGCGTAAACCCGTCAGCAGGATCGGGTCGATGGCCTGGCTGACTTGCGCCGCCGCGGAAAACGATGCGGCGATCAACAAGGCCCAAAGCAGCATGCTGGCGTGAGCGACGGCGAAAACGGTGGTTTTCATGGCAGGCTCCGGGTCAATGGATGTGGCGGGCGTAGTGCCTTGGGTTGAAGCGCAAAACCATCAGCATCATCAGCGCCATGACCGCCGTGAGCGACCACCAGGCCCATTCAAAGCTGCCGAGCTGGTCGCGGATGATCCCCGCCAGCAGCGGCGACAGGCCGGCGATCAAGTAGCCGATGCCTTGCACGAATGCGGTCAGGCCGCCAGCACGCAATGGATTGTCCAGATGATCCAGCGATACGATCAGGCTCATCGGGAACAGGCCGCCAATGCCCAGCCCCAGCAGGCATGGCCACAGCAGGCTCAAATACCGTGGGCTCAGAATCAATCCGCAGAAACCGGCGATGATCAGTGTCAGCAATACCATCAGCACGACGCGGCGGTCGCGACTGCGGTTGGCGATGACGGGCGTCAACAGACCCGACAGCACTTCCATGGCGGTCAGAAAACCGAGCAGCAATCCGGCGTGCTGCTCGCTCCAACCCTTTTCTACGTAGTAAGGCGCCAGCCAGGCCAGAACACAGGTGTAGGACGCAGTGCCCAGGCCAAAGAAAATCGCGAGTAACCACGCGCGGGAATTGGCAAAGTACGAACCTTTGCCGGATGCCCTCGAATCCAGTGTTGGCATCCCCGCGCTTTGGCTGCGCCAGAAGAGCAATGCCAGCACGGCGAGAACGGCCCAGATCGCCAGGCCCATACGCCAGCTGCCGGTACGTTCCATGACCAGCGGCGCAAAGGAGGCACCCATGGCCGCACCGCCCATGATCGATGTGACGTAGAGCCCCATGCACAGGGCTACGTGGTCGCTGAAGCGGGATTTGATCAACGCTGGCATCAGGGCCTGGATCAGGGCGATCCCGACACCGGCCAGCACCGCGCTGAGGAGCAACTGCGCGGCTGAATCAAGGAACAACCGCGAAAGCGTGGCCACGCCGATGATCAGCAACGAGAAGACTACCGTGCGTTGATCGCCGAATCGCTGACTGACGCGCAGGCCGACAAACATCGCCAGCCCCATGGCCGTCACCGGTAACATTGTCAGCAGTGAAGCCTGGCTGAAGCTCAGCGCAATGTCGTCGCGAATCGCTGAGAGCAGCGGCCCGACAGCGGCCATGGAAGGGCGCAGGTTCAGGGCAACCAGGACAATGCTGAACATGAGCCAGAGGGCAGGGCGGGAAGTGGCTCGGGTGTTTTCCATGATCGGACCTTGATGAATAGGCGGGCGATTAAGGCGCGCGAGCCCCGAAGGGCGCAAATCAGAAAGTCCGGGGTGGTATTTAGAAATCAAATACAGGCCTTCTCCCCACTGAAGGCAGCACAAAACAGCCAAATGTTTAGCCAAACGACATCCAAGGTTCTTCAAATCCTGATTTAACGACTTAAGCCATCGTGTGACGCTGCGGGTCATCTGTTTTCTGCGGTTCTCTCTATGGACGGTTGGCCAGTCGCAATCCACTGCAAGGCATCCAACGGCGTTCGAGCGTCGAGCCTTGGCCGTCGATTCACACCTGCCACCGCGCCAAACCTCTCCGCACTTCCTTCTGAACTGGCTTTTTGGGCGCTGTGGCATTGCCGCCATGCGCGCCCGCCGGATTCCTGCTTTTTCCGCTGATTGTTCCTACCTGTTCCGCTTGATGGCGGGATTAAAGTGCGGGTGCTTTTGCGTACCCGTCTGACACGGAAAAAGAGAGTTCCCATGAGTTGTGCCACGACCTCGTTTGCCACCCGGCAAGAAGCCCTGACCTTTCTGGAGCAGAACCCGGATATTGAAATGTTCGAGCTGTTCATCCTCGACAACAACGGTGTGCCGCGGGGCAAGTTGCTGCATCGTGACGAGTTGCTGGCGGTGTATGAAAGCGGGCGACCATTGCCGAGCACCATCCTCGGCCTGACCATCAACGGTGATGACGTGGAAAACTCCGGGCTGGTCTGGGATGTCGGTGATATCGACTGCCGGGCCTACCCGATCAGCGGCAGCCTCACGCGTATGCCGTGGCGTCTGATACCGACCGCGGCCGTGCAGGTCAGCATGCACCCAACGGAGGGAATGCCCGCCACTATTGCCGATCCCCGTCATTTGCTGGCGAAGGTCATCGAGGGTTTGCAGGCAGACGGTTATTACCCGGTCATGGCGGCGGAATTGGAGTTCTACCTGCTGGATCAGCAACGCGACAGCAATGGCCGGCCGCAACCGGCACGGGATGTCGATGGCGGGCGTCCGTACGGCACCCAGGTCTATGGTTTACGCGAGCTTGAACAGATCGAACCGTTCCTGGCCGATCTCTACAGTGCCTGCAAACTCCAGGGGATTCCGGCGCGCACGGCCATTTCCGAATACGCGCCGGGGCAAGTGGAGATCACCCTCGAACACCGCACCGACGCACTACAGGCGATGGATGAAGCGGTACGCTACAAGCGTCTGGTCAAAGGCGTGGCGCACAAGCACGGCATGACAGCCTGTTTCATGGCCAAGCCTTTCGATGACCTCGCCGGCACCGGGATGCACATGCACGTGAGCCTGGCGGACAAGGACGGCAACAACCTCTTCGCCAGCGAAGCTGCGGATGGAACGCCGCTGCTCAAGCAGGCCGTCGCCGGCATGCTCAGTACCTTGCTCGATTCGCTGTTGCTGTTCTGCCCCAACGCCAACTCCTACCGTCGATTCCAGGCCAACAGCTATGCGCCCCTGGCGGCCACCTGGGGCGTGGACAATCGCACCGTGAGCCTGCGCGTACCTGGCGGGCCGGCGTATTCCCGGCACATCGAACACCGAATCTGTGGCGCAGATGCCAACCCCTATCTGGCGGCTGCGGCGATTCTGGCGGGTATTCATCGCGGTATCCGTGAACAACTCGATCCTGGTGCGCCGGTGGAAGGCAATGGCTACGCCCAGGCCACGAAACTGTTGCCGACAGACTGGCTGACCACCTTGCGATCACTGGAAGGTTCGAGTTGGGCCAGGGAAGCCTTCGGCGGTGAATTCCTCGGCGTCTACCTGGCGGTGAAACGCGCTGAGTATCGTCAATTCATGGGGGAGGTCGGTGAACAGGACTGGCGCTGGTATTTGCATCAGGCTTGAGTCGAATCTGAATCGGGGCTGAACCATTCTCAAATAGTCTGAAAGTGTCAGGCGGACTTAATAAGCCAACTAATTGTTGGCTTATTTTTCACAAAAAATTGATTGTTGGCTACCTAAAATTACAGCTGTCTCGGTAAATGAAATTTTCACATTTGCCGGAGATACTTACTTTCAGGATCCGCCAAATATCATGCTTAAGATTAAAGCCGTGCGCCCTGAATGGGTGACACTGATTGCCAGCACGTTTTTGTTAGTTGGCTTCAATTACGTACTTTGGCAACACCTGTTCGAAATCACCGCATCCGATGGCAAAGGCATCGTCATGCGCGCGGCCTTCGGGGTGATGATCTTCGCGGCCTTCAACATTGTGCTGACCCTGCTGGCATTCCGGCCAGTGCTCAAGCCGCTCCTGACCCTGCTGTTCATGACCAGCGCGGGCGTGGTGTATTTCATGAGCCAGTATGGTGTATTGATCGATACCGGCATGTTGCGTAACTTCGCCGAGACCAATGCAACGGAAGTGCGTGACTTACTGTCGCTCAAGTTGTTTTTTTATATTTTACTGCTCGGCGTTTTGCCGTCCTGGCTGTTGTGGAAGACACCGATTAATTATCGTCGTTGGCACCGTGAACTGCTCAGTAAAGTTGTGGTGACTTTTGCCTCGGCAGCAGTCATTGGTGGAGTTGCACTGGTTAACTATCAAGGCCTGTCTTCGTTGTTTCGCAATCACCACGAGTTACGCCTGATGGTGGTACCAAGCAACTACATTGGTGCCTCGGCTGGCTTCTTGCGCGAGCAGGTTGCGTCTGCACATCAACCTTTTGTGAGGCTCGGTGAAGATGCCCGGCGCAATTCAGCCTGGCAAACTCACG
This sequence comes from Pseudomonas sp. 2725, assembly GCF_050434585.1. Taxonomy (NCBI): domain Bacteria; kingdom Pseudomonadati; phylum Pseudomonadota; class Gammaproteobacteria; order Pseudomonadales; family Pseudomonadaceae; genus Pseudomonas; species Pseudomonas sp. 2725. The sequence continues at coordinate 77,711 of NZ_JBNDIV010000014.1, read as the reverse complement.
GGCGCAAATCCCTGACGGTACTTGTCGTGGGTGAAAGTGCCCGGGCGGAGAACTTCGGCATCCTTGGCTATAGCCGCGACACCACTCCGAAGCTGAGTAAGGAAGACGGCCTGATCGCTTTCACCGATGTGCACTCCTGCGGTACAGAAACCGCCGTATCGGTGCCTTGCATGTTCTCCAACATGGGGCGCAAGGACTACAACGCCAGCAAGGCAAAGAACGAAGAAGGCCTGTTGGACGTGCTCAAGCATGCGGGTATCGACGTGATCTGGCGTGACAACCAGTCAGGCTGCAAAGGTACGTGCGATCGCGTCACCCTTCAGGACGTCAGCAATCTGAAGGACCCGGCGCTGTGCGCCAACAGTGAATGCCGCGATGAAATCCTGCTGCAAGGGCTGCAGCATTTCATCGATACCCTGGACAAGGACACGGTATTGGTATTGCACCAGATGGGCAGCCACGGTCCTGAGTACTTCAAGCGTTATCCGAAAGAGTTCGAGCGCTTCACCCCGGTTTGCGAGAGTAATGCCCTGAACAATTGCAGCCGCGAAAGTATCGTCAATGGCTACGACAACACCCTGGTCTATACCGACCATGTACTGTCGACCTTGATCGATCTGCTGCGCAGCAACCAGGACAAAGTGGATACCGCGATGCTGTATCTGTCGGACCACGGCGAGTCCCTGGGTGAATACAACTTGTTCCTCCACGGCACGCCCTACATGCTGGCACCGGAGCAGCAAAAGCATGTCGCCATGTTTGCCTGGTTCTCCGACAGCTATAAAAAGTCGTTTGCGCTAGATACCCGCTGCTTGCAACAGAGCCGTGAAAAGTCCCTCAGCCAGGACAACCTGTTCCATTCGATGCTTGGGCTGCTGGAGGTCGACAGCAAGGTCTACCACCAGGATCTGGACATGTTTGCCGGATGTCGTCGTCCAGTGACAGACGGCGTGTTGGCCAAGGAATGATCGCCTCTGACTCTGTTTCACGCAGCGGCCGTCGACCTGGTTTTTGACAGGTGTTGGCCGAACACGGTGATTCTCGCGACGGTTCCAGGTGTTGGGTAAGACCAGCTAGCTCGGCTTTGTAGGACTATTCTTTATGTCGCGCAGTAATTTTCGCTAATGCTCTTGTTCAGTGGATGCGCGGAAATCGCCGGGGGCGATATATACTGCGCGCCATTCTTCAAGGGAGAGCCGTGTGGCCATCGATATTCACTGGATTCGCGACAACGATAGCCTCGGACGGTTGTGTGCCGAGTGGCAACAGTTGCCATTCGTTGCCCTCGACACCGAATTCATGCGGGTCGACACCTTCTACCCAATCGCCGGCCTGCTGCAGATCGGTGATGGCGTTCGCGCCTATCTGATCGACCCGCTGACCATCGACAACTGGCAGCCATTGGCCGCTTTGCTGGAAAACCCTGCGGTGGTCAAAGTTGTCCACGCGTGCAGCGAAGACCTCGAAGTCCTGCTACGCCTGACCGGCAGCCTGCCGGCGCCGCTGTTCGATACGCAACTGGCTGCCGCTTATCTGAACCTTGGTTTTTCCATGGGCTATTCGCGGCTGGTGCAGGAAGTGCTCGGCATCGACCTGCCCAAGGGGGAAACCCGTTCCGACTGGCTGCAACGCCCGCTTTCCGAAACCCAGATCAGCTATGCCGCCGAAGATGCCGTGCATTTGGCTGAAGTTTTCGTAAAACTGCGTCCAAAGCTTTCCGACGAGAAATACGCCTGGGTCCTGGAAGATGGCGCCGAACTGGTGGCCAACCTGCGCCGCGAGATCGACCCGTACGAGGTCTATCGCGATGCCAAGCTGGCCTGGAAGCTGTCTCGCGCCCAACTCGCCGTTTTGCGTGAGCTCTGTGCCTGGCGTGAAAAGGAAGCCCGGGCTCGCGACCTGCCGCGCAACCGGATCATCCGCGAGCATTCGTTGTGGCCGCTGGCGCGTACGCAACCGGATAACCTCGGCGCGCTGGCGAAAATCGAAGACATGCACCCACGTACCGTGCGTCAGGACGGCGAGTTTCTGCTTGATCTGATCAAGCGCTCTGGCAGTGTGTCGCCTGATCAATGGCCGCCAGCCGTGCCGGAGCCGTTGCCGGTGGATGCTGCTGCGCTGCTCAAACAAATGAAGGCCATAGGCCAGGCCGAAGCCGAGCGCCTGAACATCGCGCCGGAACTGATGCTGCGCAAGAAAACCCTGGAAGCGCTGCTCAAGAGCGGCTTCCCCAATGGTCCCTACCAATTGCCTGATTCGCTGCGTGGCTGGCGCCGCGAATTGATGGGCCAGGCGCTGCTCGACAGCCTGGCCACCGCCGGAGAACAGCCTTGAAACGTATTTGCTCCATCTACCGCAGCTCGAAAAGAAACGAAATGTACCTGTATGTGCTCAAGAGCGATGCTCTGGAGCGCGTGCCGGATACCCTGATGGCAGCCTTCGGCAAGGCCATCCACGCGTTCGACCTGGTGCTGAGCCCCGAGCGCAAGCTGTCGCGCGAGGACATCACGGTCGTGCTGGAGAACCTCGAGAAACAGGGTTATCACCTGCAAATGCCGCCTGCCGAAGACGAGTACATCGAGCACTTGCCGGAAGAATTGTTGCGTCGCAACGATCCGATGTGAGCGGCAGACAGACTCTGTTCAGAGTGGTTATGAAACACTGATTGATTTTAGCGATGGCAGCATCGACGGAGCACTGTTCTGTCGGCGGCCGTCTGCACTGTTTTTGAAAGGTTTGAAGCATGCGCGTCCTGATTGCTGAACACGACCACCCCGTGTACGCCCAACTGTTGCGCGAGGCGGCACCGGACCTGGAGGTGCTGACCAGCGGTGATTCCGCCGAACTGGCCAGCCAGGCCGCCGATTGCCCGGTGTGGCTCGGCCAGCCTGATTTGCTGGCGACCCTGTTACGCCAGGGTCATCAACCGCAATGGCTGCAATCGACCTGGGCCGGCATCACGCCGCTGCTGGCCGATGGCTTGCCGCGGCACTATCGGCTGACCCGTGCAGTCGGAATCTTTGGCCAGGTCATGGCCGAGTACGTGCTCACGTACATGCTCGGTCATGAGCGTGAAGTGCTGGCGCGACTGGTCAGCCAGGTCGAGCGCAAGTGGGACAGTCGCCAGGTCCAGAGCCTGGCGGGGCGCAGGGTGTTGATCGTCGGCACCGGTGATATCGGTCAAAGTGTCGCGCAGTTCCTCGTGCCGTTTGGCGTCGAACTGTATGGCGTTGCCAGCAGCGCACGGGAGCAGGCACCGTTTATCGAAGTTGGTTCGATGGCGGATTTGCCGCGGCTGGTTGGTGAAGTCGATTACGTGGTCAATCTGCTGCCGAACACGCCGGACACCCACGATGTCTACGACGCGGCGCTGTTCAAGCAATTCAAGCCGACCGGGTTGTTCATCAACGCCGGGCGCGGAGTGGCGGTGGTCGATGCGGATCTGGTGGATGCCTTGAAGGAAGGGCATCTGGCGGGTGCAGTGATCGATGTGTGCCGTCAGGAACCCTTGCCCCAGCGTCATCCGTTCTGGACGGCCTGGGGCCTGCTGCTGACCGGCCACAGCTCGGCACCGACTTCGCCTTCGATGATGGTGAAGCTGTTTGTCGAGAACCTGCGGGCTTATGAGGCGGGAGAGGCGTTGCGCGGGGAAGTGGATTTCGATCGCGGGTATTGAACACACCCTCAAAAACTGTGGGAGCGAGCTTGCTCGCGATGAGGCTGGTACATTCAACATCAATATTGACTGTCCTACCGCTATCGCGAGCAAGCTCGCTCCCACAGGGATTTTCAGTATGGCTCAGAGGGTGAAGTCACCTTCAGCCGCCAACTCGCTCAATGGACGACGCGGGCTGGGTTCTTCACGGGCTTGCAGATATTCCGCCAGGCTCGCCTTGTCCCCCAGCTTGCCCACCGCGACGGCGGCGTGCAGGGCGTAGCCTTCAGGAATGTTCAGCGCCTTGCGGGTCAGCTCCTGGTCGAAGCCGGCCATGCCGTGGGTGTGCCAGCCGCTCAGGCTCGCTTGCAAGGCCAGGTGGCCCCAGGCGGAACCGGTGTCGAAGGTGTGCCACAGGGCCGGGGTTTCTTCGGCGGCGCCAGGCACGGCGAAGGTGGTTTTCGAAATCACGATCACCAGGGCCGAAGCATGTTGCGCCCAGCTGCGGTTGAATTCGTTCAGCAGGCCCAGGTAACGCTCCCAGTTCGGTGTGTCGCGACGAGCGTAGAGAAAGCGCCAGGGTTGCGAGTTGTAGGCCGAGGGTGCCCAGCGGGCGGCTTCGAAGAAGCTCAGCAGGGTTTCCTCCGGAATCGTTTCGCCAGTGAAGGCGCGGGGCGACCAGCGATCGGTGAACTGAGGGTGAATGGCGTAATCGGCAACGCGTGGGTTGGCACTCATCAAGAGATTCCTGGCTACGTTTGAAAGTGGGAGCAACACAAAACCCTACTTGGCAGCGCAAAAACTGACAAGCCCGGCGTACCGGCAGTCGCCAATGCTTGGCCCGCGGAGCTGCGGGCACTAGACTGGCGGCCTTTTCACCACCTGATGTCGATACTCGAACCATGGCCGCCAAAGTAGAACCGTTCTGGATACGCAAGACCCTTGATCAACTCGATCAGGAGGAATGGGAGTCGCTGTGCGACGGCTGTGGATTGTGCTGCCTGCAAAAGCTTGAAGACGAAGACGACAACAGCGTCTATTACACGCGCATCGCCTGCAAGTTGCTGGACCTGAAAACCTGCCAGTGCACGGACTATCCCAACCGCCGTGACTCGGTGCCGGACTGTATCCAGCTCACACCGGGCAAGGCCGACGAATTCAAATGGCTGCCACCGACCTGTGGCTATCGCCTGGTTAGCGAAGGCAAGGACCTGCCGTTGTGGCATCACCTGGTGTGCGGTGATCGCGATGCCGTTCATCACGAGCGGATTTCCCAGTCCGGGCGCATGCTCGCCGAAGGCAGCGTGCCGGAAGATGATTGGGAAGATCATCTGATTTTCCGCGCAGGCTGATTGCCTGAGGTTCAACGTTTCACGAGGGAGTGTGTATGGCTGTGGGATGGCGGCAGGCGTGGATCCTTGGATTACTGGCCGTGAATTCGCCGGCATGGGCTGCGAACAAGGTCAATCTGGATTATCACGTGCGCCTGTTGCCGCAGAGCGATCAGGCCGAAGTGCGCCTGACGCTCGCCCAGGGCTCGGCGGTACGCAGCCTGGATTTCGATCTTGGCGACGGCAGTCACTACAGCGATTTCAAGGCTGACGGCCAATGGCAACTGACCCCCGGCAAAGCGGCGCGCGGTGTCTGGCGTCCGGCTGCGGACAAGGCCAGCCTGACCTACCGCGTGAGTATCAGCCACGGGCGCAAGAGCGGCAGCTTCGACACGCGCATCACGCCAAGCTGGGCGTTGATGCGCGGCGACAATCTGGTGCCGGCTGCCAGACTCGATCAACAGGACGGCATCGAACTGGTTTCACGCCTTGAGTTCGAGCTGCCCGGTGGCTGGAAAAGCGTTGAAACCGCTTGGCCACGAATCGGCCCGAATAAATTCCGTATCGATAACCCTTCCCGACTGTTCGACCGGCCTACCGGCTGGATGCTCGCAGGTGAGCTCGGCAGTCGCCGCACTCGTCTGGGCGAGACCGAAGTCACAGTCGCCTCGCCGCTGGGGCAGGGCATGCGCCGTATGGATGTGCTGACGCTGCTGACCTTCGTCTGGCCGCAAGTGCAGGCGCTGTATCCGCGACACCCGGGCAAACTGCTGATCGTCGGGGCTAATGATCCAATGTGGCGCGGCAGCCAGTCGGCGCACGAGTCGATCTACCTCAACAGTCGTCTGCCGGTGGTCAGCGAAAGCGGCACCAGTGCCTTGGTCCGTGAGTTGGCCCAGGTGTTCGGGCGCGTCAAAGGCACCCGGCGCAGTGACTGGATCAGTGAGGGCTTTGCTGAGTATTACGCCATCGAACTGGTGCGTCGGGCTGGCGGCATGAGCGATGAGCGCTACGAGAGTCTGCATCGCAAATTGGTCAAGATCAGCCAGAAAGTCACCACGCTGCGCGGTGAGCGGATCAGCTCGACGCAGGTGGCCAGGGCAGTGGTGTTGCTGCAGGAGCTGGACCGCGAGATTCGCCTGAAAACCCACAACAAGCGTTCGCTCGATGATGTGCTGCGCGGGGCGATGCGGCTGGATAACGTTGATACCAAGGACTTTGTGCAGCTGTCGGAGAGTGTTATTGGCGACTCTTCCAAAGTCCTTGATACCGGTTTACTTCAGTGAGTCCGTCATCGCGAGCAAGCTCGCTCCCACAGTGATTGGGGGTGAACACAAATGTTGTGAGCGCCACATAACCCTGTGGAAGCGAGCTTGCTCGCGATGAGGCCAGTGGCTTCAGCGCAAATCCTGATTCAAACCCCGGCTTTCGGCGACTTCAAGGAATCATTGCCGGTAACGGTTGCGGTTTTGGTCGCCGCCTCGGCATTGGCCTTCAGCGTCTTCAACTCTTCACCCGCCCGCTGAATTTTCGCCCGCACGTTGTTCATGTCCTGACGGCTTTTCTCCAGCAGGCTTTTCGCCGAGCTGTGGCCGGTAATTCCACGGGCCAGGGCCACGCCGCCGATGGCCACCTGGATCAGGCCAAAGATCCCGCCACGCCGCAGTCCCTTGCCCACCATCACCACGCCACCGGCCAGGGAGCCAATGCGTTCCCAGCCCTGCACGTTTTGCTCGGAAGGGCTCTGGAACGGGGTGGATTCGATACGCTCGACGGGTTTGAGTTCGCTCATGGTCTGTCTCCAGGCTTCAGTGATCGATAGTCAAACTGACAGCCTGGGCGGGCAGCTCGTTCAATCGGATGTGTGGCGATTCAGCGGAATTTTGGCCCGGAGCGGGTATTGAGCCCCTTGGACATGCGGTCGTAGAGCACGACGTTGACCGTGGCGGCCAGGTTCATGCAACCGGTGGTCGGAATGTAGACCACGTCTTCGCACCAGTCGCGAATCTCTTTATCCAGCGATCCGTCTTCCGGGCCGAAGATGTAGAGCGCGCGATCCGGGTGGGTGTATTCCGGCAACGGGCGGGCGCCCTCGACCAGTTCCACGGCGACGGGCACACAATTGAGGGGCAGGATTTTCTTCAGGTCGTCGATGCCGATCAGCGGGATGTCGTAGTGCACGCGCTTGGTATCGGTGACGAAGTCGGCGGCGCGCTCATAGCGCTTGCCGGTGTAGAACACCGACGCCACGCCATAACAGCCAGCGGCGCGCATCACCGAACCGACGTTCTCCGGTGATTTGGGGTTATACAAACCAATGCAGCTGTACCGTTTGTCTGCCACGAGCGGGGTGCCTTTCGGGAAAAAAGCGGGATTATACGGGGATTGGGCGGCAGCGGTCAGTTTGGAGATTGGCGGTGGCAGGGCTATTGCTATCGCGAGCAAGCTCGCTCCCACAGTGGATCTGTGTCGTTCACAAAATCAAATGTGGGAGCGAGCTTGCTCGCGATGAGGCCGGATCAGGCGCTGAAAATCTTCAGTCTTCTTTCTTCATCAACCCGGCGAGTGCCGCAAACGGGTTGTGCGTAGCCTTGGCAATTTTCGGCGTGCTCAGCGAGCCTTCGTCGAAATACTGCTGGTCGGTATACCGCGAGTGTTCGTTATCGTGGCAGTACAGGCACAACAACTCCCAGTTCGAGCCGTCCTGCGGGTTGTTGTCGTGGTTGTGGTCGCGGTGGTGCACGGTCAGTTCGCTCAGGCGCTTGCCGGAGAACTCACGGGCGCAGCGGCCACAGACGTGCGGGTACATCTTCAGGGCCTTGTCGCGGTAGCCCATTTCCTTGTCGCGCTGGTTGTCGGCGAGGATGCGATCCAGCTTCGAGGTGTTGGTCGGGGTGGACGAACTCATGGGTTCACCTTTGTAGAAAGACTAATGACGGTTATAGGGTGAAGTTTAGCCTAGCCCTTGAGCTTCTCGGCAATCCAGATGGTGTGGCGGGTGCCCTTGTTGCCGTGGGCGAAGACCTGCACTTCCTCGGCCTTGAAACCCGCCTTTTTCAGTTTGTCGGAAAACTGCCGGTCAGCGCTGGCCGACCAGACGGCCAACACGCCTTTTGGTCTCAGGGCCTTGGCGCAGGCACTGAGGCCTGCGGCGGAGTAAAGCCAGCTGTTGGCTTTCTGAGTCAGGCCTTCGGGACCGTTGTCGACGTCGAGCATGATGGCATCGAAACCCTGGGGCTCGGCCTGCAGGACTTTGGCCACGTCTTCCATGCGAATCACGGTCCGCGGGTCTTGAAGCGGGTTTCCGGCTTTCTCGCCGAGTGGCCCGCGATTCCACTCCACGACGCCAGGCACTAATTCAGCGACCACCACTTCGGCAGTCTTGCCCAGGTGCCTGAGCGCCGAAGCGAGGGTGAAACCCATGCCCAGGCCGCCGATGAGCACCCGTGAACCCGGTCGGCCGGCGACCTTGCGACACGGGATCTCGGCCAGGGCATCTTCGGAGCCGTGCATGCGCGTGTTCATCAATTGTCCGCCGTCGCCGCCCTGGATCTTGATGACAAAATCCTCGCCGTATTCGAACAGGCACAGGGCGCCGCCGTTTTCAGGGATGGGGGTGGTGTCCAGCAGAACGAAACGTTTCATGGGGCTCACTTGAAGAAAATTGGCAGAACTCGGGAGGGCAAACAGACGCAGTTGGGAGTAGCCTGTTTATGACGACAAGGCCAACGGAGCCATTGATGAAGCGCACCATTCTAACGGTCATTGCCCTGGCCGCGCTCTCGATAACTGCAGTGCAGGCGCAACAGCTGCAATCGATTCCCGTCAGCCCCGCGCCGATACCCGGTTCGCCCGGCACCGCGACGCCCACGCCGTACCCGCAAATCAGCCCGGCGCCTTTGCCTAAAGTCGGCCCCGGCAGTAGCGGTCCGCCGTTGGTGCCGATTGAAATGCCCAGCCCGCCGATCAAGGACCAGCCGATACCGGGCCTGGAGCCCAATCCGCCGAAAACCAAATCGCCGGGCGGCTAGACCTGCTGCGAAAGCAGTTGACCGTCGGCCATGCGCAGTCGTTTGGAAAGGGAAACGGCGAGGGCGCGGATGATCTTGGCGGCGATTTTCGGTGCGTCGTTGAGCATCTTTTCCAGCGAGTCCTTGCCCAGGTTGAGCAACTGGCAGTTGCTTGCGGCCACGCAACTGGCCGAGCGCCGTTCGCCGTCGAGCACGGCCATTTCACCGAACGAGCGGCCGCTGCGCAACGTGGCGATGGTAACTCGCTGCCCGTCAGCGTTGGTTTTCTGCACCGCCACCTGACCGGTATGGATGATGCACATGAAACTGCCGGCATCGCCCTCCTGGAAGATTTCCTCGCCCTGGGCAATGGTGCTGATACTGAAGTAGCCCGAAGCCGCGGCGAAGTCGGCTGGCTGCAGTTGATTGAACAGGCCGCAATCCATCAGCCAGTCGCGAATTTCGTTGTTCAGAAAGGTTGGTTCAGACATGTCGTCACGGTCTTTATTGTTGTGTCTGTTACTGGCTCGAATTTGAAGTCACCGAAAACCCCTTGTGGGAGCGAGCTTGCTCGCGATTGCGGCTTCACAGGCAACGGTAATGTTGAATGTGCTGACGCCATCGCGAGCAAGCTCTCTCCCACAGGGTACTGGTGTTGTATCGGCTACCAGTGTGTGGAATTAAGACCGGTTCATCGGCCCGGGTTCCTCAGGCCATGCCCAAAACCTTGAACAAAAATGCATATTCGAGTGCTACGTCACGCAATCCCTGGTATCGCCCGCTCATCCCGCCATGCCCGGCACCCAATTCAGTCTTGAGCAGCAGGGGATTGCTGTCGGTCTTGGTCGCGCGCAATTTCGCCACCCACTTGGCTGCTTCCCAATACTGCACGCGGCTGTCGTTGTAACCGGCGATCACCAGGGTTGCCGGATAAGCTTGCGCGGTGACATTTTCATACGGGGCGTAGGCCTTGATCCGATCATGGACGTCCGGCTCTTCAGGGTTGCCCCACTCGTCGTACTCCGTCACGGTCAATGGCAGATCAGGGTCGAGCATGGTGTTGAGTACGTCGACGAACGGCACTTCGGCGATGGCGGCGCCAAACAGCTCCGGCCGTTGGTTGAGCACCGCGCCGATCAGCAAGCCACCGGCGCTGCCGCCACTGATAGCCAACTGCGGTGCAGTGGTGAAGCCTTGGGCGATCAGGTGTTCGGCGCAGGCGATAAAGTCGCTGAAGGTGTTGTGCTTGTGCTCCTGCTTGCCGGCGCGATACCAGGCTTCCCCCAGTTCGCCGCCGCCACGCACGTGGGCAATGGCAAACGCCATGCCGCGATCCAGCAGACTCAGGCGCGCGTGGGAAAACCATGGGTCGAGGCTTTCGCCGTAGGCACCATAGCCGTAGAGGTACAGCGGCACGGGTTTGCCCAGGTCTGCGCGCTTGATCACCAGGCTGATGGGCACTTGCGTGCCGTCCGGCGCACTGGCCCACAGGCGTTGGCTGACGTAGGCGTCGGCATCGAACGGGCCGAGCACCGGGGTTTGCTTGAGGACTTTCTGCTCGCCGGTCGCCAGTTCAAGCTGGCGGATTTGCGCCGGACGGTTCAATGCTTCGTAGCGCAGGCGAATCCGGTTGCTTTCGAACTCAAGGCTGTTTTGCACGTGCAGGCTGTAGGCCGCATCCGGCAGTTGCACACGATAAGGCGCCAGGCTTTGTGGGTGAACTTCAATGACCGGCAAGCCGCCAACCCGCAGGCTCAGGGTCATGGCCCCGGTGTTAAGGCTGATGCCGTCGATCATCACCGTGTCGCTGTGGGGGATCAGGTTCTGCCAGTCGGCTTCGGTGGGTGCGGCGCCGGTATCGACGGCCGTGTACAAGGCGAAATTGATGCCGTCACGGTTGCTGCGAATGAACCAGGTCCATTGACCATTGAGTACGCCGTGATCGACGTCGTACTCATGCTCCTCGACCCGTGGCGCGATGCAGGTAAAGGCGTGCTGCGGTTGGTTGGCGTCAAGCACCCAGGCTTCGCTGGTGGTCTTGCTGCCCACGGACAGCAGCAATTGCTGCTCGGAGCTTGAACGGTAGCAATGCATGAAGAAGCGCCCGTCCGGCTCATGGAACACTTCTTCGGCCGCCGTGCCGTCCAGTCGATAGCGATACAGCTTGTGCGGACGATGGGTGTCATCCAGTTCGCCAAAGAATAGCGTCAGGCTATCGTTGGCCCAGGTCATGCTGCCATCGCAGTCCTGGAATTCCAGCTCGCTGACACGGCCGTCGGATAATTCCTTCACGAACAGCGTGTAAATCTCCTCGCCGCTGGAGTCGATGCTGTAGGCCAGACGCTGGTGGTCCGGGCTGATGCTGAACGCCCCGAGCGAAAAGAAACCACCCTTGGCCAGTTCGTTGGGGTCCAGCAGCAGTTGTTCGCGGCTTTCGTCGAGGCTCAGGCTGTCATCGGCCGGACGCGGGCAGCGGTAGTGCCTGGCGTACTCATCGCCTGCCGTAGTGCGGGTGTAATACAGATAGGGGCCCCATGGCGAGGGCAGGGACAGATCGGTCTCGAGAATCCGCCCCTTGATCTCTTGGAACAGGGTTTCGCGCAATGCGGCCTGGTCGGCGGTTTGCGCTTGCTGATAGCTGTTTTCGGCTTTCAGGTAGTCGAGCACTGCCTCGGTGTCGCGCTCTTGCAGCCAGGCATACGGGTCGGAGCCTTCAGCCTTGTGGGCAATCGGAGCGTCGTGAATGTTGGCGGATAGGGGCATGAAGGGTTCTCGAGCAGTGTACGGAATAGGTTTGGAACCTGTGGGAGCGAGCTTGCTCGCGATGAGGCCAGTACATCCAACATCAATGTTGACTGTCAGTCCGCCATCGCGAGCAAGCTCGCTCCCACAGGGTTCTATGTCTTGACCGAAGGCATTGATGCAGCCTGATGGGCGAAAAGCCGTTATCATAAGCGCCTCTTTGCCTGCCTTGCCATGGACACCATGACCGAGAACGACTATCTGATCGCTTGGGGCCTCTACGCCTTCGCCGCTTTGGGCTGCCTGTTGGTGTGGATGCGCTTGACCCGCTGGATGTGGCGTTGGCTGCGTGAGCCGCTACGGCTGGCGATGGTCGTGCTGCTGTTCAGCCCGACCATCATCGACCCGGTCAAGGACAAAATCGCACCGGCTCTCGCCATTACCGCGCTCGACCTGCTGTTCAAGGTCGGCAACAACGCCTGGCGGGCGATTTCCGATCTGTTCATGTACGGCATGATCGCGTTCGGCCTCTATCTGGTGCTGGTGGCGATCCGTTTCCCCATCGAGCGCGCCTCCAATGCCCGCAGGGAGCAGGCTGCCGCCGCCAAAGCCGCCGTCCGTGCCGACGAGCCCGAGGACGATCAACCGTTCGGCGGTGCCGGCGATGATCGTTATGGTCGTCCGCCCGTGCCGAGCACTCCTCAGCGGATGCGAGTCGAACCCCGTCTGTAACCTTGCCCCTGCGATTGAGCGAGAGTCCGAGCATGTGTGAGTTATTGGGCATGAGCGCCAATGTCCCGACCGATATCGTGTTCAGCTTCACCGGGCTGATGCAGCGGGGCGGACGCACCGGCCCGCACCGCGATGGCTGGGGCATTGCCTTCTATGAAGGCCGTGGACTGCGGCTGTTCCAGGACCCGGCGGCGAGCTGCGAGTCGGAGGTCGCGAACCTGGTGCAGCGCTATCCGATCAAGAGCGAAGTGGTGATCGGGCACATCCGCCAGGCCAACGTCGGCAAGGTCTCCCTATCCAACACGCATCCGTTCGTCCGTGAGCTGTGGGGGCGAAACTGGTGTTTCGCCCATAACGGCCAGTTGGCGGACTTCCAGCCAGTGGCCAGTTTCTATCGCCCGGTCGGCGATACCGACAGCGAAGCGGCTTTCTGCGATTTGCTCAACCGTGTGCGTGCGGCGTTCCCCGAGCCGGTCGAGGTCGAAGAGCTGCTGCCTGACCTGGTGGCAGCGTGCGCCGAATACCGCAGCAAAGGCGTGTTCAACTGCCTGCTCAGCGACGGTGACTGGCTGTTCTGCTATTGCTCGACCAAGCTGGCGCAAATCACCCGTCGTGCACCGTTTGGCCCGGCGCGCTTGAAAGATGTCGACGTGATCGTCGACTTTCAGGCCGAAACCACGCCTAACGATGTGGTGACCGTCATTGCCACCGAACCCCTGACCGAAAACGAAACCTGGACCCGTTACGAACCGGGTCAATGGAGCCTGTGGCGACGCGGCGAATGCGTCAGCCAGGGCCAGACCGAATAAGGACTCCTTGCATGTTGCTCAGTTATCTGCGGCTGGTGTTGTTTGCGGCGGGCCTGTTGATCGGTGTCCAGGTGCCGGGCTTCATCAGCGATTACGCCAAACGGGTCGAGGCGCACCTGATCGAGGCGCAGACCAGTCTGAGCGGCTTCCAGAACACCGCCAATCAGTTCTTCAAGGGTGACATGCAGGCTCTGGTCGCGCATTACCGCGCCAGCGAAGACCCGATCTTTCGCAGCGACGCCGACAGCCTGGGCAACCTGCTGACCCGTCAGGTGGCGCTGGACAAGCAATTCCAGGCGATGCAGGGCCCGTGGTACATCCGCTTCCTGCAAGTGGTGCTGGCCGCCGATCCGGATATCCGCAAGGAAACCTGGAATGGCTACAGCTACCAGATCCTGTTGACGCCCGAAGCGATGGTCTGGGGCATGAGCGGCGCGTTGCTGCTGTCGTTCGGGATCGAGTGCCTGTTCCGACTGATCGACTGGGTGGTGCTGGGCGGCAAGCGTCTGCGCCAGAGCCGGCCGATCGAAGAACGGGATTTGCGCGGTTTGTAACCCCGTCGAACGTCAAGGAGCCGGCAAGCCGGCTCCTCGGTTGATTACCAATCTATCGAATAGCTCATGCTCAAGGTACGGCCTTCGGCATTGGGGTACGGTGCTTTGGCGTTGGCTTGGGCGAACAGATTGACGTACGTGCGGTTGGTCAGGTTGTACACCCCGCCTTCCAGGCGACCGACCGGCAAGTACACGGAGCCGAGCAGGTCCACCAGCGTATAGCCTTCGATGTCGCGCCCGTTGTTGTCCTTGGCCGCAGCGTCGTAACTGGACAGGTGCATGCCTTGCAGGCGCAGGCTGTAGTCGTCTTCGGTGTAGCCGACGAACAGCGTGGTCTTGGCCGGTGAAATACGTGTTGCCGGCAGATCGATCCATTTCCCGTTCTGCTGGGTCTCGCCCTTGGCCCAGGCATAGGTACCACCCACCGACCAGTGATCGGTTGCGCGGTAGGTCAGGCTGTTTTCGATGCCGCGAACCCGCTCCTTCTGATTGATCAGACGCAAGACACGGCTATTGGCATCGTAGAACTGGGTCACGTCCGAGGTGTTTTCATAGACGGTAACGTCGGCCTGCCACCGGTCCCAGTCACCGCGCCAGCCCAGCTCATAGCTGTCGACCTTGATGGCCTGGGCGTTGAGGCTCTGGATGTCGAAGGTGCTGCTCACGTCACGCAGGAAGCGCTGGATGTCCGGCAGCGAAAAGCCCTGGCTGTAATTGGCAAAGACGTCCTGATGCTCACTCAGGTGATAGACCGCGCCCAGGTTATAGAGCGTGGCGTCGTATTTGAGGGTGTCACCGGGCAGGATGGCGCGTACGCCGGTCTGCACGATCTGACCGTAAGCGATGCTGTCGGAGACCTCGCTTTCGATCCATTCGCGGCGCACACCGCCACGCAAGGTCCAGTCCCCGATGTCCCAGGACATCTGCCCGAACAGCGCCTTGGTGGTGGTTTCGATATCCGGGCCCATCTCGTAAGTGGTGCCGGTCTTGGTGTAGGTCAGCCCTTTGAGGGTGTATTGGTCACCGCGTTGGCGGGAGCGTTCGTGATCATAGTCGGCGCCCCAGACCAGGTTGCCTGTGGCGCTGCCGATGGCCGGCAAAGGCGTGTCGATGGCCGCACGCAGGCCGTAGACATCCTGCACGCTGTTGTTGTCGGCGATCCCGGCCTTGCCTCGCGACAGGTCCGGGAAGAACAGCGCGTCGGCCCGGCGCCAGTAGCTTTCCAGTTGCAGGCCCTGGCCGTAGAAGTCGTTGTCGGTGTAGTTGAGGTTGGCCGCCTGGTTATGGGTATAGGGTTGGTCATCAAGTTTCAGCCCTTTGACCGCCACGGCTTGCTGCGAGTTTTTCGGGTCTTTGGTGTAGCCGGTGTCTTGCTGGTCCTTGTAGTCCTGCAGCGACAGGCTGAGTTTTTTGTCGGCATCCAGTTCGTAACCGAAACGACCTTGCAGGTCATAGGTTTCGGTGTCCATGTTGCTGCCCTGGGATGTGTCCTGAGGGATGCGGTTGCCGTTGCCGTCGTACTGATCGTTGCGCTGGGTCAGGTCGGCGGACACGTACCAGTCCAGGGCATCCTTGCGCCCGGTCGCACTCTGAAAGGCCTCGTAGGCGAAACCCTTGCTGTTGAGGTTGTTGCCGCTGGTCAGGCCCAGTTTGCTGCTGTAGGCAAGGTCCTGACCCTGATTGCGCTTGGTGATGATGTTGATGATGCCGCCTGAGGCACCGGCACCGTAAATGCTGCTGGCGCCGGAAACCACCTCGATGCGTTCGATACTGGCCGGCGCGATGCTGTTGAGCTGGCGGAAGTTGTCACGCGTGGCGTTCTGCGACACGCCGTCGATCAACACCAGCATGTTGCGCCCGCGCAGGGTCTGGCCGAAGTTGCTCATCCCGCCGCTGGACGGCGCCAGGCCGGGAACCAGTTGCCCCAGAATGTCGGAGACCCGACGCCCCGCGCCACTCTGCTCGCGGATCTGTTGCTCGTCGATCACCTGGACCGAGCCAGGAATCGAGGCAATGCTCGCTTCGCTGCGAGTCGCGGAAACGACGGTGGCTTGCATGTTCAATGTGCCGGGTTGCTGGTCGGTGTCCTCGGCCCAGGTCTGGACGCTGACGGAGCCGAGCAGCGGAATCAGCAAGGAAAGTTTGGTTCGGGTCATGAGGTGGTCTTTTTTTAGTCGTGATAAGTGTGGCTGGGCAAATTTGCGGGGCCGGATGTGGAGGTGAATGAGCGCACCCGGCGGATCCCGAGGGCAAAACCCTGCTGGCTTGAAAACACGGTGTTGGCGATCAGTGCCTAGGTGATGGGGAACAGTGCGCCTTGCCAGATGCCCCGGAGATGAGAAACCCCAGCCATTCGTAAGCCAGTGCCGTGGCCGCCAGTGTCAAGGCGCAGAGCCAGGCAACGCTCTCGATGAGACGCAAGATGTAAGCAGGATCAGACGCTGGAAGCGACGCAGCGCGGCGGGCGCCGGGGCATAGCTCAAATGGTCGGGGGTGATGCGGCGAGACTGGAAGGCCTGAGTGCCGAAGGCTTCGCTCCAGTGTGAGAGCAGTTGCTGCTGTCTTTGCGTGAAAGCGCGCATCAAGTCCGATTCCTTCTGGACAGTGGTTTAGCTGAATGCGCGCAGAGAATACATTTTCAAAATATTAATGCAAATGATAGTAATTGCTTCTTGTGCTGTGGGGCGCTCCTTTTCAGAGGCTGGCCAAGGGTTTGCTCAAGACCATGTAGTGCTCGCCTACCTTCTGCGCGTACCGCTCCACCACGTGCTGGCACAACGTCACAATCTCCTCGACCCACTCCGCGCCGACCCGCCATGACACCACCACTTGCAGGTTGGGCGGGCGTTGGTCGATGGCCAGCAAGGTCAATTCCCCCCGCTCCAGTTCCTCGGCCACCAGCACCGGTGGCAATGCGCCGATGCCGAAGCCGTCGCGCAACAAACGGGTGATGGCCGACACCGAATTCACGCAGTTCAGTCGCGGTGTCATGACGCCATTGGCCTGCATCAGCGCCAGAACTTCCTGATGCGGATGGGAGTTTTTCGAATAAGTGATAATCCGCTCACGCGCCAGTTCGGCGACGTTTGTGTAATTGCGGTTGTAGATCGAGTTGCTGGCAACGATCCAGCCTATGGGGTGGCTGGCCAGTTCCAGGCTGCGCACGCTTTCCTGGCGCAGCAGGTCGGTCTGCAGGATCACATCGAGAAAGCCTTTTTGCAGCTGATCGCAGAGGTTGAGCGAGGTATCGGCTACCAGTTCGATTTCCACCAGCGGGTAGTGATCGGTCATCTGCGCCACCAACGGGCTGAGCCAGGTATGGATCACTGTGTCCATCACGCCGATGCGCACCCGTCCGGCCTTGCTCGAGCGGGTCTCGATCGACTGCTTGAGCGCCTGCATGGTGTCCATCATCTGCTCGGCGTAATCGAGCACCTTGAGGCCTTCGGGCGTCAGGCTCACGCCGCGCGAATCCCGCAGAAACAGCTTTACCCCCAGCTCGCTTTCAAGCACTGCGATGCGGCTGGAAATCGAGGCCTGAGTGGTGAAGAGCTTGTCGGCGGTCAGGCGGAAACTCTTGAGTCGGGCGACCCAGACAAAGGTCTCGAGAAACTTCAGGTTCATGGGATAAAGATTTCTTATGTCTAAGGCGGGTTTTTATTAGTTGGACGCAGCAGGGGCGCGCGTCCAAAAATCGGCGCATCCGGTTCCCACGATAGGCGTCGTCGGGGCTCAGAACAATACCAATAAAATCAGCGCGGAGATTTGCCATGAGTGCGCCCGACACCACCGCCATTCCGAAAGCCTCGGCCCGTCCGGGACCTTTCGACTGGTATCGCAACATCAATCAGCAGGAACGCCGCACCTTCTGGAGCTGCAAGATCGGCTATGGCCTGGACGGCATGGACACCCAGATGCTCAGCTTTGTGGTGCCAACCCTGATTGCCATGTGGGGTATCACCACCGGCCAGGCCGGGCTGATTCACACCAGCACGCTGATCGCTTCGGCCATCGGCGGCTGGGTAGCGGGGATTCTCTCCGATCGCATCGGTCGTGTGCGCACCTTGCAACTGACGGTGTTGTGGTTTGCCTTCTTCACCTTCCTCTGCGGCTTTGCCCAGAACTACGAGCAACTGCTGATTGCACGGACCCTGATGGGCTTCGGTTTCGGCGGCGAGTGGACGGCCGGCGCGGTGCTGATCGGTGAAGTCATTCGAGCCAAGGACCGTGGCAAGGCCGTGGGCATGGTGCAGTCCGGCTGGGCGCTGGGTTGGGGGCTGACGGCGATTCTGTATGCGCTGCTGTTCTCGGTATTGCCACCGGAAGACGCCTGGCGCGCGCTGTTCATCCTCGGCATCGTGCCGGCAATCTTCGTGATATTCGTCCGCCGCCTGGTCAAGGACCCGGAAATCTATCGTGAAGCCAAAGCCAGGCAGGAGCCGAGCAACCCGTCGAAGTTCTACGAGATTTTCGCCCCCGGCATGCTCTTCACCACGATTCGCGCTTCGTTGCTGACCACCGGCGCCCTGGGCGGCTACTACGCGATCACGTCCTGGTTGCCGACTTTTCTGAAGAACGAACGCGGTTTGAGCGTGCTCAATACCAGCGGTTATCTGGCGATGGTGATCATCGGGTCCTACGTGGGTTATGTCATCAGCGCTTATTTGACCGACATCCTCGGACGTAAAAAGAACTTCATCCTGTTCGCCGTCGGCTCGTTCACCATTGTGTTGCTGTACACGCAACTGCCGGTCAGCAACGGCGTGATGCTGTGGCTGGGCTTTCCGCTGGGCTTCTTTGCCTCCGGGATCTTCAGTGGCATGGGTGCATTCCTGACCGAGTTGTTCCCCACGCGCATTCGCGGTTCGGGCCAGGGTTTTTGCTACAACATCGGACGGGCGCTGGCGGCGTTGTTTCCACTGTTGATTGGCCTGCTCAGCCAGACCGTGCCGCTGAGTGTAGGCATCGGTGCCTTTGCGGCGGTTTCCTACGGCGTGGTGATCCTCGCGGCCTTGAGTTTGCCGGAAACCCGCGGCAAGCAACTCGACGCCCAGTAACTGATAATCTGCGGGGCTGTCTTACAGGTATGTCCCGCAGCTGAAAAGAATAAAGCCTACAGGAGTGTTCAGTGTGAGCCGCCTGCTATTGAACTGCGACATCGGCGAGAGTTTCGGCAGCTGGACCATGGGTCTGGACGCGGAAATCATGCCCTTCATCGATTGCGCCAACATCGCCTGCGGTTTTCACGCCGGCGACCCGAGCATCATGCGCAAGACCGTCAGCCTGGCCCTCAGCCACGGTGTGCAAGTTGGCGCGCATCCGGCCTATCAGGACCTGGTGGGGTTCGGCCGTCGATCCATGGCCTATGCCCCCCAGGAGCTTCAAGACATTCTGCATTACCAGATCGGCGCCCTCGACGGCATCTGCCGGGCCCAGGGTGGTCGTGTCAGTTACGTCAAACCCCATGGCGCGATGTACAACGACATGATGGCCAACCCGGCACAACTGCGCGCGGTGCTGCAAGCGGTAGCGTCCTATGATCGCAACCTGCCGTTGATGTTGATGGCCACCCGCGACAACAGCGCCGCCCAACAACTGGGCGATGAATACGGCGTGACCCTGTGGTTCGAGGCTTTTGCCGACCGCGCTTATGACAGCGCCGGCAGGCTGGTGTCGCGACAACTGCCGGGAGCGGTGCATCACGATCCGGAAAAAATCATCGAGCAGGCGCTGACCATCGCCCGTGGCGATCCGCTCACCGCCAGCGACGGCAGCGCCTTGCATTTGCAGGCCAACACCCTGTGCGTGCATGGCGACAACGCCAGTTCGGTCGCTGCCGTGCAACGCATCCGTGAAGCCTTGAACCGGCAGAGCGCGTCATGAAGCTGCGGGTGGAAGTGGTGGCGCTGGACTGCCTGATGGTGCGCCTGTTCGATGAAATTGCCGAAACCAACATGCCGTGGATGCTGGCAGCCAGTGAAAGTCTGCGCACGGCATTCGCCGGGCATCTGATTGATCTGGTGCCGTCCTACACCACCTTGATGGTGCATTACGACTTGACCGCGCTGAGTCCTGCCCAGGCCCGGGAATTGATTGCCCAGGCGCTGATCGATCTGTCGCCCAATGCGCGTACGCGCGGTACCTGCCATGTGTTGCCGGTGTGGTACGACTTGAGCGTCGGTCCGGAATTGAGCCTGTTGTCGCAACGCAGCGGGTTGGCGGTAGAGGAGGTGATCCGTCGTCACTGCGAGCGTGAATATCAGGTGTTTGCCCTGGGCTTTGCGCCGGGCTTCGCTTTCATGGGGCTGGTGGAAGAGGTGCTCGCCGCGCCGCGTCTGAACACGCCCCGCAAGAAAGTCGCCGCCGGCAGTGTCGGCATCGCCGAACGGCAAACGGCGGCCTACCCGGTGGTGTCGCCTGGGGGCTGGAACCTGATCGGCCGCACGCCGGCCAAATTGTTCGATCGCAACCGTGACGGCTACAGCCTGATGCAACCCGGTGACACCGTGCGGTTCGAAGCAGTCGGCCATGCCGAATTCATTAACCTGGGCGGTGACGATACGCCACTGGAGGCCCAGGCATGAGCCGTCTGACCATTGAAGCGAGTACGGCGCTGTGCCTGTTGCAGGATGCCGGTCGATTTGGCGTGCGGCATCTGGGTGTGACCCAGGGCGGAGCCGCCGATTGGCGTTCGATGTCCTGGGCCAACTGGCTATTGGGCAACGGGCTGGATGCGCCGGTAATCGAAATCACCCTTGGCGGATTCACCCTCGTGGCCGAGGAAGATTGCGTGCTGGCCTTGGCCGGAGCGGATCTTGGCGCGCAGGTGGACGGCGAAGCGCTGGCGCCATGGCGCAGTTTCAGGTTGCACAAAGGTCAGCGTTTGCAATTCGCCCGACCGCTACTCGGCGCCCGGGCCTATCTGGCGGCGCCGGGTGGGTTTGATGCACCGAAAGTGCTGGGCAGCAGCGCGACGGTGGTCCGTGAAGAGCTGGGTGGCCTGGACGGAATGGGCCATGCGCTGGGTAAAGGCGCGTCCTTGAGCTACTCGGGGAACTCGCTGGTATTGCTGCGGGAGTTGCCAAGCCAATGCGTGCCGGATTTCACCGGCGAGCCATTGCTGGATCTGGTGCTGGGTGCGCAGATTGGCGAGTTCAGCGGGCAGAGTCTGTTCGATGCGTTCAACAGCGTGTGGAGTCTTGACAGCCGAGCCGACCGGATGGGCATTCGCCTGTTGGGCACGGCGCTGCAGTACCAGGGCAAACCGATGATTTCCGAAGGTATTCCGTTGGGGGCGGTGCAAGTGCCGCCTGACGGGCAGCCGATTGTGTTGCTCAATGATCGACAGACCATCGGTGGTTATCCGCGATTGGGGGCGTTGACGCCGTTGGCGCTGGCGCGGCTTGCGCAGTGCCTGCCAGGGGCGCGGGTGCGGTTGCGGCCGGTGGTGCAGGATGTCGCCCATCGTGAACAGGTCGAGTATTTGCAGCGCTTTTTGAAAGGCTAAAAGCTTCGCGAGCAAGCCCGCTCCCACATTGGATCTTTGCCGTACATAAGACCCTGTGGGAGCGAGCTTGCTCACGATGGCGTCAGTCCAGACAGCAGAACTACTTGGACAGAAACCGCATCCCTTCCTCCAGCCCGCGAAGGGTCAGCGGATACATCTGGTCCTCAATCAAATCCCGCACGATGTTGGTCGAAGAGGTATAGCCCCACGTGTCCTTCGGATACGGGTTGATCCAGATGAGTTTCTTGTACTTCTCCTTGAACCGCTGCATCCACACGTAACCGGCTTCTTCGTTCCAGTGCTCGACGCTGCCGCCCGCCTGGGTGATTTCATAGGGCGCCATGGCGGCGTCACCGATGAAGATCACTTTGTAGTCGGCGCCGTACTTGTGCAGCAGGTCCATGGTCGAGGTGCGTTCGGAGGTGCGGCGCATGTTGTTCTTCCACACCGATTCATAAATGAAGTTGTGGAAGTAGAAGTATTCCAGATGCTTGAACTCGGTCTTGCAGGCCGAGAACAGCTCCTCGCAAATCTTCACATGGGCGTCCATCGAGCCGCCGATGTCGAACAGTAGCAACAGCTTGACGGTGTTACGCCGCTCCGGCCGCATCTGGATGTTCAGCAGGCCGGCATCCTTGGCGGTATGGTCGATGGTGCCGTCGATGTCCAGCTCTTCGGCCGCGCCCTGTCGGGCAAACTTGCGCAAGCGCCGCAGGGCGACCTTGATGTTGCGGGTGCCCAGCTCGACCGAATCGTCGAGGTTCTTGTATTCGCGCTGGTCCCAGACCTTGACCGCCTTGCCCTGGCGCTTGCCGGCATCGCCGACCCGAATGCCTTCCGGGTTGAAACCGCCGGAACCGAACGGGCTGGTGCCACCGGTGCCGATCCACTTGTTGCCACCGGCGTGGCGTTCCTTCTGTTCTTCCAGACGTTTCTTGAACTCTTCGATCAGCTTGTCCAGGCCACCCAGGGACTGGATCGCCGCCCGCTCTTCGTCGGTCAGCGAACGCTCGAATTCCTTGCGCAGCCAGTCTTCGGGAATCAAGGCCTGCAAGTGGTCGTCGAGTTTTTCAAGACCATTGAAGTAGGCACCGAACGCCCGGTCGAACTTGTCGAAATGCTTTTCGTCCTTCACCAGGATCGCCCGGGACAGGTAATAGAACTCGTCCATGTCGGCGAAGGTCACGCGCTGTTTCAGCGCGTTGATCAGGTCCAGCAGCTCACGCACCGAGACCGGCACCTTGGCTGCACGCATTTCATTGAACAGGTTGAGCAACATGGCGTTGACCCTTATCGGCTGCCGCGACGGCTCATGAACGCCAGACGCTCCAGCAGTTGCACGTCCTGTTCGTTCTTGACCAGCGCACCGGCCAGCGGCGGGATGGCCTTGGTCGGATCACGCTCGCGCAGCACCGCTTCGCCGATGTTGTCGGCCATCAACAGCTTCAGCCAGTCCACCAGCTCGGAGGTCGAAGGCTTCTTCTTCAGGCCCGGCACCTTGCGTACGTCGAAGAACACGTCCAGCGCTTCGCTGACCAGGTCTTTCTTGATGTCCGGGTAGTGCACGTCGACGATCCGCTGCATCGTCACGCGATCCGGGAAAGCGATGTAGTGGAAGAAGCAGCGGCGCAGGAAGGCGTCCGGCAGCTCTTTTTCGTTGTTGGAGGTAATGATGATGATCGGACGTTTTTTGGCCTTGATGGTCTCGTCGATCTCGTAAACGTAGAACTCCATCTTGTCGAGTTCTTGCAGCAGGTCATTCGGGAATTCGATGTCGGCCTTGTCGATTTCGTCGATCAGCAGGATCACCCGCTCTTCGGACTCGAAGGCTTCCCAGAGCTTGCCCTTTTTCAGGTAGTTGCGAACGTCGTGGACCTTTTCCGTGCCGAGCTGCGAATCGCGCAGGCGGCTGACCGCGTCGTACTCGTACAGGCCCTGGTGGGCCTTGGTGGTGGATTTGATGTGCCAGGTGATCAGCTTGGCGCCAAAGGATTCGGCCAGTTGCTCGGCGAGCATGGTCTTGCCGGTGCCCGGTTCGCCCTTGACCAGCAACGGCCGCTCCAGGGTGATGGCGGCGTTGACCGCCAGCTTCAGGTCATCGGTGGCGACGTAGGCCTGGGTGCCTTCGAACTTCATCTGCTAATCCTCGAACGGTAACGCCGACCTGTGCGAGGCAGGGCGGGGGGCAATAAAAGAGTCAGCCCCGACTATAACGCGGTGTCCGGTCGACTGTGAACGCAGACGGCTTATTCAGTCTCTGAATGGGGCGTCACTTGGTGACTCAGCCTGCATCCGGCTTTGGCCGTTCATACCGCGCATTGAATGCCTGGATGAAACCATTGCGCAAAATCTGTAAAAAAGCCTGGAATGCGCTGACATCTTGCTGATGCACATTACCCTTGAGTTCGACCCGTGTCGCAAACTGGTTTTTGCCCTGGTTTTTCAAGACGGTCTCGGTACCGCCGACGAGGGCTTCCCAAATCGAGCGGAATAGCCCTTTGTCCTCGCTTTGCACATCCTGCTGCCAGTTGAACACATCGACATCGCGTAGCAGGGGCTTGATGTAGCCGGTCAGTCGCCCCTTGTTGGCTGTGGCTTCGATCACCACGTCGCCATGGCCGGCATTGAAGTCGAACTTGCCGTAGGCCGCGGCGAAGTCGTTCAAGCGCTTGAGCTCGATATCCGTGGTGCGCAAGCGAAACTCGAAGTCTTCGAAGTCGCTCAAGGGATCGAAAGTGGCTGTGGTTTCCAGTGGTGCGTGCCCCAGCAGCAGGGCTTTGCCTTCGAAGCGCGCATCACGCTTGCCTTTGGTGTCGACCACGTTGGTCAGGTTGTAGATGTTGGCATCCACTTTTGTGGCATTCATGTTCACGGGTGGCTTGGAGTTGAAGTTGCGAAAACTGATCTTGCCGTCGTTGATCCGCACTTCGTTCAGGGTAATGGGCAGCAGCTTGCCTAATTGTGCTCGCCAGTCGGTACCCTCGCCGGTCTGGGAATTTTGCTTGTTGGCGCCATCGACGAAGTTGACCTCGGGTTTGTCGAACTGCGCCTCGGCCACCACTGCGTGGTCATACCAGAGCGAGTGCCAGCTGACGGAGAGGTCAATCAATGGCGCATTGACGAAAGGCACAGGGACCTTGCCATTGACCTTGACGATTTTCAGTCCATTGATTTTGTAGGCGCCGCGCCACAGGGCCAGGTCCACGTCGGTAATCTGGCCGCGGTAGTCACCCATGTTCGCCAATCTCTCGTTGAGGTAATCGCGCACCATGTAGGGCAGGGCAATGTGCAAGGCAACCAGCAGCAGACCGAGGCCGGCGAGGGTCCACAGGGGCCAGCTGTATCGACGTTTCATGGCGGCAAATCTCTGGCTGTCTAAAGCCATTGACTGCACTGATAAGCGGACGTTCGACCCGACTGGACGCCTGCGGGCAAGAGGCTTACCTTGATGCCCTATTTCAATGCTGTCGTTAAGGACCCAGCCATGAGCCGCATTTTCGCTGACAACGCCCACTCCATCGGTAATACGCCGCTGGTGCAGATCAATCGCATTGCGCCGCGTGGTGTGACCATCCTGGTCAAGATCGAAGGGCGCAACCCTGGCTACTCGGTCAAGTGCCGGATCGGTGCGAACATGATCTGGGATGCCGAGGGCAGCGGCAAACTCAAGCCGGGGATGACCATCGTAGAACCCACCTCCGGCAATACCGGCATCGGCCTGGCCTTCGTGGCCGCCGCCCGTGGCTACAAGCTGATGCTGACCATGCCGGCGTCCATGAGTATCGAACGCCGCAAGGTACTCAAGGCACTGGGCGCCGAACTGGTGTTGACCGAGCCGGCCAAAGGCATGAAAGGCGCCATCGAGAAAGCCGGTGAAATCGTTGCCGGCGACCCGTCGAAGTACTTCATGCCGGCGCAATTCGATAACCCGGCCAACCCGGCCATCCACGAAAAAACCACCGGCCCGGAAATCTGGAACGATACCGACGGCGCGGTCGACGTGCTGGTGGCAGGCGTCGGAACCGGTGGAACCATCACCGGGGTTTCACGGTATATCAAGAATACCCAGGGCAAACCGATACTCTCGGTGGCGGTGGAACCAGTGGTGTCGCCGGTGATCACCCAGGCCCTGGCCGGTGAAGAAATCAAGCCGAGCCCGCACAAGATCCAGGGCATCGGTGCCGGTTTTGTGCCGAAGAACCTCGATTTGTCGATCGTAGATCGGGTGGAACTGGTCAGTGACGAAGAGTCCAAGGCCATGGCCTTGCGCTTGATGCAGGAAGAGGGAATCTTGTGCGGGATTTCCAGCGGCGCCGCCATGGCGGTGGCCGTAAGACTGGCGGAGACCCCGGAAATGCAGGGCAAGACCATTGTCGTGATCTTGCCGGATTCCGGTGAGCGTTACCTGTCGAGCATGCTGTTCAGTGATCTGTTTACCGAACAGGAGAATCGCCAGTAAGTGCCAGATATTGGCGGATCGTGGCTGGCGCTGACGGTTGAGGCGTTATCGCTGGTTGCGATCCATTGATCTGTTCCGGTTGATGATGGATTGCATCAGCCAGCGTTCAGGCACCTTATGTTAATAAGTGCTTTGTTGCACATTCATTAACATTGAATGTTGAAAAGTGCAGGTTTTCACCGGGGCGGTAGTGTTTATCATGCTGGTAGCCACGTCGGGCAATGGACGTGGTGCGGTGCCGTTTATCTTCAAAGGAGTTGTCGATGATCCCGTCGTTTGCCGCGAAAGCCTCGTTGTTGTTGCTGTTTCTCGGTAGCACCCTCTATGTGCATTTGCGCGGCAAGGCGCGCCTGCCGGTTTTGCGCCAGTTCGTTAACCATTCGGCACTGTTCGCCCCCTATAATGCCCTGATGTACCTGTTTTCCGGCGTGCCGTCGAAACCGTATCTGGATCGCAGCAAGTTCCCGGAACTTGATGTACTCAAGGACAACTGGGAGGTGATTCGCGACGAAGCGATGCACTTGTTCGACGAGGGGTATATCCGCGCGGCGGCAAAGAACAACGACGCCGGCTTTGGCTCGTTCTTCAAGAAGGGCTGGAAGCGCTTCTATCTCAAGTGGTACGACAAACCGCTGACTTCCGCCGAAGCCTTGTGCCCGAAAACCGTGCAACTGGTCAACAGCATTCCCAGCGTCAAAGGCGCCATGTTCGCGCTACTGCCGGGCGGCAGCCACCTCAATCCGCATCGCGATCCGTTTGCCGGTTCCCTGCGTTATCACTTGGGCCTGTCCACCCCGAATTCCGATGATTGCCGCATCTTTGTCGACGGTCAGGTTTACGCCTGGCGCGATGGTGAAGACGTGATGTTCGACGAAACCTACGTGCACTGGGTCAAGAATGAAACGCAAAAGACCCGTGTCATACTGTTCTGCGATATCGAACGTCCGCTGAGCAATCGCTTCATGACCCGCATCAATCGCAGTATCAGCGCCTGGCTAGGTCGTGCGACTGCACCGCAGAACCTTGATGACGAGCGAGTAGGGGGCATCAACCGGGTCTATGCCTGGAGCAAGAACTCCAGCGATAAA
The DNA here is from genome assembly GCF_050434585.1 of Pseudomonas sp. 2725. Lineage (NCBI taxonomy): Bacteria > Pseudomonadati > Pseudomonadota > Gammaproteobacteria > Pseudomonadales > Pseudomonadaceae > Pseudomonas > Pseudomonas sp. 2725. Next base: position 50,824 of record NZ_JBNDIV010000014.1, on the reverse strand, counting down.
TTCAGTGGTGTGGTCAAGCAATGGAAGCGGCGCAATCCCGAGGCCTACCGTGTACTGCGTCCGGTACTGGCGGTGCTGGTGCTGATGTTGCTGGGGTATTGGTTGTTTGGCTAACGCCGGATACAGAATAAAAGAACCGTTCGTTGTGAGCGGCTTTTTACAGGTTTTCGCGCAATCCCTGAAAGCCCCTCCAACCGCACAATGCAGACTCTGTACCGATTGTCGTAGCTGGCCTTTTGGTCGAGTCGTTGCAATCCATGTCGAACGCTGGTTATAGTCGGCGCACGGTGAGTTTCGGACTCACTTTTTTATCCCTCGAGTAAAGATCAGCCCAATGCCTGCATCCCTCATCAACGCGGTAGTCGATTCAGCGGTCAACGCTGGCGTCGTGCCGTGCGGGAATCAGCAGCCGGGGCAGATCAGTCATTACCCCCCTCCTGTCAGTCGCACGCCAGTGTGCGCGGTGGTTTCACCGCCAGGCGTTGGCATTTCGGGCTGAGCAGCTGCTTTCTGCTGTTCCCCTGCCTACCTGAAAAAAACGACTGAATTTCAGCTTCGGCTGAGTTGGCTTTTTGCCTGACTACAGGTGGTATTCATGTTTGTCCTTTCGAAAAACTCCGCGCTCGCGGCGGCGTCCACGAGCCTGTTCGTTCTGCTGTGGAGCAGCGGGGCGATCTTCTCCAAATGGGGGCTGGCCCACGCGTCGCCCTTTGCCTTCCTGATGTTCCGTTTCGTCATCGCCCTGGGCGGCCTGGTGTTGCTGGTGCCGTTGCTCAAGCTGAAGTTGCCCAAGGGCGGCAAACCGATGCTGTATGCGATGGTCACCGGCGTGGTGTTGTTGGGGGCGTATCAGATTTTCTATCTGCTGGCCCTGGACCTTAAAGTCACGCCCGGGGTGATGGCGACCATCATGGGCGTGCAGCCGATTCTCACCGTGGTGCTGATGGAGCGGCACCGATCAATAAGCCGGATGTTCGGTCTGGCGCTAGGCTTGGCCGGGTTGATCATGGTGGTTTACCAGGGCATCGGTTTGGCCGGCATGTCTTTGGCGGGCATGCTCTTCGGTCTGCTGGCGCTGGCGAGCATGACGTTCGGTTCGATCATGCAGAAACGCATCACCGACAATCCCCTCGGCACACTGCCAGTGCAGTATCTGGCCGGACTGCTGTTGTGCGGGATTTTCGTACCCTTCCAGCCGTTTCACTTCGAACACAGCAGTGGATTCATCCTGCCGGTGCTATGGATGGGGCTGGTGGTGTCGGTGCTGGCGACGCTATTGCTGTACCGCTTGATCGCCAAGGGCAATCTGGTGAATGTCACCAGCCTGTTTTACCTGGTACCGGCGGTCACGGCGGTGATGGACTATCTGATCTTCGGCAATCGCCTGGCGATGTTGAGCCTGTTCGGCATGCTGCTGATCATCGTCGGTCTGGTGTTTGTGTTCCGTAAAGCCGCGTAATTGCGTGCAAACCCGCAAGGGCCTGGAGCCATGCTCCGGGCCTTTGTGATTTTTGGCGTCATCTGAAACGCCACAACACTACCGGCCAGCCACCAAACCCGGTTTCACCGCCGCCGGCTTCAACACCAACCACAACGCCAGCGCAATCAACATCCCGCCATAGACATGCGCCATCGACAATGGCTCATCAAGAAACAGCGCCCCCCACAGCACGCCGAACAGCGGTATCAAAAAGGTCGTAGTCATCGATTTCACCGGACCAATCGAGCTCAGGAGGCGGAAGTAAATAATGTACGCAAACGCCGTGCATCCCAGACCCAACCCCAGCAACGAGAGCCAGACACTCCAGCCGCCCCAGGTCGCGGGTGGTTGGCTGATCACGCTGTAGCCGAACAGCGGCAGCAGGAACAACGTCGCGCCAAGCATGCTGCCTACTGCCGACAAACGGCTGTCGAGACCACCGGCCTGATCGAGCCAGCGGCGGGCCAGAAACCCCGCAAATCCATAGCAGGTGGTCGCGAGCAGGCAGGCGACGGCACCCATCAGCAGTTCCAAATCGAACGCCACCGGACCGGCGCGGGTCAGCACGCCCACGCCGAACAGCCCCAGGAACACGCCGCCGAGTTTGGCGCCAGTGAGCCTTTCATGGAAAAACAGGCCGCCGATCAGCACGCCCATCAAGGGTGTCGTGGCATTGAAAATCGACGAGTAACCGGCTGGAAGCACCTGCGCAGCCACCGAATAGAGCGTCGCCGGAATCCCGGAGTTGATCACCCCAAGCAGCATCACGGTCTTGAGTTTGCCCTTGAAGTCCCAACTGATGCGCATCAGGCCGAGAATCACCAGCAGTCCGGCAGCGGCGATCGATACACGGAAAAAAGCGGTAGGAATGCTGCCGATCACCGGGGCGATGATGCGCATGAACAGAAAACTGGCCCCCCAAATGGCCGCCAGGGACAGTAAACGGAAAATATCGACGGGGTTCACAGCGCGGTCCTTCCTTGGGGGAGGGGCGAAAGTGTTGCTGAGTGTGTGATCGATGGCAACCGAAAACCGGGCATTTAATTCACCCGGAAAATTACGCTTCTCCTGCACCCGGTTGACTGGCTAAGCTCAAGCCTCCCGAATTCCCGCAGAGGTCTCACCATGCCGCAGCAATGGCCAGCCGCCGACATCGCCCGCTTGATCCTCGATGGCTTTGACGATTACCGCGAGCATTTTCGCCAGATCACCGACGGCGCCCGGGCCCGCTTCGAACAGGCCAAGTGGCAGGAAACGCAGACGGCGTCGGCGGCACGGATCAATCTGTATGAAGACAAGGTCGGTGAAACGGTGGAGCGACTGCGCACCGCGTTTGACGCCGACACCCTGGACGTCAGCTGCTGGCCGCTGGTCAAAAACGCCTACATCAGCCTGATCGACCTGCGCTTCGACGATGAACTGTCCGAGACCTGGTACAACTCGATCTTCTGCGGGCTGTTCAGCCATGACCTGATCAGCGACGGCTGCATGTTCATCCACACCACCCGGCCAAGCCTGCGCCGCGCCCGGGCCGCGCAAACCCGCACCTACAAGCCGCAAGGCCAATTGTCGGCGATGCTCGCCAGCATCTTCGCCGACTACCGTTTCAGTGAGGATTACGCCGACCTGGCCGGTGACCTGAAGCGCCTCGAAGCGCAGTTGCGCGAGAACCTGCCAGATTGGGTGTGCAAGGATCCGGAGCTGAGCGTCGAGTTGTTTTCCTCGGTGCTGTACCGCAATAAAGGCGCGTACCTGGTGGGGCGCATCTACACCGCCGACGAGCAATGGCCGCTGGCAATTCCATTGCTGCACCTGGAGGGTCGCGGCATCCAGATCGATGCGCTGATCACCGATGAAGCAGACGTGTCGATCATCTTCTCGTTCACCCGCTCGTATTTCATGGTGGATGTGCCGGTGCCGGCGGAGTTCATCGGCTTTCTGAGGCGCATCCTGCCGGGCAAGCACATTGCCGAGCTGTACACCTCTATCGGCTTCTACAAGCACGGCAAGTCGGAGTTCTACCGGGCACTGATCAATCACCTGGCCAATACCGACGACCAGTTCATCATGGCCCCCGGCGTGCGCGGCATGGTCATGAGCGTGTTCACCCTGCCGGGTTTCAACACCGTATTCAAAATCATCAAGGACCGTTTCTCGCCGTCGAAAAACGTCGACCGCGCCACGGTGATCGAAAAGTACCGCCTGGTGAAAAGCGTCGACCGGGTCGGGCGCATGGCCGATACCCAGGAGTTCGCCGACTTCCGTTTCCCCCTGAGCAAGTTCGATCCGGCGTGTCTGGAGGAACTGCTGGAAGTCGCACCGTCCACAGTGTCGGTGGAAGACGATACGGTGCTGATCCGCCACTGCTGGACCGAGCGCCGCATGACCCCGCTGAACCTCTACCTGGAGAATGCCAACGAGGCGCAGGTGCGCGAGGCCCTGGAAGACTATGGGCTGGCGATCAAGCAACTGGCGGCGGCCAACATCTTTCCCGGCGACATGCTGCTGAAGAACTTCGGGGTGACCCGTCACGGTCGGGTGGTGTTCTACGACTACGACGAGATCTGCTTCCTCACCGAGGCCAATTTCCGCCACATCCCGCTGCCACGTACACCCGAAGATGAAATGGCGTCCGAACCGTGGTACTCGATCGGGCCACTGGACGTGTTCCCGGAAGAGTTTCCACCGTTCCTGTTTGCCGATTCGGGGCAACGCAAGTTGTTCGATCAGTTGCATGGCGAGTTGTACAACGCCGATTACTGGAAGAGCCTTCAGGAAGCGATTCGGGCGGGGAAGGTGATTGATGTGTTTCCGTATCGGCGTAAAGGCCTGGACAACGAGTAGTTCTCACCGACGCCATCGCGAGCAAGCTCGCTCCCACATTTGACTGTAGTGTGCCCTTATTTTGTGGTCGCTATAGATCCCGTGTGGGAGCGAGCTTGCTCGCGATCGGCCGCGCAGCGGTCGTAAAATCTGCGACAATCGCCACCCTGCGCCACTAGACGACTGAATTGCGTACCCGATGACCGACGAATCGCCCTCCATCGACAAACTGCTGAAAAACCTCGATCACGCCATGCTCGCCGACCGCCACCGGCTGCGGCGGCAGTTGCTTGAGCTGCGCAAGAAACCCGACGAGGCCAGGCTGGGCCAGTGGGTGACGCGGATGCAGGCGTCCTGTGAGCAGGTACTGGCGCGCAAGGCCAGCCTGCCGGTGATCCGTTACGACGACAGCCTGCCGATCGCCGCCAAGCGCGACGAAATCAAAAAGGCGCTGGAAAAGCATCAGGTGCTGATCATCGCCGGTGAGACCGGCTCGGGTAAAACCACCCAGTTGCCGAAGATCTGCCTGGAAATCGGCCGCGGCCAGCACGGCCTGATCGGCCACACCCAGCCCCGCCGGATCGCTGCCCGCAGCGTCGCCAGCCGGGTCGCCGAAGAACTCGGTACACCGCTGGGCGCGTTGGTCGGCTATCAGGTGCGATTCGAGGATCAGAGCGATTCCAGCACCCTGATCAAACTGATGACCGACGGCATCCTGCTGGCGGAAACCCAGAATGATCGTTATCTGGAACGCTACGACACGATCATCGTCGACGAGGCCCACGAACGCAGCCTCAACATCGACTTCCTGCTCGGCTACCTGAAAACCCTGCTGCCGCGCCGTCCCGACCTGAAAGTCATCATCACTTCGGCAACCATCGACCTGGAGCGTTTCTCCAAGCACTTCGATGACGCGCCGATTGTCGAGGTATCCGGCCGCACCTACCCGGTGGAGACCTGGTATCGCCCGCTGACGCTTGAGCAGGACGAAGAGGGCAACCGCGTCGAGGACGACCTGACGGTGGATCAGGCGATCCTCGCCACCCTCGACGAAATCGCCGCCTACGAACGCAGCGAACGGCGCAGCCCCGGTGACGTGCTGGTGTTCCTGCCCGGTGAACGCGAGATTCGCGACGCCGCCGACATGCTGCGCAAGGCTCAGCTCAAACACACCGAAATCCTGCCGTTGTACGCGCGGTTGTCACCTGCCGAGCAACAGAGGATTTTCCAGTCTCACCCAGGCCGTCGCGTGGTACTGGCGACCAACGTCGCGGAAACCTCGCTGACCGTGCCGGGCATTCGCTACGTGATCGACAGCGGAACGGCGCGCATCAGCCGCTACAGCTACCGGGCCAAGGTCCAGCGCCTGCCCATCGAAGCCATTTCCCAGGCCAGCGCCAACCAGCGTAAAGGCCGGTGCGGACGGGTCGAGCCGGGCATCTGCGTGCGCCTGTACAGCGAAGAGGATTTCCTCGGTCGCCCGGAGTTTACCGATCCGGAAATCCTGCGCACCAACCTCGCGGCGGTCATTTTGCAGATGCTGCATCTGCGCCTCGGCGAAGTCACCGCGTTCCCGTTTATCGAGCCGCCCGATGGCAAGGCCATCAGCGACGGTTACAACCTGCTGCAAGAACTTTCGGCGGTGGACCGCAACAGTCAGCTGACTCCGCTCGGTCGCCAACTGGCGCGGCTGCCGGTGGACCCGCGCATGGGCCGCATGCTGCTGGAAGCGGCGAAGCTCGGCAGCCTGCAGGAAGTGCTGATCGTTGCCAGCGCCATGTCGATCCAGGACCCGCGCGAGCGTCCGCCGGAGCGTCAGCAAGCGGCGGATCAGGCCCACGCCCAGTGGAAAGACGCCGACTCGGACTTCGCCGGGCTGGTCAATCTGTGGCGTGGTTTCGAAGAGCAGCGCCAGGCGCTGACGGCCAGTCCGCTGCGAAACTGGTGCCGCAAGAATTTCCTCAACTACCTGCGCCTGCGCGAGTGGCGCGACTCCCATCGCCAATTGAGCCTGATCTGCCGCGACATGCAGCTGAGCCTCAATAAAGAGCCGGCGGACTATCCGAAACTGCACAAAGCGGTGCTGGTGGGGTTGCTGAGCCAGATCGGCCAGAAAACCGAAGAGGGCGATTACCTTGGCGCCCGTCAGCGGCGCTTCTGGATTCACCCGTCGTCGGGAATCGGCAAAAAACGCCCGCAATGGTTGATGACCGCCGAACTGGTGGAAACCACCAAGCTCTACGCGCGTATGGTCGCCAAGATCGATGCCGACTGGATCGAGCCGCTGGCCGGGCATCTGATCAAGAAGAACCACTTCGAGCCCCACTGGGAGAAGAAGCGCGGCCAGGTCGTGGCGTTCGAGCAGATCACCCTGTTCGGGTTGATCGTGGTCGGGCGCCGGCCAGTGCATTACGGCCCGGTCGACCCGGTGGTGTCCCGCGAATTGTTCATCCGCGAAGCACTGGTGCGCGGCGAGATCCAGTCGAAAGCCAAGTGCCTGACCGCCAACAAACAGCTGCTGGAACAACTCGACGAACTGGAAGCCAAGGCCCGCCGTCGAGATATCCTCGCCGACGAAGAAACCCTGTACGCCTTCTACGACGCACGGCTGCCGGCGGAGATCCATCAGACCGCGACCTTCGACAGCTGGTACCGCATCAACAGCCAGAAAGACCCGCAGCTGCTGATCATGCGCGAAGAAGACGTGCTGGCCCGCGAAGCCAGTGAAGTCACCGCCCAGCATTACCCGGATACGCTGCACATCGGCGATCTGGAATTGGCGTTGAGTTACCACTTCGAACCGAATCACCCGCGCGACGGCGTGACCCTGCGCGTGCCGGCACCGCTGTTGCCGATGCTGCCACCGGAACGCCTGGAATGGCTGGTGCCGGGCGTCATCGAAGCCAAGTGCATTGCCCTGGTGCGCAACCTGCCCAAGGCCTTGCGCAAGAATTTCGTACCGGTGCCGGACTTCGTCAAGGCGGCCTTGCAGCGCATGACCTTTGCCGAGGGCTCGCTGCCTCAGGCCTTGGGTCGCGAACTGCTGCGCATGACCGGTGCCCGCGTCAGCGATGAAGCCTGGAGCGAGGCCGCGCAGCAGGTCGAAAGTCATCTGCGGATGAACCTGGAAATCGTCGACGCCCAGGGCAAGTTCCTCGGCGAAGGTCGCGATCTGGCCGAGCTCACCGCGCGTTTCGCCGAGGCCAGCCAGGCTGCATTGGCGGTGCCGCAGACCGCGAAGAGCCAGCAACCGGTGGAGCCGAAAGTGTTTGCCGCCGTGGCCGAGAAAACCCAACAGAAGATCGCCGGACTGTCGATGACGGTGTATCCGGCGCTGGTGGAAGAGGCGGGCACGGTCAAGGAAGGACGTTTCTCCACCCCGGCCGAAGCCGAGTTCCAGCATCGCCGTGCCCTGCAACGCTTGCTGATGCAGCAACTGGCTGAGCCTGCGAAGTTCCTGCGCGGCAAGTTGCCGGGCCTGACCGAGCTGGGCCTGCTGTACCGCGACATGGGACGGGTCGATGCGCTGGTGGAAGACATTCTGCTGGCCAGCCTCGACAGCTGCATTCTCGAAGGTGAAGACCCGCTGCCCCGTGACGGCGCCGGTCTGGCGTCCCTGGCCGAGCGCAAGCGTGGCGCCTGGACCGAGCACGCCGAACGTGTGGCGAAGCTGACCCTGGAAATCCTAAAGCTCTGGCATGGCCTGCAAAAGCGCTTCAAGGGCAAGATCGATCTCGCCCAAGCCGTGGCCCTGAACGACATCAAGCAGCAGCTCAGCTACCTGGTCTATCCGGGATTTGTCCGGGAAACGCCGATGCAGTGGCTCAAGGAGTTGCCGCGTTACCTCAAGGCGATCGAACAGCGCTTTGAAAAAATCGGTGCCCAGGTGCAGCGCGACCGGGTCTGGAGCGGCGAATTGAGCGGCCTGTGGACGCAATACCAGACCCGCGCCAGCAAACACGCCCAGGAAGGCAAGCGCGATCCGCAGCTTGAGTTGTATCGCTGGTGGCTGGAGGAATACCGGGTTTCGTTGTTTGCCCAGCAACTGGGAACCAAGGTGCCGATCTCCGACAAGCGCCTGAACAAGCAGTGGTCGCAAGTAGAGCCGTAGGCTCGAAGGCGGTGCAACCCCTGTGGGAGCGAGCTTGCTCGCGATAGCGGCCTGTCATGCAGCATAGATGTTGAATTTGATGGCCCCATCGCGAGCAAGCTCGCTCCCACAGGTTGCTGTGGTGTCTATAACAGGTGGGTTGTCCAGCAAAAAGGGGCCAAAACCCACGGTTTATGGCAAACTTCGCGCCTATAAACGCCGGCCCCGCGGTTTTGAGCCTTCACGGTCTCGGGCAGGTCGGAATAAAGCGATGCCAGGTTTGCGTCCCCCGGATGGGAATAGACCCTTTGTGTATTGGTACGACGGTGCCAATGCTTTCTGCCTGAACAGATTAGAGACACGACCATGCATAACGTCGTCATCAGCGGCACCGGCCTGTACACCCCGGCCAATAGCATTTCCAACGAAGAGCTGGTGCAGTCTTTCAATACTTACGTCGCGCAATTCAACGCCGACAACGCCGATGCCATTGCGCGCGGTGAAGTGGAGGCATTGACCGAATCCAGCGCCGCATTCATCGAAAAAGCCTCCGGCATCAAGAGCCGCTTTGTCATGGACAAGGATGGCATCCTCGACCCGCAGCGCATGGCCCCACGCCTGCCGGAGCGTTCCAACGACGAGTGGTCGGTGCTGTGCCAGATGGCCATCGGCGCGGCCGAACAAGCCTTGCAACGCGCCGGCAAGACCGCCGCGGACATCGACGGCGTGATCGTCGCCTGTTCCAACCTGCAGCGCGCCTATCCAGCCATTGCCATCGAAGTCCAGGAAGCGCTGGGCATCCAGGGTTTCGGTTTCGACATGAACGTGGCGTGCTCCTCGGCGACTTTCGGTATCCAGACCGCCGCCAACAGCGTGCAGCTGGGCCAGGCCCGGGCGGTCCTGATGGTCAACCCGGAGGTCTGCACCGGTCACCTGAACTTCCGTGACCGCGACAGCCACTTCATCTTCGGTGACGCTGCCACCGCGGTGATCATCGAGCGTGCTGACCTGGCGACGTCCAAGTACCAGTTCGACATCGTCAGCACCAAGCTGCTGACCAAGTTCTCCAACAACATCCGCAACAACTTCGGCTTCCTCAACCGCGCGGCGGAAGAGGGCATCGGTGCCAAGGACAAACTGTTCGTGCAGGAAGGCCGCAAGGTGTTCAAGGAAGTCTGCCCGTTGGTTGCCGAGCTGATCGGTGAGCATCTGCAGGAAAACCAGCTCAACGTCAGCGACGTGAAGCGCTTCTGGCTGCACCAGGCCAACCTCAGCATGAACCACCTGATCGTCAAGAAGCTGCTGGGCCGCGACGCCACCGAACAGGAAGCGCCGGTGATTCTCGACACCTACGCCAACACCAGTTCCGCCGGTTCCGTGATTGCGTTCCACAAGAACCAGGACGATCTGGCTGCAGGTTCGCTGGCCGTGCTCAGTTCGTTCGGTGCCGGTTATTCGATTGGTAGCGTGTTGCTGCGCAAGCGCTGAATTTGTTTTAACTGTCGCAGCTGCGATTTTTTTGGCAGGGCTTTTGTGGCGAGGGGGCTTGCCCCCGTTCGGCGACGAAGTCGACGTAGAACAGGCTGATACGGTATGTCTGTCAAATTGCAGTGGCCGGGTTTGGGATCGCTTCGCGATCCAACGGGGGCAAGCCCCCTCGCCACAATGAATATGTGCAGGCGGGGATATGAAAACAGCCCGGCGTTGATGTGTCGGAGGATGATGGGGACCGATACATCAAAGCCAGGCTGTAAAAGCGTCCCGGGCTTCCTTACCCGAGTCGTGTAGCGGGGTGAATCAGAACTTGGCTTCGGCATCCAGTTGCAGGGTGTTGATGTCCGAATCGGTTTTCTTGATGTTGGCGTTGGTCTGGTCTGAGGTCGCCATGTAGTAGGTCGCGCCCAGGGTGAAGTTCTTGTCCAGTTCGTAGCTCACTTTCAGCTTGCTGCCGCGCGAACCGGTGAAGCCATTGGCGAAGTCGGAGTCGGTGAAGGCGCCCACCACAGCGTTACGCTGTACGTCGCGGTAGTTGTAGTCCACGCCGAAGCCGTAAAGCTTGGTCTTGACACCGGCCAACCAGCCAGTGTCCTGGTCGTTGCTGGCATCGGCGTTGTTGACGTACTGACCGTACAGCGACAGCGGTACTGGCAGGTTGGAGAAGTCCAGCTGGCCAAAGCCTTCGTACAGTTTGAACTGTTCGCCCGGGCTGTTGCCGTTGACGGCCAGTGCGCACGGCGTGGTGACGGTGCCGCTGGTAGGGCAGGCGCTGCTGTCATCGTTGTCGTAGGCGTAGAGACTGCCGCCCAAGGTCATTTTCATGCTGTCGGTGATGGCGAAGCGACCACCCAATTGGCCAGCATACAGGCGCAGGTCGTGCTTGAACTGCACGCCTTCACCGTCGACGTTGTCCTTGAGGGTGTAGTGACCTGCGCTGCCGAACAGCTCGGTGCTGCCGCTCAGCGGGTACTTGTAGGTAACGGCCAGACCTTCCGGGCTGATGTCGCTATCCCAGATGATGTCGCCCATGCTCACCCATTGTTGCGGCATCTTGCCGCCAACCAGGTGCAGGTTCTTGATCGCGTCCGGGTGGTAGTCGACGTAACCCTGGTCCAGCCAGATCTGCTTCTTGTCGAAGTAGTTGTCCAGGCTCTGGTTGGTGGATCGAGCGTCGTCGTTGTTGCCGGTGGCGATACGGATACCGGTGTCGACTTGCGGGTTGATTTCGGTGTAGGCACCCAGGCGGGCACGAATGCGCTGACGGTCCTGGTCTTTGTTGTTGGATACGCCATCGTTGTGGACGGTTTCCTGACGGAAGCGCACGTCGCCCTTGAACTGGGTCTTGGCAGCCCAGGCCAGTTTCTGGTCGAAAGCGCTCAGTGTGTCGGTTTTCTTCGCGGTGGCCGCGATTTGCTCGTTGGTCTCTTGCTGAGCCTGACGGGCGATCTGCTGTTCTTTCTGATCCCTGGCCAGCTCGGCTTGCAGTTCGCTGTACTGCGCGCTGGTGATCGAGCCGTTAGCCTTGAGCATGTCGAGCAGTTTGGCGTCGACTGCGGCACTGGCCGGAACACTCATGGCCAGCAACAGGCCACCGCACAAGGCCGCCGCAGTTTTCGTGGAAGCAAGACGCATATCAATCTCCGAAGATGAGAGGGGATGACAGAGCCATCCGGGACACAACCGACCATAAGGGGGCGGAAAACAGTGGCTGGGTATAACCCGGCGCTCTAAAAACAGGCGCCAGTATCGCGATGGTTTATTACAGAGCAGTGGCAATGTGATGTCATGTCGATGACGATACAAAGCTGCCGTGAACTATTGAGTTAGAGCGCTGTCGTCGTTTTGCCCGTGTGCATTGCAGAGCGATAGGCGATACTCGCGGGGCTTTCACGCCATGAAGAGTGAGGATGGTGATGCCGTTGCAACGCCTGCAAAAACTGTCAGAAATCGCCCCGCAGACGTGGGACGCACTGGTGCCCGAGACTCAGCCTTTTCTGCGTCACGCCTTTTTGAGCGCACTGGAAGACAGCGGCAGCGTCGGACCCCATACCGGCTGGCAGCCCGAGCATTTATTGCACGTCGAAGGGGATCGACTGATCGCCGCGCTCCCCGGTTATCGCAAGTGGCATTCCTATGGCGAGTACGTGTTCGATCACGCCTGGGCCGATGCCTGTGAACGTGCCGGCATTGACTACTACCCCAAGCTGTTGAGCGCGGTGCCGTTCAGTCCGGTCACCGGGCCGCGGCTGTTGGCGGCCACGGTCGAAGACGGCTTCGAGTTGTTGAAAAGCCTGCCGGGCTACCTGGAGCTTGAAGGGCTCTCCAGTGCCCACATCAATTTCACCGATCCGTTCACCGACGCGGCACTGAGCGAGCAACCGGGCTGGCTGCAGCGCGTTGGCTGTCAATACCACTGGCAGAATCGCGGCTACCGGGATTTCCAGGACTTCCTCGACGTGCTCAGTTCGCGCAAACGCAAACAGATGCGCAAGGAGCGCGAGCAGGTGGCCGGCCAGGGCTTCGAGTTCGAATGGCTGGAGGGGCGGGAACTGAGCCAGGCGCAATGGGATTTCGTCTATGCCTGCTACGCCAATACTTACGCGGTGCGCCGGCAAGCGCCGTATCTGACGCGGGAGTTTTTCAGCCTGCTGGCCGAGCACATGCCTGAGTCGATTCGCGTGGTACTGGCCAAACAGGGTTCACGGCCGGTGGCGATGGCGTTCAGTCTGGTGGGGGGCGACAGTTTTTATGGCCGTTACTGGGGATGCCTGGCAGAGTTCGACCGCCTGCATTTCGAGACCTGTTTCTACCAGGGCATGGACTATGCCATTGCCAACGGTTTCCAGCGTTTCGATGCCGGAGCCCAGGGCGAGCACAAACTGATTCGCGGATTCGAGCCAGTCATTACGCATTCCTGGCACTACTTGCGGCATTCGGGATTGAAAGCTGCGGTGAAAGACTTCCTGGAGCAGGAGCGGCTGGGGGTGCTGGCTTATGCAGAGGATGCGAAGTCAGCCTTGCCTTATCGACAAGGCTGAACTTCAGCGTGTCAGCTTTCTTCCTTGCCCAGCCCGCGATACAGCACGCCACCGACCACTGCACCCAGTAGCGGCGCGACCCAGAACATCCACAGTTGTTGAATCGCCCAGCCGCCGACGATCAGCGCCGGGCCGGTGCTGCGCGCCGGGTTGACTGAAGTGTTGGTGACCGGGATCGAGATCAGGTGGATCAGCGTCAGCCCCAGGCCGATGGCAATGGGTGCCAGTCCTGCCGGTGCACGTTTGTCGGTGGCGCCGAGGATGATCAGGATGAACATCGCGGTCATCACCAGTTCACAGACAAACCCTGCCGCCATCGAATAGCCGCCAGGCGAGTGTTCGCCGTAGCCGTTGGACGCCAGGCCTCCCGCCAGTTCGAAACCGGGTTTGCCGCTGGCAATGAAGTACAGCAGCGCGGCGGCAATCACACCGCCAATGACCTGGGCAATGATGTAGGCCGGCAATTCCTTGGCCGGAAACCGTCCACCCACCACTAGGCCGAGGGATACCGCGGGGTTGAGATGACAACCGGAAATATGGCCAATGGCAAAAGCCATGGTCAGCACTGTCAGGCCAAACGCAAAGGACACCCCGAGCAGGCCGATCCCCACCTCCGGAAAAGCCGCCGCCAACACTGCGCTGCCGCAACCACCCAACACCAGCCAGAACGTACCAACCAACTCAGTCGCCGAACGTTTTAACAGAGACATAGGAGAGTGCCCTTTCGAGATTATGCTGCCTTGAGCATCCAGCCGATGGACTGCAGAACCATCTCCAGAACGTTGAAGTCAGTACAGCACGGTTTTTTCAGAATTCCAGCAGGCACAAAAAACCGCCAGGGCCCGTTTTTGGCGGGCCCTGGCGGTTATTTCGATCTTCGGTATGGCGCTTATCCCTGTGGGAGCGAGCTTGCTCGCGATGACGGAGTATCAGTCGACAATGATGTTGTCTGACGCACCGCTATCGCGAGCAAGCTCGCTCCCACAGGGATTGGTGTGTTGATCCAATGGATCAATCGATCCCGACAAACCCACCGGTCTGGTGTTGCCACAACCGCGCATACAAACCGCCATGGGCGAGCAGCTCGGCGTGGGTTCCGGTTTCGGCGATCTTGCCGTTTTCCAGCACCACCAGCCGGTCCATCCGGGCGATGGTCGAGAGCCGGTGAGCGATGGCGATCACGGTTTTGCCCTGCATCAGGGTCTCGAGGCTTTCCTGGATCGCCGCTTCGACTTCCGAGTCCAGTGCCGACGTGGCCTCATCCATGATCAGGATCGGCGCGTCCTTGAGCAGTACCCGGGCGATGGCAATGCGCTGGCGCTGGCCGCCGGAGAGTTTCACCCCGCGCTCACCGACGTGGGCATCGAAACCGGTACGGCCTTCAGCGTCCGACAACGAAGGAATGAAACCGTCAGCCCGGGCCTTGTGCACCGCTTCCCAGAGTTGGGCGTCGGTGGCGTCGGGTTTGCCATACAGCAGGTTGTCACGGATCGAGCGGTGCAGCAGCGAGGTGTCCTGGGTGATCATGCCGATGCGTTCGCGCAGGCTTTCCTGGCTGACGTCGGCGATGTTCTGGCCGTCGATCAGGATGCGTCCGCCTTCGACGTCGTACAGGCGAAGCAGCAGGTTCACCAGGGTTGACTTGCCGGCGCCGGAAGGGCCGATCAGGCCGATTTTCTCGCCAGCCTTGATGCTCAGGTTGAGGTCGCCGATGATCCCGCTCTGCTTGCCATAGTGGAAATCCACCTGTTCGAAGCGTACTTCGCCACGGGCCACCGCCAGGGGTTTGGCCTGGTCACGGTCGGTGACGCTGACCGGTTGCGAGATGGTCTGCAGACCGTCCTGCACCATGCCGATGTTTTCGAAGATGCCGGTCACCACCCACATGATCCAGCCGGACATGTTGACGATGCGGATCACCAGGCCGGTGGCCAGGGCAATCGCCCCGACGCTGATCAACGACTGCGTCCACAACCACAGGGCCAGGCCGGTGGTGCAGACGATCAGCAAGCCGTTCATGCTGGTGATGACCACGTCCATGCTGGTGACCACACGGCCAGCCAGTTGCGCCTTTTCGGTCTGTTCCTTGATCGCTTCGCGGGCGTATTGCTGCTCGAAGTTGGTGTGGGCGAACAATTTCAGGGTGGTGATGTTGGTGTAGCCGTCGACAATCCGCCCCATGAGTTTGGAGCGCGCATCGGACGCCACCACCGAGCGATCCTTGACCCGTGGCACGAAGTAACAGAGGGCGCCGATGAAGGCGAAGATCCAGGTCAACAGCGGGATCATCAGGCGCCAGTCGGCTTCGGCGAACAGCACCAGGGAACTGATGGCGTAGATCAGCACATGCCACAACGCATCCACGGCTTGCACGGCGGAATCGCGCAGTGAGTTGCCGGTTTGCATGATGCGTTGGGCGATGCGCCCGGCGAAGTCGTTCTGGAAGAAATTCAGGCTCTGCTTGAGCACGTAGCTGTGGTTCTGCCAGCGGATCATGCTGGTCATGCTGGGGCTCAGGGTCTGGTGCACCAGCAGGTCATGCAGGCCCACGAAGATGGGGCGCAGCACCAGCGCAACCACCACCATCCAGGTCAGTTCGAGGGCGTGATCCTGGAACAGATTGATGTTCGGCGTGCCTTGGGCCAGGTCGATGATACGGCTCAGGTAGCTGAACAACGCCACCTCGATCAACGCACCAATCAGGCCGACGATCAGCAGGGCGGCGAAGCTCGGCCAGACCTGCTTGAGGTAATAAGTGTAGAAAGGGAAAACCCGGTCCGGCGGAGACGCCGTCGGTGCTTCGCGGAACACATCAATCAGTTTTTCAAAGCGGCGATAAAGCATTGGTTGTTCGCCCGCGAGCGGGCTCTCCTTTTAACGTTTTGAGCGTTGCCGGCAAACACCGGCAACGGCTCGGACATCCTTGTCCAGCTTAGTCTCAGTCGATGCGCTTGGCCGACTTGATGAGCACCGGGTCGATAGGCACATTCTGCATGCCTTGCTTGGTGGTGGTTTGGGAGTTGACGATGATGTCCACTACATCCATGCCCTTGACCACTTTGGCGAACACGGCATAACCGGCGTCACGGCCCGGATCAAGGAAGTCGTTGTCCTTGACGTTGATGAAGAACTGACTGGTGGCCGAGTCTGGATCGGAAGTGCGCGCCATCGACAGCGTGCCACGCACGTTATGCAGGCCGTTGCTGGCTTCGTTCTTGATCGGGTCCTTGGTCGGTTTCTGCTGCATCGAGGAGGTGAAACCACCGCCCTGCGCCATGAACCCCGGGATCACCCGGTGGAAAATCGTGTTGTTGTAGAAGCCGCTGTCGACGTACGCAAGGAAGTTCTTGGTACTGATCGGAGCCTTGACCGGGTCCAGTTCGATTTCGATCTGGCCGTTGGTGGTGTCCAGCAGCACATGCGGTGCCTTTTCCGGCGTCGCGGCCATCAGGTTGGCGGCAAACAGGACGGTGCCTGCGGCGAGGGCGATTTTTTTCAGCATGGGTCAGTGATCCTGAGTGGTGGTGTCGACTGCGGTCAGAAACTCCAGCAGCGTCTGGTTGAAGTGTTCCGGCTGGTCCAGCGGCGTGGCGTGGCGTGAATCGGCGATCACCACCAGCCGCGCGTCGGGCAGCAGTTTTACGTAGTTTTCCTTCAGCGCCACCGGTGTGTAGTCACGGTCGGCGCTGACGATGAGGGTTGGACAGGTGACCTTCGAAAGTCGTTCCTGGACTCCCCAGCCGACAATGGCATTGAAGCTGGCGAGATAAGCATGTTTGTCGTTTTTTGCCCAGCGTTCGGCCATTTTTTGTCGCAAATCGGCCTGCTCGGGTTTGGGGAACAGCTTGCCGCCCAGTGCCTTGCCAATGGTGCGCAGGCTGAGTGCGTGCATCAGGCTCCAGCGTTTGAACCACTGCCAGTAGTCATCGCGGCTGCGCAGCTTGACCTCGGGCGCGCTGTTGACGATGCACAGGCTCTTGAGCAGTTGCGGCTGATCCACGCCCAGCTGGAAGCCGATCATGCCGCCCATGGACAGGCCGACATAGTGTGCCGGACCGAGATTGAGGTGTTCGATCAGTGCAATCAGGTCAGCGCTGAATCCGGCGATGCTGTAGCGCTCTTGGGGCTTGTCCGAACGGCCGTGACCACGCACATCCGGGACGATCACCCGGTAGCGGGTAGCAAGTGCCGGGATCTGTTTTTCCCAGTCCAGGGTGCTGGAGCCGAGGCCGTGGACCAGCAGCAGCGGAGTGCCGTGACCATATTCCTCATAGTGCAGGTTACAACCTTCGTGTTCGAAATAGGCCATGCATACACTCCGTGTCAGGCTTGTTCGGGGGCGGCGAACGGTGCGTCCAGTGGTGCGGTGTCAAACGTACGCAGCAGTTCGATGAGAATCTGCGTGGCCGGTCCCAGCGGTTTGTCCTTGTTCGAATACAGGTAAAAGCTCGGGTTACGGCTGCCGCCCTGATCCAACGGTAGCAGCTTGAGCGTACCTTCCTTGAGTTCCCGTTCGATCATGTGTCTGGGCAGCCAGGCAAACCCCAGGCCGCTGCCGACGAAGGTCGCGGCGGTGGCCAGGCTGCCGACGGTCCAGCGCTGTTCGGCACCGAGCCAGCCGACGTCCCGTGGTTGCTGGCGGCCCGAGTCGCGGATCACCACTTGCATCTGGCTTTCCAGGTCCTGGAAGCTCAGTTCGCGGTTGAGGCGGTGCAGGGGATGCTCCGGATGGGCAACCGCAACGAACTCGACATCGCTCAACTCCGCGCCCAGGTAACCGGGAATACTGAAACCCGTGATGGCCAGGTCGGCCACGCCTTCGAGCAGGACTTCCTCCACGCCAGACAGCACTTCCTCGCGCAGGCGCACCCGGCAGCCACGGCTTTGCGGCATGAACGCGGTCAAGGCGCGGACGAGGCGGGCGCTTGGGTAAGCGGCATCGACCACCAGGCGCACTTCGGCTTCCCAGCCCTGCTCCATGTGATGGGCCAGGTCTTCGAGTTGACTGGCCTGTTTCACCAGTTGCCGGGAACGGCGCAGCAGCACCCCGCCGGCTTCGGTCAGCACGGCTTTGCGTCCGTCGATACGCAGCAACGGCACGCCGAGTTGATCCTGCATGCGGGCCACGGTGTAGCTGACTGACGATTGCGAGCGATGCAGCGCCTCGGCGGCCTGGGCGAAACCACCGTGATCGACCACGGCCTGCAGCGTTCGCCATTGATCGAGGGTCACGCGGGGCGCTTTCATGTTGAACTCCTCTTGTCCTAAGCTGGCAGCCCTAATTGGAGGCTGCTGAATGAAAAAATTCTGTTGTGTGCTGCTGGCGCTGCTGCCGCTGACGGCGATGGCTTACCCGATCGATGTGAAAAAAGACCTCAATGGCATGAAGATCGATTACCAGACCTACGACACGGATAACGACATCGGCTCCATTCAGGTAGCCAACTACGGCGACGTCGATGCGAGTTGCAAGGTCGTTTTCATCAATGGCCCGGAAGCACCGCGTACCCGCAAGATCGACGTACCGGCCGGCAAGCACAAAAATGCCACCGCCAAGTTCACCCGCAGCATCATCAAGCTGCGCATCGAGCTGACCTGCACCCCGAAATGAAATCAATCCCCTGTGGGAGCGAGCTTGCTCGCGATAGCGGTGTGTCAGGCAACAAAAAAATTGAATGACATGACGCCTCGCGAGCAAGCTCGCTCCTACAGGGGGTAGTGCATGCTGAGCTTATAAACGAATTTATTGATGGGTTATAGCAGTTATTTGCGCTTTTTCATCGATATGACTCTGTTTAACCTTCACTCCATCGACCTACAGCATTCTCAGATGGAGGCTACATCCCATGTCCCGCGTTCTGATCATCGAAAGCAGTGCCCGTCAGCAAGACTCGGTTTCCCGCCAACTGACCCAGACGTTCATCAGCCAGTGGAAAGCCGCTCACCCGAATGACCAGATCACTGTCCGGGACCTGGCCGTCAAGCCGGTGCCGCACCTGGATATCAACCTGCTGGGTGGCTGGATGAAACCCGCCGAGCAGCGCAGCGACATCGAACAGGCATCCCTGGAACGTTCCAACCAGTTGACCGATGAATTGCTTGCCGCCGATGTACTGGTCATGGCCGCGCCCATGTACAACTTTGCGATCCCCAGCACCCTGAAAGCCTGGCTCGACCATGTACTGCGTGCCGGCGTGACCTTCAAGTACACCGAAACCGGTCCCCAAGGCCTGCTCAGCGGCAAGCGTGCGTATGTGTTGACGGCTCGCGGCGGCATCTATGCCGGCAGCACCGCCGATCACCAGGAACCGTACCTGCGCCAGGTCATGGGTTTCATCGGCATCCACGACGTGACGTTCATCCACGCCGAAGGCATGAACCTGGGCGGAGACTTCCAGGAGAAAGGCCTGAACCAGGCGAACGCCAAGCTTTCGCAAGTGGCCTGACCGGTTAATCGCCAGATAATCGCTGGATGGTCTAGTGACCTGGCGCAACCCTTCAAGCCTGTACGCGCATCGAACCTCCCTTCGCACTTGTTGCTCCTGAGTGCCCTGGCCCGATTGAACGCTTTAGCGAGATCGGGCTTTTTTTTGCCCGGGATTTAACCAACACCGACAAAACCCTGTGGGAGCGAGCTTGCTCGCGATGACGGAGTGTCAGTCGACAATGATGTTGAATGATCCACCGCTATCGCGAGCAAGCTCGCTCCCACAAGGAATTTGTATTATTTGGGTGTTCGCGATCAGCAGCAAAACCCGCTATCGTCGCCGCCATTCGAAATGAGGCGAGCATGGGCTATCTACTTTTTGTCACGCTTATCCAGGCGTTTTCCTTCAGTTTGATCGGCGAATACCTGGCCGGTCATGTCGACAGTTACTTCGCCGTGCTGGTACGCGTGCTGCTGGCAGGGCTGGTGTTCATCCCGCTGACCCGCTGGCGCTCGGTAGAGCCGGCATTCATGCGTGGCATGCTATTGATCGGCGCGTTGCAGTTCGGCGTGACATACGTCTGCCTGTACCTGAGCTTTCGCGTACTGACGGTGCCGGAAGTGTTGCTGTTCACCATCCTCACGCCGCTGCACGTGACCCTGATTGAAGATGCGCTCAATCGTCACTTCAACCCCTGGGCCCTGGTCGCGGCGTTGGTGGCGGTGGCGGGGGCTGCGGTGATTCGCTTCGACCGGATCAACCCGGACTTCTTCATGGGGTTCATGTTGCTGCAACTGGCCAACTTCACCTACGCCGCCGGGCAGGTGCTCTATAAACATCTGGTCGCGCGCCACCCGAGCGATCTGCCGCATTACCGACGTTTCGGCTTCTTCTACCTCGGCGCACTGGCGGTGGCATTGCCGGCGTTTCTGTTGTTCGGCAAACAGAACTTCCTGCCCGAAGCGCCGTTGCAATGGGGCGTGCTGCTGTTCCTCGGCCTGGTCTCGACCGCTTTGGGACTCTACTGGTGGAACAAAGGCGCGTGCCTGGTCAACGGCGGGACCCTGGCGGTGATGAACAACCTGCATGTGCCGGTGGGGTTGCTGATCAACCTGCTGATCTGGAACCAGCATGAAGAACTGGTGCGGTTGTTGCTCGGTGGTTCGGTGATTTTGCTGGCGGTGTGGATTAGTCGGTTGGGTATACGGCGCGCAACCAGATTCGTGTAGGCGTTGCCGCAGGCTGCGATTTTTTGACGAAGAGCTGCTCGCATTCGGTTAGCAGCGAACGCCGGCAATGCTCAGATGACATCTATCTGACCATCATTTGTCCGTTTTTTTGGTTTTTTAAATGACGTGTAACGCTAATGTGTTTCTCTTGAAGCATTTATGCTTAATGCTTCTATTGGTTGTTGTTTTGCCGCCTTTCGTGCTGGCTGATGAGGCGCATAAAAAAGATTGGAGAGAGATTACTGTTAATGATCTTTCTGTCATTCGACAACTGGTGGTTACTTCTCATCCAGGCGCTATAGACAGTGAAAATGTGTCTTTTTCAGACTGGGTTGAACGGGGTTATCTGGATGCAAGTCAGCTGTCCAGACGCGTCAACTCAAAGAAAGACTCCCAGGCCGTGCTTGATTTTTACATCACGGGCTTCAAGGACGGACACGTAGGGCTGAGTCAACCTGATAAAGGACGTTCGTCCTGGGCAGGTTTCATTTTGGATATGCGTGGCCAGAGTTTCGTTGTAAAGCACGTCGCTGAAAATTGGCCTGTACCGCTGCCGCCGATAGGTTCCGAGGTTATATCGTGTGATAATAAATCGGTCCGCGAAAAACTAGAGGGTGAAATATCTCCATACTTTGATCGTAGACTTAATCTACAGTCCACTTGGTTGCATTTGGCTCAGCAGTTAACTGTCGATGATGCCAGTTATCCCGTGCTCGCGAGAGACTTGTTAAAAAGTTGTTTGGTTGTTCTTCCGGATGGACTAAGGCAAAACTTTACGTTGTTGTGGCAAGAGGACTCCGGGCAGCTGGAGGCTTTCCTGCGTCAACCTCAACCCCCTCAATCGCTCCGGAATTTGGGAGAAGGGCGATATTGGATACATGTATCAAATTTCATGCCGTCAGCAGCCGAGAATGCTTCCCTGGATAAAATGCTCGAGGCAATCAAGAGTATCAATGATGCCAAGTTGGTTGTGCTTGATACACGAGGCAATCGCGGCGGTAACAGTTTGGTTGGTGCTGAAATACTTTCTGCACTGTTAGGCTCGCAATGGGTGAAAAACCTGGGTGAGCCATCTCGTGCGTATGCGATGTGGCGTGTTTCTCCTTTTGCACTCTCAACGCTCAATAATGCTCTGGCTACCATGGGGAGTGATTATGGAAAAGACAGCGAAGCTTACAAGTTTGTTCTTGGTCTGACCGGGTCGATGGAGTTCGCGCTTCACGAGAAGAAAGACTGGTTACGACAGCCGAACGAATCCTCGGTCCTTCAAGAAGGCGCGAGAGGATCCAATACCCAAGGTTTTAAAGGCAAGCTTGCACTGGTTACTGACTCTTTTTGCGCGAGTGCCTGTCTAGACTTTGCGGACGTTGTTCTTGCAGTTCCGGGGGTTGTCCATTTAGGTTTACCAACGAGCGGCGATACACTTTATATCGACATAGGCTCTCAAACACTGCCGAGTGGTGCTCAGTTCTGGCTGCCGTTAAAGGTATGGAGAGGCCGAGCTCGAGGAAACAATCAAAGTTATGATCCGCCATTTGTTTTTAATGGCGATATAAACGATACACCTGCAGTTCAAGAATGGGTGCTTGATCATTTTTGATCGGAACGGCGCTATTTCTGAGTCACGTCGCAACACGCCAACCTTGTGGGATGCCCAAAAGTCATTTGGGCGCCAATTGATCCACCAGAAACTCGATAAACGCCCGGGTCTTCTGCGGCACCCGCCGTGCCGACGAATACACCGCGTTGATGGTGATCGCCGGGGCCTGCCATTCGCACAGCACCGGCACCAGGCGCCCGGCTGCCAGCGCATCCTCGACGATGAAGTCGGGCAGCAGGGCGATGCCCATGCCGGCTTCGGCGGCCTGGGCGAGCAAGTCGCCGTTGTTGGCGTGCAGTGGGCCGGTGACGTTTACCCGCTGGGTTTCCTTGCCATTGCACAGTTGCAGGCTGACTCCACTCTGTAGATAGCCGTAGTTCAGGCATTGATGGGCGCGCAGATCCTGTGGAGTCTGCGGAACGCCCGCGCGCTCGAGATAAGCAGGGGATGCCACCATGATGCGCGGTGCGGGCGCCAGTTGCCGGGCGATCATCGTCGAGTCCGGCATGCTGGCGATGCGGATCGTCACGTCAAACCCACCCCTCACTGGATCGACTTGCTGGTCGCTGAGCACCAGTTGCAGCTCGATGTTCGGGTGCAATTCATGAAACAGTGGAATCAACGGCCCCAACCGCCGAAGACCGAACGACATCGGTGCATTGACCCGCAACACACCGCGTAACTCGCCGATGCCGTCACGGGCGCGTTGCTCGGCCTCGTCCAGCGCCGCCAACACTTCCCGTGCTGCTTCGAAATACTCGGCCCCAGCCTCGGTCAGGTGCAGGCTGCGGGTGGTGCGTTGCAGCAATTGCACGCCGATGGCTTCTTCCAGTGCCTGAATCTGTTTACTGACTTTCGAGCGTGGCACGTCCATGGCCCTGGCGGCCGCGGCGAAGCCGTTCTCGCCGACCGTGACGACGAAGGCACGCATGCATTCAACGCGATCCATATTGTCCCTATTTTGGAATCAATGATTCTCGATTTTAGGTAATTGTCCCTTTTATAGCTAGCCCCTAAAGTGACATCCAAGCCGACAGCAAAGCCTCTTGCGGCAACGTCGACTAACCCTGAATTCATTCGAAAATATCGACATCAAAAGGAACGCGCCATGTCTATTCGTGAACTGCTCAACCCAACCAACTCCGCCCTGATCCTGATCGACCACCAGCCGCAAATGGCATTCGGCGTTCAGTCCATCGACCGTCAGACCCTGAAGAACAACACCGTCGGCCTCGCCAAGGCGGCGAAGATTTTCAACGTACCGACCATCTACACCTCGGTCGAAACCGAAAGTTTCAGCGGTTACATCTGGCCGGAATTGTTGGCTGTGCACCCGGATCAAAAGCCGATCGAACGCACTTCGATGAACTCCTGGGAAGACAAGGCACTGGTTGACGCGGTGAAAGCCACGGGGCGCAAAAAACTGATCATCGCGGCGCTGTGGACTGAGGTCTGCCTGACCTTCCCGGCACTGGAAGCCCTGGCTGAAGGCTACGAGGTGTACATCGTCACCGACGCCTCCGGCGGCACCAGCAAGGAAGCCCACGACATGTCGGTGCAACGGATGATTCAGGCCGGCGCGGTGCCGGTGACCTGGCAGCAAGTGTTGCTCGAATACCAGCGTGACTGGGCGCACAAGGATACTTACGAGGCGGTGATGGAGCTGGTGCTGGAACACAGCGGCGCGTACGGCATGGGCGTGGATTACGCCTACACCATGGTGCACAAGGCACCGCAGCGGCAGGTCAAGTAACCCGCAAACGCTGAAATGGATGTACCCCTGCCCTTGTAGGTGCGAGCTTGCTCGCGATTGCGGACTGTCAGACGACACATATGTTGACTGACACTCCCTCATCGCGAGCAGGCTCGCTCCCACAGGTTTTGTGGTGTTACATCATGCGTTTTTCGGCTTCGGGAATGTGGCTTGCCCCCAGCACTGCCGGCAGCAACCCGGCCCGTAAATCCGTACCACTCGGCTGCTGATACAGGCTCAAGCCAAACTCCGGCAGCACCGCCAGCAGGTAGTCGAAAATATCCCCCTGAATCCGCTCGTAATCGGCCCACGCCGTGGTGCGGGTAAAGCAGTAGATTTCCAGCGGAATGCCCTGGGCCGTGGTCTGCATCTGGCGGACCATGCAGGTCATGTTCGGCTGGATCTCCGGGTGACTCTTCAGGTAGGCCAGCGCATAGGCGCGGAACGTGCCGATATTGGTCATCCGCCGGCGGTTGGCCGACATGGCCGCGACGTTGCCCTGGGCTTCGTTCCAGGCCTTGAGTTCGGCCTGTTTGCGGGTCATGTAGTCGGTGAGCAAGTGCACCTGGGACAGCTTCAGCTCTTCGTCGTCACGCAGAAAGCGTACGCCGCTGGCATCGATGAACAGGCTGCGCTTGATCCGGCGGCCGCCGGAAGCCTGCATGCCGCGCCAGTTCTTGAACGACTCGGACATCAGGCGCCAGGTCGGGATCGAGACGATGGTCTTGTCGAAGTTCTGCACCTTGACCGTGTGCAAGGTGATGTCCACCACATCGCCGTCGGCGCCCACCTGGGGCATCTCGATCCAGTCGCCGACCCGCAGCATGTCATTGCTGGTCAACTGCACGCTGGCGACGAACGATAGCAGCGTGTCCTTGTAGACCAACAGAATCACCGCCGACATGGCACCCAGGCCCGACAGCAGCAACAGCGGCGAGCGGTCGATCAGCGTAGCGACGATGATGATCGCGCCAAACACGTACAACACCAAATTCGCCAGTTGCACATAGCCCTTGATCGAGCGGGTGCGGGCGTGTTCGGTGCGGGCGTAGATATCCAGCAGGGCATTGAGCAGGGCGCTGACCGCCAGCAGCAGAAACAGGAAGGTGAAGGACAGCGCGACATTGCCGAGGAAATTCAGGCCGGTTTTGCTCAGGTCCGGCACCAGATTGAGACCGAACTGGATCACCAGCGAAGGCGTGATCTGGGCCAGGCGATGGAACACCTTGTTCTGCAGAAAATCATTGACCCAGTGCAGGGCCGGCTGGCGACTGAGCATTTTTGCCGCGTGCAGAATGAGGTAGCGCGCCACCCGTCCGAGGAACAGCGCAATTGCCAGCAGCAGCAACAGCGACAGGCTGGAGTGCACGAGCGGGTGCTGGTCGAGGGCACCCCAAAGGTCCAGGACGTTGGTCCAGAGCTGTTTGATATCCATGGTCGAAAACGATTCTTCTGTAAGGCGCGAGAGGGGATTAGAGCATTTAAGACGCTTTGTATTACGTTTCGGGAAAAATCAGGCAACAAAAAACCAACTGTTTACCGCCATTTGTATAAAGAAACTCGGCCTGAGCGCTCGAAACCGTTACCCTATGCAGCTGTTTTTTTGCATTTCTTCGAGGTAGCACCCGTGTTTTCCCAATTCGCCCTGCACGAACGCCTGCTCAAAGCCGTGGCCGAGCTGAAATTTGTCGAGCCAACGCCTGTGCAAGCAGCGGCCATTCCGCTGGCGCTCCAAGGGCGTGACCTGCGGGTGACGGCGCAAACCGGTAGCGGCAAAACCGCTGCATTCGTTTTGCCGATCCTCAACCGTCTGATCGGCCCGGCGAAAATCCGCGTCAGCATCAAGACCCTGATCCTGCTGCCGACCCGCGAACTGGCCCAGCAGACCTTGAAAGAAGTTGAACGCTTCTCGCAGTTCACCTTCATCAAGTCCGGCCTGATCACCGGCGGTGAAGACTTCAAGGTCCAGGCCGCGATGCTGCGCAAGGTGCCGGACATCCTGATCGGTACGCCGGGCCGGATGATCGAGCAGTTGAACGCCGGCAACCTCGACTTGAAAGAAGTTGAAGTCCTGGTGCTCGACGAAGCCGACCGCATGCTCGACATGGGCTTCGCCGAAGACGTTCAGCGTCTGGTGGACGAGTGCACCAACCGTCAGCAGACCATGCTGTTCTCTGCCACCACCGGTGGTTCTGGCCTGCGCGAGATGATCGCCAAGGTCCTGAACAACCCTGAGCACTTGCAGCTCAATGCGGTCAGCCAGCTGAACGACACCACCCGCCAGCAGATCATCACCGCTGACCACAACCAGCACAAAGAACAGATCGTCAACTGGCTGCTGGCCAACGAGACCTACCAGAAGGCCATCGTCTTCACCAACACCCGGGCCATGGCCGACCGTATCTACGGCCGCCTGGTGGCGCAGGAATACAAAGCGTTCGTGCTGCACGGCGAGAAAGACCAGAAGGATCGCAAACTGGCGATCGACCGCCTTAAGCAGGGCGGCGTGAAAATCCTCGTGGCTACCGACGTCGCCGCTCGCGGTCTGGACGTAGATGGCCTGGACCTGGTGATCAACTTCGACATGCCGCGCAGCGGCGACGAATACGTGCACCGTATCGGTCGTACTGGTCGCGCCGGTAACGATGGCCTGGCCATCTCGCTGATCTGCCATGGCGACTGGAACCTGATGTCGAGCATCGAACGCTACCTCAAGCAGAGCTTCGAGCGCCGCACCATCAAGGAAGTCAAAGGCACCTACGGCGGACCGAAAAAGGTCAAGGCCTCGGGCAAGGCCGTCGGCGTGAAGAAGAAAAAGACCGACGCCAAGGGTGACAAGAAGAAAACTGCCGCCAAGACCCCGACCAAGCGCAAGAGCGCCAACCGGCCGAAGAGCGATTCCCTGGTCAGCAAGGACGGCATGGCCCCGCTCAAGCGCCGCAAGCCGGAAGCGCCAGCGGCTGAGTAAGTCGTTGCAAGCGACCCATAAAAAACCCGGACACTGTCCGGGTTTTTTATGTCTGATGATTATCAACTCTCGGTTTTCTTTTCTGCCGAGTCCAACTCCTTCAAACGCTGATCGATTAACTGACACTTGTCCGGCAGGTCCTTGGCGGCAGTGCCCAGGTCCATTTTCTGCAACTCGTCGTTGATCTCCTTGGCCTTGGTCGGGTTCTGCTCAGTGAGCCTGGCCACTTCCCGGGCCAGTTGTTCGCGTTTGGCGGTGGCTTCCTCGAGGGTGCAGGCCCAGGCGGGCAGGGCGCAAGCGAGGGTAGCGGCGAGAGTGAGCTTCTTCAGCAGTGGTTTCATGGGGGCGGGCCTCAGCTCCAGTCAAGGCGGGTTATTCGGTTGAGCGTTGGCCCCTGGGGAAAGTTCAGCCTGTGATATTTGCGTTGGTTGTCAGCGCCTTTTCGCGGGCAAGCCCACAGGTTTTGTGAACATCGCAGAAACTGTGGGAGCGTGGCTTGCCCGCGAAGGCCGCGCCTCGGTGTCTGGGGTTAACCACCATGACAGCAGCTCGACTTCTCCTGTTCCTCATATTTGTCGTGATGCCGCACCCACTCCATGATTTCCTCCTCGTTGCGACCCTTGGGCGTCAGGTCGAGGTAGTTGTAGGCGCCGACTAGCATGTCCAGGCCCCGGGCATAGGTGGAGTAGGTATGGAAAATTTCGCCGGCGTCATTGCGATAAAACACGCTGAGACCGGGGAGTTCCTCCTCGGCGCCGTCGGTTTTTTCGTAGTTGTATGTAGCCTTTCCGGCGGCGACGTCTTCGGCTCGGGCGGTGACGCCAAAGTCGTAGTTGAAATCGCAGCCTTCGGACGATACCCAGTCGAACTTCCAGCCCATGCGCCGTTTGAACGCCTGGAATTCGGCAAACGGTGCGTGGGAAACCGCTACCACGGCCACGTCATGGTGGGCCAGGTGCTGGTTGGCGCCGTCGATGTGATCGCTCAGGTACGAGCAACCGGGGCAGCCCTCATCCCAGCCCTCGGCGAACATGAAGTGGTAGATGACCAACTGGCTGCGCCCCCCGAACAGGTCCGCCAGTTTCAGTTCGCCGTCGGGTCCCTGGAAGTGGTAGTCCTTGTCGACTTTCACCCAGGGCAGGGCACGGCGTTCGGCGCTGAGTCTGTCCCTTTCCCTGGTGAAGGCTTTTTCGTGGGCCAGGTGCTCTTTGCGGGCGGCGACCCATTCTTCCCGCGATACGACGGGATGGTTCTGAATGTTCATGTTGTTTTCTCCTGCGTGGGGCGGGGAGGTGACTTACACAGCCTAGTCGTTTGGCTTGCATGGATTTCGACATGCCGCCGGTCGGTCGTCTGCAAACGCCCGGCTGAACGGTGGCCGGGCGTACCGGTCACAACCTGTAAGGCCCGTTCAATTGCACGGGCATCAATCGAACGGACACCGGAGGTTCAGGATGACGACTTACAACTGGGACTTGATTGAGCGCTTGTTGCATGAAGTGCAAAACAGCGCGGGCCACAGCTTCACGCCGCGGCCTTACGCCGAACAGCATGCCGCGCAGAAAGCCGCGGAAGGCGAGCCGATTGAAAATCTTGATCACTTGAAAACGGTGGCTGGAGAGTACGAAAAGTTACTGTTGGCGCGTGGCTATATCGCGCCGCGACCTGAAGACGAAGGTGGCACGGGCACCAATTACATTCTGACGGCGCGGGGTTCGCGTTTGTTGAGCCTGATCGACAGCAGTATTCCCGGCAATGATCACCCGCGGCAGGTGCTGGACGAGCAGGAGGATGCGCTGGATGAGATGACGTTTGATGAGGTAGCGTCGAAAGCGCAGATTGCCTGATGTTGTGTGATCCCCTGTGGGAGCGAGCAGGCTCGCTCCCACATGCGTCTTGTGTTGCAGTCAGTCTTGTTTCGCCGCTTTCAGGCACTTCAAGTCGTTGAAGTCCTTCCTCACACCTTCAATTTTCTTCAGCAAACGTGCCCGCTGGCTCGGCGTACTTTCAGCCATCAGATCCACGAACAGTGAACGCGCCTGGGCTTCGGTGTTGGCAAAGGCCTGACGATAGGCGGGTGTCCACAACTTCTCACGATTGACCAGAAGTGTCTCGATCCGTTGTGGGAATTGTGGACTCTGGCGTTGGGCAACGGCCGCGCTGAACTGCTTCTGCCAATGGACCCGGTTGGCAAGCCACTGGGTGTTCTGCTCGCCCAGGGCGCTGGACCATGTGGCTACCCGCTGTTGCTGGGTGGTGCTCAGTGGCCCGAGCCAGTCATTCAGGCGCTTCTCCATGCGCGCGCCGCGCTCCTTGATCTGCTGGTCGAGGGAGGGTTTGAGGTATTCCTCCTGGCGTTTGCGCCGGTCCTTGGCGAAGGCGTCGTTCATTTCGGCGACTTGCTTGTCATCCAGCCTTTGCAGCAACTCGATGGCCGACGGGGTGATTACCCGCGCGGTCTCGGCGATCGCCTGTTCGGCTTCGTGGGCGCGGGCCTGCAAGGCGGCATCGGTGACCTGGTTGGTAGCGACCATGGTTTGCAGGCGGTCCAGCCAGTCGAGATAGCCTGGCAGTTGGGTGGTGCAGTGCCAGCTCAGGTGTTCCTTCAGGCGTTCGTCCAGCCAGATTTTCTGCTCGCCGTTCATGTCCAGGTAGTCGCTGAGCGTCCAGGGGATGATCACATCGAGATTGCGGTAGGCCAGGCCCACGCGGCTGCACGCGCCGAGGGCGAGGGTAACGGTCAACACAACGGCGATATGTTTGAACCAGCGGGACATGGGCGATTCCTTGCGAAAGCCAGTCTTCGGGGGCTGATTCTCATGTGAACCCGGGAGGAGCCCGGCAGTTCAGCCGATCAATAGAATGCGCGTTCGGCCTTGAGCGTCACCAGCCCGTCACACTGGCTGTTGTGCCCGGCATAGGCCGAGCAACCTCTACCGCTCAGGCTGGAGTCACTGTAGATCAGGTCAAGGTCGATGCCCATGAACGGGCGGGACAATTTCAGCGACCAATCGGTAAAACTGCCTACATACCCGCCATCCACCGCCACTGGCGTATTGAATTGGTGGGTGGTGTATTTCAGGCTGATGCCGACACCGAACGGTTGATTGCCGCTCAAGTCAGCGAACAGGGTGTTGTTCTGTTTGTCCGGGTCATTGCTGAAGGCGATGCCGAAACGGCTGCCGAGCAAGGTCAGGCCGCCGAACAGTTCCTGGCTGTCAGGGGTCGTGACTTCGGGGTAGCTGTAGCGGATCAGGCCCACTTCGTAGCCGAGGGTTTGGTCGAAGGGTTGTTTAAAACCCATGTAGGAGTCGATCTCGAGGTCTTTCCCCGGGCTGATGCCCATGCTGGGCGACCATTGGCCCACGTAGAAACCGCTGTCGTGGCTCAGGTCCAGGCCACCGTGAAACGAGCCGACGGCCGAGGGTTTGACCAGGCCCTGGGCCATGCTGCGGGTGGGGGTGGTGCCAAGCTTGAGGTCGAAGCCCCCCAGCTCACGCTGAAAGATTTGTGCCTGTGCTACGGAGCATGCCAGCAGGCTGCCGAGCAATGCCGAAAGGTAGAAAGATTTGAGCATGCGTCACTCCATGAACAGCGAGGGCAGGCTGGTGAACCCGCTGAAACGCTTGATCCAGACGTGTGCAAGGATAACGGCGAATAATCGGCAATGAAGGCCGTTCGTCGATTTCTACGGGATTTGAGGGAGTGCCGGAGGAGTAACGAGGGTTCCAGTCCAAGCGCTTCGAAGCTCAAAGCGCTTTGGGACCAGGTGACGCGAGGGGATTACTTTTTGCCCAGGGTGATCTGCTTGGACGGGCCGAACGTCTGGCCGCTGACGCCTTTGGCAATTTGCTGGATTTCACCGCCGGACTTGAGGAACGCAGCGATCTGGCTGTTGATCGATTCGCTGGTTTCGACGGCTGGAGCTGGCTTTGCTTTGCTGGTGGATGCTTTTACGCGCATGGCGGCCATTAACCTGTAGAAAATTAACTTGGCCAGGCATCGTACAGGAATTGCCTGATAATTGCTTGGCAAATATCCCCTCGGCATATTCGTGAGCTCGGGGTAATTAGTCCCCGGCCAATATTCGAAATATGCACCTAAGCCGCTGTTTTAACTAATAACATTGCCTGGAAAAATACCGCGTCACGCTTGCCTGGGCATGGCGTAAATGCCCGGAACGGCCTGACGAGCGGACGAGGTGCGATGAAAACCCGGGAAAATTAAGGGCTTCAGGGAGATTTTCTCGCGCCACCGGGCCGGCTGCCGAACGCGGCGCTTAAAACCGGGTAGAATGCCGCCCACGCAATGAGGGTATTGGACATGGCTTTAGTCGGGCGTTACAACAGTTTGCAAGTGGTTAAACACACTAACTTCGGTTTATATCTGGACGGTGGCGCGGATGGCGAAATCCTTCTGCCTAATCGTTATATTCCAAAAGATATTCCTACCGAAGATGAAGACTGGCTCAACGTTTTTGTTTATCTGGACAGCGATGACAAACTCATCGCAACTACTGAAAAGCCGAAAGTTCAAGTCGGTGAATTCGCCAGTTTGAAAGTTGTTGAAGTCAACAGCATCGGCGTATTCCTGGACTGGGGGTTGCCGAAAGACCTGTTGCTGCCGTTCTCCGAAGAGAAGCGCCAGATGACGGCGGGCGAGTATGTGGTGGTGCACGTCTATCTCGACAAGCACACCCGTCGCATCACCGCGACCGCGCGCCTGGACCGCTACCTGGACAAGACCCCGGCCAACTACACCGCGGGCCAGGAAGTGGATCTGCTGGTGGCCGAAGCCACGGACATGGGCTTCAAGGCCATCATCAACAACAAGCATTGGGGCCTGATCCACAAGAACGAAATCTTCAAGTTCATGCGCGCCGGTAAAGAAGAAAAGGGCTTCATCAAGGAAGTTCGCGCCGACGGCAAGATCAGCCTGAGCCTGCAACCGGTTGGCCAGGAAGCGGCCACCAGCCTGAACTCGAAGATCCTCGCCAAGTTGCGCGAAAACAACGGCAGCCTGGCGGTGAGCGACAAGAGCGATCCGGCGTTGATCAGCAGTCTGTTCGGTGTCAGCAAGGGCAACTTCAAGAAGGCCATCGGTGCGTTGTACAAGAATGGCCAGATTGTCATTCATGCCGATCGCATCGAACTCAGTTGATGCGCTGACAAGATAGAGGGCCAGGATGGCGCAAGCAGAGAAGTAGAGGTCTCTGGCAGGCGGCATTTTCTGGCCTTCTGGTTAATAATCGACAACATGATTCTTCGCCCCGGTGTTTTCTTTTCAACGAGAAGGCCGGGGCTTTGTTTTTTTTCTGCCGAGTCTTTGCCATGGATTGTGTCTTCGAGGTGTTCCGGTGAGCGCCACCCGGCGCAGCGCCGACGGGTTTGCCCTGCAAGTGATGGTCGGGTTGTGCCTGATCTGGGGCGTGCAGCAGGTGATGATCAAGTGGGCGGCGGCCGATATCGCGCCGGTGATGCAGGCGGCCGGACGTTCCGGTATGTCGGCGTTGCTGGTCGGGCTGCTGATCTGCTGGAAGGGCGGCTGGAACCAGGTAGGTACGACCTGGCGCGGCGGTCTGTTGGCCGGTGCCTTGTTCGGCCTGGAGTTCTTCTTCATTTCCGAAGGCCTGCAACTGACCACGGCGGCGCACATGTCGGTGTTCCTCTACACCGCGCCGATCTTCACCGCATTGGGGGTGCACTGGTTGCTGCCCAGTGAGCGATTGCGGCCCTTGCAATGGCTGGGGATTGTCCTGGCGTTTATCGGGATTGCCATCGCGTTTGCCGGCGGGGTGTCCTGGGACAACCTTGATTACCGCATGTTGATGGGCGATGCCTTGGGTGTGCTGGCGGGTGCCGCCTGGGGCGCGACCACGGTGGTGGTGCGCGCCTCGCGTCTGTCGGAAGCGCCGGTGACCCTGACGCTGTTCTATCAGTTGATTGTCGGCTTCTTCGGCTTGTTGTTGATTGCGCTGCTCAGCGGCCAGATCACCCATGTCAGCCTGACCCATGTGGCGGTGGCCAGTGTGCTGTTTCAAGGCGTGGTCGTGTCGTTCTTCAGTTACCTGGTCTGGTTCTGGCTACTGCGCCGTTACCTGGCGGCCAACCTTGCGGTGTTTTCGTTCATGACGCCGTTGTTCGGCGTCACCTTCGGTGTGGTACTGCTCGGCGAGGAACTGAGCCTGAACTTCGTCATCGGTGCCGTTCTGGTATTGGCGGGCATCACTTTTGTCAGCGCCGAGCAGTGGTTGCGCCGTCGTTTGCGCAAAGCCCTCGGGCAGCATTGACCGGCGCGAGCAATAGACCGCCGGCGATCAACAAGCCGCAGCCGGCGACCACCAGTGCCGGCTGTAAACCGCCACTGAAATGACTACTCAGCGCCGCCAGCAATGGCCCGCTGAGCTGGCCCACGGCAAAGCAGGCTGTCAGCAGGCCGGCATTGCGCTGGGTGGCATGGGGCGCCAGTTCCCGGGAGCGTTGCATCACCAGTTGCATGCAGGCCAGGAACGGCGTGCCGCACAGGATCACACCCAACGCCAGGCCTGGACCGTTGCCCAGCAGGCAGGCGAAGACGCCAGCGGCTTGCAGCCATAACGTCGCCATCAGCCAGTGACCCGTGGCGCCAGGTTTTTGCCGACGCAGACTCACCAGCACCACACCGGTTGCCGCCGCCAGGCCAAAGCATGGCCAGAACAGGTCAGCCTGCCATTGGCCATGGAATTGCGCGTTGGCCATTTGCGACAAAAAGGTCGCGGGAATGATGTAGCCCAATCCGTACAAGGCATAGATCCAGCCCAGGCGAGCGATGCCTTGATTGCCCGAGGCGCTGGCGCCGGGTGCAGCAGTCGCGGTGACACTCGGTTGTGGCAGGAACGGCAGGATCCCCAGCAGCATCGCCAGCCCCGTGACGGCGTACACCAGCCACAAGGTGGCGGAAGTCTGCCCCAGCAGATTCGAGCCCAGGGCCAACAGACCTGTCAGAAAAATTCCCAAACCGGGTCCGGCGAAGACCAGGGCTCCGAGCCGAGGACGACCGGCCGCTGCCGCGAGGGGTTGGCTCAGGGCGGTAATCATCACCAACACCCAGGCGCTGGCCACGCCGGTGCCGAAGCGCAGCAACAGGTGCGACCAGAAACCATTGGCCCAGAACGACGCCAGGGTCAGCAGCACGCACAGCCACAATCCGCCGAACAAGCGTCGGCGCACTTGTGCCGGACGCCGGGAAAACATGGAATCCACTGCACCGATGAAATAACCGAGGTAGTTGGCGGCGGCGATCAGCCCGGCGGCAGTCAGATCGATCTGGCCTTCGCTGAGCAGATGCGGCAGTTGTGGTGTCAGGGCAAAACGGCCGATGCCCATGGCCATCATCAGGGCAACGAAGCAGGCGGATAAGCGGATCAGAGGAGACATGGTCTGGAGTCCGTCTGGAGGATCAATGACCGTCAGGCTAGGACTGATTGACTTTCTTTAAAAATGAATAATAGTGAGTAACTTGTTCTTTTTTGGAGAATGTCGTGGAGTTTAGCCAATTGCGCATCTTCCAGGCGGTGGCAGAGGAAGGATCCATAACCCGTGCCGCCGAACGGCTACATCGAGTTCCGTCGAACCTGTCGACCCGGCTCAAACAGCTGGAAGAGCAGTTGGGTGTCGAACTGTTCCTGCGCGAACGTCAGCGCTTGCAGTTGTCGCCTGCGGGAAAAGTCCTGCTGGACTACACCGCCAGGCTGTTTGCCTTGCGCGACGAAGCCAGCGCGGCAGTGCAGGGCGGGCAACCGGCGGGAGACTTCGTGCTCGGCACCATGTACAGCACGGCGGCGATTCACCTTCCGGGGCTATTGGCGCATTACCACCGTTTGTATCCGGCGGTGAACCTGCAAGTACAATCCGGCCCCAGCGGTGAACTGCTCGAAGGCCTGCTCACCGGTCGACTCGATGCGGCGCTGGTGGATGGCCCGCTGGAACTGGCCGGACTCGACGGGGTGCCCTTGTGTGACGAGCGCCTGGTGCTGATCAGCGAGGCCGACCATCCGCCCGTGCGCAGCGCGCTGGATGTGCAAGGTCGCTCGGTGTTCACCTTTCGCCAGGGCTGCTCCTACCGCATGCGCCTGGAAGCCTGGTTCGCCCATGATCATGCGGCCATGGGCCGGGCGATGGAGATCGAGTCCTATCCGGGAATGTTGGCGTGTGTAATTGCCGGTTCCGGTGTGGCGCTGATGTCGGAGTCGATGCTCGCCAGTCTGCCGGGCCGTGAGAGTGTGGCCGTACATCCTTTGGCCGAACCGTTCGCCAGTGCTACCACCTGGCTGATGTGGCGCAAGGGCATGGTCGGGGCCAACCTGAATGCCTGGATCGAGCAGCAACAGGTGGTTTTTCCACCGGCACATGTACGGGCGCAGGACATTGTCTGAACGCAGGCTGATTTTGATGGATTCAGTAACAGATCATTGTGACTTTGCGCGAGCATTGCGTAGGACTTCGGACTATTATCTGTACGAAGGGGCTACAGTACTTTGGCCGCTCGGCACTACCCTGAAGGGGGCATCATGAAAGAGAAAATCCAAAACTGGCTGCATGACTTGGGCGTTGCTCTCGGTTTGATCGAGCCGCCTCTGCAACCCGTGCCTGTTCGTACTGACGACGAACAACGTCGGCGTCAGCAGCGACGCCGGTAATGGCAGATAACATCTGACAGGTGAAAGGTTTTCCCGTGGCGAGGGAGCAAGCTCCCTTGCCGCTTCGTGTACGTTTGATTACCAGACTTAGTACCGTCCGATCTCCAGCAAGAACCGGCTCAAATCATTCGCCGTCCTGGCGGTCTTGAGCATCCGGTCTTCTTCCACGGTAAACGCCGTGACACCCAGTTCATCTTCCAGATGGAAGATCAGTTCTTCGATATCTTTTTTATCCAATCCCAACTGCGCCAGGCTGGTGTTGTCGTCGAAGTCATCCCGGCCTTCCAGCAGGCGACTGATGTAGCGATGTACGACAGCACGAAGGGCAGCTTCTTTCATGATCGTTCTTCGACGAGGTGGGTGCAGTTCTCCCTGCCGATGCAGTTCCTGCCGTTGAGTACAGCAGGCTTTAGCCGTGTGAGCGCTGCCATTGGTCGATCATGCTACGCAAATGCTCCCCGGAAAAGCTGCCGAAGTGCCCGCCATGCACCGTGCGGATCGATAGCGTGCGCAAACGTTGCAGGCTGCGGGCGTAGTCATCGAGATTGGAGTGGTAGGCGTCTTCGATTAGCGGGCCGTCGTAGATGATGTCGCCGCTGAACAAGGTCTCTGTGGCGGCTTCGTACAGGCAGATGCCACCGGGCGAGTGTCCCGGTGTGTGCACGACCTGCAACACCCGATTGCCCAGGTCCAGCACATCGCCATCTTCGACAAACCCCGTGGCCGGTGCGGCCTTGACCCGGTATTCGGCGTAGCACAGCGGGCAATCGGGGTGCGCCTCGAACATGTCGTCGCCGACAAAGGCTTTGCTCAGGTCGTTGTTGCCATCGGGTGCCGCGAGAATGTCCGCCTCGGCCGGATGCACCAGCCGTTCAGCGAATTCGTGATGACCGGCGATGTGATCGAAATGGCAGTGGCTGGCAACAGCCACCAGCGGCCGTTCGGTGATCCACGGCAGTTGCTCGCGCAGACTGACCAGACCCGAGCCGCTGTCCAGCAGCAGGTCTTTGTCACGGCCCTGGATGTGCCAGAGGTTGCAGCGGTAGAAGGGGCGGATGTACGGCTCGTGGATCAGGCGGATGCCGTCGCTGAGCGCTTTCACCTCGAACCACTGGTCACGAGAAACAATCTTCATGAACGTTTTCTCCAGACGAAAAAAAACGAGTGTGGCAACCGACGCCACACTCGTCGAAGAAAGCATCAAGTCGTTATGTTCAGCTTAGGCAGCGCTGGCCACTGCTGCCGTGCGGCGGGACATCAAGCTCACCACCACGAAACTCACCAGGCCTACACCGAGGCTGTAGTAGATCGGGGTGTTGGCATCCAGACCGTCCTTGAACATGAACAGCAGCGCGGTGGCGAAGCCCATGCCCATGCTGGCGATAGCGCCGGCGGTGGTAGCGCGTTTCCAGAAAATCGCACCCATCAGCGGGATCAGCATGCCGCCTACCAACAGGTTGTAGGCCAGGGTCAGGGCGCTGATCACGTCGTTCACGATCAGAGCGATGCCCAGTACCACGATGCCGGTCAACAGGGTGAACAGGCGGTTGATCGCCAGGCTCGACTGTTTACCGCCACGCAGTTTCGGCAGCAGGTCTTCGGTCAGGGTGGTGGCGGCGGCCAGCAGGCCGGCGCTGGCGGTGGACATCATGGCGGCCAGTGCGGCAGCGATCACCAGACCACGGATACCGTCCGGCAGGGACAGTTTCACGATCGCAGCGAAGGCGTTGTTGACGTTGTCGAGATCCGGGATCAGTACGTGTGCAGCCATGCCGATCAGGGCGCAGGCCAGGCCGTAGAGGATGCAGTAGATACCGGCAGCGGTACCGGCAACCTGAGCCACTTTGGCGGTCTTGACGGTGAACACCCGTTGCCAGATGTCCTGACCGATCAGGATGCCGAAGAAGTAGATCATGAAGTAGGTGATGATGGTGTCCCAGCCGATGGTGGTGAAGCTGAAGCTCGCCGCCGGCAGTTTCATTACCAACTCATCCCAACCGCCAACGCGGTACAGGCAGATCGGCAACAGGATGAACATCAGGCCGACAGTCTTGATCACGAACTGAACGATGTCGGTCAGGGTCAGGGACCACATGCCGCCAATGGCCGAGTAGATCACCACGACGCCGCCGCCGAGCAGGACCGAGATCCAGAACGGCAGGCCGAACAGCACTTGCAGCACAGTGCCGATCGCCAGGATCGAGGTCACGCCGATCATCAGCGCGTAGGCCAGCATGATCACCGCGCTCGCGGAGCGGGCCATCGGGTTGTAGCGTTTTTCCAGCACCTGGGTAACGGTGTAGATCTTCAGTTTCAGCAGCGGTTTGGCGAGGAACAGGTTCAGCGCCACGATCCCGCAACCCAGTGCGGCACACAGCCAGAAGCCGGAGATGCCATGCACGTAGCCCAGACGCACGGTGCCCACGGTGGACGCACCGCCCAGGACGGTGGCAGCCATGGTGCCCATGTACAGGCTTGGGCCGAGGTTACGACCGGCGACCAAAAAGTCTTCGTTGGTCTTGGCCTTGCGCATGCCGTAGTAGCCGAGTATCAGCATCGCGGCGGCGTAGATGAGTACGACGAATAAATCCAAAGCCATTGTGGCGTGTCTCCGATTGTCTTTTTTATGTGAGGCTGAAAATCAATCCCTTGTGGGAGCGGGCTTGCTCGCGAAGACGGCGGCACATTCAACATTGATGTGACTGACCGATCGCTTTCGCGAGCAAGCCCGCTCCCACAGGGGGAACGCGTTGAATCAGGCGGCTTGACGCATCGCCGGTTTAGCGAGCGAATCCGTGCTCTTGCTGCGAGGGTCGTTCGGACCGAACACTGCGCTCGATTCCGGGAACAGGCTCAGCAGAATCAGGTACACCAACGATGCCAGGCCCAGGGTCACTGGCAGGCTGATGTCGATACCATCGGCCAGGTTGCCCAGTGGGCCGACGAATTGCCCAGGCAGGTTCACAAAGCACAGGCCGACCGCGGCACTCGGGATCCAGGCCCCCATGCCACGCCAGTTCCAGCCATGGGTGAACCAGTAACGGCCACCCTTCTCGCCGCGGGTGAACACTTGCAGGTCATCCGGGCAGTAGAAGCCGCGACGCACCAGCAGGCCGATGATCATGATCACCATCCACGGGGTGGTGCAGGTGATGATCAGCACGGCGAAGGTCGACACGCTCTGCACCAGGTTGGCCGCGAAGCGCCCGATGAAGATGAAGGCAATCGACATCACACCGATCAGCAGCGTGGCCTTGACTCGCGACAGCACCCGAGGGAACACGCTGGACATGTCCAGGCCTGTGCCGTACAGCGAAGTGGTGCCGGTGGACATGCCGCCGATGACCGCGATCAGGCACACCGGCAGGAAGAACCAGCTCGGCGATACCGCCAGCAGACCGCCGACATAGTTGTTGGCCGCGATGTAGTCCGGTGCCTTGACCGCTACGATAGTGGCGGTGACGAGGCCGAACAGGAACGGAATCAGCGTGGCGAGTTGCGCGGCAATCACCGACACCATGATCCGGCCTTTGGGCGTATCACGAGGGATGTAGCGCGACCAGTCACCGAGGAACGCACCGAAGGAGATCGGGTTGCTCATGGCGACCAATGCTGCCCCGATGAACGCAGCCCAGAATCCGGCCTGGCCCATGGCTACGGTGCCGGCGTACTGACTGTCGAATGCAGGGGCGAAAGCGAAAACGCCCAGCAGGAACAGCAGGCTGGCCGCCCACACCGCAATGCGGTTGACCCACAGCATGAAGCGGAAACCATAGATGCACACGGTCAATACCAGCAGCGCGAACAGACCGTAGGCCAGGCCCAGGGTCAGATCGGTTTCCGGTAGATCGATCAGGCGTTTGGCACCGCCCACCAGTGCATCGCCCGAACTCCAGACGGAGAGCGAGAAAAACGCGATAGCGGTCAGCAGCGACAGGAACGAACCGACGATTCGCCCGTGCACGCCGAAGTGCGCACCGGAAGAGACGGCGTTGTTGGTGCCGTTGATGGGTCCGAACAGGCCCATCGGCGCCAGGATCAGCGCACCGAGTACCACGCCCAGCACAATCGCCCAGACGCCAGCCTGAAAGGACAGGCCGAACAGCACCGGGAAACTGCCGAGCACGGCGGTGGCAAAGGTGTTGGCGCCGCCGAAGATCAGGCGAAACAGATCGCTGGGCTTGGCGTCACGCTCATTGTCCGGGATCTGTTCGACCCCGTTTGTTTCGATGCTGCTAAGGCTTTTTTCGTTGTTTTTGTTATTCATGATCAGCTCCGATCATAAAGGCGCGCTCATCGTGCGTGAGCGTCACCTGTGTTGGCTAAGGGGGTGGCAGCCCTTCCGGCATCGCGGATAAATGTTCGTGGCAGGCCAGCCATAGGCCTTGTTGTTCTTGGCCAGACGCTTGTTTCTTGAAAACAATCGTCTCGCGCTCCTGGCTGAAGTGTTGCTCCCCTTGCATGCGCAACTCGGTGGCCACGTCATGGATGAAAATCGCCACGTCACCCTGCAGGCTGACGAAAGCGTTGCTTGAGGTGCACGAGAGCACCTCGAAGCCATCCTCAGAGCGCCAGCCGTCCCACAACGCCTGATAGGCGTCGCGCGACAGCAGGGGCTGTTCGAGGGTGTAGAAGACGAAGCTGGCATCGGCGCTGAACGCGCCGAAGTAGGCTTCGCGATCGTTACGGGCAAAAGCGGACACCAGATCGGCGGCGGCTTTGAGAACCTGATCACGTTCGCTCATGACCGATCCTCAGCGGTGGACTACGCCAGGCAGTACGCAGAGCATTTCGTACAGCAGGTTGGCGGCCAGCAGCGAGGTGTTGCCGGTGGTGTCGTAAGCGGGCGAGACTTCTACCAGATCGCAACCGACCAGGTCGAGGCCTTGGCAGCCACGAACGATCTCGATTGCCTGAATGGTCGTCAGACCGCCGATTTCCGGGGTACCGGTACCAGGTGCCCAGGCCGGGTCGATGCCGTCGATGTCGAAGCTCAGGTAAACAGGACCGCCACCGACTTTTTCGCGGACTTCAGCCATCAAGGGCTCCAGCGATTTGTGCCAGCACTCCTCAGCCTGAACCACACGGAAACCCTGGTTGCGACTCCAGTTGAAGTCGTCAGCGGTGTAGCCCTGGGCGCGCAGGCCGATCTGCACGACACGGTCCGGGTCCAGCAGGCCTTCTTCAACGGCGCGACGGAAGGTGGTGCCGTGGGCGATTTTCTCGCCGAACATGTGATCGTTCACATCGGCGTGGGCATCAATGTGCACCAGGCCGACCTTGCCGTGCTTTTTATGGATGGCACGCAGGATCGGCAGGGTGATGGTGTGGTCGCCGCCCAGGGTCAGCGGGATCACGTCGTGTTCGAGGATGTTGTCGTAGGACTCTTCAATGATCCGTACGGCATCCAGCAGGTTGAAGGTGTTGATCGCGATGTCGCCAATGTCGGCAACCGACAGCGAGTCGAACGGCGCAGCACCGGTGGCCATGTTGTACGGGCGAATCATTACCGATTCAGCGCGGATTTCGCGAGGCCCGAAGCGGGTGCCGGGGCGTAGGGAGGTACCGATGTCCAGGGGCACGCCTACGAAGGCAGCGTCCAGGCCGGCAGCGGTATTCAAATGGGGGAGTCGCATCATGGTGGCGATGCCGCCGAAGCGCGGCATTTCGTTGCCGCCCAGTGGTTGGTGAAGAATCTTGTCCACGGGTAGGGCCTCATCGTCGTTGTTTTATTTATGTCGGTTGCGCCGTTCACGGAAGGGACGGGCACCGTTGTGGGCCGATTCTGCGAAATGTAGTGGCCGGGAAGAATCGCTACGGGCAAATACTTAGTTCAGATTTTTCTAAACTAATGGAAGTGGCGGCGTTAGACTTCACCCCATACGCAAAACCCAATGCCGGGAACAAACCTGGTGGGAGCGAGCTTGCTCGCGATAGCGGTGGGTCAGTCAACATTGATGTTGGCTGTTACGCCCTCATCGCGAGCAAGCTCGCTCCCACAAGGATTTGCATTGAATCGAGCATTGAGCGTCACCCCGAGATCGGAGCATTTCCATGGCCAACGCTTTACCCGACCTGAAACTATTGCGCATCTTCGTCAGCGTGGTGCGCCATCAGGGGTTCGCCAACGCCCAGCAGGAGCTCAATCTCTCGACGTCGGCCATCAGTACCTACATGAGCCAGCTCGAAGCAGCCCTTGGCCTGGTGCTGTGCCATCGCGGCCGTGGCGGTTTCAGCCTGACCAGCAAGGGCGAACTGTTCCATCAGGAAACCCTGCGTCTGTTGGGCGAACTCGAAGGCTTCGAGCAGTACGCCGCCGCCCTCAAGGGCGAGTTGCGCGGTACCTTGAACCTCGGGGTGATCGATTCTACCGTCAGCGACAAGGCCCTGCCGTTCGCCGAAGCCATCGGCGCCTACAGCCAGGAACACCCGGCCGTGCACTTGCACCTGTCGGTGATGAGCCCTTACGAATTGCAACTCGGCGTGCAGGACAACCGTCTCGACCTGGCCATCGGTGCGTTTTCCACGCGCATGAGCGGCCTGGTGTACATGCCGCTGTACCGTGAACAACACTGGTTGTATTGCAGCACGCGGCATCCGCTGTTCAACGAGCGGCGCATTCCCGAGCAAGTCATCACCCAGCAGCGCATGGTCGGTCGTGGTTATTGGAGCCAGGCCGAACTGGCGCGCCACGGTTTCAAGCACAGTGCCGCGACGGTAGAAAGTATGGAGGCCCAGTTGATCCTGGTGCTGTCCGGCGCCTACATCGGTTACCTGCCGGAGCACTACGCCCAGGCCTGGGCCGACAAGGGGGACTTGCGGGTGTTGCTGCCGGCGACCTTTGGTTATCAAGCGCCGTTCTCGATGATCGTGCGACGGGGCCGTAGCCGCGAGCCGCTGATCCAGACATTCCGCGACTTGCTTAAAGCCCAACTGAATCAGGCGTAGAGACGATGTCCAGAATCCAATGTCAGCGTTGTCTGCGCCCGCAAACTCATTGCCTGTGCCCGCTGATTCCCAGCCTCGACAGCCGCACCCGGGTGCTGTTGTTGCAGCATCCGAGCGAAGTGAATCATGCGTTGAACACCGCGCGTCTGGCGGCGCTTGGGTTGACGAATGCCGAGTTGATCGTCGGCGAGGTGTTTGAGGATTTGCCAGCGCTGTTGAATCAGCCGGGGTATCGGGCGCGGTTGCTGTTTCCCGGCGAAGATGCCCAACCGATGCAGGCTTGTGCCGCGACAGACGAACCCTTGCTGCTGGTGGTCCCGGACGGTACCTGGCGCAAGGCACGCAAGATGCTGCACCTCAATCCGCTGCTGGCGGCGTTGCCGAGGGTGACGCTGGCCGAGGGCGGTGTGTCCCGCTATCGGTTGCGCAAGGCACCGGGGCCGGGGGCGTTGTCGACGGTGGAGGCGATTGTGCAGGCGCTGGAAACCCTCGAAGCGCCGACTTCCTTTGCGCCATTGCTCAAACCGTTCGAAGCGTTGATCGAGGGGCAGATTGCGGCGATGGGGGAGGAGGTTTACCAGCGTAATCATTCTGAAAAATGATTGGTGGTCTTGCCGGCCTCATCGCGAGCAAGCTCGCTCCCACAGGTTCAGTGGCGTTCGCAGATTTGTGTACGACACGGACACTGTGGGAGCGAGCTTGCTCGCGATGGCGGCAGATCAGTCACTGCAGATTCTGGATACTGCCTACCGCTCCCGCATCGCCTCGGTCCGCGCCTTCAACACCGGCTTGAGCAGATAATCCAGCACCGTTTTCTCCCCGGTAATAATGTCCACCGTCGCCACCATCCCCGGGATGATCAGCAGTGGTTTCACATCCCCGCCCAAATGGTTTTTGTCGGTTCGCACCTGAATCAGATAGAAGCTGTTGCCCTTATCGTCGGTGATGGTGTCAGCGCCGATCAACTCCAGCTTGGCGCTCAGACCGCCGTAAATGGTGTAGTCGTAGGCACTGAACTTGACCATGGCTTTCTGGCCCGGATGCAGGAATGCAACGTCCTGTGGGCGTACCTTGGCTTCGATCAGCAGGTTGTCTTCCAGCGGCACGATTTCCACCATGTCACTGCCGGGCTGGACCACGCCGCCGATGGTGTTGACCTTCAACACCTTGATGATGCCGTGCACTGGCGAGACCACGGTGGTGCGGGTCACGCGGTCGTCGATGGCGATGCTCGAGGCCGTGATTTTCGACAGGTCAGTGCGTTTCTCGTTCAGCTCTTTGGCGGCCTCCGAGCGGAAGGTTTGCTCCGACTCGTCGATCTTGCTTTTGATTTCGTTGATCGCCGATTCCGCCCGGGGAATCGCCAGTGTGGTGGCGTTCAATGAGCCGCGAATCTCCACCGCGCTGCGTTTGAGCCGCAGGATTTCCACCGGTGACACCGCCCCCGTGCCCACCAGCGGCGCGGACATGTTCATCTCTTGTTGCAACAACGCCAGGCTTGAACTGAATTGACCCTGTTTCGAGCGGAACTCCGCTAACTCCTGGGTTTTTTGCCGAAGTTGTTCGCTCAGGGTGCGCTGCTCGCTGGCCAGTCGGCGTTGCCGCTGTTCGTACAACGAACGCTCGTCTTCAGCCACTTGCGGGGCTTTGGCGATCACTTCTTCCGACAGCTTGAACGGCCGGCCTTCGGCTTCGGCCGAAAGCCGTTCGACCTGCGCGGTCAAGGCAAAGCGATCGGCTTCGCTTTCGCCCTTGTTCGACAGGTAGCGGGTGTCATCCAGGCGCAGCAAGGTGTCGCCCTTGTTCACCATCTGTCCTTCACGGACGAAAATTTCAGTGACGATGCCGCCCTCCAGGTTCTGGATCACCTGGACCTTGCTTGACGGAATCGCCTTGCCTTCGCCCATGGTCACTTCCTGCAACACGGCGAATTTGGCCCAGACCAGTGCACTGACCAACAGCGTGGCCGCCAGCCACACGGTGATCCGCGACCAGCGCGGTGAGTCCTGCAAGGAGGCGCCGGCGGTTTCCGGCATGTACTCGGTTTCGGCACTTTTGTTGAAACTGTCGAAGTAGCCACGGGAACCTTGATCGGCAGACATGGGCGACTCCTAGACGGCCGCAGAGCCGACACGGCCCTTGCGCAGCGCATCGATGACCGCGTCTTTCGGACCGTCGGCGACGATCCGTCCGTTGTCCAGTACCACCAGCCGGTCCACCAGGCTCAGCATCGAGGTGCGGTGGGTCACCAGCAGGATGGTTTTGCCCTGGACCCATCCGTGAAGTTTTTGCCGCAGGACGTCTTCGCTGCTGTTGTCCATGGCGCTGGTGGGTTCGTCGAGCAGCATGATGGGCGGGTCGAGCAACATCGCCCGGGCCATCAATACGGCCTGGCGCTGGCCGCCGGACAACAGTTGCCCG
The DNA here is from genome assembly GCF_050434585.1 of Pseudomonas sp. 2725. Lineage (NCBI taxonomy): Bacteria > Pseudomonadati > Pseudomonadota > Gammaproteobacteria > Pseudomonadales > Pseudomonadaceae > Pseudomonas > Pseudomonas sp. 2725. The sequence continues at coordinate 5,872 of NZ_JBNDIV010000014.1, read as the reverse complement.
CGTTCACCCACGGGCCGGTCGAAGCCTTGCGGGTGTTGCCGGGCCAGTTCGGTAACGCCGGTCATCTCTGCCACTTCGAGCATGCGTGAGTCGCTGATATAGCGCGCGCCGAGGGTCAGGTTGTCGCGCAGGCTGCCGGCCAAAAGCGGCAGGTCGTGGGCGACGTAACCGATTTGATGGCGCAGGTCGGCGACGTCCAGTTGCCGCAGGTCCAGACCATCGAGCAGCAACTGGCCTTCATCCGGTTCGTAGAAGCCCATCACCAGTCGCGCCAGGGTACTTTTGCCTGAGCCGCTGCGGCCGATGATGCCGATGCGCTCGCCAGGTTTCACACTGAAGCTGGCATTGGCCAGGGCAGGCGCACTTTGGCCGTTGTAGTGGAAGGTTACGCCGACAACATCCAGTGCGCCTTGCAGTTGGGTGCGCTCCAGTGGCCGTTGTCTGGCGTCGCGCTCCTGGGGCAGCCCCATCAGCGCATCGGTGCTTTTCATGGTCAGTTGCGCTTGCTGGTAGCGGGTGATCAGGCCAGCGATCTGACCCAGTGGTGCAAGTACCCGGCTACCGAGCATGTAACTGGCCACCAGGGCTCCGACGCTGAGGTTGCCGGCGATGATGCTGTAGACCCCGGCGACGATGATTGCCATGCCGGACAGTTGCTGGATGAACAACGTGCCGTTAGTGGCCAGGGCCGAGAGGTTGCGCGCGTGGCTGTCGAGGCGGGTGAGGGCGCCGTGGGTGCTTTCCCATTTGTGCTGGCGTTCGCTTTCGGCGCTGCAGGCCTTGAGGGTTTCCAGGCCGCTGAGGGTTTCGATCAGCAGTGCCTGGCGTTCGGCGCCCAGGCTGAGGCTTTTTTGCACGGTATCGCGCAGGCGCACCTGGATCACCATGGCGAAGATGATGGTGATGGGAAACGCCAGCATCGGGATCACCACCAGCCAGCCACCGAGCAGGCCGATCACCAGCAGCATCAGCAGGCAGAAGGGCAGGTCGATCAGGCTGGTGAGGGTCACGGCGGTGAGAAATTCCCGCAGGCCCTGAAAGTCGTGAATGCTTTGGGCGAAGCCACCGATGGTCGCCGGCCGTGCTTTCATCGCCATGCCGGTGATGCGCTCGAACAGGGTGGCCGACAGGATCACATCGGTTTTCTTGCCGGCGGTATCCAGCAAGTGCGCGCGCACAACTCGCAGCACCAGTTCGAAAGCCGTGCCGATCAGCAAACCGATCGCCAGCACCCACAAGGTCGAAGTGGCCTGGTTCGGCACCACGCGATCGTAGGTCTGCATCACGAACAGCGGCACCATCAGTCCCAGCAGGTTGATCAGGAAGCTCGCCAGGATCGCATCGCTGTACAGCCATTTCGACAGCTTCAGCGTATCGCGAAACCAGGCCTGGACCCGAGGCACCAGCGGCGATCGCAAGTCTTCGAGTTCGTGACGTGGCCGGGCGAACAATGCCTGGCCACTGTAGTGTTCGGCCAGCTCCTCTGGGCTGAGCCATTGTTCGCCGCCGTCGGCTTCGCTGGGCAGGATCAGCACCTTGCCGTCCTCGCCATAACGACGCAGCACAGCCGTGCGGCCGTTGTTGAGCAATAGCAGCACGGGCAGGTTGAGCGATGAGATGTCTTTGAGGTTACGGCGCAGCAAACGTGCCTGCAAACCGGCCCGGGCCGCTGCACGGGGCAGCAGGTCCAGGCTCAGGCGTTGGTGTGCCATGGGGAGCCCGGCACTGAGGCTGGCGCGACTGACCGTCGCGCCGTGGAGTTTGCAGAGGATCAACAGACCGTCCAGAAGCGGGTCATCGAAGCTCAGGCGCGGATCGACACCGGTGTTGCCGGGTTCCATGCTAGTCATTGAACCCTCCCGTGCACTACTTCATGTCAGGTAGACGAGCTTCGTTTTTCACTTCGGTCTGGGCGATCGCGTCGGCGGGCAGTACGACCCGTTGCTTGCTCAGCAACTGGCCCATGTTCGCCAGGACACGGTACATCGAGAACTCTTCGGTGTAGCGCACTTCGGTGTAGCGACGGTTGGCGTTGTAGAGCTCGTTTTCGCTGTCGAGCAGGTCCAGCAGGGTCCGTTGGCCGAGGCCGAACTGATCCTGGTAGGCGACGCGCACGCGCTTACTGGTGTCGGCGTATTCACGGGCGGTCGGGGTTTGTTTCTTGGCGTTGACCATGGCGTTCCAGGCCAGGTGAATGTTCTCGTTGAGCTGGCGCAGGGCATTGTTGCGGATGTCCATGGCCTGGTTGATCTTGTGCGAGTCGGAGGCCAGGCGCGCCTTGTCGCTGCCGCCGCGGAACAGGTTGTAGTTCATCACCACGCCGACCCGCCATTCGTTGTCGTGACCTTCCTCACCCTGCAGGTTGTTGTTCGCGCCCACCGCCGCTTCGGCGTCGAAGCGAGGGTAGAACGGCGACTTGGCGACTTCGTACTGGCTTTCGGCCGATTGCACGTCGGCCTGGGCGGATTTCAGGTAAGGGTTGTTTTCCACCATGCTCTGCTGGGCTTCGGGCAGGGTAGTGGGGACTTCACCGCGAATCGACGGCGGGGTTTCGAGTTCATCGGGCATGCGCCCCACAACGGCATAGAAGTTCGACTCGGCATCGGCCAAATCGACTTCGGCGGTGTCGAGGTTGTTTTCCGCCAGTGCCCGGCGAGCGCTGGACTGGTCGGCATCGGCGTTGCTGCCCACGCCGCGCTGGGTGCGCAGGCCGATCTGGTCGTTGACCCGCAAGTGCGCTTGCAGGTTGTTCTTGGCCAGGGTCACCAGTTCGCGGCGCTTGAGGACTTCGAGGTAAACCTCGGTGGTGCGCAGGGCCAGATCTTGAGCCGTACCCTGAGCGTAATAGGCTCGCGAGTTGACCACGCCTTTGGTGCGTTCGACTTCATTGGAAGTGTTGAACCCGTCGAAGAGCATTTGCCGCAGGCGCAATTCCGACTGGGTGTAATTGAGAATTTCGGTGTGGTGATTGCCGAACGCCCGGGTATTGGTGTTATCGCTGTACCCGCGCCCGTAGGCGGCGTTCAAATCAACCGATGGATAAAAGCCCCCTTTGGCGACCTTCACGTCCTCATCCGCCGACAGTCGGCTGTCCACCCGGGATGCCAGTTCCGGGTGGGTCGCAATGGTGCTCTGGATCGCTTCGGTCAGCGTTATGGCCTGCGCTTGGGACGAGCAGGCCATGGCCAAAAGAACCGCGCTGCAGACGGGGGTTAATAGGCGCATGTACATCTCCCTGATTCCTGATGGTGCTTGTCTGTCGCCAATTATTTGACGAAATTTACCGGTAAAGTTGTTTCACATCTTTAACAAAAGAGCTAAGAACATTCTGGAGCGTAGCCAAGAAATTTTTTTCATAACGGATATGCCAAAAAAAACTTATGCGCTCTGCAAAATCCAGCACATTGTTCAATTAGAAAGCCCTTGTTTTATGGGCTCTAGGGCGCTCATCAGGGTTTTAGGAAAGTTCCAATCCACTTATCGAAATAGAGCGGAGAAGTGCTGGAGGGGAGGGATGCGAGCGATCTTGTGGCGACGGTTTTTTGTCACTTGAGTGCTTCGAGATCGTTACGCATCGCTCACAGGCAACGTTGTTGCGAACAGGGATCCGATGCCATTGATTGCAGAGGGATTTTCCCGAAATCGTAAACAGCGCCGTGAGCGACTGGCTGGGCGAGATCGTTGCCGGGGCCACGGCTTACTCAAGTAAACCGGCACCCGGAACACGATCCGCCAGACAACCCGCTCGGGCCATGAGCACGTTCTTCGCGCAATCAAGGTGCCGACAGCGGTTGGCGGCGGAGGAAGTGCACATGGCAACGCTCATCGGAATCGTCAGTAAGGTCATCGGTCAGGTGTTCGCGGTTGCGAGCGACGGCACCCGGCGTGCTTTGGTCGAGGGGGACCGGCTGTTCGCTGGCGACCGACTGAGCACCGGCGCTGAAGGCGCGGTGGCGGTACATCTGCAAAATGGCCAGGAACTGACCCTCGGGCGCGACAGCAGTATGCAGATGACGCCGCAGTTGCTCGCCAATCAGATTCCCCATATCGACTCACCCGAAGCGGTGACTCCGAGCGAAGCGCAACTGACCGATGTCGAACAGCTGCAAAAAGCCATTGCGGCGGGCGACGACCCGACCCAAACGGCTGAAGCCACCGCTGCCGGGCCTACCATGACTACCGGAGTACCGGGCGGCATCCCGGGCAGTGGCCATAGTTTTGTCATGCTCGAAGAAGTGGGCGGGCGAGTCGATCCGGTCATCGGCTTCCCCACTGCCGGGTTCAATGGCATTCCCGAATTTCCCGAAGAGCGCCTTAACGTTAATCCGGACATCGCTGTAGCGGACGAAGCCCCTGTGGTGCCGCCGCAGGTGCCGAACAATCCGGTCACCTTCGTCGGCCTGTCGGAGCAGAACGGCGAGCGGACTGTCAATGAAGCCAACCTGGCCGACGGTTCGGCGAGGAACGAAGTTTCGCTGACGCGAAGCGGCACCTTCACCATCAATGCGCCAGACGGGCTGACCAGCCTCAGCATCGGCGCAATCAACTTGATCAGCGGCGGTGTGGCGGCAGGTTTTCCGCAGTCGATCACCTCACCTCTGGGCAGTACCTTGACCATCACCGGTTACGACCCGGCCACGGGCGTGGTCAGTTACAGCTACACCCTCAACCGTGCCGAAACCCACGCAAGCGGCGAGGGTGCCAATAGTCTTGCCGAACACGTCACCGTGGTGGCCAGCGACAGCAATGGCGACAGCGTTACCGGTACGCTGGATATCAGCATCATCGACGACGTGCCGCAAGCAGTCGATGACAGCAATGGCACCGCCTCGGAAACCCTGCTGAGCCTCAACGGCAACGTGCTGAGCAACGACGTGCAGGGCGCGGACCGGGTGACGCTCGGTGAAAACAGCGGGCCGATCACCCCCGGTACCTTCACTGGCACCTACGGCACCCTGGTGCTGAATGCCAACGGCACTTACACCTACACCCTCAACACCAGCGATGCCGACTTCCAGGCGTTGCACGGCGGCGGCAATGGCACCGAAACCTTCGCCTATACGCTGACAGACGCCGATGGCGACACCAGTACCGCCAACCTGGTACTGCAGATCCACAACAACGATGACCCGATCACGATTGGCGGTTTGAATACCGGGGGCGGTGAGTTGACCGTCTTCGAGAAAAACCTCAGCGACGGCAGTGCACCGGACGCCACTGCCCTGACCCAGAACGGCACCTTCACCGTCGCCGCCCTCGACGGCGTGACGACCCTGACTGTCGGCGGAGTCGCCGTGGTCACCGCTGGCGTGGCCGCCGGCTTCCCGCAATCGATCACCACCCCGCTGGGTAGCACCCTGACCATCACCGGGTTCAACGCGGCGACCGGCGTGGTCAGCTACAGCTACACGCAGGTCGATAACGAAGCCCACCCAATTGCCAACGGCGCCAACACATTGCCCGAGCAGTTCGCCGTGACCGTGGTCGACGACAACGGCACCACTGCCACCGGTTCTCTCGACGTGAACATCGTCGACGACCTGCCCAACGCCGTGGGCGACAGCAATGGCACCGCCTCGGAAACCCTGCTGACGCTCAACGGCAACGTGCTGAGCAACGACGTGCAAGGCGCCGATCGGGTAACGGTTGGGGAGAGTAGCGGCCCGATCACCCCCGGCACCTTCACCGGCACCTACGGCACCCTGGTACTAAATGCCAATGGCACATACACCTACACCCTCAACACCAGCGATGCGGATTTCAAAGCCCTGCACGGTGGTGGTGACGGCACCGAAACCTTCACCTACACAATCACCGATTCGGACGGCGACAGCAGCACCGCCAACCTGGTACTGCAGATCCACAACAACGA
>NZ_JBNDIV010000013.1:0-96294 GCF_050434585.1 Pseudomonas sp. 2725 | reverse complement strand
TAGTGTGGGGTTTCCCCATGTGAGAGTAGGTCATCGTCAAGATTAAATTCCGAAACCCCTATCTGCGTATGCAGGTAGGGGTTTTGTTTTTGGCGCCCCTGTAGGAGCGAGCCCGCTCGCGAAAAACCCGAGAGCGCTGCAGGGCGTCAGGTTTCCCGCGTCATCGTTAACGTCCATCGCGAGCTCGCTCCTACAAGGTCATTGTAAAAAAAATCACATAAACCTGACTCCGCGCTTTTGCTAAGGTGCAGCTCATTTTTAATGGACTGAGTTTGCGCCCACGGATCGGCATTCTTTTCAAAGAGTTGCTGTAGAGATGCCCGAACCGATACCCATCAAGGACCACGAGAAAGAGACACGCCTGGTCAATAAAAGGCTGATGGCCTGCGGCTTGTTCGTTGCCGCTGTCACCTGTGCGCTGGTAGTGCGCCTGTATGTCCTGCAGGTAGTCGAGTTCGACTATCACTCGACCATCTCTGAAAACAATCGCGTACATGTCCTGCCAATTACACCGACTCGCGGGTTGATCTACGACCGCAACGGCGTACTTCTCGCGGATAACCGTCCCAGCTACAACCTGACCATCACCCGCGAACGTGCTACCGATGTAAACGAAGAGCTGGACGAGGTAGTCAATCTCCTGCATTTGCCCGCTGAAGACCGCTCGCAGTTCGACAAGGCGATGAAGCAGGCACGTCACCCCTTCGTACCTGTGACGTTGTTCTATGAACTGAGCGAAGAGCAAATTGCCGTACTCGCCGTCAACGAGTTCCGCTTGCCGGGCCTCGATGTCGAGCCGCAGTTCGTTCGGCATTATCCATTGGGCGAGCACTTCGCCCATTCGGTCGGCTACGTCGGACGTATCAACGAGAAAGAGTCAAAGGCTCTGGATACCGTGGAGTATCGAGGCACCCAATCCATCGGCAAGACCGGGATTGAAAAATTCTACGAGAAGCAACTGCACGGCCATGTCGGTTATGAGGAAGTCGAAACCAATGCCCAGGGCCGCGTCCTGCGAGTGCTCAAGCACACTGACCCGGTGCCAGGCGAAAACATTGTCCTGAGCCTCGACGTCAAGCTTCAGGAAGCCGCCGAGCAAGCCTTGGGCGATCGCCGTGGCTCGGTGGTCGCACTGGATCCCTCGACCGGTGAAGTGTTGGCCATGGTCAGCAACCCGAGTTTCGATCCGAATCTGTTCGTCACCGGTATCAGTTCCAAGGAGTACTCCACGCTACGGGACTCCATCGACCGACCGCTGTTCAACCGTGTGCTGCGCGGTCTCTATGCGCCGGGTTCGACCATCAAGCCGGAAATGGCAATCGCCGGCCTCGATGCCGGTGTCGTCACGCCACAGACCCGTGTGTTCGACCCCGGTTATTACCAGCTGCCGGATTTCGATCACAAATACCGCAACTGGAACCACAGCGGCGACGGCTGGGTGGATATGGATACGGCGATCATGCGTTCCAACGACACCTACTTCTATGACCTGGCACACAAGCTCGGTATCGATCGTCTTCACGACTACATGGCCATGTTCGGACTGGGTGAGAAAGTCTCCCTGGACATGAATGAAGAGTCCCCCGGCCTGATGCCATCCCAGGCCTGGAAACGCGCCACCCGTCGTCAGGCCTGGTTTCCGGGCGAGACGGTGATTCTCGGTATCGGCCAGGGCTACATGCAGGTCACGCCACTGCAGTTGGCCCAGGCGACGGCACTGATTGCCAACAAAGGCGTGTGGAATCGCCCGCACCTGGCCAAAACCGTGGACGGTGTCGCGCCGGTGGATGAGCATCCGATGCCGAACATTCTGCTCAAGGATCCTCGCGACTGGGAGCAGGTCAACCATGGCATGCAGATGGTGATGCACGATGCCCGCGGGATTGCCCGGGCCGCAGCCGCGGGCGCGCAGTACCGTATCGCCGGCAAGAGTGGTACCGCGCAAGTGGTGGCGATCAAGCAGGGTGAGCGTTACAACCGGGAGAAAACCCGCGAGCGTAACCGCGACAATGCCTTGTTCGTCGGTTTTGCCCCGGCCGAGCACCCGAAAATCGTGATTTCGGTGATGATCGAAAACGGCGAGGCCGGTGGTCGCGTCGCCGGACCGGTCGTGCGGGAGATCATGGACGCCTGGCTACTCGATCAGGACGGGCATCTCAAGCCGCAGTACGCAGCGCCGAGCAAGGCACCGGGCGATCCTCACGTCTGAACCTTCATGGCTTCACAGCACAGGCTCACGGATGCTGAGCATGTGCTGGAAGCTCTCGAGGAACACCGTTTCGGCCTGGCTCATCTTCTGTTCGCGATTCCACAACAACTGGATATCGAAATCCACCACCCCGTCTTCCGGCGGCAAGCGCCAGAGCAGACCTTGCTCGACATCCCGGCGCACCAGATGGGTGGGCAAGGCGCCGATGCCGTAACCCGCGCAGATCAAGCGGTAAATTTCTTCGAAACTGGTGGAGGAGGCGACGATCTTGCCGGTGAAGCCTTGCTGGTCGCGGAACAGCGTCAGGGGGGAAAGATTGCCGCCGAGTTGATCACTGGTGAAGCTGACGAAGTTTTCCGCCGCCAGTTGTTCCAGGGTCAGATTCTGTTGCCCGAACAGCCGGTGACGTTGGCCACAAAAGTAAGCATAGGTCTCGCGAAACAGTACCCGTTGTTCCAGTCGTGGCTGTGGCAAGCGGCACAGGCCAACGCCGACTGTCGCAGTTTTTTGCAGCAGCGAACTGATGATGTTCGAACTGCCCATGACCTCGACTTCCAGCTCGATTTTCGGATGGGTTTCATGGAAATCAGCGAGGAAGTCATCGTAATGCCGAGCCTGCACACCGCTGACGGTGAGGATGCGGATCTTGCCCACTACGTCGTCGTGACGACTCTCCACTACCGTCCCCAGGCGTGAAATATCCCCGTAGATATCCGCCGCTATGCGCAGGACTTCTTCCCCGGTTTCCGTCAGATCAAAGCGTCGTCCGCTGCGGGCAATCAACACGCATTCCAGTTGTTCTTCCAGTCGTTTCAGCGCCTGGCTGACGGCCGACTGGGTGATGTGCAGTCGCGCGGCGGCGCGGCTCATGCTGCCTTCCTGGCCGATGACCAGATAGGTGCGCAGCAGGTTCCAGTCGAGGCGGTCATTGAGAAAGCGACGCCCGACCCACGGGTTGGAATTGGAAGGCATAAAACCTCATGCAGTAGCGGTGCTAATAGTAAAGATAAGGAATTGAAAATTGACTAATCCTGGCATGGAAGCGATAAAGCCCACAAGCGCCACAGAGCGCAACCGTCATCAGCCTTAACACCTGCCCAAAAACTATAAGTACACAGGGTCCTTGCATGCACACTACTCCCCAACCGCGCCGAGCCGCGGCCGCTGCCTTCATTGGCACGACCATCGAGTTCTACGACTTTTACATCTACGCCACCGCGGCGGCGCTGGTCCTTGGGCAAGTGTTCTTCCCCAGCAGCGACCCGGTCATGAGTACCCTGGCGGCGTTCGGTAGTTTCGCTGTCGGCTTCATTGCCCGTCCCATGGCCGGGATGGTGTTCGGTCATCTGGGCGATCGTCTCGGGCGCAAGAAAATGCTGTTGGTGACCATGGCCTTGATGGGCGTCGCCACGGCGGGTATTGGCCTGTTGCCGAGTTACGCCAGTGCCGGCATCTGGGCACCCATTGGTCTGATCGTGCTGCGTGTCATTCAGGGCATTTCGGTCGGTGGTGAGTGGGGTGGGGCGGTGTTGATGGCGAGCGAACATGCGCCGGCCAAGCGCAAGACGTTCTACGCATCGTTCGCCCAGCTCGGCAGTCCCGCCGGTTTGTTGCTGGCACTGATCGCTTTCCGTCTGGTGACGTCCCTTGAACCAGAGGATTTCCTCGCCTGGGGTTGGCGCTTGCCGTTCCTCGCCAGCGGCGTGTTGATGATGGTCGGGCTGTTGATCCGTTCCGGCGTTCACGAGTCGCCGGAATTCGCCAAGGCCAAGGACAACAACGAGACCGCCAAATACCCGGTGATGGACGTGATCCGTACCTGCTGGCGGCAGATCCTGTTCGCCGCCGCTGCCGTGACCATCGGCTCGGCCGGGTTCTTCTTCACCAACACCTTCATGATCACTTATGTCACCCAGTATCAGGGCATTGCCCGATCGACGATTCTCGATTGCCTGTTTCTGGTGACCGTCATCCAGTTGCTCTCACAACCGCTCTCGGCGCTGATCGCCGAACGTATCGGCGAAGGTCGTTTTCTCAAATGGGTCGCGTTGCTTTGCATGGTCACGCCATACCCGATGTTCCTGTTGGTAGGTACCCAGAACATTGTGTTCATGACTGCCGGTATTGCCCTGGCGGTGGTGATTCTCTCGGCGCTTTACGCGGTGATCGCCGGCTATATGACCCAGGCCTTCCCGGTGCACCTGCGCTACTCGGGCATTTCCATCGCGTACCAATTGGCTTGCGCCGTGGCCGGCGGCACCACGCCGCTGATCGGCACCCTGCTGGCCAGCAAGTTTTCCGGACAATGGTTGCCGCTGGCGGTGTTCTTCACCTTGCTCTCGGCCCTGTCCCTGATCGGTGTTTGCGGCCTGGCCCGCCTGCGCGCCAACCCGGTCGTCACCCACGCTGCTAAAGAGGTGTATTCGTGAGTAAACCTGCACACATCGACCCGGTTGAATGGCAAGCCCGTTGCGAACTGGCCGCGCTGTATCGACTGGTTGCGCACTTTCGCATGACCGACCTGATCGACACCCATATCACCCTGCGGATTCCGGGGCCTGAGCATCACTTCCTGATCAACCGCTACGGGGTGATCTTCGACCGCATGCGCGCCTCGGACCTGGTGCGCATCGATCAGGAAGGGCGGGTGGTCGACCCGGAGTACGCGGGCCATCGGGTCAACGCTGCCGGCTTCGTGATTCACTCGGCGATCCACATGGCGCGTCCGGACCTGAACTGTGTGATCCATACCCACACGGCGGCCGGCATGGCGGTCGCGGCGCAGAAGCAAGGCCTACTGCCGATCAGTCAGCATGCGCTGAAGTTCTACGGCAAGCTGGCCTATCACACCTATGAGGGCATCGCGCTGTCGCTGGATGAGCGCGAGCGCTTGATTGCCGACCTCGGTCCGCACCGGGCGATGATCCTGCGCAACCACGGTTTACTGGTGGGTGGATCGGGCGTGGCCCAGGCGTTCCAGGAAATCCACTTCCTGGAGCGGGCCTGTCAGGCCCAGGTGCAGGCGCTGGCCGGTGGTTCGGCACTGCATTACCCGTCGCCGGAAGTCTGCGCGCACACCGCCGAGCAGTTCGACCGTGATGAGCAGGACAACATCATCGACCTGGCCTGGGAGGCCGCCCTGACGTTGATCGAATCCCAGCGCGAGTCATATTTGTCATGAACGCCGTCATCAACACTGTGGTTCTGCTGTCCCGCGATACCTTGCTGCTCAAGCAATTGCAGGCGGCGTTTGCCCGCAGTGCGCCGCAGCTCACCGCCGTGCTGGCCGACGATTCCCGGGCCGCCAATGCACAGATGGCGGCGTGCTGGTTTCCCTTGCCGGGCAGTCTCGGCGCATTGCCGAACCTGCAGGTGATTCACTCGGTGGCCGCCGGTATCGATCACCTCGATCACGATCCGTCGTGCCCGGACCTGCCGGTTTGCCGTGTGGTCGACCCGGGCCATCGCCAGGGGATGACCGAGTACGTGCGCTGGGCGGTGATCCACTATCACCGCGGTTTCGATCAGGTGTTGTCGCACCAGCGGGAGCAACGCTGGGAGCGCCCGCTGCAACGGGCGGCGGGGCAGTTCAAGGTCGGTGTGATGGGGCTCGGATCGCTGGGCAGCGCGATTGCTCTGGATCTGGTCGCAGCCGGTTACGACGTGCGCGGCTGGGCGCGGCGCAGCAAGGACTTGCCCGGTGTGCGCACCTTCGCCGGGGGTGATGCGTTGCATCCTTTTCTCGACGGCATCGAGTTGCTGATCAACCTGTTGCCACTCACCAGCGAAACCCGCGGGATTCTCGGACGAGCCACTTTCGAACAGCTTGCCAGCGGTGCGGCACTGATCAACTGTGGCCGGGGCGGTCATTTGAACATCGACGATCTCGAACAGGCCCTGGCGAGCGGACATTTGCGCGGCGCCTTGCTGGATGTGTTCGAGCAGGAACCGCTGCCGGTCGATCACCGGCTCTGGACAATGCCCGGTGTCACCATCACCCCGCACATGGCTTCGGCGGCTTCCCATGACTGTATTGCCGAACAAGTGGCAGAGAACTTTCGTCGATTGAATGCTGGCGAGCCGTTACTCAACTGTGCCGACCGAGTATTGGGATATTGAACTAACACACCCCCTGTAGGAGCGAGCCCGCTCGCGATGGTCGTTAACGATTTCGCGTGTTTGCCGGTTAAACGCGGTGTTCTTGAGTTCATCGCGAGCAGGCTTGCTCCTACAGGGACCAGCTTCCCGTAAGTCATAACAACAACCTTCGCCTCAACCGTTTTACTGCCAGTCAAAACAATTAAATAACGAGTTCTGATGAATTCCTGGAGACAGTGATGAGCGATCTATCGTCCGCAGAAAAGTCCGGCGCACCACCGGAAGTTGCAATCAGCATGAAAAAAGTCGCGGTGGCCAGTGTGATCGGCACCACCGTTGAGTGGTACGACTTGTTCGTGTTTGCCACGGCTTCAGCGCTGGTGTTCAACAAAGTGTTCTTCCCGGATTTCGTGCCGCTGATCGGAACGCTGCTGGCTTTCGGCACCTTCGCTTCGGCGTATCTGGCACGGATTGTCGGCGCGGCGTTGTTCGGGCATTTCGGTGATCGCCTGGGGCGCAAGTCGATGCTGTTGATCTCGCTGCTGACCATGGGCGCGGCCACCTTCGCCATCGGCTTGTTGCCTGACTTTGCAACCATCGGTATCTGGGCGCCGATCCTGTTGTTGCTGCTGCGGGTCGTGCAAGGCCTGGCATTGGGGGGCGAATGGGGCGGGGCGGTGCTGATGGCGGTGGAGCATGCGCCGGCCAACAAGCGTGGCTTGTACGGCTCCTGGGTGCAGATCGGCGTGCCGGCCGGGACCATGATTGCCAACCTGGCATTCCTGTTGATCGCGGCGTGGCTGTCCCCGGAGGATCTGTTGGCCTGGGGGTGGCGTATTCCGTTCCTGGCCAGCGTGTTGCTGATCGCCGTCGGTTTGTATATCCGCCTGAACATCTCGGAAACCCCGGCTTTCAACAAGGTCAAGGAAGCCGAAGTGCAAGTGAAAATGCCGTTGGCGGAAGTATTCCGCAAATACTGGAAGCAAGTGCTGCTGGGGGGTATTGCCACCATGTCCACGGGCGCTTCGTTCAACATTATCGTGGCGTTCGGCTTGACCTATGGCACACAGAACCTCGGCTTCAGCCGCAGCGTGATGCTCGGTGTGGTGCTGCTGTCCTGCGCCTGGTGCATTGTCATGTTGCCGGTGTTCGGTGCGCTTTCGGACCGCTTCGGACGCAAACCGATCATTGTCGGCGGCATCATCGCCGAAGCGCTGGTGGCGTTCCCGATGTTCTGGCTGATGGACACCAAGGAGCTGTCGATGGTGGTGTTCGGTTATCTGTTGTTGATGACCGCGTTCGCCGCCAACTACGGGCCGATCGCGACCTTTCTCGCCGAGCTGTTCGGCACCCGGGTGCGTTATTCCGGTTTGTCCATCAGCTACATGTTGTCCGGCCTGCTCGGCAGCGCGGCGACGCCCATCGTCACCACGGCATTGCTGGCCGCGACGGGCAAAGGTTCGTCGGTGGCCTGGTACATGATCGGTGCGGCATTGATTTCACTGGTGGCCCTGTTGCTGTTGACCGAGACCTTCAAGAAGGACATCAGCGAGATCCCCAGCGTCGTCCCCACAGACGATCCGGCCCCCGGTAAACCCTTCAAATCGGCTACGGCCTGACATCTGGAGTTCTACAACATGCGCAGAATTCAATCGGCCCCGGGCTACATCGGCCCGGTCGGGCCTTACTCCCAGGCCGTGGTCAGCGGCCACCTGGTGTTCACCGCCGGGCAGATTCCGGCCCACGGCAGCCTCGACGAACAGCCTGCTGATTTCCCCGAGCAGGTACGGCAAACCTTGCGCAACCTCGAAGCGATCCTGATCGAGGCGGGCTCCGGTTTCAGCCATGTGATCAAGGTCAATGCCTACCTGACCGACCCCGCGCAACTGGAGCCGTTCAACGCCGTGTACCGCGAGTTCCTCGGCCATGCGCCACCGGCGCGCACCACGGTGTGCGTGGCATTGTGGGGCGTATCGCTGGAGATCGACTGTGTTGCCGAACTGATTGCCGGGGAGCCGCAGCATGGATGAGTCGCAACTGATCGAACAGCTCAAGGCCGTGAGCTTTCCGACCCTCGGGCACTTTCTCGAAGAAGGTTTTGCCGATCCGCAACTGCGGGCCATGGTGCCCAATGTAAAAGTCGTTGGCCGTGCGTTGACCCTGAAACTGGTGGGCGCCGATGCCATTGCCGTCAACCGGGCCCTGGCGCAAATCAGGTCGGGCGACGTGCTGGTGATCGACACCGGTGGCGATCATCGGCACGCGCCGGTCGGTGCGGTGACCAGTTGCGCAGCACGCTGTGCCGGGGCTGTGGGTATTGTGGTGGATGGTGCAGTGACCGATCTGCTGGAGCTGCGTGAAGCCGGGTTGCCGGTGTTCGCCCGAGGCACCAGCCTGTTGACCACCAAGCTGCACGGCCGTGGCGACAGCGCCATCAATCAGCCCATCCACTGCGCCGGCGTGACGGTGCAGCCGGGGGATTGGGTGCTGGCGGACGACAACGGCGTGTTGTTTCTCGACACGGCATCGGCGGCGGCAGCCATCGATCAGGCGCTGGCTTCGGATCGCAGCGAGCCGCGCTTGCTCGAACGCTTGCAGGCCGGTGAACCGGTGACGCAAGTCTTGCGCGTTTAGTCCGTCAGCCGTTGTTGCAGGCTTTCGAGAAAGATCGTCTCGGCACGGCTCATGCGCTGTTCGCGGTTCCACAGCAAATGAATGTCCACATCGGCAATCCCCTCGTGGGGCGGCAGGCGCCAGAGCAATCCGGCGTCGACGTCGGCCGCCACCACGTGTTCGGGCAGACAGCCGATACCGAAGCCGGCGATCACCAGTCGCCGGACTTCTTCCAGGCTCGGTGAGGACGCGACGATGCGACCACTGAAACCCTGCTGATCGCGGAAAATCGTCAGCGGCGAGAGCATGCCGCCGATCTGGTCACTGGTGAAACTGACGAAGTTCTCCCGTTGCAAATCCCCTTCGGCGACGTCCTGCTGGCCGAACATCCCATGGTGCTTGCCGCAGAAAAAAGCATAGCGTTGACGCAGGAACAAGCGCTGCTCCAGGCGTGGCTGCGGGCGCCGATTGAGGCTCAGGCCGAGGGTCGCGGTTTTTTCCTGGAGGGCGCTGACGATGTCGGAACTGCGCATCACATCGACTTCCAGGTCCACTCGCGGGTATTGACGATGGAAGTCGGCGAGAAAGTCATCAAAGCGCTCGGAGAAGATCCGGCTGATGATCAGCAACCGCACTTTGCCGATCACTTCATCGGCCGGTTGTTCCAGCACGCTACTGACCTGGGACATTTGCCCGTAGATTTCCCCGGCCAGGGCGAAGATCTGCTCGCCGACTTCAGTCAGGGCAAAACGTGGCCCGCGACGGGCAATCAATTGGCGGCCCAGTTGTTCCTCCAGGCGCTTGAGCGCCTGACTCACTGCCGGTTGCGTCAGGTGCAGGCGGGCGGCAGCGCGGCTGATGCTCTGCTCCTGGCCAATCACCCGAAAGGTGCGCAGCAGGTTCCAGTCCAGGCGGTCATTGAGCAGACGTTGCATAGGCGGTCAGCAGAAAGTCGGGGGGGCCAATAGGGAGAGTCGACGGCTTGCACACATCCTGCGCAAGCCATGGAAAATCTACAGTCGCGGGATCGTAACACTGTTAGAGCGCAGCAGCAGAGACAACTCGGATCTGCAAAAAAACCTCATGCGTAGGCGAGGGCTTTTTCTTCCAGCAGCTCCTCATACAGCGCTGCCCATTTGCGACCCATTTCGTCCGCGGTAAACAGATTTTGATAACGGGCCTGCGCCTTCTCGCCCATTTGCGCCGCCAGCACCGGGTTTTCCCAAAGCGTGCGCATCGCCTCGCGAAACGCCGATGGATTGCTCGGTGGCACCACCAGCCCGGTTTCGTTATGGATGTTGATGTAACTGGTGCCAGTGCCAATTTCACTGGAGATCATCGGTTTGCCATACATCGCGCCTTCCAGCAGCGAAATGCCAAAGGCTTCGGAGCGCAGGTGCGATGGGAACACCACCGCATAACTCAACTCGAGCAAGGCGACCTTGTCTTCGTCGCCCAGGAACCCGAGAAAGTGCAGGTTCCGCAGGCCCAGCGCCCTGGCCTGGGCATGCAGCTCCGCTTCCAGCGGGCCGGCGCCCACGATCACCACGGGATAGTTCAGCCCCTGCATCGCTTCAAGCAGGATGTGCAGCCCCTTGTAGTAGCGCATGACACCGACGAACAGGAAGAACTTGTCCCCCAGCTGCTGGCGCCAGCGCTCGGTCCGCGCCGCGTCGTGCGTCGGATAACCCGATTTGTCCAGGCCATAGGTGATGACCCGGGTCTTGTCCCGGTAGTCCTTGAGCACATCGCTGGTGTGAAAGTAGTTGGGGGACGCCACGGCGATTCGATCCGCGCTGTCCAGGAACCGACGCATCAACGGACGGTACAGCTTGAGCAGATGACGCTGGCGGACGATGTCGGAGTGGTAACTGACCACTCTGGGCTTTTTGGTGGCACTGACAAAATGCACCAGGTCCATGAAGGGCCAGGGGAAGTGGTAGTTGACTACGTCGGCCTCAGCCGCGAGCTCTCGAAACTGTTTGAACACGCTGTAGGAAAAACCGGTGGAGGCGAGTTGAAAATCCATCCTGGCCTGATGCACCTGGTGCTCGCGGATCTGCAACACGCCCGGCGCCGGGTTACTGCTCAGGGTCAGTACCGTGCTGTCGACACCATGGCGCACGCCGCTTTCGCTCATCTGGAAAATCACTTGCGCGATGCCACCCATGGAGTCGGGCAAGTAGGTTTTGTAAAAGTGCAGAACGCGCATATCAGTTCTCCATAGCCTGGCGGTAGGCGCGGGCGGTCACCGTCGCACAACGCTCCCAGGAAAATAGCTTCGCCCGCTGCAAACCCGCCTCACGACAGGCCTGCCAGTGCGCCGGGTCGTCGATTAACCGCTGCATGGTATCGCGCAAGGAGTCGGGGTCGTGCGCCTCGATGTAGTTGCCGGCATCGCCAGCGACCTCCGGCATCGCCGACTCACCCGTCAGAATCACCGGAGTGCCACTGGCCATGGCTTCCAGCACCGGCAGGCCGAACCCCTCGTACAACGAAGGGAAAACCAGCGCCCGGGCTCCGGCCAGTAGCTGCGCCAGATCGTCGTCCGACAAGTACCCCAGAAGGCACACATGACCTGACGCGAGGGCCGAACGTAATTCGTCGTTGAACTGCTGACGCTGCCAGCCGGCCATGCCGGCGATCAGCAACGGAAAACGCTGGCGCACGGTTTCCGGCAGCCGGGCATGGGCGCGCAGGGCCAGGGTCAGATTCTTGCGTGGCTCCAGGGTACCGACGCAAAGGAAATACTCCCGCGCCTCGACGCCGTGGGCCTTGAGGACCTGATCGATGGCCTCGGGTTCACGGGGGTGGAAGCGCGCGGCCACACCCAGCGGTGCCACCACGAAGCGCTCGGCCGGCAGTGCGAACCAGGCCTGCGCTTGCTCGGCGATGTACTGCGAGTCCGTCAGAATCAGCCGCGCCCGCTGTACGCCGTCGGCCAGTCGCCGCTCGATTTCGCGCAGGCGTGCCGGTGGTTGGGTGTCGGGATAGTGCAGGTGCGTAAGGTCATGCAGTGTGATGATGGTCGGGCCGTTGAACGACAACGGCCACAGGCTTGGCTCGTGATACAGATCGATGGCCTGGGCGGGGCGCTGATCAAAACGCTTCTGCTCCAGCCAGCGCCGCGCCTGATAGGCCCCCGGAATCTGTCGCAGCAACGGCGTCAGACGCGAGTAACCGGGCATCGCCGCCTCAGGCAGAGTCGAACTCCAGCCCCAGCCGTGGAACAACGACAACTCGACGTCCGATTCGCGGGCCAGGGCCGTCGCCAGTTCGGCGACGTACTGACCGATGCCCGTGCGCGGTGCCTGGAGGATGCGGGCGTTAAGGGCAATTCGCATGCTGACTCTCAGGCACCTTCGTATCGCTGTGCAGATTGCGCTGGATGCGCTCGACCAGTTGCGCACTCGCCTCGCGCCAGCTCAGCCAACGCCAGTTATCCAGGTTGAGGGGCGCGGGAAATGCGCCGCCGCTTTCCATGTCGATGACCAGATCGGCCAGGTTCTGCGGGTCGGAGAGGTCGAAATACGCCATGTACTCGCCACCGATTTCGCGGAACACCGGGATGTCGCTGGCCATGGCCGGCAGGCCTCGCTGCATGGCTTCCACCAGCGGCAAACCGAACCCTTCGACGTAGGACGGGAACACCAGCGATGTCGCGTGGGAATAGGCGTGTTCCAGGCTCTTGTCCGAAAGGTTGTTGAACATGAACAAACGCAGGTTCAATTGCGGATGCTGGCGTATACGTTCGATTAGCGCCTCGCATTTCCAGCCAATCTTGCCGACGATGCACAACCGGGCTTTGGACCCGGCCGCCCAGGCGCGCTCGAACGCGTCCAGCAGATACGCATGGTTCTTGCGCGGCTCGATGGTGCTGACCATCAGGAACACAGGGTCCGGCGTCTTGAACATCTGCAGCAGCCCCGGGTCGACGGTAGACCGGGCATCGGTCAGGTCGAGTTCGGAGCCAAGGTGGAAATAGTCGAACCAGCGTTGCTGAACCTGCGCGGTGCCGATCCTGCGGGTCATCTCCTGGCGTACCTGGTCGCGGATGGTGGTCGAGATCGCCACATAGCCATCGGCGGTGCGGGCGATCCAGTCGAACCATTCGTTGAACACTTTCACCAGCCCGGCGTCGCAGAACTGCGGGTGGGTCAGGGGAATCAGGTCGTAGATCACCGAAATGATGCCGACCCCATCACGCTTGAGTTGCTCGGCCAAGGGGAAGAAGTTGGCGTGCCAGGACGAATCCAGCAGCACCAATTGATCGTCGGCGCGATGCTGCAACGGCACGCAGCGCTCGGGCACCGGCTTGCCCTTGAGTGCCCGGTCGAGCAGGCGTATCGGCAGGCTCAGGCAGGCGAACGCGGTCAGACGGCAACCGACGTAAAGCACCCGGCGGGCGAACTTCGATTGGCTGAAAGGACGGCGACGTTCCAGCGCGCGGTGGCGCAGCCAGAACTGATTGGCGAACTGTTCTAGCTTCACCCGCAGGCTCACCAGATCCACTTTGACGGTCGGCAGGGGTGCCAGGCTTTTCACCTCGAACAACGCGCCATTGATCATCACCACCGGAACGCATTCGCGCCGGGCGTTCGCGGCCGGCAATTGCTGAATCACATTGCGAACGACCCGCTGGATGCCCGAGTTGGCATCCGGGTGTTCGAAGACGTAGGTACATTCCACCAACAGTCTGGTCATCGTGTTTCCCCAATAGATTCCACCCGATTCTCACTGGAACGGGTCACGTTGGTCTGCGCTTCGAGCCAGGAGCAACCCACGAAGTCTTCCTGGCGATTGTTGATCACGTGGAAGACCAGCCCGTAGTCACGCCATTCGAAATTGCGATCCAGGTGCGAATCCAGCCGCGACAGGCTCAGGGCCACCGAATAATTGCCCTTGCCCAGGCGCATGTCGAAGGCAAAACGGTAGGTGACGCGTTCGCCGGCACTCAGGTCGGTGAGGGCTTTGTCCACCCGGTGGGTATTGATGCCGTACATGGGCTGGCCAAGGCGATCCTTGATCATGAAGCCGAGAATCAGTCGCTCGATGTCCTGGCGCACCTCGACCTGCACTTCCAGGACCATCGACTGGCCGACTTCAGCCACCTCCACCGAACGCCCCTTGGGGTCAAGCAGGCGGACACTGAGAATGCCCGCTTCGCCTGTCCCGGAAATGGTTTGCACCTGCCCGTTGGCGAGCATTTCCTGACGCACCGTCTGGCCCTCGCGCTGGGCGAGCATGGCGTTGTAGTAGTCCATCACTTCTTCAGGCTTGCCGCGCATGGCCATGCGTCCGTTCTCCAGGAGGATGGCGGTGTCGCAGATCGACTGGATCGCCGAACGGTCATGGGACACGATCAGCAACGTGGTACCTGCCTTGCGGAAGTTGCGGATGCGATCAAAGCTTTTGTGCTGGAAGTAGGCATCACCCACGGACAGCGCTTCATCGACGATCAGGATGTCCGGCCGTCGCGCGGTGGCCACGCTGAACGCCAGGCGCATCTGCATGCCGCTGGAATAAGTGCGAACCGGATGGTCGATGGCCTCGCCGATTTCGGCGAAGCTCTCGATCTCTGGCATCAGCGCTTCGATTTCTTCGACCTGCATGCCGAGCAACTGGCCGGCCATGAAGGTGTTCTGCCGACCGGTGAAGTCCGGATGGAAACCCATGCCCAGCTCCAGCAGCGCCGCTACGCGACCTTGCAGCTGGATGTCGCCGCAGGTGGGCTGGGTAGTGCCGGTGATCATCTTCAGCAGCGTGCTTTTGCCGGCACCGTTGACCCCGACGATGCCCACGGCTTCACCCGGCTGAATCTCGAAATCGACCCCTTGCAGCACCCAGTGCAGGTGATGCCGGGTGCGGGAAAACGGCACCAGCCATTCGAACAGCCGGCTCCAGCGATTCGGGTACTGCTTGTAGGCCTTGCCCAGGCCACTGACACGTATATGTCCCATCAGAGCTCGTCCACCATTTCACCGACACGCTGGCGGAACAGCCGCAGCGCCATCCCACAGAACAACAGGCCGATCACCAGCAACGGGACCAGCGAGCTCCAGTCTGGCCATTGGTTGTAGAGAAACAGGTTCTGGTAGCTGTTCATCAGTGCCGTCATCGGGTTCAGCTCGATAAAGCGCTGGATGCCCGGCGGCAGGATCGACAGCGGATAAACGATTGGCGTCAGCCAAAACCAGAATTGCAGGCAGATGCCGAAAAACTGCCCGACGTCGCGAAAGAACACGTTGAGCACGCCCAGAATCATCCCCAGCCCCGCAGCGAAGATCACCTGCAGGACCAGCAACGGTACCAGCGCCAGCAGGGCCATGCCGGGCAGCCGTCCGCTGATCAGCAGGAAGCCGAGGAACAACCCCAGGATGATCGCGAAATTGATCCCGGCATTGAGCAGCACGATGACCGGCAGGCAGATGCGCGGGAAGCTGATTTTCTTCAGCAGGTTGGCGTTTTCCAGGAACATGCTCTGGCTGCGCGTCGTGATCTCGGCGAACAGGCCCCAGGTCAGCAGGCCGGCGCACAGGTAGACGCTGTAGGCCAACCCGTCGTCCACGCCCGGCAAGCGGGCGCGCATGATGGTGGAGAAGATCACCGTGTAGACCAGGATCATCGACAGCGGATTGAGCACGGTCCACAAGGCACCGAACAGCGAGTTGCGATAACGCGCCTGAAACTCCCGTTTGACGCTGCCGAGGATGAAACCCCGGTAACTCCACAGCGATTGGTAAAGATTACGCAGCATTCAAACCGTCCTGCCGTATTGATCTTCGAAGCGGACGATGTCGTCCTCTCCCAGGTATTCGCCGCTTTGCACTTCGATGATCACCAGGTCGATCACGCCGGGATTTTCCAGGCGATGCTTGTGACCGGCGGCAATGAAGGTCGATTCGTTCTTGGCCACCAGGTGCGTGCCGGTGCCATTGTTGGTGACCTTGGCCATGCCTTCGACCACCACCCAGTGTTCATTGCGATGGTGGTGCATCTGCAACGACAACTTGGCGCCGGGCTTGACCACGATGCGTTTGATCTTGAAGCGCGGGCCTTCCTCGAGCACGGTGTAGGTGCCCCATGGCCGGCTGACCGTACGGTGCAAGCGATAGGCTTCGTGCTCTTTATCCTTGAGTTGCCTGGCCACCCGGCGCACATCCTGGGCGCGGTCGGCGTGGGCCACCAGCACCGCGTCGGCGGTGTCGACGATGATCAGGTTATCCACGCCCACGGTCGCGACCAGGCGGTTTTCGCTCTGGACGAAATTGTTGTGGCTGTCGATGAAAATCGACTCGCCGACGGTGCGGTTGTTCTGTGCATCCGCCGGTACCAGCGCGGCCACCGCCCCCCAGGAGCCGATGTCGCTCCAGTCGAAACGGGCCGGCACCACGACCACTTTGTCGGAGCGCTCCATCAACGCGTAATCGATGGAAATATCCATGATTTCGCCAAACAGGGCCAGTGACAGTTCCTGTTGCAGGCTTCCGGCGTTTTCCACCGCGGCGCTGGCGGCCATGCAGGTCTGCGCCTGCTCCAGCAAGTCGGGAGCATGGGTTTGCAGTTCGGCCAGCAGGCTGGCGACCGAGAAGCAGAACATCCCGGAGTTCCACAGGAAGTTGCCGCTTTCCAGGTAATGCGTCGCGGTTTGCAGGTCGGGTTTTTCGACGAAGCGCCGCACGCTGGCAGCGCCTTTATCGTCCAGCGATGTGCCGGCTTCAATGTAGCCAAACCCGGTTTCCGGAGCGGTCGGCACGACACCGAAGGTCACCAGGTGACCGCGCCTGGCCAATGCCACGGCATGCTCGACTGCGTCCTTCAATGCGTCGACATTGACGATCAGATGGTCGGCGGGCATGACCAGCATGATCGCGTCGTCACCATGCAGGGCCTGGAGGGAGAGGGCGGCGGCGGCAATGGCCGGCGCCGTGTTGCGCCCGGTCGGCTCCAGCAGGAAGTGTCCGCGATGGCGGCCAAGGTGCGCGTCCCGAAAATGATCCTTGCTCTGGAAGTAGTACTCGCGGTTGGTCACCGTGACGATATCGCCCCAGCCGTCGAGCAGGTCCGCGGCACGCCGATAGGTCTTGCCCAGCAGCGACTGGCCGTCGGGCAATGCCATGAACGGTTTGGGATGGCCTTCACGCGACACCGGCCACAACCTTGTCCCGGCACCGCCGGAGAGAATCACGGGAATCAGCATGGCCTACTCCTTGGCGACGCGTTTCATGTCCGCATCCATCATCATGCGGATCAAGGTATCCAGGTCGGTTTTTGGTTTCCAACCCAGCACACGCTGGGCCTTGGCCGGGTTGCCGAGCAGCACTTCGACTTCGGCCGGGCGGAAGAACGCCGGGTCGATCTTCACGAAGTCGCGGTAGTTCAGGCCCACGTGATCGAAGGCGATCCGGCACATCTCGCGCACGGTGGTGGTGACGCCGGTGGCCACCACGAAGTCATCGGGCTTGTCCTGTTGCAGCATCAGCCACATGGCTTCGACGTAGTCCCCGGCAAAGCCCCAGTCGCGCTTGGCGTCGATGTTGCCCAGGCACAGTTCCTGCTGCTTGCCCTGCTTGATGCGGGCGGCGGCGTCGGTGACTTTGCGCGTCACGAACTCGATGCCGCGCAACGGTGATTCATGGTTGAACAGAATGCCGCTGCTGGCGTGCAGGTTGAAGCTTTCGCGGTAGTTCACGGTGATCCAGTGGCCGTACAGCTTGGCCACGCCATAAGGGCTGCGCGGATAGAAGGGGGTGTTCTCGTCCTGCTGCTCGGCCTGGATCAGGCCGAACATTTCGCTGGTGGACGCCTGGTAGAAACGCGTGTGCGGGCTGAACTGACGGATCGCTTCGAGCAGGTGGGTAACGCCCAGGCCGTCGACGATGCCGGTGGTCACCGGTTGATCCCAGGAAGCCGCGACAAAGCTTTGTGCGGCAAGGTTGTAGATCTCGTCCGGCGCCGATTTGATCACCGCGCGCTGCACTGAACAGGCATCGGCCATGTCGCCGTCCAGGTAGACGATGTCCGCCTCGACCCCCATCTCGCGCAGGCGCCAGCGCGAGTCGCTGCTGCGACGCGCCACCAGGCCGTGGACTTTGTAGCCCTTGTCGAGCAACAGTTTCGCCAGATAAGCGCCATCCTGGCCGGTGATACCTGTGATCAATGCACTTTTAGTCATTCTTGTCGTACTCGCTTCTCCCAGTCGGACAGGATCGCCCGCAGGGATTGTTGTGTTGTGATTTCAGGCTTCCAATCGGTGGTTTGGGTCAGCCTGGCAGGGCTGCCACACACACGTCGCTGATCCGCGCGGCGAAGTCGCGCAGGGTCCTGGACCAGTTGCAGATCGACCTGGGCAAGATCTGCCAGTTGTTCGATCAAACTGCGAATGCTCTGCTCGCGCCCCGAGCAAATGTTGTAGACCTGCCCCGGCGTACCTTTTTCCAGCAATGCCAGGTAGGCCGAGACCACGTCCCCGACATCGAGGAAATCGCGCGTGACGTCGATGTCCCCGACCTCCAGTTGTGGCCCTTGCAGTCCTTGCTTGATCCGGCAGATCTGACGTGCGGCGCTGGCGATGACGAAGCTGTCTTTCTGCCCGGTACCGATGTGGTTGAACGGGCGGGCGACCAGTACGGGCCAGCCTTCGCTCAGGCCCCATTGCAAACTCAGGAACTCCGCCGACAGTTTGCTGACGGCATAGGGATTGCGCGGGCAGGGTGGTTGCAATTCAGTGATGGGCAGATGCTCTTCAGCGACCTGGCCATAGACATCGCCGGAGCTGACGTACAGGAACGTGCCGCTGAAGCCGCGCGCCTTGAGGGCCTGCAGCAGGTTCAGGGTGCCCAGCAGATTGATATTCAGGGTACCGGTCGGATCACGAAAAGCCTCCGGGACGAACGTCTGGCCGGCCAGGTGGATCACCGCATCGGGCATGACCGGCCACAAGCCTTCGAGGCTGTCCGGCGCGGCAAGATCGTAGCGGCCGGGAACAGGCAGCAGTTCCCATTCCGAGGCGTCAGCCTGCAAACGCGATTGGATGTGTTGTCCTACGAATCCAGTCAGACCCGTGACAAACAGACGTTTTTTCAACAGCGACCCCCGGTCATACATTTCATCCATTTCCTACTGGCTTAATGGAAGGGTCTCACGAATCAACAGGATCGCTCGTAAGACAGATGAAATGTTTTGTTGTAGTTGTTTGGTAGCCAATCTGTGCCATTTGCTCGGCAATTTCAACAGGTCCAACCGTGACTGATCAGTTCTCGTCTGCGTAGCCTGATTTATTCTCGTCGGGCGGTTCACGAATCCTCAACGGATGTGGTTAGAATGCCCCTCGTCACGATTACCCGGGGTTCGGCAGCGTCGCTTCGAAACTGCGAGAAACTGACCACTAAAACAAGAACGAAGACGGGCAGGAAGACGATGGACGAGCGCCAGTAAACACGGACTCGAACCGTATCCTCCCCGTCATAGCGTGAGGCTGCCGGGATGGCGGTGTCACCGTGGGATGCCATGAATTTTATTCTTTACTCCGACGTCAACGACAGCTCCATCAGCCAGAGTCTCGGCCGTCCCGAGTACAGTTACTACTTCGTGCTCAAGGCGTATCGACCGCTCTTTGAAAGCCTCGGGCCGGTGCATGTGGTGTCATCGGCCGCCGAGGTCGATCCGCTGTATCGGCAGTTGCAGCAGGCCGGTCAGGACTGCCTGTTCATTTCGTTCGCGCCACCGCACAAGACCCCCACCGACTTGCAATGCCCGATGGTGTGCGTGGTCGCCTGGGAGTTCGATACCATTCCCGCCGAGCACTGGGACAACGATCCGCGTCAGGACTGGAGCCAGACACTGGCACGTCTGGGGCGAGTGATCACCTTGTCCACCCACACCGCCGAAGCCATCCGCCGGACCCTGGGCGATGACTTCCCGGTGCTGGTGCTGCCGACGCCTTTGTGGGAACGCTTCGCCGACATCCGCCAGCAATATCCCGGTACGCCGGTGAACGCGGGTGCCACGTTGCAGATCAAGGGTTGCATCCTGGACAGCCGCTCGATGGGGTTGTCCGCCGATGGTTTGATCGCGCCGATCATCGAGCAACCGCCGCAGGAAATCGCCGAGCCCGAGTCCGAGCCGGAACCCGAACCCGAACCCGAACCCGAGCCTGAACCTGAACCTGAACCTCCGGTGCCGCCGTTGACCCTGCGTCGACGCCTCTTCATAACCAGACATTACCTGCTGTTGTGGTATCGCGAAGCCGTTCGCGATCTGGTGCCGGATGCGGTTCGCCCATGGCTGGCCAGATTTCGGACACCTCAAGTGTTGCCGGTTGAACACGCAGTCAGCGAAGCGCCCGTGGCGGATGAACCTGTCATCAGCGAGGCGCCCGCGCCGGATGAGCCGGCAATCAGCAAAGCTTCCGTGCAGGACGAACATCCGCAGGCGGCTTACCCCGACACCAGCGAAACGGTGGAAATCGAGGTCGATGGCGTCATCTACGTGAGCGTGTTCAACCCCGATGATGGTCGCAAGAACTGGCATCACCTGATCACGGCGTTCTGCTGGGCGTTGCGTGATGTGCAAGACGCCACGCTCGTGTTGAAGATGACCCAGAACGACCTGTCGACCTATTACGTCGAGCTCATGACCTTGCTGTCCCAGCTCTCGCCCTTCGCCTGTCGCGTGGTGGTCATGCACGGTTATCTGCAGGACGAGCAGTTCGCCCGGCTTTATGGCGCGGCGAGTTACTACGTCAACGCTTCACGTTGCGAAGGCTTGTGCCTGCCGCTGATGGAGTTCATGTCCTGCGCCCGGCCTGTCATCGCCCCGAACCACACGGCGATGCGCGACTACATCGACGAGCGTGTGGCTTTCATCGTCAAGTCCAGCCAGGAGCCGACGATCTGGCCGGAAGACGCGCGCATCCTGTACCGCACATTGCGCCACCGTCCGGACTGGGGGTCGTTGAAAACGGCTTATGAGAACAGCTACGCGATGGCAAAAAATCAGCCGGACGCCTGGCAGGCCATGGCGGACGCGGCCAGCGAACGCATGCACCAGTACTGCAGCTTCGCGCCGGTGCAGCAGCGGCTGGCGCTGTTCTTCAAACAGGAACCTGCCCGTGACGTCGTGCCGGTGGTTGCCGAAACGGGGGCTGCATCGTGCTGATCATCATTCATTCGGAAACCAACAAGAGCAACATCCAGCAGAATCTTGGGCGGCCCGAGTACAGCTATTACTTCGTCCTCAAGGAATTCCGCCCGGTGCTCGAACGGCTGGGGCAGGTGATCGAGGTCAGCAACCCGGACGAGCTGGTCGATCGGTTGTATTTCGATTGCCTGAGCCGGGGCGAAGACTGCGTGTTCCTGTCCTTCTCCCCGCCGCATCGCACGCCGGTCCACTACGCGTGCCCGACGATTCCGGTGTTCGCCTGGGAGTTCAGCACCATTCCCACCGAGAGCTGGCAGGGCGAACCACGGCATGACTGGCGGACGGTGTTGGGTTCCTGCGGGACGGCGATCACCCACTCCAGTTTTACCGTGAATGCCGTACGCGATGTGATGGGCCCCGATTACCCGATCAGTGCTATCGCAGCACCTGTCTGGGACCGTTTTGCCGCCCGTGGCGAGCTTCTGGACAAGCGTCCGGTCGTGGGCCCCACGCGCCTGAACCTGCGCGGGCTGTTGATCGACAGTCGTACCACGGACTTGCGCCCCTACGGCCCCGAACGTTTGCGCGAAGGCACGCCGATCGCCTTCGACCAACCGCCGCGCGATTGTGAGCTGGTGCTCGAGGGCGTGGTCTACACCTCGGTATTCAATCCCTACGACGGACGCAAGAACTGGAAGGACATGATCAGTGCATTTTGCACTGCCTTTCGCGACACGCCCGACGCGACCCTGGTGCTCAAGCTCACGCACCATGACATCGCCAACGCTTTGAACGACATGCTGCACCACGTCTACAAGAATCAGTCCTACCAGTGCCGCATTGTGCTGATCCACGGCTTTCTGTCCGACATCGACTACGAGCGCCTGGTCGAGGCCACCAGTTACGTCGTCAACTGCTCCTACGGCGAAGGGCAATGCCTGCCGTTGATGGAGTTCATGTCCTGCGGCAAGCCGGCCATTGCGCCGCTGAACACCGCCATGGCCGACTACATCGACCGTGACAACGCGTTCATCGTCGAAGGCACCGACGAACTGACATCCTGGCCCCACGATCCTCGCGCAGCGTATCGTACCCTGCGTTACGTCACGGATTGGGACTCACTGTGTACGGCATTTTCCGCCAGCCATGACGTCGCCAGGCAGGACGTCGAGCGCTATCAGCGAATGTCGGCCCATGCCGTGCGCAGCCTTCAGGGGTTCTGCAGCCAGGCCGTTGCCGAACAGCGCCTGAAGGCGGTGTTCGAGCAGTTGCTGCAACGGCGTGAAGCAAACTGCGCACAAGCGTCGGGCACATGATTCGGCGCCTGCTTGCGAAGTTGCGGCCCGCACCGGTAGCGGTCGCCCCTCCAGAAACGCGGGTCTCGCCCAGGGACATCGGTTTGTACGATGCCCTGCTCGACGGCTGGTTTCTCGGCGACAGCGGTGAATTGCTCAAGGGGTTTGCCATCACCGCCGACGACACCTTGCTGGATGTTGGCTGCGGTGAAGGCGTGGCGACTTTGTTCGCGGTCCGCCAGGGCGCTTCGGTGATTTTCACCGACAGTGAACACGACAAGGTCCGCGAGCTTGCCCGACAAGTGGCGGCGCAATCAGACAAGCCGAGCCTGGGGCTGGTCAGCAACAGTTTGCCGCTGCCATTGGCCGAGGGCTGCGCCAGCAAAGTCGTGTGCATGGAAGTACTGGAACACATCGATCAGCCAGAACCCTTCATGGCCGAACTGGTGCGCATGGGTCGCCCCGGCGCGCTGTACCTGCTGAGCGTACCGTCCCCGGTAGGCGAACATTTGCAGAAAGGCATCGCTCCGGCCAGCTATTTCCAATCGCCCAATCACGTACAGATTTTCAGCCCCGAGCGATTCGCCGCGCTGGTGGAAGACGCGGGCCTGGTCATCGAGCATCGCCAGGCGTCCGGTTTTTTCTGGGTCATGGGCATGATTTTTTTCTGGGCCAGCGAACGGGCTGCCGGGCGTGAATTGGGTGGCGCGGTTCGCGACCGGATTCAGGCGCCGTATCCGCCGCTGATGGAGAGCTGGGCGAAAACCTGGCAGGACTTGCTGGCCCAGCCCGACGGGTTGGCGATCAAGCAGATGCTGGATCAGTTCATGCCCAAGAGCCAGGTGATCATTGCTCGCAAACCTCATGTCCAGGAGGACGCATGAGCAACGAAAAACGGATCATGGACATCGAGTTGCTGCGCGGCATTGCGGTGCTCGGCGTGCTGTTTCATCACCTGCAGGACAGCCTGTTCGCGGCGACCGTGCCGTTGTTGCAAGCCATCACGCTGTACGGTCAGCCGTGGTGGGGCGTGGATCTGTTTTTCGCGATCTCGGGCTTCGTCATTGCCCGCAGCCTGATCCCGGCCTTGCGCCGTTGCACAACGCGTCAGGAATATTGGCAACAGACGCGTAATTTCTGGTTGAGACGGGCCTTTCGATTGCTCCCTTCAGCCTGGTTATGGCTGGCGCTGATGTTGCTGGCGTGCCTTTTTCTCAACCGCTCCGGCGCGTTCGGCACCCTGCACGCGAACATTCAGGCGACCCTGGCCGGCATCGCCCAATACGCCAATTTCCGCTTTGCCGACAGTTTTTATCACTACGAGTACGGCACCAGCTTCGTGTACTGGAGCCTGTCGCTGGAAGAGCAGTTCTACCTGCTGTTTCCGTTGATGATCGTGCTGTTTCGCAAGCACCTGGTGTGGGCGTTACTGGCGCTGGTTGCGGTGCAATTGTTCACCTTGCGTACACCGATCCTGATGGTAGTGCGCACCGATGCGCTGGCCCTTGGCGTGCTGTTGGCGATGTGGAGTACACAACCGTCGTACCTGCGCTGGGAGCCAAAATTCTTGCGTCGTCCATGGGCGGGCGTTGCCGCATTGATCGCGCTGTCGTTGCTGCTCAGCTTCCTGGCAACGGATCGTTTCACCTTCACCTCTTACCGGATCGGCGTGATTGCGGTGCTGTGCGCGCTGCTGGTCTGGATCGCTTCTTACAACCGCGATTACCTGTTGCCGCGCGGCGTGTTCAAAAACCTGATGACGTGGGTCGGCAGCCGTTCCTACGGGATTTACTTGATCCATATCCCGGCCTATTTGCTGGTTCGTGAATTCATTTTCCGTTTGCAGGCTGCCGGGCTGCCCAGTCCGGCTGGCCATCCGATCTTGATGTTGCTGATGGCTGGCGGCCTGATCGTGCTGCTGAGCGAACTCAACTATCGCGTCATCGAAATGCCCATGCGCAATCGCGGCGCCTCGCTGGTCAAACGCCTGGGCACTTCCCGAACAGCCGTCACATCCTCTGGAGCCACCTCATGCTGAGCCTTTTGAAGAAACTCACGGCGGGCACGCCCGCGCCTGTGCAGCCAGAGACCCCGCCCGCGGCGCCAGTGGCGGAGAAAGTCGACCCTTACATGCTCGGCCTGCACGATGCGATGCTCAGCGGCTGGTTCAATCAGCAGACCGGAGAACTGTTCAGCGGATTCCCGGTGACCCCCGAGGACACGCTGCTGGATGTTGGCTGCGGCGACGGTGGCAACGTGCATTTCTGCGGGATGCGCGGGGCGAAGATCATCATCGCCGATATCGACGCGGCCAAGGTTGAAGCGACCCGCCTGCGCCTGAGCGATACACCGGCCCGCGACGTCGAATGCCATGTCACCGACTGCAACCCGCTACCGATTGCCGATGCGACCGCCACGCGGGTGGTGTCGACCGAGGTCATCGAACACGTGGACGATCCGGCGCAGTTCCTCGCTGAACTGGTACGCGTCGGCAAACCGGGCGCGTTGTATCTGCTGAGCGTCCCGCACCCCAGCTCCGAGGACTTGCAAAAAGATATCGCGGCGGCCGAGTATTTTCAGAAGCCCAACCACATCCGCATCATCAGCGAAGAGCAGTTCAAGGCCATGGTCAGCGATGCCGGCCTGGAAGTGATCAGCCACAGCCAGTACGGGTTCTACTGGTCGATGTGGATGCTGTTGTTCTGGGAAGCCAAGGTCGATTTCAGCAACCCGGACCATCCGTTGCTCAACCACTGGGCGGATACCTGGCAGGCGATCCTGGCTTCGCCACGGGGCGCACAGATCAAGCAGGCGCTGGATGCCGTGGTGGCGAAAAGTCAGGTGATCATTGCGCGTAAACCCTGATCAGCAATACTCACCCGGGCGAGGCCACGAACTCCAGCCTGATTGCCCAGGTATACCTGCATAACCCTAGCCCATTATTGGCTGGAGCGAACGGCCCCTCCATCGATCAACAGGTTCTGCCCGGTCAGGTAGCCCGCATGGTTGCTGCAAACGAAGGCACACAGCGCACCGAACTCTTCGGGTGAGCCGAAGCGTTTGGCAGGAATTTCGCTACGGCATTGGCCAAGGAATTCCTCGCTGTCCTGCCCCGTCTCCTGGGCAGCAGCGACCAGGTTGTCACGCAGTCGATCGGTGTCGAATGAGCCTGGTTGCAGGTTGTTGATCGTCACATTGCGACTGGCGATGTTTTCTTGCCGGGCAAGCCCTGCGATAAAACCTGTCAGACCACTGCGCGCGCCATTGGACAGGCCCAGGCTTTCGATAGGGGACTTCACGGCACTCGACGTGATGTTGATGATTCGACCAAATCCACGTGCCGCCATACCGTCTACCGTTGCCTTGATCAACTCGATAGGCGTCAGCATGTTGGCATCCAGCGCCTTGAGCCAGGCGTCGCGATTCCATTCGCGAAAATCCCCGGGGGGAGGGCCTCCAGCGTTGTTGATCAAGATATCGAAATGCTCATGGGCCATGAGCGCTGCCGCCCGACCCTCGGCCGTCGAAATGTCTCCGGCTACGGCGATGACCGTCACTTCAGGATTTAGCGCTCTGAGCTCACGGGCTGTTTCATTGAGCGTGTGCTCGCCGCGTGCGGTGATCACCACGTTCACGCCTTCATGGACGAGTGCCTGCGCGCAGGCTTTGCCCAGACCTTTGCTGGCGGCGCATACCAGCGCCCAGCGTCCTGCTATTCCCAGATTCATGTGCGTTTTCCTGAAATAAGAATGCTCAAAGAAAGTGGTTGCCTATTCATGCATGATCCACCGTTGCAGACCGGCTTGGCGATCGAGCACTGATGCCCATGAAGCGCCGCACTCGTTCTCCTTCGGCATCGCATCGTATGGTTTCAGGTGCGGCATCCAGTTGGATATTACCGTTCTCCATGAATACGACCCGGTCGGATATCGACATGGCAAAGTCCATTTCGTGGGTCACGATCAGCATGGTCATGCCCTCTTTGGCCAGGTCGCGGATCACGTTCAGCACGTCGTTGACCAGTTCCGGGTCGAGGGCCGAGGTCGGCTCGTCGAACAGCATGATCTGCGGTTCCATCGCCAGGGCTCGAGCGATCGCCACACGCTGTTGCTGCCCACCGGAGAGCTGGTGCGGGTACTTGTGGGCATGGGCCAGCAGGCCGACCTTGTCCAGTAGCGCATAGGCACGATGTTCGCTCAGCTCGCCCGGCTGGCCATGGTAACGGGGCGCCAGGGTGACGTTGTCGAGAATGGTGCGGTGCGGGAACAGGTTGAAGTTCTGGAACACCATGCCGATGTGCCGCACGCCTTTGCGCAGGCGGGTGCTGTTGGGTTTGTCCGACGCTTCGATGAATTTTTCGCCGAACAACAGAATGTCGCCGGTATCGATGGTTTCCAGGCCGTTGACGGTGCGAATCAGCGACGTCTTGCCGGAGCCGGATGGCCCGATGACCGAGACCACCTGGCCGTATTCGACATTCAGGTCGATACCCAGCAGCACCTTGTGGGTGCCATAGCTTTTCTGGATGTTCTTCAGTTGCAGGATGGGCGTCGCATTGTTGCCTGCCGCTTTGCGCGCAGTGTCGGGCAACGCTTCGGCGCTGGCCCTGAAGTTGGCTATGGCGGCCGCGTCGAGTGTGTGAGGCTTGCGGAAGTTCAGGTCCAGGTAGCGCTCCAGGCGCTGCAGGAAAAAACCGAACACGGTGACGATCAACACGTAATAGACGCCTACTGCCGCCAGGGTTTCCATGACCAGAAAGTTGGTGGCATAGAGGCGTTGGCCGACCGTGAGGATTTCGGTCAGGGAGATGACCGAGACCAGCGATGTCAGCTTGACCACCGTGATGTATTCATTGATCAGCGTGGGCAGCGAAATACGGAATGCCTGGGGGATCACGATCAAGCGTTGCATGCCGAACAGGCCGACACCCAGGGCGCGCCCGGCTTCCTTCTGGCCTTTGGCCACGGAGATCAGGCCACCACGATGGATTTCCGCCATGTACGCCGCTTCGGTGACCACCAGGGCCAGCAGGCCCGAGTAGAAGGGGTTGGACAGAATCGGTCCGCTACCGGGAAACAATTGCGGCAGGTTGTAGACGAAGACCACCAGCACCAGTAACGGAATGCTGCGGAAGAACCAGATGTAGACCGCTGCGGGAATGCGCAGCAAGGGCGTGTGGGACAGCTTGGCCGTGGCCAGGACAAAACCCAGCAGCATGCCGATGAACCAGGCCAGGGCGCTGAGCTGGACCACCGTTACGCAGGCCTTCCAGAAGTCCGGCAGGGAGAACAGGGACAGGAAATATGACCAATCGAATTGCATGGGGCACCTCGATCTGCCGCCCCGGTGCAGGGGAGGCAGATGACCAGACTACAAGGACAGGTTCTTAATTGGCAGTCGGTTCTTCCAAGCCATATTTCTGGAGAATTGCGGCGTATTCACCGCTCTTTTTGCTCTCCTCGAAGGCCTTTTGCACGGCCTGGAAGGTTTCGTCGTTACCTTTTTTGACGAAGATGCCCAGGGTTTGCTGATAAATCGGATGCTCGGTGGTGATCACTACCCGGCCGTTGGTCTTTTCCGCGATCATTTTTGCCGCGCCGGCGATTTCAACCTGGGCCTGAATGTTCCTGGACAACAAGGCCTGGGTCACTTCGGGGGCCGAAGGGTACTCGCTGACGGTGATGGCGCCTTTGTTGTTCGGCACGCAGTAGTCGTCGGAGAGCTTCTTGAATTCCTTGACCCAGGTGGTGCCCTGTTCCAGGCCCAGTTTCAGGCCGCACAGGTCTTCAGGCTTCTTCGCATTGATCTCGCTGCCCTTGGGCACCATGACCGCGGCACCGGTGTTGGCGTAGGCGATGGTCTGGGCCTGAGTCTGACGCTCAGGCGTGATGTACATGCCGGAAATGACTGCGTCGTACTTGCCGGAGTTCAAGCCCAGGATCAGGCTCGGGAACTTGGTGTCGACGAACTCCACCTTGGCGTTCATGTGCTTGGCCAGTGCCGTGGCCAGTTCGGGGTCCGAACCCACCACGTTTTTGTCCTTGTCATAGGACTCAAAGGGAGGGTAGGTGATCTCCATGCCGACCTTGAACGTGTCTGCCGCGGCCATGCTCACCGAGGCACCGAACATACCGGCTGCCAACACAGCCAGGCTCAAAAGGTTCTTCTTATTGTTTTTCATGATGTACTGACTCCGGCGTAGGTAGGGGGTTAGCTGAAAACTTCAATCAGGACGGTTGAGCCTGATTTTTCAAATGTCCGAAACTGGCGGGCTTGCGTGCCTTGCCTGGCAGTTGAACTTCCCCGTTGGCCACCCTCTGGCGCAGATACTGATAGGTCTGCAGCGCCTGGCCATACATGTGTTCGCCGATGGTGATTTCTTCGTAGTCGTTGCCTGCCTGTGCGAACCCGGGCAGTGGTTTGATCTGGGTGTGATAGTCGCAGGCATAAAACAGCGGAAAGGAATAACGCTCCTCCTTCACGCTGCGCACCCGGTGCGCGGTGGCTACGAATGCGCCTGCGGTCATCACTTCCAGCATGTCGCCGATGTTGACCACAAAGGCATCGGCAATCGGTGGTGCATCGATCCATTGGCCAAGGTTGTTCATCACCTCAAGGCCTGGTTTGTCGGCCAAAAGGATGGTGAAACACTCGTAATCAGTATGGGCTCCAAGACCCGGTGCGTCATGGGCGGCACCGTCGAAGGGGTAGTGGATGAGGCGCAGCTTGGACGGCGGACGGGTGACCAGGCTGTCGAAGTAGTTTTCTTCCAGGCCCAGGGTCAGGGCGAAGCCGCCGAACAGGCGCCGGCCCAAGGCGAAGATGGCTTCATAGTAGGCCTGCACCGACGCCTTGAAACCTTGCAGCTGCGGCCAGTCATTGGGCCCCAGCAATGGCGTGTTGGTCAGCACCAGCGGGTCATCGGCCGGGACTTCGAAGCCGACGTCAAAGGCTTCCTTGTGGTCCGGCTTGCCCTTGGAATAGACCTCTTCGCCTTCGGGCACAAATCCCTTGTGGGTTTGGGAGGTGCCGATGTAGTGCTGCATCTTGGTGTCGAAGGGCTGGTCGAAAAAGTCCTTGGCCGCCTGGCGCAGGTTGGCGATCAGTTGCGGGTCGATACCGTGATCAGTGATGTAGAGGAACCCGACCTCGCTGGCGGCGCGCCCCAATTGTTCGGCCACGGCCAGGCGGTGTTCCAGTTCAACGCTGAACAGACCGGCGATATTGACCACCGGGATGCTGTTGAAGTTGGCTTTGTGTGTGTCAGTGCTGGCGCTGTTGTTTTTATTGTCAGGCATGACGCATCGGCTCCCTAAGGATGGCTTGAGTGGCTGAAACGGTCGAAGTGTTCGCGCTCGGTCTGGCCCATCCACACGTTCAACGACCACAGGTCGGCGACCGGGACATTGGTGAAGGGCAAATGATGCAGGTAGCCGTCGGCGCCGAATTCCGGGGTCAGGGTGCTGACCTGGTAACCGCGGGCTTGCTGCGAGCGCCAGATGCTTTCCCAGTGCTGCTGGTGGAAGGCCAGTTCCCTTGCATATTCGGGGGCCGCCGGGTGCGGAACCTGCGGGCCCTGGTCGTAACCGACCCGGGCCTGGATATGGTGAACCCGCTCGATGAAAGCGCTCAGGTCATCGGCCGGGTCATTCAACAGGCGTTCGCAGGTCACGACCCAGTGGCTGATGTCACTGGTGAACAACAGATCGGGCAGTTGCCGGATCAACTCCAGGGTCACCCAGGGGTTGAACAGCGAACGCGAACGGTGGGTTTCGAAACTGCAGACCTGGCCGTGCTTGCGCGCCAGATCCAGCGCCTGGCCGAAAAACTCCACTTGCTGTGGCAAGGACCAGCGGTCATTGCCCGCCAGCACGTTGACGAAGCGTGGGCCGAGTTCAGCGGCCCAGGCGAGTTTCTGGTCGAGGTCATTGAGGTGAATGGCGGGGGACGCCGACTGGTCCGGCAGCACGTCATACGCGGTGAAGACTGTGCTGATATAGCCCAGGCGATTGGCCTGGAGAAAGGCGCCAAACTCGGTCCGTTCACGGGCGTCCAGTGGCAGGCGTGCTTCCATGCCATCAAAGCCCGCTTGCAGCAACTCCTCGAGTGCCTGAGCCTTGCTGGCGGTGTAACCCCACAGCGTGCGAAAAATTTCCAGCTTCATCGGTGATCCTCAAAAATCCCAAGGCCTACTGCAAATGCACTTCGACGGAGCCAGACTGCCAAGAGGCTGGTTCGCTGTGGAGTCGATGTTAGGCACAGGCCGCGCACTGAAAGAATCTGAAAGTTCAAATGAATACTTCAGACTTTCATTAACAAATAGCTTGCTACTTATAGCGCTGGCCGGAAGGGGTTTTCTGGGCGAGAACCTGTCTACGTTGGCTATTAGCGAGAGATGCCATTGTTGCGGCATCATTTTGAAGAGTCCTAAGCGACCCCAGGCCGATAAGGGTTCGCTTTTGATCGATTGCTGCCTGTCGAGAAGAGCCGCGACCTGTAACTGACATTGCAGACCCACGTTTACATTCTGCTCAACGCCTGTGCGTTGCACACCGCGTTCGACTGTCGCTCTCAATTATAAGCTTAAGTAATACTTCGAATAATAAATAGAAAATTGACTAATCATGGTCCCGGAACGAAAAATCATCCCCAGACCGGCGCCGCCAGAGCGCCGCGGATTTGCCGTTTCTCTCCTGCCAGAAAAATAACCAAAGGAGCCCGACCCATGAAGCCTCAAGCTTCGTCCCAGCCGCGCCGTGCGGCCGCCGCTGCCTTCATTGGCACCATGATCGAGTGGTACGACTTTTATATCTACGCCACCGCCGCCGCGCTGGTATTCGGTGCGCTGTTCTTCCCCTCGGACGACAAGCTGTTCAGCACCATGGCCGCTTTCGGCACCTTCGCCGTGGGTTTCTTTGCGCGGCCGTTGGGCGGGATTGTCTTCGGTCATATCGGTGACCGCATCGGCCGCAAGAAGTCGCTGATCATCACCTTGTTGATGATGGGCGTGGTCACGGTGTGCATCGGCTTGCTGCCGACTTACGCGCAAATCGGCGCCGCTGCCCCGGTGCTGCTGATTCTGTTGCGCATCGTCCAGGGCATTGCCGTGGGTGGCGAGTGGGGCGGGGCGGTGTTGATGGCCGGCGAGCATGCGCCGAAAGGCCGGCGCAATTTCTTCGCCTCGTTTGCGCAACTGGGCAGCCCGGCGGGTTTGATCCTGTCGCTGCTGGCCTTCAGCGCCGTCACCCGTCTGCCGGAAGAAGACCTGATGAGCTGGGGCTGGCGCCTGCCGTTCCTCGCCAGTTCGCTGTTGCTGCTGGTGGGCCTGGCGATTCGCCTGGGGGTCAATGAGTCGCCGGAGTTTCTTGCCAGCCGCGAATTGGCGAGCAAAAACAAACGCAAGGAGCAGGCGCCGGTCATGGAAGTGCTGCGCACCGCGTGGCGTCCATTGTTGCTGTGCATCGGCGCCAACACCCTGGGGATCGCCGGGGTGTATTTCACCAACACCTTCATGATCGCCTATACCACTCAGCAACTGGAACTGCCGCGCTCGCTGATCCTTGAGTGTCTGTTTGTCGTCGCGATCATCCAGTTCTGCATCCAACCGCTGGCGGCCTGGGTCGCCGAGAAGATTGGCGCCACCCGCTTCCTGTGCCTGGTGTCGCTGCTGGCGATGGCTTCGCCGTACCCGATGTTCGTGCTGGTCAGTTCGGCCCAGGCGCCGCTGATCATCCTCGGCATTGCGTTGGCGGTGGTGTGCATGGCGTCGTTCTACGCGGTGATCGCCGGCTACGTCAGCGGCATGTTCGAGACCCGTGTGCGCTACACCGCGATCTCTCTGGCGTACCAGATTTGCGGCGCTGTGGCCGGTGGCCTGACGCCACTGATCGGCACGCTGCTGGCACACAGGTTCGTCGGCCAGTGGTGGCCGATGGCGGTGTTCTACAGCCTGATCGCCGCGACTTCGCTGCTGTGTGTGCTGTCCCTTGCCCGTCGGCATGCCAGCGCTGAACGCCTGGAACTGGCCAAGGCCTGACCCCTGAATTTTCCTGGAGAAACACATGTTGAAGATCAATGGCGAACGCCTCTGGGCGAGTCTGATGGCGATGGCCGAAATCGGCGCCACCGCCCGTGGCGGCAGCTGCCGCCTGGCCCTGAGCGACGAGGACAAGGCCGGTCGGGAACTCTTTGCCCACTGGTGCCGCGAAGCCGGCATGACCCTGAGCGTGGATGCCATCGGCAACCTGTTTGCCCGCCGCGCCGGCACCGATCCTGATGCCGCGCCGGTGATGATGGGCAGCCACCTCGACACCCAGCCCGAAGGCGGGCGTTTCGACGGCGTGTACGGCGTGCTCGCCGGCCTGG
Source organism: Pseudomonas sp. 2725 (assembly GCF_050434585.1). Taxonomy (NCBI): domain Bacteria; kingdom Pseudomonadati; phylum Pseudomonadota; class Gammaproteobacteria; order Pseudomonadales; family Pseudomonadaceae; genus Pseudomonas; species Pseudomonas sp. 2725. The sequence goes on along the minus strand of NZ_JBNDIV010000013.1, from coordinate 63,573 downwards.
AAGTGGTGCGCTGCCTGAACGATCTGGGCATCCAGACCCGCAAGCCGCTGGAAGTGGCGGTGTGGACCAACGAAGAAGGCGCACGCTTCACCCCGGCCATGTTCGGCTCGGCGGTGTTCACCGGGATCATGGATCTGGACGCTGCGCTGGCGGTGCGCGATATCGATGGGATCAGCGTCGCCGAGGCGCTGCAACGTACCGGTTATGCCGGCGAGCGCCCGTTCGGCGGCGCGGTGGATGCGTACTTTGAAGCCCACATCGAGCAAGGGCCGATCCTCGAAGACAACGCCAAGAGCATCGGCGTCGTCAGTGGCGGCCAGGCGATTCGCTGGCTCGACGTACGGGTCGAAGGCATGGCGGCCCACGCCGGCACCACGCCTATGCCGCTGCGCAAGGACGCCTTGTACGGCGTGGCGCAGATGATCCAGGCCATCGAAGGCCTGGCGGCGGACTTCGCCCCCGAAGGCCTGACCACGGTCGGTGAATTGAGCATCAACAAATCGTCGCGCAACACCATTCCGGGGCTGGTGAACTTCACCGTCGACCTGCGTCATCACCGTGATGAAACCATCGAGACCATGGAACAACAGGTCCGTGCGCGGCTTCAGGCGATTGCCGACGCTCGCGGTTTGAAACTGGCGATCACCCCGCACTGGATCAGCCCGGCGACGCCGTTCGACGTGGGCTGCGTGGCGGCGGTGCAACAGGCCGTGGACGCCCTGGGCTACGCTCAGCAATCGATTGTCAGCGGCGCCGGACATGATGCGATCCACCTGGCGCGGTACTGCCCGACAGCGATGGTGTTCATCCCGTGCGTGGGCGGCCTGAGCCATAACGAAGCGGAAGATGTGCTGCCCGAGGATGTGCGCCAGGGCACCGATGTGTTGCTCAATGCCGTGTTGGCCCGCGCAGTAATCGTTGAATAAACACAATTCCCATGTGGGAGCGGGCTTGCTCGCGAAGGCGTCGTGTCAAACAACATTGATGTCGACTGACCCCCCCTCTTCGCGAGCAAGCCCGCTCCCACATTTGGGCGTGCTCGATTCCAGGATCTACGTTAACTGACAGGTATTCACTCCATGCGCAGTTTTTTCCATCCCGAACAATTGCTCCACCATCCACGCAGCTACTATTCCCGTGGCCAGATGCGTACGCCGCAGGAAGTGCCGGAGCGTGCGCAGCGCCTGGTGCAGGCGTCTCACGCGTTGGGTTTTACCGTTGAACAACCGGCCGATGCCGGTCTCGCTCCGCTGCTGGCGGTGCATGGGGCACCGTACCTGGCGTTCCTGCAGGAAGCCCATCAGCGCTGGAAAGAGATTCCCGAGGATTGGGGCGACGAGGTGATGTCGAACATCTTTGTCCGCGAACCCAATGCCCTGCGCGGAATTCTCGCGCAAGCGGCGCGCTATCTGGCCGATGGCAGTTGCCCGGTGGGCGAGCAGACCTGGCGTTCGGCCTACTGGTCGGCGCAAAGCGCCATCGCCGGTGCCCGGGCTTTGCTCGATGGCGAGCCGGCAGCCTATGCCCTGTGCCGGCCACCGGGTCACCACGCCCGGGCCGAAGCGGCGGGTGGTTTCTGTTATGTGAACAACGCGGCGGTGGCGGCGCAGGTATTGCGCGCCGGTTTTTCGCGGGTAGCGGTGCTGGATACCGACATGCACCACGGCCAGGGTATTCAGGAGATTTTCTACGACCGCGATGACGTGCTCTACGTGTCGGTGCACGGCGATCCGACCAACTTCTATCCGGGCGTCGCAGGTTTTGCCGAAGAGCGTGGTGTCGGTGCAGGCGAGGGTTTCAACCTCAACCTGCCGATGGCCCATGGCGCCAGCGAGGCGGTTTTTCTCGGGCAATTGGAAGTAGCGCTGAAGGCGGTGAAGGACTTCGGCGCCGAGGTGCTGGTGCTGTCCCTGGGCTTCGATATTTTCGAGCTGGACCCGCAAAGCAAAGTAGCGGTGACCCGCGAAGGGTTTGCCGTGCTCGGTGAGCGCATTCGCAGCCTCGGGTTGCCGTGCCTGATTGTGCAGGAGGGCGGGTATCACCTGGAGAGCCTGGAGGATAATGCCCGGGCGTTTTTTGTGAATGCCGAGGTGTGGCAGCTCTGAGTTGTGGCGAGGGGGCTTGCCCCCGTAGGGCTGCGCAGCAGCCCCAAAACTAGCGACCTTGTATTCCCGCAAATACGACGTTCGTCGGTTTACGACTGCTGCGCAGCCGAACGGGGGCAAGCCCCCTCGCCACAGGACTTGCCATAGCCCTGACGTTAACGTAAAGATTGCTCCAGGGCGCCGACGTATGAAGGCGCAGGGTGGATGACCCGGAGCGCTTGATGACGCCAATAAAAACAAACTCCCCCAAACTGCATCGCGAAGCCCGGCTGGCTCGGGAAAAGTTGCACCTGGAAGGCGAAGTGCCGGATGGCGTCCTGCGTGCGGAAATCGATGCCTCGTGGCGACGCAGTCTCAGCCATGGCGTGCATTTCAATGCCAAGCATGAGCTGGCGCTGGAATCGAGTGCCAGCCTCGACGTGTTGCTGTCCAGCAACCGCTTGTTGATCGACGCTGCGTTGCCGGCCATCGATTACCTGGCCGAGCGTCAGGGCAAGGAAGGGCTGATCATCCTCGCCAACTCCGACGCCACCATCCTCGCCGTCGAAGGCCGCGCCGACCGTCTCAAGGGCAGCGGCCTGCAGGACATCACCCTCGGCACCTGCTGGAGCGAAGCGGTTCGCGGCACCAACGCCCTGGGCACGGCACTGGTGGAAGCCCGGCCGACCCTGATCGATTGCGGCGAACATTACCTGGATCGCCTCAGTGATTTTTCCTGCACTTCGGTGCCGATCCATTGCCCCCAGGGCGACATTCTTGGCGTCCTTGACCTGACCCGCGAAGGCCCGCTCGGCCGCGCCCACGACAGCACTGCGCTGCTGGCCATGGCGGTCAGCCAGATCGAAAGCCGGGTGTTCAACGCCAGTTATCCGGACGAAATCGTCCTGGCCTTCCACAGCCGTCGGCAATATCTGGAATCCCCGTGGCAAGGCCTGCTGGCCGTGAGCCTCGGCGGGCAGATCCTGGCGGTCAGCGCCCAGGCCTGCCAGTTGCTCCACGCCGAGCGCTCGGCCCTGATCGGTCGGCACTGCGAAGAGTTTCTCGGAGTCGACGGCCTGCAATTGTTGGCGCGTCTGCATCAGGGTGGAGCCGGCAGCCTGCAAACCGCCAAGGGTGAATTCTTCTACAAGACCCTGCGCGCGCCGCAGCGCTCGATCAACGTCAGCAGCCCGCCGCGCACTGTCGCGAAACCGGCCAAGGCGCAACCGGACCTGGAAGCGCTCGCCGGCAGCAATACCCGCTACGCCCGTGCCTTGCGCATGGCCCGTCAAGGCCTGGCCAATGAACTGCCGGTCTTGTTGCTGGGCGAAACCGGCACCGGTAAAGAGGTGATCGCCCGTGCCCTGCACATGGCCGGAGCGCGCTGCGACAAACCCTTCGTGGCGGTGAACTGCGCGGCCATTCCCGAAGGCCTGATCGAGTCCGAACTGTTCGGCTATCGTGAAGGCGCGTTCACCGGTTCACGCCGGGGCGGCATGGTCGGGCGTTTGCAGCAGGCCCATGGCGGCACCTTGTTCCTCGATGAAATCGGCGATATGCCTTTGGCTTTGCAGGCCCGGTTGTTGCGGGTGCTGCAGGATCGCAAGGTCGCGCCCCTGGGTGCAGGCGAAGAGCAGGACATGGACGTCGCGCTGATCTGCGCCACCCACCGCGACCTCAAGCGTCTGGTGGAAGAAAAACACTTTCGCGAGGACCTGTTCTACCGGGTCAATGGCATCAGCGTGATGCTTCCGGCCCTGCGCGAGCGCGAAGATTTCGGCGCGCTCGTCACTCGCATGCTGACGACATTGGGCGCACCCGCCGTGGTCCTGCACGATGATCTCGATCGCTTGCTCAACGGTTATCAGTGGCCGGGCAACATCCGCCAATTGGAGATGGTCCTGCGCACCGCGCTGGCCATGCGCGAACCGGGCGAAACCGTGCTGACCCTCGACCACTTGCCCGACAGCATGCTCGACGAGTTGACCACCAGCGAACGGCCCCAGGCCGGCAGCATCCGGGAAAACGAACTGGAGCTGATCCGTCAGTCCCTGGACACGCATCAGGGCAATGTCTCGGCCGCCGCCGACGCTCTGGGCATCAGTCGCGCGACGCTTTATCGCAAGCTCAAACAGTTGCGTTCGTGATGCAGCGCCTGATCGTTCGTCTGATCGACAGCCAGAACCCCGAGGCTCTGCAAGCGGCATTGCGTTGGCTGTACAGCTTCGTGCGACCCCATCGCCTGGCGATTGCCGGGCTGCTGGGTTTGTCGGTCTGCGCCTCGGCGCTGGTGCTGGTGCAGCCGTGGCTGACCAAACTGCTGATCGACGATGGCCTGTTGGCGCGCAATTTCCCGATGCTGGTCATGATCGCCGGGCTGATGATCGTCGCCGGGTTGCTGGGCACGGCGCTGTCGGGCATCAACCGCTACCTGCACACGCGACTGTCCGGGCGCATGCTGTTTGCCCTGCGCGATGACCTGTACCGGCATTTGCAAACCCTGTCGCCGAGCTTTTACGGCCAGCGGCGCATCGGCGACCTGATGTCGCGCCTCGATGGCGATGTCGCGGAAATCCAGCGGTTCGCCGTGGACTCGCTGTTCTCGGCGGTGTCCAGCGTGATCGGCCTGGTGGTCGCGGTAGCGATGCTGCTGACCTTGTCCTGGAAACTGTCGCTGCTGGCGCTTGTGCTGATTCCCCTCGACGTCCTCTGGCTGCGCTGGATGCGGCGCAAGGTGGAGCGCGATGTGCGGCAGTTGCGCGAGCGTTCGGCGGACATGTCGTCGTTCATGGTCGAGACGTTGCCGGTGATGAAGTTCATCCAGTCCGCCGGCCAGCAACAGCGCGAAGCGCGGCGCCTCGAGACGCTGGGGCAGGGCTACATGAGCCAGTTGCTGCGCCTGCAAGTCACCGAGTTTTTCACCCAGGCCGTGCCCGGTACCCTGACCTCGCTGTCCCGCGCCTGCGCATTTCTGATCGGCGGTTACTGGGTGGTGCAGGGCACCTGGCAGCTCGGCGCCCTGATTGCCTTTTCTACCTACCTGGGGATGGCCGTGGGGCCGGTGCAGAGCCTGCTCGGGCTCTACGTCGCGATCCAGCGGATGACCGTCAGCCTCGGCCGGGTCATGGAATTGCGCGGCGAACAACCGACCGTGTTGACGCCCGCCACGCCAAGGGCAATGCCCACTGGCGGCGATCTCTGGTTCGACAACGTGCACTTCGCTCATCCCGGCCGCCAATCGACCCTGCGCGGCATCGAGGCGCGGATTCCCTACGGTATGAAAGTGGCCCTCAGCGGCGGCTCGGGCGTGGGCAAGTCCACCCTGATCGACCTGCTGCAACGTCATCACGATCCGCAATCGGGACGGGTACTGCTGGGCGACGTCGATCTGCGCGAGCTGGATCTGTTCCAGTTGCGTCGGCGCATCGCCATTGTCAGCCAGGACATCGTGCTGTTTCGCGGCAGCCTCGCCGACAACCTGGCCTACGCGGCACCGGACGCCAGCCGCGAGGCGATTGCCGACGTGGCGCGACTGGCGCAACTCGACAGCCTGATCGAGTCCTTGCCCGAAGGTCTCGACAGTCCCTTGGGCGAGCGGGGCCAGCAGTTGTCCGGCGGGCAGAAACAACGCATCGCGATTGCCCGGGCACTGTTGCAGGACCCACTGATCCTGGTGCTCGATGAAGCCACGTCCGCAGTGGATGAAGCCACCGAACGCGAGGTCATCGACGCCATCGACCTCCTGTTTGCCGGACGTACGCGCATCCTGATCAGCCATCGCCCTTCAACCCTGGCCGACGCCGACCTGCGCTTCGAATTGCTCGACGGCGTACTGACCTCGAAAACGGTGCTGCATGAAACCTGAGTTGCGCATTGGTGTGGTGGACAGCGGTCACTCGGCGGCACAACGGGTGCAAGTGATCGCCGGTCGACGCTTTTCATTGCTCGAAGACGGCCTGGCCGAGGGCGACTTGCGCGAAGACCCGCTGGGGCATGGCAGTGCGGTGATCGAGGCCATCGGCCGGCGTGCACCCTCGGCGCTGTTTTGCGTGGCTCAGGTGTTCGACCAGCGGGGTGTCACCAGCGCCTTGCAGATCGCCACGGCGATTGACTGGCTGCTGACGCAGGACGTGCGACTGATCAATTTGAGCCTTGGCCTGCGCCAGGATCGCAGCCTGTTGCGCGCGGCCTGCGCGGCGGCGGTGGCGCAGGGCGTGCTGCTGTGTGCGTCGAGCCCGGCCCAAGGGGAAGGGGTGTTTCCGGCGAACTATCCGCAGGTGTTGCGGGTGACCGGCGATGCGCGGTGCGCCGAGCAGGAATGGTCGTGGCTCAACAGCGCCCAGGCGGATTTCGCCGCGTGTGTGCATGGCACCTACCCGGGGCAATCCGGGGCGAGCCTCGGTTGTGCCGCCTTGAGCGGACACATTGCCGGGTTCCTCGTCGAACAGCCTGGTGCCAGCAATGAGCAAGTCATCGAGTGGTTGCGCGAGCATGCCCGTTACCGTGGTCCTGAACGGCGTTTCGGGCCGTGAACGACATCGTCATTCTGGGCGCCGGCCCGGCGGGGGCCGCGGTCGCGCTGGGTTTGAGGCGGCTGGGCCATGGCGTCACGCTGATCAGCGAATGGCGCCGGTTTGCGGCGCTCGAAGGCGTGTCCGTGCGGGTTCTGGAAGCCTTGCGCAGCGCGGGTCTGCACCAGGCGTTGGCGGAGGCGACGCTGCCTTCTCAACGCCAGGTGAACTGGAATGGCCAGCAGCATGCGCAGAACATCGAATACTTGCTCGACCGTCCGCTGTTTGACCGAGGTCTGCGTGAGGATTTGCGCCTGGCGGGGGTCGAGTTGATCGAAGGCCGGGTGCTGACGGTTCAGTCATCGACCAATGGCCACCGAATCGAAATCGACGGCCGCGAACCGCTGCTGGCGCCGTTTCTCGTAGAGGCCCGTGGACGTCAGGCCCCCGCTATCGGCAAAGGCTTGCGTGGGCCCGAGACCGTCAGCTTGCTCAATCGCTGGCAGAGTTCGCCGGGCAGCACGGCCAGCGCCGTGGAAAGCCTTGAGGACGGTTGGGCGTGGATGGCGCGGCGCGCCGACGGCCAGTGTTACTGGCAATGGACGGTGGATGTGGCCAGTGCCGGGTTGCCGGGCAAGGCTATGTTGCTCGATTACTGTCGACAGCGGCGCCAGGGTTCGAAGTTGGCCGCCGCATTTTTTGCGGGCGAAGCGGAATCTGATCTGCAACTGCACGCCCGCAGCAGCACGGCGATTCTGAGCCCGCAGGTGTGTGGCGATAACTGGATTCGGGTCGGCGATGCGGCAATGGCGGTGGACCCATTGTCGGGCAACGGGATCTTTCAGTCCTTGTCTTCGGCGTTGCAGGCGCCCGCGGTGATCAACACGCTGCTGTGCAAACCCGAACGAGCGGCTCTGGCCCAGCGTTTCCACCAGCAGCGGGTGGGGCAGTTGTTTTTGCGGTTTGCGCGGATCGGCCGGGATTTTTATGCCGATGAGCAGCGCTGGCCGGACCAGCCGTTCTGGCAGGCACGACGGAGCTGGCCGGATGCCGAAGTGGCCCATGCCGAGGCGGATTTCAATGCGCTGAGGATTGAACGGGCGCCGGTGTTGCGTGATGGGCTGGTCGATGAAGCCGAGGTGGTGATCACGGTGGATCAACCGCTGGGTATCTGGCATGTGCATGGGGTTGAGGTGGCGGCGTTGGTGCAGAGGTTAAAGCAGGGAGAGCCGGCGGATCAGGTATTGGCCGGGCTGACGGTGGAGCAGGGGCGGATGGTTCGCAGCTGGTTGCTGGGCCAGGGTTTCAAACCCTGAATGAAGAACGTCCGAATACGGCGAAAAAGCCTGTTCTCCCAGCGCAAAGCATCGTAATTTACGCGCCATAACGACAAGGAATTTTGGGGTGTAAGTGGGAGCTTATCGTCTGCTATTGGCCGCTCTGGTGGCTGTTTCTCATATGGGCAAGACATTCATGGGGCTAAACCCCGGCGTGATTGCCGTGATTTCCTTCCTGATCATCAGCGGTTTCGTGATGACCTCGCTGATCGAACGCAACTACAAGGCGCCGGAGAAAGTCGGCCTGTTCTACCTGGACCGCGCCCTGCGGCTCTATCCTCAATTCCTGTTCTACTTCGTGGTTTCCTGTGCGGTGATCTATTTCCTGCTGCCCGGCACGCCTCAAGCCGCCGAGCTGACGCTGCGCAACATCGCCGCAAGCCTGGCTATCGTGCCACTCGGCTTCTACATGTTCGGCGCGGCGGGATCGTGGATCTTGCCGCCGGCCTGGTCTTTGGGGCTTGAGATGTGCTTCTACCTGATGATCCCTTTCCTGATCATCTATAGGGCGCGGGGCGTTGCGTTTGCTCTATCCGTCGTCGTCTTCATGGCCGCGTGCCTGGGTTTCATCAACACCGACCTGTACGGCTACCGTCTATTGCCGGGTGTGCTGTTCATGTTCCTGTGCGGCAGCTACCTGTACAAAGCGCAGCCGAAGGATTTGGCGATCGCTGCCGGCACCGCCGTGGTGGCGGCCCTGATGTTTGCGGCCATCATGGCGGGATGGATAGAGCGCCGACCGTTCAATGCCGAAGTGACCGCCGGCATAGCGCTGGGCGTGCCCGCCGTGTACCTGCTGACAAAGCTCAGGTTTCACCGGCTTGACGAGTTCCTCGGCAATATCAGCTACGGTGTGTTCCTGAATCACTATGTGGTGATGTACTTCCTGCACGCAGTCTGGTCGGTTGCCTACGATGGGGCCGTTGTTGCAACAGTGCTGGCCTTGTCGTTGCTGCTCAGCGGCGTTTCGTACTACTGCGTCGAACGGCCGGCCCTGAAGCTTCGTCACGCGCTTCGGGCTGGCGCAAAATATCGGGTGGGTCGCCCACTGGACCGCGAAACAGCGGCGTAGTGGCTGGGGGGGCGCCTTCGCGGGCAAGCCCGCTCCCACAGGGGAACGCATTCCAATGTGGGAGCGGGCTTGCTCGCGAAGGCGGCCTGAAGGACGCTACGAATCACAGCTTGATCAGCACCGACTTCAATTCGGTGTAATGCTCGATCGCCGCATACCCCATCTCACGCCCGACCCCGGACATCTTGTAGCCGCCGAACGGCAGCGCCGGGTCCAGGGCGCTGTGGCAGTTGACCCACACCGATCCTGACTTGATGCGCGGAATCATCCGGTGCACCGCCGCCAGGTCATTGGACCAGATGCTCGCGCCCAATCCATACGGACTGTCATTGGCCATGCGCAGGGCATCGGCTTCGTCATCGAACGGGATGGCCACCAGCACCGGGCCGAAGATTTCTTCCTGCACCAGTGAGTGCTTCTGATCGACGTCGACAATTACCGTTGGCTTGACGAAGAACCCAGGCCCGAACTGCTCGCCACCGCAGGCGATGGTCGCGCCGCTTTCCCGGCCCTTTTCGATGTACCCGTAGACGCGTTCCTGCTGGCGCGCCGAGATCAAGGGCCCCATGTCGACGCTCGGGTCCAGGCCGTTGCCGAGTTTCATGGCGTTGGCAATGTCGCTGATGTCCGCCACCACATTGTCGAAGTGCTTGCGCTGCACATACAGCCGCGAGCCTGCGCAGCAGACCTGGCCCTGGTTGAAGAAGATCGCACTGGCAGCCCCGGCCGCGGCGGTTTTCAGGTCGGCGTCGGCCATGACGATGGTCGGTGATTTACCGCCTAGCTCCAGGGTGACCCGGGTCATGGAATCCATGGCGATCTTGCCGATCTGCTTGCCGACGGCGGTGGAGCCGGTGAAGGTCAGCTTGTCCACCAGCGGGTTGTGGGTCAAGGCAGAACCTGCAGTGATGCCGGTGCCGGTGACCACGTTGAACACGCCTTCGGGATAACCGGCTTCCAGCACCAGTTCGGCAAGTTTAAGTGCGGTCAGCGGGGTTTCGTCGGCCGGCTTTAGCACCACGGTGCAGCCGGTGGCCAGGGCCGGGCCGAGTTTCCAGCAGGCCAGCAACAGCGGGAAGTTCCAGGCAACGATGGCACCGACCACGCCCACCGCTTCACGGCGGATGAAGCTGTGGAACTGGTCGTTGGGCATCAGCGGTGCCGACACGTCAACCGTAGAACCTTCGATCTTGGTCGCCCAACCGGCCATGTAGCGCAGGAAGTCGATGGCCAGTTGCACGTCCATCACCTGGGCCACCGCTGCGCTTTTACCGTTGTTCAGGCATTCCAGCTGCGCCAGCAGTTCGGCGTCGCGCTGCATCAGGTCGGCGAGTTTCCACAGCAGGTTCTGCCGCTCCCGGGGACGGGTGCGGGTCCAGGCCGAATCGTCGAACGCCTGGCGGGCGGCGAGCACCGCACGGTCGACATCTTCCGGTGTTGCCCGTGGCACCACGCACAGCACCTCACCAGTGGCCGGGTTGTGCAGGGGCATGGTCTGGCCGTCGGCGGCCTCGACCCAGTCACCGCCGATGAGCATGCGCGGGGCGCGCTGGATGAATGCCGAAGTGGCGGGAAGCAGGTTTGGGAGCGACATTGGCGAGGCCTCTTGTTGTTCGTGAGAACCGGGCTTTCGCAATGCCTGTGCCAGTTGTGTTTTTTCGGCCGCAAGGCCCGATCTAGTGGGGTGACAGATATTTTCCGGGTCACCCTGACATCGATAAACGTCGCAAATTGCGACGACGTGAGACGTCCCGAACACAACACCCTGTAGGAGCGAGCCTGCTCGCGATGGACGAAAGAGCACTACGTTTAGCCTGTAAGCACGCGATATCGTTAACGACCATCGCGAGCAGGCTCGCTCCTACAGAAAACTATGCTTGTCTCAGAGTGAAACAGTTGTCGCGAAATTAAACGTGCAACGCCCATGACGTCTCCCGAAAAAAACCGGTTATTAGTCACAAGTCATTGATTCATTGAGATATTAATAAGCTGGCACGCTCCGTGTATTGCTCATCGCAGACGTTTCTCTTGCCTCCGTCAGCGGATCAAAGCCGGCGGCAGAAACCATAAAAACGATAAGCCACAACAATAAGAACGCACCGTGCGAGGTTCGACGTTGATGAAGAGAAAACTCCGATCAGGCATGAGCGCCAGCCTGCTGGCCGTAGCCGCTTGTGTAGCGCTGCATTCGCCTCATAGCCTGGCAGCCCGCGACGCCCAGACCATCCTCAAGGAAACCTGTCAGGGCTGTCACACCCCCGAAGCCGATAACGCCCTCAGCCGCATCAGCCACCAGCGCAAAACACCGGAAGGCTGGCTGATGAGCATTGCCCGGATGCAGACCATGCACGGTTTGCAGATCAGCGATGACGACCGTCGCACGCTGGTCAAATACCTGGCCGACACCCAGGGCCTGGCGCCGAGCGAAACCGACGGCGTGCGCTATGCACTGGAGCGCCGGCTCAATACCGTCGAGCAGTTCGACGACCAGACCAGCCAGATGTGCGGCCGCTGCCACTCCGGTGCGCGGGTTGCCCTGCAACGGCGTCCGGCCCAGGAGTGGGAACGCCTGGTGAATTTCCACCTCGGTCAGTGGCCGTCCCTGGAGTACCAGGCGCTGTCCCGGGACCGCGACTGGTTCGATATGGCCCGCAAAGAGATGGTGCCGCTGCTGGCCAAGCGTTATCCGCTGGACAACCCGGCCTGGAAAAAATGGCAGAGCGTCGCGCCGAAAGCCGATGCCCTGGTGGGCGACTGGAGCTTCAGCGGCCACTTGCCGGGCAAGGGTGAGCTGGCGGGTGTAATGACCGTGAGTGCCGATGGCAGCGACACCTTCAAGGTCAGCGTCAAAGGCCAGTACGCCGACGGCACGCCGTTCAACGGCAACGGCAGTGCAATCCTCTACACCGGCTACGAATGGCGCGGCAACGTGACCATCGATGGTGTGACCATGCGCCAGGTGTTCGCCGCCCAGGGCAATGCGATGCAGGGCCGGATGTTCGAGGCCGAGCACGACGAGCGTGGCCTGGACTTCGTCGCCGCCAAGCAAGGCTCCAACCGTTTGCTGGCGGTGCAGCCGGGTTATCTGAAGGCCGGCAGTGAAACCGAAGTGACCCTGATCGGCAGCGGCCTGACCGGCAAGCCGGACTTCGGCAAAGGCGTGGAAGTGCTCGAAGTGGTCGAGCAGAGCCCGGAGCGGATCAAGGTCAAGCTCAAGGCCGCCGCCAATGCCCAGCCAGGTTTGCGCGCGGTCAGCGTCGGCACGCTAAAGGGCCCGAGCCTGTCGGTGTATAGCAAGATCGCCTCGGTCAAGGTTGTGCCGGAATTCTCGGTGGCACGGATCGGCGAGGGCGGTGGTTCGACGCCGAAAGTCCAGGGCCGTTTCGACGCGGAAGCCTGGGGCAAGGGCGCTGATGGCAAGCCGTACCGCATCGGTGTGTTCCCGGCGCAGTGGAAAGTCGAGGCCTTCGACGACCGCGCCAGGGAAGACGAAGACGTCAAGTTCGCCGGCACCATGCAGGCCGACACCGGCGTGTTCACTCCGGGCGATGCCGGGCCGAACCCGGCACGCAAAATGTCCACCAACAATGCCGGCAACCTCAAGGTGATCGCCGCCGTCGACGACGCAGGGAAATCCCTGACCGGCGAAGGCCACCTGATCGTGACCGTGCAACGCTGGAACAATCCACCCATTCCGTGAGTTGGCTGACGGCACAGGCTTCAGACACTTTTCGGAATGACCGCAAGCCCCGCCAAGCGGGGCCTGCACAGGAGGTTTGCCATGGGCGCTATCTTGAATCTGGTCGAACGCAACCTGCACGAAGTGCAGGTCGATGCTGACCGCATGCTGTTTCACATCCCCAGCAGTTCGCTGTTCGCCAGCGATGAACTGACGGGCACCATCATCGACACCTTGCGCGGGCCAGGTTGTTCCTCGGACGACCTGATCCAGCGCCTGGCCGCGCGTTTCAACGGCGAGGAAATCACCGAGACCCTGCGCGAGCTGATGGCCCTGGAACTGGTCAGCGACGGCTCGCCGCTGACCCCCGACATCGCGACCAAGCGGGTCGAGCGCACGGCGATCAATACCGTGGTGCTCAACGTCAACACCGGCTGCAACCTGAGCTGCACGTATTGCTACAAGGAAGACCTCGACAAGCCGTCGGCGGGCAAGAAAATGGACGTCGAAACGGCGATCGCCTCGGTGGAAATGCTACTGCGCGAATCCCCGGACGAAGAGCGTTTCACCGTGGTGTTCTTCGGCGGCGAACCGCTGAGCAACCGCAAGCTGATCGAGTACATGGTCGACTATTGTGAGAAGCGTTTTCACGAGGCGGGCAAGTTCGTCGAATTCGTCATGACCACCAACGCCACGTTGCTCACCGAAGAAACGGTGGATTACCTCAATGCCCATCGTTTCGGGCTGTCGGTGAGCATCGACGGGCCGAAGACCGTGCACGACCGCAACCGCATCACCGTGGGCGGGCAGGGCACCTATGACGTGGTGCGGCGCAAGGCCGAGATGCTGTTGTCGCGCTACAACAGCCGTCCGGTCGGAGCTCGCGTAACGCTCACCACCGGCGTGACCGACGTCGAAACCATCTGGGATCACCTGTTCAACGAACTGGGTTTTGCCGAAGTCGGCTTTGCCCCGGTGACCTCCGGCGACATCAGCAGCTTCAATCTCACCAGCGATGAACTGGTGCAGGTGTTCGCCAACATGAAGGCGCTGGGTCGTCGTTACCTGGAAGCGGCGCTGGAACACCGCAACATCGGGTTCTCCAACCTGCACCAGCTCATCACCGACATCCACGAAGGCCACAAGAAAGCCCTGCCATGCGGCGCGGGCCTGAAGATGCTGGCGGTGGATCACAAGGGCGAGCTGAACCTGTGCCACCGTTTTACCGGTTCGAGCCTGCCGACCTTCGGCAACGTCCATAGCGGCGTGAAACAGGTGGAGTTGAACGACTTCCTGTCCCAGCGCCTGGACCGCACCAACACTGGCTGCGAAGACTGTCAGATCCGCAACCTGTGTTCCGGCGGCTGCTACCACGAGAGCTACGCCCGCTATGGCGATCCGACCCACCCAACCTATCACTACTGCGAACTGATGCGTGACTGGGTCGACTTCGGCATCGAGGTCTACACCCGGATCATGGCCAATAACCCTGCGTTCATCAGCAGTTACATCACTCCGCGCAAGGCTCACTGATATGAAACATCTCAAGGCAATCAATAACAAAGCGTTGAAGCTGGATCAGGCCGCGGATGAAAACCGCATAGAAGAAGTGGTGGCCATGAGTTCCGTGGCGGGCTGTGCCTCGACCACCGACCCGGGCTGGGAAATCGATGCGTTTGGCGGTGTGTCGTCGTTGTGCCAGCCGATGGAGGCCGATCTCTACGGGTGCTCCGACCCTTGCTGGTGGCCGGCCCAGGTGCCCGACATGATGAGCACCTACCCGGACTGGAACAAGGATGCCCAGGCGTCCAACGACAACTGGCGCAACCTCGGCACTGTCTTCCCCAAAGACAAGTGATCACAGAAGAAGGATTCCAGCATGCGTAACATCAAAGCCTGCGGCCTGGCCGCGTTCGCCGTCCTGAGCAGCTGTTCTGTCAGTGTTCTGGCCGATGAAAATACCGCGCTGCAAGTCGGTCACGAATACATGGTGACCACCAACTACCCGAACAACCTGCACGTGATCGACCTGGCCACCGACACGCTGTTCAAGACCTGCAAGATGCCCGATGCCTTCGGTCCCGGCTCCGTGCAGTTGTCGCCGGACCGCAAGACCGCCTACGTGCTGAACAATCACTATGCGGATGTCTACGGTGTCGAACTGGACAACTGCAAGCAGGTGTTCCACGCCAGCATCACCCAGAAGCCGGGTGAGAAGGCCAGGTCCATGTTCGCCTTCACGGTCAGCCACGACGGCAAGGAGCTGTACACCGTCGCCAACCCGACGCTGATGATGAACGATCGCTACGAAGTGCAGCAGCCACGGCTCGACGTGTATTCGACCGATGCCGGCATGGACGCCAAGCCGCTGCGCAGTTTCCCGGCGCCGCGCCAACTGACCATCATGCAGAGCGGTGACGACGGCACGCTGTACGTGGCCGGGGCGGACGTTTACAAGGTCAATGTGCAAACCGGCAAGTTCGACGTACTGATCCCCAGCCGTCACTGGAAACGCCCGAACTACAGCGCACCGGACGTGCTCTACGTGTGGAACCAGCAGACCTATCGGCATGACTTCTCGCTGCTCTACACCGCGGCGAAATTCAAGGACAAGAAACAGGACCCGGCCACCGCCGAATACCTGTACGGCCTGTTCAGCGTCGACCTGAAGACCGGCAAGACCGAAACCACCGACTTCGGGCCTCTGACCGAAATCTACTTCAGCGGCATGCGTTCGCCCAAGGACCCGAACCTGATGTTTGGCGTACTCAACCGCCTGGCCAAGTACGACATCAAGCAGAAGAAAATGCTCCAGTCCGCCGCGCTCGATCACTCGTATTACTGCATTTCCTTCAACAAGGACGGCAGCAAGATCTACCTGGCGGGGACGTTCAACGACGTGGCGATCTTTGATGCCGACAGCCTGAAGCAGACGGGCAGCATCAAGTTGCCGGGCGGAGACATGGCGATTACCACGGCGCAGATTTTTGTCCGGTAATTACGGCGCCTGAACTGACGCCTTCGCGGGCAAGCCCGCTCCCACAGTGGACTCGCAGTGTGATCACTATCGCGTGAACACCACTGAACCCTGTGGGAGCGGGCTTGCCCGCGATGGCGGCATGTCAGGCAACATCAATGTTGAATGTGCCGACCTCATCGCGAGCAAGCTCGCTCCCACAGTTTTTGTGGTGACGCCGGCATTGCGAGTACACCCTAATCCCCTGTGGGAGCGAGCTTGCTCGCGATGGGGCCCTCAAAAACACCGCAAAAACAGCAAAAATCAAACCCCCGGCACCGGGCAACTCATATCCCCCTCCTGGCACTTCAGGTAGTTCTTGAACGTCTGAACCCGTGCCTTGGTCAGTTCCGTGGTGCAGTTGCTGTAAATCAGCGGATACACACTCCCGCCTTCCACCCCGGATGCCGAAAACTTGCACTCGGCATCGCGGAACGCAACCCACGCCCGCTGCGCACCCACCAACTGCTTCTTGCTGTCCGGGTTGCTCTTGAGCCGCGAAGTGATCTGCTGGTACAGCGCATTCAATTCCTTGTCGGCGGCCGCGTTCTGCTGCGCCGCGCACTGGTTCATCGTCGCCTGATCGCTGGCGTTGTCGCAGTCCACGGCGAACGCCATGGAGGTGAACAACAGGGGGGGCAGCGCCAAGAGTAAGCGTGGGTTCATGCTGGAGTGCTCGCTGTGACCGAAAGAAATATGCAGTGTAGCGCCGAGGGGCACAGGCAACTGCCGCGCAGATTTTTCATGTCGCTATCCTTTTCCATGCTGTTTCGAGGGCAAACGTTAGCAGTTTCGACCCGCTGACTTTGCGATTGCCCAGAACTTATCCACGCAAATGCAACCGAATATCTAAGGTATGGTTGATTGCTTATCCCGATTGGTACAACTTTAGGGTTGGTCTTGTGGTCTTACTGGCCTACTGTTCAAGTACAGGAGGTGACTTATGAACCCAGCATCTGATCGCATCGAAAGGAAAATCCTGCTCAAGGCCAAGCGTTCACAGGTCTGGCGTGTGCTGGCCAATGCCGAAGTGTTCGGACAGTGGTTTGGCGTGGCGCTGGAAGGCAAGCGTTTTGTGGCAGGCGAATGGACCCAGGGGCAGGTTACCTATCCCGGTTATGAACATTTGCGCTGGAATGTACTGGTAGAGCGGGTCGAGCCGGAGCGGCTGCTTTCGTTTCGCTGGCACCCGTATGCCGTGAACCCTGAAGTCGATTACTCCCAGGAGCCCACCACCCTGGTGAAATTCGAGCTCGAAGACATGGACAACGGCACGTTGCTCAAGGTCTCCGAGTCCGGTTTCGATCACATTCCCCAGGCCCGTCGCGAAAGGGCTTTCCGCATGGACAGTCGTGGCTGGGAAGAGCAAATGAACAATATCGAGCAGTTTTTGATCGACAATGCCAAAGCCCACGAGCAACAGAGTGGCTGAAGTCGGCTCGAAACCTGAGGCGTCTAAGGGTTTTCGGACGGTGGTTTATAGCGAATGTCTTACACGCGATGGTAGCGATATCGCCTGTTACAAATTGGATCCGAAGCGTAATCTGGCCTCACCCACTGAAGCACAGGATGTGCTCAGGATCATGGATGATCGACCATATGCAAGGAACGCAACGACAAGGAGTCGTCATGGTCTTGGAAAAACCCGCTTCGGCGGGTTTTTTTTGCGCGCATGAAAAGTCGTGGCGGCAGGAACCGGGTTCCCGCCGCCATTTTTTCACTGTCGATCGAGTTTCGCCGCCGCGCGCTCGGTGATCTGCGCCCGCAGTTTCAACGAGCCGGCAGCCCGCTGGCGAGCCTCTCCCAACACGCTGGCCGGGGCCGTCTCGGGGCTGCCTGCGGTAAACGGCGGGGCCGGGGCGTATTCCAGTTGCAGTTGCACCAACTCGGCGGTGGCCTGGTCGAACAGCTCGGCGGCCAGGGTCAGGGCGAAGTCGATACCGGCGGTGATGCCGCCACCGGTCAACAGATTGCCGTCACGAACCACCCGGTCTTGCACCGCGATTGCGCCCAGCGGCTTGAGTAGTTCGTGATATGCCCAGTGAGTGGTGGCGCGTTTGCCCTTGAGCAATCCCGCCGCACCCAGCACCAGCGAGCCGGTGCACACCGAAGTGATGTACCGCGCGTTGGCGGCCTGGGCCTTGAGAAAGTCCAGAGTCTGGTCATCTTCCATCAAGGGTCCGACGCCACTGCCACCGGGCACGCAGATCACGTCCAGTGCCGGGCAATTATCGAAGGTGGTGGTCGGTTTCAACAGCAGGCCGGTGCTGGCGGTGACCGGCATAAGGTCTTTCCAGATCAGATGTACTTTCACATCCGGCAGCGAGGCCAGTACGTCGTAAGGGCCGGTCAGGTCCAGTTGCTGAACCTGTGGAAACAACAGAAAACCGATCTGCAACGTCATGGTGTTTTTTCTCGTGAAGTGGGTGGACGGTTTGACTCTAGGCTCGTAGGCTTTGGCGCATACGCCAATATCCCCACGAATTACGCCAAATGTCGAAAACCATCCATGTACTCGCTTTCGCCAACGTGCAAATACTCGACGTCACCGGGCCGTTGCAGGTTTTCGCTTCGGCCAACGACATAGCCCGCCAGCAAGGCCTGCCGCCACCCTACGCACCGACCGTGATTACCAGTGGCGGCGGGGCGGTGATGTCGTCGGCGGGGTTGGCGCTGTTGGCCGAACCGTTGCCGGATGAGGGCACTGATACCCTGATCATCGCCGGTGGCTGGGGTGTTTACGCAGCTGCGGAAGATGCGCCGTTGGTCGCCTGGGTGCGCGAACATGCCCGTGGCTGCCGGCGGGTTTCCTCGGTATGCACCGGTGCGTTCCTGCTGGCGGCCAGCGGCTGGCTCGACGGCCGGCGCGTGGTCACCCACTGGACCCGTTGCGAGCAACTGGCGCAGCAGCATCCGCAATTGCACGTCGAGCCCAACCCGATCTTCATCAACGACGGCCCGGTCTGGACCTCGGCCGGGGTGACCGCCGGCATCGACCTGGCGTTGGCCATGGTCGAAGAAGACCTGGGGCGCACCATGGCCCTAGAAGTCGCGAGGCAACTGGTGGTGTTTCTCAAACGTCCGGGTGGCCAGTCGCAATTCAGCGTGACCTTGTCACTGCAACAGGAAGGCAACCGTTTCGACGAACTTCACGCCTGGATCAGCGAAAATCTGGCCCGCGACCTTGGCATCCCGACCCTGGCCTTGCAGGCCGGCATGAGCGAACGCAGCTTCGTGCGCCACTACCGCGCCGACACCGGCCAGACCCCGGCCCGGGCCATCGAACTGATCCGCGTCGAAACCGCGCGGCGTTTGCTCAGCGATACCGGCGTGCCGATCAAACGAGTAGCGGTGCAATGCGGCTTCGGCAGCGAAGAAACCCTGCGCCGCAGTTTCCTGCGGGCCATGGGCGTGACGCCACAGGCTTATCGGGAGCGGTTTTCGGTCAGTGTCAGCGCAGATCCACTGGTGTCTTGAGCCACCTTTTGCCTGAGTTCGAACATTGTTTAACCCGTATTCACGGCTGCCAAAATCCCTTCTCCCCACTCAACCTCCGATCCAGAAAGCAAGCCGCACTGATCAATGCCAGATGCGTCAATGCCTGCGGCGTGTTGCCCATGTGCCGCCCATGGCTGTCGAACTCTTCGGCATACAACCCCAGCGGGTTGGCGTACCTGAGCAGTTGTTCGAACTCAAGGTGGGCCTTGTCGAGCTGGCCGGCGCGGGCCAGGCATTCGACGTACCAGAACGAGCATGCGGCAAAGGCGCCTTCGCTGCCGGGCAGGCCGTCGATCTGGCTGTCGTCGTTGCGGTAGCGGTAGATCATGCCGTCGCGTACCAGGCTTCTTTCGATGGCTTGCAGGGTCGCCAGCCAGCGCGGGTCGCGGGCGCTGACGAAACGCACCAACGGCATCAGCAGCATCGAACCGTCCAGGCCGGTGCCGCCGATGTGCTGGACGAAATGCCCGCGTTCCTCGCACCAGAAGTTCTCCCAGATGTCGGTGTAGATCGCCTGGCGGGTCTGGTCCCAGCGCGCGAAAGGTGCCGGCAGCGAGCGCTTTGACGCGAGGCGGATGGCGCGGTCCAGGGCGACCCAGCACATCAGCCGTGAATGCAGGAAATGGTATTGCTCGCCGCGCATTTCCCAGATGCCGACATCTTTCTGCTCCCAGGTTTCACAGACCTGATCGACCACCTCCACCGTGTGTTTCCAGCCTTCATGGGAGATGGCTTCGCCGTATTTGTTGACCAGGTAAATCGCGTCCATCAGCTCGCCAAAGATATCGAGCTGGACCTGTTCATAGGCCTGATTGCCGATGCGCACCGGTTGTGCGCCACCATGGCCGGACAGGTGCGTCAGCTCGATCTCCGGTAATTCCTGGCGACCGTCGATGGCATACAGGATGTTGAGTTTCATCGGCTTGCCCTGACAGTCGCTGACCCGCCCCCGCAACCAGCGCATGTAGGCGTTGGCCTCTTCGACGAAGCCCAGGCGCATGAATGCATAGACGGTGAACGAGGCGTCGCGGATCCAGGTGAAGCGATAGTCCCAGTTGCGCGAACCACCAGGGCTTTCCGGCAGGCCGAAGGTGGCGGCGGCGAGAATGGCGCCGTGCTTGCGCGAGGTCAGCAGCTTCATCGCCAGGGCCGAGCGGTTGACCATTTCGCGCCAGCGGCCGCGGTAGTTGGACTGGCCGATCCAGTCGCGCCAGAATTTCAGGGTGCGCTCCAGGCACAGTTGTGCAGCGCCTTCCTTTAAGCGCGGATCGTCGAGGGCACCGAGCAGGAATTGACTGGTCTGGTCTTGTTCGAGGGTGAATTCGGCCACCGCCGCATTGCCGTCGATATGCAAAACCTGATCCGAAGACAGGCGCAGGGATGGCTGATCGACCGCGTCGAAGGTGACGTCTTTTTCATCCATGCGTGCGCGGGTTTTGGCGCGAGCGTAGTCATGACGCACGGCGCAGCGCATCTGGAAGGTGGCGCGGCCGCTGACCACACGGATCCGCCGCATCAGCAGCGGCAGGTCATCCTCGGTGTCACCGACCGGCAGCAGGTCGGTGACCTCGACCACGGCGCGATCGCTGAGCCAGCGGGTCAGCAGCACATTGGTGTCGGGCAGGTAGATTTGTTCGCGACGGGCGTCGGGCAAATCCGGCGACAACTGGAAAATCCCCGCCTCGGGGGTGTCCAGCAGCGAGCAGAAGATCGACGGACTGTCGAATTCCGGCCAGCAGAAAAAGTCCACGCTGCCCTTGTCATTGACCAGCGCCGCGCTGCGCATATCGCCGATGATGCCGTGGGCGTCGATGGGGCTTTGGCGTTCGGGGTGATCAGCCATTGTCGCGAAACTCCGGGAACCGGGGGCCTATTCAACTGACTGGTCGGGGTCGGTGAGAGTTCATTTGGCGAAGGGAGGTCAGTTGTCTGTTCTGGCCCCTTCGCGAGCAGGCTCGCTCCCACAGTTGATTGGTGTACGCCGGCCATTGTGGGAGCGAGCCTGCTCGCGATGGGGGCCTTCACATTCAACCAACAATTCCACGCTTCCCCCGCAATCAGCCGTTGTGGCAACGTGCAGTCCCCTGATGAGACCCATCCCATGGCAAACCCCTATCGAGAGTTGTTCAAAGCCCCCGGCAGCCGCGCATTCGTGCTGGCCGGAATGATCGCGCGCATGCCGATTTCGATGACCGGCATCGGCCTGATCACCATGCTCTCGCAGTTGCAGGGTGGCTACGCAATGGCCGGCGCGGTGGCGGCGACGTTCGCCCTGGCCACGGCGTTTTGTGCGCCGCAGGTGTCGCGGCTGGTGGATCGATTTGGCCAGGGGCGGATTCTACCGGTATCGGCGTTGCTGGGCGGTGGGGCACTGTTGCTGTTGTTGCTGTGCACGCGGTTGCAGGCGCCGCACTGGACGCTGTTTTTCTTCGCCGCGCTGGCCGGTTGCATGCCGAGCATGTCGGCGATGGTGCGGGCACGCTGGACTGAGGTGTATCGCGGCCGCCCCGAGTTGCAAACCGCCTACGCCCTGGAGTCGGTGCTGGACGAAGTCTGCTTCATCGTCGGGCCGCCATTGTCCGTGGGGTTGTGCGTGGTGGCATTCCCCGAGGCCGGGCCGCTGGCGGCCTTGCTGGCGCTGGCCATCGGCGTCACCGCATTCGTCCTGCAGCGCAGCACGGAGCCGCCGGTGCATCCCCATGAAGAGCATCACCAGGGCTCGATCATCCGTTCCCGCGATATTCAGTTGCTGATGCTGTTGATGGTCGCCATGGGCACCATTGTCGGTGTGGTGGACGTGGTCAGCGTCGCCTTCGCCCAGCAGCAGGGCCAACCGGCGGCGGCGAGTATCGTGCTGTCGGTGTACGCCATCGGCTCGTGCCTGGCCGGGTTGGCGTTCGGCGCACTGCGCTCGAAAGTGCCGCTGGCGCGCCTGTTCCTGTACGGCGGGGTGGCGACGGCGGTGACCACCTTGCCGTTGCTGCTGGCGACGAACATTTTCGGTTTGTCATTGGCGGTGTTTGTCGCCGGCCTGTTTTTCGCGCCGACGCTGATTGTCGCCATGGCCCTGGTGGAGCAGATCGTACCGCCGGCCAAACTCACCGAAGGCCTGACTTGGCTGGTCACCGGCCTGAGCATCGGCGTGGCGATCGGCGCCGCCGGCTCCGGCTGGCTGGTGGACGCCTTCGGCGCGCGCAGCGGGTTCTGGCTGGCGATTGCGGCGGGGGCAGTGGTGCTCGGTTCGGCAATCCCGAGCTATCGCCATCTGAAATAAAGATTCAATGCTGGAAACAGCCTCCTGTGGGAGCGAGCTTGCTCGCGATGACGGTGTGTCAGGCACTCATGATGTCGACTGACACTCCGCTATCGCGAGCAAGCTCGCTCCCACAGGGTTACTCACATGGCTAATTCTTTGGGCACCTCATCCGTTCTCTTAGCAGACAACTCTCGAGGAAAGCCCGGTGACCCCGCTGACATTGCTGTGCCTGCCCTATTCGGGCGCGAGTGCCATGGTCTATAGCCGTTGGCGGCGAAAACTGCCGGAGTGGCTCAAGCTGCAACCGGTGGAGCTTCCGGGGCGGGGCGCGCGCTACGGTGAGCCCTTGCACACCGACATGCGCCGTCTGGCGCTGCAATTGGCCCAGGAACAGAAAGCCACGCTCAAGGCGCCGTATGCGTTGTTCGGCCACAGCATGGGGGCGCTGCTGGCCTGCGAGATGGCCCATGCGTTTCGCTCGCTGGGTTGCCCGGAACCGGTGGCGCTGTTCGCCTCGGGCACCGCCGCACCGACGCTGCGCGCCGATTACGACCGTCAGTATGCCGAGCCGAAAACCGACGCCGAACTGATCGAGCAATTGCGCACCCTCAACGGCACCAGCGAAGAGATCCTGGCCAATGAAGAGTTGATGAGCCTGACCCTGCCGGTGCTGCGCGCGGACTTCCTGCTGTGCGGGCGTTTCGAGCCGGTGCAGCGCCCGTTGCTCAGGTGCCCGGTGCACGTGCTCGGCGGCAAGACCGACCGCGCCACCGCCGAACAGTTGATCGGCTGGAGCCAGGAAACCCGTGGCAGTTTTTCGGTGGACATGCTGGCTGGCGGGCACTTCTTCATCCATGAGCAGGAAGCGAAGGTGCTGCGGGTGATCAAGGATCAGCTTGAGGTGCATCATCGGCGGCTTTCCATGGCTGCCGTGGGTTAACACCACTCCCAAATTTCACCCGATCCCTGTGGGAGCGAGCTTGCTCGCGATGGCGTCGTGTCAGCCGGCAATAATGGTGCCTGACACACAGCTATCGCGAGCAAGCTCGCTCCCACATTTTTGATTTTCAGTAGCCCCGAATTTCGCGTTTCACTCCCTCCTGATACTTGTTCCCATCCGCTAATTTTTCCCGCCTGCATTCGTTTTATAGGGACGACGCGCCCTTGCGCCTGCTGCCTACTGATGCGGATGCCGATAGATGAATGCTGAAGACTCCTTGAAACTCGCTCGCCGGTTTATCGGGTTGCCCCTGGAAAAGCGTCAAATGTTCCTTGCGGCCTTGCACAAGGAGGGCGTGGATTTCGCCCGTTTTCCGATTCCGGCCAGCATCGAGGCTGAGGATCGCCAGGCGCTGTCGTACGCCCAGCAACGCATGTGGTTCCTCTGGCAACTGGATCCCCGCAGCGGTGCCTACAATCTGCCGGGCGCGGTGCGGCTGATCGGGTGCCTGAACCTGTCGGCGCTGGAACAGGCGTTCGCCAGCCTGGTGGCGCGGCATGAAACCCTGCGCACGGTGTTCGCTCGTCAGGCCGATGACAGCCTGTTGCAAGTCCCGGCCACCGCGCCGCTGGTCATCGAGCAGGTGGATTTCAGCGCACTGCCCGCCGAGGAGCGCGAGCGTGCCGTGGCTGAAACCGCCGAACAGCAATCGGTACTGCCGTTCGATCTGTCGACCGGTCCGCTGCTGCGGGTCACCTTGCTCAAGCTCGCAGGGCTTGAGCACGTGCTGTTACTGACCCTGCACCACATCGTCTCCGACGGCTGGTCGATGAACGTGCTGATCGACGAATTCATCCGCTGCTACGACGCCTTCGATGCCGGCACGCAACCGCAGCTGACGCCGCTGCCTATCCAGTACAGCGACTACGCCCTGTGGCAGCGCCGCTGGCTGGAGGCGGGTGAGCAGGCGCGACAACTGGCATACTGGCAGGTGCAATTGGGCGATGAACATCCTGTGCTGGAACTGCCGCTGGATCATTCGCGCCCGGCGATGCCGAGCTATCGCGGTACCCGCTACGAATTCGCGGTCCAGGCGCAACTGGCCGAGCAACTGCGCAGCACCGCACAGAAGCACAACATCACCCTGTTCATGCTGTTGCTCGGCGCTTTCAACACTTTACTGCATCGCTACACCGGGCAAACCGACATCCGCGTCGGCGTGCCCATCGCCAACCGCAACCGCGCGGAAATCGAAGGCCTGATCGGCTTCTTCGTCAACACCCAGGTGCTGCGTACCCAACTGGACGGCCAGACCCGGGTCGACGACCTGCTGTGCGCCATCAAGGAAACCGCCCTTGGCGCCCAGGCCCATCAGGACCTGCCGTTCGAACGCCTGGTCGAAGCGCTGAAACTGGAGCGCAGCCTCAGCCACACGCCGCTGTTCCAGGTGATGTACAACCACCAGCCGCATGTGGCCGACATGGCCTCGGTCAGCACTGCGTCCGGCCTGGAGCTGGGCAGCATCGACTGGCAAAGCCGCACCACCCAGTTCGACCTGACCCTCGACACCTGGGAAAAGGGCGGCAAGCTGCACGCCGCGCTGACCTACGCCAGCGACCTGTTCGAGGCCGATACCATCGCGCGCATGGCCCGGCACTGGACGCGCCTGTTGCAGGCGATAGTCGACGACTCGACGCAAAAAATCGGCGAGTTGCCGATGCTGACGGCGGATGAGCAGCAAGTGTTGGTACGGGACTGGAACCGCACCGCCGAGATCTATCCGGTCGAGCAGTGCATGCACCAGTTGATCCAGGCCCAGGCCCGACGCACCCCCGGCGCGCCGGCACTGGTGTTTGGCGATCGTCAGCTCAGCTACGTGCAACTCGACGCCCGCAGCAATCAACTGGCGCACTGCTTGCGCGAGCAGGGTGTCGGCCCGGATGTGCTGGTGGGGATCTGTGTCGAGCGTTCACTGGAAATGGTCATCGGCCTGCTGGCGATTCACAAGGCCGGTGGTGCCTACGTACCGCTGGACCCGGAATACCCGGCTGAGCGCCTGGCCTACATGATCGAAGACAGTGCGATTGGCCTGCTGCTCACCCAAAGCACTTTGCTCGGCACACTGCCCACCGAAGGCGTCAAGGTCATCGCCCTGGATCAGGAGCAAGACTGGCTCGACGGCTACAGCGAGTCCTGCCCGCCAGTTGAAGTGCATCCACTGAACCTGGCCTATGTGATCTACACCTCCGGTTCCACCGGCAAGCCCAAAGGCGCCGGCAACAGTCACGCGGCGCTGGTCAACCGCTTGTGCTGGATGCAGCAGGCTTACGGGCTGGATGGCAGCGACTCGGTGTTGCAGAAGACCCCGTTCAGTTTCGACGTATCGGTGTGGGAATTCTTCTGGCCGCTGATGACCGGCGCGCGCCTGGTGGTGGCACCGCCGGGGGCGCATCGTGAACCGGCGCGGTTGATCCGCCTGATCGGTGAGTACGGCATCAGTACGCTGCACTTTGTGCCTTCGATGCTCCAGGCGTTCATCCACGAGCAGGGTGTCGAGGCGTGCGCCGGCCTCAAGCGCATCGTCTGCAGCGGTGAAGCCTTGCCGCTGGATGCCCAATTGCAGGTGTTCAAAAAGCTGCCGGGTGCCGGGTTGTACAACCTTTACGGCCCGACCGAGGCGGCCATCGACGTCACCCACTGGACCTGCATCGACGAAGGCGCCGACAGCGTGCCCATCGGCCAGCCCATCGCCAACCTGCGCACCCATGTGCTGGATGCACAATTGTTGCCGGTTCCGGCCGGCGTGGCGGGGGAGTTGTACCTCGGTGGCGCCGGGCTGGCGCGCAGTTATCACCGGCGTCCGGCGCTCAGCGCCGAGCGTTTTGTGCCGTGCCCCTTCCATGACGGTGCGCGCTTGTACCGCACCGGCGACCGCGTGCGGCAGCGCGCCGATGGGGTGATCGAATACCTCGGGCGCCTCGACCATCAAGTCAAATTGCGCGGCCTGCGCATCGAACTGGGGGAAATCGAAACCCGGCTGATGCAGCATGCGTTGGTGCGTGAGGCCGTGGTGCTGGTGCAGGGCGGCAAGCATCTGGTGGCGTATCTGGTGCTGGAAAACGCCGACACCGATGCGCAGTGGCCGCAAACCCTCAAGGCCTGGCTGCTCGACAGCCTGCCGGAATACATGGTGCCCACCTACCTGATGCCGCTGGACGCCTTGCCGGTGACCGCCAACGGTAAGCTCGACCGCAAGGCTTTGCCGCCGCCCGATGCCACGCCGCAACAGGCATTCGTTGCGCCACAAGATGCGATGCAGATCGCGCTGGCGCAGATCTGGCAGGACGTATTGGGCGCGGAACCCGTGGGCCTCGAAGACAATTTCTTCGAGCTTGGCGGCGACTCGATCATTTCCATCCAGGTGGTCAGCCGTGCCCGCCAGGCGGGCATTCGCCTCAGCCCGCGCGACCTGTTCCAGTACCAGACCGTGCGTAGCCTGGCGCTGGTCGCGGCGTTCGACAGCCGCAGCACTGTCGATCAAGGCCCGGTCAGTGGTGAGGTGATCCTGACCCCGGCACAGCATTACTTCTTCGAACAGGCCATCGCCCAGCGTCAGCACTGGAACCAGTCGCTGCTGCTGACGCCCCGGGACGTGTTGAATCCTGAGGTGTTGGAGCAGGCCTTGGTTACCGTCGTCAACCACCACGACGCCTTGCGCCTGCGCTTCATCGACGGTGCCGAAGGCTGGCAGCAGCGCCACGCAGCGCCAGTCGAGTCAGCTGGATTGTGGCAACGTCGGGCGTCTTCGACCGAAGCCTTGACCGCCCTGTGCGATGAAGCGCAACGCAGCCTCGATCTCGCAAGCGGGCCGCTGCTGCGTGCCTTGCTGATCAGCCTCGACGATGGCAGTCAGCGCCTGTTGCTGGTGGTTCATCATTTGGCCGTGGACGGGGTGTCATGGCGGGTATTGCTCGCAGATTTGCAACAGGCTTACCGGCAAGTGGCACTGCCCGAGAAAACCAGCCCCTATCAAGCCTGGGCCGCGCATCTGCAACAGCATGCCGGCGCCTTGCCTGGGCAAATGCCGTACTGGCAGGCGCAACTGGCGGACACCCGGGACCTGCCGTGCGACAACCCCAAGGGCAGCTTGCAGCAGCGCCACGGGCACAAGATCGAATCGAAACTGGATGAGGAACTGACCCGCCAGTTGCTGCAACAGGCCCCGGCGGCCTATCGCACCCAAGTCAATGATCTGTTGCTCACGGCGTTGGCGCGGGTCATCTGCCGCTGGAGCGGGCAGGGCTCGACGCTGATCCAGTTGGAAGGCCACGGCCGCGAAGACCTGTCCGACGACCTCGACCTGAGCCGCACCGTCGGCTGGTTCACCAGCCTGTTTCCGCTGCGCCTGCAACCCGAGGCCGGGGTGGCAAATTCGATCAAGTCGATCAAGGAGCAACTGCGCGCCATTCCCGGCAAAGGCCTGGGCTATGGACTGCTGCGCTACCTGGGCGAACCGGCGCAGCGCCAGGCCCTGCAAGACTTGCCGGCGCCACGGATCACCTTCAACTACCTGGGGCAGTTCGACCGTCAGTTCGACGACGCCGCGCTGTTCGTCCCAGCCCCGGAAAGCGGCGGCCAGGCTCAGGGCGACGATGCACCGCTGGCCAACTGGCTGACCGTGGAGGGCCAGGTCTATGGCGGGCAGCTCTCGCTGCAATGGGGCTTCAGCCGTGACATGTTTGCCGAGTCCACGGTGCAGCGACTGGCCGATGCTTACACCGAAGAACTCAAGACGCTGATCGAACATTGCTGTGCGACAGCGCCAGGCCAGGTTACGCCGTCGGACTTCCCACTGGCGCGCATCACCCAGGCACAACTCGATGCCTTGCCTGTTGCGGCGCCGGCCATCGAGGACGTTTACCCGCTGACGCCGATGCAACAGGGCATGCTGTTCCACACCCTGTACGAACCCCAGGCCGAGGCCTACATCAATCAATTGCGCCTGGACATCCAGGGGCTGGAGCTGGCGGCATTCGGCCGGGCCTGGCAGGCGGCGATCAACCGACACGACATCCTGCGCAGCAGCTTCCACTGGCTGGGGCTTGAGTGCGCGCATCAGGTGATTCATCGCCAGATCGACCTGCAACTGCAAGTGATCGAAGCAGCCGACATCGATCTCGATGCACTGGCCGCCGAGGAGCGCAGCCGTGGCTTCGAACTCAGCGCCGCGCCATTGTTCCGCCTGCTGCTGGTGCGCCGGGGCAGTGAAGGCTGGCACCTGATCCATACCAGCCATCACATCCTCATGGACGGCTGGAGCAACGCGCAGTTGCTCGGCGAAGTGATCCAGCACTATGCCGGCCAGACGTTGGCCAGGCCGTTGGGGCAATACCGCGACTATCTGGGCTGGATTCAACAGCAGCCGCTGCTGGCCGCCGAGCAGTTCTGGAAACAAGCGTTGGCGCCGCTGGAAACGCCGACGCTGCTGGCGCAAGCCTTGCCGACGCCTGCCCATGGGTACGGCATGGGTGAACATCAATTGACCCTTGAAAGCGCCGCGCTACAGCGCCTGAGCGATTTTGCCCGCCAGCAGAAAATCACCCTCAACACCTTGTTGCAAGGCGCTTGGGGCCTGCTGTTGCAACGCTACACGGGCCAGTCCTGTGTGGCGTTTGGCGCAACGATTGCCGGACGCTCCGCGCCGCTGCCGGGCATAGAGCAGCAGTTGGGGCTGTTCATCAACACCTTGCCGATCATCGCCGCGCCGCAAGCGGGGCAGTCGGTGGCCCAGTGGCTCAACGACCTGCAAGCCCTGAACCTGAGCCTGCGCGAGTTCGAACACGTGCCGCTGTACGACATTCAGGGCTGGGCCGGGCAACAGGGGGCGCTGTTCGACAGCCTGCTGGTGTTCGAGAACTTCCCGGTGGCCGAAGCCCTCAAGCAAGGGGCGCCGGCGGGCCTGACCTTCGGTGCGCTGCACAATCACGAAATCACCAGTTACCCGCTGACCCTGGGCATCGAAGTCGGCGCCAGCCTGCGCCTGGATTTCAGTTTCGACCGAACCCGGTTCAGTGCCGCGCAGATCAGCCAGTTGGGCGCCAGCCTGTTGCAGGTGCTGGAGCAGTTCGTCGCACAGCCACAACAGGCATTGGGCGCGGTCAGCTTGCTGGATGCACAGGCGCAAGCAATGGTGCTGGCGTGTTCCCGTCCGCCGGCGCCGCCAATCGATAGCCCGTTGTTGGCTCATCAGCGGTTTGAGCAACAAGCGGCACGCACCCCCGATGCGCTGGCGGTGATGGTCGGTGACGAGCGCCTGACCTACGCCCAGCTCAATGCGCAAGCCAACCAGCTCGCCCATCGCCTGCGTGCCCAGGGCGTGGCGCCGGGGCAGCGGGTGGGCCTGGCGGTGCGACGCAATGGGCAGATGATCGTCAGCCTGATGGCGATCCTCAAGTCCGGCGCCGGTTATGTGCCGCTGGACCCGGATTACCCGGCCGAGCGCCTGGCCTACATGATCGAAGACAGCGGCATGGACCTGCTGCTGGCGCAACCGGGCCTGCTGGCCGATGTAGCGCTGCCGCAAGGTTTGCCGCGCCTGGCGCTGGAGCCGGGTGCAGACACCGGGTATTCCACCGACAACCTGATCAACCTCGCCAGCGCCGAAGACCTGGCCTATCTGATCTACACCTCCGGCTCCACCGGACGCCCGAAAGGTGTGTGCCTGGCCCATGCGGCACTGCGCGAGTTTTGCGTGATCGCGGCGCACTATTCACAACTCACCCCGCAAGACCGCGTGCTGCAATTCGCAACGTTCAGCTTCGACGGCTTTGTCGAGCAGTGCTACCCGCCATTGTGCGTGGGCGCGGCGCTGGTGATGCGCGGCGAGGAACTGTGGGACACCGACACCCTCTATCGCCAGATCATCGAGCATGGCGTGACCCTGGCGGATTTGCCGGCGGCGTACTGGTTCCTGCTGTCTCAGGAGTGGGCCGCGCACCCGCAGCGGGACAAGGGGCGTTTGCGTCAGGTCCACGTCGGTGGCGAAGCCATGTCGCTGGAAGGTTTGAAGCTGTGGCACGCCGCCGGCCTGGGCGATGTGCGCCTGCTCAACACCTACGGGCCAACCGAAGCCACGGTGGTGTCCAGCACCCACGAATGCACACTGGCCGATACCCGCAATCACATTGGCGTGCCCATCGGCAAAGCCCTGCCGGGGCGTGCGCTGTATGTGCTGGACAGCGAAGGCCACCTGCTGCCGACCGGTTGCGTCGGCGAATTGTGCATCGGCGGCGACGCCGGCCTTGCCCAGCGTTATCACCAGCGACCGGGCTTGAGCGCCGAGCGCTTCATCGCCGACCCGTTTTCCAGCACGCAGGGCGCGCGGCTGTACCGCAGCGGCGACCTGGCGCGCTATCGCGAGGACGGTGCGCTGGAGTACCTGGGACGCATCGATCATCAAGTGAAAATCCGTGGTTTCCGGGTTGAGTTGGGTGAGTTGGAAGCGCATCTGCAAGGCTTGCCGATGATCAGCGAAGCCGCAGTGCTGGTGCATGAAGGCGTTGGTGGCAAGCAATTGATCGGCTACGTAGTGCCGGCCAGTGATGAATGGCTGAACTCGGATCCACGTCAACTCACCGACACCGTACGCCGCGCCCTGGGCGAGCGCCTGCCGGAGTACATGCTGCCGGCGCAACTGGTGTTGTTGGCCGCGTTGCCGCTCAACCGCAACGGCAAACTCGACCGCGCCGCGTTGCCGGCCCCGCAGGTCTGGGAGGCCGACGTCGGCAGCGCCCCGCAAGGCGCACTGGAAATCGAACTGGCGCAGATCTGGCGGCAGGTGTTGCAGGTCAATCGCGTCGATCGGGAAAACAGCTTCTTCGAACTGGGCGGGCACTCGTTGCTGGCGACGCAAATCGTCTCGCAGATCCGCCAGCGCCTGGGCCTGTCGGTGAGTTTGCGCAGCCTGTTCGAACACCCGCGCCTCGAGGATTTCGCCGCCCGGGTGCAGGCGCTGCAACACAGTTGTGAGCGCCCGGCGCTGGTGGCGGATACCTCTGGCGAACGTCAGCCGTTGTCCTTTGCCCAGCAGCGCTTGTGGTTCCTGTGGAACCTCGAACCGGACAGTTCGATGTACAACATGCCGGGTGCCTTGCGCCTGCGCGGCGAACTGAACCTCGACGCCCTGCGCCGAACCTTCGAAACCCTGGTGCAACGTCATGCCGTGTTGCGCACCACCTTTTACGAAGAAGACGGCCACACCTGGCAGCGGGTGCACGGACAATTGCCGTTGAGCTTCGAGGCCAGCGACCTGCGGCATCGACCGGCGCCGGACGTCGAAGCGCAGCAACTGGCCCGCGAGGAGGTCGCCCGACCATTCGACCTGCGCCACGGTCCGTTGCTGCGGGTGCGGGTGCTGCGGGTCGCGGATGACGAACATGTGCTGTTGCTGACGGTGCACCACATCGTCGCCGATGACTGGTCGTTCCGCGTCCTGATCAATGAATTCGTCACGCTCTATCCAACCCTCAACCGTGGCCAGACTCCGCAACTGCCGGCGCACAGTGTGCAGTACGCCGACTTCGCCAAATGGCAGCGCCAGTGGCTGGAGCAGGGCGGCGAGTTGCAGCGCCAACTCGACTACTGGCAGCAGCGCCTTGCCGAGCCACAAGCGGTGCTCGAGTTGCCCGCCGATGGCGACCGGCGCACGGCGCAAGAGGGTGCCAGTGCTCATTTCACCTTCAGCGCCGAACTCAGCCAGCAGTTGCGCGACTTTGCCCAACAGCGCGATCTGTCGCTGTTCATGCTGTTGCTGGCCGGTTTCACCCTCGTCCTGCGCCAGCGTACCGAGGTCAGTCGGGTGCGTATCGGCACCGATATCGCCAACCGAAATCAAGCCGAGCTTGAAGAAATGGTCGGCTTCTTCGTTAACCAATTAGTACTGCAAGTGGAGGTCGATGCCGAGCAGTCGGCGGCGCAGTTGCTGGAGGCCTGTCGCCGGGCGGTGCTGGAGGCTTCGGATCATCAAGACCTGCCGTTCGAGCGTCTGGTGGAAGCCTTGCGCTTGCCGCGCCGGGCCGGCCGTTCGCCGCTGTTCGACATCAAGCTGATCTACCAGGAAGGCGTCGGTCGCTTGTCGTCGATGGAGGGCCTGGAGGTCGAGGACTTCCCATCCGGGCGTCAGGCTGCCGAGATCGGCATGGTCGCCGCGTTCTACAACGATGCCGAGCACATTCACCTGAGTTTCGAAACCCCGGTGGGCCAGTACCTGCCGAGCACGCTGGAGTGTTTGTTCGAACAGATCCGGGCGGTACTCCAGGCGCTGATACGCGCTGACGGAGTGCAGGTCGGTGAGTTGCTGGACCTTGCCGCCGATGTGCAACGCCGTGCCGATGCGCGCTTGAGCGAACAACGCAAGGCCTTGCTCGGCGGCGCCATGGCGATCAAGCGCCGCTCGGCGAACCGTGGCGCACCGGCAACGCAATCCGCGGCGGACTGATTCAGTCGGCGGCGCCTTTGAGCGCCGCCGTCAACATTTTCTGGAGGGGTTTATGACCGTTTCAACGACCAAGTCCATTCCCAAGATGGGGCGTGGTGCCCGCAAGAGCCTGTCCACCGATCCGACGCGGCTGGTGAGTTTTGCGCCGATGTTCGAAGGCCTCAGCATGCCGCTGGTGTGCCGTCCGGCCGTGTCCGGCGTGAGCCTGGTGGAATGGGCGACCCAGAATCGCGCGCTGATCGAAAGCAAGCTGCTGGAACACGCGGTGATCCTGTTCCGTGGCTTCCAGGTGGCTGATATCGGCGAGTTCAACCGCTGCGTCGACGGGATTTCCGGCGGTGCCCTGGAGTACCTGTTCCGCGCCTCGCCACGGACCCAGATCAGCGGCCAGTTCAAGATCTACAGCTCCACCGATTACCCGGCGCCGGAGAAAATCTTCCCGCACAACGAACACTCGTATTCACCGGTGTTCCCGCGTCACCTGTATTTCTACTGCGACACGCCGTCGACCACCGGTGGTGAAACACCCTTTGGCGATACCCGCCGGATCCTCGCGCGGATCGACCCGGCGGTGCGCGAAGAGTTTGCCCGCAAACGCATCATGTACGTGCGCAACTACGGCGACGGCATGGGCCTGCCATGGCAGACCGTGTTCCAGAGCGAGGATCGCAGCGAAGTCGAGGCCTACTGCGCCAAAATCGGCATCCAGGCCGAATGGAAGCCGGGCAACCGCCTGCGCACCCGGCAGAACGGCCCGGCCATCGTGCGCCATCCACTGACCGGCGAGCGCATCTGGTTCAACCACGGCACCTTCTTCAACGCACTGACCCTGCCGGACAGCATCCGCGACAACCTGCTGCGTGAATTCGGCCCGCAAGATTTGCCGCAAAACACCTTCTTCGGCGACGGCTCGCCGATTCCCGAGGACGTGATTCGTCACCTGCAAGGCATCTACCGCGAGGTGATGGTCGAGTTCGCCTGGGAGAAGGGCGACGTGGTCCTGCTCGACAACATCCTCAGCGTGCATGCGCGCAACGAATTCACCGGCTACAGAAAAATCCTCACGGCCATGGCCATCGCGCAGAAAAGCGCCGACCTGGAACAGGAATAAGGACACCCGACATGAACACCACCGCCCTCGAACCTTCGGTAGACGTATTCCAGACTTCGGCCCAGCAGGCCTTTTATTTGCGGGCCCAGGAGCTGGGCGCACGACCGCTGTTCGCGGCGCTGACGTTGCCGGTCGCCCGGCCAGTGGGCGCCCAGGTATTGCGCAGGGCACTGGAAACACTCAGTCAGCGCCATGAAATCCTGCGCACGCTGTACCGGCGTCTGCCGGGCATGAAGTGGCCGGTGCAGAGCCTGTGCGATGGGTTGCCGCTCACCCTTCTGGGTAACCAACCTTCAGTGGCCGAGGCCTTGAGCCGCAGCCGTGAAGTCATGGTTGAAGATTCGAATCAGGCGCTGGTGGTGGCGCAGGTTGAAGACGAGGCAGGGCAGCAGTTCATCACCCTGCTGACCCCAGCCAGCAGCGTCGATGAAGCCTCGTTGCGTGTGCTGTCGGCCGAGCTCGCCAGCCTGTTGCGCGGTGAAACCCTGGCCGACGACGAGGACGCGCTGCAATACCTGGACTACAGCGCATGGCAGGAAGAACTGCGCGAAGAGGACATCGGCCACCAGGGCGCGGCGTTCTGGCGCAACCTGCAATCGCAGTTCGTCGTGGCTCATCGTGTGCCGTTCGAAAAAGCCGTCGAAGTCACTCTGGTTCGTCGTCAGGCAACGTTGATTGACGCCCCATGGCTTGCTGGCGTGCAACGGGTCGCTGCCGAAACGGGCGCCGAGGCAGAGCAATTGGCGCTTTTGCTGTGGACCGCATTCGTTGCACGCATCGGCCACCAGGAAAAGCTGCTGATGGGCTGGCAGGTGGAGGGGCGCAACGAGCAAACCATCGCCACCCTCGGACGTTTCGCCCGGCGTTTGCCGGTGGCCTTCGATCACCGCAGCCAGCAGACACTGGCACAAGCGCTGGTGGCGTTTGCCGCCAGCGTCGAACAGTCGCTGTCGTGGCTCGATTGCCTCAATGAATTCGAACTGAGCGCCGAAGGTACCGCGCCGCTGCGTTACGGCTTCGTCTATCAGGCCGCCATTGAAAGCGCTATCGAGGTGGACGACGGCAACCCCGAAGTCCTTCGCCTGCGAGTGCAGGGCGATCAGTTGCAGTTGTCGTGTCTTGACGGTGCGCTGCCCGAATCGATGCTGGTTGAATGGCTGGAGCAGTTTGTCGAGTTCAGTCACCAATTGCTGGGTTCGCCCGAAATGACCCTGGCTCAGGCGACTCAGGTCAATGACGCACAACTGACCCGATTGGTCGAAGGCTTCAACCCGAACGCCACCGAGCAGACATTGCCGTTCCGCTTCCTGCAAGAGCTGTTCAGCGAACAGGCGCACCTGCATCCGCAACGCATCGCCCTGAGCGTCAACGGTCAGCGCCTGAGCTATGCCGAACTGGATGCGCGCTCCAATCAGGTGGCCAATGCCTTGCGCGGCCAAGGCGTGACCCCGGATGAAATTGTTGCGGTCTACGGCCAGCGCTCCCTGGAAATGGTCATCGCCCTGTTGGGCACGCTCAAGGCTGGCGCTGCGTACTTGCCGCTGGACCCGAACTACCCGATTGAGCGTCTGGCGTTCATGCTCGCCGATACCGGCGCGCGCCATGTGCTGGCCTGTCAAACGCTGCCGGATGCATTGCCTGGTGAGCGGACAATTTCCCTGATGCCGGGGGCCGAAGTCTGGTCCGCCGCGCAAACCCGGCCTGAGCCACAAGGCGACAGCGCCAATCTGGCCTACGTCATCTACACCTCCGGTTCCACCGGAAAACCCAAGGGCGTGATGATCAGCCATGCCAACGCCGTGGCCTCGACCCTGGCGCGCAATGCCTTTTATCGCCAGCCGCTGCGCGGGTTCCTGATGCTCTCGTCGTTCTCCTTCGATAGCTCGGTGGCCGGGGTTTTCTGGGTGTTGGGGCAGGGCGCGACCCTGTGCCTGCCGGACGAAGACAGCTACAAGGATCCGGCGCAACTGGCGGCGCTGATCCAGCGCGAAGAGATTTCCCACTACCTGACCTTACCGTCGTACCACGCACAGATTCTCGAACACCTCGACCGCCAGGCGCTGGCCTGTGTGATCGTCGCCGGCGAAGCCTGCAGCAACGCACTGGTACAGCGACATCGCGAGGCATTGCCGGGAGTGGCTCTGGTCAACGAATACGGCCCGACCGAGGGCACCGTGTGGTGTTCGGCCTGGGAGTTGCCCCTCAGCGACGATGACGACAGCATTCCCATCGGCCAGCCGATTGCCGGCATGCGCATCCATGTGCTCGGTCCGGACCTGCAACCGGTGGCCGTGGGCGTCGAAGGCGAGTTGTATGTCGGCGGGGCCGGCATTGCCCGAGGTTATCTGCAACGGGCACCGCTGACGGCCGAGCGTTTTGTCCCCGACCTGTTCGCGAAGGCGGCGGGCCAGCGCCTGTACCGCACCGGCGACCTGGCGCGCTATCGCGCCGATGGCGTGCTGGAGTATCTGGGTCGGGTCGATCACCAGGTGAAAATCCGTGGCTTCCGCATTGAGCTGGGCGAAATCGAGTCGGTCATGCGTAACGCGCCGGGCATCGAGGACGCCGCCGTGATTGCCCGGGAAACCCCGACCGGCCCGCAACTGCTTGGCTTCGTGGTGTCCCCGGCCGACACCGCCGACATCCGCCTCAACGAATTGCGCAGCCACTTGGCCGAGGCACTGCCCGAGCACCTGCAACCGGTGCGCTTGCAGGTGCTGGAGCGCTTCCCGTTGATGCCCAACGGCAAACTCAATCGCCAGGCCTTGCTCGATCTCGATGTGCGCCACAGCGTCTTCGTCGCGCCACGCAACGACCTGGAAAAAACCCTGGCGACGATCTGGGCCGAAGCGCTGCACGTCGAACGCGTCGGCGTGCATGACAACTTTTTCGAACTCGGCGGGCACTCGCTGCTGGCCACGCGCATTCGTGCGCGGATTCAGGAAGAACTGAACCTGGCGATCCCGCTCAAGCTGTTTTTCGACGGTGACACCCTGGAACGCCTGGCGGCGCAGATCGAGCAGTTCCGTCAGCACAGTGAACATAAAGAAAACGATGTAGACGCCCTTGAAGCGTTGTTCGACGAAGTGGATGAGGAACACGCGCGATGAGTGCTGCACCGGACAGAATGATGACCCTGGCCCAGCGTTTCTGCGGCTTGAGCGCGGACGCCCGGCGCGCGTTGCAACAGAAGATGCATGCCCAGGGGCTGACCCTGGAACTGCTGCCGATCCCGCCACGGGACCGCGCCGTCGACACGCTGCCGGCGTCCTACGCGCAGCAGCGCTTGTGGTTCCTCTGGCAGATGCAGCCCCAGGCCACTGCCTACAACCTGACCGGTGCCTTCCGCCTGAGCGGCGAACTCAACCCTGAGGCGCTGGCGCAGACCCTGAGCGCGCTGGTGCAGCGTCACGAAGTGCTGCGCACCACCTTCGTTTTCGACGACCGGCAAGTGCTGCAAAAGATTCACCCACGGATGGATGCGCCGCTGCTCGAAGTCAGCGCTGGCGACGAGGCCGAACTGCAACGGCAGATCGCCCTCAACGCCGAGCAGCCGTTCGACCTGCACAGCGGTCCGTTGATGCGCTGCCGCTTGATCCGCCTCGATGCGCAGCAACATGTGCTGGTGCTGACCTTCCACCACATTGTCACCGACGGCGGTTCGCTGCCGATCCTGTTGCAGGAGTTCACCCGGCTCTATGCACAACTGAGCGCCGGGCAGGCCGCGCAACTACCGGAGCCGGGCATTCAGTACGCCGACTTCGCCCGCTGGCAGCGGCTGTGGCTGGAGGCCGGCGAGGCCGATCGCCAGCTCGATTACTGGCGCGTGCAGTTGGGCCGCGAACACCCGCCACTGAACCTGCCGACCGATCGTCGTCGCCCGGCGATCCCGAGCCAGCAGGGGGCCAGCGTCGAGCTGGAAATCTCCACTGCGTTGACCGCCCAACTGCGTGATCTTGCCCGCCGCGAAGGCTGCACCCTGTTCATGGTGCTGATGGCAGCGTTGCAGACACTGTTGCATCGCTACAGCGGCGAGCAGGACATTCGTGTCGGCGTGCCGATTGCCAACCGCACCCGCCAGGACGTGGAAAACCTGCTGGGCTTTTTCGTCAACACCCAGGTGCTGCGCAGCCAGCCCCGGGCCGACCAGCCATTTGTGCAATTGCTGGCCGAGATCAAGGCCGCGGCACTCGGCGCACAAGCCCATCAGGATTTGCCCTTTGAGCAACTGGTCGATGGCCTGGGCGTGGAACGCAGCCTGAGCCACACGCCGCTGTTCCAGGTGATGTTCAACCACCAGCGCGACAATGGCGGCCCGCAACGTTGGGACCTGCCGGGGCTGAGCGTCGAACCGCTGATCTGGGATGAGAAAACCACCAAGTTCGACCTGATGCTCGACACCGTCGAGGGCGACGAGGGCATCCACGCGTCGTTCGTCTACGCCACTGAGCTGTTCGACGCCTCGACCATCGAGCGTCTCGGCCGGCACTGGCTGAACCTGTTGCAGGCGATTTGCACTGACAGCACGGTTGCCTTGGCGGACCTGTGCATGCTCGACGCCTCCGAGCAGCAGGCCACCTTGCGCGACTGGAATCGCACTGCCGGGTTGAACAGCGATCAGGCGAACCTGTTGTGCGCCCATCAACTGATCGAAGCCCAGGCCGCCGCGCACCCGAACAACATCGCTGTGACCTGCGACGGCGTCACCCTCACTTACGCCGAACTGAACCGACGCGCCAACCGCATCGCCCATCGCCTGCGCGAGCGCGGCGTCGGCCCGGACGTGTTGGTGGGCATCGCCCTGGAGCGTTCGCTGGAGATGGTCGTCAGCCTGGTGGCGATCCTCAAGGCCGGTGGCGCCTACGTGCCGCTGGACCCGCAATACCCGCAGGACCGCCTGGCCTACATGCTCGCCGACAGCGGCACGCGCCTGTTGCTGACCGATTCCGCGCTGTTGCCGCAGCTGCCGTTGAACGAAGGCATTGAAGTGATCTGCCTCGATCACGCCAGCGCCTGGCTGCTTGAAGCCAGTGCCGACAACCTGCCGAACCTGACCGCTCCAGCGAACCTGGCCTACGTCATCTACACCTCCGGTTCCACTGGCAAACCCAAAGGCACGCTGCTGCCCCACAGCAACCTGACGCGGCTGTTCAGCGCCACCGAGCACTGGTTCGGTTTCAATGCGCAGGATGTGTGGAGCCTGTTCCACTCCTATGCCTTCGACTTTTCGGTGTGGGAAATCTTTGGCGCGTTGTTCTACGGCGGCAAGCTGGTGGTGGTGCCCCACGCGGTCAGCCGCTCCCCGGAAGACTTCGCCCGCTTGCTCAGTGATGAGGGAGTCACGGTACTCAACCAGACCCCTTCGGCCTTTCGCCAGTTGATGCCGTTCGCCTGCGCCAATGCGCCAGACATGTCCCTGCGGTATGTGGTGTTCGGTGGCGAGGCGCTGGACGTGGCCAGCCTGCGTCCGTGGTATGAGGCCTTCGACGACCGGCAGCCGTTGCTGATCAACATGTACGGCATCACCGAAACCACGGTGCACGTGACTTACCGCCCGCTGTCCCGCGCCGACCTCGATGGTGCCAATAGCTCGCCGCTGGGGGAGCCGATCGGCGATCTGCGTTGGTACGTGCTCGACCCGCGCCTGAACCCGGTGGCCAAGGGCTGCGTCGGTGAGCTGTATGTCGGCGGTGCCGGCCTTGCCCGCGGTTATCACCAGCGGCCCGATCTGACCGCCACACGGTTTGTGCCGGACCTGTTCGCCGCCGAGTCGGGCGCGCGCCTGTATCGCACCGGCGATCTGGCGCGTTATTGCGCCGATGGCAGCATCGAGTACGCCGGGCGTATCGACCATCAGGTGAAGATTCGTGGTTTCCGCATCGAACTGGGGGAAATCCAGGATCGTCTGCAAAGCCATCCGGCCATCGAGCAGGCGCTGGTTCTGGCACCGCAGGTCAAT
Source organism: Pseudomonas sp. 2725 (assembly GCF_050434585.1). Classification (NCBI taxonomy): domain Bacteria; kingdom Pseudomonadati; phylum Pseudomonadota; class Gammaproteobacteria; order Pseudomonadales; family Pseudomonadaceae; genus Pseudomonas; species Pseudomonas sp. 2725. The sequence continues at coordinate 23,614 of NZ_JBNDIV010000013.1, read as the reverse complement.
GGCAGCCCGCAATTGGTCGCGTGGTTCACCGCGAGCGGCGGCGACAGCGATTTGCGCCACTCCCTGCGTGAACATTTGCAGGCCGGTTTACCGGACTACATGGTGCCGGCGCATCTGATCAAACTCGACCAATGGCCGCTGACCGGCAACGGCAAACTGGATCGCGCTGCATTGCCCAAGCCCGACGCAACGCTGGCGCAGCAGGCCTACACGGCGCCGATGGATGAGCTGCAAACCGAGTTGGCGGCGATCTGGCAAGACGTGCTCAAGCTCGAGCGCGTGGGCATCGACGACAACTTCTTCGAACTGGGCGGCGACTCGATCATCTCGATCCAGGTGGTCAGCCGCGCGCGACAGGCCGGGATTCGCATCACCCCGCGGGACCTGTTCCAGCACCAGACCGTGCAGAGCCTGGCGAAGGTCGCGGTACGCAGCGCCGGGTTGCTCATCGACCAGGGGCCGGTGCGTGGCGAGGTGCTGCTGACGCCGATCCAGCACTGGTTCTTCGAGCAAGACATCGAGGCCCGTCACCACTGGAACCAGTCGCTGCTGCTGGAACTGCGCGAGCCGCTGGACAGCGACAGCCTGCAACAGGCCTTGGCCGCGCTGGTAGAACATCACGACGCGTTGCGTCTGCGGTTGCGTCAGGTCGACGGCGTCTGGCAACAGGCCCAGGCCGAGCAGTGGAACAGTGCCGAGGTGCTGTGGCAGCGCCAGGCCGCCAATGCCGATGAACTGCTTGAACTGTGCAACGCCGCGCAAGCCAGCCTGAATCTGCAGGACGGCCCGCTGTTGCGTGCCTTGCTGGTGGACATGGGCGCGGCGGGCCAGCGCCTGCTGCTGGTGGTGCATCACCTGGCGGTGGACGGCGTGTCCTGGCGATTGCTGCTGGAAGATTTGCAAACCGCGTATCAACAAGCGCAGCAAGCTCAACCCCTGCGTCTGCCATCGAAAACCAGCGCCTATCAGGCCTGGGCTGCTCGCCTGCAAACTCATGCGCAAAGTGCTGCATTGGCCAGCCAAACCAGTTACTGGCAAGACCAGTACCGCGACGTACAGGTGCAACTGCCCGCCGACAACCCCCAAGGCAGCCTGGCCAGCCAGCATGCCGTGAGCGTGGAAACGTTGCTCGACAGCACATTGACCCGCCAACTGCTGCAGGACGCCCCGGCGGCTTACCGCACCCAGGTCAACGACCTGTTGCTGACCGCGCTGGCGCGGGTACTGGGCAACTGGACCGGTCAAACTTCGACGCTGGTGAAACTGGAAGGCCATGGCCGCGAAGACCTGTTCGACGACATCGACCTGACCCGCACCCTGGGCTGGTTCACCTCGATCTTCCCGGTGAAACTCACCCCGGCCACTGATCTGGCCGGCAGCATCAAAGCAGTCAAGGAACAGCTGCGCGCCGTGCCCGACAAAGGTATCGGCTTCGGCATCCTGCGCTATCTGGCCGACGCCGGCCTTGAGGATCTGCCGTCGCCGCAGGTCACCTTCAACTACATGGGCCAGTTCGATGCCAGCTTCGACGAGCAGGCGCCATGGCGCCCGGCCCGGGAAAACGGTGGTGCCGAGCAGGGCGCATCGGCCGAACTGGACCGGGGCCTGAGCATCAACGGTCAGGTGTATGCCGGGCAACTGCGCCTGAGCTGGACCTTCAGCGGTGACGTGTTCAACCCGCAGACCGTGCAGCGTCTGGCCGATGCCTACGCCCTGGAGCTGCAACAGCTGATCGAACATTGCCTGAGCGGTGCCGGCGGGTTGACCCCGAGCGACGTGCCACTGGTGCGCGTCGATCAGGCGCAGCTGGATGCCTTGCCGCTGGCGGCCAGCCAGATCGAAGACATCCTGCCGCTGTCGCCGATGCAGCAGGGCATGCTTTTTCACAGCCTGTTCGCCCCGGATGCCGGGGCCTACATCCCGCAGATGCGCGTGGATGTGCAGGGGCTCGACGTCGAGGCGTTCCGCGCTGCCTGGCAGCAGACGCTGCAGCGCCATGAAGTGCTGCGCGCGGCGTTCTTTAGCGAGAGCAATGGTTCGCGGCCGCTGCAAGTGATCCTGGCCGACGCCACGCTGCCGCTGACCGTGCTCGACTGGCGCGATCAACCCAAGGTTACCGAAGCGCTGGATCGCCTGGCCGAGGACGACCGTCTGCGCGGTTTCGACCTGACATTGGCACCGTTGCTGCGCCTGACCCTGGTGCAGACCGCCGATGACCGCCATCACCTGATCTTCACCAACCACCACATCCTGCTGGACGGCTGGAGCACTTCGCAGTTGTTCGGCGAAGTGCTGCAGCGGTATTGCGGAATCATGCCGGCGCCGAGTGTTGGCGGTTATCGCGATTACATGACTTGGCTGGGCACCCGCGATCGCGCCGCGTGCGAAGCGTTCTGGCTGGAGCAATTGCAGTCGTTCACCGAACCGACGCGACTGGCCGGCGCCTTGCCGGGGCCGGTTGCCGGGCAGGGCGATGCTCATCGCACCCTGCACCTGAGCCTGGACCGCGCGGCCACCGAGCGCCTGAGCGGGTTCGCCCGTCAGACCCGAGTCACGCCCAACACGGTGCTGCAAGCGGCGTGGCTGTTGCTGTTGCAGCGCTACACCGGGCAGCAAACAGTGGCGTTCGGCGCCACGGTGTCGGGGCGTCCAAGCGAATTGCAAGGCATCGAGCAGCAGATCGGTCTGTTCATCAACACCTTGCCGGTGATCGCCACACCGCACCCGGAGCGCACGGTCAGCCAATGGATCGATGAAGTCCAGGCGCTCAACCTCAAGTTGCGCGAAGTCGAATACACACCTCTGGCGGATGTGCAGCGTTGGGCCGGTCACTCTGGCGAGGCGCTGTTCGACACGCTGCTGGTGTTCGAAAACTACCCGGTGGCCCAGGCGCTGGAGGAGGGCAATGCCAGCGCGCTGAAGTTCTCCGGCATCAGCAACCACGACCAGACCAGCTTCCCCCTGGCCATCGCCGCCGAGCTGGGTGAATGCCTGGATTTGCGTTTCAACTACGACACGGCGCTGTTCAGCGCAGAGGCTATCGAAGGTCTGAGCACACGTCTGCTGGCATTGCTCGATGCCATGGTCAGTGCGCCGCAACTGCCATTGGGGCGCTTGAACCTGCTCGATGCCGCACAAACGGCGCAGCAGATCGAGGGTTTCAACCGCACCGCGCAGGCCTGGCCGGATGTGCGTCCGGTTTACCAGTGCTTCGAAGCCCAGGTGCTGCAAATCCCGGAGGCCCCGGCCCTGGTGTTTGCCGGCCAGACCCTCAGCTATCGCGAACTCAATCAACAGGCCAACCGGCTGGCGCACTACCTGCGCAGCCAGGGCGTCGGCGCCGAAGTGCTGGTAGGCATTGCCGCCGAGCGTTCGCTGGAACTGGTGATCGGCCTGCTGGCGATCATGAAGGCCGGTGGCGCCTACGTGCCGCTGGACCCGGACTACCCGCGTGAACGCCTGGAGCACATGTTCGACGACAGCGGCGTACACCTGCTGCTGACCCAGCGTCATTTGCTTGAGCAGTTGCCGATTCCGCCCGCCACCACGGCGATTTGTCTCGATGACATGGCCGGTTTGCTGGACGGCCTGAGCAACGAAAACCTGCCCTGTGTGGTCGAGCTGCAATCGCTGGCCTACATGATCTACACCTCCGGCTCCACCGGCAAACCCAAGGGCGCGGCCAACCACCATGAGGCCTTGTACAACCGCTTGGCGTGGATGCAGGGCGCGTACCCACTGGATGGGCGCGACACCGTATTGCAGAAAACCCCGTTCAGTTTCGACGTGTCGGTCTGGGAGTTTTTCTGGCCATTGATGACCGGCGCACGCCTGGCCGTGGCCGAGCCGGGTGCCCATCGCGATCCGGCGCAACTGGTCAGCCTGATCGAGCAGTACCAGGTCAGCACCCTGCATTTCGTGCCGTCGATGCTGCAGGCGTTCGTTCAGGGCGAAGGCTTCGAGCGTTGCGCCAGCCTGCGGCAGGTCATGTGCAGCGGCGAAGCCCTGTCGGCGGACTTGCAGCACAGCCTGTTCCGCGTGCTGCCCAACGTTGGCCTGTACAACCTGTACGGCCCGACCGAAGCGGCCATCGACGTGACCCACTGGACTTGTGTCGACGACGGCGGCTTCAGCGTGCCGATCGGTCAGCCGATTGCCAACCTGGTGACCTACATCCTCGACGACAGCCTGCAACCTCAAGTGCAAGGTTGTGTGGGTGAGCTGTATCTGGGCGGCATCGGCCTGGCCCGTGGTTATCACAACCGTCCGGAGCTGACCGCCGAACGCTTTGTCGCCAGCCCGTTCGGTGAACAGGGCGAGCGCTTGTACCGCACCGGCGACCTGGCGCGTTATCGCGCGGACGGCGTGATCGAATACGTCGGGCGCATCGACCATCAAGTGAAGATCCGCGGCTTGCGCATCGAGCTGGGGGAAATCGAAGCCTGCCTGCTGGAGCATTCGTCGGTGCGCGAAGCGGTGGTGATCGCCCTTGATGTCGGTAAATCCAAACAGTTGGTGGCTTACGTCGTAGGTGATGCCGCCATCGAACCACTCAAACAACATCTGCGTAAGGCGCTGCCCGAACACATGCAGCCGAGCCACGTGCTGCTGCTAGATCAGTTGCCGGTCACGCCCAACGGCAAGCTCGACCGCCGCGCGCTGCCACAGCCGGACCAGCAAGTGCGCGAGTACGTGGCGCCGCGCAATGCCGTGGAATCGACCTTGCAAGCGGTGTGGCAAGAATTGTTCGAAGTGCCGCAGGTGGGCATGCACGACAACTTCTTCGAACTGGGCGGCGACTCCATCGTCTCGATCCAGGTCGTCAGCCGGGCGCGCAAGGCCGGTTTGAGCATTTCACCCAAGGACGTGTTCAGCCATCCGACCCTGGCCGGGCTGGCGACGGTGGTCCAACCGGTCGTGGCGGATGAAGCCGTGCCGGCGCTGGTTGCACCGGCAGCGAAAATCGAGCTGAGTGACGCGCAGTATCAGGCGCTGGAACTGACAGCGGACGAAGTCGAGGATGTTTATCCGCTGTCGCCGATGCAGCAGGGCATGCTGTTCCACTCGGTGCAGGACGGCGAGTCGGGGCTCTACGTCAACCAGATCGAAGTAGGCGTGCGCGGGGTAGACGGTACGCGTTTCCGCGAGGCCTGGGCCGATGCCGCCCGGCGTCACGCAATTCTGCGCACCGCATTCCTCTGGGAAGGCGACAAGGAGCCGCTGCAAGTGGTGCGGCGCGATGCGCCTTCGCTGCTGACCGAACTGGACTGGCGCGGGCTCGATGATCAGCCTGAGCGCGTCCGCCAACTGGCCCTCGAGGAGCGCGAACGCGGCTTCTCGTTGAACCGCGCACCGCTGTTGCGCCTGTTGCTGGTGCGCCTGGAAGACGACCGCTATCGCCTGATCTGGACCTACCACCACATCCTCATGGATGGCTGGAGCGTGTCGCGCCTGATCGGTGAAGTGCTGCGCCATTACAGCGGCGAGGAGCACGAGCCGGTGGCCGCCTATCGCGACTACATCGACTGGCTCGGCCAGCAAGTCGCCGAGGCCAGCGAAGCGTTCTGGAAAGACAAACTCAGTAACCTCGAAGGCGCCACGCACCTGGCCCGCGCACTGCCGGTCAAGGCGCCGCAAGCCGGTTATCACGCGATCTATACGCACCTGAGCGCCGGGCAGACCGCGGGTTTGCAGGCCTTTGCCCAGCAACAGCAAGTGACCCTCAACACCCTGGTGCAAGCCGCGTGGTTGCTGCTGTTGCAGCGCTACACCGGCCAGCGCACGGTGACCTTCGGCGCCACGGTGTCCGGGCGCCCGGAAACCCTCAACGGCTCGGAGAACATGCTCGGGCTGTTCATCAACACCTTGCCGGTGGTCAACACGGTGCCGACCGAAGCCAGCGTCGGCGACTGGCTGCGGGAGATCCAGGCCTTCAACCTCGACATCCGCGACTTCCAGCAAACCCCGCTCAGTGATATTCAGCGCTGGGCCGGGCAGGGCGGGCAGTCGTTGTTCGACAGCATCATCGTGTTCGAAAACCAGCCGGTGGACCGTACCCTTCGCGAGTGGAACGGCGATTCCCTGCGCTTCGAGGACGTTTCCGATTTCGGCCTGACCAGCTTCGCCATGGACCTGATGGTCAGCGTCGACGAGGGGCTGCGCATCGAGTACATGCACCAGCGCGATCAGTTCGATCTGGCCACCGTGGAAATCCTGCGCAGCCACATGGAAAGCCTGATGCAGCGCTTGTGCGACGACGCCGGGCGCGCCGTTGGTGAGCTGGGCCTGCTGACCCTGGACGAAGGCCGGGCGCTGGACGGCGAACTGCCGGTGGTGGCTGAGGGTGACGAGACGCCGGTGCACGAACTGATCCGTCAGCGTGCCCGACTGCAACCGGATCACACGGCGCTGGTGCTCAGTTATGCCGATCGCGACGCCGAGCAGTTGAGTTATGCCGAGCTGGACCGTCGCTCCGATGCCCTGGCAGTGCATCTGCTGGAGCAAGGCTTGCAGGCCGAAGACGTGATCGGCGTGTTCATGGAGCGCTCGCTGGAGCTGGTGGTGTCGCTGCTGGCGGTGATGAAGTGCGGTGCGGCCTACGTGCCGCTGGACCCGCAATACCCGCAGGAACGCCTGCGCTACATGATGGCCGACAGCGATATGCGCTTGCTGCTGACCCAGGAGCGTCTGTGCGATAGCGCGCGACTCAATCCGGGCACGGCGATGGTCGCAGTGGATCGCTTGAACCTCGACGTCGATGTGGCGGTGCCATCGAGTTCCGTGCACGCCGGGCAACTGGCCTACCTGATCTACACCTCGGGCTCCACCGGCAAGCCGAAAAGCGTCGCCGTCGCCCACGGGCCTTTGAGCATGCACGTGCAAGCCATCGCCGAGCTGTACGAGATGGACCCGGACAATCGCGAGCTGCATTTCATGTCGTTCGCCTTCGACGGCGCCCATGAACGCTGGATCACCGCGCTGATCAGCGGCTCGACCCTGGTGATCCGCGACAACAATCTGTGGACCGCCGAGCAGACCCTGGCGGTGCTGCACCGCCAGCGCATCAGCGTCGCCTGCTTCCCGCCGGCGTACCTGCTGCAACTGGCCGAGCACGCCGAATTGCAGGGCGGCAACCCGCCGTCGGTGCGCATCTATTGCTTCGGTGGCGATGCGGTGCCGGACGCCACCTTCGAGCGGGTCAAGCACACACTCAAGCCGCAGTTCCTGGTCAACGGATATGGGCCGACGGAAACCGTGGTCACGCCGCTGCTGTGGAAAATCGCCGCCGACGGCCACTGCCAGGCGATGTACGCGCCGATTGGCCGACGCGTCGGCACTCGCAGCCTGCATGTGCTGGACATGGACCTCAACCCGCTGCCGGTGGGCATGGTCGGCGAGCTGTACATCGGCGGACGGGGTGTCGCGCGTGGCTACCATCGTCACCCGTGGCAGAGCGCCGAGCGTTTCGTCGGCGATCCTTTCAGCACTGAAGGCGGGCGCCTGTACCGCACCGGCGACCTGGTGCGCCGTCGCGAGGATGGCGTGTTCGATTACGTCGGGCGTATCGACCACCAGGTCAAGGTGCGCGGCTTCCGCATCGAGCTGGGCGAAATCGAAGCCCGCTTGCGCGAGCAGGCCGGGGTCAACGATGCGCTGGTGGTGGTGCGTGACAACGGGCAGGGGCCGCAACTGGTGGGCTATGTGGTAGCGGCGCAAGACGATGGCCTCGGCCCGCGTTGCCAGGCGGCATTGCGCGAGAGCCTGCCTGACTACATGGTGCCGACCCAGGTCGTGGTGCTGCCGCGCTTCCCGTTGACCCCCAACGGCAAGCTCGATCGCAAGGCCTTGCCGGACCCGGCCTTCACCGGCCGTGACTACGTGGCGCCGCGCACGCCGCTGGAATGGGCGCTGGCGGATATCTGGCAACAGGTGCTGGGCATCGAGAAGGTTGGCATTACCGACAACTTCTTCGAGTTGGGCGGCGATTCACTGCGCACCCTCAAGGTGATCTCGAAAGTCCGTGCCCTGAATGAACCTGGCTTCCAGCTCAAGCTGCGGGACATGATGGCCAAGCCGACGATTGCCGGGTTGTCCGGTGTCGATGAACAGCCGCTGCGACAGAGTCCGCAACCGCTGTTGCTGCTAAACCAGGTGGTGAATGATCAGCCGCCGCTGTTCTGCCTGCACGCCGGTTTCGGCACGGTGTTCGACTACGAGCCATTGGCCCGACGCCTGGATGGCGAGCGCACGGTGTACGGCGTGCAATGCCGGATGCTGCTCGACCGGCAGTGGCGCGACACTTCGCTTGCGCAGATGGCCGCCGACTACGTCGAGGCGATTCGCGCCAGACAACCTCAGGGCCCGTACCACGTGCTGGGCTGGTCGCTGGGCGGGGCGTTGGCGTTGATGGTGAGTGACTTGTTCGAACAGCAGGGCCAGCGAGTGGCGTTTGTCGGCCTGGTGGACAGCTTTGTGCCGACCCAGGTCAATGCCGTCGCCAGCCCGGATGAGTGGCGCACGGATCTGGCCGAGTTCCTCGGTGCAACCTTGGGCATGGATGGCGAGGTGATTGCCCGGGTGTTGAGTACCGAGTCGACGGGGGACCACGAGGCAGTGGCGCGGATCATTCGTGCGGTGATCGACAGCGAAAGCGATCAGGCCAGCGGCTACGCGCTGCTCGGTGCCGATGAGTTGGCCCAGACGTTCATGGTCAGCGCGCGCTTGAAGGCGCTGTCGCGACAGGTCGAAACCCTGCCGATTACGCAAGCCGAGCTGCATTGCTGGTGGGCCGATGGCAACCCGACGGCCGAACGCGCGACCCTGGAGCGTCAGGGACCACGGCTGCGCAAGGTGCAAACGGTAACGGCCGGCCACTTCGATATCCTGCAGCAGGAGGAGTGCCTGGACGCCGTGGTGGCTGCGCTTGGCCGGGAGGTGGTGCCGCAGGTCTAAACCGTTCATTCGTGGTCAGGCCCACTTACCAGTGGCGAGGGGGCTTGCCCCCGTTCGGCTGCGAAGCAGTCGCAAACCCGAACAACGCGGTATGTCTGACTAATCTCAAACGCTGGTTCTGGGGCCGCTTCGCGACCCAACGGGGGCAAGCCCCCTCGCCACAGGTTTTCGTTCGGCATGGGAGGGTCTTCATTGAGCCCTAATGAACATCCCGCCCGGTTCGTTTACCAGGGCAAGCCTGTTTATTTTTGGAGACTACCGCCCATGGCACTGCACCCGGACATCGAAGGGTTTCTAGAACTGGCCGAGTTCGGCCGCCTCAGCGGCAAAAGCCAACCCATGCATGAGCTGAACCCGAGCGAAGCGCGGCAGCAATTCGAACAGACTTCGCAGTTGCTCGATGCGGCGCCAACGGGGGCGTTGACGGTGACGGAGGTCAGCATTGCTGCACGGGATGGGCATGTGCTCAATGCGCGGCTGTACGCCAAACCACAACCGGACAACGAGCCGCGCCCGGTGCTGTTGTATTTCCATGGCGGCGGTTACGTGGTGGGCAGCCTCGATTCCCACGACACCCTGTGCCGGCGCCTGGCGCTGGCGGGGGAGTTTGCCGTGTTGTCGGCGGATTATCGACTGGCGCCTGAGCACCGTTTTCCCACTGCATACAACGATGCCGAAGAAATCACCCGTTGGCTGGCCATTACCGGTGCCAAAGCATTGGGCCTGGACGCGAGACGGATCGCACTGGCCGGGGACAGCGTCGGCGGCAGCCTGGTGGCCTCGTTGTGCATCGCCATTGCCCAGGATCCATTGGGCTGGCCGCTTGTGCCTCGTCTGCAAGTGCTGCTGTACCCGGTGATCGACGCGGTAAAAAAACGCCCGTCCCTCGAGCGATTCGCCGAAGGCTATCTGCTGGAAGCCACCACGCTGGAATGGTTCTACCAGCAATACCAACGCAGTGAAGCGGATCGTGCCGACTGGCGTTTTTCACCGTTGTACGCCGAGTGCGTGCAACGGCTGACGCCGACGGTGTTGTGGCTGGCCGAATACGACCCGTTGCTCGATGAAGGCCTGGCCTGGGCTGAGAAACTGCGTACTGCGGGGCAACCCCTGGTGTTGGAGGTCAAGGCCGGCATGACCCACGACTTTGCGCGCATGGGCGAGATGGTCCAGGAGGTGCCGGGGATGCTGGTGCAACTGGCGGCGCAGATCAGCGAGAGTCTGGCCTGACGTATGGTGTAGTGATCAGCGACGCCGTCCCCCTGTGGGAGCGAGCTTGCTCGCGATAACGGCAGCACATTCAACATTGATGTGTCTGACACACCGCCATCGCGAGCAAGCTCGCTCCCACAGTTTGTTTTGCGCTGACTCGGATAACTAAGGCGGATCAAGCCGATCCAGCGCCCGATTGACCGCCAGTTCCCCCAACATGATCACCTGCGCAATCCCCAACAGCGCATTGCGGCTTGTCCCTTTCAGATGATCCACCAGATCGTTGGCCATGACATTGGCCGACGCCAGCGACTCGCTGGCATGCACCAGAAGGGTTTCGGTACTGAGTTCGGGATTGACGATGAACATCGTGCTGGGTGTGCGCGGGGTGGCCATGATGTTGGTGCCGGGGTTGAGGTGGTGATCGAGCGCGCGCTCGGCGGCTTGGTGGAATTGCTTTGAATCGGGGCTTTCGTACGGGGAGGCCGGATCGGATTCCGGCGGGTTTGGAGTTACCTTGAACATAGATACTTACCTTTAAGTAGGGCAGCACCAGTTCGCTACTAAACGAAAGGGTGGCAGCTGTGCGCAAGTTAGTAGACCGGCAAGGTGAGGAACCGGCGCGCCCGGGGGCGCCATGCGCACAGCCACCATCAAACACAGGCAGATGCCTGACTGATGATACTCATGCGACCGTTCTAACCTTGGCCGGGCTACTAAACCCGATCACCGACAATCAGTGACCCGAATCAAGTTACCGACGACCCCCAAGGCGCACAAGCCGGCGGATTCTGGCGTACCTGTAGGCAACGACGCAAGGCGTTGTGGCTTTCACGAAGTAACCTGTAGGCCAATTAAACAAACACTGTCGAGTGGCATTTAACCCGCTGTTTTGCCTTGTCAGAGAGCGTTGAAAACCTCGGAATCGGCCGGAAGAATCCTACGAAAGTTTGCGGTTGGCCGTCGGAAGTCTGGTGTTTACGATCTATCGCGCAATGAACAGCTGGACCGGCAAATGACAGACCACCTTGCCAGCGACGACAGCGATCCCGGAGGTCAATGTGAGCACCGAGCTTTCCACCACCACCCCAAAGTTCGAAACTGACGAACATGCCGCCAGCTATGACTGCTGGTTCCGCTCCAAGGTGCAGGCTTCGCTTAAAAGCCCGTACCCGAACGTCCCGCATGATCAGGTAATGGTTGATATGCGAGCTCTTCTCGAATCAAAGTCTAATGGACGCGGTAGCGGACCACGCAGAATCAAGCCCATCGGCCTTCTGAAAAAAAAACCAAGGACGACTCATTGATGGAACTTAAAAAAAACCTCATCAGTTGCCTGATATTCCCTATCGCCCCTGTGGCCGTCATTTTCCTGACCTCCGCCCTGTGCAGGGAAATCTGGACAGAAAACTTCTACACACCCGGTGAGGACGGTGGAGAAGTCGAGCCCACGCTGGCGCTCTTTATCATTCCACTCCTGCTGGTGATTGCCGCGCCGTTGCTGGCTGGGCTGACAGCGTTGACTCGATGGGTGGCGCGGCGTTTTGAACCCGGGGCCTGGTGGCGGTGGTTGATGGCGATTCCACGCGTCGTCCTGGCAGCCATTGCGTTGTTTCTGTTTCTGCTTTCGACCGGTTTCCTGATGGGAGATGTGCTCGGTCCCTTCAGGTATTGGCAGGTGGCTTGCGCATGGGCAGCCAGCGCGGTGACCTCCGGGGCATTTGTGGTTCAGCAACTTTCACGTCTAAAGGAGTAGTCCTCAGGCCTCGGACAGGGTTCTGCCGAGCCATCTTCCGCATTCCGTATCGGCTATGTATTATCGACCTCGGCCCGATGCTGCCCGCCGCTCGCTCCCGTTGGGAAAGGTGAAAGCGTCTCCTCCTTCTACAAACCCTGTCGCCTCTCTTGACGGTCGAGGTTTGGCAACGCGAGCACCAAAGCATCTCGGCTACAGGAGCAGTCATGTTTTCAATCGAGCAAGCCAAGCAAATGGCCAGACAGTTGCGCGCCTCGCTGGAGGAACGCAATCAAGTGGTGACCCATTCCACTGCGCTGGAACTGGTCGCCCAGCAACTGGGCTACAAGGACTGGAACACCGCGTCAGCGTTGCTTGCCCAGGCAAACACCCCGTCCACGCCTGCTGCAACGTTCGACAAACCTATTCCAATCTTACGGATGTTCGACGAAGCCAAGGCGCGTGAGTTCTATCTGGATTTCCTGGGCTTTAGCGTCGAGTTCGAGCATCGTTTCGAGGCGGATTTGCCGCTGTACCTGGGCATCAGTCGCGACGGGCTGCAACTGCATCTTTCCGAGCACCACGGCGATGCCAGCCCGGGCTCGACGGTGTTCGTGCCCATGCACAACATCGAACTGCTCAGGGACGAATTGCAGGGCAAGCGCTACGGATACGGACGCCCGGATATTGTTCAGCAGGGCTGGGGCAAGGAGCTGCAAGTCTACGACCCGTTCGGCAACCGGATTCGCTTCTGCCAGTATTGATCAGACGGTGCGGACCAGGGCGACCTGGTCCGTTTTGAACCACCCGGTATTAAGGATGGACACGGTATGACCACGCAGGACATTTCGCTTCAAGACATCGCCGCGCCTGAAGGCGTTTGTTATGGCTGCGGCAGCCAAAACCCACACGGGCTGCACATCAAGAGCTTCTGGCATGAAGACGGGGTGCATGTCATGGCGCAGCACATGCCGGATGACAAGTATTGCGGCTGGCCGGGCCTGGTTTACGGCGGTTTGATCGCGATGCTGGTCGATTGCCACTCCAACTGGGCAGCGATGGCTTATCACTACCGGGCAGAACAGCGCGAGGTGGGCAGCTTGCCCCACATCACCTGCGTCACCGGTAACCTGGGCATCAAGTACATCAAGCCCACCCCGATGGGTGTCCCCCTGACACTGCGTGCAAAAGTCGAGGGCGAGGTCGGGCGCAAAAGTCGGGTTATTTGCGAGGTCTTCGCCGGGGATGTCCTGACCGCTGTCGGGGACTCCACATTTGTCCGCGTCGATACCGAGCAACTCAGGGCCGCCGCGCAAGCAGAAAACGGAACCGGGCCACTAATGTAGGAGCGAGCTCGCTCGCGATGGACTCATAGGCGCAGCGTTTAACCAGTAAACACGCGTAATCGTTAACGACCATCGCGAGCAGGCTCGCTCCTACAGGTGGAAGCAGGCAGCCATCAGGGGCGCCGCGCAAGCAGAAAACGGAACCGGGCCACTGTAGGAGCGAGCTTGCTCGCGATGGACTCACAGGCGCAGCGTTCAACCAGTGAACACGCGTTATCGTTAACGACCATCGCGAGCGAGCTCGCTCCTACAGGTGGAGGCACTCAGCCATCAGTACTGCGCGCGCAGGCTCAGGGTCAGGGTGCGAGGGTCGCCGTAGAAGTTGGTGCCCCAGGAGGCATCGACGCGGTCGTAGTACTTGCGGTCGAACAGGTTGTTGGCGGTCAGTGTCGACGACAGGTGTTCGTTGAACTTGTAGCCGACTTGCGCTGAGGTAACAGCATAGCCGCCTTGATGGAACTTCACGTCACGCTGGTAGTAGGTGTCGCTGACCACACGCACGCCACCGCCGACGCTGAAGTCCTTGAGCGGGCCGTCGGTGAACTCGTACTTGGTCCACAGGTTGAAGTTGTGCTTGGGCGTGATGGTGCTGAAGGTCTTGCCTTTGTTGGCCTGGTCGCCGTCCAGGAACTTGGTGGAGGTGTAGGCGTAACCGGTGACGATGCTCCAGTTGTCGGTCAGGTTGCCGCTCAGCTCGGTTTCCCACCCCTCGCTGCGTGCCTTGCCTTCGGTCATGTAGGCACCGGAGGTGTTGTCGTATTCGGCGCGGTTTTCATCGTAGATGCGAAAGGCGGCGATGCTGGCGTTCAGGCGACCGTCGTAGAATTCGCGCTTGAGGCCGATTTCGTATTGTTTGCCTTCGCGCGGGCCGACCGGCTCGCCGTTTGTGCCGATTTCGCTCTGCGGTTTGAACACGCCGGTGTAGCTGAAGTAGGTCGACAGTTCAGGGGTGATCTTGCCGATGATGGCGCCGTATGGCACGACCTTGCGGTTGATGCTGGTGTGGGCTTCGCCGAAGTTGTTGAAGAAGGCGTTGGCGTTCTTCGCATCGCTTTCGTACCAGGTCACGCGGCTGCCGCCGATGACATCGAGCCAGTCGGTGACGTTGAACTTGGCGCGGGTGTAGACGCCGTACTGATCGGACTTGGACCAGTTGCCGTTGACGTGCGCATAGTCGTTGCGGGGAATGTCGATGCTGCCCGGATTCCACACGTTGATCGGGAAGTACTCGCCGCCGCCGTAGGTGAAATCCTTGTCCAGGTGCTGGTACTCGGCACCCACGGTGAACTCGTGTCGGCGATCGGCGAACTCGAACGGCGTGGTGACAAAGCTGTCGACGCCGACGGTCTTGATGTGGGTGTAGTAGTCGTAGGCCACGGCCCAGCTGTCACCGGTGGCCGGGTCGACCGCGCCGTCGGCCCAGGTGAAGTTACGCTCCGGGGTTTCGGCATCGCGGTAGGTCAGGGTGGTCTTGAACTGACCGCCGTTGTCCAGTTCGTGGTCGAGCTCGGCGAAGGATTCCCAGACTTTTTCGTTGAGGGTGTTCCACTTGGCATCGACGAAGGTCGAGCGCGGCACGTCGAGCAATGAGCCGTCGGCGTAGGCCGGCAGGCCGAAGGCCGGGGTGGAGTTGTTCTTCTGGTAAGCGCCGCCGATCGACAGGGTGGTGGCCGGGTCGAGGTCGAATTCCAGGCGACCGTAGACCATCGGGCGTTCGTTCTGCGCGTAGTCGACGAAAGACTGGTTGTTCTCGTAGGCGGTGATGAAACGACCGCGCACGGTGCCCTGTTCGTTCAACGGGCCGGTGACATCCACCGAAGAACGGTAGCGATCGTAAGAGCCGGCAGCCAGCTCGCCACCGAGGGCGAACTTGCTCAGGGCGCGCTTGCGCACCACGTTGATCGTACCGCCGGGTTCGCCCGCGCCCTGGTACAGGCCCGACGGGCCGCGCAGCACTTCGATGCGGTCGTACATCGCCAGGTCAAAACTGGTGGCCATGTCGCCCTGGCCGGTGGGCTGCGAGACGCCGTCGACCTGCACCTGGTCGA
The DNA here is from genome assembly GCF_050434585.1 of Pseudomonas sp. 2725. Classification (NCBI taxonomy): domain Bacteria; kingdom Pseudomonadati; phylum Pseudomonadota; class Gammaproteobacteria; order Pseudomonadales; family Pseudomonadaceae; genus Pseudomonas; species Pseudomonas sp. 2725. The sequence continues at coordinate 8,321 of NZ_JBNDIV010000013.1, read as the reverse complement.
CGAGGAAGCCACGCATGTAGACGTCATTGAGGCTGGAGCCGGAGTTGTAGGTCTTGATGGTCACGCCGGTGACCTGACGCATGGCGTCCTGCAGGCTGTTCAGGTTCTGGTCGTCCATGCGCTGGCGCGTGACGACGGACACCGACTGCGGGATGTCCTTGAGCTTGATGTTGCCTTTGCCGATGGTGACTTCATTGGTGGTGTAGGAGTGCGAGCCTTCGGTTGTCGGCCCCAGCGCCACGCCGGTGATTGACGTCGCACCCAGTTGCAATGCACTGGAGTCACCGGCCGATGGCACCAGCGACACGGTGTTGCCATTCAACTGAAAATTGATGCCGCTCCCCAGCAGCAAGGTTTTCAGTGCCTGTTCCGGTTCCATGTTGCCGGACACCGCCGTGGACTTGATGCCGTTGACCATGTCCTGGCTGTAGAGAATCTGCAGGTTGGTCTGCTGGCCCAGTTGGCGCAATGCACTGGCCAGCGACTGAGCCGGTACATTGACGTTCACCGGGGCTGCTTCGACCTGGGACGTACCCAGCAGCAACAGGGTCAGCAGCGCGCCCGGCACGACCGTTCGGAATTTCTTTTGCCGTTCGATGGCTAACGCCAAGGGTGCGCGGGACAGAGTAAGGCTTTGCATTGCTCGAATCGCTCCAGAATAGTGTGTGCAGTTTTTTAGTTAATGATAATTATTATTAGACGGACCACTTTGGCTAAACCGGAAAACAAACTTCAAAAAACAAGGATTTGCGTGCGGCCACGGCGCTTAGGCGGTTGCGCGCTCGGTGACGACCCGGCCCGATTCCATGCGCACCAGTTGATCGGCCATATCGAAATAACGGTCGTCGTGGGAGATGACGATGATGGTTTTGCCCAGGCGTTTGAGGTCCGGCAGCAGCTCGGTGTAGAAGATGCGGCGGAAGGTCGGGTCCTGGTCGGCGGCCCATTCGTCGAACACCAGCACCGGACGTTCTTCCAGCCACGCATTGACCAGCGCCAGGCGCTTGCGCTGGCCGGTGGACAGGTCGGTGGTGGTGAAGCTGCCGTTCCTGACGCTGACCTTGTGCGCGATCTCCAGCCGTTGCAGGTAGGCGTTGGCATCTTCGGGGATGTGCTGGTCGCCCTGGACCACGTCATCGAACAGGTAGTAATCGGCAAAAATCGTGGTGAACAATTGGCGATAGTCGTCGCGATTGTGCGCATCGATGCCCTGGCCGTTGAGCTGGATCGAACCCTGTTGCGGCGCGTAGAGGCCCAGCAGCAACTTGATCAGGGTGGTCTTGCCGCAGCCGTTTTCGCCGACGATGAAAATGATGTCGCCTTGCTCGATGGTCAGGTTCACCGGGCCCAGGCGAAACGCGTCACTGCCCGGTGCGGCGGGGAAGGCGTAGCTGACGTTGTTCAGTTGCAGGCGGTCGACCACGGTTGGCCGGATGCCGTTGTCGTTGAGCAACAGGTGCGGCTCGGGCGAGGAAAACTGGCTCGACAGCTCGGCGATGCGGCGGAAGGCAATCCGCGCCCGGCTCACGATCGGCAAGGTGCTGACCAGATGCTCGATCGGGCCTTTCATGTACAGCAGCACCAGCACGAAACCGCTCATCACCGCTTGGTCGGCGCTCGGCCAGAACGATTGCAGCGCCAGCGCCAGGCCGATGACCACGAAGAACAGCATCGAGCCCAGCGTCTTGGCGATCACGAAGGTGTTGATCGAACGCACCTGGGTGTTACAGATGAAATCGGCGGTGCCCTGGATGCCCTTGACGAACATGCGCTGGCGGCGCGGGCGGTGGATGCGCAATTCCTTGGCACCGCCGGCAATGGCGTTGTAGTGCTTTTGCAAATCGTCTTCGGCATCGCGGGCGGCCATGAAACCCTGGATGCCCTTGCCCTGCGCATAGAACTGGATGCCGGTGCCGATGGCAATTGCCAGCACCATCATCAGGAACATCGGCCACGACAACATCGCCAGGTAACCCATGCAGCCAAGGGTCACGGTCAGGGAAATCGCCAGCGGCGCGAAGGCGAAGGCGAAGTCGCTGATGGTGTCGACGTCGTGGGTCAGCACTGGGATCAGCCGGTGGCTGCGATAGCGCTCGATCTGCTCGATGGGGGCCGAAAGGACTTTCTCCCCCAGCGTTTTGCGCAGCCTGGCAATGATGTGCTGGCCAACATAGTTGGTGCCGATGTCGGAGCAGATCGAACTACCCAGAGCCAGCAGGCACAGGCCGCCGAACAGCGCGACCACGCCTTGGGTCAGGCCGTGCGGCGAATGCAGCGCGTTGTTGATGGTGGCCAGCAACACCGTCACGCTCAGGCCACCCACCATGCCCAGGAAAATGGACGCGGCGACGATCAGTCGAAACGGTTTCAACAGGGCCAGTAATTCGCCGATGGCGCCTCGGGTAGGCTGGGTCATGGCAGACAGTTCCTTGGGTCGTAAGGCAGATACCCAGTAGAACGTCTGGTGAAGGGCTTAATTTAAACGGTGGGAGACAGGTGGTGCCAAACCTGTGGGAGCGGGCTTGCTCGCGAAAGCGGTGGATCAGAAAAGTTGATGTTGGCTGACACGACGCCTTCGCGAGCAAGCCCGCTCCCACAAGGGCAAGGGGGGTCAGAGAGTGCGTACGACGCGAAAACCGATCCAGTCGCCACGGGTTTGCGGGTCGATGTCATTGCGGTTGCCCGAGCGGGAAAACACCGGTGCTTCGCCCCAGTCGTTGCCACGGATGCGCAGCGTGTCGCAGTTCGGTTCGGTCCAGGCGCTGCCATCGGTGGGAGCGCCGACGTAGTCCGGGTGGTAGCAGTCGGCGATCCACTCGTAGACGTTACCGTGCATGTCGTACATGCCGAAGGCGTTGGGCGGGTAGCTGCCGACCGGTGAACTGTAGCTGTAGCCATCGGTGGGGCCGTAGGTATTGGCGTGGGTGGCGATGCTGTACTCGGTGCCGGGGTCGAACGGGAAGGGGAAGGGGCCCGTTGCCCCTGCGCGGGCGGCGTATTCGCGCTGGGCCTCGCTGACGATGTGGTAGTGCTGGCCGGTCTTCATCGACAGCCAGGCGACGTAGGCACTGACCTCGGCGAAGTTCATGCACACCGCCGGCTGGCGCGGGCTCTGTGGATAACGTGGCTTGCTGTTGATGCACTCGCGGCCGGGGCGGGTGTCGCCATCGGGCAGTGTGATCCCGGTTTCCTTCATGTATTGGTTCCATTCGCCGGCAGTGATCTGGTATCGGCTCATGGCGAACGGTTTGTCGAATGTCACCTCATGCATCGGGCCTTCATCCGGCTCGCGGCCAACTTCGTCTTCCGGGGTGCCCATGGTGAACGTGCCGGCGGGCAGCACGACCATTTCCGGACAGTTGCGGCAATCCTTGAAGACCTTGCCCGGCAGCGGCGCCGTGTATGCTTGGGCGAGGCTCGGTACGGCACTGCCGAGCAATGCCAGCAGCATCAGGGCGCCCAGGCCTTTGGAACGCCCCCTGTTCAGGGTGTTTTTCATAAGGGTTCTCGCTAAAGGGAATCGGCGGTTCAGAGCTTGCTGGCCATCAGTTCCATCAACTTGTCGACGTGCGCTTGGGTATTGAGCAGCCCCGGCGACACACGAATGATCGGCCCGACATCACGGTCCACGGCGTCACACACCACGCGCTGATCCATCAGGAAGTTGGCGACTTCGTCGCAGTCCTGGTTCTTGATGCGGAAGAAGGTGAAGCCGGCGGAATACTCCGGCGACAGCGGCGTGACCAGCTCCACCGACGGGTGTGCCTGCAAGCGTTTCTTCAGGTAGCTGTTGATGTCGTGAATGCGCGTCGCGACCTCGGCCTTGCCCAGCTCCAGGTGCAATTTGAAAGCTTCGGTCAGTGCCCAGCGGTGTTCGAACGAGTGGTAGCCGCCGTAGGTCATCACGGTGGAAAACTGGGTGGCTTCAGAGAAGGTCGGGATGGTCGGGGTCACGTCCTTGAGCTCGTCGGAGCGGGCGCAGATGATCCCGGTGCCCCGTGGGCCGAACATCCATTTGTGGGTGCCGGCAATGAAGAAATCGCAGTGCATGTCCGGGAAGTCGACGTTCTCCACGCCGAAGCCGTGTACGCCATCGATCACGTAGAGGATGCGGTCCTTGTCGGCGCGGCCACGGTTTTTCTCCTCCACCAGTTTGCCGATCTCGCCGATGGGCAGCTTCACGCCGCTGCCGGAATGCACCCAGGTCATGCCCAGTACACGGGTTTCGGGGCGAATGTTGCGTTCAATCGCGGCCAGCACTTCGGCGGTCGAGACTTTGTACGGGTCTTCGAACAATTTGATCTTGCGAACCTGGGTGCCGTCCTTTTGGGTGCGGTATTCGAACACGCTGTTGGCGGCGTAGTGCTCGTGTTCGCTGGTGAGGATCTCCTGGTCCGGGCGCACGTGGATACCGGCGTAGATCATCGCCAGGCCTTCGGTGGTGCTGCCGGTCAGGGCGATCTGCGACGGCTTGGCCTTCAAGTAGCGACCGGCCCACACGCGCACCTCTTCTTCGCGGCGTTCGGTTTCGCCGCGATGCCAGTCCATGGCCAGGCCCGGGTTGCGATCGAGATTGGCGCGATGCATCTCGATGGCTTCACGCACAGGCAGCGGGTGCGAGGTCACCAGGAAGTTGGCGAAGTGCAGGTAGTTCGGGTCCTGCGTGAACAGTTGGCGCAACTGGTCCCATTTGTCCTTGGGCAGTGGCGCGGGGCTGGCGGCGTGTGCTGGCAGGCTCACGGCGGAGGCCAGGGGAATGCCGGCCGCCAGAATGCCGGCCTGCTTGAGGAATGAACGACGGTTGATCATGGATTCGGTTCGCTTTGGCAAAAGGAAAAATCAGTTTTTTACGACAGGCCGGGAAGACTTCTGCACCTGGTCCCAGACCCGCAGGAAGTTGCCGCCCCAGAGCTTGGCGATGTCGGCGTCGCTGTAGCCGCGGCTGATCAGTTCGGCGGTCACGTTGCGGGCCTCGCTGACGTCTTTCCAACCGTCCAGGCCGCCGCCGTCGTTGAAGTCGGAACTGATGCCGACGTGGTCGATGCCGATTTTTTTCACTGTGTAGTCGATTGCATCGCCGTAATCCTTGAGGGTGGCCTTGGGTTCTTCATCGAGGATCGAATAGAGCTGGCTGGCGTACTCGCCGAAACGCTGCTCGGGCCAGACGGTGATCACCGGGTCGCCGGGCATCAATGCCATCTCCAGACCTTGCAGCGGTTGCAGGTCAAAACGGGCGCGCAGGGCGTTGAGTTTGTCCTGGGTGGCCTGGCTCAGCGGGCGGATATAGGTGGGGAAACCGACGACCTGCACTACGCCGCCGCTGTGCTTGATCAATTGCATTTCCGTGTCGCTGAGGTTGCGCGGGATGTCCACCAGGGCGCGCGGTGCCGAGTGGGAGGCGACCATCGGCGTGCGGCTCAGTTGCGCCACTTGCTCCAGGGCCTTGGTCGACATCTGCGACACATCGATGATCACGCCCAGGTCGTTGAGGCGATGCACCGCTTGCTTGCCGATGTCCGACAGCCCGCCCAAGGCATCCCGGGAATCGTTGAAGAACGGCAGCGGCCGCGACGAGTCGGCCCAGGCGTTGTTGCCCACGTAGCTGAAGCCGAACATGCGCATGCCGCGCGCAGCCCACTTGTCCAGCGCATTGAGGTCATTGCCCAGCGGGTAGGCGTTGAGCATGCTGATGAACACCGCGAACTTGCCTTCGCCGTGCAGGCGGCGCAAGTCGTCGGGGGTGTAGGCGATGGCTACTTGATTGGGGAAGTCACGCACCATCGCGCTGATGATCTTGTAGCGGGTTTCCTGCTCAAAGCGGGCTTCGTCGACGAAGCCGGCGGTAGGGCGATGGGGCGCGTTAGGGCCGTTCCAGATTTCCGGCCAGCCGAAAATCGTCAGGGCTGCACCGGACAAGCGCCCGCGCCCGGTCTTGACCAGGTCGAACTGGCCTTCACCATCCTTGTCGACTTCGTTGCCGGCGGTGCCGAAGTCCATGGGCACGGTGATGTGGCTGTCGAACGAGAGGATGCGTTCCTGCAGTTGCTCGGCCTGTTTCATCACCTTGACCGGGTAGCCGGGGTTGTCCCTGAACCAGTGATCCCAGGCCGCGAAGCCTGCACCCGCGCTGATCGCCAGGGCCAGCGGCAGGCCGATGAAAAGAGCCTTTTTCGAACGTGGTTTTGTCATTGCCGTCTCAGTCAGGTTCGCCGCCCCGGATCAGGCGCAGGGGCCTTTGCTATCTGGGGGGAACGAGTGGCTGACCGGAAAATTTAGCGCGGCTGATGGCCTCATCGCGAGCAAGCTCGCTCCCACAGGGATCTTCAGTGCGACATAGATCCAATGTGGGAGCGAGCTTGCTCGCGATGCTCTTAAATTCTGCGCTGCAACAAACGTTCTAGCTTGGATAAAGCCTGCTCCATGGCTGACACAGGTAGGGCAATGACGATTTCTCGACGATGGTTCCTCGCGGGTCTGGCGCTGACCGGTGCCGCCGTGCCGGCGGTGTATTACGGGCATCGCGAACTGACCAGGCCGGATCCGACGATCACCCCTGGCGAAGCTTCGTTCGAGGTGGCGGATGTTGCCGGCCAACGCTTGGCGGATACCTTGCGCGGGGTCTGGCAGATTCGTTTCGAAGGTCGTGACGCCGGTATCGAAGGTTTGCCCCTCGAAGGCCTGGAAGTGTTCCTCGACATCGGCCACAAGGGGCGCGGTGTCAGTGGTTATCTCGACACCGCCGAGCGTTTGCGCTCCACCGAAGCGCCCCGTTACCGGGTGCTCGGCGATCTGTCCGGGACCAACCCGAAGCAGCTGGGTTGGCGTCTGCTGGGCGCCAGCGGCTGTTGCGATTACGAGTTCGACATGACCCTGGACGAGGTCTGGGCCGGTTTCGGTAATGCTGGCAGCGGCAGTCTCAGTGGACGTGTGCTGGACCTGAATCGGCCACTGATGCTGACCGCCCAGGACAATCGCTTCATCGCCGTCAAACGGGTGTTCCCTGAAGCTCGCGAGCGCGCCGGCCTCAATCCGACCCTGCTCGCCTGGCTGGTATCGCCGGAGCACCGGTTGTTCCACCAGCTCTGGCATGCCTCCCGGGACAAGTGGCACAAGCTGTCCGAAGACCAGCGCGGCGCCTTGCGCGGGCTCGGCTGGCAACCCGGACCGCGGGACCAGGAGCGCGATGCCCGAGGTGTGCGCAAGGATCGCAACGGTTCTGGCGTGGACTTTTTCTTCATGCACAGGCACATGCTCGGCACCGCGCGTTCGATGCAGGACCTGCCGTCCTGGACGCACTTCCCGTTGCCGCAACCGGAGCTGGCGCGGGACCGGCTCGGCTTTGCGCGTTACTTCGACAATCACGACGGCACCGCGCTGCCGCCGACCTGGCTGGCCGAGGACGATGACGAGTACACGCAATGGGTCAGCGACATCAAGACCGGCGAGACGTATCACAGCAATTTCCAGGTCTGGGAATCCCGCTACCGCGATCCGCGCTACCTGTCGACGCTGACCCTCGGCCAGTTCGGCTCGGAGGTCGAACTGGGCCTGCACGACTGGCTGCACATGCGCTGGGCTTCGGTGCCGCGTGATCCGTCCAACGGTCAGCCAGTGCCGTTCGCCCGGGATCCGGCGGACTTTTCCGCACGCTGGTTTGCACCGGAAAACGATTTTCTCGGCGACCCGTTTTCTTCCCATGTCAGCCCGGTGTTCTGGCATTTCCACGGCTGGATCGACGATCGCCTGGAGGACTGGTTTCGCGCCCACGAGCGTTTTCATCCGGGGCAGGTCAGTCGGCTGCAGGTCAACGGCGTGCAATGGTTCGCGCCGGGACGCTGGGTCGAGATCGACGACCCGTGGCTCGGCCCGAGTACCCACGGTTGCAGCACCACACCGGGGTTGCAGGCCGGCAAGTCAGTGGAAATGGACCCGGAAACCATGAAGCTGGCGTTGCGCATTACCTTTGGCGAGGACGAGACGAAACTGAAGGATTTGTTCCGCAAAGTGCCCCAGCGGCCGTGGTATGCGCGCAATCTGAAGGCTAAACAAAGCCAGGCTTGATACCGCGTTATCGTTCAATCGCGAGCAAGCTCGCTCCCACATTTGAACCTGGTCGTACACAGACTTTGTGTTCACTGACGATCCACTGTGGGAGTGAGCTTGCTCGCGAAGGCGTCCTGTCAGGCAATGTTGATGTTGGATGTGCCGGCCCCTTCGCGGGCAAGCTGAACTGGCCTAATAATTCCGGACACCTCTTAAGGGCGATATGATTTCGCCAACTTGGAGGTTCCATGAACGAAAGAAAGGTCTATACACGCGAG
>NZ_JBNDIV010000012.1:0-119222 GCF_050434585.1 Pseudomonas sp. 2725 | reverse complement strand
CTCCACAGCTACAACAACTATCTGTCGCCAATAGCCATGGAGCAAAAAGCGGCATAAACACCGTAACCGGTGTCCGGGATTACTTGACCAGTTCAAGCCCGCTCCCACAGGGTTTTGTATTTGCCGCATGATCCGGGCACGACGCATAACCTGTGGGAGCGAGCTTGCTCGCGATGGCGTCCTGGCAGGCAATGTTGATGTTGGATGTGCCGGCCCCTTCGCGGGCAAGCCCGCTCCCACAGGGTTTTGTATTTGCCGCATGATCCGGGCACGACGCATGACCTGTGGGAGCGAGCTTGCTCGCGATGGCGTCCTGACAGGCCCAGCAACTACAAGACTTGCCACCCACCCCCAAGCGCCTTGTACAGGGCAATACTCGCCTGCATCCGCGACAACCGCAGCTGCACGTTCAAATCCTGCGCAGCGTACAAGGTGCGCTGGGTCTCCAGCACCGTCAGCAAATCCTCGGCCCCGGCCTGATAACGGCTTTGCGCGATATTGAAGGCGGTCTGCGCCTGGCTCAGTTCTTCACTCTGCCACCCGCGCTGTTCATCCAGTCCGCGAATGCTGTTGAGGGCTTTTTCGACGTCGGCGAAGCCGTTGATGATCGCGCCGCGATAGGTTTCCAGCAGTTCTTGCTGACGCGCCGTGGCCTTGTCGCGCTGGGCGCCGAGGCGGCCGTTGTTGAACACCGGCGCAAGCAGCCCGGCGGTGAGGTTGTAGAAGGGGCTGCGCAGGATGTCGTCGGCCCGGTCGGCACCGGAGCCGATTTCGGCGGTGAGGGTCACGGTCGGCAGCATCGCGGCTCGGGCGACGGTGACGTCGGCCTGGGCCGCGGCCAGTTGCGCCTCGGCCCGGGCAATGTCCGGACGGCGGCTGAGCAACTGGCTGGGTACCCCGGCGTCAATCGCAGGCCAAGTCAGTTGATCGAAGCGTTCCTGCCCCAGCGACAGCGCCTGAACCGGGCGGCCGAGCAGGGCGGCGAGGCTGATCCGTGCATCCTCGGCCTGTTGCTGCACCAGCGGCAGCTGGCGTTGCTGCGCCGCCACCAGGCTTTTTTGCTGTGCCAGTTCCAGGGCTGTGGCCGAACCCGAATCGAAACGGGTCTGCACCAGTTTCAACACGCTTTGGGCATTGGCCAGATTCAACTCGGCGATGCGGCTCTGCTCCTGCAACGACAAGGCTTGTGCGTAGCCGTTGGCCACACCGCTGAGCAACGTCAGTTCCACGGTGGCCTGATCGAACTCGCTGGCTTTGAGACTGAATTGCGCGCTGTCGCGGCTGGCCCGCTGGCCACCCCAGAAATCGATTTCGTAGCTGGCAACCAGGTTCGCCGTGAAGTAGTCGACGGCGTCGTTATCGCTGTCGGCATCGAGCTGACTGTAGCCGTTGCCGCGCAGCAATTTCTGGCGGTTGGCGTTGACCCCTGCCTTGACTTCGGGCAGTTGCGAGCCGCCGGCAATCACCGTGTCGGCCTGGGCCTGGCGCACTCTGGCGATGGCCGTGGCCAGGTCGTAACTGCCAAGCCGCGCCTGTTCGATCAGGCGACCCAGTTGCGGGCTACCGAAGCGGTTCCACCATTGCTGGTTGTCATGGACAGCGCCTGCGGTGTGCGGCGATTGCCAGGTAGCCGGCGGCTGGACGCCGCTGTCGGGGCGCTGTGGCGGGGTGCTGCAGGCGCCGAGCAACAGGCACAGGGTTAACACACTGAGTGGCGGCTTCATCAATCGATCATTCACTGGTAAGGGCCGTGACCGGGTCGAGTCGGGCAGCCTTGCGGGCCGGCATGTAGCCGAAAACGACACCGGTGACCAGGGCGCAGCCGAAGGCACCCAGCACCGCTATCAGGGAGAACGCGACAGCGACTTCGCTGAAAATCAGCACGCCACCGACGATCAGCGCCAGGGCAATCCCGGTGAGGCCGCCCACCACCGAGAGCATCACCGCTTCGGTGAGGAACTGGCGCAGGATGTCGCGCTGGCGGGCACCGGTGGCCATGCGGATACCGATCTCGCGAGTCCGCTCGCGCACCGTCATGAGCATGATGTTCATCACGCCGATCCCGCCCACCAGCAGCGAAATGGCCGCGATCGAACCGAGCATCAGCGACAGGGTGTTTTGCGTGCGCGCCTCGGCCTGGATCATCGCCGCGTTGTTGGTCAGTTCGAAGTCGCGCTTGCCGTCGTGCAGGCGCAGCATCAGTTGCTCGATGGCTTTTTCGGTTTCCTTGACCTTGCGCGCGTCGGCGGCGGCGATGGCGATGTACTCGGGATTGTGGGTGCCGAACAGGCGCACGCTCGCGGCGGAGTAGGGGATGGCGATACGGTCGTCGCTGTCGGAGTCGCCGGAGCTGGCGCCTTTTTCCGCGAGCACGCCGACCACCTGGAAGGGGACGTTTTCGATCAGGATGTACTGGCCGATCGGGTTGGCCACGTCCTTGAGCAATTTGGTCCGCACCTTGTGTCCGATCACCGCGACCGCCGCGGCGTTCTGTTCATCGGCGTGGGTGAAGTAGCTGCCTTCGACCACCGGCCAGTTGAAAATCGCCGGGAAGTTGGTGTCGTTGCCGCCGACGTAGCTCATGTGATCAAGGTTGCCAAAGCGCACCCCGGCCTCCTGGCCGTTGACCGGCATGATCCGCATCACCTGGGGCAAGCTGGCAATCGCGGCGACCTCATCGAGGGTGACGATGCCCATGGGCGTGCGCGGGTTGGGCGCCGAGCCGCTGAGGTAAATGATGTTGGAACCGAACGCGCCCATCTGCGCCATGACCTGGCGCTTGCTGCCTTCGCCCACGGCCAGCATCACCACCACCGAGGCCACGCCTATGATGATGCCGAGCAAGGTCAGCGCGGTGCGGAACTTGTTGATCCACATCACTCGCCACGCCGCATGCACGGCATCGACCAATTCGCCTTTCCACGCGCCAGTCGCTTCGGCACCTTCACTCAAGCGCTTGCGCAGGTCGACGGCTTGTAGCGCACCGGGTGTGGCGGAGTTTTGCGAGGTCGGATTTTCCTCGGCGCTGTCGCTGATGATCAGGCCGTCGCGGATCTCGATGATGCGCTTGGCCCGGGCTGCCACTTCGCGGTCGTGGGTGATGAGGATGACCACATGGCCCTGGCTGGCGAGCTCGTCGAGCAAGGTCATGACCTCGGCGCCGCTGTGGCTGTCGAGGGCGCCGGTGGGTTCGTCGGCAAGAATGATGTGGCCGCCGTTCATCAGGGCGCGGGCAATCGACACCCGTTGCTGTTGACCGCCGGAGAGTTGATGCGGACGGTTGCCGGTGCGCGAAGCCAGGCCGAGGCGGTCGAGCAGGGCGGCGGCGCGGGCGTGGCGTTCGGCGGCCGGGGTGCCGGCGTAGATGGCCGGCATTTCGACGTTTTCCTGGGCCGAGCCGGACGCAATCAGGTGGTAGCCCTGGAACACGAAACCGAAGGCTTCGCGACGCAGCCAGGCCAGTTCGTCACTGTCCAGGGCCGCGACGTTCTCTCCGGCGAAGCGGTATTCGCCCGAGGTCGGGCGGTCGAGGCAGCCGAGGATGTTCATCAGCGTCGACTTGCCGGAACCGGAAGCACCGACAATCGCCACGAACTCACCGGCATGGATCGACAAGTCGATGCCGCGCAATACGTGAACTTCAGGGGCGTCGCCACCGCCGTAGGCTTTACGGATATCGTGCAGTTCGATCAGGGGCGTCTGCATTCAGCCGCCACTCCCGTCGACCGGGCCGATCAACAGGTGATCGCCTTCTTGCAGGCCATCGAGGATCTGCACCCGCAAGCGGTCGCTGATGCCGGTACGCACGTTGCGCTGCTCGATGCGGCCATTGCTGGCGACCACTTGCGCCGTCTGCAGGTCTGTCTGCGCACCGGCCTGCAGGGCAGCGATGGGCGCGGTGAGTACGTTCTGCGCCTGATTGGCGACGAAAAATACCTGGGTGGTCATTTCCGCCATCAAGGCGTTGTCGGCGTTGTCGACGTCCAACAATACGGTGTACAGCACCACGCGGGCACTCCCGCTTTTGCTGGTGCTGGCGGGGCTGCCACCGCCCTGGCTGGTCTGGTCCAGCGGCTTGGGCGGAACGGGGAGGATTTGCCGCACGGTGCTGGTCCAGCGCCGGGTGCCGCCGCTCAGGGTGGTGAACCAGACGTGCATGCCGGGTTTGACGTGGCCGATGTCGGCCTCCGAGACCTCGGCCCACACGGTCATCGGCGACAGCTTGGCGATGCGCAGGATCAGCGGCGTTTGCTGCTGGGCGTTGAGGGTCTGGCCGACCCGGGCATCCAGCGCCACCACGGTGCCGGCCATCGGCGCATAAATCCGCGTGTAGCCGAGCTCCGCCTGATCGCTGCGCAGGCTGGCTTCGGCCTGGCGGATCTGCGCCTGGAACATGTCGACCCGTGCCTGGGTGGCGCGCAGTTCGGCCTGGGCGGTCTGCACGTCTTCTTCACGGGTGGCGCCGCCGGCGGCCAGGTTCTGTTGACGCTGGTGTTTCTGCCGGGCCAGGTCGTGCTGCGCTCGCTGCTCCTGCAGCTGCGCCTTGAGGTTTTCGATGGAGAAGCGCCCGGCATCGAGTTTGGCCTGTTGCGTGGACGGGTCGATTTCCACCAGCAACTGGCCTTCCTTGACCACGTCGCCGACTTCCACGTGAATCTTGTGGATCTGCCCGGAGGCCTGGGCGCCGACGTCGACATAGCGCCGCGGTTGCAGGGTGCCCAATGCCGTGACGCTGCTTTCAATGTCGGTGCGGCTGACCTGAACGGTGACGAGCCCGTCGCGGCCCGGCGGGATGAACTGCCAGGCGGCGACGGCAACCACAGGGATCAGACAAAGTGCTGCAAGCAGGGCGCGTCGGGTCTGTCGGGGACGTTTCATGCAGGGTTCCGGCCTAGGGAAATCGGCCCGTCGTTCAGCAGCGGGTCGATGGCTGAACGCTGCCGGCAGGGCCGGACAGGGACGGGGAGCTGTCCTGTAAACGTAGAAAGCGCCGGGGAATTTAGGTGCTGACACAAACTAATGTAGGAGCGAGCTTGCTCGCGATGCACGTCAACGATAACGCGTGCTGTCTGGGTCAACACGTTGTCCTTGATGCCTTCGCAAGCAAGCTCGCTCCTACAGGGTTTGTGACTAAATACCAGGCAAGTTGAAGCAGTACTTTAAATCTATATGAGAATTACTATAAATTACGCGACTCGAACTGCCATTATCGTGCCACTGTTTATTTCAATGGTCGCGCAAAGGGCTCAAGGACAGAAACCGCACCCCCGTGCGGACGGGAGTCATGTTGGAAAACTACTATCGCGAACTGGTGTGTTTCCTGAACGCCAGGCTGGGCAACCGTCAGGTGGCCGAAGATGTGGTGCATGACGCTTATCTGCGGGTCCTGGAGCGTTCCAGTGAAACGCCGATCGAGCAACCCCGGGCGTTCCTTTATCGCACCGCCCTCAACCTGGTTATCGACGACCATCGGCGCAACACCCTGCGTCAGGCCGAACCTCTTGAGGTGCTCGACAATGAAGAGCGCTATTTCACCCCTTCGCCGCATAACGTGCTCGATCATGGCCAGCGTCTGGAAATGCTCCAGTGTGCCCTGGCGGAGTTGCCGAGGTTGTGCCGCGAGAGTTTCCTGCTGCGCAAGATCGAAGGCCTGTCCCATCCGCAAATTGCCGAGCAACTGGGCATTTCCCGGGCAATGGTCGAGAAGCACATCGTCAATGCCATGAAGCATTGCCGTATACGGATGCGACAGTGGGACACCCAGTGAGCCTGCGCGGTTAAATTTTTTTTCACGGTCCTCGTTCCTACTCAACAGACGACCTGTTGTGCGGCCCTTGGTGGGTCAGGTCACTTAGGTTCAATGCCCCCGCCTTTGAGGGGAACATCCAGAGGACACTGGAAATGACACAGGCAATTGCATCGCCCCTCGTTCACGACCTGATCGGCGTCGGTTTCGGCCCCTCGAACCTGGCACTGGCCATCGCGCTGCAAGAGCGCGGGGCGAGCCAGGGCAACCTGGATGTGCTGTTTCTCGACAAGCAGGCCGACTACCGCTGGCACGGCAACACCCTGGTGACCCAGAGCGAGTTGCAGATTTCCTTCCTCAAGGACCTGGTGACCCTGCGCAATCCGACCAGCCCTTACTCGTTCGTCAATTACCTCAAGGCCCACGGGCGCCTGGTGGACTTCATCAACCTGGGCACCTTCTATCCGTGCCGCATGGAGTACAACGACTATCTGCGCTGGGTCGCCGGGCAGTTCACCGCGCAAAGCCGCTACGGCGAAGAAGTGCTGACCATCGAGCCGGTGCTGCACAACCATCAGGTCGAGGCGTTGCGGGTGATTTCCCGCGATGCGACCGGGCATCAGCAGCTGCGCACCACCCGGTCGGTGGTGGTCAGCGCCGGTGGCACGCCACGTATTCCCGAGGTATTCAAGGCACTCAGGGATGACGGTCGGGTGTTCCATCACTCCCAGTACCTGGCGCAGATGGCCAAGCAGCCGTGCGTGGACAACCGGCCGATGAGCATCGCGATCATCGGAGGCGGGCAGAGCGCGGCAGAGGCCTTCATCGATTTGAACGACAGCTTCCCGTCGGTGCAGGTGGACATGATCCTGCGCGGCTCGGCACTCAAGCCGGCCGACGACAGCCCCTTCGTCAACGAAGTGTTTTCCCCGGAGTTCACCGACCTGGTGTTCCAGCAGCCAAGCAGCGAGCGCGAGCGCCTGGTGAACGAGTACCACAACACCAACTACTCGGTGGTGGACATCGATCTGATCGAGCGAATCTACGGCATCTTCTATCGGCAGAAGGTCTCGGGCATCGCCCGTCATGCGTTCCGCACCCTGACCACCATCGAAAAGGCCACCGCCAACGAACGGGGCATCGAACTGGTGTTGCGCAACAACGCCACCGGCGAAGTCTCGGTGCGTCACTACGACGCTGTGGTGCTGGCCACCGGTTACGAGCGGCAGATGCACCGCAAGCTGCTGGCACCGCTCGAAGAGTACCTGGGTGATTTCGAGGTCGATCGCAACTACAAACTGATCACCGATGAACGCTGCAAGGCCGGCCTCTACATGCAGGGCTTTTGCCAGGCCAGCCATGGGCTGAGCGACACCTTGCTGTCGATCCTGCCGATTCGTGCCGATGAGATTGCCGGCTCGCTGTATGAACACGGCAAGCATCGCGGGCATGGCCGGTCGGTGGTGGATTTGTTGTTGGCGACGGCGAGCTGAGATTTTCGGTGGCTGTAAGGCCCTCTTCGCGAGCAAGCCCGCTCCCACAATTGACCTGTGTTCACAGATCAATTGTGGGAGCGGGCTTGCTCGCGAAGAGGCCAGAAAGAACACCGCAAATGTTGAATCCTGAACCCTTCCTGAAGAACCCCGCGATTCCCCCCGGCAAGCTTTTATAGCGGGTTTACTCTCCAAACTTCGGGGCGTAAGCTTCGCGCGTTTTCATCCATTACGGAGACCCACAGTGGGTACTTGTTCGAGTGACAGTTGTCGGCCGGTCTCGGTAACCGGCATTTTCTCGGCAAGATAACGCGCAGTCTCCTGTGCCGTTGTCTCGCCGACAAGCGAGCAGCGGCATCCCGATCATGGCCCGTCCTGGCCGTGTCCCGAAGTCCCTCTCATCGACGCTGAACAGTGCGTGGTTTCGACTTGTTGTCGTGGCCGCCGCTCTATCGACACGCCTGTCATTCGTGACCGGCGTGCCAGGCCTTGCTTTGCCGGTTGTTCCGGCGCAAGAGGCGTGGACCCGCCTGCTCGACGGTTTCCCGGCTGACCAAAGGGGCACCAGCCATGAAACTTAACCTCAAGGAATTCTTCGCAGGCTTCCTGCGTAACCGCCACATCGCCCGGCACTTCCGTAGCCTGGCGTTGCTGGAAACCTTCACCGACACCACGGTCAGCCGTGAAGTCCCGCCCAGCCTGGCGCAAACCCTGGTGGCCGCTGCCGGCAGCGACACGGGTCAATTGCTCAACACCCTGGGCAGTCACACCGACGGCTTGAGCGAGCTTGAAGCCGATGCCTTGCGCGAGCAGTTCGGCCTCAATGAAGTCGAGCACGAACAACCACTGCCTTGGTGGATGCACCTGTGGCACTGCTACAAGAATCCGTTCAACCTGCTGCTGACGTTGCTGGCGGTCATCTCCTGGCTGACCGAAGACATGAAAGCCGCCGTCGTGATTTTCTCCATGGTGGTGCTCTCGACCTTCCTGCGTTTCTGGCAGGAAACCAAATCCAACCAGGCCGCCGATGCTCTCAAGGCGATGGTCAGCAACACCGCCACGGTGATGCGCCGGGACCTTGAGGACCGCGGCGCGCAGCGTATCGAATTGCCGATCAGGCACCTGGTGCCGGGCGATCTGATCGTGTTGTCTGCCGGCGACATGATTCCCGCCGATTGCCGGGTGCTCAGCGCCAAGGACCTGTTCGTCAGCCAGGCTGCCATGACCGGCGAATCGATGCCGGTGGAAAAGTTTCCCCGCCAGCAGGACCGTGACACGCTCAATCCCCTGGACCTGGACAACATCCTGTTCATGGGCACCAACGTGGTGTCCGGCACGGCCATGGCGGTGATTCTCACCACCGGCAACAGCACCTATTTCGGTGCCCTGGCCCAGCGGGTCGGCGCCACCGACCGGGCACCGACTTCGTTCCAGACCGGGGTCAACAAAGTCAGCTGGCTGCTGATCCGCTTCATGTTCGTGATGGCGCCGCTGGTGTTGTTCATCAACGGTTTCACCAAGGGCGACTGGACCGAAGCGCTGCTGTTCGCGCTGTCGATCGCCGTGGGCCTGACCCCGGAAATGCTGCCGATGATCGTCACCTCGACCCTGGCCAAGGGCGCGGTGTTCCTGTCGCGCAAGAAAGTCATCGTCAAACGCCTCGACGCTATCCAGAACTTCGGCGCCATGGACGTGCTGTGCACCGACAAGACCGGCACCCTGACCCAGGACAAGATCTTCCTGGCGCGCAACGTCGATGTCTGGGGCCATGACTCCGATGACGTGCTGGAAATGGCCTACCTCAACAGCTACTACCAGACCGGCCTGAAAAACCTGCTGGATGTGGCGGTGCTCGAACACGTCGAGATCCACCGTGAACTGAAGGTCGGCACGGCGTTTCGCAAGGTCGACGAGATCCCGTTCGACTTCACCCGCCGGCGCATGTCGGTGGTGGTCGCCGAGCGCGATCAACCGCACTTGCTGATCTGCAAGGGCGCGGTGGAAGAGGTGCTGGCGGTGTGCTCGCGGGTGCGTCATGGCGAAGTCGATGAAGCCTTGACCGAAGAACTGCTGGCGCGCATCCGTCAGGTCACGGCCACGTTCAACGCCGAGGGCCTGCGGGTGGTTGCGGTAGCGGCACGGCCAGTGGTCGAAGGCCGCGATACCTACAGCCTGGCCGACGAACAGGCACTGACGCTGATCGGTTACGTGGCATTTCTCGATCCGCCGAAAGAAAGCACCGCACCGGCCATCAAGGCCCTGGCCGCCCATGGCGTGGCGGTGAAAGTGCTGACCGGCGATAACGAACTGGTGACGGCGAAAATCTGCCGCGAAGTCGGCCTGGAGCAGCAGGGCCTGCTGATGGGCAATGACATCGAACGCATGAGCGACGCCGAACTGGCGAAAGCCGTGGAGACCACCAACGTCTTCGCCAAACTGACGCCCTCGCACAAGGAGCGCATTGTCCGTCTGCTCAAGGGCAACGGCCATGTGGTCGGTTTCATGGGCGACGGCATCAACGACGCCCCGGCCCTGCGTACCGCCGACATCGGTATTTCGGTGGACAGCGCCGTGGACATCGCCAAAGAAGCGGCCGATATCATCCTGCTGGAAAAGAGCCTGATGGTGCTGGAGGAGGGTGTGCTGGAAGGGCGCCGGACCTTCGCCAACATGCTCAAGTACATCAAGATGACCGCCAGTTCGAACTTCGGCAACGTGTTCTCGGTGCTGGTGGCCAGTGCGTTCATCCCGTTCCTGCCGATGCTGCCGATGCACCTGCTGGTGCAGAACCTGCTCTATGACATTTCGCAGATCGCCATTCCGTTCGATAACGTCGATGACGAAATGCTCAAGCAACCGCAGCGCTGGCAGCCGGCGGATGTCGGGCGCTTCATGCTGTTTTTCGGGCCGATCAGTTCGATCTTCGACATCACCACGTTTGCCTTGATGTGGTACGTGTTCGATGCCAACACCCCGGATCACCAGACCCTGTTCCAGTCCGGCTGGTTCGTGGTCGGGCTGCTGACCCAGACGCTGATCGTGCACATGATCCGCACGCCGAAAATCCCGTTCCTGCAAAGCCGCGCGGCCATGCCCTTGCTGGTGATGACCGGGCTGATCATGGCCGTGGGGATTTTCCTGCCGATGGGACCGTTGGCCCATTACTTCAAATTGCAGGCGTTGCCTTCGCTGTATTTCGTGTTCCTGCCGGTGATCCTGCTGGCGTACATGGCGCTGACCCAGGCGGTGAAGGGGTTCTACATTCGCCGGTTTGGCTGGCAATAAAGCCGCGAGGCTGGCCAATCAACGCAACCCCTGTGGGAGCGAGCTTGCTCGCGATGACTGAGTGTCAGTCGATATCCATGTCAACTGATACACCGCCATCGCGAGCAAGCTCGCTCCCACAGGGGATCGTGTGTTTTTCAAAGGATTCATCATGCAAGCACTGAACAACCTCAACCTGACCTCCCTGCTCGACACCCTGGTCAGCCTCAGCGCGGCCTTCATCCTCGGTGGCCTGATCGGTTTCGAGCGCCAGTACCGGCAGCGCACCGCCGGCCTGCGCACCAACGTGCTGGTGGCGGTGGGCGCGGCGATTTTCGTCGACATGGCCAACCGTCTCGCCGGTGCCGAAGGTGCCGTGCGGGTCGTAGCTTACGTAGTTTCCGGCATCGGCTTCCTCGGTGCCGGGGTGATCATGCGCGAAGAGGGCAACGTGCGCGGTCTCAACACGGCCGCCACGCTCTGGACCTCGGCGGCAGTCGGTGCCTGCGCCGGTGCCGACCTGTTGGCCGAGGCGTTGCTTGGCACCTTGTTTGTGCTCGCGGCCAACACCTTGCTGCGGCCGATTGTCAACAACATCAACCGTCAGCCGCTGGATGTGATTTCGGCGGAGGTCACCAACATCGTCTATGTCATAGCCCGACGCACGCAGCAGAAAGCCGTGCTGACCTTGCTCGAAGCCGAGCTGGAACGCAGCAACTACCCGGCCAGCGATGTCGATGTGCACGCCTTCGGCACGGATGAAATTGAAATCGAAGCCACCCTGGCCACCACTTCGGTCGATGGTGATGAGCTGGATGCGCTGGTGGCACGGATTTCGACCTCGACCCTGGTGGTGCAGGCGTTCTGGAGTCCGAGTACCACGGAGTAAGGGCCAAGGTTTCCCTGGCAAGCGTCAGACTAACCGGCTTTTATTTAGGAAAATTCCTACATAAACCCAGGAAGGTCTTCCGTAGGCTTTGCGACCTCTTGAAATCGACATCCTTTTGGAGGTCACCATGCCGAACAAATCCTTGCGCATCCTGATCGCCGATGCGCAGCACTTCAACCGCCTGCGGATCGAGCGACTGTTCAATCAGCTCGGCTACTTTCGCGTAGCACCGGTGCAGAGCCTCGACGAGCTCCTGCCACTGGTGGAGTACGGTTGCGAGCCTTTGGACCTGGTGCTTATCAACGGGGCGATGGCCAGCGAAGGGCTGGACCTGTTGAGTTTTTTTGCCGACAACCCGCAGGTTCATCACGCGTTTATCTTCAATGAACAGCAGACGCCGTTGCCGCCCGTCGCGGGCAACGTCCAGGTCAGCCGGACTGCCCTGCCTGACCTGGTGTGCATTACGCAGCTGATGAGCGCTGTCGATCGTCGGCTACCGTTTGTCGGAACTGTCATTTCTGTCAGGTAGTTCTTTGCAGCCTTCCATGCAAAAGTCTATGCGCAGCGTTGTGTCCAACCGCTGCGGTGCCTGGAGGGCATTTTTTGCCCGATCGTGTTGGTTTGCACGGGAGATGTCATGAAGTCAGCACTGATTGCGGAAGATCATCCGGTGGTTCGCTCCATGATCAAACTCGTACTCAAGGGCGAAGGGTTCAAGCGGATTTACGAGGCCTGCCGTGGCGATAAGGTCCTGACGTTGATCCGGGAGCATCAACCGGATGTCGTGCTGCTTGATCTGGGCCTTCCCGGTGTGGCGGGGCTTGAGGTGATGGACCGTATCAAGACCGAAAAGATGCGATGTCGCGTGGTGGTGTTCACCTCGCTGGAGGCTCAGTTCTATCAGGATCGCTGCATGCGGGCCGGGGCTGTTGCCTATGTTTGCAAGAGCAAGGACCTGGATGACCTGAAGGCGGCGGTGAATTGCGTGATGGCCGGCTACACCTATTTCGCTCAGATTCCCTCCAGTTCCGTGTCGATGGGGGAGTTGCAACGCAGCGAAAAGCAGTTGATCGACAGGCTGTCCAATCGTGAGTTGACCATCCTGCAGTACCTGGCCCGGGGGTCGAAAAACCTCGAAATCGCCGAGATCATGCACCTGAGCTACAAGACCGTCAGTACCTACAAGACCCGACTCACCCTCAAGCTCAACGTGAACTCGTCGGTGCACCTGAGGGATTTCGCCCTGCGCAATCATCTGATCTGAATGAACGCACTCCGACGACTGGCAGGTGGGGTACTGATCGGCCTTCTTCTCTGGATATCAACGGTCTGTGCACAACAGTCGTTGACCCTGTTGGGACGCTCGAGTGTCGAAGGCCTGAGCGTCAGGTTGTCGGAAACCGAGTCGCGCTGGCTACAGAAAAAGGGCCGATTGGTGCTGGCTGTCTCGGCACCGGACTATCCCCCCTTCGAGTTCAACACGGCGGGCAAGGTGTTCGAAGGCCTGACAGCCGATTACGCCGGCTTGCTCGAACAATTGCTGAACGTCGTCATTGAGGTCCAACGTTATCCGTCGCGGGCCGACGCGGTGCAAGCCATCAAGGAAGGGCAGGCAGACCTGCTGGGAACGGCCAATCGATTTGAAGCCGAAGATCCACAGTTACAGATGTCCAGCGCGTACGCGGTCGATCAACCGGTGCTGGTCACGCGCACCGATTTCCCTCCGGTGCGCGACCCGACACTGGCCGGCAAGCGGCTGGTGATGCTGTATCACTACCTGCCCGAATACAGCGTGCAACAGTTCTATTCCAGGGCGCAGGTCCAGCTGTTTCCTTCGACATTGGCGGCGATGGGCGCCGTGGCTTTCGGCCAGGCCGATGTCTACCTGGGCGATGCGATCAACGCCCATTACCTGATCAGCAGAAATTACCTGAACAACGTACACCTGACGGACTTCTCGCCCATGGAGTCCGGGCGTTTTGCCTTTGCGATGGCCCGCGACAACGATTCGCTGTTGCGCATCGTCAACAAGGCGCTGGCGGCCATCACCACCAATGAACAAATGAACATCCTGCGTCGTTGGGGGGCAAACGGGGTGTCTATCCCGGGCACCCAGTCATTGCAATTGAGCGTGGCCGAACAACGCTGGCTCGAACGCCACCCACGGGTGAGGGTCGCGATCAACGAAAACATTCCGCCGATTTCATTTATCGACAGCGAAGGCAAGTTCCGCGGTATTGGCGTCGATGTGCTGACGAAAATCAGTTTGCGCACCGGCTTGCAATTCGACATCCGGGGCATGAAATCGGTGGCCGAGATGATGACCGGCATCAGGAGCGGGCAGATCGATGTGCTGGCCGGTATCGGCCTCAGTTCCCAGCGTGAAGATCAATTGCTGTTCACCCGGGCGTTCCTGAGCAGCCCTTCGGTGCTGGTGACCCGCGTGGCCGCGGACAGCCCCAGGACGCTGGATGACATGGCAGGGCGAACCCTGGCACTGACCCAGGGCAACATTGTCGGCGAGTACCTTCGCCAGCATTACCCGCTGATCCAGCTGGTGGATGCACCATTGTCGACGGACGCCATGGAAATGGTCGCCCAAGGCAAGACCCACGGCGGCATCAACTCCTTGATCAGTGCCCGTTACCTGATTTCCCGGCAGTATCGCGATCGCCTGCAAGTGACCAGCACCGTGGGCACCGACCCTGCACGAAGCACCCTGGCGACCAGTCGCGAGGCCACCGAGCTGCATTCGATCCTGGACAAGGCGCTGTTGAGCATCCCTCCAGAAGAAATTGACGAGCTGACCCAGCCCTGGCGCTATGACTCGATGGTCGAGCAGAGTTACTGGTTGCGACACCGGCAGGCGATCGTGAAGGCGTTTGCAGTGGCGGGTGTCTTGCTGTTGCTCGCGTTGGCCGGGATCGTCTGGCAGCGGCGCCAGATTCGCCAGCGTCAGCAATTGCTCGGACAACTGCAGGAAGCCAAGGACGCGGCGGACGACGCCAACCGGGCCAAGACCACGTTCCTGGCCACCATGAGCCATGAAATCCGCACGCCGATGAACGCCTTGATCGGCATGCTCGAACTGGCGCTGAAACGGGCCGATGAAGGGGAGACCGACCGCGCCGCCATCGAAGTGGCGTCCAACGCCGGGCAACAATTGCTGGATTTGATCGGCGACATTCTGGACGTCGCGCGGATCGAATCCGGGCATTTGTCGCTGGCGCCGGAGCGGGTCAATCTGCAGGCGCTGGTGACGTCGGTCTGCCGGGTTTTCGAAGGGCTGGCGGTGCAGAAGAATCTGCAGTGGCGGGTCGAACTCGACGAACACAGTGACTGTGACGTGATGCTCGACCCCACGCGCTTCAAACAGGTGCTGTCGAATCTGCTGAGCAATGCGATCAAGTTCACCCGGGAAGGCCAGGTGAAGCTGACGCTGGGAGTGCGACCTCAAGCCCCGGCGCACCTCGCCGTCAGCGTACAGATCGAGGACAGCGGCATCGGCATCAGTGCTTTCGACCAGCAACGCCTGTTCAGCCCGTTCGTGCAGGCGGGCAACAGCCAGCAGAGCGCCCGGCAAGGATCCGGCCTGGGTCTGGTGATCAGTCGTACCCTGTGCGAAATGATGGGCGGCCGGTTGCAACTCGACAGTCAGCCTGGGCATGGGACGCGGGTGGACATCAGCCTGGTGCTGCCCGCCCTGCAAGCGTTACCCGCGGGGGGCAAGCCCCTGGATCCGGCGCAGCTCACGACCCGGGCGTTGTCGATACTGGTGGTCGACGATTATCCGGCCAATCGCCTGTTGCTCTCGCGGCAGCTGAGCTACCTGGGCCATCGCGTGGTGCTGGCTGAAGACGGGGCGCAGGGGCTTGAACAGTGGCGCGGGCAAGGGTTCGATCTGGTCATCACCGACTTCAACATGCCGGTGCTCAGTGGTTACGAATTGGCGGGTGCGATACGTGCGCAAGAGCGGGTGCAGGGGTTGTCGCCGACGCTGATACTAGGCTTTACCGCCAATGCGCAGGCCGAGGAGAAGGTCCGATGCCAGGCGGCGGGCATGAACGATTGCCTGTTCAAACCCATTCGCCTGGTGGATTTGCAGGCGTGGCTGGCCCAGCGGTTTTCCAGCGCACCCTCAACGGCAATCGACGATCCAGGCGTCGCCGAATTCGATTTGAGCGGGCTGGAGCGCTTTGCGGATGCGGACCGTGAGCTGATCGATCAACTGTTGCACGATCTGGCGCTGAGCAACCGCGAGGATCGCGTGCATTTACTGGCCTTGCATGCCGGCGGCAATCGCCCGGGCTTGCAGGAACTGGCACACCGGATCAAGGGCGGGGCGCTGATGGTGCGAGCGCTTGCCCTGGTCGAGTGTTGCGAACAACTGGAGCAGGCGTGCAATGACGGCCGCGGGGCACTGATCGACGACGCCGTCGACCAGCTACAGCAAGCCATGGCCCGCCTGGACCGGCATCTGGAGCAGGATTGAGGCTCAATCCCAGTTCGGTGCGATGCCTTTCGGGCTGGTCAAGCGGTGGCCGCGATCCAGCGTTTCGATCAACGCCATGTCGGCTTCGCTCAAGGTCAGCTCGCGAGCCTTCAAGTTGCTTTCAAGGTTGGCCCGGCGAGTGGACGACGGGATCACGGCGTAACCCGATTGCATGGCCCAGGCCAGGGTGACCTGCGCCGGTGTCGCGTGCAGGCGTTCGGCGATCTGCTGGATGAGCGGATCCTTGAGGACTTCACCGTAAGCCAGAGTCATGTACGAGGTGATGCCGATGCCCTGGCTGCGTGCGAACTCGACGACCTCGCGGTTTTGCAGGTAAGGGTGCAGTTCGATCTGGTGGGTGGCGATGTGCTCGGCACCCGTGGCGGCGATCGCCTGTTTCATCAGGTCGATGGTGAAATTGGACACGCCGATCTGCCGGGTCAGGCCCAGGTGTTTGGCTTCGAGCAGGGCGCCCATGAATTCTTCGACCGGCACCTGATCGTCCGGCGACGGCCAGTGGATCAGGGTCAGGTTCAGGTAGTCGGTCTGCAGTTTGCGCAGGCTTTCCTTCAAGCTGTCGATCAGACGATCACCGGCCAGGTTGGCGACCCAGATCTTGCTGGTGATGAACAACTCTTCCCGGGCGATGCCGCTGGCGGCGATAGCCTCGCCGACGTCGGCTTCGTTCTCGTAGATTTGTGCGGTATCGATCACCCGATAGCCGAGCGCCAGGGCGGTGCTCACCGAATCGATGACCACCTGGCCTTGCAGGCGAAACGTACCCAGGCCGAAAGCGGGAATAGACATTGAAGACTCCAGAGGTTGCAGTGGGAATGGGCGGCAGTATCGGCGCCTGTATCCGTGAGAAAAACCGCTGGATTGGCAAAGCAATGTTTACCGGAAATCAAGAATCGGGTCAGACCGATGTATTGAAGGTGTCTGGTCTGGCGCCATCGCGAGCAAGCTCGCTCCCACAGGGGATTTGTGGTGCATATAGATCCAATGTGGGAGCGAGCTTGCTCGCGATAGCCATCACTCGGTCCAAAGCCTTACCCCGCCCTTAAGCAATATCACTGCGGCTGAATTCTTCCCCAAGAAAATCGATCAACGTGCGCACCGAAGGCAGCAGGCCCCGACGCGAGGGGAAGATCGCATGGATGACACCGCTTTTCGGTGCCCAGCCCGGCACCAGTTCCACCAGTTGCCCGGCAGCGATTTCATCGCGCACCACCACACTGGGCAGGTGCACGATGCCGATCCCGGCGACCGCCGCATGGCGCAACGCCAACAGGTCATCGGTGACCATGCGCGGTGCATGCCGGATCATCGCGGTGCTGCCATCGGCCCCGAACAGTTCCCACTGATATTCGCGCTGCGCCGCGCCCCAGTGCAGGCTCGGCAAGCCGCTGAGGTCGGCCGGGGAGGCCGGTGTCGACAGGCGCGATAAAAAGGCCGGGCTGCCGACCACGCTCTGGGTGCTGTTGCCCAGCACCTTCATCACCATGTCGGTGTTTTCCAGCGGGGGGAAACGTACCCGCAGGGCAATGTCGAAGCCCTCATGGATCAAGTCGACCCGGCGGTTGGTGCTCTCGATGAACAACTCCACCAGCGGGTACTTGAGCATGTAGCGGGTCAGCATCGGCCCGACCCAGGAATTGAGCAGCGCCGTCGGGCAACTGACACGCACCAGGCCCTGAGGCTCGGAGCGATTACGCTCGATCAGTTCGGCGGCGCTTTCCGCTTCCACCCGCATGGCCAGACAGCGCTGGTAATAGGCCTGGCCGATTTCCGTCAATGAGCAATGCCGGCTGGTGCGGTGCAGCAGGCGCACGCCGAGGCGTTCTTCAAGCTCGGCAATGCGTCGGCTGAGCTTGGACTTGGGCATGTCCAGTGCCCGGCCGGCCGCGGCGAAACCGTGATGCTCCACCACTTGGGTGAAGTAGTAGAGGGTGTTGAGGTCTTCCACCATCGTTCTCCAAATAGAACGCTAAAGCTGATTTTTGCAGTCTAGCGCAGCAAAGGTCACGGTTTTAAGCTTTGTCCATGGCTTCACTCACCTCATCAGGAGACACCATGAAAAACATCATCGGTATCTACACCAGTCCACGAACCCATTGGGTTGGCGACGGTTTTCCGGTTCGCACGCTGTTTTCCTACGACAACCTGGGCAAGCACATCAGCCCGTTCCTGTTGCTGGATCACGCCGGCCCCGCTGAATTCACCCCGACCAGCGAGCGACGTGGCGTTGGTCAGCATCCTCATCGTGGCTTCGAAACCGTGACTATCGTTTACAAGGGCGAACTGGAGCACCGGGACTCCACAGGCAGTGGCGGCAAGATCGGCCCTGGCGATGTGCAATGGATGACCGCAGCCTCGGGGATCCTGCATGAAGAGTTTCACTCCGAAGGTTTCGCCAAGAGCGGCGGCACCCTGGAGATGGTGCAACTGTGGGTCAACCTGCCGGCCAGGGACAAAATGGCCGACCCCGGCTACCAGACGATTCTCGACCGTGACATCCCGGCCATCCCCTTGAAGGACAACGCCGGCAGCCTGCGCCTGATCGCCGGAGAGTTCGATGGCCACAAAGGCCCGGCGCGCACCTTCACCCCAGTCGACGTGTGGGACATTCGTTTGAATGCCGGCAAGTTGCTCACCCTTGACCTGCATGAAGGGCGCAATACCGCGCTGGTGGTTCTGCGTGGCACGGTTCAGGTCAACGGCCTGGAATCGGTGCGCCAGGGACAACTGGCCCTGTTCGACCGCAAGGGCGATCAGGTGAGCCTCGAAGCCAGCGAAGACGCGGTGGTGTTGTTGCTCAGCGGCGAACCGATAGACGAGCCGATCGTCGGTCACGGGCCGTTCGTGATGAACACCGAGCAAGAAATCCACCAGGCCTTCACCGACTTCCAGTCCGGTCGCTTCGGCCGGATGCACGCTTAGTTCGCAACGCTTTTACACCCGACTCTACACAGGATGAGTAGGCCGGTTTTCAGGCCAGGGATGGCTGTTGCCCAAAAGAAAGAGGAAACGCACATGAACACTGTCTACGCGGCCAACTTCAACGGCCAGAAACCGACCATCGACCCCAACGACAGCGCAATGCTGTTGATCGATCACCAGAGCGGACTGTTCCAGATCGTCAAGGACATGGACGTGCCCCAATTGCGCGCCAACGCCATTGCCCTGGCCAAGGCCGCGACCCTGCTCAAGATGCCGGTGATCACCACCGCTTCCGTTCCCCAGGGGCCGAACGGGCCGTTGATCCCGGAAATCCACGAGGCCGCGCCCCATGCGCAGTACGTGGCGCGCAAAGGTGAAATCAACGCCTGGGACAACCCGGAGTTTCACGCGGCGGTCAAAGCCACCGGCAAGAAAACCCTGGTGATCGCCGGCACCTTGACCAGCGTGTGCCTGGCGTTCCCGTCCATCGCCGCCGTGCATGAGGGCTACAAGGTGTTTGCCGTGGTCGACGCCTCCGGCAACCACTCGAAACTGGCCACTGATCTGACCGTTGCCCGTCTGGCCCAGGCCGGGGTGGTGCCGATCGACATCATGGCTACGCTCTCTGAGCTGCAAGGCTCGTGGAACCGCCCGGACGCCGAGCAGTGGGCCGCTGTCTACGCCCAGGCCATGCCGCATTATCAGTTGCTGATCGAGAGCTACCTCAAGGCCCAGCAAGTGGCGAACGAACACGAAGCGCTGGACTCCCAGCGCTAACCGGTTACCCCACGCCGATTTCCAATCGGCATCGATAACATGCGAGGACTACTGCAATGACTTCTTCCTACAAGCGTCTGGACAAGGACAACGCCGCGGTTTTGATGGTTGATCATCAGGCGGGACTGCTCTCTCTGGTGCGCGACATCGATCCGGATCGATTCAAGAACAACGTGCTGGCGCTGGCTGACCTGGCCAAGTACTTCAAGCTGCCGACCATCCTCACCACCAGTTTCGAAACCGGTCCCAACGGACCGCTGGTGCCCGAACTCAAGGCACTCTTTCCGGACGCGCCGTACATCGCTCGCCCGGGCCAGATCAACGCCTGGGACAACGAAGATTTCGTCAAGGCGATCAAGGCCACTGGCAAGAAACAACTGATCATCGCCGGTGTGGTGACGGAGGTGTGCGTGGCGTTCCCGGCGCTTTCGGCGCTGGCCGAAGGTTTTGACGTGTTCGTGGTCACCGACGCGTCCGGCACCTTCAACGAACTGACCCGCGAATCGGCGTGGCACCGTATGACCGCTCAGGGCGCGCAACTGATGACCTGGTTCGGCCTGGCCTGTGAACTGCACCGCGACTGGCGCAACGACATCGAAGGATTGGGCACGCTGTTCTCCAACCATATTCCGGATTACCGCAACCTGATGACCAGCTACAGCACACTGGCCAATAGCAAGTAACTTCGGCATCACTCATCCCCCCTGTGGGAGCGGGCTTGCTCGCGAAGGCTGCTTAACTTTCAACCTATGTGTTGACTGTTATACCGCTTTCGCGAGCAAGCCCGCTCCCACATTGGTTTTGTGGTGTTTTTGGGAGGGTGTTCATCCCGCCAAATCAAATGCTCCTACACTGAGGCCAATCCATGCGATCTTCGCGTTATTGGCCCTGGCTGGAGTTGCTTGATGCTGTCATTGCTCACCGAACACCCGCTGATTTGCGCGATGGCGCTGATCCTGATCGATCTTGGGTTGTGGTACTTGCTCAGTGCACTTGGCAGCGCCTGGCGGCTATTGGTACGGGGGGTGATTTTTTCGTTGTTCAGCCTGCTGTTGTTCAACGAAGGCCTGAACCCGATGGAGCCGCCGCCCTGGGCTGACAACGTACCCTTGCATCTGGCGGCCACCGGTTTGCAGATCGGCTGGTGGTTGTTCGGCGCGCGGACCCTGACCGTGCTGATCGGCGCGGTGATGATGCAACGGGTCGGGCACACCGGGCGATTGCTTCAGGATCTGCTCGGTGCGGTGATTTTCCTGATCGCGGTGATTGCCGCCCTGGCCTATGTGCTCGATCTGCCGGTCAAGGGCGTGCTGGCGACGTCCGGTGCGTTGGCGATCATCGTCGGGCTGGCCTTGCAAAGTACCCTCAGTGACGTGTTTTCCGGGATCGTCCTGAACACCACCAAGCCCTATCAACTCGATGATTACATCTCCATCGATGGCATGGAGGGCCGGGTCACCGACATCGACTGGCGTGCCACGCGCCTGCAGACCTCCCAGGGTTGCATGGCAGTGATTCCCAACTCCCTGGCAGCCAAGGCCAAGATCATCAATTTCAGTCGGCCGAGCGATATGTTCGGCATCTCCGTTTCGTTGGAAGTGAGCCCCCACGCGCGGCCGAACACGGTGATCGAAGCCCTGGAGCGGGCCATTCAAGGTTGTCGTGCGTTGCTCGATACACCGTCGCCAAGCGTCGGCCTGAAAACCGCCAGCAACACCGGAGTGGTCTACGAAATCAGCGGCTTTGTCGCGTCGATGGACGAGAAACGTTCAGTGCGCAACCAGCTGTACGATCTGGCCTATCGGCACTTGCAGGCATCCGGGGTCAGTTTGTTGTCGAGCGTGGAGCCCAGTCCGCCGGTCAACTCGACTCGCAAACGCGCGTTGCTCGACAGCTCGCCGATTTTCTCCACCTTGCGCCAGGAAGAGAAAGACACCTTCAGCCAGAACATGACCCTGCAAACCTTTCGCGCCGGGGAGGTGATCCTGGAAGCGGGGCAGGTCAGCGATCACTTGTTCATTATCGAATCCGGCGTGATCTCGGTGACCTTGATGCGTCACGGAGCGCCATACGAATCCGGACGCATGGGGCCGGGGGAGGTGTTCGGCGAGGCAGGTATTCTCACCGACAGCGCGCTGCCTGCGCAGTTTACCGCCAAGACATTCAGTGGCCTGTACCGCATCGAAAAGTCATACCTCAAGCCGTGCCTGGATGCCCGTCACGATATCAACGATGCAATGCAGGCCTTGCTCGATTACCGGCTGCAAAAAGCGAAAACCCTGACTCAGGACCTACCGGTGGCGGTGGAGAAAAAGGGCTTCCTGCGATGGTTGCGCAGTCGGGTGTGAATGGCCGCTGCGCGGATCGTCGGATCGCCGCCCGGAGCAGGCTCGCTCCCACAGGGGAATGCGATCAAATGTGGGAGCGAGCTTGCTCGCGATGACGGCAGCGAACTCACCAAAAGTGAAGAGTGAAACCCATCACACCCGCGCCTCCACCAACAACCAGGAAGGCACCGCCAATGGCCTCCTCGACTTCTGAAAGATTGGCTATTTGTGTAGAACGATCGGGGGACTAACGTAGTCACACACCCACCTGCCCTGGAGCACCCATGCAACCTCGTATCGATTTCTACACCGCATCCCCTGACGCCCTCAAAGCGATGATCGCTTTGGAAACAGCGGTTTCAAAATTGCCGCTGGAAAAGAACCTGATCGAACTGGTCAAACTGCGTGCCTCGCAAATCAACGGCTGCGCCTTCTGCATCGACATGCACACCGCTGATGCGATCAAGGGCGGTGAAACCCCGCGCCGCCTGTTCGCCGTGACAGCCTGGCGCGAAGCACCGTTCTTTACCGAGCGCGAACGCGCTGCGCTGCTCTGGACTGAATCCCTGACCCAGCTCAGCCTGACCCACGCTCCGGATGAAGACTACGAAATGGTCAGCGCCCAGTTCTCGCCCAAGGAAATGGTCGACCTGACCGTGGCCATCAGCACCATCAACAGCTGGAACCGTCTGGCCGTAGGTTTTCGCAAAATGCCTCAGGCCTGACCCGAACAAGCATCAATGAGCGTCGGCACTCGGCGCGGCCGGTGGTTGTACCTTGCGCATCAAAGGCAC
This sequence comes from Pseudomonas sp. 2725, assembly GCF_050434585.1. NCBI lineage: Bacteria > Pseudomonadati > Pseudomonadota > Gammaproteobacteria > Pseudomonadales > Pseudomonadaceae > Pseudomonas > Pseudomonas sp. 2725. The sequence goes on along the minus strand of NZ_JBNDIV010000012.1, from coordinate 96,500 downwards.
CATCGCCGTGGCGATAATGAAGCAGACCATGATCATCAAGAACGCGTCGCCATAGGTTTGCGTCTGGGCTTCGCGGTAGGTCAGCAACCATAGTTGATGCAGGCTGGCGGTGACCCCAGCGTCACCGCTCTGGCCGAGGGCGGCGAAGTTGTTGCCGACTTGGGACAGCCATTGGTTGAGCGCCTCGTTGGTGCTGTTGAGGTTCTCCGCCAACCGGGTGAAATGCAGGTTGGTGCGGTCGTTGAGGATGGTCGCGCACGCTGCAATGCCGATGGCCCCGCCCAGGTTGCGCATCAGGTTGAACAACCCCGACGCATGCTTGAGCCGTGCCGGCGCCAAGCCGCCGAGGGTCAAGGTCACCGCCGGCGGCACCGCCAATTGCTGGGCAATCCCGCGCAAGGCTTGCGGCAGCATCAACTCCTTGGCCCCCCAGTCATGGGTGATCGGGCTGAAATCCCACATCGACAAGGCGAACAGCCCAAGACCGAACATCATGATCCAGCGCAGGTCGACGCGATTGGCCAGAAAGGCATACAGCGGAATCGCCATGATCTGGAACACTCCGGTGGAGAAAACCGCCAGACCAATGTCCAGCGCTCCGTAGCCACGCACCCGACCGAGGAACAGCGGCGTCAGGTAAATGGTGGCGAACAGGCCGATGCCGGTGACGAACGAGAAGAAACAACCGAGGGCGAAATTGCGGTCCTTCAAGGCGCGCAGATCGACAATCGGGTTGGCCACATGCAAGGTCCGGCCGATGAACGCCAGCCCGGCCAGGCCACTGATCCACGCGGTGGTCAGGATCGTGCGGTCGCTGAACCAGTTCCAGCGCGGGCCTTCTTCGAGGGTGTATTCCAGGCAGCCGAGGAACAGCGCCAGAAACACCATGCTCAAGTAATCCGCGCCCTTGAGCAGCGACAGTTCCGGCTGGTCGATTTTTACCAGCATCGGCACGGCCACGGCGACGAAGATGCCGGGGACCAGGTTGATGTAGAACAGCCAGTGCCAGGACGATATGTCGGTGATCCAGCCACCGATCACCGGCCCCAAGGTCGGTGCCAAGGACGCCACTGCGCCGATGGTCGCGGCGGCGATCACCCGTTGTTTGCCGGTGAAGAACACGAAGGCCGTGGTGAACACCAGCGGGATCATCGAACCGCCCAGAAACCCTTGCAGGGCGCGGAAGGCGATCATGCTCTGGATGTTCCAGGCTATGCCGCACAGCAGGCTGGCCAGGGTGAAACCCACCGCCGATGCGCAGAACAGCCAGCGCGTCGAGAACACCCGCGACAGCCAACCGGAGAGCGGGATCACGATGATTTCGGCGATCAGGTAGCTGGTTTGTACCCACGCGGTTTCGTCGGTGCCGGCGGAAAGCCCGCCGCCGATGTCACGCAACGAAGCCGAGACAATTTGGATGTCCAGCAGGGCAATGAACATGCCGATGCACATGCTGGCGAAGGCGAAAACCTTGGTCGCCGTCGCCATGTTCGCGGCATTGAACGGTTGCGCCGGGGCGGCGAGGGCACGGCTCATGGCGCGCTGGCCACGGCTGGCGCTTCAGGTTCCTTGCGCGTGTCCACTTCAGCGGTGACCGACAACCCGGGACGCAAGTGGCCGAGCACACTGTCGGCCGGGTCGAGGTGAATCCGCACCGGCACCCGCTGCACGATTTTGGTGAAGTTGCCGGTGGCGTTTTCCGGTGGCAACACACTGAATTGCGAACCGCTGGCGGGGGCGAGGCTGTCCAGGTGGCCGTGGAATTCCTGCCCCGACAGCACGTCGGCACGGATCACCACCCGTTGCCCCGGCACCATGTGCGCCAGTTGGTCTTCCTTGAAGTTGGCATCGACCCACAGACCGCTGGTCGGCACCACCGAGAGCAATTGCGAGCCGGCCTGGGCATAGGCGCCGACCCGTGCCCGGCGATTGCCGATCACACCGTCAACCGGTGCCTTCAGTTCGGTGTAGCCGACATTCAATTGCGCCAGGTCGCGCTCAGCTTTGGCCTGGATCAAGGCGGCCCGGGCCTGTTGTTTCTGGGTGTCGATCACATTCAACTGGCGTTGTGCGGCCAGCAATTCAGCTTGGGCGCGGTTGCTTTGGGCCTGGGCCGTCTTGAACGTGGTATTGGCCCGCTGGGCACTTTCAACCGAGACGGCGTTGGTGATCACCAGTTTTTTGTAGCGGGCATCGTCATCCCGCGAACGGACGGCTTCGGCACCGGCGGCGTCGATGCCGGCACGGGCCTGGCCGATGACGGCCTGTTGCAGTTGCTCGGTGGCGTCGAGGTTGGCGAGCAGGGCCTGCTGGGCGGCCACTGCGCCTTCGGCCTTGGCCAGGTGGGCGCGGTAGTCGCGGGAATCGAGACGGATCAGCACGTCGCCGGCCTTGACCTTCTGATTATCGGTCACCAGCACTTCGTCGATGTAGCCCGCCACTTTCGGCCCGATCACCGTCACATCGCCGCCGATGTAGGCGTCGTCGGTTTCCTCGATGAAACGTCCGGCAGTCCACCAATGCGTGCCATACACACCGGCCAGCACCAGTGCCGCGATGCCCAGTGTTGGCAACAGCAGGCGTTTGAGCAGGGGAGGTTTGGCGGCAGTCACCGGGGCAGCCAGGTCGGGTTCAACGGTGGGCATGCTGGTCATGGAGGATTACCTGTGGGTGCGGCGGTTAATTATGATGATCATAATATGACGAATGTAATATTTTGTGGCGAATGGTTTTTGCTGCCGGTCGTCAGGTGGTTTGTTCAGCGAGAATGGGATTTTATTTGCGCTAGAGAACCCCTGTGGGAGCGAGCTTGCTCGCGATAGCGGCCGTCCAGTCAACAATGACGGTGCCTGACACGCCGCAATCGTCGGAACGCCGCCCGGGGCAGGCTCGCTCCCACAGGGAATCGCTACTGGTCTGCTGGAATGAAAAAGGCCGGTGATCTGGATGATCACCGGCCTTTTTTGCGGCTATTGCTTAGACGCGCTCAAAAATCGCCGCAATCCCCTGACCACCACCGATGCACATGGTCACCAGCGCGTAACGGCCGCCGGTGCGGTGCAGTTCGTGGATGGCCTTGGTGGCGATGATTGCGCCGGTCGCGCCCACCGGGTGGCCCAGGGCGATGCCCGAACCGTTCGGGTTGACCTTGGCCGGGTCGAGGTCCAGTTCCTGGCTGACGGCGCAGGCCTGGGCCGCGAAGGCGATGTTGGCTTCGATCACGTCCAGGTCGGCGACGGTCAGGCCGGCGCGCTTGAGCGCCAGGCGGGTGGCCGGGATCGGGCCCAGGCCCATGAATTCCGGTTCGACGCCGGCGTGGGCGTAGCTGACCAGGCGGGCGAGTGGCTTCAGGTTATTGGCCTGGACCGCGTTGCCACTGGCCATGACCAGTGCGGCGGCGCCGTCGTTCAGGCCCGAGGCGTTGCCGGCGGTGACCGAACCGTCCTTCTTGAACGCCGGCTTCATTGCTGCCAGCTGTTCCAGGGACGTGGCGCGCGGATGTTCGTCGACGCTGAACAGTTTGACGCCTTTGCGATCCTGGATCTCCACGGTCGCGATCTGCTCGCTGAAGTAGCCGTTGGCAATCGCGTGGGCCGCGCGTTGCTGGTCTTCGAAAGCCAGGGCGTCCTGCATTTCGCGGGTGATGCCGTTGCGCGCGGCGACGTTCTCGGCGGTGATGCCCATGTGGATACCATGGAAGGGGTCATGCAGGATGCCGAGCATGTAGTCGATGACTTGGGCGTTGCCCATGCGCGAACCCCAACGGGCGGCCGGCATCAGGTACGGGCCACGGCTCATGGATTCGGCACCGGCACCGACGACGATGTCGGCATCGCCGAGCATCAGGGTCTGGGCGGCGTTGATGATCGCTTGCAGGCCCGAACCGCAGAGGCGGTTGACGTTGTAGGCCGGGGTTTCCTTCGGAATGCCGGCGTTCATCGCCGCGACGCGGGAGATGTAGGCATCGCGGGTTTCGGTCGGGATCACGTTGCCCATCACCAGATGGCCAACGAGCGCCGGGTCCACGGCGGCTCGCTCCAGGGCGGCTTTCACGGCGGTGGTCGCGAGGTCGGCCAGCGGCACGTCCTTGAGCGAACCACCGAAGGTACCGATGGCGGTACGGGCGGCGCTGACGACGTAGATTTCTGGAGTGTTCATGGCTGGTTTCCTTTCGGTGGATTCTTATCTGTACTGCGATTGAGCAGGGCGTTCAAGGCGGTTTTCGCCTCGTCGGTATTCAGGCGCTGAATGAACAGCGTGTTTTCTTCGCGCAGGGTGGTTTCCAGTTCGGCCAGGCAAGCCTGTTTCATCAGCAGCCGGGACTGGCGCAAGGCTTGCTGGGGCATGGCCAGAAAGCGCTGGGCGATTTTTGTCGCCGCCGCCAGGCATTGTTCGCCGTCATCGAAGGCTTCGTTGGCCAGGCCCCAGGCCACCGCTTCGTTGCCGTCCAGGCCGTTGCCCAACAGGAGCAGGCTCGCGGCACGGGCATGGCCAAGCCGGCGTGGCAGCAACAGGCTGGCGCCAAATTCGGGGCACAGGCCGATGTTGACGAACGGCATGCGCAGCTTGGCGTTGCGGGTGACCAGTACTTGATCGCAATGCAGCAGCAATGTGGTGCCAATACCGATGGCCGCACCGCAGACTGCCGCGATCAGCGGTTTTTGCAGGCGCGTGACGACCTTCATCAGGTGGAACGCCGGGGCGTCCAGATGAGTCGGCGGGTGCTGGAGGAAATCCACCAGGTCATTGCCGCTGGTAAAGCACGCCGGGCCACCGGTGAGGATGATCACGCCGGTCTGCGGGTCTTCGTCGGCGGCCAGCAACAGCTCGGCCAGTTGCGTGTACATGGCGTTGTTCAGCGCATTGAGCTTGTCCGGGCGGTCGATGGTCAGCGTCAACACGCCGTCGCGTTGCTCGTGTTTGATCAGGTCGGTCATCGCAGGCTCTGCAGGGTCGGTTCAGGGCTGCCACTTTAAGCGCCGGACAAACCCCGGATCTATGGCAAAACGGGTCAACTGCACTGCCGCTTTTTGCCATGCCGGTGTGTCCAAAAAACGACACACACCCATTCGGGGTATGGCCGCGCCCGGCGAATCCACCAATAGTGGGGGCATCCGCTCATCCAGAGCCGAACTCGCTATAAGGTGCATTTGCTATGGGCAAGACGCTGCTTAAGGTGATTTCCAGTCTGTTTGTTGTACCGCTGACATTGAATGCCTACGCCGCTCAAGTGGACGACAGCCATACGCTGCGGTTGTACAACTGGGCGGATTACATCGGTGAAAAAACCGTGGCCGATTTCGAAAAGGCCACCGGCATCAAGGTCATCTACGACACCTTCGATGCCTACGAAACGGTGCAGGCCAAATTGCTCGCCGGCCACTCCGGTTATGACCTGATCGTGTTGAACGCGTCCCTGGCGCCACCGCTGATCAAGGCCAAGGTGTTCCAGCCGCTGGACAAGAAACTGCTGCCGGGCTGGACCAACCTGGACCCGAAAGTCCTGGAGGATCTGCAAGGGTACGATCCGGGCACCACGTACTCGGCGCCTTATACCTGGGGTAGCAACGGCGTCACCTACAACGTCGACAAGATCAAGGAACGCATGCCGGACGCGCCGATCGGCTCGCTGGCGATGATCTTCGATCCGAAGATCGTCTCGCGCTTCGCCGACTGCGGCGTGACCCTGCTCGATGCCCCGACCGAAGTCATTCCCATGGCCCTGAAGTACCTGGGTCGTGATCCGAGAAGCGCCGCACCGGAAGATCTGAAAGCCGCCCAGGACTTGCTGTTGTCCGTGCGGCCGTACATCCGCAAGTTCGACTCGGTCAATTACCTGACCAGCCTGCCCAACGGCGACGTGTGCATGGCCATGACTTGGTCCGGCGACTACGCCACCGCCATGGCCCGCGCAGCAGAAGCCAAAAAGAAGATCGACCTGGCCTACTTCATTCCCAAGGAAGGCTCGCTGATCTGGTTCGACAACCTGTACATCCCGGCCGACGCGCCCCACGTCGCCAATGCCCACAAGTTTCTCGAGTACCTGATGCAGCCGCAGGTGATGGCGGACGTGAGCGACTTCATCAATTACGCCAACAGCAACGCCGCGGCCACGCCGTTGTTGAGCGCCGATGTGCGTAACAACCCGGCGATTTACCCCGACGCGCAAACTCGCGAGCGGCTGTTTCCGCAGAAGACCCAGAACGCCAAGGACATGCGGGCGATTACCCGGGTCTGGAGCACCGTGAAAAGCGGCATCTGATTTGTTCGAACGTTAGTCAATTCGGTTAGAGGTTTATTTATGGCGACGCCAACACGCACCGTTTTTTCCCCAGCGGACGAGTCCCGGCTGGTCAAGGCCGACAAGGCTCACCATATGCACGGCTATCACGTGTTCGACGAACACGCCGAACAGGGCTCGCTGAACATCGTCGCAGGCGACGGCGCTTACATCTACGACACCCAGGGCAACCGCTTTCTCGATGCGGTGGGCGGCATGTGGTGCACCAACATCGGCCTGGGTCGCGAGGAAATGGCCGAGGCCATCGCCGACCAGGTGCGTCAGCTGGCCTATTCGAACCCGTTTTCCGACATGTCGAACAACGTCGCCATCGAGCTGTGCGAAAAACTCGCCAGCCTGGCCCCCGGCGACCTCGACCATGTGTTCCTGACCACCGGCGGCTCCACCGCCGTGGACACCGCGTACCGGCTGATCCAGTACTACCAGAACTGCCGAGGCAAACCGGAGAAGAAGCACGTCATCGCCCGGTTCAACGCCTATCACGGCTCCACCACCCTGACCATGTCGATCGGCAACAAGGCCGCCGACCGCGTGCCGGAGTTCGACTACGCCAACCCGCTGATCCACCACGTCTCCAACCCGAATCCGTACCGCGCGCCCGATGGCATGGACGAGGCGCAGTTCCTCGAGTTCCTGGTCAAGGAATTCGAAGACAAGATCCTCTCGATTGGCGCGGACAAGGTTGCCGGGTTCTTCGCCGAGCCGATCATGGGCTCGGGCGGGGTGATCATTCCGCCCCGGGGCTATCTCAAACGCATGTGGGACGTCTGCCAGCGCTACGACATCCTGTTCGTCGCCGACGAGGTGGTCACTTCGTTCGGGCGCCTGGGCAAGTTCTTTGCCTCTTATGAGGTGTTCGACGTGCAGCCCGACATCATCACAACCGCCAAGGGCCTGACCTCGGCCTACCTGCCGCTGGGCGCGTGCATCTTTTCCGAGCGCATCTGGAAAGTCATCGCCGAGCCGGGCAAGGGCCGCTGCTTCACCCACGGCTTCACCTACAGCGGGCATCCGGTGTGCTGCACGGCGGCGCTGAAGAACATCGAAATCATCGAGCGGGAAAACCTGCTGGCCCATGTCGACACGGTGGGGGCTTATCTGGAGGAGCGCCTGGCCACCCTGCGGGACTTGCCGTTGGTGGGGGATGTGCGCTGCCAGAAACTCATGGCCTGCGTGGAGTTCGTCGCCGATAAACGCACCAAGGCGCTGTTCCCCGACGAGATCAACATCGGCGAGAAAATCCACGTGCGGGCCCAGGCCCGGGGCTTGCTGGTGCGGCCGATCATGCACCTCAATGTCATGTCGCCACCGTTGATCCTGACGTCTGCCCAGGTCGATGAAATCGTCGAGACCTTGCGCACATGCATTCTGGAAGTGGCCGCCGAGCTTGAAGCGAGCGGACAGTACGCGGGCCAATGATTTCGTCAGTCAGGCTGTTACCAAGGGCGTGTCCAGCCGCTAGACTGCGGGGCATGAGCAAACCAGACGACGATACGCTGATCGCGGTGCCCTTCGGGGCATTGCACAAATGGCATGGGGGAATGCGCGAGGCATTCGCCCATATCGATGAGCCTGACGCCTTGCAACACCTGGCGTCGGCGTTGGCACAACTGGTGTCCGTCGAGTCGATGATGATCAGCCTGGAGCGTAAGGACCGCGCGCCCCAGTTGCTGCATCAGCGCGGGATTGCTCAGGAGTATCAGGTCTCGATTCTGGAGCGCTATTTTGCCGGGGGTTATTTGCTCGATCCGTTCTGCCTGGCGGTGGAGCAGGGGTTGGCGCAAGGCTTCTATCACCTGGAGGAGATTGCCCCGGACAACTTCTTCGACAGTGACTACTACAAATCCTATTACCTGAAGGCGGGCTGCTCGGAAGACAGCTACTACATTGTCGATATCGGCAATGACACGAAGATTTCCGTCAGCCTCTATCAGGGTTTCGGCGGTGAATGCCTGAGCGCCGAACAGCTGAATCTGCTGCGCGCCGTGGAACCGCTGGTGCGCGAATTCATCAGCGAATTCAGTCAACGGGGCATGCTGCGCAGTCGCGAGATCCAGTGCGATAAAGACCAGGGCATGCGCGATGATCTCAAGCACCGGGTGCAGTCGGCGTTCGAGCATTTCGGCAGCGACTTGCTCACTGAACGAGAGCGGCAAGTGGCGCATATGGTGTTGCGCGGGCATTCGGTGAAATCCACGGCCAGCCAGATGAACATCTCACCGGAAACCGTGCGCATGCACCGCAAGAACCTGTACCTGAAACTGGAGGTGGGTTCGCAGTCGGAGTTGTTTGCGCTGTTTATCGAGTGGTTGCGCAGGCACTGAGAATTTCAGCTCGGCACAAATCAAATGTGGGAGCGAGCTTGCTCGCGAAGAACGTCCAGACGACGCGTTCTGTCAGACCGCCCGCGTTATCGTTGACCTCCATCGCGAGCAGGCTCGCTCCTACAGGGTTGGTCAGCGTGCCCGCAACCGTCGCCCGACCACATCCAGCACATCACAGCCATCGCGCAACGGGATGGCGCAGAGCAATGAAAAGTCGCTGAGGATGAAGGAGTCGCACTCGATCGAGCCGCGCATGGACAGGTTTTCCAGCAATTGGGTGACGGCGCGGATTCGGTAGTTGGCGGCGTCCATCAGGACGTCGAGCGGTGCGTGGGTGTCGACGAAAAGGGTGGGCATTTCACTGCAATTGCTGGTGAGTGCCATGAAGCGATTGTTGGGGTGTGGGGTTGGTTTTTCGTAGGGTGGATCGGGATGAATGGTTTTCATGCTTTCTAACTCTAGGAAAGGAAAATCGAAGCTACCGAAAGCCTTCCTACGGGCTAGGGTGGCAGCCATGTACGGGGTAGGAATATCGAGTCCCTAGCACCTCGACCACGCCGAAGCGTGCCCGTACATAGCCGCCGCAGCTGATCTTACGGACGCATTTCAACGGCCGCAAACCAGGTAATTGGCGCCAACGTGGTACTAGGGAAACTGGAGGTTCCTACACCTCGCCACTGAATTTCAGTGACCACCAAAGACTATCGATTGAGCACCTTTCAAACCAGTTCATGCGGATCGCCGCAATTCGAAGGAAATCTCCGAAGACCTTGCCCGGAAATCTCCTAGGACCTGTGGAACTTGTATCCGCAAAACGGGGGGAGTGAGTTGTGGGTGAGGCACAACGGGCATGACCGAAGCCTAGGAAAAACAGAAATGTCCTACGCCAATTGACGCCTGGATCACCTCAACCCTGTGGGAGCCAGTGAGCACAAAATTGAAGTTCGACAGAGAACGAACTGTGGGAGCGAGCTTGCTCGCGATGGCGGACTGTCAGGCACTATTGATGTTGACTGACACTCCCTCATCGCGAGCAAGCTCGCTCCCACAGGGGGTGGCGGTTGACCACGAGATCTGTGGTCAACCGGGGTTTCTGATCAATCTTCGCGTTTGACCACCAGGGTCAGAATGTCATAACTGGCCACCAGTTCACCCAACTGGTTGGTCACTTCCACATCCCACGCCACCACCCCTTGCGGGATGCCTTGCGGGCTCTTCTTGCCCTGGTCGATCTTGCGTTTGCAGGTCAGGCGCGCCTGGATGGTGTCGCCGATGCCCACCGGGTTGATGAAGCGCAAGGTGTCCAGGCCATAGTTGGCCAGTACCGGCCCCGGAGCGGGGGAAACAAACAGCCCGGCCGCTGCCGAAAGCACGAAGTAACCGTGGGCGATGCGCTTGCCGAACTGCGATTCCTTGGCTGCGATCTCGTCGAAGTGCATGTAGAAGTGGTCGCCCGACAGGCAGCCGAAGTTCACCAGATCTGCTTCGGTGACGGTGCGGCGGTGGGTCAGCAGCGACTCGCCGATCTGCAGGTCCTGGAAATGGCGACGGAACGGATGCACGTCGGTTTCGATGACCTTGGCCCCGCGCACGTACTCGCCGGTGACCGCCGCCAGCATGGTCGGCGAACCTTGTACCGCCGCGCGTTGCAGGTAGTGTTTCACCGCGCGCAGGCCGCCGAGTTCTTCACCGCCACCGGCCCGCCCCGGGCCGCCGTGCTTGAGCTGTGGCAGCGGCGAGCCGTGACCGGTGGATTCGCCGGCAGAGTGGCGATCCAGTACCAGCAAGCGGCCGTGCCAGGCAGCCGCGACCGGGATGGCCTTGGCGGCGATTTGCGGATCCTTGGTCACCAGACTGGCCACCAGGCTGCCTTTGCCGCGCGCGGCCAGGGCCAATGCTTCGTCGAGATCGTCGTAGGCCATCAGCGTGCTGACCGGACCGAACGCTTCGATATCGTGGGTGCCGCCCTCGGCATGGGGGTCGCGGGCCTGCAACAGGGTCGGGGCGAAGAACGCGCCCTTGTCGACGTTTTCACCTCGTGGTTCGAAACCGTCGCGGGCACCAAACAGCATATCGCTGCTCTGCAACAGGCTTTCCAGACGCTCAGCCACGTCTTTCTGCTGATCGTGAGACGCCAGTGCGCCCATGCGTACGCCTTCCACCGACGGGTCGCCGACCACCACTTTGGCCAGGCGATCACGCAGGCGCGTAGCCACGGCATCAATGTGCTTGGCCGGGACGATGGCGCGGCGGATGGCGGTGCATTTCTGCCCGGCCTTGGTGGTCATTTCCCGGGCGACTTCCTTGATGAACAGCTCGAACTCTTCGTCGTCCGGGGTTACGTCCGGGGCGAGGATCGCGCAGTTCAGGGAGTCGGCTTCGGCGTTGAACGGCACCGAATTGCGGATCAGGTTCGGGTTGACCCGCAGCTTGGCTGCGGTGTCGGCGGAACCGGTGAAGGTCACCACGTCCTGGCCTTGCAGGCGGTCGAGCAGGTCGCCGGTGCTGCCGATGATCAGTTGCAGGCTGCCCGCCGGCAGAAGGCCGGACTCGTCCATCAGGCGCACCACGGCTTCGGTCAGGTAGCTGGTGGCGCTGGCGGGTTTGACGATGCACGGCATGCCGGCGAGGAAGCTCGGGGCGAACTTTTCCAGCATGCCCCAGATCGGGAAGTTGAAGGCGTTGATGTGCACCGCCAGACCGCCACGGGGCACCAGAATGTGCGTACCGGCGAAGGTGCCCATTTTGCTCAGCTGCATCGCCGGGCCTTCGTGGACGATGTTGCCCGACGGCAGCTCGCGGGAGCCGAGGCTGGCGTAGGTGAACAGCGTGCTGTTGCCGCCTTCGATGTCGATCCAGCTGTCGGCGCGGGTCGCGCCGCTGTGGTGGGAAATCGCGTAGAGCTGTTCCTTGCGCTCGCTCAGGTACAGGGCCAGGGCCTTGAGACGCTGGGCACGCTGCTGGAAGTCCAGCGCCATCAAGCCGCTGATGCCCTGGCGACGGCCGTGCTCGATGGCTTCGGCGAAGTCCGGACGCTCTTCGTGGGTGCGGGCGATTTCATGGCCGTCGATGGCGCTGCGCAGGACCTGCGCGCCGTGTTGGCCGATCCAGCGACCGGCGATGAAGCTTTGCAGGGTGGGGGCATGCAGTGCAGGTGAAGAGGACATCACGATTGCTCCTGGTTATGAAGGGTTGTGGCGCGGTGGCGACCGCGCCTTTCGGAATTACCAAAGCGCCAGGGTGTAACCGACGATCAGCCGGTTCTCATCGAGGGCGGTAGTCAGGCCATTGCCGGAACGGAAGGTCACGTTGCGCCAGCGCAGGCTGACGTTCTTGAACACACCGCTCTGGACGACGTAGCTGATATCGGTGTCGCGCTCCCATTCGCGACCGTTGTCGACGGTGCCTGCCTTGACGTGGCGACCGTCGGTGTAGCGGGTCATGAAGGTCAGGCCGGGAATGCCTTGGGCCGCGAAGTCATAGTCGTAACGCAGTTGCCAGGAGTCCTCGTCGGCGCGGGTGAAGGTGTTGAACGTCACCAGGTTGACCACGTACGGATCGCCGCCGTTGAGGAACGGAAAGGCGCTGTCGCCGGACAATTGCTGGTAGGCGGCACTGACCTTGTGGGCGCCGTGGGACACCGTGAACATGCTGTTGAAGTTGCGGTTGTCGATGCGCCCGGCCCGCTCGGCGCCGTCGCCCCGGCTGTCGAAATAACGCAGGTCGCTGCGCAGGTTGAAGCCGTTGCCCAACGGTTGCGTATGCACCAGTCCGGCGAATTGCTGGCGATAAATCTGGTCGAGCTTGCTGTAGTAGTAGCTCACATTCAGTTGCGGGCTGAACGCGTAGGTGCCGCCGCCGAAGTCTAAGTGATCGCTGGTGGCGGCGGCGTAGCCGATGTCATCGTTGCTGGAGGAGTCACGCAGGTTGGCCTTGGTCAGGCGTCCGGCATTCACCGTCAGGCCGTCGATTTCCTGGCTGGTCAGCAAGCCACCTTCAAATGTCGAACCAAGCAGGCGTGTGTCGTTGTAGGTGGCCACTGGCAACAAGGGTTGCAGGGTGCCGAGTTTCAACACGCTTTTGGATACTTTCAATTTGCCGGTCAGGCCCAGCTCACTGTACTCGTCGTCGGGCTCATGGCTCTGCGGGCCAAACGGCAGCAGCCCGGTGCCACGGCGGTCGGGACTGGAGTCGAGCTTGATCCCCAGCTCCCCCAGCGCGTCGAGACCGAAACCGAAGGTGCCGTCGGTGAATCCGGACTCGATGCGCGCAGTGAATCCCTGGGCCCATTCTTCGGCTTTGGATTGCGGCGCGTTGTCCTGACGGAAATCGCGATTGATGTAGTGGTTGCGCATATCAATGCGGGCCTTGCTGTCGCCGATGAAGTCGGCCATGGCGCTGGGGGCGATCATGGGCAGACTCAATGCGGCGGCCAGTGAAAACATTGATTCACAAGACGTGGTACGTGCGGGTTTCATTATTTTTATTCCCTGCCAACTGATCGGTCGTCGTTTAGTGTTTGCTGGCGCCAGTGGCACCGATGCCGGTCATCGAGCGGATGAACTGCGCCAGATAACGGCCACGCTCAAGGGCTGCACGGGGCGAGGTGTCGGTGACGGAAAACAGCCATGCACTAAAGAACGCCAGGCTCATGGAAAACAGGGCCGGGTTGGAGTACGGGAACAGCGCCTTGTCGTGATGCATCACGTTGACCCACACCGCCGGGCTCAGCACCAGCAACACAATCGCCGAGACCAGTCCGGACAGACTGCCGAGGACGGCGCCGCGGGTGGTCAGGCCTTTCCAGTACATAGAAAGGAACAGCACCGGGAAATTCACCGATGCGGCGATGGCCAGCACCAGACCGGAGAGGAAGGCAATGTTCTGCGACTCGAACAGCAGGCCGAGGACGATCGCCAGCACACCGATGCACAGGGTGGCGATTCGCGACACGCGCATTTCCTGTTGCTCGCTGGCCTGGCCTTTGCGCATCACGCAGGCATACAGGTCATGGGAAACCGCCGAGGCGCCGGACAGCGCCAGCCCGGCAACCACCGCCAGGATGGTGGCGAAGGCGACCGCCGAGATGAAACCGAGGAACAGGTTGCCGCCCACGGCCTGAGCCAGGTGCACGGCGACCATGTTGCCGCCGCCGATGATCGCGCCGCTGGCGTCACGGAACGCCGGATCGGTGCCGACCATGACGATGGCGCCGAAGCCGACGATGATCAGCAACAAGTAGAAGTAGCCGATGAAACCGGTGGCGTAGAACACGCTTTTACGCGCTTCCTTGGCATCGCTGACGGTGAAGAAACGCATCAGGATGTGCGGCAGGCCGGCGGTGCCGAACATCATGCCCAGCCCCAGGGAAATTGCATCGATCGGGTTGGACAGCAAGCCGCCGGGGGCCATGATTGCGTTGCCCTTGGCGTGCACGGCGGTGGCACCGGCAAACATCGCCTCAGTGCTGAAGCCGAAGTGCTTGAGCACCATGAACGCCATGAAGCTGGTGCCGAACAACAGCATCACCGCCTTGATGATCTGCACCCAGGTGGTGGCGAGCATGCCGCCGAAGGTCACGTAGAACACCATCAACACGCCGACCAGCATGACGGCGTAGAGGTAGTCGATGCCGAACAACAGTTCGATCAGCTTGCCGGCGCCGACCATCTGCGCCACCAGGTACATCAGGGCCACGGTCAGGGTGCCGAAGGCCGAGGTCAGGCGCACCGGGGTTTGTTCCAGGCGATAGGACACCACGTCGGCAAAGGTGTATTTGCCCAGGTTGCGCAGGCGCTCGGCAATCAGGAACAGGATGATCGGCCAGCCGGCCAGCACGCCCAGGGCGTAGAGCAAGCCGTCATAGCCATTGAGGAACATCATCGCGGAGATGCCGAGGAACGAGGCTGCCGAGATCATGTCGCCGGCAATCGCCAGACCGTTCTGAAACCCGGTCATGCCGCCGCCAGCGGTATAAAAATCGCTGGTGGAGCGGGTACGCAGTGCCGCCCAGCGTGTCACACCAAGGGTGAACAACACGAACACCAGGAACATGCCGATGGCGTTCCAGTTCAACGGTCGGGATGCGCCGTCGGCGGCCATCGCAACATCAGTGACAGCCGCCAGCGGCAGCAGGAACAGTGCAAGAAGGCGGTTCATCGGGCGCACTCCTGCTTGAGTTTTTCATTCAGCGGATCGATCACGTTGTTGGCGCGATAGACATAGAAACCGGTCAGCGCAAAGGCCAGCCCGACGATGACGACACCCACCAGCATGCCCACGGTGGTCACGCCGCCGCTCAGGGATTGGCCGAGGGTAGAAGGGGAGAAAGCCACCAGCAGCACGAAGCCGTAATAGATCACCAGCATGGCCAGGCTCAGTGACCAGTACAGCTTCTGTTTGCGACGAACCAGCTGGATGAAATCCGGGTGCTGGCGGATGAGTTCTATTTCCTGGGGTGTCATGACGCGCGCTCCTTTGTTTTTTTTGTTGTGGGTGAAACGTTGTATTCGTGCCGAATCACCGGCCCCCTGTGGGAGCGAGCTTGCTCGCGATGAGGCCATTACATTCAGCATTGATGGTGGCTGACCCACCGCTATCGCGAGCAAGCTCGCTCCCACAGGGTTTTGCGTGAGGCGGTTTCAGAGCTGATCGAAGTCCAGCACCACCTTGTCGCTGATCGGGAAGGCCTGGCACGACAGCACGTAGCCGGCGGCCACTTCGTAGTCTTCCAGGGCGTGGTTGCTGTCCATTTCCACTTCGCCCTCGATGACCTTGCACTTGCAGGTCGAGCACACACCGGCCTTGCACGAGTAGGGCAGTTCCGCACCTTGCTCGTTACCCGCATCGAGGATGCTCTGGCTGTTGCGTTGCAGGTCGAACGCCAGGGCGCGGCCATCGCTTATGACGGTGATCTGGCTGACCGCTGAATCCACCTGGCGTGCCGCCTCACGGGCTTCACGCTTCTGCTGGCTGCCGGCGGCGGCGAACAGTTCGAAATGGATGCTCTCGGGTTGCATGCCCTTGGCCTTGAGGCTGTCGCGCACGGTCTCGGTCATTTCCTGCGGGCCGCAGATGAACGCGGCGTCGAGGGCCTTGACGTCGAGCCAGCGGCTGAACAGTTGCTCGCATTTCTCGGCGTTGATCCGGCCGTTGTACAGATCGACATCCTGCTGCTCGCGGCTGAACACGAAGATCAGGTTCAGGCGTTGCAGGTAACGGTTCTTCAAGTCCTCAAGCTGTTCGCGAAACAGCGCGCCGGAGCTGGAGCGGTTGCCATACAGCAGGGTCACACGGCTGTGGGGCTCGGTTTCCAGGGTGGTCTTGATGATCGACAGGATCGGCGTGATGCCGCTGCCTGCTGCCACGGCCAGGTAGTTGCCATGGCGCGCCGGATCGAGTTCGACGCTGAAATGCCCGGCGGGCGGCATGACTTCCAGGCTGTGCCCGGCCTTCAGCTGTTCGTTGGCAAACGCGGAGAAACGACCGCCGGCCACACGCTTGATGGCGACACGCAGTTCACCGTCGTTGACCCCGGTGCAAATCGAGTACGAGCGGCGTACTTCTTCGCCGTCCAGTTGCGTACGCATCACCAGGTGCTGGCCCTGGGTGAAGTGGAAGCTGTCTTGCAGGTCCTGCGGAATCTCGAAGGCGATGGACACCGCGTCACGGGTCTCGGCGCGCACGTCCTTGATGGTCAGGCTGTGAAATTTGCTCATTGTTGTTCTCCAGCTGGGACGGCCGATTCGCCGCTCAGATGCACTTGAAATAGTCGAACGGTTCCCGGCAATCGACGCAGCGGTACAGGGCCTTGCAGGCGGTGGAACCGAACTCGCTGAGGACCTCGGTGTGGGCGCTGCCGCATTGCGGGCACACAACCTGCGGGTTCTCGCCGAGCAGGCTGCGCTTGCTGGTGCTGCCCTCGGGTGGCGCGATGCCGTAGGCGCGCAGGCGTTCGCGGCCGCTGTCGCTGATCCAGTCGGTGGTCCAGGCCGGGGTCAACTTGCGCTCCAATTGCGGCGCCTTGAATCCGGCGAGTTCCAGGGCTTCGCGGATGTCGCTTTCGATCACTTCGGTGGCCGGGCAACCGGAGTAGGTCGGCGTGACCACCACGTGAAGGTGACCGGCCTGCCAGTCGAGATCGCGGACGATGCCGAGGTCGACCACGCTGACCACTGGCACTTCCGGGTCCATGACCTCTGCCAGAATCGCCCACGCGGCAGCCAGGTCGGTCGGTTGAGCCGGCCGGGCGCCGAGGTCGCTGGCGATCAGCTCACCAGGTTGCATCGGGGTACGCTCGTGGCAGGCACTGCATTTCGGCCAGCAGGATCCCTAAGTGTTCGGTGTGCAGGCCCTTGCGTGCATTCAGGTAGAAATAGCTCGGCGCCGCGGGGACGGGCAGGGTGGCGCTGCTGAAGATCTGCTCGACCTTTGTCTGCCACTGGGTGGCGACGCTGGCGATGTCCGGGGTGATGCCGGCGGCGCACAGACGCTGTTCGCTGTCATCGGCGGCGATCAGTTCAACGGTGAAGCGCCAGACCTCTGGAATCGCGGCGAGCATGCGCCGATTGCTTTCCTCGGTGCCGTCGCCCATACGCTCGATCCATTCGCCGGAGCGGCGCAGGTGATAGGTCGCTTCCTTCACGGCTTTGGCGGCAATCCCGGCGATACGCTCGTCGCTGGACTGGCTCAGGCCCTGCAGCACCGGCAAATGCCAGGCGTCATAGAGGAACTGCTTGAGCATGGTTATCGCGAAGTCGCCGTTGGGTTGTTCCACCAGCAGCAGGTTGCGATAGGCGCGCTCGTCACGACGAAACGCCAGGTGATCGGCATCACGGCCGTCGTCCAGCAGTTCGGCGGCGTACTCCAGCCAGTTGCGCGCCTGGCCCACCAGGTCGAGGCCGACGTTCATCAGCGCCAGTTCTTCTTCCAGCGCCGGGGCCTTGCCACACCATTGGCACAGGCGCTGGCCCTGGATCAGGGCGCTGTCGCCGAGGCGCAGCAGGTATTCGATCAGATCAGTCTTGTTATCCATGGTCGACCTCACATGTGCCCGACTTCGGCCGGCAGCTCGTAGAAGCTGGCGTGGCGGTAGACCTTGTCGTCCGACGGATCGAACAGCGGGTCTTTTTCATCCGGCGACGAGGCGGTGATCAACGCCGAAGGCACGACCCACAGGCTCACGCCTTCGCTGCGACGGGTGTAGAGCTCGCGCGCGTTTTCGATGGCCATGGTGGTGTCGGCGGCGTGCACGCTGCCGACATGCTTGTGGTTCAGACCGTGCTTGCTGCGCACGAAGACTTCGAAGAGGGTCCACTCGGACATTTCAGTTACTCCACATCAGGTGGCCGGATCAGGCGGCGTTCTTGTTTTGTTTTTTGCGGGCGTGGGCGACGGCGGCTTCACGAACCCAGGCGCCGTCTTCGATCGCCTTGCGGCGGGTGGCGACGCGTTCCTGGTTGCACGGGCCGTTGCCCTTGAGCACTTCGTAGAATTCGTTCCACTGGATTTCGCCGAAGTCGTAGTGGCCGCGTTCGGCGTTCCACTTCAGGTCCGGGTCGGGGCAGGTGCAGCCCAAAAGCTCCAGCTGCGGGATGGTCTGGTCGATGAAGCGCTGGCGCAGTTCGTCGTTGCTCTGGCGCTTGATTTTCCAGGCCATGGACTGGGCGCTGTTCGGCGAATGTTCGTCGCTTGGGCCAAACATCATCAGCGACGGCCACCACAGGCGGTTGATCGCGTCCTGGACCATGTCTTTTTGCGCCTGGTTACCGTGGCGCATCATGGTCAGGAGGATTTCGTAGCCCTGGCGCTGGTGGAAACTCTCTTCCTTGCAGATGCGGATCATCGCCCGGGAATACGGGCCGTAGGAGGTGCGCTGCAGCACCACCTGGTTGACGATCGCCGCACCATCCACCAGCCAGCCCACCGCGCCCATGTCGGCCCAGTTCAGTGTCGGGTAATTGAAGATGCTCGAGTACTTGGCCTTGCCACTGTGCAGCTTGGCGATTTCTTCATCGCGGTCGGCGCCCAGGGTTTCCATGGCGCTGTACAGGTACAGACCGTGACCGGCTTCGTCCTGGATCTTGGCCATCAGTTGCAGTTTGCGTTTGAGGCTTGGCGCGCGGGTGACCCAGTTGCCTTCGGGCAGCATGCCGACGATTTCGGAGTGGGCGTGCTGGGAAATCTGCCGGATCAGGGTCTGGCGGTAGGCATCTGGCATCCAGTTCTTGGCTTCGATCTTTATTTCTGAATCGATTTTTTCCTGGAAGGCGCGTTCCTGTTCGGACATTTCCGAGAGGTCTTTGATGCGCTTTACGCCGGTTTCTACGAGCTGTGCGTACATTTTTGAGTTCCCGCCTTGAATCTGTTCTGGGGCATGGAGAACTTTATAAGCGATACAGAATTTAATATCAAACACAAAATGACGTGTCGTAATTGTTTTTGTATCGCTTTGGGATGAATGGGGGGGAGGTCGGTGTACATATCCATTTCTTTGGTAACGGCCACTGGCGGTTTCGCCCTTACGGCGACTCACTTTTTTTACAAACGCCAAAAAAAAGTAAGCAAAAAAAGGCTCGCCCCGAGCGTCCGGCCCCTCGCTAAGGCTCGGCGTTCCTTCGCTCCGGCATTCATCCGGGGGCATTGCCCTCCGGTTTGCTTCGCTGCACCTACATGCAATGTGTTCGACTGCGTCGAACGGCGCTGCGCGCCAATCCCCGGATGAATACCTCCACTCAGCCTCCCGAAGGGGCGGGTGGATCAAGATCAAGAGCTGCAGGCGAGCTAACGCTCGGCCTGATGAGTGGTGAAGAGCGTTTGTGTACGCCGATCTGCCTTTGCTCTTCTGTGGGAGCGAGCTTGCTCGCGATGGCGGCCTTACAGCCGGCCATTTTCTTTCAGATGCCCGTAGTCCAGCTGTAGGAGCGAGCTTGCTCGCGAAGAACGTCCAGGCAACGTGGGCATCCAGGCAGCACGCGTTATCGTTGACGTCCATCGCGAGCAAGCTCGCTCCTACAGGGTCGTTGCCGCAGCGATGGATATGAAAAAAAACCAAAAAAAAGCCCCGCAAAAAGCGGGGCCATAAAGGGTGCAGCAGTCATGCTTTAGGACGTTTATCCACCACGTGGCAAGCCTTGCCCTCGGATCGCTTGATCGAATGGAACGGCTGCAAGACGATCCGCGAGCTGATCCCGATATACGTCTTGATGTGCTTGCTCAACTCGCCACAAACAGCCTTCTGCTGTTCATCGCCCAGGTGCTGGTGCTCAGCCTTGAGCTCGACATGCACATCAACGCTGTCCAGGTTGCCATTGCGATACAGATGAATCTCATAACACTCGGCAAGTTGTTTGACTTTCAGAACCTGCTCCTCGATCTGCGTCGGAAACACGTTAACGCCACGGATGATCAGCATGTCATCGCTGCGCCCGGTGATCTTGTCGATGCGCCGCATGGGACGCGCGGTGCCCGGCAGCAGGCGCGTCAGGTCGCGGGTGCGGTAGCGGATCATCGGCAGGGCTTCTTTGCTGAGCGAGGTGAACACCAGTTCGCCCATCTGCCCGTCCGGCAGCACTTCGCCGGTGACCGGGTCGATGATTTCCGGGTAGAAGTGGTCTTCCCAGATGGTCGGGCCGTCCTTGGTTTCGGCGCATTCCATGGCCACGCCCGGGCCCATGATTTCCGAGAGGCCGTAGATGTCCAGGGCGGTGATGCCCATACGTGCCTCGATGGCGCTGCGCAGTTCGGCGGTCCACGGCTCGGCGCCGAAGATGCCCAGGCGCAGGGCCAGTTTGTGCGGGTCGATGCCCTGGCGCTCGATTTCATCGGCGATGTTGAGCATGTAGGACGGCGTGACCATGATGATGTCCGGCTGGAAATCCTTGATCAGCTGCACCTGTTTTTCGGTCTGGCCACCGGACATCGGGATCACCGTACAGCCCAGGCGTTCGGCGCCGTAGTGCGCGCCGAGGCCGCCGGTGAACAGGCCGTAGCCATAGGAAATGTGCACCTTGTCGCCACGATGGCCACCGGCGGCGCGGATCGAACGGGCCACCACGTTGGCCCAGGTGTCGATGTCATTCTGGGTGTAGCCGACCACGGTCGGTTTGCCGGTGGTGCCGCTGGACGCGTGCAGGCGCACGATGTCGTGCATCGGCACGGCAAACATGCCGTAGGGGTAGTTGTCCCGCAGGTCGGACTTGGTGGTGAAAGGGAATTTCGCCAGGTCGTCCAGGGACTTGATGTCGTCGGGGTGCACGCCCAGCGCATCGAAGCGCTGACGGTACAGCGGCACGTTGTTGTAGGCGTGGTTCAGGCTCCAGCGCAGGCGCTCCAGCTGATGCTGGCGCAGCTCGTCGATGCTGGCGGTTTCCAGCGGGTCCAGCACAGGGTTCAGCACGGCTTGGGCAATTGGCATGTTCATGTGTTCACTCGAATTGTTTTTGTGTTCCAGCCCTTTTGCACAAGGGCTTTGAGTGCATGCCCCAAGGATACCTCTCGGCTCCTTGGGAATCGCGATTCTTTAGTGGGATAGACGCTCGATGATCAGCGCGATCCCCTGGCCGACACCGATGCACATGGTGCACAGGGCGTAGCGGCCGTTCCGTTCTTCAAGCTCATGCAGGGCGGTGGTGACCAGGCGTGCGCCGCTCATGCCCAACGGGTGGCCTAGGGCGATGGCGCCGCCGTTGGGGTTGACCCGTGGATCGGTGTCGCTCAAGCCCAGTTCGCGCAGCACCGCCAGGCCCTGTGCGGCGAAGGCTTCGTTGAGCTCGATCACGTCCATGTCGGCCAGGCTCAGGTTGGCCACCTCCAGCACCTTGCGGGTGGCTGGCACCGGGCCGATGCCCATGATCCGTGGTTCAACGCCAGCCGTGGCCATGGCCACGACCCGGCCACGGGCGGTCAGGCCGTGGCGTTTGGCGATTTCCGGGCTGGCCAGCAACAGCGCGCAGGCACCGTCGTTGACCCCGGAGGCGTTGCCGGCGGTGATGCTGCCGCCTTCGCGGAACGGCGTACCGAGTTTGGCAAGCTGCTCAAGGGTAGTGTCGCCGCGTGGGTGCTCGTCGTGCTCGACCACCTTGGCCGGGCCTTTGCGCTGGGGAATTTCCACCGCGACGATTTCCCTGGCCAGACGCCCGCTGGCCTGGGCAGCGGCAGCGCGTTGCTGGCTGCGCAAGGCGAAGGCGTCCTGGTCGGCCCGGGAGATGTTGAACTGTTCGGCGACATTCTCTGCCGTTTCCGGCATGGAATCGATGCCGTAGGTCTTTTTCATCAGCGAATTGACGAAGCGCCAGCCGATAGTGGTGTCGAAGACTTCGGCTGCACGTGAAAACGCCTGCTCGGCCTTGCCCATCACCAGTGGCGCGCGGGACATGGATTCAACGCCACCGACCAGCATCAGCCCGGTTTCGCCACTGCGAATGGCGCGGGCGGCGGTGCCGATGGCATCGAGCCCGGAGCCGCACAGGCGATTGAGGGTGGTGCCCGGCACGCTGACCGGCAACCCGGCCAGCAGTGCCGACATGCGCGCGACGTTGCGGTTGTCTTCGCCGGCCTGGTTGGCGCAGCCGTAGATCACGTCGTCAACCGTGTTCCAGTCCACTTGCGGGTGGCGGCGCAGCAGTTCGCGCAGCGGCACCGCGCCGAGGTCGTCGGCGCGCACGCTGCTCAGGACACCGGCGTAACGGCCAATCGGGGTCCGGACTGCGTCGATGATCAGGGCGTCATTCATTCGGGTTCTCCTGCGTCAGCACCGGGCCGCGCACTTTGTAGGATTTGCCATGGAACAGGGCGATCAATTGGCCCTGCTGGTTTTCGATGCGCACGTCGTAGTTGCCGGTGCGACCCGAACGGCTCTGCTCGATGCAGTCGGCGTTCAGCGTGTCACCCAGGCGCGCCGGGGCGATGTAGTCGATGCTGCAACCGATGGCCACGGTGGCTTCGTTGTAACTGTTGCAGGCAAAGGCGAATGCCGAATCGGCGAGGGCGAACAGGTAGCCGCCGTGGCAGGTGCCGTGACCCTGGATCATGTCGGCCCGCACCGCCATGCCCACTCGCGCGCAACCGGGGCCGGCCGAGAGCAGGCGCATGCCCATGGCCTGGCTGGCGGCGTCGCGCTGGAACAGCGATTGCGCGCATTCACTGGCCAGGGTCATGGCTTCATGGTTAGTCATGGAATGTTCTCCCTTCGGCGACGCGGCGACGCAGCAACAGCGACGGCCGGTAGCGTTCTTCGCCATAACTGGCTTGCAGGTTTTCCAGCGTTTCAAGAATGTGCGAAAGGCCAATGGCATCGGCCCAGGCCAGCGGCCCCTGTGGATAATTGACCCCGGCGCGCATGGCCAGATCGATGTCGGCGGCCGAGGCCACGCCTTGCAGCAGGGCGTCGGCGGCTTCGTTGGCGAGCATGGCTACAGTGCGCAGGACGGCGAGGGCCGGGCTGTCGCTGAGCAGGCTGACCATGAGGCCGGCCCGTTGCAGCAGGGCAACGCCTTGTTCGAGGGCCAGCGGATCAATGCCTGCCGCATGGCTGATAGCGATGCGTTTGGCGTTGCCGTAATCGAACGCCAGATCCAGCAGGATCAGGTTGCGCAGCCCGTCTTCCCGGGCACGCTGGCAGGCCATGCGGCCATCGCTCAGGGCCAGCACCGCGTCACCCACTCGCAGCAATCCGCGGCCGTCGCGCCGGATGACTTCGACACCTTGCTCGCTCAAGCGCGCCAGCAAACCCTGGGCGATGCCAAGGTCACCTTCGGCGATGCAAGTCTCGACGCTCGCGCTGCTGCTGATTTCAGCTGCTTGCGGACGTTCGGCGCCTTGGGCGTAGCTGTAGAAACCCTGTCCGCTTTTACGTCCCAGACGCCCGCCATCCACCAGTTCTTTCTGGATCAGTGACGGCAGGAAGCGTGTGTCCTGGTAATAAGCGTCGAACACCGAGCAGGTCACGGCGTAGTTGACGTCATGGCCGATCAAGTCGGTCAGTTCGAACGCGCCCATGGCAAAGCCGCCGGCCTCGCGCATCAACGCATCCAGGGTCGGGCAGTCGGCCGCGCCTTCCTGCAGCATCCGCAGGCTTTCGGCATAGAACGGCCGGGCCACGCGGTTGACGATGAAGCCCGGTGTGGAGCGGGTGTGCACCGGTTTTTTGCCCCAGGCCTTGGCCGTGTCGTACAGGCACTCGGCGAGTGCCGGATCGCTGGCCAGGCCGCAGACGACTTCCACCAGCGCCATCACCGGTGCCGGGTTGAAGAAGTGCAGGCCGAGCAAGCGTTGTGGATGATCAAGCTGCGCGGCGATGCTGGTGATCGACAGCGACGAGGTGTTGCTGGCGAGGATGCAATGCTCGCCGCAGATGCCTTCGAGCTGGCGGAACAGCGCGCGTTTGACCTCAAGGTTCTCGACGATGGCTTCGATGATCAGATCGCAGTCGGCCAGGGTTTCGATGGTTTCCACCGCTTGCAGGCGCGCAACGGTGGCGCTGCGCGACTCGGCCGACAGCTTGCCGTTCTCGACTCGCTTGCCCAGTTGTCGGTCGATGCCTTCAATCGCTTGGGCGGCTGCGCCGGGACGATTGTCCAGCAGCAAGACCGGATGGCCGGCCTGGGCCGCCACCTGGGCGATACCGGCACCCATGGCCCCGGCGCCGATCACGGCGATGCGTGCAGATGTGTTCAATGCGGTCATGGCTCAGCGTCCCTTGAAGCTTGGGGTGCGTTTTTCCATGAAGGCGCCGACGCCTTCGCGGTAGTCCTCGCTGCGCCCGGCCAGACGTTGCAGGTCTTTTTCCAGTTCAAGCTGTTCGTCGAAGCTGTTGCTCAGGCTGGCGTTGAGGCTGCGCTTGATCAGTGCCAGGCCATAGGTCGGCTGGGTCGCCAGGTGGCGGGCCAGTTTCAGGGCTTCATCGCGCAAATCGGCGTCGTCCACACACTGGTATATCAAGCCCCATTGCTCGGCTTGTTCGGCGCTAAGGCGGTTGCCCAGTAGTGCCAAAGCCTTGGCCCGGGCCATGCCCACAAGACGCGGCAGGGTCCAGGTGCCGCCTGAATCAGGGATCAGACCAATCTTGCAGAACGCCTGGATGAAACTGGCCGAACGCGCCGCCAGTACCAGGTCGCAGGCCAGCGGAATGTTGGCGCCGGCGCCGGCGGCCACGCCGTTGACCGCGCAGATCACCGGCAGCGGCAGGTCGCGCAACTGGCGGATCAGCGGGTTGTAGAACTTCTCGATGGACTCGCCCAGATCCGGCACGGCGCTGCCCGGTGCGACATTGCGGTCGCTCAGGTCCTGCCCGGCGCAGAAGCCGCGACCTTCACCGGTCAGCAGCAATACGCGCACGTCAGGGTTCTGCCGCACTTGCTTGAGTGCTTCTTTCACTTCGCCATGCATCTGGGTGTTGAAGCTGTTGAGCTGGTCCGGCCGATTGAGGCTGAGCAGGGCGACGCCGGCGTCGATGGAAAACAGGATGTGTTCGAAGTTCATGGTCTTGGCGTTCTCTTGGCAGTCGTTCGAATTCGGATGTCAGTGGCCGCTTTATTGCCCGGTGAAAATCGGGTTGCGCTTTTCCTGGAAGGCCGCAATGCCCTCGTCGCGGTCGCGGGTGCCGGCCAGCACGGTGAAGGCGTGACGCTCGAAACGCAGGCCGCTGGCCAGGTCCGTGTCCATGGCCTTGAGCAGCGCCTCCTTGGCCAGGCGCACCGCCAGTGGCGCCTTGGCCGCAATGCTGCGAGCGATGTGCAGGGCGCGATCGACGGTAAATTCCGGCTGGGTCACTTCGCTGACCAGACCGACGCGCTGGGCCTGACGGGCGTCGATCGGCTCGCCCGTCAGCACCATTTGCATGGCCATGGATTTGCCGACGGCGCGCAGCAGACGTTGGGTACCACCGGCGCCGGGCATGATCCCGAGGTTGATTTCCGGCTGGCCGAAGCGGGCGTCTTCGCCGGCAATAATGATGTCGGCGTGCATCGCCAGTTCGCAGCCACCGCCGAGGGCAAAGCCGTTGACCGCGGCGATCAGCGGTTTGCTGAAGCGAGTAATGGCTTGCCACGAGGCCTGGCGCGGGTCGTCGAGGATGCCGACCAGATCGCGCTCGGCCATTTCCTTGATGTCGGCACCGGCGGCGAAGGCTTTGCGGCTGCCGGTGAGCACCACGGCGCGGGTGTCGGGGTCGGCTTGCGCGATGTTCAGTTCAGCGGCCAGTTCGCCCAGCAACTCGGTGGTCAGGGCGTTCAGGGCTTGCGGGCGCTGCAGGGTAATCAGGCGGACGCCAGGCTCGATCAATTCGACGGCAAGGGTCAGAGGCATGGCGGATGCTCTCACGGTGCACGCTCGGCGGGGTGCCGGCTCGTTATTGGATCGGCCGCAGGGGCCGGTTTTGCCCAAGTATAGCTATAACGTGATACGTAAATGCAATACGAATATTGATTTAATGTGTCTTATTGGTGGGGTTTTCGATTTTATGGCCTCCGGCTGATGAGGTTATGATGGCGGGTTTTACCCAGAAAACATTGGGTTTTATGGTGATTTTAGACGTGCGTTGACATTCGTCGGAAAGGTGTATTTCAAGTGATACGGTTTTTAGTCTTTGTGCTGTTAAAAGTGATGTGATACAAGATGAGTCATTATTTGCATCGCTTTGTGAAGGAAGCTTCCATGACCTGCTACAGCCTTGATGGCCTGACTCCGGTGGTTGATCCGAGCGCTTATGTGCATCCGTCCGCCGTATTGATCGGTGACGTGATCATCGGCCCCCATTGCTATGTCGGCCCGCTGGCCAGCCTGCGCGGTGATTTCGGGCGGATCGTGCTGGAGGAGGGCGCCAACCTGCAGGACACCTGCGTGATGCACGGTTTCCCCGACAGCGACACCGTGGTCGAGCGCAATGGCCACATCGGCCACGGTGCGGTGCTGCACGGTTGCCGGATTGGCGCCGATGCGCTGGTGGGCATGAATGCGGTGGTGATGGACAACGCCCGGATCGGTCCGCGTTCATTCGTTTCGGCGGCGGCATTCGTCAAGGCCGGCTTCGAATGCCCGGAGCAGTCGCTGGTCATGGGTGCACCGGCCAGCGTCAAGCGCAGCCTCAGCGATCAGGAAGTGGCGTGGAAGCAGGCGGGCACACGTGAGTATCAGGAATTGGCCAAGCGTTGCCTCACGCAGATGCAAGTCTGCGAACCGCTGGCCGAGCCGGAAGCTGATCGCCCGCGCATCAGCGACAGGGGGTTGCGGCCCAAGGGCAGCGCCTTGTGAACACTGAAATCATGGGGGTAAATCTGTGGCGAGGGGGCTTGCCCCCGTTGGGGTGCGAAGCGCCCCTTAAATCGGCCGACGCGATTTTGAACACGTTGACGACTGCTGCGCAGCCGAACGGGGGCAAGCCCCCTCGCCACAAGCTCGCTCCTACAAGGGGATGCGATTAACAGGCAGAGTTTCGGTATATTCCTTTTCTTTTTTTACACGGAACGCCCATGTCGTCCCTGACTCCCTTGAACCATCTGATTACCCGCTTCCAGGAGCAGACGCCGATCCGCGCCAGTTCCTTGATCATCACTTTGTACGGGGATGCCATCGAACCCCATGGCGGCACCGTCTGGCTGGGCAGCTTGATTCAATTGCTCGAGCCCATCGGCATCAACGAGCGGCTGATTCGCACCTCGATTTTTCGCCTGACCAAAGAAGGCTGGCTGACCGCCGAGAAGGTCGGTCGCCGCAGTTACTACAGCCTGACCGGCACCGGTCGCCGGCGTTTCGACAAGGCCTTCAAGCGGGTCTACAGCACCACGATGCCGGCCTGGGATGGCTCCTGGTGTCTGGTGATGCTCTCGCAGCTGACCCAGGACAAACGCAAACAGGTGCGTGAAGAACTGGAGTGGCAAGGTTTCGGCGCGATTTCGCCGGTGGTGTTGGCCTGTCCGCGCAGCGACCGCTCCGACGTCAATGCGACCCTGCTCGACCTCGGCGTCCAGGAAGACACCATTGTCTTCGAAACCACCGCCCAGGACGTACTGGCCTCCAAGGCCCTGCGTCTGCAGGTGCGCGAGAGCTGGAACATCGAGGAGCTGGCCGCGCACTACAGCGAGTTCATCCAGCTGTTCCGGCCGCTGTGGCAAGCCCTGCGCGAGCAGGAAAACCTGCAACCGGCCGACTGCTTCCTGGCGCGGGTGCTGCTGATTCACGAGTACCGCAAGCTGCTGCTGCGCGACCCGCAACTGCCGGACGAGTTGCTGCCCGGCGATTGGGAAGGCCGCGCCGCCCGCCAGTTGTGCCGCAACATTTACCGTTTGATCTACGCCAAGGCCGAAGAATGGCTGAACGCCGCACTGGAAACGGCCGACGGCCCGTTGCCGGATGTGGGTGAAAGCTTCTATCGGCGTTTTGGCGGACTGAAATAGCACGTCATTGTTCAGGGAGTGGTGCGCTTCAGGAGACTCGAAGCATCCGATGTCGTGTGGATTGACGTAGACAATAAAAATAAGCCTGCGTGAGGCCTGACATGATTTCTACAACAGCACAGCGCCATGATGGGTTCGACCAGTGGATCCATCAGATCAACCAGATCTGTGGCGCCTTCAACGCACAACCCCTGGGCAACGAGTTTGCCGGACGTATCCGCGAATACCAGAGCGATGCGCTCAAACTCAGTTTCGTCGACGTGTGCCAGGCGCGTTTGTACCGTACGCCCCAGGAAGTCGCGGCGGGCGAGGGCGGCAAGTATTTTGCGGTGTTCCAACTCGACGGCACGGCGGGCATGGCCCAAGGCGACGACAAGGTCTTGCTGTCCCCCGGCGACATCACGCTGATCGATGCTTCGCGGCCCAGCGACTTCACCTACGGCGAAAACTCCCGGCAGTTGTCGCTGATCCTGCCATATCAACTGGTCGAGCAAACCCTGCGCTTCAATCAGGTCAAGTGCGGCCACCGGATTGCCGCAACCTCGCCCATCGCGATGCTGTCGCACCGACTGATCCTCGATGCCACCCGCCAGCAGCACCTGACCCGGCAGGAAAGCGAAGCGACCCTGGAGGCGATTGTCAGTCTGTTGCGCCCGGCGATCAGCCAGGCCGACGATTGCACCGATGCCCATGAGCGGATCTTTCGCAAGACGCTCACCTGCATCGACGAAAACATTCGCTCCGAAGACTTGTGCCCGGAATGGCTGGCGCGGGAAGTCGGCATGTCCACCCGTGGCCTGTACCGGATGTTTGCCAAGAAAGGGCTGGTGGTGGCGCGCTACATCAAGAACCGCCGCCTGGACCTGTGCGCTGAATCCCTGCGCCAATCGGGCAAGGAGGAGAAGTTGTCGGTGCTGGGGTATTCGTGGGGGTTTTCCGATTCGAGTTACTTCTCGACAGCGTTCAAGTCGCGCTTCGGCATTGCGCCGGGGGAGTATCGCAAGCGGCATGCATGATGGTTTGCATGAACACCGCTTGACCCTGTGGGAGCGAGCTTGCTCGCGATTGCGGTGTGTCCGTTAACATTTAAGTCGACTGACACTCCGTCATCGCGAGCAAGCTCGCTCCCACAGGTATTGCGTTCGACCTGGTTACTTCGGTGCGTTGAGGTTCAGGGTCGGCGTTTCATCGAAGAAATTCCACGGCTTCAACAGCACATGCACCCATTCGGTCGGCATGATCGGCCACTCTTCGGCACGGGCGATGTGGGTGGTGCCGGTGGTCAGCCAGACCACGTCGTCGGTGTTCTCGATGGAGTGGTTGTCCTGGGTGAACTGCCCCAGGCCCGAGTCCTTGTCCGAGCGGTTCGGGTATTTGCCTTCCGGGTACTTTTCCTCCGGGTTGTATTGCGTCACCCACAGCTGCTTGTCCATGAAACTCAGGCGGTGGTAGAGCCATTCGTCCTTGCCGAAATTGGCACCCTTGGCCACCGGGTGCGTGCCGCCGGCGTACGGGATCAATTGATAGGAAACCGGGTTGCCGACCTTGTTTTCCTTGCTGAAGTTGGTCAGCAGGCGCACGGTCGACGGGTCGAACTTCTGCGCCGCTTGCTGTTCGGTAGTGACCACTTTGGTTTCGGTCTGCATGGTGCTGGTGCGTGGCCCGCCACGGTCGTTGGGCAGCACCACCGGGTTCACTTCCACCAGCGAATTTTGCTCGCCGTCCACGTCCATATCGAGACGGAAGTTGTAGATGTGCTGGTGCGTGGTGCCGACGATGTTGTGGTCCAGCAGGGTACCGTAGCGCGTGTCTTCCCTGGCGGTGTCTTCGTGCATGGTTTTCGATTTCACGCCCTTGACCGCTTCGATACCGGTGGCGCCGGCGTCGATGCCGATGGTGCCGTTCTGCTGGAAGACCCAGTCGAAGATGTAGTCGTAGTTGCCCACGGTGCTGATCCAGCGCACCACCAGCTCACGGCGCTCGGTGCTGAGGTTGGGCTGGCCCATTTCCTGGTGTTTGTATTCGGGGCCGGCGTAGCGTTCGAACACCGCCATGGCGCGCGGGATTGCGGTCGGTGCGCCGGTGTAGTCGGCGATGGTGGCGTCCAGCAGCACGGCGTTTTGCGGGGCGTCTTTGCCACGGGCAATCGGCGAGGTCAGGGTGCCCATGCCGTAGTCGCCGGAGTCGAGGTAGGCCTTGAAGTACCAGCCGACGTCCGGGTCGCCGTAAGGCACGATCATGCCGCCCAGCGAGCCTTCGTACATGATCTTGCGTTTCTTGCCCTTGTCGTCGTAGGTGACGGTGGACAGGATCGGCCCGACCCGCGAATCGAGGCGAACATGGAAGTCCCAGTTCTGCCAGTGAATGCTGTTACCGCTGATGGTGTAGTTCTTGCCTTCGGGCTCGATGATTTCCAGCGGTTTGACTGCGACGCCCTGGCGTCCGCGACCGTCATACGGCGTTGGTTTCATCGGCACCGGTATGAGCGCTTCGTCTTCGATCTTGATCAGCTTTTTCTGTTCCAGGTCGACAATCGCCACCAGGCCTTCAATCGGGTGCGCCCAGTAGTTGCCGTCACCGGTGTTGAGGTAGCTGACGATTTTCAGCAGGCGCTTGTCCTGCGCCAGGCCGTCCTTGCCGTCGAAGAAACCGACAGTCAGCGGCGTGGCCACGACCTTTTTCACATCGTTGATGCCGCGCTTGGCCAGGGCCTGGGCGTATTCCGGGCTGGTTTCCACAGCCGTCTGCACCGTTGTGAAATCGTCCAGCAGCACCATGCCGTGGGCGCCTTCGATCGGCTTCCAGGACTTGAGTTCTTTCGTGTCGAGGTCGACCAGGGCTTCGATCACGTGCTTGCCGTCGAGCACCACTATTGAGGCCTCACGCGGCTGGGCGACGTTCTGCCCGGTCAGAGCGAAGTTCCACACCTGATCCTTCGGCGGCTCCTTGACCGAGACTTCGGTGAAGCGGAAGCCAGGCTTGTAGTTTTCCGATTTTTTGACGATATCCACGGCCGTGGTGATTTCAGCCGCGCTCAGGGGGTTGAGCGGGTTGGGGCGGGTCTCGACGACGAAGGTCTTGTCCAGCCCGGACTGGAACACCTGGTTGATAAAGTCCTTGGACATGAACGCCGTATGGTCCTTGAACACCACCGGCACCGTCAGCTCGATACGCTTGCCGTTGAGCATCGCCACTTTGCTGTCGGGCTTGACCTTGAGGTAGACCCCGTCCTTGGCGATGGTGAACAGATTGGCGTAGTCGTCCCATTTCACCGTGGCGCCAAATTCCTCAAGACCCGCTTGCAGCGGCACCATTTCGGCGTGACCGCCGTGGGCCTGGGCATTACCCGCCCAGAACGGCAGGCCGAGGGTGCTCAGGGTGATGGCCAGCGCGAGGCGGGCCAGCGGTGTTCTCTTGGGCGATGCTTTGGGGCTGAACATGTGTGAGTTCCTGGGTGAAAGCCGGGTACGGGCATTTCTGCACTTTGTTACAACCAGTCAATGGCTGCATTTGAATGCCTGCCAGATTTCTTTGGTTCCGTGCCGCAATTGAGCTTTCCTGACGAAATGCACAATGGCAAGGGGATAAAGTGCCCTGTGTGGCGGACGCAAACCATTGCTTCAAGTTAATAGGAAGCATTACTATTCACGCCCCGTCTCCACAGCACACCGCAATGACCCTCAAGCTGCCCCGCAGACACGGCTTTTTCGAGCATTACGAAGAGTTGGTTGGCACCTGGACCCGTCGCCTGAGAAACCGTCAGCAGGCCGAGGACCTGGCCCACGATACCTTCGTGCGGGTGCTTGAGTCCGATTCGGCGGTGGTGCAGCAGCCCCGGGCGTATTTGCACCAGACCGCGCGCAACATTGCCGTGGATGGTTATCGGCGTGAGGACCGGCGGGGCGCCATGGAGTCAGAGGCGATCGATCTCAGTGAGTCGCCGACCGGCGACCCGGAGCATTTCATGCACGCGATCCAGCTGGCTGATTCCATCGAACGGGCGCTCACCGAGCTGCCGGTCAACTGCCGCAAGGTGTTTGTCTGGCAGAAAATCGAGGGCCTGACCCAGGCCGAAATCGCCGAACGCCTGGGGCTGTCCAAGAACATGGTGGAAAAGTATATGATCCGCACGCTTCGGCATCTGCGCGATCGCCTGGACGGATTGCAGTCATGACCGGCCGCGCCTTCTCCTCCCCAGCCAAACAGGAACTTCCATGATGGATACTCGTGATTGTGCGTGCGGGCAAACAGCGGTTCGCGATGACGCGGCGCAGTGGTTTGTGCGTTTGCAGGAGCCTGTTGCCGATGTCGAAGTGCGGCGTCAGTTTCAACTCTGGCTGGAGCAGCACCCCCAGCACCGCAACGAATTCGAAGTGCTCCAGGGCTTGTGGAGCGCCGCCGACCTGGTGCCGGCGGCGCGCTTGCGGGCCCTGTGTGAAACCCCGCCAACCCTGAAAAAACGTCGTCCCGTGCTGCGTTACGCGGTGGCCGCCAGCGTGTTGGCGGTAGCGCTCGGCCTGGGTTTGGTCAGCGGCCTGAATCATCCGGCGCCTTATACCGCCGAGTTTTCAACGGCCCTGAATGAGCGCCGCCAAGTGGCGTTGCCCGATGGCTCGGTGGTCGATCTGGACAGCCGCAGCCGGATTCAGGTGCGCTTTGAAAAGGATCGCCGCAACGTCGAGCTGACCGAAGGCGAAGCGATGTTCAGCGTCGAGCATGACACTGGCCGGCCTTTCGTGGTCGCGGCGGGCAGCGGCAAGGTCACGGTTACCGGCACCCGATTCGACGTACGTCATGGCGCCAGCGAAACCCGGGTGGTGGTGGAGCAGGGCAGCGTCAAGGTTCAAGGTCGCGACGCCGCCGATAACGACTTCATCAATCTGATGGCAGGCCTTGGCACCCACGTCGATGCCCAGGGCAAAGTTGCCGCCGCCTATGCCGTCAACCCGGCGGAAATGACCGCCTGGCGCAACGGCAAACTGGTTTTCAACAATGCCAGCCTGGCCGATGTCGCCGAGCAGGTCTCGCGCTATCGCGAGAAGCCACTCAAGGTCGCCAGTGCCGCGGTGGGCGATCTGCGCCTGACCAGCGTGTTCAAATCCGACAACACCGATGCGCTGCTCAAGGCCTTGCCGAGCATCCTCCCCGTGGCCGTGCGCACTCTTGGCGATGGCAGTCAGGAAATAATTTCAAAATAAAATTCAGGTTTTTTTCGAGTTCATCGTCTTCCTGTTCAACTGCAACTGGTTTGCATTAACAAACGCACACTCTTGCGATCCACAGGATTACGTTCGACGTGAAAAACTCCACCGCTAAAAACAACAAACTCCCCTGGTTACCGCTGGCCCTCGCGCTGGCGGTCAACGTTGCGCTGCCCCAGGCCTTTGCCGCCGATGCCATCCGCATCCCGGCGCAACCCTTGGGACAGGCCCTGAGTCAGTTGGGCCAGCAAACCTCGCTTCAGGTGTTCTTCAGCCCTGAACTGGTCGCCGGCAAGCAGGCTCCGGCGGTGGATGGCAACCTTTCCCCGGAAGACGCGCTGCGCCAGTTGCTGCAAGGCAGCGGCCTGCAATACCAGATCGATGAAGGTTCGGTGACGCTGATGCCGGCACCAGCATCGGCGGCCAGCGGTCCACTGGAACTGGGCGTGACTGACATCAAGGTCGTCGGTAACTGGCTCGGCGACGCCGATGCCGCCGTGGTGCAGAACCACCCCGGGGCACGAACCGTGATCCGCCGCGAAGCCATGGTCGAGCAGGGCGCGATGAACGTCGGCGACGTACTCAAACGTGTTCCGGGCGTGCAGGTACAGGACGCCAACGGTACCGGTGGCAGCGACATTTCCCTCAACGTCGGCGTGCGCGGCCTGACTTCACGCCTGTCGCCTCGCTCCACCGTGCTGATCGACGGCATCCCGGCGGCGTTCGCTCCTTACGGTCAGCCGCAACTGTCCATGGCGCCGATTTCCTCCGGCAACCTCGACAGCATCGACGTGGTACGCGGTGCCGGTTCCGTACGCTACGGACCACAAAACGTGGGCGGCGTGATCAACTTCGTGACCCGCGCGATCCCGGAACAGGCCTCCGCGGAAATCGGCACCACCCTGGAAACCTCACAGCACGGTGGCTGGAAGCACATCGACACGGCATTCATGGGCGGCACCGCCGACAACGGCATGGGCGTGGCGCTGTTGTATTCCGGCGTGAACGGCAACGGTTACCGTGAAAGCAACAACGGCAACGACATCGACGACGTGATCCTCAAGACCCATTGGGCGCCGACCGATGTCGACGATTTCAGCCTCAACTTCCACTACTACGACGCCAAGGCCGACATGCCCGGCGGCCTGACCCAGGCGCAGTACGACGCCGACCCGTTCCAGTCCGTGCGCGACCACGACAACTTCAGCGGCCGCCGCAAGGATGTGTCGTTCAAGTGGGTGCGGCAGATCGACGATCGCACCCAGGCCGAAGTGCTGACCTACTACACCGACAGTTTCCGTGGCAGCAACATCGCCTCCCGTGACCTGAAGACACTCAACTCCTACCCGCGCACCTACTACACCTACGGTATCGAACCACGGGTGTCTCACGTCTTCGATGTGGGCCCTACCACCCAGGAAGTCAGCGTCGGTTATCGCTACCTGAAAGAGGCCATGCACGAAGAGGCCAGCCGTGTGGCGCTGGTCAACAATGAGCCGGTCGTGCGTCCGGGGGCGGACGGCCATGTCTATCAGGACCGTACCGGTGGAACCGAGGCCAATTCGGTCTACGTCGACAACAAGATTGACGTTGGCAACTGGACTGTCACGCCAGGCATTCGCTTCGAGCACATCAGCACCGATTGGCACGATCGCCCGGTACTCGATAACGCCGGTAAACGGGTGCCGGAGAAAAAACGCAGCATCGAGAGCAATGAGCCGCTGCCGGCCCTGAGCGTGATGTATCACATGTCCGATGCCTGGAAGTTGTTCGCCAACTACGAAACCTCGTTCGGCGCGCTGCAGTATTTCCAGCTGGGGCAGGGCGGTATCGGTAATGAGCCCGCCAACGGCCTGGAGCCGGAAAAGGCCAAGACCTACGAAATCGGTACGCGCTACAACGATGACGTGTGGGGCGGTGAAGTGACGCTGTTCTACATCGACTTCGACGACGAACTGCAATACATCAGCAATGACGTGGGCTGGACCAACCTCGGCGCGACCAAGCACCAGGGTATCGAAGCCTCGGTGCACTACGACATGGCCGCGCTGAACCCGATGCTGGACGGCCTGACCGCCAACGCCGGTTTCACCTACACCCGCGCCACCTACGAAGGTGAGATCCCGGGCTTCAAGGGCCGTGACCTGCCGTTCTACTCCCGCCAGGTGGCCACCGCCGGCCTGCGTTACGACGTCAACCGCTGGACTTACAACCTCGATGCGTTCGCCCAGTCCAAGCAGCGCTCGCCGGGCACCGGCGTGAACGCCGATGGCAGCTTCAACGGCGACTACATCACTGAAGGCACCGCTGATGGCCAGTTCGGTGATATCCCGGGTTACGTACTCTGGAACGCACGTGCCGGCTATGATTTCGGTCCGCAGGTGTCGAACCTGAAACTGGGGGCGGGGGTGAAGAACATCTTCGACAAGCAGTACTTCACCCGTTCCAGCGACAACAACTCGGGTATGTACGTCGGTGCGCCGCGCACGTTCTTTGTGCAGGCCAGTGTCGGGTTCTGATAGACCGAGGTGAATTCATCGCGAGCAAGCTCGCTCCCACAGGTTCCGTGTGATCCCTGTGGGAGCGAGCTTGCTCGCGATGCTTTTCAGACCTTCAACACTCTCCCGCCAATGGCCACCGCCACCAGCAACACCGCCATCAGGGCAAAGGCGAAACTCAAGCTGCTGCCATGGGCGACGAAGCCGATGACGGCGGGGCCTGCCAGGATGCCCGCATAACCCAGGGTGGTAATGGCCGGCACGGCGATGCTTTCGGGCATGACCGTCTGCTTGCCGACCGCGGTGTACAGTATCGGCACAATGTTCGAGCAACCGGCACCCAGCAACGCATAACCCACCAGCGCCGCCTCCCAGCTCGGTGCGAACGTCGCCAGAAACAAACCTGCGGCGGCGGTCAGCCCGCCGGACACAATCACCCGCGTCGCGCCCAACCGCCGTACGATTTTGTCACCGGTCAAACGCCCGGCCGTCATGGTCAAGGCAAACGCCGCATAACCGAGCCCCGCATACGCTGTGTCGATGCCACGTTCCTGTGTCAGGAACACCGCGCTCCAGTCCAGCGCAGCGCCTTCGGCGAGGAACACGATGAAGCACATGCCGCCAATGAACAGGACGATGCCATGGGGCACCGCAAACGCCGGTCCCGAACTCTCGCTGCCGTAGGGCAACAGATGCGGCACGGCCTTGGCCAGCGCGATCAGCAGCAACACGATCACCACCAGCGTGGCCCCCAGGGGGGAGATCCCCAGGCCAAGCAATCCGCTGACGCCTGCCGCGCCGACAATCCCGCCCAGGCTGAACAGGCCATGGAACCCCGACATCATGTTTTTGCCGCTGGCGCGCTCGACGATCACCGCTTGCAGGTTGACCGTCGAATCCACGGTGCCGAGCCCCGCGCCGAACATGAACAATGCGGCGATCAGCGCCGGAATCGACGACACCGTCGCCAGCAGCGGCAGGGCGGCACAGATCAGCAGGGTCCCGCCGGCCGTCACCCGCCGGCAGCCGAAACGTGTGGACAGGATCCCGGCCAGCGGCATCGCCAGGATCGAACCTACCCCCAGGCACAGCAGCAACAATCCCAGGGTGCCTTCATCCAGTCCGGCCCGGACCTTGGCATAGGGCACCAGCGGTGCCCACGCGGCGATGCCGACCCCGGCGATGAAAAAGGCGATGCGCGTGGACATCTGTTCCAGACGCCCGGGAACGAAGGTGGTTTGGCTGTTGAGGCTGGTCATGACAATCCTTGGCAAAAAGCGTCGCGTCCTCAACGGACAGTGATCGGCCTGTGAGGGTTCGATCAGTGCCCGGAAAGTTTTACGGTCAAACAGGGCGATATGGTTGCACAGCGCCAGTGTTTTTCGCGATATGTTGAGCCATTCCAATGACATACGGAGGGCGCCATGGCGCAGAGGTACGATGCACGGGGCAACATTTACATCGTGGTAACGCCCGAAGAGCTGCGCCGTCAGGGCATCGACCTGCCCGACCAGGCCAGCCAGGCAGCGCAAACCCTTGAAGCCTGGGCGCCAGCCGCGATCGAGGCTTGCTGCAGTTGGGCTCCAGGCACTCAACCGTCCGGCAGCAAGGATCATCGCAGCGACGGTTTGCTGGTCGGACCGTTTCAGTCGTCGCCTCCCTTTGATCTGTTGATCGTCAACACCGACGGTACCCTGGCCGAGCGCAGTGGCAACGGGCTGACGATTTTTTCCCAGGCCCTCAGTGATCAAGGGCTGTTGCCGCAGAACGAAGCCTGTCTGCTCAGGGTTCACCACGACAAGGCTGATTCGCCTTCGCCGGGGCAGACTTCAGTGAAAGCCGCAGAGGTCGGGGACGTGAAGGGTTTTTGGCTCGATCTGGGCCAGCCGGGATTCGGGCCGTCGGCGGTCAGTGCTCACGGGGTTGAAGCGGCGATGTTCAATGGTCGCGAACTCAGCCACGTTGAACAATTGTCGGCACTCAATAGTGCATGGTCGCACAGCCAGTTCGCGCGGGTCGGCAATCCCCATTGCGTGACGCTGGTGGAAAGTGCCGAGGACCTGCCGAGCAACGAGCAGATGCGCGAGCCGGCGCTGGGTGAGGGGCTGACGCGAATCGCCTACGCCATGCCGGTCGGCGCAGGCAAGCCTTGTCCGGCGGGAATCAACCTGCAATGGGCAATGCGCGTATCCGAAGGACACATCGCCGCGCGGGTATTCGAGCGGGGCGAGGGGCCGACGGCGTCGTCGGGGACCAGCGCCAGCGCGGTGGCCTGTGCGGCCTGGCGGGCAGGTTGGGTCAGCGCCGGGGAGGTGAAGGTGACGATGCCGGGTGGCACGGCGCCGATCTTGCTGGCGGAAGAGTTGGGGGAGTTGAGTCGGGTCAGTCTGTTTGGTACGGCTCGAATGATTGGCTGACAGTTAGATAGCCATCGCGAGCAAGCTCGCTCCCACAGGTTTTGTGAACGACATAAAACCCCTGTAGGAGCGAGCCTGCTCGCGATGAGGCCAGTCCAGTCAGCGCAAGTTTCAGCCCAGCCCACTGAACTCCACCACCGGCATCGTCCGCTTCATCAAGACCTTGCCATCGCGCACCGAGTACAGCGGCAACCCCTGGCTGCGGATCATCTCGTAATCACTCTCCGCCGACAGAATCAGCAGGTTCGCCGGTCGCCCGCGCTCCAGGCCATAGCGATCGCCGAGGTTCATGGCTCGGGCGCTATTGTCCGTCACCAGGTCCAGCGCACTTTGCAGGTTGCGATAACCGAGCATGTGGCAGATGTGCAGGCCGGCTTCGAGCACCCGCAGAATGTTGCCGTTGCCCAGCGGGTACCACGGATCGACGATGGAGTCCTGGCCGAAGCACACGTTCATGCCTGCTTCCAGCAACTCGTTGACCCGGGTCACGCCCCGGCGTTTCGGGAAACTGTCGAAGCGACCTTGCAGGTGGATGCTTTCGGTGGGGCAGGAGACAAAGCTGATCCCCGAATGCCCGAGCAAGCGAAACAGTTTGGCGCAGTAGGCGTTGTCGTAGGAGCCCATGGCCGTGGTGTGGCTGGCCGTGACTCGCGAACCCATGTCGCGGCTGCGGGCCTCTTCGGCGAGCACTTCGAGAAAGCGTGAATGCGGGTCGTCGGTTTCGTCGCAATGCAAATCTACCAGGCAACCGCTGCGTTCGGCCAGGTCCATGAGAAACTTCACCGAGCTGACGCCCTGATCGCGGGTGTATTCGAAATGCGGAATGCCACCTACCACGTCGGCGCCCATGCGGATCGCTTCTTCCATCAATTCGCGGCCATTGCGGTAGGACTCGATGCCTTCCTGAGGGAATGCGACGATTTGCAGGTCGACCAGGTGCCGGCTTTCCTCGCGTACTTCGAGCATCGCCTTGAGCGCGGTCAGTTGCGGGTCGGTGACGTCGACGTGGGTGCGCACATGCTGGATGCCGTGGGCGGCGAGGGTCTGGATGGTTTTCTTTGCCCGGGCCTTGGTGTCTTCCTGGGTGATGGTCGCCTTGCGTTCGCCCCAGCACTCGATGCCTTCGAACAGCGTGCCGCTCATGTTCCAGCGCGGCTCGCCGGCGGTCAGGGTTGCGTCGAGGTGGATGTGCGGCTCGACAAAGGGCGGCACCACCAGGTTGCCGCCGGCATCCAGATCGTCAGGGCCCAGGGTCGGGGCTTCGATCTGGCGGCCGATGCTGCTGATCAGGCCGTTTTCCAGGTTCAACTCATGCAGGCCTTCCTGGTTGCGCAGACGGGCATTGATGATGTGCATCGGGCAGATCCTTTTGGCGAATCGTTTAGGCAATACTCTTACGTTAGCTCGCCAGCGGCGATTCCCGCCAGTGACATTGATCACCACCGTTCAAATGTGGGAGCGGCGGTGCGGCGATCCGACTTGCTCGCGAAGACGGTGTGTCAGCTACATAGATGCTGGATGTACTGCCGCTTTCGCGAGCAAGCCCGCTCCCACATGGGATTGGGTTTGTTCTGGGGGATTACTGCAGGGGCAAAAACCGCAGCAGCGCCGCGACTACCGCTTCGGGCGCGTCTTCCTGAACCAGATGACCGGCGTTGGGAATCGGATAAAACCGCGATCCGGGAATCATCTGCTGCAAGGCCCGCCCGCGTTCGATGGGAATCCACTGGTCATCTTCACCCCAGAGAATCTGCACCGGGCAGCGGATCGTCGAGTACAGGCCCTCGGCCTCGCAGGTATAGCGCTCGTTCATCTGCGCGATCTGCCGGTAGAACGCCGCTTGCCCCGGCTCTCCCAGCCACGGCTGAACATAGGGGGCGAGTTCGTGGTCCGGGATTTTCCGCTTGATCGCCCCGCGGATGTAAGCCGGCACGATCGCTTGCTGGATGTAATCGGGCAGTCCGCTGAAGGCTGCTTCATGCTGGCGCACATGCTGCACGAACGGTGAACCCCAGGGCGTGAGCGCCACCGGATCGATCAGTGTCAGGCTGCGGTAATCCTTGCCGTTGAGCAGGTGCGCGCGCAGGGCCGTGGCACCGCCAAAGTCATGGGCCACCACGTCGGGGCGATCCAGGCCCCAATGATCCAGCAACTGCGTCAGCAATTCGTTCTGCACACCCAGGGACACGTCACCATCAACTTTCTCGGATTGCCCGTAGCCCAGCAAATCGAAATAGTGCACCCGGTGCGTGGTGATGAAGTGCGGGGCAATCCGGTGCCAGACATAAGAGGAGAAGGGCGTGCCATGCACGAACACCAGCGGCGGGCCGTCGCCGCGCACGGCGTAGCGCACGGAGTGCCCTTTGAAGCGATAGGTCTGGGGCAGTGGCCAGTCAGTCATAGGTGTGTCCTCTTGGCGGGTGCGAGGCAAAAAGCATAGGCATAAAAAAACAGCCGATGAAGGCTGTTTTCTTTTTCTCTGACAAAACGCTGTTCCATTGTGGGAGCGAGCTTGCTCGCGATGGCGTTGTGTCAGTCACATCGATGTTGAATGTGGCGCCGTCATCGCGAGCAAGCTCGCTCCCACAGGGTTCTGCATTTGTCTGCCGGCTTATTCGCCGCGATAGATGCAACCGCTGGTGCAGGTCTCGTGGATACGGATCGCGCTGAGTTCCGGCAGCAGAGGCTTCAACTCCTGCCAGATAAACTTGGCCAGCACTTCGCTGGTCGGGTTTTCCAGGCCAGGGATGTCGTTCAGGTAGTTGTGGTCCAGACGCTCGTACAGCGGCTTGAAGATCTCTTTGATTTCCGAAAAATCGCGGATCCAGCCGGTGTGCGGGTCGAGGTCGCCGCTCAGGTGGATTGCCACTTTGAACGAGTGACCGTGCAGGCGCCCGCACTTGTGGCCGTCCGGTACGTGGGGCAGGCGGTGGGCGGATTCGAAGGTAAACTCTTTGAAAATTTCCACAGTATCTTCAGCTCTGTTCAGGTGGCGTTCGCCGCAGCGATTCGGGCAGGTGGCGAGTTTACCAGTTTGTCCTGACTAAAGGGTCAGCAAGCGCTCGCCCAGGCGACCGTTGGCGGCCAGTTCGAGGAATTCGTCGCCCAGGCGGCGGCTTTCGTCCATGGTCGTGCGCCAGTATTTCTGCCGGCTCGGGGCGTCGCCCATGAAACGCTTGAAGTCGTTACGGTCCGGCAGTTTGCCGTAGGGCAGGCGCGCCAGGTACTCCTTCGACGGCGCCAGCAACAGCACGTTCTGCAAGCGAGCCGGGCAGGCGCGGCGCCACGGCAGGGTCTTGTCGAACCAGCCGGGAATCACCCGGTCGGTGAAATGCGGGTACAGCACGATGTCGTTGCCGCTGTAGGGCAGGTCCAGGTGGTAATCCAGCAGACCGCCGTCGCGGAAGGTCCCGGCGCCGGCGCCCGGCAGATCGCGCACGCCTTGCATCACCATCGGGATCGAGCCCGAGGCCAGCAGGGCCTGGCGCAAGT
Source organism: Pseudomonas sp. 2725 (assembly GCF_050434585.1). Taxonomy (NCBI): domain Bacteria; kingdom Pseudomonadati; phylum Pseudomonadota; class Gammaproteobacteria; order Pseudomonadales; family Pseudomonadaceae; genus Pseudomonas; species Pseudomonas sp. 2725. The sequence continues at coordinate 54,876 of NZ_JBNDIV010000012.1, read as the reverse complement.
TGCCGGCATTGAGGGCGACGAAGCGCGACGGGAAGTCATTCAAGGCATTGACCGGCGGCGCCAGGCGCGGGTCGTGGATGATCAGGCGTTCGAAGTGTCGTGCCAGCCGCGCCCGGCCGCGCAGGTTGTCGGCGATGACCGACGACAGGCCCAGCCCGAGGCGGCCGCGATGATCGTCGGCCAGCAGGCCGTGGCTTTTGACCACCATGATGTTCAGGCGGTAATGGTTGTTGTCGAGGATCGAGGCATCGCGACCGTCGAGCAGGTCATTGAGCATGCGCTGTGAGCTCTGGCTGATCTGCGCCATGGTCACGCCCTTGGCAAAGTGTTGCTCGGTGTAGAGCTGCCCGAGACGCCGGATGCCCTCGGCAGCGTCCGGCAGGCAGGCGCTGGCGAAGCGCCAGGAACCCACCGATGCGCCAATCAGCGAGCGTTCCCGCGGTGCCGCCGGCAGCCACTCGCCGAACAGCGCCAGGTCCAGACCCTGAATCCCCAGCGCTTTCGGACCGCCAGCCGCGCCAGGCAAGGTGCCGACGTCGGCGGCGTTCAAGCCGCTGTCACGAATGCGCGCAAAGGCACCTGGACCGGCCTTGAGGGTCAGGGAAGGGAACTTGATGTGGATGGCGGTCATTAAAGTCTCGAAGTCTGTTCAGCGGGCAGATTATGTGGGAGCGGGCTTGCTCGCGAAAGCGGTGTGACCGTCAACATGGATGGCGACTGACACGGCCTCTTCGCGAGCAAGCCCGCTCCCACAGGGCATTTGCGGTGTTGCCAATGATGGCAATTCAGTTTCAATTAAGTTCATCCGGTTAAGGTGGCACCCACAGGCAGCACCTGAAGAAATACGGAGACACCCATGAAAACCCTGACCACCCTGTTCACCGCGTCGATCCTCGGCATGACCGCAAGCCCCGCCCACGCCCGGGAACTTGGCCCGGATGAAGCGCTGAGATTGCGCGACGCTGGTACCATTGTGTCGTTCGAGACACTCAATGCCAACGCGGTGGCCAGGCATCCGGGTTCCACCGTCAGTGAAACCGAGCTGGAACAGCGTTATGGCAAATACCTGTACAAGGTCGAGCTGCGCGATCCCCAGGGGATCGACTGGGATGTGGAATTAGACGCTGTCAGCGGGCAGGTTCTCAAGGATCATCAGGATTCGTAATGAAGGTGTTTTTATTCAAGCGATGCACCGGTAGCCGGATGGCGCTGTTGCTTCTGGCATTTTGCTCGGCAGTGTTGGCCCGCGACCTGGATCAGGATGAGGCCTTGAGCCTGCGTCAACAGGGCGTGATCCTGCCGCTGGAGCAACTGCTGCAGCAGGCGATGGATCACTACCCCGGTGCGAAGCTGCTGGAAGCCGAGCTCGAAGAAAAACACGACGTCTACATTTATGAAGTCGAGCTGCTGACCCCTGAGGGCGTGGTCCGCGAACTGGGCATCGACGCCACCACCGGCCGTTTACTCAAAGACAAGGAAGACTGATCCATGCGTTTGCTCCTGGTGGAAGACCATGTGCCCCTGGCCGACGAACTGCTGGCCGGCCTCAATCGCCAGGGGTATGCGGTGGACTGGCTGGCCGATGGTCGCGATGCGGTACATCAGGGCAGCACCGAGCCTTACGACCTGATCATCCTCGACCTCGGTTTGCCCGGCGTGCCGGGGCTTGAGGTGCTGGCGCAATGGCGCGCGGCGGGGCTGGCCACGCCGGTGCTGATCCTGACGGCCCGAGACTCCTGGGCCGAACGCATCGAAGGCCTCAAGGCCGGCGCCGACGACTACCTGACCAAGCCATTCCATCCCGAAGAGTTGTTTTTGCGCATCCAGGCGTTGTTGCGCCGCTCCCATGGCCAGGTCAACCAGCCAACGCTCAAGGCTGCCGGGTTGCATCTGGACGAAGGTCGCCAGTGCGTTGTGCGCGACGGCGCGGACATTCAACTGACCGCCGCGGAGTTTCGCCTGTTGCGTTATTTCATGCTGCACCCCGAGCAGATCCTCTCCAAAAGCCACCTCGCCGAACACCTCTACGACGGTGAAACCGAGCGCGATTCCAATGTGCTGGAAGTCCACGTCAACCACTTGCGCCGCAAGCTCGGCAAAAGTGTGATTGAAACCCGTCGCGGCCAGGGTTATCTGTTCGGCGGGCAAACCCGGTGAGATCGATCCAGCGCCGCTTGAGCCTGGGCCTGATCAGCGTGATGGTGGTCGTTGGCCTGGTGCTGGCGCAAACCAGCCTGTGGCTGTTCGAATTGGGGTTGCAGCGCTACCTCGAAGCCGGGTTGCGCAATGACAGCGAGAACCTGCTGGCGGCACTGGTGCGCGGGCCGCAAGGCTTGCAACTGGATGAGCGACGCCTGTCACCGGCTTATCAACGGCCGTTCTCCGGGCATTATTTCCGCATCGATTTCGCCGACGGTCATTGGCGTTCCCGTTCTTTATGGGATCAGGAACTGCCGGTGCTCGATCACCCCGGCCTGCATGGCAACTTGCAACTGGGTCCGGAAGGGCAACAGTTACTGGTGCTGCGTACGGACTATCGACGTTCGGGGTTGCCGATCTCCATCAGCGTCGCCGAGGACTACACGCCAATTCGCGAAAGCTTCCGGCGCATGCAACAGCTCGGGTTTGGCCTCGGTTTGACGGCGCTGCTGCTGATTCTGCTGCTGCAACGGATTACCGTGCGCCGGGCCTTGCGTCCGCTGGAGCAGGCCCGCGAGCAGATTGCGCAGCTTCAGCAGGGCCAGCGTTCGCAACTCGATGATCAGGTGCCGGTGGAACTGGAACCACTGGTGGCGCAGATCAACCATTTGCTGGCCCATACCGAGGACAGCCTCAAGCGCTCACGCAATGCCCTGGGCAACCTCGGCCACGCCTTGAAAACTCCGCTGGCGGTGCTGTTGAGCCTGGCTTCAAGCGAGCAACTCGACGCGCACCCGCAATTGCGCAAGGTCCTCAAGGAGCAACTGGAGCAAGTCCAGCAACGGCTCAATCGGGAACTCAATCGTGCGCGGTTGTCCGGCGATGCGTTGCCGGGCGCACTGTTTGATTGCGATGCGCAACTCCCCGGGTTGCTGGCCACCCTGAACATGATCCATGGCGAACACCTGGCGCTGAGCTACCGCGCACCCACCGGCCTGCAATTGCCCTGGGATCGCGAAGACCTGCTGGAACTGTTGGGCAATCTGCTGGATAACGCCTGCAAGTGGGCGGATGCCGAGGTTCGCCTGAGTGTGGCCGAGACTGCAGAGGGCTTTGAACTCAACGTGGAAGATGACGGCCCGGGCATTCCCGAAGAGCGTCGCGATCAGGTGTTCGGCCGAGGAACGCGGCTGGATGAGCAAACCCATGGGCATGGTTTGGGGCTGGGCATCGTGCGCGACATTGTCGATAGCTGGGGTGGCAAACTGTCGTTGCTGGAAAGCGAATGGGGCGGGCTGAAGGTCGTCATCGAGTTGCCTAAACATACTTGAAGTCACACCAGGAACCCTGTGGGAGCGAGCTTGCTCGCGATGGCAATCTGTCTGACACATTGATGTTGAATGTGCTGACGCTATCGCGAGCAAGCTCGCTCCCACAGTGGTTTTTCATGGCCGCCGATTATGAGTACACCCGGTTCCACAGGGTGAGGTGTCAGGTTTATGTGTGATGAATCTCCCGATCCTTGGTTTCCGGCATGAAGAAAATACCCAGCACCGCCGTCATCACCGCGATGACAATCGGATACCACAGCCCGTAGTAGATATCCCCCGTGGCCGCCACCATGGCGAACGCCACCGTCGGCAGGAAGCCACCAAACCAGCCATTGCCGATGTGGTAGGGAAGCGACATCGAGGTGTAGCGAATGCGTGCCGGGAACAGTTCCACCAGCCAGGCGGCAATCGGCCCGTAGACCATGGTCACGTAGATCACCAGGATCGTCAGCAGTAGCAACACCATCGGGTAGTTGGTCTTGGCCGGGTCGGCCTTTTCGGGGTAGCCGGCGTCCTTGAGGGCGGTGGCGAGGGTGGCGGCAAAGGCGTCGTTCTTGGCCTTGAAGTCGGCGGCCGGCATGCCAGTACCCTCGAAGCTCTCGATCACTTTATCGCCAATGCGCACCTGCGCAACGGCGCCCGGCTCGGCGTCCGCGTTCTTGTAAGGGATGGCCCTTTTGGCCAGCACGGTCTTGGCCAAGTCACAGGAACTGGTGAATTTGGCCTTGCCCACCGGGTCGAACTGGAACGAACACTGGGCGGGATTGGCGACGACCGTGACCGGATTCTTCTCCTGCGCGATGAACACGTCGGGGTTACCGTATTGGGTCAGCGCGTGGAAGATCGGGAAGTAAGTCAGTGCCGCGATGATACAGCCCGCCATGATGATGCCCTTGCGCCCGATACGGTCGGACAGGCTGCCGAAAATGACGAAGAACGGCGTGCCGATCAACAGGGAGCCGGCAATCAGCAGGTTCGCGGTTTGCGGTTCGATCTTCAGCGTCTGCAACAGGAAGAACAGCGCATAGAATTGCCCGGTGTACCAGACCACGGCCTGGCCGGCGGTGCCGCCGAGCAGGGCCATGATCACGATCTTCAGGTTCTCCCAGCGTGCGAAAGATTCAGTCAGCGGCGCCTTGGAAGACTTGCCTTCGGCCTTCATTTTCACAAACACCGGCGACTCGTTGAGCTGCAAGCGGATGTACACCGAGATAATCAGCAGCAGGATCGACAGCAGGAACGGAATCCGCCAGCCCCAGGCTTCGAAGGCTTCAGTGCCCAGCGCGGTACGGCAGGCGAGGATCACCAGCAGTGACAGAAACAGGCCGAGGGTTGCGGTGGTCTGAATCCACGAGGTGAAGTAGCCGCGTTTGCCCTTGGGGGCATGTTCGGCCACGTAGGTCGCTGCGCCGCCGTACTCACCGCCCAGCGCCAGGCCTTGCAACAGGCGCAGGCTGATCAGGATGATCGGCGCGGCGACGCCGATGGTCGCATAGCCGGGCAGCAAACCCACCACGGCCGTGGAAATACCCATGATCACGATGGTGATGAGGAACGTGTGCTTGCGCCCGATCATGTCGCCCAACCGGCCGAACACGATGGCGCCGAAGGGCCGCACGGCGAAGCCGGCGGCGAAGGCGAGCAGGGCGAAGATGAAGGACGTCGTTTCGTTGACACCGGCGAAGAAGTGCTTGGCGATGATCGCCGCGAGGGAGCCGTACAGGTAGAAGTCGTACCATTCGAACACGGTGCCCAGGGACGAGGCGAAGATGACCTTGCGCTCCTCCCGGGTGAGCCCGCGGTTGGGCGTGCTGCCCGTGGTTGCATTGTCGATTGCTGCCATGAGTATTCTCCGTCTTGCTCTTGTTGTAGGCCGGAGTTCCCACCAACACTTACCGTACCCAGGCCCTGGGGCTGAAGTCATTGGATTACGTGGCTTGCATTCAGATTGACGCCCGAAGGCGCTGCAAGGTTCCATGAAGCATAATCGGCATGCGGCAGATATCCACTTGCCATCATTTGATGAGTGGGTGCAGAAACAAATGTGGGAGCGGGCTTGCTCGCGAAGGCGTCGGCACATTCAACATCTATGTGTCTGATACACCGCTTTCGCGAGCAAGCCCGCTCCCACAGGGGATGTTGCCGGGCTTAAACGCGGAACTGATCCATCAGGCTCTGCTGCTGGTTCGCCAGGCTATTGAGCGACTGGCTGACCCGCGCCGATTCATTGGCCTGGCCCGACAGCGACTCGGTCACGTCGCGGATGGTCGCCACGTTGTTGTTGATCTCCTCGGCCACCGCGCTTTGCTCTTCGGCGGCACTGGCGATCTGCATATTCATGTCGTTGATCACGGTCACCGCGTCACCGATCTGGCGCAGCGCCGTCACGGCCTGGCCAACCTGCTCGACACTGCCCTGGGCCTGACGATGGCTGTTGTTCATCGAACCCACCACCTCCTGGGTGCCGTTTTGCAGTTGTTCGATCACCAGACGGGTTTCTTCCACGGACTCCTGGGTACGCCGCGCCAGGTTGCGCACTTCATCGGCCACCACGGCAAACCCGCGCCCGGCCTCACCGGCACGGGCCGCTTCGATCGCGGCGTTGAGGGCCAGCAGGTTGGTCTGCTCGGCAATCGCACGGATCACTTCCAGTACGGTGCCGATCTTCTCGCTGTTGGCGGCCAGACCTTCGACCTGAACCATGGCCGTGCTCATGTCGGCGGCGAGGTTGTCGATGCTGGCGGTGGTGCGGTCGATCACGGTCAGGCCCTGACGGGTCGCCTGATCGGCATCGCGGGCGGCGTGGGCCGCCTGCGCGGCGCTGCGGGCGACGTCCTGGGCGGTGGCGCTCATTTCATGGGAGGCGGTCGCCACCTGGTCCACCTGGCGGTACTGCTGCTCCATGCCGGCGCTGGTCTGTGCGGCGATGACGGACGACTGATCCGCGGTGCTGCGGGCGTCCTGCACCGAGCGCTTCACTTCGGCAATGATCGGTTGCAGCTTGTCGAGGAAACGGTTGAACCAGCCGGCCAATTGGCCCAGTTCATCCTGCTTGTCGTAGGCCAGGCGGCGGGTGAGGTCACCTTCGCCGCTGGCGATGTCTTCGAGCATGTGCGCCACGCCGAGGATCGGTCGGGTGACGCTGCGGGCCATCAGCCACACCAGCAGCAGACCGAGCAGCGCGGCGAGCACCCCCAGGCCGAGCTCGACCAGGGTACCAGCGGTGTTGCTGTCGTCGAGTTGCTTTTTCAGGGCTTCGGCCGGGCCGACCAGGACTTTCTCCGGCACGTCGAGCAGCACGCCCCAGGATTTACCGTCGGGAATCGGCTGGAAGGGTGCCAGCACTTTCAGTTGCTGATGGCTGTGCAGGCTGGCGGTTTTGCTGCTGGCGGCGAGAATGCGCAGCAGTTCGGCGCCATTGGCCTTATCCACGGCATCCAGGCGCTGGCTGAGTTTGCCGGCGTCCGGGCTGTAGCCGGCGAGCAGGCCGGCCGGGCTGATGATGCTGACGCTGGTCTGGCCGTCATAGAGCTTCTTGCTCGCGCCCAGGCTGACCGCTTGCAGGCTGTTGAGGTTGATGTCCACGGACAGCGAGGCGATCACCTTGCCGTTGACCATCAGTGGGAAAACGATGCTGGTCATCAGCACGTTCTGACCGTCGATCTCATAGAAGTAAGGTTCGATCACGCACGGCTTGAGCGTGGTGCGCGGGCAGGTGAACCAGGCGTTGGCCGCTTCGCCGCTGGGGCCGGTGCTGGTGTCGGCCATGTCCTTTTCCGGCAGCGCCATGGACGTTACCTTGCCCGGCGTCGGCTGCGACCAGTAGAGGGCGAAACGACCCTTGTCGTTGCTGCCAAGCTCGGCCTGACCGGTGAACAGTTCGTCCTTGCCGTCCAGCCCATTGGGCTCGAACACCAGGGACAGGCCGAGCAGGTCCGGGTTGGCTTGCAGGGCTGACTTGACCTGGCGGGTCAGGTCTTCGCGCAGGTCGAAGGCATCGAGAAAGCGCTTCTCGGCCTGGTCACGCAGGAACAGCACCTGCCGGGAGAAGCCGTGGCCGTACTGATAGGCGTCCATGAACTGCTGGCGTATCCCCAGCGCCTGGTTTTCGCCCTGGGACTCGATCCGGGCCTGGGCCGCCTCTGTCAGCATCTCCATGCTCGAGGCTTTCACCAGCTCGGAGCTGTGCTCCATGCGGTACAGCGAAAGACCCACCAGCAGGGTCACGATGCCCGCCAGGCACAGCCCGGCCAGCAGGGTGATTTTCCATTGAATGGAAAGTTGTCTGAGCGACATGGAGACGTCCTTATTCGATAAATATCTGAGACTTTGCACTGTAACGGCCGGGATTTTGGTTTCTTTATCCCGTCTATCGGCGATCAAACACTTCCCCCCTGTAGGAGCGAGCATGCTCGCGATGGTCGTCAACGATGACGATGGAAACCTGATCCCCCCCGGTGCTCTCAGGTGCATCGCGAGCTAGCTCGCTCCTACAGGTCATGACATGTCGTTACATATCGACAGCGTCGAGGTGCTTTGACAAGGAGGTGACGCTGCGGCACAGTGCGCGCCCTCTAATAAAACCCATTCCTTAATCCGCTGGTGGCTCTTCGCAGACTGCCGGACGGAGTCTTTTCGTTTGTATCGAGGTAATGAAATGAATGCAGTAATTGCCGCGGTCGGCATCATGCTGATCCTCAGCCTGTCCCGCGTGCATGTGGTGATCGCCTTGATCGTCGGTGCGCTGGTCGGTGGCTTGACCGGTGGCCTGGGAATCGAGGCGACGCTCAAGGCTTTCAACAGCGGCCTCGGTGGCGGGGCGACGGTGGCGTTGTCCTACGCCTTGCTCGGCGCTTTCGCCGTGGCCATTGCCAAGTCCGGCATGGCCCATGCGCTGGCCGACAAGGCCCTGGCAATGGTCGACCGCCAGCACGCCAGCGGCGGTGGCCAGGTCAAATGGCTGCTGATTGGCCTGCTTTGGGTCGTGGCCATCGCCTCGCAGAACATCTTGCCGATACATATCGCGTTTATTCCGTTGCTGGTGCCGCCGCTTCTTTATGTGCTGACCAAGCTGCAACTGGACCGTCGACTGATCGCCTGCGTCATGACCTTCGGCCTGATCACGCCCTACATGTTCCTGCCGGTGGGCTTCGGCAACATCTTCCTCAATGAGATCCTGCTGGCCAACGTCGCCCGCAGCGGCGTGGACATCAGCGGCATCAACGTGACCCACGCCATGGGCATTCCGGCCCTGGGCATGGTGGCGGGCCTGCTGATCGCGTTTGTCAGCTACCGCAAGAAGCGTGTCTACGACCTGGCGAAGATCGAACAGGTCGAGCAAGTGGCGGTGCAATACAACCCGCTGAGCCTGATGGTGGCCGGCGTGGCCATCGCGGCGGCGTTCATCATTCAGTTGTTGCTCGATTCGATGATCATCGGTGCGCTGGTCGGCTTCCTGATCTTCTCGGTGTCGGGCATTGTCAAATGGCGTGACACCGACGACCTGTTCACCGAAGGCATGAAAATGATGGCGATGATCGGCTTCATCATGATCGCCGCCTCCGGGTTTGCCGAAGTGATGAAGGCCACCGGTGAGGTGCAGACGCTGGTCGAGTCGTCGGCGTCGTACATCGATCACAGCAAAGGCATTGGCGCCTTGCTGATGTTGCTGGTGGGGTTGCTGGTGACCATGGGCATCGGCTCATCGTTCTCCACCGTGCCGATCCTGGCGGCGATCTTCGTGCCGCTGTGCGTGCAACTGGGCTTCAGCCCGTTGGCGATCGTGTGCATCGTCGGCACGGCCGGTGCCCTGGGTGACGCCGGTTCACCGGCTTCCGACTCGACCCTGGGCCCGACTTCCGGCCTGAACATCGACGGCCAGCACCATCACATCTGGGACACCGTGGTCCCGACCTTCCTGCATTACAACCTGCCGTTGCTGGCGTTTGGCTGGGTAGCTGCGATGGTCCTGTAACCAATTCCCTTCTGATTACCCTGGATCAAAATGTGGGAGCGAGCTTGCTCGCGATGGCGGTGAAACAGTCAACATCTATTTGGCTGACAGTCCGCTATCGCGAGCAAGCTCGCTCCCACAGGGGATCTCCACTGCTCCGATTGACTGCGTTCAACTTTTGCCCTGGCGTGCCGTTAAAGCTTTTAACCACGCCAACAAAAATCAAAAGAGTGAACGTCATGCGCATGAGCCTCAAGGCAAAAGTCCTGTCCCTTGCCGTCCTCCCGGTGTTGCTGTTTGCGCTGGTCATCAGCCTGACCACGCTGTTCATTCTTCAGGATCAGGCGCGCAAGGAAGTCGAGCAGACCCGCGAACGCCTGCTCAGCGATGCCAAGGCAACCTTGCAAAGCTACGTGGCCGTGGCCATGACCACGATCAAACCGCTCTACGACGCCGCCGCCCCCGGCGATGAGGCGGCGCGGGCCCAAGTGATCAAGCTGCTGTCGAGCATCACCTACGGCAAGGACGGCTACTTCTTCGGCTACGACTCCAACACCGTGCGCCTGTTCAAGGCCAACAGCCCCGAGGGCGTGGGCCAGAGCTTCAAGGACAACCGCGACCCGAACGGTGTCTACGTCAACCGCGACCTAGTGAAAGTCGCCAAGGACGGTACGCACTACCTGCAATACAGCTCGCCATTGCCTGGCAACACCCAGGTGCTGGTGCCCAAGCTCGGCTACACCGAATACCTGCCGAAGTGGGACATGGCAGTTGGCACCGCAGTCAACCTCGACGGCATCGAAGCACAAGTGGCCGTGGTCGAAGCCAAGGTCCAGGAGCGCATGCAAGGCATGGTGCTGAGTATCGTTGGCGTAGCAGTCGTGGTGCTGTTGGTGATCGCTGCTGCCGGGATGCTGCTGGCCAACACCATTCTGCGTCCGCTGCATCTGATGAAAGCCAACCTCGACGACATCGCGGCGGGCGAAGGCGATCTGACCCGCCGCCTGACCATCACCAGTCAGGACGAACTCGGTGAACTGGCCGGTTCGTTCAACCGTTTCGTCGACAAGATCCACGGCCTGGTACGGCAGATCACCGAAATGACCTCGCAACTGACCGGACTGGTGAACCAGGTGTCCGACCAGGCCAACCGTTCGGACCAGGCCATGGAACGCCAGCGTCACGAAACCGATCAGGTGGCCACAGCGATCAACGAAATGTCGGCGGCGGCCCAGGAAGTGGCCAAGAGCGCGCAGAACGCCGCGGTAGCAGCCCAGCAGACCGACGAAGAAGGGCAGGCGGCCAAGCGTGTTGTGGCCGGCAGCATCGAGAAGATCCATGCCCTGGTGGACGACATCCGCAGCAGCGGCGTGTCCCTGGACAGCCTGCAAAAAGACGTGTCGTCGATTGTCAGCGTGCTCGGGGTGATCCGCTCGATTGCCGAGCAGACCAACCTGCTGGCGCTCAACGCGGCCATCGAAGCCGCCCGCGCCGGCGAGGCCGGGCGCGGCTTTGCGGTGGTGGCCGATGAAGTGCGGGCGCTGGCCAGCCGCACGCAAATCAGCACCCAGGAAATCCAGGGCATGATCGACCGTTTGCAGGCCGGCACCCAGTCGGCGGTGGAGGCGATGCGTCGCTCCAGCGAGGCCGGCGACGGCACCTCGGCCCAGGCCAACGAGGCGGGGGCTTCGCTGGACACCATGGCTCAGCTGATCGCGACCATCAACTCGATGAACGCACAGATCGCCAGTGCCGCCGAAGAACAGACCGCCGTGGCCGAAGAGATCAATCGCAGCGTGCACCAGATTGCCGTGGCGGTGGACAGCGTCGCCGACGAAACCCAACTCGGCGCGCAAACCTCTCGCAGCCTGGCCGACCTCGGTCAGCGCCTGGGTAGCCTGGTCGGGCAGTTCCGTATTTGACAGTTATGGTTAACAACGCGAAATGGTGTGGTTTTTATAACTAAACAGTATTGAACAACTGTCATATTTGACAGTTGTTGCCGTTGGCTTATTGGTCTTTCATTTCAATGACATAGCGAGGTAACTGCAAACCATATAGAAACAGGGGCTAAGTATGAGGTTTTGGCAACTCTCATGTTTCATCCTGGTTGGCGGCTGTGCCGTTACCGTGACGGCACAGGCTCTGGATATACCAAGCTCAGTGGACTGGCGTACCCAGGGAGCTGTTACCAGAGTCAAGCAATTGGGGACTTGTGGCTCCGGTTATGCTTTTTCAGCGGTGGGTGCCCTGGAGGGCGCATTGTTTTTGCAAACCGAAAGACTGGTCGAGCTTTCCGAGCAGCAGATTCTTGATTGCAGCAGTGAGCAAGGTAATCAAGGATGTGATGGCGGGCTGATGGATTACACCTATGACTACGTCAAGCAACACGGTATTCAGTCAGAAGAATATTACCCTTACACAGGCGGCGGGGGACGCTGTGATGCAGGCATGATCAAGGCTGTCGCCGCCAATACGGTGACCTATACGAATATTCCTCGTGGCGACGAGGAGGCACTGCGCCAGGCCGTAGCCAAAGGGCCGGTATCGGCGGCGATTGACGCTTCCGACAACTTTAAAAAATACTCCGGCGGGGTATTGAATGATGAAGATTGCGATGAAAATGATTTGAATTACGCCGTGCTTATTGTTGGTTATGGCACCGAAGATGGCGAGGATTATTGGCTGGTGAAAAATAGCAGGGGGCCGGAGTGGGGGGAGGCCGGGTATATAAGGATGTCCAGAAACAAAGATAATCAGTGTGGCATCGCCTCTTACGCGTCATTCCCTGTCCTCGCGAAACGGATAATTCATCAAGGACTCAAGTAGTGCGCGATACGCGCTGTTGCGGTGTTGCAGTCGACCCCTACACTGAAAAGCACGGGTTGTTTTCATCTCCCCCCGACGACCACCACCCACAGGAGTCAAACCCATGACTGAGCGTATATGCGATTGTCCGAAGTGTTCCTGCAAACTCGGCGAGCACCCGATCGTGCGTCACGGCAAGCACTATTGCTGTGAAGCCTGTGCCAAGCATCACGAGCACGGTGAGGAGTGCGCCTCCCAAGGCTGCAAGTGTGCCCACTGAAAACCACGGCATACGCAAAAGTGGAGCCTAGTCCGGCTCCACTTCCAGCCTGAGGCTGTCATCTTCCAGGCGTTCGCTGTGGCGGACGGTGCCTTGCAAGCGCCGCCCTTCGACCCGCAGCACCAGGGTCTTGGCTTGCTCCAGATCTTCCGGCAGTGGAGCCGGGACGCGTATGGCGAAGCAGAATGGGTCATTTTCGACCTGTTCCAGTCCGATTCGGCACTCGGTGCTCCTGGTGATGCGGCCGCTCGGCGTGTCCAGATCGTAGTCCAGTTGCACAGGGCTGTTGACGGGTGTTGCGCTCATATCCCTTCCCCCGAACCTGATGGTTACCGGATCTTAGTTCGCCGGCCGCCACTTGACGTTTTCCACGCCGAATTTTTCAGCCATCGGCTTGCTGGTCTTTTGCACCTTTTCGCGTCCGAATCGGGGGATTCGCCCCACCCCCGCGTCACAACTCGCCCAATGCCAGGCTTCTGCGTTATCCATTTTTTCCAGTCGGATGATGAATGATTTCGGAGCACCATGGAGGGTGTACTCGATGACGAATAATTTTGCACTGTTCATAAAGCCCCGGTTCCTCCCTGTTGTACATAAAAGGATCGCGCGCCATCAGAAAAATTCACTCGGATTGTCAGATACCGGCGGTTGCTGGCGACACGTTCGGCGCCTCGTTACCATGAAGCCTTCCCGTACCCAATGAACATAGACCATGGCCCTCGCCGCACCACCTGACCTGAGTGACACCGATGTGCCTGTGCAACCGCTGGCCCGCACCTATCCGCGCGGGTTGTACATCGAGCCCCATGAGCACGTCTGGGGCCAGTTGCTGTATGCGATGAGCGGGGTGATGTGGGTCGAGACGCCGCATGAGGCGCTGGTGGTGCCTCCGCAACGGGCGGTGTGGTTGCCGCCCGGCGTGCCTCATGGAATTCGTGTGGTATCGGACCTGCAAATGCGCAATATCTACCTGCGGCCGTCCCTGGCGGCGACCCTGGATGACAGCGTTCAGGTGATCGAGGTCGGCGGTTTGCTGCGCGAACTGATCGTCGGGCTGGTGGAGCAGGGTAACGACGGGGCGCCCGAGTATTACGACGCGCTGGTGGGCCTGGCGCTGCTGGAACTCAAGCGGGCCAGGCGTTCGCTGCTGAAAATTCCGCTGCCGGACGATTCCGACCGACGGCTGATGAACCTGTGTCAGGCGGTCATGGCCGCGCCATCACTGGACATTCCTTTCGAACAACATGCGGATAATGCCGGAGCCAGCGTGCGCACCCTCGCGCGGCTGTTCAAGGACGGTTTGGGCATGGGCTTCGCCGAGTGGCGGCGTCAGGTGCAATTGGCGACGGCGGTGGCCGAGCTGATCCAGGGCGTACCGGTCAGCGCGATTGCCCGGGAGCTGGGATATTCGCCGAGCAGCTTCAGCGACATGTTTCGTCGTGAGCTGGGCGTTGCCCCTTCGCAGTTTCCAGCGGCGCAACGCCAGGACTGATTTCGTCGAAGCCAGGCTTTGGCCGAAATTCAGAAGCACTTGACCGATGATCAAAGGCGTCGCCCCCTAGACTTGGCGCATACCTCAATTGCCCCGGAGTCTGCCATGAACTACCTCGTGTCATTGGCCATCGGTCTGGGCGTCGGTCTGCTCTACGGCGCCCTGGATTTTCGTTCCCCCGCACCCCCGGCCATCGCCCTGGTGGGCCTGCTCGGCATGCTCGCCGGCGAAAAACTCTGGCCGATGGGGCGAGGGCTGGTGGCTGGCTGGATCTCCTGAACCCTTTTCGACTCGATGGATACGCCCATGAAAGCTCTGCAATTCGATAAAACCGGTGATCTCTCGGCCCTGCGCTACGTTGAGGTGCCTACCCCCGTTCCCGGCGCCGATGAAGTGCTGGTCGAGATCAAGGCCGCGGGCCTCAACCCCAGCGATGTGAAGAACGTGCTGGGCCGTTTTCCCTACACCACCTTGCCGCGGATTCCCGGTCGTGACTTTGCCGGTGTTGTCGTGGCCGGCCCGCAGGCGATGATCGGTTGGGAAGTCTGGGGCACGGGCAAGGAACTGGGCTTTTTCGCCGACGGTTCCCACGCGCAGTTCGTCAAGCTGCCGGCCAACGGCGTGGCGCTCAAACCTACGCATCTGAGCTTTGCCCAGGCCGCCAGCCTTGGCGTGCCGTACACCACGGCGTGGGATGCGCTGGAGCGCAGCCTGGTGACGGCCGAAACCCGATTGCTGGTCATCGGTGGCGGGGCAGTCGGCAGTGCCGCGCTGGCCTTGGCCAAGGTGCGCGGTGCCCAGGTGTTGGCGGCCGCGCGGCGTCCGGAGCAGGTCAAGGATTTGCAGGACCAGGGCTACCAGACCCTGCAACTGGATAAACCCGAAGACTTGGGCGCACAGGTCAACGCGGTGTATGCCGGCGGTGCCGACGTGATTTTCGACACCACCGGTTTCTGGCTGCCGGCCTCGGTAGCGGCCCTGGCCGCGTTCGGCCGCATCGCGATCATCGCGGCACCCGTGGACGGTCACGTGCAGTTGCCGGCCCTGGCGTTGTATCGCAAGGGTGGCTCGGTTGTGGGGATCAACTCGTTGCTGTACGGGGTGCAGGCGTGTGCGGCGATGCTCGAACAGTTCGGCCGGTTCTTCGATCAAGACCTGTTGCCGTTGCCCCAGGGCTTGTTCGAGTCGCCATTGGCCGAAGGCCTGGAGCGTTATGCCGAGGTGAATCAGGGCAGTGGTGACAAAGTGATTCTATTGCCATAACCGCGATCAATGTGGGAGCGAACTTGCTCCGGGCGGCGTTCCGACGATGGCGGAGTATCAGCCGGCATGGATGTCGGCTGTGAAGGCCTCTTCGCGAGCAAGCCCGCTCCCACAAAGCCCGAGGCTGTGCAACGCCTTGCGCATGCCTCGCTCTGCTAGAATCGGCCCATTGACCCAATGAGGTACCCCTATGAGCGAGCCGATTCGCCTGACTCAGTACAGCCACGGCGCTGGATGCGGTTGCAAGATTTCCCCCCAGGTGCTGGAAGTGATCCTGGCCGGCAGTGGGGCGCAGAACCTCGACCCGAAACTTTGGGTCGGCAATGCCTCGCGCGATGATGCGGCGGTGTATGCAATCGATGATGAACGCGGCGTGGTCTCGACCACCGACTTTTTCATGCCGATCGTCGACGATCCCTTCGATTTCGGTCGAATTGCCGCCACCAATGCCATCAGCGACATCTATGCGATGGGCGGCGATCCGTTGATGGCGATTGCGATTCTGGGCTGGCCGGTGAACGTGCTGGCCCCGGAAGTTGCCCGGGAAGTGATACGCGGCGGTCGTTCGGTGTGTGACGCGGCGGGTATCCCGTTGGCAGGTGGGCACTCCATCGACGCGCCAGAACCGATCTTTGGCCTGGCCGTCACCGGTCTGGTGGAAAAGCGCCACATGAAGCGCAACGACACCGCCACGGCCGGTTGCCTGCTCTACCTCACCAAGCCCCTGGGGATCGGCATCCTTACCACGGCCGAGAAAAAGGGCAAATTGCGCAACGCCGACATCGGCCTGGCCCGGGACTGGATGTGCACCCTGAACAAACCCGGCAGCCGTTTCGGCAAGCTCGACGGTGTGACCGCAATGACTGACGTCACCGGTTTCGGCCTGCTCGGGCACCTGGTGGAAATGGCCGACGGCAGCCAGCTCACGGCGCGCATTGAATATGACCGCGTACCGCGCCTGCCGGGGGTGGAGTATTACCTGGAACAAGGCTGCGTACCGGGCGGGACTCTGCGCAATTTCGACAGCTACGCCAGCAAGCTCGGACGCCTTCAGGAGCTGCACAAACGTGTGCTTTGCGACCCGCAGACCAGCGGTGGCCTGCTGATTGCCGTGACGCCTCAAGGCAACGAGCAATTCCTCTCGGTGGCCGCCGAACTGGGCCTGAGCCTGGAACCGATCGGTGAACTGGTCGAGCGACAGAGCAACGCAGTCGAGGTGTTTTGATGTTCGTCGACTGCACTGATTACCGCGACATTTTCCTCAACGACCGGCCAATGATGGACGCCCGCGCGCCGGTCGAATTCAACAAGGGGGCGTTTCCCGGCGTGATCAACCTGCCGTTGATGAATGACCATGAACGCCAGCGGGTCGGCACCTGCTACAAGCAGCACGGCCAGCAAGCGGCCATCGTGCTGGGGCATCAACTGGTGTCGGGCGCGGTCAAGGCCGAACGCATCCAGGCCTGGGCCGATTTTGCCCGGGCGCATCCGGATGGCCTGCTGTATTGCTTTCGCGGCGGCCTGCGCTCGCAGATTGTCCAGCAATGGCTCAAGGACGAGGCCGGCATCGACTATCCACGGGTGGGCGGTGGCTATAAGGCCATGCGCACCTTCCTGCTGGACACCCTCGATCAAGCCGTGACCCAGTGCAATTTCGTCTTGCTGGGCGGGATGACCGGCACCGGCAAAACCGAGGTGCTCACGCAACTCGACAATGCCGTGGACCTTGAAGGTCATGCCAACCATCGCGGCTCCAGTTTCGGCAAGCGCGCCACGGGCCAACCCTCGAATATCGACTTCGAAAACCGCTTGGCCGTAGACGTACTGAAAAAACGCGCCCGGGGCATCGAGCAGTTCGTACTGGAAGACGAAAGCCGTGCGGTGGGCAGTTGTGCCTTGCCGTTGCCGCTTTACCAGGGCATGCAGCAGTTTCCGATGGTGTGGCTTGAAGACAGCCTGGAAGGGCGGGTCGAGCGGATCCTGCGCGATTACGTGGTGGATCTGTGCGCCGAATTCATCGACGTGCATGGCGAGGAGGGCTTTGCGCTGTTTTCCGAACGCTTGCTGGCAAGCCTGAACAATGTGCAGAAGCGCCTGGGTGGCGAACGTCATCGGCGCATGCTGGTTTTGATGGAGGATGCGCTGGCCGAGCAGGCCCGCAGTGGCGCGGTGGATCTGCACCGGGGCTGGATCGAAGGCCTGCTGTGCGAGTATTACGATCCGATGTATGCGTTTCAGCGGGAGAAGAAAGACGCGCGGATCGAGTTTGTCGGGGAGCGGGGGGCGGTTCTCGAGTATCTGCGTGAGCGAGTGAATCAACGAAAGTGATGTAGGTTTAACTGGCCCTATCGCGAGCAAGCTTGCTCCCACAGGGTTCAGTAGTGCTCATGCCTTCGTGATCACACTGCAAATCCAATGTGGGAGCGAGCTTGCTCGCGATGAGGCCGGATCAGGCATTACAGGTTTCAGGTCGGACAGGTTTCGGCACCATTATCCAGGCCTTGCTTGTACACATGGCTCTGCAAGCTGGCCTTGCCGTTGTGCCAGGTCAGGGTGAGTACATACAGCGAGTCGTAGTCGCTGGACTCCCAGTCATCCGTGATGGTCATTTTCTTGCCGGTGGCGTCGCCGGCTACCTTGTTGATCAGCTCCGGCAGATAGCCGTGGGACCAGGCCGTGTAGATGACCGCATTGTGGTACTTGTCGTGGAGCAGTTCATCGGCCAGGTCACTGGTGTCATTGGCGGAAAAGTTGATGTTCACCGGCAGGCCAAGCTTGATGGCGCTGGGGCTGATGGTCATCAGTGGGCGGATGTAACTGTAGGAATTGTCGAGCTCGCCTTCCTCGACGTTACGCGTCGGGTTCGCCGCAAACACATAGTTGGCCTTGCCGAACTTTTCCGGCAGCAGCGTGGCCAGGTCGATGGCGCGGTTCAGTCCCTGGCAATTGAGCTGGCCCAGGCCTCCGGCGGGTTTTTCCCCGTGGCGCAGGAAGACCAGCGTCTGGGTGCCATCCATCGGTTGGGCGCGACTCAGGCCGGACTCCAGCGTCAGGCACACCGCGCTAACCACCAATAAGGCGGGCAACAAAAGGTAAGCGCGATGTTTGAAGCGTTTGGCAAAATTAAACAGATTCATGTGTAAAGGGTCTTCAGCGTAATTCGGTTAAGGCTGACAAACCTCTACACCACGATTGTCCTGCGTCGGGTGTTTTCCATGTCATTGAAGCCGGTCCGTCATCAAAGGGGTGGTTCTCAGAGTCCCCTGAGCCCGTTTGGTTCGATTCCGGCCGAGTGGGCGGCAATGTACCGGTAACCTTCACGGGTTTGCAGCGAAGGTTATCGACAGGATGTTGCACAATTGTGGACACGCTACACCGGATGGCGTTGAAACCGTCGTGATTTCTTTTGATCTCGCCTATCAGCGAGATCGATGGCTTCAAGGGATCGCTGAGCCGATATCTACATTATGATCGTCACTCTCAATGTCTTCGTGGATCGTGCCCATGACCGATTTGTCCGCATTCCCCATCACCCGCAAATGGCCTGCCCAGTATCCGGAGTGGATTCAGCTGTACTCCTTGTCGACCCCCAACGGCGTCAAGGTCTCGATCATGCTCGAAGAGATCGGCCTGCCGTATGAACCTCACCGGGTAGGCTTCGACACCAACGACCAGATGTCCCCGGAATTTCTTTCCCTGAATCCCAACAACAAGATTCCGGCGATCCTCGACCCCCACGGTCCGGACGACCGGCCGCTGGCGCTGTTCGAGTCGGGCGCGATTCTGATCTACCTGGCCGACAAGAGCGGGCAACTGCTGGCCCAGGAATCGGCGCCGCGCTACGAAACGATTCAGTGGCTGATGTTCCAGATGGGCGGTATTGGTCCGATGTTCGGCCAACTCGGGTTTTTCAACAAATTCGCCGGCAAGGACTACGAAGACAAGCGTCCCCGTGACCGCTACGTCGAGGAAAGCAGGCGCCTGCTCAAGGTGCTGGACGATCGTCTGCAGGGGCGCGACTGGATCATGGGCGAGCGCTACACCATCGCGGACATCGCCATTTTCCCGTGGGTGCGCAACCTGATCGGCTTCTATGAAGCCGGCGATCTGGTGGGCATCCAGAACTTCCCTAACGTCACGCGGGTGCTGGAACGCTTCCTGGCGCGACCGGCGGTGGTGCGCGGGTTGCAGATTCCAAGCCCCGTCTCCAGCTGATCCACCGCATTACCTGTGGGAGCGAGCTTGCTCGCGAAAAACGTAAGGGCAACGCGAGCATTCAGACAATGCGCGTTATCGTTTACGACCATCGTCGGAACGCCGCCCGGAGCAAGCTCGCACCTACATCTTGTCCTCTGAAATTCAGGAAAACCCATGTCCAGTCAGTTCCCCGAAGCACGCCCACGCCGTCTGCGCCGCAATGCGAGCCTGCGCAGCCTGTTCCAGGAGACCGAGTTCAGCCTCAACGACCTGGTACTACCGATTTTCGTCGAAGAAGAAATCGACGACTTCGTGCCGATCAACAGCATGCCCGGCGTGATGCGCATTCCCGAGTCGAAGCTGGCCGGCGAGATCGAGCGCTACGCCCGTGCCGGGATCAAGTCAGTGATGACCTTCGGCGTCTCCCACCACCTGGACAGCAGCGGCAGCGACACCTGGCGCGAGGACGGCCTGGTTTCGCGCATGTCGCGCATCGCCAAGGACGCGGTGCCGGAAATGATCGTAATGTCCGACACCTGCTTTTGCGAGTACACCGACCATGGCCATTGCGGCGTACTGCACAACCATGAAGTCGATAACGACCAGACCCTGATCAACCTCGGCAGGCAAGCCGTCGCGGCGGCCCGGGCCGGTGCCGACGTGATCGCACCCTCGGCGGCCATGGACGGGCAAGTCCAGGCGATTCGCCGGGCGCTCGATGATGCCGGGTTTACCCAGACGGCGATCATGGCCTATTCGACCAAATTTGCTTCGGCGCTCTATGGCCCGTTCCGCGAGGCCGGCGGCAGTGCGCTCAAGGGCGACCGTAAAAGCTACCAGATGAACCCGATGAACCGCCGCGAAGCGATACGCGAATCGTTGCTCGACGAACAGGAAGGCGCTGATGCGCTGATGGTCAAACCGGCCGGTGCATACCTGGACATCATCCGCGACATCCGCGAAGCCTCACGCCTGCCGCTGTCGGCCTATCAGGTGAGCGGTGAGTACGCGATGATCAAGTTTGCCGCCCAGGCCGGGGCCATCGATGAAGACCGTGTGGTGCGTGAGAGCCTGGGGGCGATCAAACGTGCCGGGGCAGACCTGATCTTTACGTACTTTGCGATGGACCTGGCGCTGGCGGGGATCTAGGCACCAGCGCATATCCCCCTTGTAGGAGCGAGCTTGCTCGCGATGGTCGTTAACGATGACGCGTGTTTACTGACTAACCGCGGCGCCCTTGAGTCCATCGCGAGCAGGCTCGCTCCTACAGGGAGATGTGGTGTTCTCAGGGCGCGCCAAAAAACGGCCGGATCCCGTGATCACGGAAATACCGTTCGATCACTTTCGGGTCCGCACAAGTTTCGGCAATCGCCACATAGGTATCGGGCCGCAACAGATAAAAGCCGTTGCGCCCCAGGCCCGCGGTTTCGAACGCCGGTCGCCAGTCGAACACATGCAGTGGTAAATGGTGCTCGTGGCACCAGGCGATCATCTCGTCGCTGGTGTCGCCATAGACATGCACCTGCCAGGTCAGGCACTTGAGCGACTCAAAATTATCCCCCTCACCGTCATGGGCCCAGGGCAGGCGATCGCCACCATGCACGTGCCCGGCAACGCCCGTGCTCAGCGGCATTCCACGATAATTGAGGGTGATCTGCGACACCGTGCGAAACATGAATTCGCGAGAGGTTTCGAACGAGGTTATTTTCGGTATCAAGAACGGGGCCAGGCGTGTACGCAGCAAGTCGGCAATTCGCCCATCGGCAGTGACGAAGTTAAATACCCGGTCGGTGGTGGCCACCAGTTTGCGTGCAAACGCGATGCGCTCGGTTTCATAGGTGTCGAGCAGTCTGGCCTCTGCGCCGCCGCTCAACACGGCCGCCAGTTTCCAGGCCAGGTTGATGGCATCGCCAATCCCGGTGTTCATGCCCTGGCCGCCCGCCGGGCTGTGCACGTGGGCGGCATCCCCCAGTAAAAACGCCCGGTCTTTGCGGAAGTGATCCGCCACCCGATGATGTACGCGATAGGTCGAAAACCAGTTCAGTTGCTCGATCTTCACCTTCATGTGCTCGATGGCCCTGCTGCTGACGTCCTCGAAGCGCAGGGTCTCGGCGTGTTCGTCGCGTTCGTCGCGTACCGTGCCGATCAAGCGCACACGACCACTGCCGGCCAACGGGAACACGGCGAGGAAGTCTGCCTCGTCGAGGTCCACATGCAGTTCACCGTTGAATGTCGGGCCGCTGCCCTGTACGTCGGCGACGTAGAAAATCTGCTGGTAAGTCCCGCCGGGAAACCCGGTCTCCAGGGTTTTGCGCACAATCGACCGGGCACCATCGCATCCGGCCAGGTAACAGGCCTGGCAGATTTCCTGCTGACCGTCGGGCAAGTGCAGCGTGGCCGTGATGCCGTCTGCGGTTTGCTCGAAGGCCGCCAGTTCGGTGTTGCGTTCCACTGTGATACCGAAAACGTTCAGGCGCTCGATCAGCAGCCGTTCGTGTTCGTCCTGGGGGAAAATCTCGAGAAACGAGTAGGGCGTCAGGCCTTCACCGATCTGAGACAGGGGCAGGCGCGCCACGGGCTCACCCTTTACCCAGAAGTTGCCGGCCGTTACTTGATGTCCGTTTTGCACCACGGCGTCGTCCAGTCCGAGCTGGCGATACAACTCCAGCGTCCGTGCCTGGACGGCCAGCGCCCGGGACGTGGTGCCGGGGGCGGAGGTTTTGTCGACGATCCGCACGCGCACGCCGAGTTTGCTCAGCCACAACGCCAGGACCAGCCCGGTGGGGCCGGCACCGATGATCAACACGTCGCTGCGGTGCATGAACCTGTCCTCCTCGCTGTGTGAATCAAGTATGGTCCAGTCGGGGAGGGCGGCAACCGTCGGACTGCCACGGACGTAGCCGCTGACCTGCCATTGGTCGTATGGTTGGCCCGGACCAACGGATTAGATGGAACGACATGCAAATCAGATTGATCACAAGCGTCGCCGTGTTGCTGGTATTGGCCGGTTGCGGCAGCCAACGGACCCAGGAGTCGGTGGCGCGCAGCCCGGCCGAAGTGAAGGCCGAGATTGTGCGTTTGCTGCCGGCCAAGGCTGCCGATCGCCAGGGTTGGGCCGCGGATATCCAGGTGGCGTTTACCGCGCAAGACATCTCGCCAACTACGCAAAACCTGTGCTCGGTGCTGGCGGTGACTGAACAGGAATCGACCTTTCAGGTCGATCCGAGCGTACCGGGCCTGGGCAAGATCGCCCGCGACGAGATCGACCGCCGTGCCGCCAAGGCACATATTCCCGGGCTGTTGGTGAGCGGTGCGTTAATGCTCGACTCGCCCAACGGCAAAAGCTACAGCAGCCGCCTGAATGCCGCGCGCAGTGAAAAGGAACTGAGCGCTGTTTTCGATGACTTCATCGGCATGGTGCCGATGGGCAAGACCCTGTTCGGCGGCTTCAACCCGGTGCATACCGGCGGGCCGATGCAGGTCAGCATTGATTTTGCCGAACAGCAGGCCAAGGGCTATCCATACCCGGTGAAGGGCTCGATTCGTCGTGAAGTGTTCACCCGGCGCGGCGGCATGTATTTCGGCATTGCGCATCTGCTCGGGTATCCAGTGAGCTACCCACAGCCGTTGTACCGCTTTGCGGACTTCAACGCGGGTTGGTACGCCAGCCGTAACGCCGCGTTCCAGAACGCGGTGAGCCGGGCTTCCGGTATCTCGTTGGCGCTGGATGGCGACCTGGTGCGCTACGGTTCGATCATGCCCGGCACCACGGAACTGGCCGTGCGTACCCTCGGCAAGCAACTGGACATGCGCAATCCGACGATCCGGGCACAACTGGAAGAGGGGAACACCCTGGCGTTCGAAGACAGCAAACTCTATCGGCGGGTTTTCGAACTGGCCGAACGGGCCGAGGGCCGGCCGTTACCCCGTCAAGTGTTGCCCGGGATCGTGCTGCAAAGCCCGAAAATCACCCGCAAACTCACCACCGCGTGGTTCGCCAAGCGAGTCGATGAACGCTACCAGCGCTGCATGGCGCGGGCAGGGCAGTAATCGCGGCGCAAAAAAAGCATAAAAAACCCGGCGGGTGAGGCCGGGTTTTCATTGAGTCCTGCGGTCAGGCACTGCATTCAGACAGCGCGGCTTTCGATCAAACGATCCGAACCACCTTCGGCGACACGGTTTTGCAAGAGCTTGTCGGAGCCACCTTCGGCGACGCGGTTTTGCAGGAGCTTGTCGGAACCACCTTCAGCGACGCGGTTTTGCAGGAGCTTGTCGGAACCGCCTTCAGCGACGCGGTTTTGCAGGAGCTTGTCGGAACCGCCTTCAGCGACGCGGTTTTGCAGGAGCTTGTCGGAGCCACCTTCTGCGACGCGGTTTTCGATCAGGCGATCCGAACCACCCTCGGCCACACGGCTTTCAATCAGACGATCCGAGCCGCCTTCAGCGACTACAGGTTGAGCAGAGTTTGCGGCGAAAGCGTTAACTGCGAAAACCGAGAAAGCGATGCTGAGGAGGGTTTGGCGTTTCATGATGGTGTGCTCCGGGGTGCTTATGGGTTGGTATGGAGCAGATGTTACGCCGGGGAATTTTTAAGAGAACTTCATTGAGGTGATGGTGAACATCGACGGCAATGATAGGAGCGACGCCACACCCCAAGTGAACGTGATGGTGCGATCGTCGGATGGTCGTGGTGTGGCGGGTGGTGGCTTCTACACTGGTTAGCTGGCGCGTTCCTCTGCCGCGACGCTTGATGCGGCACTGCAGAGGTTACGGTATGCAAGGAGACGTTTATGTACCAGCTCTATGGCCATCAGAACTCCGGGGCGGCGGCCATCGAAGCCGCCCTTGAGCTCTGTGATGTTCCTTATCGCTTCATCGATGTCGAGACGTCCGCGGAGGCGGCCCAGGCGCTGGAGAAGCTCAACCCGCTCAAACAGATTCCGACCTTGCAGCTACCCGATGGCGCTGTCCTGACCGAGAGCGCGGCGATCCTGATCCACCTCGGGCTCACCTTTCCCGCATCGGGATTGTTGCCGCAGGATCCGGCCGAGCGGGACCAGGCCATTCGCGGCATGGCGTACATCGTCAGCAATTGCTATGCGGCCATCGGCATCATCGATTACCCCGAACGCTGGCTGGCCGAGGCGGATGAGTTGTCCAGGCAGAACCTCATGGAGGGCGCCCGCCGGCGCCTGCACTGGAGTTGGGAGGTGTTTGCCGATCAGTTTTCGGGTGAGTTGTATCTGGGCAGCGAAAAACCAGGAGGCCTGGATGTGCTGGCGGCGGTGATCTCGCGATGGGCGGGCAGCCGGGAACATTTGCGCAACGCCCGGCCGGGGTTTTTCGCCTGGCTGGAACGCATCGACCGCCACCCGGCACTGGCACCGGTGTTCGCCCGGCATTGGCCGGCTTGAAAACACCACTTACCCTGTGGGAGCGAGCTTGCTCGCGATGACGGCCTGACATTCAACATAGATGTCGACCGATATGGCCCCATCGCGAGCAAGCTCGCTCCCACAGGTTTTTGGGGTGAATGTTTTGTCTGGGTCTCACTCCCCGCGAATGTACTGTTCCAGCTGGCGAATCAGTTCAGCCTGTTCGGCAATGGCTTCCTTGACCAGGTCACCGATCGACAGCAGGCCGATCAATTTGCCGCCTTCGACCACCGGCAAGTGACGCAGGCGTCTATCGGACATGATGCCCAGGCAGGTATCCACGGTTTGATGGGTGTCGACGGTAATCACCGGTGACACCATGATGTCGCGCACCGGCGTGCCCACCGAAGAGCGGCCGTGCAACACCAGTTTGCGCGCGTAATCCCGTTCGCTGATGATGCCCAGCACTTCATCATTTTCCACCACCAGCAAGGCGCCGACGTTTTTCTCGGCCATCTTCATCAGCGCCTCGAGCACCATGTGGTCGGGTTTGATCTGGTGCACTTCCTGATTCTTCTGATCTTTGAGCTTGAGCAGTTGGGCGACGGTTTTCATGGTGGTTACTCGGGTGTTGTCGTTGTTCTTGAAGAATCGTAGACGCAAGCGTTCAGGGCAAGGGCGAAAGCGGCAGATAACACGCAAAAAACGTCATTTGGCGGTTTTTCTTCGGTAAGTCTCCTTTTCAGGCCAGAAATCACCTTGTGGGAGCGGGCTTGCTCGCGAAGGCGTAGTGTCAGGCAGCATTAATGTTGACTGACCCACCACCTTCGCGAGCAAGCCCGCTCCCACAAGGGCGGTGTCTGCCTGACAGGTCTGCGGCAAACGCGCTATCGCAACTGATGACGGGTAGAATCACCCTCTGAATCAGTTTCGAGGTTTGTAGTGGTGGATCTACAGCAGGGCTTCGTCCTGACCCGGCATTGGCGCGACACCCCGGCCGGTACGGAAGTCGAATTCTGGCTGGCGACCGACAGCGGTCCCCGGCGTATCCGCCTGCCTCATCAACCGTCGGTGGCGTTCATCCCGGCTGCGCAGCGTCAGCCCGCCGAAGGTGTTTTGCATGACGAGAAAAACGTCGAGCTCAAGCCCCTGGCCCTGCAGGATTTCGAACATCGCCCGGTCCTCGGTCTCTATTGCCAGCAACATGGCCAGTTGATGCGCCTGGAAACCGCGCTGCGCCGGGCCGGTGTCGAGGTGTTCGAAGCCGACGTGCGCCCGCCGGAACGCTACATGATGGAACGCTTCATCACCGCGCCGGTGCGTTTCAGTGGTACGCCGAATGCCGAGGGCCTGCTGCTCGACGCGCAGATGAAACCCGACCCCGATTACCGGCCGAGCCTGAAACTGGTGTCCCTGGACATCGAGACCACGGCCCAGGGCGAGTTGTACTCCATCGCCCTGGAAGGCTGCGGCGAGCGCCAGGTGTACATGCTCGGTCCGCCTAATGGCGATGCCAGCCAGGTGGATTTCCAGCTCGAATACTGCGATTCGCGCACCCTGTTGCTGAAAAAGCTCAACGACTGGTTTGCCCGGTTCGACCCCGACGCGATCATCGGCTGGAACGTCGTGCAGTTCGACTTGCGGGTGCTCCACGAACACGCCCGGCGCCTGGCGGTGCCGTTGAAACTGGGGCGTGGCGGCGAGGAAATGCAGTGGCGCGAACACGGCAGCGGTAATCACTACTTCGCATCTGCGGCTGGCCGCCTGATCATCGACGGTATCGAGGCCCTGCGTTCGGCGACCTGGAGTTTCCCCTCGTTCAGCCTGGAAAACGTCGCGCAAACCTTGCTCGGCGAGGGCAAGTCCATCGACAACCCGTACCAGCGCATGGACGAAATCAATCGCATGTTCGCCGAGGACAAACCGGCGCTGGCCAAATACAACCTCAAGGACTGCGAACTGGTCACGCGGATTTTTGCCAGGACCGAGTTGCTCACCTTCCTGCTGGAGCGAGCCAGCGTCACCGGTTTGCCGGCCGATCGCATGGGCGGTTCGGTGGCGGCGTTCACGCACCTGTACATGCCGCTGATGCACCGTCAGGGTTTCGTGGCGCCGAACCTCGGTGGCAAGCCACCCGAAGCCAGCCCCGGCGGTTTTGTCATGGATTCGCAGCCGGGACTGTACGAATCGGTGCTGGTGCTCGACTACAAAAGCCTCTACCCGTCGATCATCCGTACCTTCCTGATTGACCCCGTGGGACTGATTGAAGGGCTCAAGCACCCGGACGACAGCGAGTCGGTGCCGGGTTTTCGTGGCGCGCGCTTTTCCCGCACCCGGCATTGCCTGCCGTCCATCGTCGCCCGGGTGGCCGAAGGCCGGGAAACCGCCAAGCGCGAACACAACGCGCCGCTGTCCCAGGCGCTGAAAATCATCATGAACGCGTTCTACGGAGTGCTCGGCTCCAGCGGTTGTCGTTTCTTCGACACGCGCCTGGCGTCGTCCATCACCTTGCGTGGGCACGAGATCATGCTGCGCACCCGCCAGTTGATCGAAGCCCAGGGGCATGCGGTGATTTACGGCGACACCGACTCGACGTTCGTCTGGCTGCGTCGCGCCCATGGCCAGCAGGAGGCGGCGCAGATCGGCCACGCGCTGGTGGCGCACGTCAATCAGTGGTGGCGCGAGCACGTGCAGCAGGAATACGGCCTGCAGAGCGTTCTCGAACTGCAGTTCGAAACCCACTACAAGCGCTTTTTGATGCCGACCATTCGCGGTGCCGAGGAAGGCAGTAAAAAGCGCTATGCCGGGCTGGTCACCCGGGACGACGGCAGCGACGAAATGGTCTACAAAGGCCTGGAAACCGTGCGCACCGACTGGTCGCTGCTGGCCCGGCAGTTCCAGCAGGAGCTGTATTCGCGGATCTTCCTGCGCAAGCCCTACCAGGATTATGTGCGTGACTACGTGCGCAAGACCCTGGCCGGTGAATTCGATGACCGGCTGATCTACCGCAAACGCCTGCGCCGCACCCTCGATGACTATCAGCGCAACGTACCGCCCCATGTGCGCGCGGCGCGCCTGGCCGACGAGTACAACGACCGACAGGGGCGCCCGCGGCAGTATCAGAACGGCGGCTGGATCAGCTACGTGATCACCGTCGCTGGCCCCGAACCGCTGGAGGTGCGCAGCGCGCCCATCGATTACGACCACTACATCACCCGGCAGCTGCAACCGGTGGCGGACGCGATACTGCCGTTTGTCGACGACGACTTCTCAACCCTGATTGGGGGGCAACTGGGCCTGTTTTGAGTCCATCAGCGACAGGGTCCAGTCATCCAGGATGCCGTGGAAGTACTGGTTCAAGGCTTGCTGGAAAAGGTTGTCGGCATCGGCGACCTGGGCAAACAGGGTCATCGAGGAATGAAACTTCAGGTCATCGGGATGACCGAAAATCCCCGCTACCGAGCGCTCCCGGACGTTCAGCACTTCCTGGGTGCAGGTACGCAGCCGGGCGCCCAGCAACGGATGCTCAAGGTAGGCCAGGGCTTCCTCCCGCGAGCGGATGGCAAAGCGGCGCGACATCTCGCTATCGCCGAGCCCGGCAAACTGCGGAAAAATGAACCACATCCAGTGACTGCGCTTGTGTCCGTTGTTCAGCTCGTTTTGAACCCGGTCGAATACCGGGTCCTGAGCCTGGAGAAAACGTTGCAGATTGAACGGGTCCAGGTGGTCGGTGCTTCTCATGGCGAAGCTCTCTGACAGGCTGCGGTGGTTCAGACCATGGCCAGCCGCTGTTTGCGTTGTGGCGCGTGAAACGCTTGGTCCAGCGCCTCCAGATCCCCGGGCTCAAGCTGCAACGTGGCGGCTTGGGCGTTGAGGCGTACATGTTCGAGTCGGACCGCCTTGGGGATGGCGATCACTCCTTCCTGACGCAGTATCCAGGCCAGTGCCACCTGAGCCGGTGCGACGCCGTGACGGGCAGCTACCTGCTTGAGCGCGACGTCCAAGAGCATTTTACCGCCTTGGCCAATCGGGCAGTAAGCCATGACCGGCAACCGCCGTTGTTGGCTCCAGGGCAGCAAATCAAATTCTATGCCCCGTTGCTCCAGGTTGTAGAGCACCTGATTGGTGGCACAGGCCGGGGCGTCCAGTTCCAGCAGGTCGTCGAGGTCGAAGTTGGACACGCCCCAACGGCCAATCTTGCCGGCTTCGCGCAAGCGCTCGAAGGCGTCGACGGTTTCTTCCAGAGGATACTGACCGCGCCAATGCAGCAGATACAGGTCGATGTAATCGGTGCCAAGCCTGCGCAAGCTTCGCTCGCAAGCCTGGGGAATGCCCTGGCGACTGGCGTTGTGCGGGTACACCTTGCTGACCAGAAAGACGTTGTCGCGCTGGCCGGCAATGGCATCGCGCACCACTTCTTCGGCACCGCCTTCGGCGTACATTTCCGCAGTGTCGATCAGGGTCATGCCCAGCTCGATACCCAGGCGCAGTGCCGCGACTTCTTCCGTGTGCCGTGAACGGTCTTCGCCCATCTGCCAGGTCCCCTGGCCGATGACCGGGACCCTGGTGCCAGCCAGTTCAAGCGTGCGCATGCAAACCTCCTTTATGAATGCCGATGGTTATTTCAGTGGGCACCAGAATAGTCCATCGGTTCCGCCGCAGGCTGCGAACTCTTGAGCTGCACCTTGCCGGTGATCGATTGCTCTGTGCCGATACTGCACTTTTTCGAAATGTCCGGCTCTATCCATGGCAGCCTGCGGCGATCCCCTCCGCCGGCCCATGCCCAAGTCCAAGAACCCATGGCTCGAGTTTCACCCACGATCATCACTAAAATCCGCCGTCATTGCCTGCTGCTTGCAGGTTTGTCGATGCTCTACGTCACCGGTTGCAGCCAGCAGCAGGGCGGCGACATCATCAACCAGATGCGCGAAGGCAAACCCCAGGAGTTCCTGCAGACCAGCGTCGACCGCATGGCCACCCTGACCATGCGCGACAACCTCAACAGCCTTTACCTGCTGATGAGCAAGCTCTATCTGCGTAACCCCGACGAGCTGAAAAAATCCGGTTTCCTCGATGCCCGCACCGCCGGCAAGCAAGTGCGCATGGCCATTGAGCTGCAGCAACCATTGCCGACCCTGGGCGGCAAAAAGGACCTCGCGGCCCTGCGTTTTGCCATGAGTCCGGAGTTTCTGGGCGACCGGGTCGGGGCGTTCATCTATGCCATCGGCAGCATGCTGGTGACCGCCCATGGCAATCGCCTCGAGTTCTACATGACCGACACGATCAACCCGGTATTTGTCAGCAATGCCGCGCGCAATATCGAAATCGCCACCTGGATCCTCAGCCAGCGACAGAACAAAGAGGGCCAGCCCTTGCTGTTCTCCAACGAAATATCGGAGGAGGGCAGCAACCTGAGCTTTGCCGTCGAGTTCGGCAAGATCGTCGCCCGGCTGGACCTGCTGACCCGGATGCTCGACGAACGCTACCGGCGCATCGGCGTGAACTATGCCCAGAGCCTGCTGTTCCTGAATTTCCTGCCGGTGCAGTGAATCTGGCACGCAACCCTGTGGGAGCGAGCTTGCTCGCGATGACTGAGTGTCAGTCGCCATGATGCCAACTGATACACCGCCATCGCGAGCAAGTTCGCTCCCACAGGGTGACATGGTGCTTCCGGCATAAAGATAGATCGCATCGATATAACTGGTTATAAGAAATATCGCTATGCTGCGGGCCAGATTTCCCCTGCGATCTTTGTGGAAGTATTCATGGATTTAGTGAACATCGGGTTGGTCGTTGCCGGGCTGGTTGTCGGCTTCATCGTCGGCATGACTGGCGTAGGTGGCGGGTCGCTCATGACCCCGATCCTGCTTGGATTCGGCATCAACCCGGCGACGGCGGTCGGTACCGACCTGCTGTACGCCGCCATCACCAAGTCCAGCGGCGTACTGGTTCACCGCAAGAACAACAACATCGACTGGGCGATCACCGGCTGGCTGACCTTGGGCAGCGTGCCCGCGGTGGCGATGACGCTGTGGTTCCTCAGTACCCTGCACAGCGCCCCCGAGTCGATGAACGCGATCATCAAGCAGGCCCTCGGGTTCGTGTTGTTCGCCACGGCTCTGGCGATCCTGTTCAAGAAGCGCCTGCTCGACTTCGCCCACAAACGTGCGGGTGGCAACTACAACCCCAGCGGATTGCGCTTGAACGTGATGACAGTCATCACCGGGCTGGTCCTTGGCGCCATGGTCGCGCTGACGTCCATCGGTGCCGGCGCACTGGGCACCGTGGCACTGTTCATTCTCTATCCGATGCTGCCGACCCGCCGCCTGGTGGGGACTGAAATCGCCCACGCCGTGCCGCTGACCCTGGTCGCGGGCCTTGGCCACGCCAGCATGGGCAACATGGATTGGCACGTCCTGGGTTATTTGCTGGTGGGCTCGTTGCCGGGGATTTACCTGGGCAGCCACCTGACCGGGCGCATCTCCGACGAATTGCTGCGCCCTTGCCTGGCGACCATGCTGTTGCTGATCGGCTACAAACTGGCGTTCTGAATCAAGCCGCCGCGCCAGCTTCATTCGCGGGTGAAAATTTCCAGCAGATGCCCGTCCGGGTCATCGAAATACACCCGCCGTCCTCCCGCGTAATCATTGATCTCCCTCAGTCGCTGCTTGCCCGGGTCGGCCCACCATGGCTGACCGTTGGCTTGCAGGCGTGCGAAGGCCGCATCGAAGTCCTCATCGCCAATCAGGAATGCGTAGTGCTGAGACGCAATCGGCGGCTCGTTGTCGTAGAAATCCAGTGATACGCCGTTATCCAGTTTGACGATCAGCATGGGGCCGAAGGGCTCGGGGGCAGGCAGGCCAAGGAGGCCAGTCAGGAAATTCGCCGAAACCTGCTTGTCCCGGCACCAGACGATGGTGTGATTCAACTGAGTACTCATGGGCAAGTCCT
Organism: Pseudomonas sp. 2725; assembly: GCF_050434585.1. Taxonomy (NCBI): domain Bacteria; kingdom Pseudomonadati; phylum Pseudomonadota; class Gammaproteobacteria; order Pseudomonadales; family Pseudomonadaceae; genus Pseudomonas; species Pseudomonas sp. 2725. The sequence goes on along the minus strand of NZ_JBNDIV010000012.1, from coordinate 23,087 downwards.
CACAAGGGATCAGGCTGGTTGCCATGAGTCTTCAGATTAGCCCAGCCTGTTGCGCAATGACCGCCCTGACCTAAGCTTGGGGCAAGGCGAACAATATTTGCGGTATGTCACCCGGAACGATCGCCGCGATGCGCAATCATTAGAGCGTGAATATCAAAAGGAGATGCGCATGCTCATCAGGTCACTGACTCTGGCTACTTTGCTGGCGTTTGCCGGCACCTCGTTCGCCGCCGATGGCGACTCACCGCTGGACATGGACAAGGGCAGGGCCCGGCCACTGATCGTCATCGCTCCGAGCACGGTTGATCCGACCTGGGTCAGCCTGAAAAAGTCCCTGGATGAGCCGGCCAACCGCAAGGGCTTCACCGACCGCAACATGGTGCTCTACACCGTACTCAACCTGATGGGCCAGCGCGACGGCAAGGACCTCGGGCCACAGGACACGGCGGCGCTGATCCGCTCGCTCAAGCTGGGGGCCGGCGCCAAGACCAAGGTGATTCTGGTGGGCAAGGACGGCGAAAAGAAACTTGAACAATCGGACGCCATCAAGCTGGAAGATGTTTTCAGCGCTGTCGATCAGCTGCCGGCGGCCGAGAAAGAATTTACCGCGACCGTGGCCGCTCCCGTCACTGAAGCCGAGCCGGCGGCAAAAGGCGCTAAAGGTACAAAACCTGGCAAACCGGCTAAACCCGCCAAGCCGCCTGAAATGCCGGATGATTGAGTCCTGTGCGGCAGCATAACCCGGACCCGAAGAACCGCTGGCTCTAGCTCAAGGTTGAGCCAGAAATTGATGGATAATATTGACCAGTACGGGGGAAAATGGCTGAAGACATTGTGCCGGGTTCGGAGTCTTCAGGGTGTCCAGAAGCAGGACCAGTAGTTCGTCGTCTTCAAATTGAAATTCTGCGGGTTGCATGCACTGGTCAAATATCAGTGCATCGACCAACTGCTTGCGCGCACCGATTAGGCCTCGATTACTTTCCTCGGTATGACCCAGGTTCAACGCCTCAATTGAAAGCCGGGCCCGCTCGGTTTGTCCTTCAACCAGTCCGGACAAATAGAATTTCAACTCTGTTTCGCATTCGGCCATCAACGGCGTAAGCGGTAAGGGGCGTGTTCCTCGACCGTGACCGCATTGGCGCAGGCGCTGGCAACTGGCGACGATATTGGAAAAGTCCAACGTTCGATTCGGTGCATGATCCTGGGCCTCAAGATGCTCATTATGGGCATTATCAACCGTGATGGAATGACAGCAGTAGGCGCATAAACCATATTGCTCCGAAATGCAGGTTGATCGAATCGACCGGCTCTCATCCGCTGGTAAGTCCCGGTAACGCAACGTGTTGTTCGAGCGTTTAAAGCGAGTCAACGAGGGTGGCTCCATGCCTTTGTCGATCTTACGCACGACGTAGCTCCAACTTACGGATCAACAAGGCCGCTTTCGCCAACTCCAGATGTCCCTCTGGCAGCTCTAGAGAAAGCTCGGAATACAGTTTCTTCGCACCGTCCAGGTCACCATCCTGCAAATGCTTGAGCAATTGATTCAGGCGTTTTTGCACGTCGCTATTGCGCACATCGGTGTCCATGACCTCCAGCAACACCTGATTGGCATCCAATCCATACAGGCCATTGTGTTCTTGCAATTCCCCGTCATTGAGCACGTAGCACAGCACGTCTTTCGCGTCGCTGATGACCAACGGCGAGTGAGTTGTCAGGACAAACTGGCAATTGGGGAAGGTTTCGTTCAACTGCCGAATCAAGCTGCGTTGCCATTTGGGATGCAGGTGTAAATCGACTTCATCGATCAGGACGATGCCGTCACCTTCCAACGGATTGTCCAGAGACTGATTCATCATCGCCAATCGGCGAGCGATGTCGCCGACTAATGCCATCATGGATTTCTCACCCTGCGAGAGCTGGGATACGTTGAGCGTGGTTCCATTTTTATCGATGGCCATGTGCAGGCGCGGCTTGCGTTGCACTCGCAGGTTGCTGAAGCCGGGCATGAACGCAGCGATGGCGGAACGAACTGCGGTCAACTGACGATCCCGGGAAGAAGCTTTCAACTGAGAAAGGGTTTTCCAGATGTCGCTGTCCTTGCCGAATTTTTCGGAAATTTCGGCCAGCGCAGTGTCGGACACACCGGTTTCGTTTTCGCTGTCTTCGCGTTCGCGAAACCATTCAAAGAAACGGCGGAAGTCGACGCCACGGTTTAGCGAATTGTCGTAGCCATCGAGTTGATCGAAGGAGTGTTTGGTGCGAATTTTTAGTGGGATTTCCAGAACCGATCGCTCTACAGGGTAGTAGGCGATCAATGGGAGCGAGGCTTTATCGTCTGCGGTTAATTGGTTGCGATAACCGTCCGCCAAGCGACTGACCCCCCCTAACGTACTATGGAAGTGAGCCTTGCGCCCCTGTCTGCCTCGGGCAATGCCCCACGTGAATACAGTCTGTTCAGAATTAGCATCGGCAAGACTTGAACGTGCCAGTGACTCGTCTATCACACCAATCAAAATTAGTGCAGCTGTAGCCCCGTTTCGAACATCATCTTCAGAAAGGTAATTGCCATTGCCTTTCTCGGTGCGAATTCTGGCAACCAACCAGCTCAAAGAGGTGGCCAGAGATTTCAAAAGGGTGGTTTTCCCTGCGCCATTATTCCCCACCAGGACCGTTACATTTGACTGATGTTGGGGGGTTGGGGCCAACTGGATGTCCAATTCGGTAAACCGACCGACGTTCGTGACCTTGAATTTGCTGATTTGCATTACAACGCCCTTTTAGGGTCAGTCGGTTTGAATAGGTGAGCGCGCATTATGTCATTCCCGACAACGGATTGATCCGATGTCGTTTGTAGGCTTGGGAGGCTCAATAGATACAACGGTTTCACCCGCATCACAACGATCATGAGTAAAAAGGTATTTGTTACCGGATGCTCATTAAAGTGATTGTAGGGAAAGACCTTCGCCTGCTTCGGAAATTTCCCGCAAAACGTGGCGGTGTTCATGAACTGGTGCTCTGGGGAGTGCACCGATAACCTTTTTCAGCCGCTGCAAAATCAGCGGTCGGATGTGGAAGTCCGTTGGTTCAAGCCATCTACACAATGCCCCTAGAGCGCAAGTCGACATTTTTTATGTCAACATTGCCGCGTTTTGGCGGCTGTGCGCGGGAGCACTTTCGAGTGCACCGGGTTTTGGTGGATTGACCTGGACTTCCACACCTGCGTACAGCTGCCACCCTCATGTGGAAGTGAGATGGGTAGTTTTCTCAACAATCCCCAATGGTACTTCTTCATGAAAAAGCTAAGTCCGAATCCCCCGGAATCCCCATCCGACTCAGATTTGCCACTCTCCGACATCACCGAACCCGCCGTCAGCGCTCGCTTGCGCAACCCCAAACACGCCGACCCGGTTAGCCACATCTTCACCATCCTCCCAAACGTCGACACCCCTACGCTGCTGTGCCACGCCTGCGAAACCCTCGCGTCCCTGAACGTGCTGGTCACCGATCTGGCCTGTAACCTGGAAAGCTCCAACCGCAATGTGGCGCTGTCGATTCAGCAATTGGCAGTGGTGGGCGAATTGTTGGTGAACCGCGCGCTGGACAATATCGACCCGCCCGAAGGGGTGCCGATAAAGTAAAAAAGGGCGACCTCAAGTGGTCGCCTTTTACATGGGAGGCAAGCAAGGCTTATCGGGCAAGGGCACTCAGTATCTGATGAGCGATCCTGACCCGCTGCGCATTGGGATAATTCTTGTTGGCCAGCATCACGATGCCGATGTCCTTCGAAGGCACGTACGCCACATAAGCACCAAAGCCACCGGTTGAACCTGTCTTGTTGATCAGCACGTTTTCCGGCTGCGCCTGCGGCGGGTTCAGCCACTGGACTTCATGGGCTTGCATGGCCATTGGCGTGGAGTTGCCGTCCAGCAAGCGATCCAGTGTGATCGGGTATCGATACATCTCCCAGCCCAGGCCCTGGGTCATATCGCCTACGGTGTAGTAACCGCTGTGAGTCAAGGCGATGGCCTGCTGCAACGGCTTTTCCAGGGACGCCGGTTTCATGTTCGCGCCGACATAGCTCAGCAAGTCTGCGGCGCTGGTCTTCACCCCATACGCCTCTGAATCCAGCGCGCCCGGACCCACCCGTACCGGTTTGCCGTCCTTGTTGTAGCCCTGGGCGTAGAGCGCCATCTGATCCTGCGGCACATGCACATAGGTGTGCTGCAAGCCGAGTTTTGGCAGCAGGGTCTTCTCCATCAGGTCATCAAACGGCTGGCCCATGCTGTGGGCGGCGAGGTAGCCGAACAGGCCCAGGCTGGGGTTCGAATACAGTCGGTGGCTGCCGGGGGCGTAGAGCGGTTTCCATTGTTTGTAGTAGCCGAGCATTTTGTCGGCCGAATCAGATTCAGCAGGAAATTGCAGGGGTAAACCGCCAGCGCTGTAGGTGCCCAGTTGCAGCACACTGATGTGGTCGAAAGCACTGCCGCGCAAGGCCGGCAGGACCTGGCTGGCCTTGTCGGTCAGGGACAGCTTGCCGGTGGCTTGGGCGTAGGCGGCGAGGGTGGCGGTGAAGGTTTTGCTGACGGAGCCGATTTCGAACAGGGTGTCCTGTGTGACGGGGTTGCCGGTTTCTATCGAGGCGACGCCATAGTTGAAGTAATGCGCCTGGCCGTTGACGGTGACCGCCACGGCCATGCCGTGGATACCCTCGGCCTGCATTACCGGTTGTACAGCGGCGTTTACCACTGTCTCGACTTGATCCTGTGCAACGCACTGGGCCGCGGCGAATATCGCCATGCAAGCGGCGATGGTTTTCAGCCTGTCCATATTGGTTTCATCCGTCGTTGATTCAGTTGCGCGTCATTTTAGGGGCTCAAGCGCCATGCTCCGAGCGCTTTTTAAAATCGGCCGCCATCAGGCGGCCACACGCAACCCTTGATTCAACGCGCTTGGCGATTCAACGCACCAGGCACGGCCGCTTGTTGTCGAATGTCCAGCCGGGAATCAGGAACTGCATCGCCACGCTGTCATCCCGCGCCCCCAGGCCCATGCCTTTGTACAGCTCGTGAGCCTTGGCGACCTGATCCATATCCAGCTCGACCCCCAGCCCCGGTTTCTGCGGCACCTGCACGCAGCCGTCGACGATTTGCAGCGGGGCCTTGGTCAGGCGCTGACCGTCCTGCCAGATCCAGTGGGTGTCGATGGCGGTGATCTCGCCCGGCGCCGCTGCCGCGACATGGGTGAACATCGCCAGGGAAATGTCGAAGTGGTTGTTAGAGTGCGAACCCCAGGTCAGGCCCCATTCGTGGCACATCTGCGCCACGCGCACCGAACCCTGCATCGTCCAGAAGTGCGGGTCGGCCAGGGGAATATCGACCGACTGCAACTGGATCGCATGGCCCATCTCCCGCCAGTCGGTGGCGATCATGTTGGTCGCGGTTTTCAAACCCGTGGCGCGACGGAATTCGGCCATGACTTCTCGCCCCGAGTAACCGTTTTCTGCCCCGCACGGGTCTTCGGCGTAGGCCAGCACGCGGTGCTGATCGCGGCACAGGCGGATGGCTTCTTTCAGTGACCAGGCGCCATTCGGGTCGAGGGTGATGCGCGCATCGGGGAAGCGTTCGGCGAGGGCCGTGACCGCTTCGATTTCGGCGTCGCCGCTGAGCACGCCGCCCTTGAGCTTGAAGTCCTTGAAGCCATAACGCGCGTGAGCCGCCTCGGCCAGGCGGACCACCGCATCGGCGGTCATGGCTTTCTCGTGCCGCACGCGGAACCAGTCATTGTCGGCGTCCGGTTCGCTGCGGTAGGCGAGGTCGGTTTCGTTGCGATCACCGACGTAAAACAGATAACCGAGCATCTTCACTTCATCGCGCTGCTGGCCTTCGCCGAGCAGGGCGGCCACCGGTACGTCCAGGTGCTGACCGAGCAAATCGAGCAATGCGGCTTCCAGGCCGGTGACGGCGTGAATGGTGATGCGCAGATCGAAGGTCTGCAAACCGCGGCCACCGACATCGCGGTCGGCGAAGGTCTGGCGTACCTGATTAAGGATTTTCTGATAAGTGCCAATCGGGCTGCCGACCACCAGGCTGCGCGCGTCTTCGAGGGTCTGGCGAATGCGCTCGCCCCCCGGCGCTTCGCCAACGCCGGTGTGGCCGGCGTTGTCCTTGAGGATCACGATGTTGCGGGTGAAAAACGGGCCGTGGGCGCCGCTCAGGTTGAGCAGCATGCCATCGTGGCCGGCGACCGGAACCACTTGCATGCTGGTGATGACCGGGGCTTTTGCGGTGTCTTGTGGGTTCATTTTCCAATCCTTAAAAAGCAGAATTCAGGCGTGGTCGGGAGCGGGTTTGCCCAGCGCCACGGCAGGTGCGGGTTTCGGTGTGTTACGGGCAGCAAACACGATGATGGCGGCGATGATTGAAGTCGCGGCCAGGCCGTACAGCCCGCCCTGAATGGAACCGGTGCGTTCTTCCAGCAGGCCGAAAGTGGTCGGCGCAACGAAGCCGCCGAGGTTGCCCACCGAGTTGATCAACGCGATGACGCCAGCGGCAATGCGCGCATCCAGATAGGCCTGGGGAATCGGCCAGAACAGCGACGAGGCCGATTTGAAGCCCAGTGCTGCAAAGCAGATGGCGACAAAGGCGAAGACCGGCCCGCCGGTGGTGGACATGAACATCCCGGCCGCGGCGATCAGCAGGGCAGTGGCGACCCAGGCTTGCTGGTGTTTCCATTTGGCCGACAAGGAAGCGAAGGCGTACATGCCGACAATCGACAGCAACCACGGAATCGAGTTGAACAGCCCGACCTGGACATCGCTCAGATCGCCCATCTTCTTGATGATGCTCGGCAGCCAGAAGGTCGCGGCGTAGATGGTCAGCTGGATAAAGAAGTAGATCAGGCAGAACAGGATGATCTGGCGATCCTTGAGCAGTTTGCCCAGCGACGGCTTGATGGGCGTGGCGGCTTCCCGGGCCAGTTGTTCGTCGTCGATGGCCTTGACCAGTGCGTCCTGCTCTTCGCGGCTCAGCCATTTGGCGTCGTGGGGCCTGGAGTCCAGCCAGAACCAGACGAACACGCACAACCCCACCGAAAACATGCCCTCGATGAAGTACACCCACTGCCAGCCGTGCAGGCCCAGTCCTTCGATTTGCAGGAGCAAACCGGACAGGGGGCCTGAGATCAGTGACGCGAGCGCCGAGCCACTGAGGAAGATGGCAATCGCCTTGCCTCGCTCCACGCCGGGCAACCAGCGGGTGAAGTAGTAGATCACCCCGGGAAAGAACCCGGCTTCGGCCACGCCCAGCAGAAAACGCAGGATGTAGAAGTGGGTTTCGTTCTGGATGAACGCCATGCCTGCGGCGACCAGGCCCCAGGTCAGCATGATCCGGGTCAGCCAGATGCGTGCGCCGACTTTCTGCAGAAGGATGTTGGAGGGCACCTCGAACAGTGCATAACCGATGAAGAACAGACCGGCACCCAGGCCGTAGGCGGCCGCGCCAATGCCCAGGTCGTGCTCCATGTGGGTGCGGACGAAACCGATGTTCACGCGATCAATGTAATTGACGATGAACATGATGACGAACAGCGGCAAGACGTGTCTTTTGACTTTGGCGATGGCGGACTTCAGCGCTGAATTGGCGTCGTCGTGCATCCCGGAGATGGATGTATTCACTGCGTTTTCTCCCACTCGTTATTTTTATGCGGGGTGAAGCTGGGTGTTGCGTTGTTGCTAGACATCATACAACTAGGTTTTTTGAACTTGCAACCATGTTTGCCCAATGAAATGGCGGCAATTCAGAGGTTTTTAATTCTGTTGGTGGTGCTAAGTGGCCTTTTAAGCGACTCAATATGGGCTTTTGTTGAGTGTTGTCATACAAGTTAAGCGAGATTTTTCGGAATTCTCGCCCGGCGCGGTGCTACGATTCGATAGCCCTGATTTCGGACACGCCCATGCAAGAAGACCTCGAAGCACCTGCCCGCAAGCGCAGCCACAACCTGGCCCATGATCTGGTGGAGAAACTGACCCAGCGCATTCTGCTCGGCCAGATGTTGCCCGGCGACAAGCTGCCGTCGGAAAACACCATCGTTCAGGAGCACGGGGTCAGTCGCACGGTGGTGCGCGAGGCGATCTCGAAGTTGCAGGCCTCGGGGCTGGTGGAAACCCGGCATGGGATTGGCACGTTTGTGATCGAGCGCGCTCCGGAGCAGGGGCTGCGGCTGAATGTCGATACGGCGTTGGGGGTGCGCAGTATTCTGGAGTTGCGCATGGGGCTGGAAACCCAGGCGGCGGCGCTGGCGGCAACTCGCCGCACCGATCTGCAACTGGCGCAGATGCGTGAAGCGCTGGACGACTATCAAAACCTGCTGGCCAACAACGACAGCTGTGTCGAGGCGGACCGGCGTTTTCATCTGCTGATCGCCGAAGCCACCGGCAACGTCTGCTTCACCGAAATCATGCAGCACCTGGGCAGTGCGATGATCCCGCGCACCCGGGTCAATGCCGCCGAGCGTGGTGCGGTGGACTTGAGCAAGCTCGGTCAGTTGGCCAACCTGGAGCACGAGGCGATTCTCAACGCCATCAAACGCCAGGACCCGGATGCGGCGCGGGCGGCGATGTGGCTGCACCTGACCAACAGTCGCGACCGGTTTTCGCCCAGCTGATGGTCAGTGATACCGCGTCATCGTTCATCGCGGGCAAGCCACGCTCCCACACCGATTGTGTGAGCACCGCATTTCCCCTGTGGGAGCGAGCTTGCTCGCGATAGCGCCGGACCTGACAGCGAAAAACCTGAGTCAGACCCTGACAGTTTGAACAACCACAGCCCGCCGCTCCAGATTCAACGCCAGCACACTTGCCAACACCACCAGCCCGCCGACCACGATCATCAATGTCGGCCGCTCACCCAGCGCATAGGACGCAATGACCATCGCCGTCGGCGGCGTCAAATACAGCGTCATCGTCGCCCGGCTCAAATCGACATGCGCCAGCACATAAGCCCAGGCCAGGTACGCCAGGGCACTGGGGAATATCCCCAGGGCAATCACCGCAAACTGCACGCGCAGCGGCGCCTGGGCGACTTGATCCGCCAGACCGGGCAAGTAGACCAGCAACAGCACCGTCCCGGACCACACCGTGTAACACACCAGCGTCAGCCCGTCGTATCGCCCGGTGTGATGCTTTTGCAGGGCAAAGTAGAGACTCCAGGAAACCGCCGCCAGCAGGATCAGCAAGCCGTGGGCATCAATGCTGCCCAAGCCATGATCGCCCGCCACCACAATCATCACGCCAAACAACCCGAGCAGCACACAACCCCAGCGCCACAGGCTCACCTGGTCCTTGAACACGAAGCGCGCGATCAGCGTGCTGAACAGCGGCGTGGTCTGGGCCAGGACGCTCGAAGCGCCAGCGCTGACACCCTGCTGTCCGAAGTTGATCGCCACGTGGTGCAGGCTCACGGCAAAGAAGCCCAGGCCGAACATCAGGGGCAGATCCCGCAGGCTCGGCAGGCGAATGCCCTTGAACATCGCGACCACGGCCATGAACACAGAGGCGAGCAGGAAGCGCAGGAGCGCCAGGTGCACCGGGTCATAGGCCTGCAAGCCGATATGGATGCCGGTCGGGGAGTAGCCCCAGCACGCCACGACAAACGCCATGGCCAGAATGATTTTCCAGGGTGAAACGGGGGATGGTGTGAGCGGCGTCATGGTCGTGCACCTGTGGGTGGATGCACCGAGTATCAGAAAGCGGATCGTTCGCCACAACTGACTTATAATGCGCTAATCGTTCACTGTGGGTGATGTATGGAGCTGGCTCAGATTCGCATGTTCAAGACCGTGGCCGATGTCGGCAGCATCGCCCGCGCGGCCGAGCTGTTGCATTGCGTGCCGTCGAACATCACGGCCCGGATCAAGGCCCTGGAGGCCGAACTGGGTGTCGCGCTGTTTTTGCGTGAGGGTCGAGGGCTGCGCATCAGCCCGTCGGGGCAAACCTTCCTGGCCTACGCCTCGAAAATTCTTGCCCTCACCGCCGAGGCCAAGCGCGCGGTCGATCCTTCGGCCGAACCCTCGGGGCCGTTGCGCATCGGAGCCATCGAGTCGTCGGCCACCGGGCGATTGCCGCGCCTGCTGGCGAAATTCCACAAGCGTTTCCCACAGGTGGCGCTGGAGTTGACCACCGGCTCCTGGGGGCAGTTGCTCGACGACACACTCAACCACAAGCTCGACGGCGCCATCGTGGCGGTGGATGTCGAGCGTTCGCACCTCAAGCGCACGCCGATGTACCGCGAAGAGCTGCTGCTGATCGCCTCGACCTCCCTGGGGCCGCTGCGGGACATCAGTGATTTGCAGGACCAGACCGTGTTCATGTGGCCCCAGGGCTGTCCGTACCGGGCGGCGCTGGAGCATTGGTTGTTGCGCAAGGGGCAGGCGCTGCCGATTGTCAGCCTGGCCAGTTATGGCGCGATTGTCGGTTGCGTCAGCGCTGGGGCCGGCGTTGCGCTGGTGCCTAAGGGGATCTTTGACCAATACGCCAAAGGTGCAGGGTGCGCAGGGTTTGAGTTTCCCGAGCTGACCGCCGTCGATAACCTGTTTTACTGGCACGAAAACGCCGGGGTGCACCCGGCGCGTGAGGCGTTTGTGGCGATGCTCCGCGAGGAATTTGCGTAATCATTGATCGCTGTAGAAATGGGGTAAGGCAGCGTTTGTGGCGAGGGGGCTTGCCCCCGATCGGCGGCGAAGCCGTCGTAATCCCGACGAAAGTACTTGTACAGAAAAACCGCGTCTTCTGGATTTAGGGCTGCTTCGCACCCCAGCGGGGGCAAGCCCCCTCGCCACAGGTTCACATGGCACTGTTGCTGATGTTCAGCCCCTCACATCCCGCATCAACAACCCAAACTCCAGATCCACCGCATCCGGTATCGGCAAATACACCGTATGCCCATCCCCCGGCGCAACGTCGATCGCTTCACCCTTGGCGTTCTGCAACTGGTGCAGATCGAAGTGGAAGTTGCCCTTGGGCGTCATCAGCTCCATGTGATCGCCCAGGCCGAAGCGGTTTTTCACCTTGACCTCGGCCAGGCGATCCCGCCGCTGTCCGGTCAGTTCACCGACAAACTGCTGGCGCTCCGACACCGAGCTGCCGTTCTGGTAGTTCTGGTATTCGTCATGTACATGCCGGCGCAGAAAACCTTCGGTGTAGCCGCGCTGGGCGAGGGACTCCAGGTCGGTCATCAGGCCGCGGTCGAAGGCCCGGCCCGCCACCGCATCGTCGATGGCCCGGCGATAAACCTGGGTGGTGCGCGCGCAATAAAAGTGGGATTTGGTCCGGCCTTCGATTTTCAGGGAGTGCACGCCCATGTGGGTCAGGCGTTCGACATGCTGCACGGCGCGCAGGTCCTTGGCGTTCATGATGTATGTGCCGTGTTCGTCTTCGAAGGCGGGCATCTGTTCGCCGGGACGATTGGCTTCCTGCAACAGGAACACCTGCCCGGTGGGCGCGCCGATGCCCAGGGTGGGTTCCGGCTGATACTGCTGCACGATCTCGCCGAGCGGGTTTTCCGTGGCCGGTTGCGCCGAGTATTTCCAGCGGCAGGCGTTGGTGCAGCTGCCCTGATTGGCGTCGCGCCTGTTCAAGTAGCCCGACAGCAGGCAACGACCGGAATAGGCCATGCACAACGCGCCGTGCACGAACACCTCCAGTTCCATGGCCGGCACTTGCTCGCGGATCTCGGCGATTTCTTCCAGGGACAGCTCTCGGGACAGGATGATCCGGCTCAAGCCTTGCTGCTGCCAGAACTCGACACTGGCCCAGTTCACCGTATTGGCCTGCACCGAAAGGTGGATCGGCATCTGCGGGTAGTGTCGGCGCACCAGCATGATCAGGCCGGGGTCGGACATGATCAGCGCATCCGGGGCCATGGCGATCACCGGTTCAAGGTCCTTGAGGAAGGTCTTGAGCTTGGCGTTGTGCGGCGCGATGTTCACCACCACGTAGAAGCGCTTGCCCCGGGCCTGGGCCTCGCGAATGCCGAGGGCCAGGTTGGCGTGGTCGAACTCGTTATTGCGCACCCGCAGGCTGTAGCGCGGCTGGCCGGCGTACACGGCATCGGCGCCGTAGGCGAAGGCGTAACGCATGTTTTTCAAGGTGCCGGCGGGGGCGAGCAGTTCTGGCGCAGTGAGGTTCATGGCAGTGTCGGTCGCAAAAGCCGCACAGGGTAAATGCCCTGTGCCAAGGGTTTATTGACCTGGATCTATGCCTGATCAACAAACCGATGGCACTCGCGCGAGCCGTGGCGGACTAAACATCAAGGCGAAAGTTTTTCGTCCTGACTGGCTGGCACGGATCGGACATGAACGAAACGAACCCACAAGACAAATCGCTGACGGTGTTGCTGGTGCTGGTGAGCGCTGCCTTCATCTGGATCCTGCTGCCGTTTTACGGCGCGGCGTTCTGGGCGGTGATCCTGGGCATCCTCTTTGCGCCACTGCAGGGCCGGCTACAAGTGAAGTTCGGCTGGCAACGCAACCTCACGTCGCTGTGCACATTGAGCATTTGCCTGGTGATTGCGATTCTGCCAGTGATCATCATCAGCGCCTTGCTGGTTCAGGAGGGCGCGTCACTCTACAAAAGCGTCGAGAGCGGCGAACTCGACATTGCCGGGTATGTGTCGCAGTTCAAGCACAGCCTGCCGCCGTATTTCCAGCATCTGCTGGATCGCTTCGGCATGGGCGAGTTGAACGGGCTGCGCGAGAAAATCGTCAAAAGCGCGATGACCGGCGGGCAGGCGCTAGCCTCTAAGGCGTTCAGTTTCGGCCAGGGCACGTTCGAGTTCATCGTCAGCTTTTTCATCATGCTGTACCTGCTGTTTTTCTTCCTGCGTGACGGTGCGGAACTGGCGCGCAAGGTGCGTGCGGCGGTGCCGTTGCAGGAACAGCAGAAACGCCGTTTGCAGCTCAAGTTCAATCGTGTGGTGCGGGCCACGGTGAAAGGCAACCTGCTGGTGGCCATCACCCAAGGCGCGCTGGGCGGTCTGATTTTCTGGTTTCTGGACGTTCCCAGCGTGTTGCTCTGGGCGGTGTTGATGGCGTTTCTGTCGTTGCTGCCGGCGGTGGGGGCGGGAATAGTCTGGGTGCCGGTGGCGGCGTTTTTCCTGCTCACCGGGGCGATCTGGCAGGGCGTGGTGCTGGTATTGTTCGGGGTCTTGGTGATCGGTCTGGTGGACAACCTGCTCCGGCCATTGCTGGTGGGCAAGGACACCAGGATGCCGGACTACATGATCCTGGTCTCGACCCTGGGCGGCCTGGCGATTTTCGGGCTGAACGGTTTTGTCATCGGCCCGTTGATCGCGGCCCTGTTCATGTCGAGCTGGGACATTTTCATCGAAACCAAACCGCGGGTGCAGCTGCCTTAGGCGCTGAACCTGCCGGACTGGCCGCTGCCGATGCGTTGCGACAGCTCACGGGCGGCGGGCAGCGAAGTGAGCGGGCCGCTGATCTGTACGCCGTCCTGCACCAGGTACCAGCAGGCGAGCATGCCCAACTCTCTGAGCTGTGCGGGGACGGCGCTGCCGATAACGGACATGATCTGAACCTTGGACATGAAAAGTACCTCCATCAATCTGTGGAGTTACTTTAAGGTCCGGGTACCTTGAGGGGTAATCAACGTTTTCGATAGTGGTCATTGATGCCAGAGGGGGTAAACGACCGTTGGTCGGTCAGCTGACCACCTGATCGAGCATATGAACCACTTCCTGCTCGTTGAGCAGGCCCTTGCGCACCAGGCTTTGCGTCAGCAGCGAGAGAAACTTGGCGCTGCGATGACCTTCCAGGTGCTTGAGTTCGGTCAGTGCGTTGTAGACCTTGCTGGAGGTGCACAGACCGACGATGCGGTGCGGGTTTTGCGTTGGCATGTGGTCGTCCTTGTTGTTATGAACCTGTTTTCGACGGACAGCACCGAGCTTGCGGAACTGACATGACAAAAATATGACCGTTTTGTGCCGCGGGGCAGAAATCGGGTCAAGTCCATCTTGCCTGTTTCTGCCACGGACACTGTCCCGATAGCGACCTTGGCGAGATTTATCCAGACCTTGACCGACAATTGGATATAAAAAAGCCCCGCTGTTTCAGCGGGGCCGGTTGAGTCTGTTACCAGCGACCGTAATGTCGGCCGTAGTAGCCGCGTGGCGGGCCGTAGTAACCACGGGGTGGTCCGTAGTAAACCGGGGCCGGACGGTAGTAGATCGGTTGTTGCACGTAGACCGGGGCCGGTTGGTAGTAAACCGGAGGCGGTGGTGCGTAATAAACCGGCGCGGGCTGGTAGTAGACCGGTTGCGGCGCGACATAGACCGGGCGGTTGGCGTTGATCAGAGCCGAGCCGACGATGGCAGTACCGACGATCGCTCCAAATACCGCCGCGTCATTACCATGCCCGGCTTGCGCCTGACCTGCGATAGCGAGGGCGCCGATCAGCAAGGCTACTGTGGGGACTTTACGGATCATGATAGTACCTCGGTTCTTCAACCCGGCGCTTGTGTCTGCAATAGACCCAAGGATTGTCGCGGGGATACTTCTAAGACAGCGTTTTTCTGAAAAACAGCACGGCCGCGAGGTAAATTTTGTGTAAGGTCTGTACCGACTTTCTTACCGACCCGTGTAGGCCCGTGCGAACACGCTTACATGATCGATCAGAACCCGATGGAGGGCTAATCCCGTCCATCCGAAAAGTGCATTTGAAGGAGCTTGCCCATGCAGATGAACCCCAACAAAGACACCCAGTTGTGCATGTCCCTTTCAGGGCGCCCGGGGAACTTTGGCCTGCGTTTTCACAATCATCTGTATGAACAACTGGACTTGAATTTTTACTACAAGGCCTTTGCCAGCCAGGACCTGACGGGTGCTGTTGCCGGCATTCGCGCCCTGCGGATTCGTGGTTGTGGCGTGTCGATGCCGTTCAAGGAAGCCTGCATTGCCCTGGTGGATGAACTCGACGCATCTGCCGCCGCCATTCAATCGATCAACACCATCGTCAACACCGACGGGCATCTCAAGGCCTACAACACCGACTACATCGCCGTTGCCCAGTTGCTGGAAAAACACCAGGTGCCCAAGGACTCGACCTTTGCCTTGCGCGGCAGCGGCGGCATGGCCAAGGCCGTGGCGAGTGCCTTGCGCGATGGCGGCTATGAAAACGGCCTGATCGTGGCCCGCAACGAGCGCGCCGGGCAGGCGCTGGCGCAGTCTTTGGGGTATGAGTGGCAGGCCGAACTGGGGAGTCGTCGCCCGCGGATGCTGGTCAACGTCACCCCGATCGGCATGACGGGAGGACCGGAGGCCGATCAACTGGCCTTTGAGCCTGATGTGATCGAAAAAGCGGAAACTGTCTTCGATGTGGTGGCGATACCCTCGGAAACGCCGCTGATCGTGCGTGCCCGTGCCGAAGGCAAACGGGTCATCACCGGGCTGGAAGTGATCGCTATCCAGGCACTGGAGCAATTTGTGCTCTATACCGGTGTACGGCCGACGGACGAGCAATTCCAGAAGGCCGTGGCGTTTGCCCGCAGCTAGGAGGTGTCCATGCATCCCCCCATTCTCAATCTGGATTCGGTCGAACTTGAGCCGCTACCCGAAGCGTTTGCGCCGACCGGTGAAACCGCCGGTCGCTATCAACAGCGCCAGGCCCGTGTCGGTCAGCAACTGGGGGCGCAAAAGCTGGGTTATCGCCTGTATGTGCTGGAGCCAGGCATGCGCGGCAGTCCGTTTCACAGTCATCGGGTCAATGAGGAAATGTTCTACGTCGTGGCCGGGGAAGGGCAGGTTCGCCTGGGATCCGAACGCTTTCCAATCCGTGCCGGTGATGTGATCGCCTGTCCACCGGGTGGGCCTGAAAAGGCGCACCAGATCATCAATACCAGTAACGGCGAGTTGCGGTACCTGGCCGTCAGCACCCAGCAATCACCGGAAATCTGTGAATATCCGGATTCCGGTAAATACGCCGTGATGGATGACTTCAAGGTGGATGCCGAGGGTCATGCGTCGGGCTTTGTTGCGGTGGCCCGGCAGGCGGACGGGGTGGATTACTGGGACGGCGAGTAACCACACGCACCGTCAAACCACTGTAGGAGCGAGCCTGCTCACGATGGACGTCGACGATAACGCGTGCTGTCTGAATGAGCGCGTCGTCTGGACGTTTTTCGCGAGCAGGCTCGCTCCTACAGGGATTGTGTCAATCACACATGCCCGTCGGTCCACGATCCATTGTGGGAGTGTTGTGTCAGGTAAACATCCAGGTTATTCGAGCCGGGCCAGTCTTTCTTCCAGCGCCGCAATTCGCGCTTCCAGTTCTTCGATCCGTTCAACCGAAACCCCGCTGCCGCCACGCTCGGCCGGGTTTTGCCGTGCCGCCATGATCGCTTCGATATCCGCCGGGTCGCCCAGGGCGTGGGTGTAACGGTCTTCGCGTTGGCCGGCCTGACGCGGAATCAGCACGGCCAGACCCCGGGCAATCAGGCGTTCGAGTTGATGCACCACCTGTTCGGTGTCTTCGAATTCATGCATGCGGCCGCTGCGGGTTAGCAGTTCATTGACGGTCTGCGGGCCGCGCAGAAACATCAGCCCGGTCAGGATGACCTGCGCCGGTACCAGTTCCAGGGCCTTGTCGACCTTGTGTTCCCAGCGGTCGGCGCGGCTGCCCATTACCAGTCTGGCGAAGCCGCGTCCTTCGAGGGCGCGCAGGCTCTGACCGACCTGGCCCGGCGTCAGGTTCATCACTGGCTCGCGGCTGGTTTTCTGGTTGCAGGCAATCACCAGGGCATTGAGGGTCAGGGGATAGGTTTCCGGGCTGGTGGCCTGTTTCTCGATCAACGAACCCAGAATGCGGATTTCCGTGCTGCTGAGCCGTGGCTCGTCGAAAGTCGTCTCTTGCTCAGTGCTCATGGTTCTGCATCCTTAGCCGATTCATGTTTTTCACTTGCGTAGGCGCACTTTGACATCGCCCGTTCGGACTAGGCAAGGCTAACGATTCTGCCGCGTCCGGGCGGCGCCAAACTTCATGCTCAAAGGGGTGTTGCGCCACGCGCGCCCCGCCAAACGAGCAGAAGGCGCCGCGATGGAGTTTGCATTCAGCGACGAACAGGAAATGATCCGCGCATCGGCCGAGGGTTTCCTCGCCGATGTCTCGGATTCTGCCGCCGTGCGCGCGGCAATGGTCAGTGAACGGGGTTTCGACGAAGCCCTCTGGCAGCGTCTGTGCCAGGAAATGTACTGGCCGGCCATTCATATCCCCGAAACCTATGGGGGCCTGGGCCTCGGCTTTGTCGAGCTGACGATCCTGCTGGAACAGATGGGCCGGCGCTTGCTGTGCTCGCCATTTTTCGCCACCGCCTGCATGGCCACCCCTGCGCTGTTGCTGGCGGCCAATGATCAACAGAAGCAGCGCTGGTTGCCGTCGATTGCCGATGGCAGCGTGACCGCGACCCTGGCGTTCAGCAGTGCCAACGGCTGGTCCGCCGACGATGTCCAGGCAACGGTGGTGGCTGAGGGCGACGGGTTCGTCCTCGACGGCACCCTCAAGCATGTGCTCGATGGCCATGGCGCTGACCTGTTGATCATTGCCGCACGGCAACCCGGAACCACTGGCGAAAAGGGCATCAGCCTGTTTGCCGTGAACGCCGTATGCGCAGGTATCGAACGGCAAATGCTGCCGACCATGGACCAGACCCGGCGCCAGGCGCGGATCCAGCTCAAGGGCCTGTACCTTGAAGCCGACTGCCTGCTGGGTGAGCTCGGGAACGGCTGGTCGCACCTTGAGCGAGTCCTGCAACTGGCCTGCATCGGCCTGGCTGCCGAGCAGACCGGCGGCGCGCAGCAGGTACTCGACCTCAGCGTGGCCTACATGCAGGAACGCCAGCAGTTCGGTCGCCCGATTGCCAGTTTCCAGGCCCTCAAACACCGCGCCGCCGACATGATGCTGCAAGTCGAATGCGCCCGTTCGGCCAGTTATTACGCCGCGTGCGTGGCCCAGGAAGTCCTCGATCCCCAGGGTGATCCGCAGGTCGCGGCCGAACTGCCGCTGGCGGCGGCGCTGGCCAAGGCGCAGTGCTCCGAGACCTACTTCTCCTGCGCGTCCGAATCAATCCAGCTACACGGCGGCGTCGGTTTCACCTGGGAATACGACCCGCACCTCTACTTCAAGCGCGCCCGCGCCAGCGAGAGCTTCCTTGGGCTACCGGCCTGGCATCGCGAGCGCATTGCTTCGGTGATTCTGGGAGAGCAGCCATGAAAATCAGTTTCAGCGAGCAGGACGAACGCTTCCGTCGGGAAGTCGCCGACTGGATGAGCGCCAACCTTTGCGGTGAGTTCGAGGCCCTGCGCTTTCGCGGTGGTCCGGGCGACGAGCACATGTTTCCCGAGGAGCGCAAAGCCTGGGAACGCAAACTCGCCGAGGGTGGCTGGACCTGCGTCGGCTGGGCGCCGGAGCATGGCGGGCGCGGCCTGTCGATCACCCAGCAGGTAATCTTCAACGAAGAGTACGCCCGCGCCGGCGGCCCCGGCCGCATGGGGCATATCGGCGAAGGCCTGGCCGGGCCGACCATCGCCGCGTTCGGTACGGCTGAACAGCAACAGCGTTTTTTGCCGGGGATCGTCAGCGGTACGTCGTTCTGGTGCCAGGGCTATTCAGAGCCGGGCGCCGGTTCCGACCTGGCCAACGTCAAGACCCGCGCAACGCTGGATGAAGCCAGCGGCAGTTGGATCATCAATGGCCAGAAAGTCTGGACCTCCCTGGCCCACGAATCGGACTGGTGCTTTGTCATCGCACGCACCGAACCGGGTAGCGTCGGCCATCGCGGCCTGTCGTTCCTGCTGGTGCCCATGGCCCAGACAGAAATAACCGTGCGACCCATCGAGCAACTCACCGGCACCTCGGAATTCAACGAAGTGTTCTTCGACGATGCCCGCACCGATGCCACCAACATCATTGGCGCGCCGGGCGAAGGCTGGAAGATCGCCATGGCACTGCTGGGCTTCGAGCGGGGTGTGTCGACCCTCGGCCAGCAGATGCAGTTCCAGAACGAACTCAACGAAATCATCGCCATCGCCAAGTCCAATGGCGCCGACCGCGATCCGATCCTGCGTCAGCGCCTGGCCGAGGCCTGGAGCGGGTTGCGGATCATGCGCTACAACTCGCTGCGCATGCTCTCGGGTAGCCAGGACGGTTCGCTGCGCAAAGAGGCGACCATCTACAAGCTGTTCTGGTCGACCTGGCACGCCAGCCTCGGCAAGTTGGCGATGGACGTCCTCGGCGCCGAGGCGGAATTGCTCGAAGCCGCGCCTTACCGGTTGACCCGTTTGCAGTCGCTGTACCTGTTCAGCCGCGCCGACACCCTCTACGGCGGCAGCAACGAAATCCAGCGCAACATCATCGCCGAGCGTGCCCTGGGCATGCCCAAAGAGCCGCGTCCGCGCACCTGAAAGGAGAGAGTTCATGTCTGTACCTCAATATGTTGAAGGTCGCGGCCTGCTGCGCGGCAAGTCGGTGCTGATCACCGCCGCCGCAGGCGCCGGGATCGGTTTTTCCGCCGCCGTGCGTGCCGCCGAAGAAGGCTGCCGTGCGCTGATGATCAGCGATATCCATGAAGGCCGGTTGGCCGAAGCGGTGCTGAAAATCCGCGAAACCACCGGGCTGCAACACGTGTTCGGCCAGGTCTGCAACGTTGCCGACGAAGCCCAAGTACAGCAGCTGATCGCCTGCGCCGAGCGTGACCTGCAAGGCGTCGACGTGTTGATCAACAACGCCGGGCTTGGCGGCTCGCGCTTGCTGGTGGACATGGCCGATGAAGAGTGGAATCGGGTCATCGACGTGACGCTCACCGGCACCATGCGCATGACCCGCGCCATGCTGCCGAAAATGATGGAGCGGCGTGCCGGAGTGATCGTCAACAACGCCTCGGTGCTGGGCTGGCGCGCGCAGAAAGAACAGGCGCACTACGCCGCCGCCAAGGCTGGCGTGATGGCGCTGACCCGCTGCGCAGCGGTCGAGGCGGCTGACTACGGCATCCGTATCAACGCGGTCAGCCCGAGCATTGCCCTGCACGATTTCCTGCGCAAATCCGCGCCCCAGGCAGTGCTCGATCAACTCGCCGCCAACGAAGCGTTCGGCCGCGCCGCCGAAGTCTGGGAAGTGGCCAACGTGATGATGTTCCTGGCCAGCGACTACAGCTCCTACATGACCGGCGAAGTGTTGTCGGTGTCCAGCCAGAGGGCGTGACCATGCCACGTATTTTCGACACGCCGATGGCCTTGTTCGACGCCGTGGGCCAGGAGCTCGGTGTCAGCGAATGGCTGCTGCTGGGTCAGGACCGAATCAATCTGTTTGCCGACGCCACCGGTGATCACCAGTGGATTCACGTCGATCCGCTCAAGGCCGCCAACGGCCCGTTTGGCGCCTGCATTGCCCATGGCTACCTGAGCCTGTCGCTGGTCAATCTGTTCTTGCCGCAGATCGTCGAGGTCAGTGGCCTGGCCATGGGCGTCAATTACGGCTGTGAGCGGGTGCGCTTCCCCTCGGTGGTGCGCGTCGGCTCGCGGGTGCGCGGCAGTGCGCAACTGATCGCGGTCGAGGAAGTGAAGGGCGGCGTACAGGCGACCATCCGCGTCAGCGTCGAAATCGATGGCGAGGAGCGTCCCGGCTGCGTGGTCGACACCATCAGTCGCTATTACCCGGCCTGACCTTCAACAGCATTTTCGAGGAATCCAGCATGAAAGAAGCCGTCATCGTTTCCACCGCCCGCACCCCGATCGGTAAAGCCTTTCGCGGTGCGTTCAATGACACCGAAGCGCCGCAACTGGGCGGACATGTGGTGCGCGAAGCCGTGCGCCGTGCCGGTATCGAACCGGGTGAAGTGGACGACGTGATCATCGGCGCCGCCGCGCAGCAGGGTACGCAGTCCTATAACCTGGGGCGCCTGTGTGCGATTGCCGGTGGCTTGCCGGCATCGGTTGCCGGGATGGCCGTCGAGCGCCAGTGCTCGTCGGGCCTGATGAGTATCGCCATGGCCGCCAAGGGCATCATGTGCGACGAAATCGACATCGCCGTGGCCGGTGGCCTGGAGTCGATTTCCCTGGTGCAGAACAAGCACAAGAACCTGTATCGCAATCAGTCGGGTTCGGTGATCGAGCTGGACCCGCACGCCTACATCCCGATGATCGAAACCGCCGAGATCGTCTCCGCGCGCTACGGCATCTCCCGCGACGAGCAGGACGAATACAGCTACCAGAGCCAGTTGCGTACCGCACAGGCTCAGAGCGCCGGACGCTTCGACCGGGAGCTCGCACCGCTGACCAGCCGCAAGGCACTGTTCGACAAGGCCACCGGCGAAACCAGTTATGAAACCGTCACCTTGCTGCGCGATGAGTGCAACCGCATCGACACCACTCTCCAGAGCCTGAAGGCGCTGGAGCCGGTATGGCCGGGTGGTCAGTGGAGCGAAAAGGGTCGTTTCATCACCGCCGGCAACGCCTCGCAGTTGTCCGACGGTGCGTCGGCCTCGGTGTTGATGAGCGCGAAAATGGCCGAGAAACGTGGCCTGGAACCGCTGGGGATCTATCGCGGCATGGCCGTCGCCGGCTGCAATTCCGACGAGATGGGCATCGGCCCGATCTACGCGATTCCGAAACTGCTCAAGCGTCATGGCCTGACCATGGACCACATCGGCCTGTGGGAGTTGAACGAAGCGTTCGCCTGCCAGGTGCTGTATTGCCGTGACACCCTGGGCATTCCGGCCGAGCGCCTGAACGTCAACGGCGGGGCGATCGCCATCGGCCATCCGTTCGGCATGTCCGGGGCGCGGATGGTCGGCCACGCATTGGTCGAAGGCCAGCGTCGCGGCTTGCGTTACGTGGTGGTGAGCATGTGCATCGGTGGCGGCATGGGCGCTGCTGCTCTATTCGAGGTGGTCTGAATGATCAGCGCACAACATATCCAGACGACAATGGCGCGTTACGTGGAGTTGGTGGATGCCCGCGACATCGACGGCATCCTCGCGCTCTATGCCAAAGACGCCACCGTTGAAGACCCGGTCGGCCAGGCGCCGTTGCAGGGCATCGACGCTATCGCGCGCTTTTACCGTGAAGGGCTGGGGGCGATGAAAGTCTCCGCAACCCGGACCGGCCCGGTGCGCGCGACGCTCAACGGTTGCGGCGCGATGCCGTTCCGGGTCGACATGGAGTGGGGTGGGCAACCGTGCTCGCTGCATGTGATCGACGTGATGGAATTCGATACCGACGGCAAAGTCCGCTCGATGAAAGCCTACTGGAGTGAGGTTAACGTAATCGCGCGAGGTGCAGCATGAACCTGGAGCAGCGGATCGCCCGCCTGGAAGCGCTGGAGGATATTCGCCAGCTCAAGCATCGCTACCTCAACGCCTGCGATCTCAAGCAGGTCGAGGTGATTGCCGACTGCTTCGCAGAAGGTGAAGTGCTGATCGATTACGGCCCGCTGGGGATCTTTCGTGAGCGCAACAGTTTTGTCGCGCTGTACCGCGAACTGGCTTGCCATGAGCGGGTGATCGACCTGCATCACGGCGCCAACCCGGAAATCGAGGTGCTAAGCGAAGATGAAGCCCAGGGCCGTTGGGCCCTGTGGTATTTCAACCTGGATGGTGAGAGCGGGGCGACGCGGCAGTTGGGCGGTTTTTATCAGGACCGTTATCAGCGTATCGCCGGCCAATGGAAGATCGTCGCCACCCGCTTTACCGCTCACTCGGAAGTGGCGCGTTCCTGAAGGTTGCTCACTCCAGAGGTGGCTCCTGTAGGCGCGAACCTGCTCGCGATGGCGGAATGTCAGACAGCATTGATGTTGGATGTGCCGACCTCATCGCGAGCAAGCTCGCTCCCACAGTTTTTGTGGTGACGCCGGCATTGCGAGTACACCCTAATCCCCTGTGGGAGCGGGCTTGCTCGCGAAGGCGGCATGTCAGGCAACATCAATGTTGAATGTGCCGACCTCATCGCGAGCAAGCTCGCTCCCACAGTTTTTGTGGTGACGCCGGCATTGCGAGCACACCCCAATCCCCTGTGGGAGCGAGCTTGCTCGC
>NZ_JBNDIV010000011.1:0-139748 GCF_050434585.1 Pseudomonas sp. 2725 | reverse complement strand
AAAGCGGTGGGCCCGATATCCAGCGATGCACAAACGTCTGGAACCGGGCAGTTATCATCAAGCACCATGCTGGCAGCATGCAGCTTGAACTCGCGTGTATAGACCTTTCTTTCGTTCATGGAACCTCCAAGTTGGCGAAATCATATCGCCCTTAAGAGGTGTCCGGAATTATTAGGCCAGTTCAAGCTCGCTCCCACAGGGTTTTGGTTCAGCCGGCAAGATGTTGCTCTGCCCAACTGCGCACCCCGGCATACGGATAATCTTCCAGCGCCGCAAACCCGGGAATCGACCGCGCCTTGAGCTTGGTGAACAACGGCACGCTGATCCCGCACAGAAACCGTGTTACGCGTTCAGCCGAGGGCACGTTGCCCGTGTGCTGCTCATGCCTGTGGATAAAACCGCCACACAGCGCCTCGAAATTCTTATCCACAAGCGCCGGCAACTCCGGTGGTGCCGGTAGCCGCGCCACTTGCCCATGACACACCGAACAATGTCCGCATTGCTGCGGGGCATTGTGGTCGCCGAAATACTCGGCCAGGCGATAACCCAGGCAACGGTCGGTGGCGAACAAGTCCAGCATCGCGTGAATCCGTGCGACCTCGGTGCGCTCATGCCGAGTGAAATAGCCGTGCAGTTCCTCGCTCAACGCGACGTTGTCGAACCCGCTTTGCAGCACGCTGTAGACCTCGGTCATCTGCTTGCTTTCGAGCTCCACCCAGCCTTTTTCCTGGAAGTAATCCAGCGCCTTGACTACCCGACTGCGCTCGGCCTGATGCTGCTCGTACAGCGCCTCGAAATTCACCGTGGCCCAGGTCCGGGCGCGGCTGGAGGTCTGGATGATCGCAGCGACAAAATCCCTGCGCTCGCCTTCGAAACGCGCCAATAGCACCTCGGGCTCCTGCACATACTTGAAACGGTACTCGGCGTAGTACGCGTAGCGCGGGGCGATCAACCCGCGCAATTCGAGTTGCACCAGTAAGGTCTTGAGCGGCAACTGGCGAATATTGCTCTGGTCTGCCAACGGCCCCAGCAGAAACTCCCACTGCCCTTCGCTTGCGGCGGCATGCATCTCGTCAAGCACGCAACGGATGCCATCCAGTTCGGGCGTGTCGCCGTAGACGAAGTTCTCCAGCACGTTGAGGCTGTCGCGGTTGGCCAACACCAGGCAGTCCGACGGCTGCCCGTCACGCCCGGCGCGACCGATTTCCTGGCTGTAGTTTTCGATGGATTTGGGCAGGTCGAAATGCACCACGTTGCGGATGTCGCTTTTGTCGATGCCCATGCCGAAAGCGATGGTGGCGACGATGCAATTGGACTGCCCGCCCATGAAGCGACGCTGGATCGCTTCCCGTTGCTCATGGGGCAACCCGGCGTGATAAGCCTCGGCCTGAATGCCGTTGCGGTTCAGGTGTTCGGCGATGTGCTCGGCGGTTTTCTGCAAAGTGACATAGACGATGCTCGGCTGGTCCGGACGCTGGCTCATCCATTCGACCAGGCGTCGGCGCTTGTCCGCTCCGCGAACCGGTTCCACCAGCAAATTGAGGTTCGGGCGATAGAAACCGGTGGTCACCACATCGTCGGCGGCGATGGCGAATTTCGCCTGCATGTCAGCGATGACCTTGGGCGTCGCCGTTGCGGTCAACAGCAACACCTGCGGGATGTTGAACTGGCGTTGATAGTCGGGAAGCTTGAGGTAGTCCGGGCGAAAGTTATGCCCCCATTCGGAAATGCAGTGCGCCTCGTCCACCACCAGCAGCGAGATCGGTACTTGCTGTAAAAAATGCCGGAAGCGCTCGTTCTTCAGGCGCTCCACGGAGATCATCAAAATCTTCAGTTCGCCGGATTTTGCCCGGGCCATGACGTCGCTGGCGTCATCGCGGCTCTGGGCCGAATCGATACTGCCCGCCGAGATGCCGTGGCGTTGCAGGAACGCCAGTTGATCCTGCATCAACGCCAGCAAGGGTGAGACCACCAGTGTCAGGTGCGGCAGCAACAACGCCGGTAATTGGTAGCAAAGGGATTTGCCGGAACCGGTGGGGAAAATCGCTGCCGCCGAGCGCCCGGCCAGCACGGCACTGACGGCCGCCTCCTGACCGGGTCGAAATTGTGGATAACCGAAAACCTGTTCCAGGGTGTTGTGCATAAGCTGTCACTCCGTTGACTGCTGCGGAGTCAAAAGCCTAGCCGGCGATCGCAGCGAGTCGAGAAAAGGTCGGGGGCAAAAACGATACCGGATGATACAGCGGATGGCTGGAAGGGCTTGAGATCGCTTTCGCGAGCCTGCTCGCGAAGAGGCCAGCACACCCACCGCAAAACTCGAAACACCCGACAGCGTCCAAAGCCCTCTCTGCCGATACTTGCTAAACAGCGACTGATAAGCCCGTAGGCATTTTTACCGGCAGCGGCTACGGCGCACAAACCTCCGAAAATGTGTAAGCCTTTTCCTCGGAACACGATAAATACCCTACAACGCCTGTCCATTTCAGCCATCTTGTCCTGCAACGCCAGGTCCTCCTATAGTTTCCGGCGCGGCTGAAAACAGTGTCTCGGCCTGCCGGGAACACTTGCCGATTTCGCACAGGACCCACTCGATGAAAAAAGCCGACACGCCGACAGCCCGCTATCACCCGCTCAAGAGCCGCTACAGCGAAACCCCAGTGCTGGTCATCGATACCGAGGCCGACCCCTACGAGATCCTCGACGCCGCCCGACAACGCATACGCGCCGCCAGCGACCTGCTCGAAACCCTTTATTGCACGTGCTTCAAACAGGCCGAAGCGAGCGACATCCCCAAAATCGTCGGCGCCCTGTACCTGCTGACCCAGGACGGCAACGACCTGCTCGACATCGCCCGGCAGCGCTTGCCGAAATTCACCAACTGAAGCACCACCACAACCTCCAGTGGGAGCGAGCTTGCTCGCGATGAACGATAACGCGGTCCTTCTGAGGACAAGCACATTCTGGAAATCTCGCTGTGGATAACTCCGTCAGCAACGACCTATGAAAGCTTCGGCAAGGTCCTACAAAACAAGACAACTTGTCGGCTATCGATACCCAGTGACTCACTCCTATAGTCCGGAGTGTCGCTGCCAAATCAGCGACTCGGGCTTGGTCACCCGATGGAACACATAAACGCGTCCGTTGTATGCTGCCGGCACTCAAGTGTCTGCACGTTTTATGGTGGCTGTGTTTGGGACGCCTTCGAGCGTGCCGGTTTTGTGTGTTCTCCCGGTTGACCAACCCGAACACAGTCCGCCTCCCATCGCTTGGTCACGATGGCGGTGGTTTCATCTAAAACATTTGAGAATACATAAAATGAACAAATGGAACCCGTTCACCAACGAACGCTATCTACCACTCCACACCAATCTCACCGATTCCCAGCCCCTGATCATCGACACAGAAGCCAACCCCCAAGACATCCTCGACGCCGCCCTCCAGCGCATCCGGGCCTCCAGCGAATTGCTGCAAACCCTGCACTGCCAATGCTTCAAACACGGCGACCTCAAAGACATCCCGCACATCACCCACGCGCTCTACCTGCTGACCCAGGACGGCTGCGACCTGCTCAAAGTCGCCCAACAACGCATGCTGAACTGGAAAGCCCCCGCTTAACGCGCTCGTTCAGGCAGGTTCCCGTTCCCGAGTAAGACGGCCTGCCTGATCAATGATGTATTCCTGCCGTCCCACATAGGAGCCGAATATTGCAAACTATTATTGATTGCGTAGCATATGAGCCATTGTTCCCCCATGGACTCACTCTCATGACAGCCGAAACTATCGATCACAGCACCCTCACACGATTGGTTGAGAAAGGCTCGGTAAACAGCGCGCATATCGTCGCGAATCCGGGAGGGTGGTCGATTCAAATTCCGTACGGGAACAAACAATGCTCCCTGACAGCGCAACGTAGTCGACAGTTACGACTGTTCAAACGACTTGAAACGTTGGTGTCTTATCTGCAAGACGTAGGCATCACCTCCTTCGACGTGGACGCATCGAACTATGATCCACTCCAAATCAAAACCTACACGCGTCCCGATCGTTCCGAGGCGATGAAACAGGCACACGATGCCGCCGCATACGAGGAGTGGTTCAAGGAGCAGGTCCAAATTGGGCTTGATGATTCAAGGCCGACGGTGAGCGACGAAGAGGCCCGCCGAATATTCGCCGCCAAACGTGATGCCATACGTCAGCGGGCGCGTTGATGAAGGTAATCTGGCGTCAGACGGCGCTTGATGACCGAAGCAAAATCATGGATCACATCATTCTGGACAACCCTGAAGCGGCGATTGCCCTCGACGAAATTTTCGAGTTGAAAGCTGAGAACGCTCGTCAGCGTCCGACTCTTTACAGAAAAGGCAAAGTCCCGGGAACACGGGAGATTGTTGCAACCGCCAACTACGTCATGATCTATTTGATCACAGAAAAGGCAGTTGAAATGGTAAGGGTGATTCATGCCAGACAAAGATGGCCCTGACATTCATTTTGGTAATACCCATGGGCAAATCGACCTTCAAACAAAAACAAGCTCATTACGAAAAGGTCCGCCGTTCAAACTACTTGGCCAGCCTGCGCCTCTCCGGATTTGATACATCTCCGATGGACATCGACAAGCCGCTTGCCTCACGAGAAGAAGCGCTCGCGAAGTACCGACAGAGCAAACCGGTTGGACCTAATCCCGCACCTGCCCCAACGGACGCACCTGCAATGAACCTCGCCCCCAACTTCCCCGACGACGACACCATGCGCCTGCTCATGCAGCTGCTACACGAAGAACTCGGTCTGCCCGAACGCAAAACCATCAGCCTCGGCACCTCGATCAATTTCGACCTGGGCTGCAACGGTGCAGACGCCCGGCATTTGATCGAAACCCTGGAGGATTACTTCGCCATCGACTTCGTGGATTTCGACAGTTATCGCTATTTCCAGCCCGACGGCTTTGACGTGAATCTAAAGCGAAAAGCCAAGGGTCGCGGCGAGAAGGTGCCATTGACCATCGGCATGCTCTATCGGGCCATCAAGGCCCAACGCTGGGACACGGATGAGCTCGAGGGCCTGTAACGGCCCGATGCATTCTGACTTGCCCGCGAAATACTGAATTTCGCGCACAAAAAAACCGCCCCGAGGGGCGGCTTTTTCGTTAGCTCAATCCAGCGCTTACAGCTTTGGACCAGCAGCCTTGATCGCGTCGCTCACTTCGAACTTCTTGAAGTTCTCGATGAACAGGCCGGCCAGTGCTTTGGCGGCTTCGTCGTAGGATGACTTGTCGGCCCAGGTGTTGCGTGGGTTCAGCAGGCCAGTCTCAACGCCCGGTACGGCCACTGGCACGTCGAGGTTGATGGTGTCCAGGTGCTCGGTCTCGGTACCGATCAGCGCGCCGCTCTGGATCGCTGCGATCACTGCACGGGTGGTCGGGATGTTGAAGCGTTTGCCGACGCCGTAGCCACCGCCGGTCCAGCCGGTGTTGACCAGGTAGACCTTGGAGCCGAAGCCGCGGATGCGTTTGATCAGCAACTCAGCGTATTCGCCGGCTGGACGCGGGAAGAACGGCGCGCCGAAGCAGGTGGAGAAGGTCGACTTGATGCCGCTGCCCGAACCCATTTCGGTCGAACCGACCAGGGCGGTGTAACCGGACAGGAAGTGGTAAGCCGCTTGTTCTTCGTTGAGGATCGACACTGGCGGCAGTACGCCGGTCAGGTCGCAGGTCAGGAAGATCACAGCGTTCGGCTCGCCACCGAGGTTCTTCTCGGAACGCTTGGCAACGTGCTCCAGCGGGTAGGCGGCGCGGCTGTTCTGGGTCAGGCTGACATCGGCATAGTCGGCGTGCTTGGCGTCGTCGATAACGACGTTTTCCAATACCGCGCCGTGCTTGATGGCTTTCCAGATAACCGGCTCGTTCTTCTCGGACAGGTCGATGCACTTGGCATAGCAACCGCCTTCGATGTTGAACACAACGCCTTCGCCCCAGCCGTGCTCGTCGTCACCGATCAGGTAACGGCTTTCGTCGGCCGACAGGGTGGTTTTACCAGTGCCGGACAGACCGAAGAACAGGGTCACGTCGCCTTCTTCGCCGATGTTGGCGGCGCAGTGCATTGGCAGTACGTCGGCAGCCGGCAGCAGGAAGTTCTGCACCGAGAACATGGCTTTCTTCATTTCACCGGCGTAACGCATGCCGGCGATCAGCACTTTCTTCTGTGCGAAGTTGATGATCACGCAGCCGTCGGAGTTGGTGCCGTCACGCTCTGGCACGCACTCGAAGTTGGCAACGTTGAGGACCTGCCACTCGTCACGACCCGCCGGGTTGTACTGAGCCGGGTTGATGAACAGGCAACGGCCGAACAGGTTCTGCCAGGCAGTCTGGGTGGTCATCTTCACGGCCAGGTAGTGCTCGGAAGCCGCACCTACATGCACGTGGGAAACGAAATGCTCTTGCGCGTTGTTGAATGCCTCAACGCGAGCCCACAGGGCGTCGAACTTGTCGGCCGGGAACTTGCGGTTGATCGGGCCCCAGGCAATGGCAGCCTGGGTGCTTGGCTCTTCAACGATGAAACGGTCGACTGGCGAACGGCCGGTACGGTGACCGGTACGAACAACCAGTGCGCCGGTATCGGCAAGCTCGCCTTCACCACGATTGAGGGCTTCTTTAACCAGATCATCAACACTCAGATCGGTGTACACGGCATTGTTGGCTTGCGTCATGAGGTTCCCCGTCGGCCAGTGGCCGAGTGCTCCAAACGTTTTTGTAGTAGAAAGTCGTGCACTACTACCGCGAAAAAAGTGGGCCGGATTATGCCAGAAAAGCCCAAAAAGAGTAGGCCCCTCCTGTCGTAACGGCGTTAATCCGGCGCAAGGCAGTGAATTTACCTGCGCTGAACCGTTTTAGTGACGGGTATCTGACGGCGTCTCGATACCCGCCCCGGCGAACAATTGAGTGACATCGGCCGCGTCAAACAGGTAGCGCTGGTTGCAGAACTGGCAATCGATTTCGATGTTGCCACCGTGTTCCTCCACCAATTGCTGCGCGTCTTCCATACCCAGACTGACCAGCGCATTGGCCGAACGTTCGCGCGAGCAACTGCAACGGAAGCGCAGCTTCTGCACATCGAACAGACGCACCTGCTCGTCGTGGTACAGGCGATGCAGCACGGTTTCGTTGTCCAGGCTCAACAGCTCATCGGCGGTCAGCGTACCGCCCAGGGTGGTGATGTGCTGCCAGCTGGCGGCGCGTTCGTCTTCGTCTTTCAAACGATCGGCCGGCAGTTGTTGCAGCAACAGGCCACGGGCACGACGACCATCGGCGTACAGCCAGAAACGCGTGCCGACTTGCTGGGACATGACGAAATAGTTGGTGAAGCATTCGGACAGGGTGGCGCCGTCGAGGTCGACGATGCCCTGGTAGCGCTGGCCCTGTTTCGGGTCGATGGTCAATGCCAGGACGCCTTCAGGCATCAGGTCGGCCAGGGTGGCATCGGCAGCGATGCGATCCGCGTCGTAACGGGCCAGGCCACGGATGTCGCGCTCGCTGGAGCACTCGATCATCAGCAGCGGGATCGGGCCTTCGGAGCGGGCTTGCAGAATCAGCAAGCCATCGAACTTCATCGTGCCGACCAGCAACGATGCGGCCGCCATCAGCTCGCCGAGCAGTTGCGCGACCGGCTGCGGGTAGGCGTGTTTGGCCAGGACTTCGGCGTAGCTGAGCTCCAACGAAACCAGCTCGCCACGGGTGTCGCTGTCATCGAAGATGAAGCGTTGTGTGAAGTCGTTATCCGCGTGATCGGTCATAGGTCTGGGTATCTGAAGTAGTGAAAATGGTTACAGGAAACAAGAAATTTACCTTGCGCGACCACTCGGGTGCGCAACGTTCAGCCATGAAAGGCATTTTATGAACAATCCGGGCCTGATCCAAGCAGGTGGAACAAGCGCTGATGGGTTCCGGGTCGTTTCCCGCCCTGCACTGCTGGCAATGTGGTTATGGCCTACAGATCAGAGACTGTGTGTGATTTTCGACGAGCGGCGATATCGTCCATGCGATGCACTGCTGGCGAAGCACAGATATGGATGCGCACCGGGTCAATTGCAAGTCTTGGCCTGAAGGCGCGGTGAAACCTGGCGAGTGTCGCGCACTCGACCGCAGGCAATCCACGCTCCCACAGAAATGACACAAACCCTTGTGGGAACGGGCTTGTCCGCGATAGCGGCCTGGCAGTCGCCCGAGAAATATCTGTATTAGTCGTCGTTACTGCTGCCACGAAACTTGAACAAATCCCGCCGCTGTTTCTTGCTCGGCTTACCGTCGGTGCTCACGCCCAGGGCTCCGGCCTTTCTTTGCGCCGCGGCCTCTTCGCGCTTGGCGATGCTGGCCAGGGTTTCGGCATACAAGGTTTGCGCCTCCGGTGCGCCGCGACGAACGATCGACAGTGCCAGGACTACCACCGTGCGCTCCTCGAAACCGGTGCGAATCACGAACTCATCGCCGATTCGTGGCTCTTTACCCGGCTTGCAGCGTTCACCCCGGCAATGCACCTTGCCGCTTTCAATCGCTGCCTTGGCCAGGGCGCGGGTTTTGTAGAATCGTGCAGCCCACAACCATTTATCGAGGCGGACTTTGTCGTCCTCTTCGTTTTTTTGTGCCATGGAATTTCCTCATTCTGAAATATTGGTGAACTGTACTACCGTTTCTGACGTACCAAGAATTTCACCGTCTCGGATTACAATGCTGACATTCCATAACCTCCTTGCGAGGCTGGAAATCCGGGCCGTAGATATCTGTCGCCTTTTAATCATTATTCTGCGTGAATACCGCGAATCCGGCCGCGTGCGGCCCGAGCGGTTTCTACCGGTTGAGCACTATTGAAGACATTTGACCATTTGACCGTTGTCGGTCTGCGCGAGTGGGTGGCGCTCCCGGATTTGGGAGTCGCCGGCCTTCGGGCAAAAATCGACACCGGTGCCAGCACCTCAAGCCTCCACGCCACCGAAATCGAGCCGTTCGAGCGCGATGGTGAGCAGTGGGTGCGTTTTACCGCCCACCTGGGTTCCGTCGTACAACTGCGCCACCGACGCTGCGAAGCACCGCTGGTGACGATGAAAACCATTAAAAGCTCAAACGGTCACGCGCAGGTGCGATACGTGATCAGCACTACCCTGGCCCTTGGTGATCGGGTCTGGCGGGTCGAGTTCACGCTCGCCTGCCGCAAGTCCATGCGTTATCGCCTGCTGCTCGGCTCCAAAGCCCTGATTCACGGCCAGTTGGTGGTCAATCCGGGCATCAAGTACGTACAAGACAAGCCGGTGTTCCCGGTATCTACCTCCTCCACAGGTGTTGCATGAAGATCGCTGTGCTGTCGCGGAATCCGCGTCTGTATTCCACCCGTCGTCTGGTCGAAGCCGGTACCGAGCGTGGCCATGAAATGGTGGTGGTCGACACTTTGCGCGCCTACATGAACATTGCCAGCCACAAGCCACAGATCCACTACCGCGGCAAACCGCTGGAGGGTTTCGATGCGGTGATTCCACGTATCGGTGCATCCGTGACCTTTTATGGCTGTGCAGTGCTGCGCCAGTTCGAAATGATGGGGGTGTTTCCGCTCAACGAATCGGTGGCCATTGCCCGTTCCCGGGACAAGCTGCGTTCGCTGCAATTGTTGTCCCGTCGCGGGATCGGCTTGCCGGTGACCGGGTTTGCCCACTCCCCCGATGACATTCCCGACCTGATCGAAATGGTCAACGGTGCGCCGTTGGTGATCAAGGTGCTGGAAGGCACCCAAGGCATCGGCGTGGTGCTGTGCGAAACCGCCACGGCCGCGGAATCGGTGATCGAGGCGTTCATGGGCCTCAAGCAGAACATCATGGTTCAGGAGTACATCAAGGAAGCCGGTGGTGCGGACATTCGCTGCTTCGTCGTCGGCGACAAGGTGATTGCAGCGATGAAGCGCCAGGCCAAACCCGGCGAATTTCGCTCCAACCTGCATCGCGGTGGCAGCGCGAGCCTGATCAAGATCACCCCGGAAGAGCGCATGACGGCGTTGCGTGCGGCGAAGGTCATGGGGCTGGCGGTGGCAGGCGTCGATATCCTGCGCTCCAATCACGGGCCGTTGGTGATGGAAGTTAACTCGTCGCCGGGCCTGGAGGGAATTGAGACCACCACCGGGAAGAATGTGGCGGGGATCATCATTGAGCATCTGGAGAAGAATGGCGGGCCGAATATGACTCGGACCAAAGGGAAGGGTTAAACCTCAAGCCTTGTGGCGGCAGGGATGCCGCCATCGCGAGCAAGCTCGCTCCCACAGGGTTTTAGCCAAAATCACTGTGGAAGCGGGCTTGCCCGCGAAGGGGCCGTCAGCTCCACTGAAAAATCAGGCCTTAAACGGCATCCCGCGGCAGCAGCAACCCCAACGGCAACCGCACCCGCGCTTCCAGCCCACCGCCCGAGCGGTTACGCAGCTCAACGTTACCGCCATGCATCGAGGCAATCCGCTTCACGATCGCCAATCCCAACCCGGTGCCCTTGCCACCCCGGGCACGGTCACCGCGGGTGAACGGGTTGAAAATCGCCTCCAGCTCCGAAGGATCGATTCCGGCACCACGGTCCATGACACTCAGCACTACATACGGTGCGCTGGTGTCCCCGGACACATACGCCGCCACCTCCACACCGCTGCCGGCATGATGCAGCGCGTTGCCGATCAGGTTGTTCAACAGTCGCTTCATCGATACCCGACGCAGCGGAAACGGCTGGATAGGCTCCAGGCGCAGCCGCACTTTTTCTTCGCTCTGGTTATACGGCGCGGCAACTTCACGGACCAGGTCGCTCAGGTCGACCTCTTCCACCGACTCGTCGCGCCCGTCACGAATGAACGCCAGGAACTGATCGAGAATCGCATCCATGTCTTCGATGTCACGCACCATGTCGTCGGTCAGGTCCGTGTGATCGCCCATCAACTCCAGGGACAGACGCAATCGCGTCAACGGCGTGCGTAAATCATGGGAAACCCCGGCCAGCATCAGTTCACGCTCGCGACCGGCCTGTTCGACGTCTTCAGCCATCTGGTTGAAGGCGCGGTACACCTCGGTCATCTCGCTCGGCGTATCGCTGATTGGCAGGCGCACACTGCGGCCCTGGCCAAGTTGCCGCGCGGCATACACCAGACGCTTCAAAGGTTGGTTGAGCTGGCTGACGAAGATCCAGGCCGAAGCGGTGGACAGCAGGCCAATAGCGAGGAACCAGCCCAGCACGTTCCAGATTTTCTGGCCGCGCAACGGATGAGGATAAAGCGGTACTTTCAGCCAGCCATCACCCAGGCTTGGCGCCCGGACCCACAGCGCCGGTGGCGAATGCATGCGCAGCCGGACCTCAGTGTCGGCACCCAGCTCCGCCTGCATCTGCCGCTGGTAGATCTCGCTGTAAGGCCAGTGCTGTTCGCCTTCCGGCACGCCGGCACCCACCACCCGGATCAAGGTCGCGGCCTCGGCGATCTTGCCGCGGTTTTCTTCATCGGCAGCCCAATAGGCGCGCAGCGTCAGGGCGACACCGTGGCTGTACTGGCGGTCCACCAGCACGTCTTCGTTCATCAGCAGATAAACCAGGGTCAGCGCCTTGGAGAAGAGTACGACGATGAGCACCAGCCAAAGGGTGCGGGAGAAGAAGCTCTGGGGAAACCAAACGGGGGTTTTCATGGATAACCGTTAAACACTTGCAGGAGCGAGCGATGCTCGCATATTGCGGATCGCGAGTCTGCGGACAGGATCGATTGATCCGATGTCCGCGTGACCCGCTCCTACAAATCGCCAATCACTTGGTGGCGGTACCATCCGGTACAAACACGTAACCCACGCCCCAGACAGTCTGGATGTAACGCGGTTTGGACGGATCGGGCTCGATCATCCGGCGCAGACGGGAAATCTGCACATCGATGGAACGCTCCAGGGCATCCCACTCGCGGCCACGGGCCAGGTTCATCAATTTGTCGCGGGTCAGCGGTTGACGCGCGTTCATCACCAGGGCCTTGAGTACAGCGAACTCACCGGTGGTGAGCATGTGCACTTCTTCGCCGCGCTTGAGCTCGCGGGTAGCCAGGGACAATTCATAGTCACCGAAGGTCACGCTTTCGTCTTCGCTGCCTGGCGCGCCCGGCACCGGAGCCGACTGGCGACGCAGGACCGCTTTGACGCGTGCCATCAGCTCATCGGGGTTGAACGGCTTGGCCAGGTAATCGTCGGCACCCAGCTCCAGGCCCTTGATGCGGCTCAGCTCGTCGCCCTTGGCGGTCAGCATGATGATCGGAATCTGGTTGTTCGCGCCGCGCAGACGGCGGCAGGCGGTCAAGCCGTCTTCACCGGGCAGCATCAGGTCGAGTACGACCAGGTTGAACACTTCGCGCGCCAGCAGGCGATCCATTTGCTCAGTGTTCGGTACGGCGCGGGCGCGGTAGCCCTTGCTGACGAAAAAACGCTCCAGCAGGCTGCTGAGCCCAGGATCGTCGTCAACAATAAGAATTTTTTCGCCTTCAGCAGTTTGTGCAGTGCTGCTCATTGGATGCTCCTTTGATCTCGGCGCGCATTATGGCGTAGCTGCCGTTATACGCACCGTGTGCATTGTTAGCAGATTTTTCCTTTAGTGCCAGAAAACCGGCCATTTCACCTGCAACCCGCGATGTCCCCGAATGCCGGAACGCTGGTTATAATGCGCGGCCTTTTGTGTCAGGCAACATCAGACAGGTACTACAGACGGACACCATTTTTTTCATGGAGCCGGCAGTAATTGTTCGATTTCACGGGTCAACGGGATACCTTTTGATCCAGGTAGCGGCGCAGGCCAGGCCGCTCAACCAGACTCGCCCAGGCCCTATCTCTGCGCCTGCGAGCCTGCTTTCACAATTTGTCAGGTGGTTTTATGGACAGCATCAACAGCCGCATCGCCGAGGAACTCGGTGTACGCCCACAACAGGTCGAAGCGGCCGTCGCGCTACTCGATGAAGGCTCTACCGTTCCCTTCATCGCCCGTTACCGGAAAGAAGTGACCGGCAGCCTCGACGATACGCAATTGCGTCATCTGGAAGAGCGCCTGCGCTACCTGCGAGAACTCGACGAACGGCGTATCAGCATCCTCTCCAGCATCCAGGAGCAGGGCAAGCTGACCCCGCAACTTGAACGCGACATCAAGCTCGCCGACACCAAGACCCGTCTCGAAGACTTGTACCTGCCGTACAAGCAGAAGCGCCGCACCAAGGGCCAGATCGCCCTGGAAGCAGGCCTGGGCGAGCTGGCCGACGGCCTGTTCAACGACCCGTCCCTGAGCCCGGAAACCGAAGCCGCACGCTTCATCGACGCGGAAAAAGGCGTGGCCGATGTGAAGGCTGCCCTCGAAGGCGCCAAGTACATCCTGATGGAACGCTTCGCCGAAGACGCCGGCCTGCTGGACAAGCTGCGCAGCTACCTCAAGCAGGAAGCCACCCTCAGTGCCCGCGTGATTGCCGGCAAGGAAGAGGAAGGCGCCAAGTTCCGCGATTACTTCGAGCACGACGAACCGCTCAAAAGCATGCCGTCGCACCGCGCGCTGGCGATTTTCCGTGGCCGTAACGAAGGCATCCTCAGCTCCGCGCTGAAAGTCGGCGACGAACTGCCGGGCAGCATGCACCCGTGCGAAGGCATGATCGGCCAGCAATTCGGCATCCAGAACCAGAACCGCGCCGCCGACAAATGGCTGGGTGAAGTGGTGCGCTGGACCTGGAAGGTCAAGCTCTACACCCACCTGGAGACTGACCTGTTGGGTGAGCTGCGCGATGGTGCGGAAACCGAAGCGATCAACGTATTCGCCCACAACCTGCACGACCTGCTGCTGTCGGCCCCGGCCGGCCCGCGCGCCACTTTGGGTCTCGACCCGGGCCTGCGCACCGGTTGCAAGGTCGCCGTGGTCGACTCCACCGGCAAGCTGCTGGATCACGCCACGGTTTACCCGCACGTGCCGCACAACAAGTGGGACCAGACCCTCGCCGTGCTCGCCGCCCTGTGCGCCAAGCACTCGGTGGACCTGATCGCCATCGGCAACGGTACCGCCAGCCGCGAAACCGACAAGCTGGCCGCTGAACTGATCAAAAAATACCCGGCCATGAAAATGACCAAGGTCATGGTTTCCGAGGCCGGTGCATCGGTTTACTCCGCCTCGGAACTGGCTTCCAAGGAATTTCCGGACCTGGATGTGTCGATCCGTGGCGCCGTGTCGATTGCCCGTCGCCTGCAAGACCCGTTGGCCGAGCTGGTGAAGATCGATCCGAAATCCATCGGTGTCGGCCAGTACCAGCACGACGTGTCGCAGCTGAAACTGGCCCGTGGCCTGGATGCGGTGGTCGAGGACTGCGTGAACGCCGTCGGCGTCGACGTGAACACGGCTTCCGTGGCACTGCTGGCGCGGATCTCCGGCCTCAACGCGACCCTGGCGCAGAACATCGTCAGCCACCGCGATGAGCACGGCGCATTCAAGACTCGCGCAGCCTTGAAGAAAGTCGCGCGCCTGGGTGAAAAAACCTTCGAACAGGCCGCAGGATTCCTGCGCGTCATGAACGGCGAAAACCCGTTGGACTCGTCGGCGGTTCACCCGGAAGCCTATCCGCTGGTTCAGCGCATCGCCGCCGAAACCGACCGTGACATCCGCTCGCTCATTGGCGATGCCACGTTCCTCAAGCGTCTCGATCCGAAGAAGTACACCGATGAAACCTTCGGTTTGCCGACCGTGACCGACATCCTCCAGGAACTGGAAAAACCCGGTCGCGACCCGCGCCCCGAGTTCAAGACCGCCGAGTTCCAGGAAGGCGTCGAAGACCTCAAGGACCTGCAACTGGGCATGATCCTAGAAGGCGTCGTCACCAACGTGACCAACTTCGGTGCCTTCGTCGATATCGGCGTGCATCAGGACGGTTTGGTGCACATCTCTGCGCTTTCGGAGAAGTTCATCAAGGATCCACGAGAAGCGGTGAAGGCCGGTGACGTGGTGAAAGTGAAGGTCATGGAAGTCGACATCCCGCGCAAACGCGTGGGCCTGTCGATGCGCATGAGCGACACTCCGGGCGAGAAAATCGACGGTGCCCGCGGCGCACGTCCGGGTTCGGCGCCACGCCAATCCCAGAACACCGCACCGCGCAAGGAAACCACGGCAGCGGCCCCGAGCAACAACGCCATGGCTTCACTGTTCGCCAATGCCAAGCAGTTGAAGAAACGTTGATGGACATTCCCGCCGGGCTGACCGAAAGCGCGTTTTTCAAGCTGCTGGGCTGCCGCTTGCACAGCCTGGAAACCGGGGTGGCGCAAGTCGCCCTGGCGCTGGAACCGGAACTGCGCAATCGCGGCGGCAAGCTGCACGGCGGGGCCTTGTTCAGCCTGGTGGACATTGCCATGGGGCTGGCCTGTTCCAGCACCCACGGCTTTGACCAGCAGAGCGCGACCATCGAGTGCAAGATCAACTACATTCGCGCCGTCTCTGACGGCGAGGTGATGTGCACGGCACGGGTGATTCATCCGGGCCGCCGCACGTTGGTGGTTGAAGCCGATGTGATGCAGGGCGACAAACTGGTCGCAAAAGCACAAGGCACGTTCGCTGTCCTGTAGCTAGTCGTCATCAATTTGAGTTAATTTCAGCGCAATACATCCTGTAGGAGCGAGCTTGCTCGCGATGGACGTTAACGATGACGCGTGTTCTCTGAATGAACGCGCCGCCCTCAGGCTCTTCGCGAGCAAGCTCGCTCCTACAAAACCAGGCGAAAACGCCAGTTTTAACTTCACCCTTGT
Organism: Pseudomonas sp. 2725; assembly: GCF_050434585.1. Classification (NCBI taxonomy): domain Bacteria; kingdom Pseudomonadati; phylum Pseudomonadota; class Gammaproteobacteria; order Pseudomonadales; family Pseudomonadaceae; genus Pseudomonas; species Pseudomonas sp. 2725. Next base: position 123,965 of record NZ_JBNDIV010000011.1, on the reverse strand, counting down.
AGACCGTCTTGCCCACCCCCATATTGGGGCGACTGACGCGTGAAGGAATCCAACTTGAGCGAACTTCTCAACCGCCGCCTGGCCCTGCTCGGCGAGCGCGCTAACCTCTCTCTGCTCGAACAGTGCCTTCACGGCATCGAACGTGAATGCCTGCGCGTGACCGATGAAGGTCGCCTGGCGCAAACGCCGCACCCGGAAGAATTGGGTTCCGCGCTGACCAATGAACAGATCACCACCGACTATTCCGAGTCGCTGTTGGAGTTCATCACCCCGGCCCTGCCCGATCCTGCCGATACGCTGGCGAGCCTGGACAGCATTCACCGCTTTGCCTACAGCAAGCTCGGCAACGAGTATCTGTGGAGCCCATCGATGCCGTGCCCGTTGCCGGCCGAGGAAGATATCCCGATCGCCTATTACGGCACGTCCAATATCGGGCAGCTCAAGTACGTCTACCGCAAGGGTCTGGCCCTGCGTTACGGCAAGACCATGCAATGCATTGCCGGCATCCACTACAACTTTTCCCTGCCGGAAAAACTCTGGCCGTTGCTCAAGCAGGCCGAAGGCTTTGTCGGCACCGACCGCGACTTCCAGTCGTCGTCCTATATCGCGCTGATCCGCAACTTCCGCCGCTACAGCTGGCTGCTGATGTACCTGTTCGGCGCCTCGCCGGCACTGGACGCAGGCTTCTTGCGCGGTCGTTCGCACCAGTTGGAACAACTGGACCCGCAGACCTTGTACCTGCCGTACGCCACCAGCCTGCGCATGAGCGACCTGGGTTACCAGAGCAACGCCCAGGCCGGCCTGACGCCGTGCTACAACGATCTGAACAGTTACACCGACAGCCTGCGCAAAGCGGTGGCCACGCCGTATGCGCCATACGTCGAAGTCGGCACCCACCAGGATGGCGAGTGGGTGCAGCTCAACACCAACATCCTGCAGATCGAAAACGAGTACTACTCCAACATCCGCCCCAAACGCGTGACCTACACCGGCGAGCGCCCTATCCAGGCACTGATGGCCCGTGGCATCCAGTACGTCGAAGTACGCTGCCTGGACATCAACCCGTTCCTGCCGATGGGCATCGACCTGACCGAGTCACGCTTCCTCGATGCGTTCCTGCTGTACTGCGCGCTCAATGACAGCCCACTGCTGACCAATACCAGTTGTGGCAACGCGACTTCGAACTTCCTCAGCGTAGTCAAGGAAGGTCGTCGTCCAGGCCTGCATCTGCAACGGGATGGCCAGCCGGTCGACCTGAAGGAATGGGCCGGCGAGCTGCTGGAAAAAATCGCCCCTCTGGCGGCTATGCTCGACCAGAGCCATGGCGGCGACGCCCACAGCAAGGCGCTGGACGCCCAGATGGCCAAGGTCCAAGACCCGTCCCTGACACCGTCGGCCCAGGTATTGGCGGCGATGGCCGAACACAAGGAAAGCTTTGCCCAGTTCTCCCTGCGCCAGAGCCAGGCCCATGCCGAGTTCTTCCGCAGCGAGCCGTTGCCGGCTGAGGAACAGGCGCAGTTTGAAGAGCGGGCGCGTTCGTCGCTGGCTCAGCAGGCTGAGCTGGAGCAGAACGAAGTCGGTGATTTCGATGTGTTTGTCGGAGCCTACCAGGCGAGCATTCTGGCGATCAGCAACTGAAGGTCCTGCGGACCTTATCGTCGGAACGCCGCCCGGAGCAAGCTCGCTCCCACAGGGTTCAATGGTCCACTGTGGGAGCGAGCTTGCTCGCGATGACCGCGAAGCGGTCGCTCCTCAAGTTGTCCTCTCATAAGCTAATTCGAAAAAGTTATTTATTTTCGAATTCTTAGATCATTTAGTCTCTTTCTCACGCCGACACTCGGTCGCCTGACAAGGAGCTTTCTGATGAAACTGACTTTCCCTCTACGCTTGCTGGCGGCCGCGTCCTTGGCTACCGCGAGTTTTTTTGCCCAGGCGGCCGACTTCACCGTCGCCTACCAGACCACCGTTGACCCGGCGAAAGTCGCCCAGGCTGACGGTGCCTACGAAAAGGCCACCAAGGCCGATATCAGCTGGCGCAAATTCGACAACGGTGCCGATATCATCGCCGCCATCGCCTCTGGTGACGTGCAGATCGGCTACCTCGGTTCCAGCCCCCTGACCGCCGCCATCACTCGCAAAGTCCCGGTAGAAACCTTCCTCATCGCCACCCAGATCGGCGCCGCCGAAGCCTTGGTCGCCCGCGACGGTTCCGGGATCAAGACCCCGCAAGACCTGATCGGCAAGAAAATCGCCGTGCCGTTTGTATCCACCGGCCACTACAGCCTGCTCGCCGCGCTGAAGCACTGGAACATCGACCCGTCGAAAGTCACCGTTCTCAACCTGGCTCCACCCGCGATCATTGCCGCCTGGAAACGCGGTGACATCGACGCCACGTACGTTTGGGATCCGGCCCTCGGTGTCGCCAAGGAAAACGGCAAAGTGCTGATCACCTCCGGCGAGCTGGCCAAGTTCGGCGCACCGACTTTCGATGCCTGGATCGTGCGCAAGGATTTCGCCGAGAAGCACCCGGAGATCATCACCGCGTTCGCCAAAGTGACCCTGGACGCCTACGCCGATTACCGCAAAGACCCGCAAGCCTGGCTCGCCAATCAGGGCAACGTCGACAAGCTGGTAAAACTGTCTGGTGCCAAGGCCAGTGACATTCCATTGCTGCTGCAAGGCAACGTCTACCCGCTGGCGGCTGACCAGGTGCTCACCCTCGGCGCGCCGACCACCAAAGCCATCACCGACACCGCTGCGTTCCTCAAGGAACAAGGCAAGGTCGAGGCCGTGCTGCCGGACTACGCGCCGTACGTCAGCGCCAAGTTCATCACCAACTGATCGGGAGTCAACGCGATGGCCTTGCTACAGCTGGAGCGCATCAGCGCACAGTACCCCGGCAACCCGGAACCGGTGTTGGCGGATGTCTCCCTGAGCCTGGGGCCCCGGCAATTGCTGGTCGCCCTCGGCCCGTCCGGCAGTGGCAAGACTTCGCTGTTGAACCTGATTGCCGGTTTCGTCGAACCCAGCGCCGGGCGCATCACCCTCGACGGCGTGCCCGTCAAAGGCCCGAGTGCCGAGCGCGGCGTGGTGTTCCAGGACGACGCGCTGCTGCCATGGCAAGACGTGCTGGCCAACGTCGGGTTCGGCCTGGAGCTGGCCGGTATCGCCCGGGAAAAACGCGAAGCTCGCGCCAGGGAAATGCTCGCCCTGGTCGATCTGTCCGGTTTTGAACAGCGCCGCATCTGGCAGCTTTCGGGCGGCCAGAAGCAGCGTGTCGGCCTGGCTCGCGCCCTCGCCGCCGACCCGCGCGTGTTGCTGATGGACGAACCTTTCGGCGCCCTCGACGCCTTTACCCGCGAGCAGATGCAGGAACTGTTGCTGCAAGTCTGGCAACGCACCGCCAAGCCGGTGTTCCTGATCACCCACGACATCGAAGAAGCCGTGTTCCTCGCCACCGACCTGATTTTGTTGGCGCCCAACCCGGGGCAAATCGTCGAACGCCTGAGCCTCGATTTCGGTCAGCGTTATGCCGCCGGTGAGTCGGCCCGCTCGATCAAGTCCGACCCGCGTTTTATCGAAACCCGCGAACACGTACTCGCCAAAGTGTTCTCCCAACGCAGCGCCGCCCAGCGGCAGGAGCGCGCATGAGCAGTTACGAAATTCCCGTCGCGGCGATAACGCCAGGCTCAGCCGTCATTCCGGCAAGTCGCCGTTTGAGCACTCGCTGGATCAGTGTGCTGACGCTGGTCGTTCTCGTTGCCATTTGGTGGGCCGTGACGGCGACCGGCGTGATCGAGCCGCTGTTCCTGCCACCACCTTCCGCCGTGCTGCAAAAAGGCTGGCTACTGGCGACCTCGGGTTATATGGATTCAACCCTGTGGCAGCACCTGGGCGCGAGTCTGAGCCGCATCGGCCTGGGCCTCGGCTTTGCGATTCTCACCGCCGTGCCGGTGGGAATCGCCATCGGCGCCAACCGTATCGCCCGCGGTGTGCTCGACCCGCTGATCGAGTTCTACCGGCCGATTCCTCCGTTGGCTTATCTGCCACTGATCGTGATCTGGTGCGGCATCGGTGAATTGTCGAAAGTGCTGCTGATCTACCTGGCAATCTTCGCCCCGATTGCCATTGCCACCGCCACCGGTGTGCGCACGGTCGACCCGGCCAAACTGCGTGCCGCGCAGTCGCTCGGCGCAACGCGCGTGCAGTTGATTCGCCACGTCATTTTGCCGAGTGCCTTGCCGGATATCCTGACCGGTGTGCGTATCGGTCTCGGCGTAGGTTGGTCGACGCTGGTCGCCGCCGAACTGATCGCCGCCACCAGCGGACTGGGCTTCATGGTGCAATCGGCCGCGCAGTTTTTGGTCACCGATGTGGTGGTACTGGGGATTCTGGTGATCGCAATGATCGCCTTCGCAATGGAGCTCGGCCTGCGTGCCCTGCAACGCAAACTGGTGCCGTGGCATGGCCAGGTTCACTGAATGATTACCCTGTAAGAAACCCTGTGGGAGCGAGCTTGCTCGCGATTGCAGAGTGTCAGACACCACTGTTGTGACTGACATATCGCTATCGCGAGCAAGCTCGCTCCCACAGTAATCAACACCCCCGAATTTCAAGAGAATCACCATGAGTGACTTGACCATCGTCCCCCTAAGCTCCGCCCTCGGCGCACAGATCAGCGGCATCGACATCAGCCAGCCGCTGAACCTGGAACAGCGCGATGCCATCGAACAGGCCCTGCTCAAGCATCAGGTGCTGTTCTTCCGCGACCAGCCGATCACGCCACAGCAACAGGCGCGATTCGCCGCGAATTTCGGCGACCTGCACATTCACCCGATCTACCCCAATGTGCCGGAACAACCGGAAGTGCTGATCCTCGACACCGCCGTCACCGACGTGCGCGACAACGCGATCTGGCACACCGACGTGACCTTCCTGCCGACCCCGGCCATGGGCGCGGTGCTCAGTGCCAAGCTGCTGCCGGAGTTTGGTGGCGACACGTTATGGGCCAGCGGAATTGCCGCCTATAAAGCCCTGTCGACGCCGCTGAAAACCTTGCTCGAAGGTCTGACCGCCACCCATGACTTCACCCGTTCGTTTCCGCTGGAGCGCTATGGCAACACGCCCCAGGCACTGGCCCAATGGGAAGAAGCACGGCGCAAGAATCCGCCGCTGTCGCACCCGGTGATCCGCACGCACCCGGTAAGCGGGCGCCGCTCGCTGTTCGTCAACGAAGGTTTCACTTCGAAGATCAACGAGCTGTCGGAAACCGAGAGTGAGGCGATTCTGAAGTTCCTGTTCGCCCATTCAACGCGGCCGGAATTCACCATTCGCTGGCGCTGGCAGAAAGACGACATCGCATTCTGGGATAACCGCGTGACCCAGCATTACGCGGTGGATGACTACCGGCCGGCGCGGCGGGTGATGCAGCGGGCGACGGTGTTGGGGGATGTGCCTTTCTTTCGTTGAACAGCCAGTTTTTGTACTGACCTTGATGGCCCCATCGCGAGCAAGCTCGCTCCCACAGGTTCGGCGGTGTTCACAGGCTTTGTGTACGACACGGGGAGCGAGCTTGCTCGCGATGGGGACGGAACTGACGCCGACAAGTTACTCCGCCGTCGAAGGCTTCTCCCAAAGATTGATCCCGCCCTCCTGGGCAAACCGGTCAATCTCCGCCAGTTCCTCTGCACTAAAGCTCAGGTTCTTCAACGCCCCGACGTTATCGATGATCTGCTCCGGCCGGCTTGCGCCAATCAAGGCCGAAGTGACCCGAGGATCGCGCAGGGTCCAGGCCAGCGCCAGTTGCGCCAGGCTCTGGCCACGACGCCTGGCGATTTCGTTGAGTGCCCGCACCTGGGCGATGTTGGCCTCGGACAAGTGCGATGCCTGCAACGAACCACCGCCCGGACGATTGACCCGTGCATCCGTCGGCACGCCGTTGAGGTATTTATCGGTCAGCAATCCCTGCGCCAGCGGCGTGAAGGCAATCACGCCCGTGCCGAGTTCGTCGGTGGTATCCAGCAAGTCTTTTTCAACCCAGCGATTGAGCAGGTTGTAGGCCGGTTGGTGAATCAGCAGCGGCACTTTCCACTCTTTGAGCAACGCCGCCATTTCGCGGGTTTTCACCCCGGAATAGGACGAAATGCCGATGTACAGCGCCTTGCCCTGCTGCACCGCAGTGGCCAGTGCGCTGGCGGTTTCTTCCAGCGGGGTGTCCGGATCGAAGCGGTGGGAATAAAAGATGTCGACGTAGTCCACACCCAGGCGTTGCAGGCTCTGGTCGAGGCTGGCCAGCACGTACTTGCGCGAACCGCCGCCCTGACCGTAAGGGCCGGGCCACATGTCCCAACCGGCCTTGCTGGAAATGATCAGCTCGTCGCGGTACTGCTTGAAGTCTTCGCGCAGTAAACGGCCGAAGTTGATCTCGGCGCTGCCATACGGCGGGCCGTAGTTGTTGGCCAGGTCGAAATGGTTGATGCCCAGATCGAATGCCGTGCGCAACAACGCGCGCTGGGTATCGATCGGCGTGCTGTCGCCGAAGTTGTGCCACAGGCCCAACGACAGCGCCGGCAGCACCAAGCCGCTGCGGCCCACGCGACGGTAAGGGATGGAGTCGTAGCGGTTTTCGGCAGCGGTGTAAGTCATCGAGTCCTCTCTTGTCTGTCTTGAATCTGGTATCGACTGCTTTGCCAGTCGCACAGCATACGCCCGGACAAACGCCAGAAAACCCCGGATTCGACTAATGGCTGAAACGTTTCATATGCTTCCCCACTTACCAGCTACCGGGCCTGCGCAAACACCTCTCCCAACCAATCCACAAATACCCGAACCCGTGGCGACATGTGTCGATTGTGTGGATAAAGCACTGACACCGGCATTGGCGGTGGCGGTGTCTCGGTGAGGATTTCCTTCACCAGCCCCTGGGCGATCTGCGTTTCCATCCGGTAATGCGGGCACTGGATCAAGCCCAGTCCGGCGATGGCCGAGGCTGCGTAGATTTCGGCGCCGAACACCGAAACGGCGCCATCGATGGTCACTTCCCTGAGTTCGCCGTCCACCATGAATTCGAACGGGAACAACTTGGCGGTGGTGCGTGAGACGTAGTTCACCGCGCGGTGGTTCTTCAGGTCGTCGAGGCTTTTGGGCTCGCCGTTCTTACGCAGATAGGCAGGGCTGGCGCAGGTGATCTGGCGTAGGTTGGCGACACGTTTTCCGATCAGCGCGGAGTCGCTCAAAGTGCCGGCGCGCAGCACACAGTCGACGCCTTCGGCGATCAGGTCGACAAAGCGGTCAGCCTCGCTGATGGACAGCTCGATGTCGGGATAACGCGCCATGAATTGTGGCAAAGCCGGGATCACGAAGTGCTTGGCCAATGTCCCGTGCAAGTCCACCCGCAACCGCCCCTTCGGTGCCACACCGCGAAACGCCAATTCCGCTTCTTCCAGCTCTGCCAGCAGTTGCACGCAACGCAGGTAGTACGCCTCGCCATCCAGCGTCGGACGCACTTTACGCGTGCTGCGCTCCAACAAACGCGTACCCAGCCAGGCCTCAAACTGATTCAAGGTGTGGGTCAGCGTCGCGCGAGGCAGGTTCAGGTCATCGGCAGCCTGCGTGAAGCTGCTGCGCTCGTAGATCCGCACAAAAACCCTCATCGCTTTGACTTGGTCCACAGCTCACTCCAGGCACTCGATTGTTGGCGATTATTGAACAGTCAAGGCAACTCTCGTGCATTTATCGCCCTGAGTAAACATGTGAAATTGGCTTCACACCCCATCAACAGGAACACCAACATGGCTCATCAGACTCCGAAAGTTGCCATCGTGACCGGCGCCTCCCGCGGCATTGGCGCGGTCATCGCCAAACAACTGGCCAGCGAAGGTTTCGCCGTTGCCATCAACTACGCCAGCAGCGCCACCGAAGCGTCGAAACTGGTGGTGGAGCTGCGTCAGGCCGGTTGCCAGGCCCTGGCGATCAAGGCCGATGTAGCCAACGCCGACGACGTACGCCGGATGTTCGACGAGGTTGAAACCCAGTTCGGCAAGGTCGATGTGTTGGTGAACAACGCCGGAACCCTCAAAGTGCTGCCGCTGGCGCAACACAGCGACGAACTGTTCGAGCAGAACTTCAACATCCACGCTCGCGGTACCTTCAATACCCTGCGTGAAGCGGCAACCCGCCTGAACAGCGGTGGCCGGATCATCAACTTCTCCAGCAGCACCGTCGGCATGAACCTGCCGGGCTACGCGGTGTACATCGCCAGCAAAGCGGCAGTGGAATCTCTGACCCAGGTATTCGCCAAGGAAATGCGCGGGCGCAACATCACCGTCAACGCGGTGGCTCCCGGGCCCGTGGCCACCGACTTGTTCCTGCATGGCAAGAGCGAAGAACAGATTCAGACCTTCGCCAAAATGGCGCCGCTGGAGCGTCTGGGGCAGCCGGAGGACATTTCCCGTGTCGTGTCGTTTCTGGCGGGGCCGGATTCAGGTTGGGTCAATGGGCAGATTTTGCGGGTGAATGGCGGGTTGGTTTAACTGAGTTCACACTGAGACCGCAGCGCCCCCAATCGCGAGCAAGCTCGCTCCCACAGGGGATCTCCTTTGAGCACAAATTTTGTGAGCAACCAAGATCAATGTGGGAGCGAGCTTGCTCGCGATGGCTGCCTCCAAAGCAATGCACATCTGAAGGGCGGGACAGTTCATGCACACCACCATCATCATCACCTTCGGCCTGATTCTCCTGGCGCTGATGCTCTACATCGGCGAGAAAGTCGGCTTCACCCGCCAGACCCTGGCCTACAGTTTTATCCTGCTGTGGCTGGCGCTAACGCTAATCAATGGCGCAGTCGGCATAGTGCATGCCGGCCAGCCATTGAGCAGCGAACTGGTGGTCGGTAGCGCCGTGTTCGGTGTCCCGGTGGCGGCGCTGGTGTTGTTCATGGTGTTGACCACCGAAACGTGAAGGCCTTGATCAACGCACCAGATGCAGGAACTGCATGTGCCGTTCGTACTGGTCGAGGATGTCGTTGATGATCTGTTCCTTGGAGTAACCCACCAGATCGTAATCCTGACTGCCCTCACTCAAATGCACTTCGGCCCGGTAGTAACGGCGATTGTTGAGTTGCTTGGAACCCATGCCGCCACGGGCGAACGATGGCGTGAAATAGCCGCGCATCTGCACCTGATAAACGAACGGATGCTGGTCGCCATGGCCGATTTCCAGGCTGACGCTGTCATTGGCCGGGTCCGGGTGTGTCGCTACGTGCAAACCCTTTTCGGTGAACACGGCAGACACTTCTTCAATCGCCGGACGCACCGTCGTATCGAGGAAACGGTAGACCTCATCCCGCGACGGGAAATGCACCGCCTGACTCAGGCGCTGGCGCCAACCGCCCCGCCGTGAACCGGACACCGGTGCCAAGGAATGCATCTGCGCAATTTGCTTCTGCGATTCCAGATAAAACGCCTTGTGCAGCCCCCACATCATCAACAGCAAGATCAGCGAGAACGGCAACGAGGTCAGGACCACCGCCGACTTCAACGCATCGATACTGCCGGAAAACAGCAGCGCGCTGGTCACCAATGCGGTCATCGCGCCCCAGAAAACCCGCAGCCATTTCGGCCCGTCTTCATCAGGATTTCCGCCCTTGGCGGACAGCGTCGACAGCACCACGGTGCCGGAGTCGGCGGAGGTGACGAAGAACACGAAGCTGATGAACACCGTGACCGCAATGACGGTTTTGCTCCACGGGTAGGTTTCCAGTAGCAGGTAGAGCGTCATCGACGGATTGTCGATGGCCGACATGCCGAGCGCGCTCATGCCGTGATTGAGCACTTGATCGATGGCGCTGTTGCCGAAGATCGACATCCACGCCAGGGTGAAGCCGAGCGGAATCAACAGCACGCCGAAGACGAACTCGCGGATGGTGCGACCACGGGAAATCCGAGCGATGAACAGGCCCACGAACGGTGACCATGCTATCCACCAGGCCCAGTAGAACACTGTCCAGCCGCCCAGCCAGTCGCTGGGTTTGTCGTAAGCGTAGAGGTCGAAACTCTTCATCGGCAAGGCGCCGAGGTAATCGCCAAGGTTCTGGATCAGGGTGTTGAGCAGGTGCTGCGTGGGGCCGGCGAACAACACGAACAGCAGTAGCGCACAGGCCAGCAGCATGTTGATGTCGGACATGACCCGCACACCCTTGTCGACGCCGGATACGGCAACGATGATCGCAGCGCCCATCATCAAGGTGATCAGGCCGACCTGAACCCATTGGGTATGGGCGATGCCGAACAGGTAGTCCAGGCCCGAGTTGAGGTGCAACACACCGAAGCCCATATCGGCACCGAGGCCGAACACCGTGGCAATGATGCCGAAACCATCCACCGCGTAGCCGATGGGGCCATTGATGCGCTTGCCGATCAGCGGATACAGCGCCGAGCGCAGGGCCAGTGGCAGGTTATGCCGGTAGGCAAAGTAGGCCAGCGCCATGCCGACAAAGGCGAACACGCCCCAGCCATGCAGGCCCCAGTGCAGAAACAGAATCTGCATCGCCTGGCGCGCAGCATCTGCCGTACCGGCCTCGCCCTGGGGCGGTTTCAGCATGTGGGTCAGCGGCTCGGACACACAGAAGAAAAACAGGGTGATGCTGATCCCGGCGGCGAACAGCATGCCGGCCCAGGACAAATAACTGAATTCGGGTTCGTCGTGGTCGGCACCGAGCTTGATCTTGCCGTAGCCGGACAAGGCGGTGACCACCACGAAGACCAGATACAGGGTCATCGCCAGCAGGTAATACCAGCCGACCGTGTTGGCCGCCCAGTTTTGCGCCGCCAGCAACCAGGCACCGGCCTGCTCGGGCATGGCGATGACAACGACACCAAACAACAGAATGAAGCTTGCCGAGAACCAGAACACCGGCGGATTCATGCGGATCAGGCCGCTTGGAGGGATGGACGATGCACTCATGTTCGGTGCACCTCGAAGGGGTAAAACGTGGCTGTAGAAATCGGACTCAGCAAAGGCAAGCCTCCTGTTGTGAGCGGGCAGCGAACCGCCGGTTTAACTTGAATGAACGTTCAAGTTAAACATGGATAGGGGGCTAAGGACTAATCGCAGGGCTCGGCGGTACTGGTATTACGCTAGCTCAAGGGAGGGTTCGGCGCAGGATCAGATCAGGGCCACTGGTTCGATTCGGCTTGAAATCCAATCGCGAGCACGCTCGCTCCCACAGTTGACCGCGTCCCCCTGTGGGAGCGAGCTTGCTCGCGATGAGGTCTGAGAAATCAGTGGAGATTTAGAGGCCTACTTCTGCGCCCCATCATCATGCTGCAGATTTGCCTGGGTCAGGTTGCTGCCCGCCGGCACGCTGCGGGTCAGCCAGACGTTGCCGCCGATGGTCGAACCCTGGCCGATGGTGATCCGCCCCAGAATCGTCGCCCCGGCATAAATCACCACGTCATCCTCGACTATCGGGTGTCGTGGCTGGCCTTTCTGCAACTGACCGTCTTCGTCCGCCGGGAAGCGCTTGGCGCCCAAAGTCACCGCCTGATAGATCCGCACGCGCTCGCCGATGATCGCAGTTTCGCCAATCACCACACCCGTCCCGTGGTCGATGAAGAAACTGCGGCCGATCTGCGCTCCAGGGTGAATGTCGATGCCGGTGGCCGAGTGAGCGATTTCCGCGCTGATCCGCGCCAGCAGCGGCAACCCGGCGCGATACAAATGGTGGGCCAGACGATGGTGAATCACCGCCAGAATCCCCGGGTAGCACAACAGCACTTCATCGACACTGCGCGCCGCCGGGTCACCGTGATAGGCAGCCAATACGTCAGTGTCCAACAGGCTGCGCAACCCTGGCAACGCGAGGGCGAAGTCCTGAATGATCTGGATGGTTTTGGCTTCGACTTCAGTCTCGGCCTGGGCACTGTGGCGCGCGGCGTAGCGCAATTCGAGCCGCGCTTGGGCCAACAGCGCATTCAGCGCCACATCGAGGGTGTGGCCGACGTAGAAATCTTCGCTCTCTTCGCGCAGGTCAACCGGCCCCAGGCGCATCGGGAACAACGCACCGCACAGCGCTTCGAGAATCTCCGCCATGGCTGCGCGGGACGGCAATTCGCGACCGCCCTGCTCGCCGCTGGCCCGGCCGTTTTGTGCACGCCACTGTTCACGTGCCGTGCGCAGCTGGCTGACGATGGTCTGCAATTGCCAATGGCTGGAACGCTCACTCACGGTAAAAACTCCTCACGGGCGGCCGGACTGTCTGGCCGCACTGACGGCGATTACTTTACGGCAAGGGTCGCGAGGCAAATTAAGAACCAATAGTGCTGTGCTCAGTTCGATTGGCTATAAGCGATTGACGGTTGCCCCGGCTTTTGGGCGTGCCTATAGTCCTGAGATCTTCAACCGCCAGTATGGACTCATGATCAAACAACAGCTCGCCCGCTTTAACCGCCTCGACCTGCTCGGTCAGCCCACCGCCCTGGAAAAACTCGAACGCCTGTCGACCTGGCTGGGCCGCGACCTGTACGTCAAGCGCGATGACCTGACGCCGTTGGCGATGGGCGGCAACAAGCTGCGCAAACTCGAATACCTGGCCGCCGATGCCTTGGCCCAGGGTGCCGACACCTTGATCACCGCGGGGGCTCTGCAGTCGAACCACGTGCGCCAGACAGCTGCCATTGCCGCAAAGTTGGGTCTGGGCTGCGTAGCCCTTCTGGAAAATCCTCTCGGTACTGACGACAGCAATTACACCGGCAACGGCAACCGCCTGCTGCTCGACCTGTTCGATGCCAAAGTCGAACTGGTGGAAAACCTCGACAACGCCGACGAGCAACTGCAAGCCCTGGCCAACCGACTGTGCAGCAACGGCAAGAAGCCGTACCTGGTGCCGATCGGTGGTTCCAATGCCTTGGGCGCCCTGGGTTACGTACGCGCCGGGCTGGAACTGGCCGAGCAGATCAAAGACACCGGCCTGAAGTTCGCCGCCGTGGTCCTGGCCTCGGGCAGCGCCGGTACCCACAGCGGCCTGGCACTGGCCTTGAGTGAAGCGCTGCCGGATCTGCCAGTGATTGGCGTGACGGTTTCGCGCAGCGATGAAGATCAGCGACCAAAGGTTCAAGGTCTGGCCGAACGCACCGCCGAGTTGCTGGGCGTCAGCCTGCCGGAGGCTTTCAAGGTCGAGTTGTGGGATGAGTATTTCGCTCCGCGTTATGGCGAGCCGAATGCCGGCACACTGGCAGCGGTGAAGCTGCTGGCGAGTCAGGAAGGCTTGCTGCTGGACCCGGTCTACACTGGCAAGGCCATGGCGGGCTTGCTGGACGGTATCGGCCGTCAGCGTTTCAACGAGGGGCCGATTATCTTCCTGCACACCGGCGGGGCACCGGCGCTGTTTGCCTACAAGGATTTCCTGTAGGAGCGAGCTTGCTCGCGATGGACGACAGGGCACCGCGGGGTGTCAGGTTGCAAGCGTTATCGTTGACGACCATCGCGAGCAAGCTCGCTCCCACAGTAAAAACACAAGCTATTCCAAAATGGAATAACCAGAAGATTAATTATTATTTTCCAATCTAAAAACGCCATCATATAGTCATGCTACAGGCGAATTTCCCGAGAGACGCATTCGCTGCTTTAAGGCAGGATAGCGCTGTCGCTTAATTCCCGATTTCGCCAAATTTTCGCAAAAGCGTCTTCCATAAGAAAACACAGGGGCTTGTCATGAATTTTTCCGCACTACGTCGCAATCTGCTGGTGGGTTCGCTGGGCCTGGCACTGAGCGCCGGCCTGATTGGCCAGGCGGTTGCCGGTGAGCAACTGCAACAAATCAAGGACAAAGGCGTAATCAACGTCGGCCTGGAAGGCACCTACCCACCGTTCAGTTTCGTCGACGCCGACGGCAAACTGGCCGGCTTCGAAGTCGAGTTCTCCGAAGCCCTGGCCAAAGAGCTGGGCGTGAAGGTCAAGCTGCAACCGACCAAATGGGACGGCATCCTCGCGGCCCTGGAATCCAAGCGTCTGGACGCAGTGATCAACCAGGTGACCATCTCCGAAGAGCGCAAGAAGAAGTATGACTTCTCCGAGCCGTACACCGTTTCCGGTATTCAGGCGCTGGTGCTGACGAAGAAGGCCGCCGAGCTGAACATCAAGTCCGCCGCTGACCTGTCTGGCAAGAAAGTCGGCGTAGGCCTGGGCACCAACTACGAGCAGTGGGTGAAAGAAAATGTGCCCAAGGCTGACGTCCGCACCTACGAAGATGATCCGACCAAGTTCCAGGACCTGCGTGTCGGCCGCATCGACGCCATTCTGATCGACCGCCTGGCCGCGCTCGAATACGCCAAGAAAGCCAAGGACACCACCGCTGCCGGTGATGCGTTCTCCCGTCAGGAAGCCGGTATTGCCCTGCGCAAAGGCGAGCCTGAGCTGCTGGCAGCTGTGAACAAAGCCATCGACAAGCTGCGCGCCGACGGTACGCTGAAAAAGCTTTCGGAAAAATACTTCAGCGCTGACGTCACTCAATAATGGAAGAAGCTTTTCAACTCGCACTGGACTCCGCGCCCTTTCTGCTCAAGGGCGCGTATTACACGGTCATCCTCAGCCTGGGCGGGATGTTCTTCGGCCTGGTGATGGGGTTCGGTCTGGCGCTGATGCGCCTGTCGCGCTTCAAACTGGTGAGCTGGATCGCCCGCATCTACGTGTCGTTCTTTCGCGGCACGCCGTTGCTGGTGCAACTGTTCGTGATCTATTACGGCTTGCCGCAATTGGGTCTGGAACTGGATCCGCTGCCAGCGGCCCTGATCGGCTTCTCGCTGAACATGGCCGCCTACGCCTGTGAAATCCTGCGTGCCGCGATCAGCTCCATCGAGCGTGGCCAGTGGGAAGCGGCTGCCAGTATCGGCATGACCCGCGCGCAGACTCTGCGCCGGGCCATCCTGCCGCAGGCGATGCGCACCGCATTGCCGCCACTGGGCAACAGCTTCATTTCGCTGGTCAAGGACACCGCGCTGGCCGCTACCATCCAGGTGCCGGAACTGTTCCGTCAGGCGCAGCTGATCACCGCCCGCACCTTCGAAATCTTCACCATGTATCTTGCCGCCGCACTGATCTACTGGGTCCTGGCCACGGTGCTGTCGCACCTGCAGAACCAGCTGGAAGCGCGGGTCAATCGGCACGACCAGGAGTCCTGACCCGATGATTGTCGTGGAAAAACTGACAAAGCAGTTCAAGGGTCAAGTCGTGCTCAACGGCATCGATCTTGAGGTCAAGGAAGGCGAGGTGGTCGCGATCATCGGCCCTAGCGGTTCGGGCAAGACCACCTTCCTGCGCTGCCTGAATTTTCTGGAAGAACCCACCAGCGGCCGGATCAAGGTCGGCGATATCGAGGTCGATACCAGCCGTCCCCTGAACCAGCAGCAGAGCCTGGTGCGGCGTTTGCGCCAGCACGTAGGTTTCGTGTTCCAGAACTTCAACCTGTTCCCCCATCGCACCGCCCTGGAAAACGTCATCGAAGGCCCGATCGTGGTCAAGAAGACCCCACATGCCGACGCCGTTGCCCTGGGTAAGAAGCTCTTGGCCAAGGTCGGCCTGGCGGGCAAGGAGGACGCTTACCCGCGTCGCCTCTCCGGTGGCCAGCAACAGCGCGTGGCGATTGCCCGGGCGCTGGCGATGGAGCCGGAAGTGATCCTGTTCGATGAGCCGACCTCGGCCCTCGACCCGGAGCTGGTGGGCGAGGTATTGGCGACCATCCGCGGCCTGGCCGAAGAGAAGCGCACCATGGTGATCGTTACCCACGAAATGGGCTTTGCCCGGGACGTGGCCAACCGTGTGGTGTTTTTCGACAAGGGTGTGATCGTCGAGCAAGGCGAAGCGAAGGCATTGTTTGCCAACCCGAAAGAGGAGCGGACAAAACAGTTTCTCAGCAAGTTCCTGAATAACGCCCACAACTAACAACCCTGCTCAACAATGGTCATCTTCCATGGACGGAAGTGACACCCCCGAAAAAACACCTCATCAATACCAAACTAAACCCATCTATTCCATATACATATTTTGTACGCGCGCGCGGTACATATATATGCATCGCAACAATTAACCCCCCTATCTCCACCATGTTCCTTTCGCAGCACCTGGCCAACAACGCCCGCCGAGCCGCCCGACTTCAGCCACTTTCAGCGGACAAATTCGACGCAGCGGCATGGTTTACTTACTTTGCGCCGTAGGAACTTTCTGAATAACATCACGCATCACCCACAACTAATAAATCTTATTGACACTTGCTCCCCCTGACTCTTATCTAGTCTCCGACCAACATCACTCTTCACGCCAAACTCATTATTTCAATTAAAAATAATGAATGGTTTTGCTGTTCGATATTTAGTTTTTGAATTCCCAGAAACGGACTTCGCTGCAAGACTTCAAGGAGACTTCATGAAAAGCACCTCGAACAAATCCGCGCTTGTGGCCCCGACCTTGGCGCAATCCAACAAGACCGGCATCAACGTCACTTGCGCGGCGCACCTGCTGATCGATGTGGCGCCCTACCCCGCCATGGACGAAGGTGACCTGATCGAACTGTTCTGGGACAACTGCTACGTGGCCTCCCGCGTGCTGACGGCCAGCGCTGTCGGCCAACCGGTGCAGCTGCGGGTGCCTGAAAGTTTTGTCGCCAACGGGACCTCGCGCATTCACTACCGGGTCATGCAGGTGGGTCGAGACCCGGTGATTTCGGCCAGCCGAAACGTGCAGATCAAACTCGACTGCCCAGGCGGCCAACCCTCCGCGCTGTGCGGCGATGAAAACCAGTGCCTGGCACCGGTGAGCATTCCCGAGGCGATTCGCCGTCAGGGGGTCAATCCGAGCCAGGTCAAGCGCGGTGTTCCCTTGACCATCGAGCCGTACCTGAACATGGCCGTCGACGACGAAATCACCCTGCGCTGGGGCGATGTGCGCATGGATCTGCCACGGCTCAAGGCCACCGATGTGGGTCAGCCGATTCAGGTCTGGATACCGCCGGCCATCATCCTCGAAGCCGGTGAAGACCTGCGGCTGGAAGTGACGTACTGCATTCTCGACCGGGTGGGAAACAACTCCCGCTGGGCGCCAGCCCGTACGCTGAAAATCGGTTGCGCCAATCCTTATCTGAAAGTCCCCCCGAAAAAAGTGCTCAAGGCCGCCGAACCCCGCAAGCAATGAATACCGCTTCTGTGGCGAGGGGGCTTGCCCCCGTTGGGGTGCGAAGCGCCCCCAAAACCCTGCAATTGAGTCCATTCAAATAAATCGTGGAGAAAGGTTTTGCGACTGCTGCGCAGTCGAACGGGGGCAAGCCCCCTCGCCACAGGGATTGCGCTCTCCCTCGAGAACACCCTTCTATACATATTCCTAAAAGTTAGTTCATAAAATATTTATACACGTTTAGGGTATATACACCGGACCACCGGACATCCTTGTTTTCATGCGCCGCCACAAGCGGCGCTTCCATAAGATGTGAGGTAGGTATGGTCCGGAACACAATCACCCCAGTGCAGATCGCCAGGGCATTGCGTGCAGCCAAGGAGCGGCACTGATGTCCAGTCTGGCAGATGCAATCGTCCAGAGTGACCTGGACATCGCCCCGCTGTTGTTGCCCGCACAAATCTTGCGCAACGACGCTCAAGCCATCAAGGCGGCCCACGAACTGGCGCAAGTCGCCCGCCAGCAAGCAGCCAAACGAGACCAGCAGCGCAAGCTCCCATGGTCGGAAATCGAGCAGTTCACCCGCAGCGGCCTGGGCAGTATTTCCATCCCCCGCGAGTACGGTGGCCCGCAGGTTTCGTTCGTCACCCTGGCCGAGGTCTTCGCGATCATTTCCGCCGCCGACCCGGCGCTTGGGCAGATCCCGCAAAACCAGTTCGGCATTCTTAACCTAGTGCTCGGCAGCGCCACCGAAGCGCAGAAACAACAACTGTTCAAAAGCGTCCTGGAAGGCTGGCGCATCGGCAATGCCGGGCCGGAACGCGGCACCAAAAACACCCTGGAACTGAAGGCGCGCATCACCGCTGACGGCGTCCTCAATGGCCAGAAGTTCTATTCCACCGGCGCACTGTTCGCTCATTGGGTCGCGGTCAAAGCGCTGAACGACGATGGCAAGCAGGTGCTGGCGTTCATCCGTCGTGGCACACCGGGATTGCGCATTGTCGATGACTGGTCCGGTTTTGGTCAGCGCACCACCGCCAGCGGCACGATTTTGCTCAACAACGTGCAGGCCGATCCCGAACTGGTGGTGGATAACTGGCGGATCAACGACACGCCGAACATCCAGGGTGCCGTCTCGCAGCTGATTCAAGCGGCCATCGACGCCGGCATCGCCCGAGGCGCCATCGACGACGCCATCGACTTCGTGAAAACCCGCGCCCGGCCATGGATCGACGCCAAGGTCGAGCGGGCCAGTGATGACCTGTACGTGATCGCCGATATCGGCAGGTTGAAAATCGAACTGCACGCCGCCGAAGCACTGCTGCGCAAGGCCGGGCAAGTGCTCGATGACGTCAGCGCCGCACCACTCACCGCCGAGTCCGCCGCCCGCGCCTCGATTGCCGTGGCCGAAGCCAAAGTGCTGACCACCGAGATTTCGTTGCTGGCCAGCGAAAAGCTGCTCGAACTGGCCGGCAGCCGCGCGACCCTCGCCGAATTCAACCTCGACCGTCACTGGCGCAACGCCCGGGTGCACACCCTGCACGACCCGGTGCGCTGGAAGTATCACGCGGTCGGCGCCTATCGCCTCAACGGCACGCTGCCTAATCGCCATTCCTGGATCTGACGACCAGACATCTGGAGAAACATATGACAAGTTCTCACCACGTCGCGGTCATCGCCAGCGATGAACAAGCGCTGATCGTCGCCAGCGACCTTGCCGAAGACTTCAAACGCGACAGCGCCACACGCGACCGTTTACGCCGCTTGCCACACCCGGAACTGGAAGTGTTTTCCCGATCGGGCCTGTGGGGCATCAGCGTGCCGAAAGAGTATGGCGGCGCCGGCGTTTCCAACGTCACCCTGGCCAAGGTCATCGCCTTGATCGCCCGGGCCGACGGCTCCCTGGGGCAGATCCCGCAAAACCATTTCTATGCCCTCGAAGTACTGCGGGTGAACGGCAGCCACGAGCAGAAGCAACGCCTGTACGCCGAGGTTTTGGCCGGTCAACGCTTCGGCAATGCGTTGGCCGAACTCGGCACTAAAACCGCACACGATCGCGTCACGAGCCTGACTCGCGACGCCAGCGGCTATCGCATCAACGGTCGCAAGTTCTACGCCACGGGCGCGATCTACGCCCAGCGCATTCCCACCTCGGTGGTGGATGAAAACGGCGTGCAGCAACTGGCGTTCGTCCCGCGCAACAGCAAGGGCCTGAGCGTGATCGACGACTGGAGCGGCTTCGGCCAGCGCACCACCGGCAGCGGTTCGGTGGTGTTCGAAGATGTCTACGTCGCAGCCGAAGATGTGATCCCCTTTCAAAGCGCTTTCGAGCGCCCGACTCCGGTCGGCCCGCTGGCGCAGATTCTCCATGCCGCCATCGACACCGGCATCGCCCGCGCCGCGTATGAAGATGCGCTGCATTTCGTGCGCACGAAAACCCGGCCCTGGATCGACGCCACCCACGAAAAAGCCACGGACGATCCGCTGACCCTCAAGAGCTTCGGCCACCTGAGCATTCGCCTGCACGCCGCCGAGGCGCTGCTGGAACGTGCCGGTGAATTCCTCGACAAGGCCCAGGCCGACACGAATGCCGAGACCGTCGCGGCCACCTCGATTGCCGTCGCCGAAGCACGCGCCCTCAGCACCGAAATCTCCCTGGCCGCCGGCAGCACACTGTTCGAACTGGCCGGCAGCCAGGCGACCCTGATTGAGCACAGCCTGGATCGCCACTGGCGCAACGCCCGGGTGCACACCCTGCACGACCCGGTGCGCTGGAAGTACCACGCTGTCGGCAATTACTACCTCAACGATGAAAACCCGCCACTGCGGGGGACCATTTGATGACCGCCGCGAAAAAGAAGATCCTGCTCAACGCGTTCAACATGAACTGCATCGGGC
This sequence comes from Pseudomonas sp. 2725, assembly GCF_050434585.1. Lineage (NCBI taxonomy): Bacteria > Pseudomonadati > Pseudomonadota > Gammaproteobacteria > Pseudomonadales > Pseudomonadaceae > Pseudomonas > Pseudomonas sp. 2725. The sequence goes on along the minus strand of NZ_JBNDIV010000011.1, from coordinate 103,907 downwards.
ACATCAACCACGGTTTGTGGACGCACCCGCGCGACACATCAACCCGCTACAACACCCTCGAGTACTGGACCGAACTGGCGCAGCTGCTGGAGCGCGGGCTGTTCGACGGTCTGTTCATCGCCGACATCGTCGGGGTCTACGACGTCTACCAGAACTCGGTGGACGTGCCGTTGAAAGAGTCGATCCAGTTGCCGGTCAACGATCCGCTGCTGCTGGTCTCGGCCATGGCGGCGGTGACGAAAAACCTCGGTTTCGGCCTGACCGCCAACCTCACCTACGAAGCGCCGTATCTGTTCGCCCGCCGCCTGTCGACCTTGGATCACCTGAGCCGTGGGCGGGTCGGCTGGAACATCGTCACCGGCTATCTCGACAGCGCCGCCAAGGCCATGGGCCTGAGCGAACAAGTCGAGCATGACCGTCGTTATGACCAGGCCGACGAGTACCTGGAGGTGCTTTACAAACTCCTGGAAGGCAGTTGGGAAAACGGCGCGGTGCTCAACGATCCACGGCAACGGATCTACGCGCAGCCGGACAAAGTGCACAAGGTCGAGCACAAGGGCGAGTTCTATCAGGTCGAGGGTTATCACCTGTGTGAACCCTCGCCCCAGCGCACGCCGGTGCTGTTCCAAGCCGGCAGCTCGGATCGCGGTTTGCTGTTCGCCGGGCGACATGCCGAATGCGTGTTCATCAGCGGCCAGACCAAGGCATCGACCAAGGCGCAGGTGGACAAGGTGCGCGCCAGCGCCGTCGAAGCGGGGCGCAATCCCGAGGACATCAAGGTGTTCATGGGCCTGAACGTGATCGTTGGCGCCACCGAGGAGCTGGCCTGGGCCAAGCACGCCGAGTACCTGAGCTACGCCAGTGCAGAGGCCGGCGTGGCGCACTTCTCGGCGTCCACCGGGATCGATTTTTCTCAGTACGAAATCGACGAGCCGATCCAGTACGTGAAGAGCAACGCCATCCAGTCCGCCACCAAGCATCTGCAAAACAACGACTGGACCCGACGCAAATTACTCGAACAACACGCCCTCGGCGGTCGCTACATCACCGTGGTCGGTTCACCGCAGCAAGTGGCGGATGAACTGGAATCGTGGATCGCCGAGACCGGGCTGGATGGCTTCAACCTGACCCGCATCGTCACGCCGGAAAGCTATGAGGACTTCATCGAGCTGGTGATCCCCGAGTTGCAACGGCGGGGCTCTTACAAGACCGCGTACGACGACGGGACCTTGCGCGAAAAGCTGTTTCAGCGGGAGGCGCATCTGCCTGAGCAACATACCGGCTCGACTTACCGACGCTAAAAGCATCGCGAGCAAGCTCGCTCCCACAGGGATTGTGTGAACACCCGAGATCCACTGTGGGAGCGAGCTTGCTCGCGATGAGGCCCGAACAGACACCACAAATTTAATGCACTGACTGGATAACTCATCATGAAAAAGAACTACCTCTCCCACCCAGTCAAAGCACTGGCCCTGGCCCTCGGCCTGTTCAGCTCGGTGACCTTCGCCGCCGACGCTCCGCTGAAAATCGGCACTACCGCCGCCTTCGCCATCCCCCTGGAAGCAGCGGTCGAAGAAGCCGGCAAACAAGGCCTGAAGGTCGAACTGGTGGAGTTCACCGACTGGATCGCACCGAACGTCAGCCTCGCCGCTGGCGACATCGACGTGAACTACTTCCAGCACATCCCGTTCCTGGAAAACGCCAAGGCAGCATCAGGTTTCGATCTGGTGCCGTTCGCGCCGGGGATCATCAACAACGTCGGTCTCTACTCGAAGAAATACAAAAGCTTCGACGAACTGCCCCAAGGCGCCAGCGTGGCCATCGCCAACGATCCGATCAACAGCGGCCGTGGCTTGCAGCTGCTGGCCAAGGCAGGGCTGATCACCCTCAAGCCCGGCGTCGGCTACAAGGCCACCGAAGAAGACATCATCGCCAACCCGAAGCACATCAAGATCCTCCAGGTCGAAGCCGTGCAACTGGTACGTGCCTATGACGATGCCGATCTGGTGCAGGGCTACCCGGCCTACATTCGCTTGTCGAAAACCTTCGACGCGGGCTCCGCGCTGCTGTTCGATGGCCTCGATCACAAGGAATACGTGATTCAGTTCGTGATCCAGCCCAAGAGCAAAACCGACCCGCGCCTGATCAAGTTCGTCGACATCTACCAGCACTCACCGGCTGTGCGCGCCGCACTGGATAAAGCCCACGGCAAGCTCTATCAAGCCGGCTGGGAAAGCTGAGCATGACCGCCGCCATCCAACGGCGACTGGAGATTCCAGAGCCGCAAAGCGCAGAGCGCACTGAGCTGCATCCCGAACTCAACCATGCCCACATACGCTTCATCGGCCTGGGTAAAACCTACAACGGCCAGCAAGGACCGGTGGCCGCGTTGCACGGCATCGACCTGGCGATCCAGCGCGGCGAAGTGTTCGGCATCATCGGCCGCAGCGGCGCCGGCAAGTCGTCGCTGATCCGCACCATCAATCGCCTGGAACAGCCAAGCAGCGGTCGGGTGCTGATCGATCAAGTGGACATCGGCGAGTTCGACGAAGACCGACTGGTGGCGCTGCGGCGGCGCATCGGCATGATCTTCCAGCACTTCAACCTGATGTCGGCCAAGACAGTTTGGCAGAACGTCGAACTGCCGTTGAAAGTCGCTGGCGTGCCCAAGGAACAACGCGAGCGCAAAGTCCGTGAACTGCTGGAACTGGTGGGTTTGCAGGCCAAACACAAGGCTTACCCGGCGCAGTTGTCCGGCGGGCAGAAACAGCGCGTGGGCATTGCCCGGGCGCTGGTGCATGACCCGCAAATCCTGCTGTGTGACGAAGCCACCTCGGCACTGGACCCGGAGACTACGCAGTCGATTCTCGGCCTGCTGCGCGAGATCAATCAACGCCTGGGCCTGACCATTGTGCTGATCACCCACGAGATGGTGGTGATCCGTGAAATCTGTGATCGGGTGGTGGTGCTGGAGCACGGGAGAATCGTCGAGCAAGGCCCGGTCTGGGAAGTGTTCGGCAATCCACAACATGAGGTCAGCAAGACATTGCTGGCGCCGTTGCAACACGCATTGCCGCAAGAACTGCAAAGCCGTCTGTTGGCGCAATCGAGTGCCTGCGACGCCGCTGTGGTCCTGCGCTTGCAGTTCACCGGCAGCCAACGCGACGAACCGGATCTGGCGGCACTGTTCAGCGCCCTCGGAGGCCGCGTGCGATTGTTGCAAGGCGGTGTGGAACGGATTCAGGGCCATGCGCTTGGGCAACTGCTGCTGGCGGTGACCGGCTCGTCCCTCGATGCCGAGGAGTTGTGTCAGCGTGCCTCTCATTGGGCGCAACAGGTGGAGGTACTGGGTTATGTGGTTTGATCGCTTGCTGCAGGGCTTTATCGACACCTTCCTGATGGTCGGCGTGTCGTCGTTGATCGCGCTGTTGGCGGGCATTCCGCTGGCAGTGATCCTGGTCACCAGTTCCAAGGGCGGCATCTACGAAGCGCCAGCGCTGAACCGCGCTTTGGGCGCATTCGTGAACTTGTTCCGCTCGGTGCCTTTCCTGATCCTGATGGTCGCTTTGATTCCGTTCACCCGGCTCATCGTCGGCACCACTTACGGCGTGTGGGCCGCGGTGGTGCCGTTGACCATCGCCGCTACGCCTTTCTTTGCGCGCATTGCCGAAGTCAGCTTGCGCGAGGTCGACCACGGCTTGGTCGAAGCAGCGCAAGCCATGGGCTGCCGGCGCTGGCACATCGTCTGGCATGTGTTGTTGCCGGAAGCGCTGCCGGGGATTGTTGGCGGGTTCACCATCACCCTGGTGACGATGATCAACTCCTCGGCCATGGCCGGGGCGATTGGCGCCGGTGGACTGGGGGACATTGCCTATCGGTATGGGTATCAGCGGTTTGATAGCCAGATCATGTTGACGGTGATTGTGTTGCTGGTGGCGTTGGTGGCGGTGATTCAGCTGGGTGGGGATCGGTTGGCGCGGGGCCTCAACAAGCGCTAAGCACGTTGCGAACACCCTTTGTGGCGAGGGGGCTTGCCCCCGTTCGACTGCGCAGCAGTCGCAAAACCGGCGTACTCGTTGTTTCTGACATACTTCATTGCATGGTTATGGGGGCGCTTCGCACCCCAACGGGGGCAAGCCCCCTCGCCACAGGTGATCACCACCCCTGACAGGGAAGTTTTCGTACAGGGAAATCAGCCATTCCGCAGGCCTATTCCCTTTCCTTTGCAGGAAGTTTCCTAGATCATTTCGCTCGCTTGCGCCTGCCAAATCCGGCGGCTAGTCTCGGTCCGTCACTGCTCATCAGTGATCGGGTTTAGTCGCCCGGATCTTTCTAGGCGCACAGCGCCACCTCATTCCAGGTGTTTTCATTACCTGAAAGTTATGGTGGCTGTGCGCAGGGCACCCTCGGGTGCGCCGGGTTGCCTAGAGACCGGTCGACTAACCTGCGTGCAGCCGCCACCCCTGCTCGTTTAGTCGCGACATCGGTTGGCTCCAATTAGCTCTAGGAGTTTTACCAATGGAAAAATCCGTTCCCGATCCGCCTCCCGAAAATCCCGACAACGAAACCGTCACCGACGATTCACTCAGAGATCGCTCCGTGCTTTATCGGGCCATCGATTTCTACCTCACCGGCAAGCAACCCGCACCGCCCGATGAAATGCGCTTCTACAACGTCAGCAAAGACGTGAGCTTCGAAGACACCCAGCTCTATGTTGCCGATCTGCTGCGTTGTGCTTCGGTGACGGCGTATCAGTGTGGCGATCAACTCAAGGGCGCCGACCGTGCGATGGTGTACTCGATCTGGCATTTGCTGGAGATTGCCAAGGCGATGGTGGATCACTCCATTGAATGTCTGGGGATGAAAAAGGGCTGAGCCATCTGTTGTCAGTACCAACGCCATCGCGAGCAAGCTCGCTCCCACAGTTGATCCTCAGTGCAGACCAAATTTGTGCACGGCGCGAATCATTGTGGGAGCGAGCTTGCTCGCGATGGGCTGCGAAGCAGCCCCCGGCATGATGGCGTATATTCGACCCATCCCACTTGCCCGCGCAGCCGACCATGAAGCAAACACCCGACGACCTCGAACAGATCACCGCCACCACCCTGGGCCATTACAACGCAGTGGCCGAAGACTTCCGTGAAGGCACCCGCGATCACGACGTCAGCCAGAACATCGATGCCCTGCTGCGGCACATTCAGGGCGAGGCGCCTTTCGATATTCTCGATTTCGGCTGCGGGCCGGGTCGGGATTTGCAAACCTTCACCCGCATGGGCCACAGGGCTGTCGGCCTCGACGGTTCGGAAAAACTCGCGCAGATGGCCCGTGAGGACAGTGGTTGCGAGGTCTGGCAGCAGGACTTTTTGAAGCTTGATCTGCCGGCCGAGCGTTTCGACGGGATCTTTGCCAACGCGGTGCTGTTTCATGTTCCGCGTCAGGAATTACCACGGGTGTTGAAGCAGTTGTGGGAAGCGCTGAAACCGGGTGGCGTGTTGTTCAGCTCCAACCCCCGTGGCGAGAATCAGGAAGGCTGGAACGGGCCGCGTTATGGGTCGTATCACGACCTGGCGGCCTGGCAGCATTTGTTGATCGAGGCGGGGTTTGTGGAGCTGGAGCATTACTACCGGCCGACAGGGCTGCCGCGGGAGCAGCAGCCCTGGTTGGCGAGTGTCTGGCGTAAAGCTGTGTAGCCCATTCGGACGCCATCGCGAGCAAGCTCGCTCCCACAGTGGATTGCGGTCAACCTGTGGGAGCGAGCTTGCTCGCGATGAGCGCGAAGCGCTCGCTTTTTAAACAGTATCCTTCTTCGGCTCGCGGATCTTGTACCAGGCCACATACAGCGCCGGCAAAAACAGCAGCGTCAGCAAGGTGGCGATGACGATCCCGCCGATCATCGCGTAGGCCATCGGCCCCCAGAACACTTCCCGGGCAATCGGGATCATCCCCATGCTCGCCGCCGCCGCGGTCAGCAGGATCGGACGGCGCCGATGTTCGGTGGCCTGCACCACTGCATCCCACGGTGCATAGCCCTTCAGTTCGTATTCCTCGATCTGGGTCACCAGGATCACCGAGTTACGAATGATGATACCGATCAGCGCCAGAATCCCGAGGATCGCCACGAAGCCCATGGGCGTGCCTGTCGGCACCAGCGCGATCACCACGCCGATCAGCCCCAGCGGCGCAACGCTGGCCACCAGGAACAGCTTCTGCACGCTGTGCAGCTGGATCATCAGGAAGGTCGCCATCAAGAACAGCATCAGCGGCACAACTTTGGCAATCGGTCCCTGGGCCTTGCCGCTTTCCTCCACCGTACCACCGGTGGCGACCTTGTAGCCCGCCGGCAATTTGGCAGCGAAATCGTCGATGGACGGCTTGAGGATTTTCACCAGGTCCGTCGGCTGGATCTCGTCGCGTATCGCCGCCTTGATGGTGATGGTCGGCAGGCGATCGCGACGCCACACCAGCGGCTGCTCCAGTTCGTAGCGCACCGTGGCGAACGCCAGCAGCGGTATCGACGTGCCGCTTGGCGTGACGATTTGCAGGTTCTGCAGGGTTTCCGGCGTACCGCGTTCGGAATCCACCGCGCGACCGACCACGTTGATCAGGTAAATGTCGTCATCGACCTGGGTCACCGACTGGCCGCTGACGATGCCGTTCATCAGGTTGGCCACATCCTCCGAAGACAACCCCAACTGCCGCGCCTTGTCCTGGGCGATGTCGATCCGCAGCACTTTGCCCGGTTCGTTCCAGTCGTAGATGATCTCGCCAATGTGCGGGTTCTTGTCCAGCTCAGTGGCCAGGTCGATGGCATGTCGGCGCACCTGGTCGACGTCCTTGCCACTGACCCGGTACTGGATCGGACGCCCTACCGGCGGGCCCATTTCCAGTGCCTGGACATAACTGCCGATGCCAACGAAGTCGTTGCGCAAGCGCTCGCGAAGCTTCTGCATCATGGCCTCACGGGTATGACCTTTGCTGACGATCACCAGCTGCGCGTAGAACGGGTTTTGCAGTTGCTGGTCCAGTGGCAGATAGAAGCGAATGGCACCCTGGCCGACGTAGGTGCTCCAGCGCACGATGTCCGGATCGTCCTTGAGCGTGGCTTCAAGGCGATCGACGGCCCGGCGGGTTTCGTCGATCGAGGCGTTTTGCGGCAGGTTCAGGTCCACCAGGATTTCCGGCCGATCCGAAGACGGGAAGAACTGGTTCTGCACGTAGCGCATGCTGAACACCGCCAGTACAAAGCACAGTACGGTGATGCCAATGGCCCACCAGCGATTGCGCATGCACCACAGCAGCCCGCCGTTGAACGCCTTGCCGATACGCCCGGGTTCGCCTTCATGGGGTTTCACGTTGGTACTGAGAATGTGCACGCCGATCACCGGCGCAAACAATACCGCCACCACCCACGACACCAGCATCGCGCAGGCAATCACCGCAAACAGAGTGTAGGTGTATTCACCGGCCGAGCTGGCGTTCAAGCCGATCGGCACGAAGCCCGCCACCGTCACCAGCGTACCGGTGAGCATCGGGAACGCCGTGGAGGTGTAGGCGAAGGTCGCCGCCTGCTCCTTGGTCTCGCCCAACTCCAGACGCGTAACCATCATTTCCACGGTGATCATCGCATCGTCCACCAGCAGGCCGAGGGCGATGATCAGTGCACCGAGGGAAATCCGCTGCATGGTGATGCCGCTGTATTCCATGAACACGAACACCATCGCCAGCACCAACGGGATCGAGCAAGCCACCACCAGCCCGGCACGCACGCCAAGGCTGACGAAGCTGACCAACAGTACGATCACCACGGCCTCGAACAACGCGCTGGTAAAGCCGCCAACGGCCTCCTCGACCACCACGGCCTGGTCGGAGACGTTGTCAATGCCGACACCGACCGGCAGGTCGGCGGTCAACTGGTCAATACGGGTGTGCAGGGCCTTGCCGAACGCCTGGACGTTGCCACCCTTCTGCATGGCAATCGCCAGGCCGATGGCCGGTTTGCCGTTGAAGCGGAATTCCGGCGAGGCCGGATCGACGTAGCCGCGGCTGATTTCGGCAATGTCGGCCAGACGATAGAAGCGGTCATTGAGCTTGAGGTTGACCTCGGCCAGGTCTTTCTCCGAAGCGAACTGCCCCGAAGTGCGCACCGAAATCCGCTCCGGCCCGGCCTCGATGACACCCGCCGGGGTCACGGAGTTCTGGGTTTGCAGGCTCTGCACCACCTGACGCTGATCGATGCCCAGCGCAGCGAGTTTGCGCGTGGAGAAGTTCAGGTACAGCACTTCGTCCTGCTGGCCGACCATTTCGATCTTGCCCAGCCCCGGCACGCCGCGAATTTCCATGCGGGCCTGTTCCACGTAGTCGCGCAACTGACGCATGGTCAGGCCGTCGGCGGTGAAGGCGTAGATCGACCCGAAGACGTCACCGAACTCGTCGTTGAACGACGGCCCCTGTATGCCTTGCGGGAACTGGTATTTGATGTCGTTGATCTTCTTGCGCACCTGGTACCAGATTTCCGGGATGTCCTTGGCACTGGTGGTGTCGCGCAGGTTCACGTACACCGTCGATTCGCCGGGGCGCGTGTAGCTTTTCACATAGTCGAGGGAGTCGAGCTCCTCGAGCTTCTTCTCGATCCGGTCAGTGATCTGTTCGAGGGTTTCCTCCTGGGTCGCCCCCGGCCATTTGCTCTGGATCACCATGGTCTTGATGGTGAACGAAGGGTCTTCTTCGCGCCCCAGGTTGAAATACGAGAACACACCCATCAACAACGCGACGAACATCAGATACCAGATGAACGACTGATGCTTGAGGGCCCATTCCGAGAGGTTGAAAGGCCCTTTCATTGACTGTCCTCGTCGATTTTCACTTGTTGCCCCGGCTTGAGGCTGTTCACACCGGCACTGACCACCCGCTCGCCGTTCTTCACGCCGCCAGCCAGCACCACGGTGCTGTCGGTACGGCTGATCACGGTGATGTCACGGGGGGAGACGGTTTTACTCTGTGCATCAATCACCCAGATGCGTGGCTTGCCATCGACCTCCTGCAGCGCGGTGACAGGCAACTCGATACGCGGCTTGATCGCCGAGCTCAGGGTGACGCTGATGGCTGTGCCGAGGCGAAAGCCATCTGGTGTTTCAGCCAGGCTCAGGCGGGCGCGACGGGTGCGTGTGGCGCTTTGAGCCTGAGGTTCGATTTCACGGATGATGGCGGTGGTGTTGATGCTCGGATCCAGCTGCGCAGCGACCAGAAACACCACATCGCTGGGCAGTTGATCGACCAGGGTATCGGGCAGGTCGATCACCGCTTCCTTGATGTCCGGTTGCGCCAGAGTCACCACTTGCTGACCGGCCGTTACCACTTGCCCGGCCTCGGCGCTCCACTGGGTGACCACGGCTTTATGATCGGCGCGCAGCTCGGTGTAGCCCAGTTGGTCCTTGCTCTGGTTGACGGCCGCCCGGGCCTGATCGAGGGAGGCCTGGGTGGTTTTGAGGTCCGTGTTGGCCTCGTCGAGTTGCGCTTGCGCGCCGACCCCACGATCAAACAAGGCTTGCTGGCGCAGGGCGCTGGCCTTGGCATTGATCAGTTGCGCCTGAATTTTCGACAGGTCGCCCTGGGCCGAACGCAATTGGTTCTGCTGGTCGGAAGGGTCGAGGGTGGCGAGCAGCGTACCCTTCTCCACCTCAGCGCCGACATCGACGTTACGGCTGGCGATTCGCCCACCCACGCGAAAGCCGGTATTGCTTTCATAGCGCGCCTGGATGCTGCCGGCGAATCGGCCCAGGTCCTCTTCGCTCAAGGTCTGGACCTTGATCGACAACACCGGCCGTACCGGCGCCGGCGGCGGTTCGTTTTTGGAACAGGCGCTCAGCACCAGCCCGATGGACAACGCCCATAAAGGCTTCATGGCTTGGCTCCCCACGTCAGATCCTTGTAAGTGTTTTCGGCAATTTCGACTTCCATGTCCGGGTGCAAGAGTTGTCCGCCGGCGATGATGACTTTGTCCCCGTCCTTCAACCCGCCGCTGATGATGACCTTGCCGGTCAGGTAGCGGCCGACCGTGACTGAATGCAATTGGGCCTTGCCCTTGTCGTCGACAATCCAGACAGCGGGGGCACTGATGTTTTTGGTCAGCGCCGACCACGGCAACTCGATGACCGACTTGCCCGATCCGCTGGCCGTGGCACTCACCACCGAACCCAACTGCATGCCGTCGGGCAGTTTGTCGAGGCCGACCTTGACCTGCACGGTTCCGGATTGCGCCGACACCGCCGGGGTGATTTCGCGTACGGTGCCAGTGGTTTTGATCGCAGGGTTATCGACCAGGCTGAGGACAATGGTGTGATCTCTCGGCTTCTCGGCCAGCAGCGATTCGTAGACGTTGAACACCGCATCCCGGTCGCCGTCACGGGCCAGGCTGAAGATGGGCATCGTCGCCTGCACCACCTGGCCGACTTCCGCCTGGCGCTCGGTAATGATCCCCGGTGCATCGGCGATCAGCGCCGTATAACTCAACTGATCCTTGGCATTGGCCAACTGCGCCTTGGCAGCGCTCAGGGCGCTCTGGCTGCTGTGCAAGGTTGCCTGGGCCGAGTCGTATTCGCTCTGGCTGGTGTAACCCTTGGGCAGCAATTTTTGCTGACGCACGAACGCCGCCGCACTTTGCGTCACCCGCGCCTGCTCGGCGACGACTTGCGCCTGGGCCGAATCGACATTGGTCTGCAAATCCTTGGGGTCGAGCCGGGCCAGCACTTGCTTGGCGGTCACTCGATCACCGACGTCGACCGAGCGCTGGATGATCTTGCCACCCACGCGGAAAGACAGCTCCGTCTGTACCCGGGCCTGGATATCACCGGTGAGGGTAACCGGGACCGCGTAATCGGCCGGCTTGACGACTTGCACGAACACCCGTGGCAGGTATTCCTGCACGGGTTTCTTCTCGTCGCAAGCCGTCAGCAGGGTGACGACACTCAAGGCCATGACTACTTTAAATCCGGGAACCACCATGCAAACTCCTTGGCCTTTTCCATGTACAACTCGACAGAGAGCTTAGAACAGGATTGGAACCTTGCACGAGCGTCTTATGAAGAAAAAGCTCACACTCTTTCAGCCCTGAAACACTTGCCATAGACGCCTGTGCATGCCTGACAATGAGCCCCGGTCGATCCCCCATCAGGAACCCAAATGCTCAAGACCCTCGCGGTGGCCAATTACCGCTCGATCAACAAACTGGTGATCCCGCTGGGACGGCTGAATCTGATCACCGGCCCCAACGGCAGCGGCAAGTCCAACCTGTACCGCGCGCTGCGCCTGCTGGCGGAAACCGCCCACGGCGGGGTGGTCAATGCCCTGGCCCGTGAAGGTGGCCTGGATTCGACCTTCTGGGCCGGCCCGGAAACCATCTCCCGGCGCATGCGCACTGGCGAAGTCGCCATCGAGCCCACCGTGCGCCAGGGCGTCAAACGCTTGCGCCTGGGGTTTGCGGGAGAGGATTTCGGCTACTCGATCAGCCTCGGCCTGCCCGATTCCAATGGCCATTTCATGCTGCCCGGACGCAGCACGCCGATACCGTCTTATTTCAGCCTCGACCCGCAGATCAAACGCGAATGCCTGTGGGCCGGAGCGTTCTATCGCCCGGCCAGTCTGCTGGTCGATCGTGACGGCCCGATGATCCGTGCCCGCGCCGATCGAAAGTGGGATTTATTGGCGCAGCACACGCCGACTTTCGACAGCCTGTTCGATCAGGTCGGCAGCCTGCGCAGTTCGCCGGAAGTGCTGGAGATGCGCGAGTTCATCCGCCGCTGGCGCTTTTACGATCACTTTCGCAGCGATGCCGACGCCCCGGCGCGGCAACCGCAACTGGGCACCCGCACGCCGGTGCTGCACCACGACGGACGCGATCTGGCGGCGGCCTTGCAGACGATCATCGAAATTGGCGACCCCGAGGCCTTGCGGGCGGCGATCAGCGACGCCTTCCCCGGCGCACGACTGAACATCGAACCTCTGCCGGGTGGGCGCTTCGCCATCGAGTTCTTTCAGGAAGGTTTTTTGCGGCCGCTGTCGGCCGCCGAGTTGTCGGACGGAACGTTGCGTTACCTGCTGTTGGTCGCAGCGCTGCTGACGCCACGCCCGCCGACGCTGATGGTGCTGAACGAACCGGAAACCAGCCTGCACCCGGATCTGCTGCCGGCGCTGGCGCGCTTGATCATCCGCGCGTCCGAGCAGTGCCAGGTGTGGGTGGTGTCCCATGCGCGACGTTTGATTTCGGCGTTGCAGGAGGACCCGGAGTGCAATTGCATCGTGCTGGAGAAGAATCTCGGACAGACCGGGATTGTCGGGCAGCGGATGCTGGATGAGCCGGCGTGGTATTGGCCGGAGTGAACGGCGCGTAATTTGACGGGAGATGGAAGACGTCTATTTTCCCTTGCGCCGTAGGAAGGATCTTTTTTTCGAAACGCCTCTCCAAGGACGAACCACTTTTGGCCAGAATCCCGGCCAACATCTCACAAGGACGAGAACATGGCAGACGTACAACCGCCGCAACGGCTGGATCCGCAGGACATTCTGAAACTCTTGATGGCGTTGCGCAGGGCCTTGAAGGCCAGGCCGGCCTGAGCAATTCAGAGTCAACTGGCTCCCTGTGGCGAGGGGGCTTGCCCCCGTTGGGCTGCGAAGCGGCCCCAAACAGATCTCCCGCGCTCCCCTGGGCGAATGCTGCGGCCCGACAAGCTCCCTCGCCACAGTTAAATCGAGCACCCATAAAAAAACGCCGACGCTAAATCAGCCGTCGGCGTTTGAAACCTTGAAGGGGTTTGCTTCGCGAATCAGAACGCAGGCAGTACCGCGCCGCTGTACTTCTTCTCGATGAAGGCTTTCACTTCCGGGCTGGTCAGGGCCTTGGCCAGTTTCTGGATGGCAACGCTGTCCTTGTTGTCCGGACGAGCCACCAGGAAGTTCACATAAGGCGAATCGGCACCTTCGATCACCAGGGCGTCTTTAGCCGGGTTCAGACCCGCTTCCAGCGCGTAGTTGGTGTTGATCATGTCCAGGTCGACCTGATCCAGCACGCGCGGCAACATCGCGGACTCGAGCTCCTTGAACTTGAAGTTGTGCGGGTTCTTGGCGATGTCTTTCGGCGTGGCCAGGGCGTTTTTCGGGTCTTTCAACTCGATCAGGCCAGCCTTCTGCAGCAGGATCAGGGCACGGCCGCTGTTGCTGCCTTCGTTCGGGATGGCGATGGTCGCGCCGTCTTTCAGTTCAGCCAGGGTTTTGACTTTCTTCGAGTAGCCGCCGAAGGGTTCAACGTGAACACCGATCACGGTTTCCAGGTGAGTGCCTTTACCTTCGTTGAAGCTCTTCAGGTACGGCAGGGTCTGGAAGTAGTTGGCGTCCAGACGCTTCTGATCGACCTGCACGTTCGGCTGAACGTAGTCGGTGAAGACTTTGATTTCCAGGTCCACGCCTTCTTTGGCGAGGGTTGGCTTGATCAGCTCGAGAATCTCGGCGTGTGGAACCGGGGTCGCGGCAACCACCAGTTTCTCGCCAGCCTGGGCCAGGCCCGCGGTCAGGGCAGCCGCCAGTGCGGTGAACAACAGAACCTTTTTCATGCAGTGTCCTTATCGAAAATCACAGTCGCTTGTGGCGACGGCTTGAACATGAGAGTGCCAGTGAAGTGCTATCGCTGGCGTGAAGCGGACAATACCGGGATTTTTTATTCCCGAACAATAACTTTTATTCGAGTTGATATTCCATTTTGAAATAATCTAGATCTCTGCTCATCGTTGTTCAAACACCGCGCAGCTTGATGATCTGCTCGCCAATCTCATGGGTGAATGACTCCAGAGCGTCCAGCGCATCGCTTCGAAATTTCTGGGCACTGAAACCCTCAGTCAGTGATGGCCAGTAGTCTTGAAGCAATGCGTCGGCTTTGGCAGCGTACTTTTCCGAATTCGCGACCACGAATGCTGATTTGGCAGCGATACCCACCCCACTGGTGACCGTTTTTGCCGTCAACACGTTGTTTAGCCGGCTTTGTAATTTGACCGTGCTTCTCAATGCCTCATTTGCCGTGGAAACAGCGCCGTGTAGACGCCGCCCCACTGCCACCCGCGCGGCCCCTCGCTGTGCAGCCACCACGTCTGCCAGGGAGCCGACACTTTTCGTCAACGCAAAGCCAATGCCTTTACTGCCAATTTTTGCAACCGCGGTGGCCCCCAACGACACCACTCCCAGCACCAGCGACGAGTAGGTCAATATCTGGGCGCCAAGGCTATCCGGGGCCAGTTCATCGACAACCGCGGAGGCAATTGAAACTGTCGCGGAAATGACCTCCAGGGTTAAAAAGGCCAAGGCGTTGGCCGAGATCGGCACGAGTGGTGCGGTTGCGCCCATGGTCACGACGGTGAGGGCAATCGCGGCGGCGGCCAGGGCGGCAGTCACTCCGATTTTCACCCATCCCAGGGTCGGGATATGCCCGGTGGGATCCTTGAGATTGACCGGATCCCCCAGACAATAGGCATAGGCATTGAGGCCGCCACCCTCAAAGGGGCTCCAACTGTCGGGGCTGTGAAATCGCATCAATCGGGGGTTGTAGGCCCGATACCCCCTGCCGAGCAGGTAACACCCGGTTGAAGGGTCCAGTCGCTCACCCTGAAACCCCAGCAGGGCGCCAAGTCCGCTCGATGCGGGGCGATCACCATAAGGAAGGCAGGACAAAACAGATTCGTCTTGAGATCCAAGGCGAGCAAGGGCGGTGCCCTGACCATCCGTGACAAACAAGACAACATCGTCACCTTGCTGCTCGGCCAAGTACTTGCCGTCGCCTGACAACAGACTGCGTCGATGGTTACCCGCCACTTCGCTGCACAGCGCATGTTCGCTATGGAAAAGCCTGATCAACTCTGCGGATTCGGCAGCCACCGCATGCAATTGATCTTCGCCGTCGAATTGATAGTGCGTGCGACCGCCAGCGCTGGCGACACTTTCGAGCCGACTCAGCGTGTCATACCTGAACGTGCGCCCTTGGTTATCGTTAAGCAGATTACCGTTGGCATCGTATTCGAAGCTCACTTGCCCGGGCTGATAGTGCGCGTGACTGTGAGTCATTGAACTCAACTGGGTTTTGTCAGGACGATCGTAGGAAAACCTGCACAGGTTCTCCTCCCCATCGAACCCCGTACGCACCGTCAACAGGTTGTCGAGGTAGTCGTAGGTGAACGCCTGAAAATCAATGCGTTTTCCCCAGGCATCGATCGGTGCCTGCGTGCCTTCACAGTCATAGCGCGTCAGACGCCCGCGGCTGTCGTAGGCGAAGGTTTCTGTACGTGACTGCGCACCGGACACCAGCGATCGTTGCTGAAGTTTGTCATCGGCCCCAAACGCTTGAATGACCTCCAGGCGAGATCCGTCGCCGAACTGCGAAATACGCTGAATCTCACGACCGAACTCATCGTGAACCAAGGTGGTCGTCAGCGAACGTTTCGAGGCGGTGTCCTCGACACTCAATGTCAGCAACTGGCCCTGGGCACCGTAGGCGTACTTCGCCAGAACCGGTCCCTGCCGTATTTCCACGGGCCGCGCCGCAGCGTCATGGATGTAAGCAGTTTCTACATCGTTGACATCGATAAAGCTGACGGGCAGCCCATTCAATGAACGGGTAGTGGCAGTGCCGAAGCGGCCTTCGCTGGAGATCCACTCCCGGGACTTTTCTTTGCCCGACCTGGAGTACTCAAACCGGCGCTGAATGGCAGGGCTGGAAGTTTCGACGAGTTGCCCGGTCAATGGATCAAATCGATGCCTGGCTGATTCCGCGTGGCCGCCCATCCGCGCGGTCACTGCCCCGTTGAGCATGGGATCAAGGGCGAACCTGAAAACATCGCCCGCCGCCGTCACTTGCTGCAAAGCTTGAGCGCCACCCCCCTCATAGGTCCTGGTTTCGGTTCTGCCGCCGACGGTCGTACGAGTGACACGCAACAAACCGTCGTAAGTCCGGGTGCCCAATACGTAGTCATCGGCACTGATTTCGATTGGATGATCACCCGTGCTCAGGGGGTCATACTTTTTTTTTATCGAAGTGCCATCCGGCAGAATCGTCTCGATCAGACGCCCGTAAAGGTCATAACGGAAGCTCGTTTCGAATCCCGCCTCGTTGGTTTGCGTCAGGCAACGCCCAAGTCCGTCGTAGGTAAAAGTCGCGGTGATAGTGACCGCACCTTCGGAGTCGATGCGTTCTTCCCGGTCCGGCTTACCGAACACGTTCAATACAGAACGGGTTTTTCCAGCGCCGTCGAGCCAGCAAGTTCGAGTCAATGAAACCGGGTCAAACACATCGTTTACCGGGACACCGTCAGGACCTACCGTTCTGCATACGCGCCCCCAGCCGTCGTGGCTGTAGGTCGTGGTTGACTCGGTGGCCTTGCCCTCGGACCAGTCCTGGCTGACTTCGCTCACCAGTCGCCCAAAATTGTCGTAGTGGGCCTCATAGGTCAGACGTAATGGTCTGTCGGCTGAATCGAAATCCTGAACCTTGACCTTGGTCGTGCGCCCGACCCCGTCGAGCCAAATCTTGCTCAGCACTCCCCGTATGTTGGTGATGCCGATGGTTGCGCCGTCCTCTGACTGGCTTTCGCCGTAGAATTCAGTGATGCGTGACGCGATATCCGTTCCATCGAATGCCGCTGTCTCGCGAACGACACGGTTCAGATTGTCGTACTTCTTCAACAACTCATTGCCGCCCCCATCCCGAAGCTTGACTTCCTGTCCGATAAATCGGTCATGCCAGACATTGCGATCATGCCTTTCACTACCCACGAACAATCGTTGAAGGGTTTTTACCCAATCTCCATCAATTGAATATTTGAATTCGAGACGGCGGTGACCGTTGTGCCCGGTTTGCGAGCGACTCTTGAGGCGTCCGTAAAATGCATCGCTGGCATCATCGATGTACTCGAATCGAGTATCCACGCATGGCTTGTTGTTCCCGCCTTCAAACAACCTTTCGCTTTGAGGCAACAAAAACCGATGACCGCCTTCGCGCAAAGAGGGCAAGTCGATGTAGGAAAAACGGACAATGACTGTCGGCGCCGGGGCAAAATCAGGTGAAGGCGTGACCGATCGCTCCTTCAATGCCGTGATGAAGCCCAGTGAATTGGGGGGGCAACCCTCGGCACCTTCGGCCGGATAATAGACGTAGTCCTCCCGGGCTCCGCTCGGATTGATCTGGGTTAGCAGATTGCCGAATTCATCATAGGTCGTATGGGTAGTTTCGGTTCGGCGCGTGGCGCTCGCGGAAATATCGACATAACTGACGATAGCTGTTTTCTGCAGTTGGAAATGGGCGGGCTGACCGGAGAAGTCCAGACCGTCAACATCGTGATAAACAACCGTTTTTTGCTGAACCTTGCCGTTGGAAATGGATTTTTCCGAGATCATCAGGTGAAAGCGGTTGTAGGTTCTTTCGATGCGACTCAGTTCAACCGCATTAACACCCTCCCCCGCAACCAGGCGTTCGGTGCAGGAGTAGGT
The DNA here is from genome assembly GCF_050434585.1 of Pseudomonas sp. 2725. NCBI lineage: Bacteria > Pseudomonadati > Pseudomonadota > Gammaproteobacteria > Pseudomonadales > Pseudomonadaceae > Pseudomonas > Pseudomonas sp. 2725. The sequence goes on along the minus strand of NZ_JBNDIV010000011.1, from coordinate 86,390 downwards.
GTAAGGTCCTTTGTGCCCATGCAGATGGTCCCCGTCCTGCACCCAACGAAGTCCCGATTGATAGCCGAGGAAATTTTTGTCGGAGTATTCATAGACACGGGTGATCGTCGGCAACCCTGTACCCGGCACCAGAACACTGCGCCGCACCGCCGGCAAGGCATTGATCGGCGCCCCGAGCGGCAACCGATGCTTCTGAGGAGCGTACTCGATACGCTCGACACTGCCGCCCGGCGCGCGGACGTCCGTCATGACCAGAAAACCATCGAGTAACTGGTAATTGAATGACCATGCAAGGTGCTCGGCAGAACCGTGATCAAGGGTTATCTGCCGAAGCCAACCATCACGAACCCGCAAAACAAAATTCAAGCGTCTTGGCGGATGATCAGGCCATACGGTAATGCTGGCGGGTTGATCTTTCGTTTCATGACTCAGGGCCACGACGCGTTGTTGCTGATCGTGAATTTCGTGCAGGACGCGACGGCCCCGCACCAACATGTATTTCAGATTGATCGAGCGCCCTTCGTTGGAGAAGACATGTTCGGGCAACCATTCATCATAAGTTTCATCCGGCCTGACCAACCTCTCGATCAGACCGTTTTTATGGCTGACAACCAGGTTGTCGCCGTCGAGCGTGACCCGAGTGTCTTGAAGCTTTTTATCCCGGACGATGAGCTGCCCTCTGCTGATGTAGACACGATAAGAAACTCCGCTAGCAAGGGTCAGCTTACGGGTCTTTCGATTGTAGGAGCTCAAGCCCAATGACCAACCGCGTCCCCAACCGAAATCCGTTGTGCGGAAACTATCGAATGAAATACTGAAGGGTATCAGCGGACCGTTGATATTGTTGGCCACCCACCCCGCGAGATTAATGCTGGTACTATAAGAGCCGGTACGGACGTCCACTCCAGACTGTATAAATTCAGAAAAATTGAACGCGCTGGATTCCACTTCTGGCATAGCTGTACTCATCATCATTCCTTGACGCTGCAGATACAGTAAAATTAAACAACTTCGATCATCGAAGGGCTTTGGGTGTTCATTGCGACGTCGACTTCATGCCCGTTCCCATACATATCCCGAACAAACATCTTCACCGACAATTGATCATATCGAACTGTGGACTCTCCGCCCTTTCTGGCAAAGTGCATCAAAAAAGTTATTTTGCCTTGCTCATCATGGTAGGTCGCAATTTGATCGGCTGTTTCCCACAATGCCTCCGCGCCGTCATTAGACTTGAGCCCATTAAAATAGCCAACGGCGTAGTACCCGAGATAGTCAGGATGTTCACTGCGTGCCCGCAACACGCCGGTAATCGAGCAATCGACGAATTTTATATGGTGCTGGTCCACTAACAGGTCCAGGACATATCGATCAACCTTGGCAACGTTCTCTGTCGGTTTCCAGTTGGCGGACAGGTGTTTGACCCTGAACTGTTCTTTTCGATAGATCGGCGGTGGCACGGTCCTCAGGCTTATTTCACCGAATTCCGAGGTTTCTTCCGAATTGAACACCTCACCGTCCGAACGGGTAATGGCCGCAATCAGCTTGACGGGGTCGGGTGAGTTGCTGCTGACGTAGAACTCCTTGAGAAAGATGCCTTTCCCCCGCACAACCGGGCCATGCAGTTCACCCGTGTGAGGAAACGGCGCGTACGGCAAGCGTCGCTCCAGCATGCACTTCCACACCGGTTCCTCGCCGTCTCGAATGGTGTCTATCGGCAGGGCTTTTCCGGAATAGGCATCCAGCAGTTGAATGCTGTCGAGTTCGCTTTCGGAAATTCCAACTACCTTTTGCCCTTCGTCGACAGCTTGTACAACTACCATCAATCTCAACTGCTGGTATCCGTTGGCGTAAATTATGTTTCCGCCCGAAGTCGAGAAAACCTGAAGTCGTTTGAGGTCTATCCACTCAGGAGAATCAGCCTCTTGAAAAGACTGGGGCGCCATCTCCGGGTCAGCAGGCATATAACCGTCGACAAGGAGATTGATATCTTTCAACTCATCGTCGACACCTGGAGCTATCGCAGCATTATTTCCAACAAACTTCACAGAAAAATCCTTTTTCATATGATATTTAACAATGACGGATATCAATGTATCCAGGGAGAAATAAGAAGATATGTCAAAACCTATCAACCCACAAAACAGAAAATTGTTACAGCTACACTGCAAATAGTACAAAATATAACAGCAAGAATCAGCGCCCATAAAAAAACCAGGCAACCATCAATTGCCCGGTTTCGTTATAACGCCAATAAACGTGCTTATATATTGATGCTTGCGAAATACTCTCTCAGCGCCCGGACGTCAGCGACATCCCCTTGTTGAATAAGTAGATCTATCCATCCTCGTACAAGAACCGCAGATGGACGGACAACCGGCAAATTCAAATGCTCCGGCAAGATCTCGTCGCCGGTACTCACCAACAGCGCAAAGTGGATGACGTTTTCCAGTTCCCGGGTATTGCCCGGCCAACTGTGGCGTTCCAGCACAAGCTGCGCCGCTTCGCTGATCAACGGCACTGGCAAGTCGAGACGCTGGCTGTAGATACCGAGGAAGTATTCGGCCAGCGGCAGGATGTCACCTGTGCGTTCGCGCAGTGCCGGCAACTCGAGTTGGCCTTCGCTGAGGTAGTGATAAAGGCGTTCATGGAATTTTCCGGCGGCAACCGCCTGGGCCAGATCGATGCTGGTGGCCGCCACCAGACGCACATCCACCGGGCTCGGCTGATGGGCTCCGACGCGGGTGACTTCGTGGTTCTCCAGGGCAGCGAGCAATTTGGTCTGGATCGGCAGCGGCAGGTCGCCGATTTCGTCCAGGTACAGCGTGCCGCCATTGGCCGAACCGAACCACCCGGCGCGGCTGCTCGCCGAGCCGCTGTAGCTGCCCGCCGCATAGCCGAACAATTCGGCGTCGGCGTAGGTCGGGCTGATGGCGCCGCAATTGACCGACACGAACAACCCGCCGCGATCACTGGCGCGGTGGATATGGCGGGCCAGCAACTCCTTGCCGGTGCCGGTTTCGCCACGGATAAGCACTGACACTGAACGCGTGGCCAGTTGCTCAAGGTCTTCACGTAATTGTCGTGAACGTGAATCGACAAACACCAGCGCCTTGGCGCGGATGCTCAGGGGACTTTTTTCCGCATCGGGAAAGGTCAGCAGCGGCTGGCCGAAGGTTTCAAAGCTCATGGCAGACTCCCGCCCAAAACCGCCGGGAGACGGGGGCGTTAAATAAAGAAAGTGTTCAAGCGCGGCGCAGGGCGTGGTGTTCCATGCGGTTTTGCAGTCGATAGAGGTAGGCAAAACCTTGCTCCCAACGCTGGTGACCGGACTTCACGTTGATGTGCCCTGCCCCCGCCAGAATCCCCGCCTCGGCGCCCCAGTTACGCGCCAGCTCCAGGGCCCGCGGTGCACTGACGGCGCTGTCGTTGTCGGAGCTGACAACCTGGCTGGGGAACGGCAGCAGATCCGTCGGTATCGGTGCGAAGTTGCGCAACGCCGGCGCGCAAGCCGGGCGTTCGACATCTGCCGGTGCGACGAGCAAGGCGCCGCGCACTTGACGCAAAAACTGCACGGGGGCACTCGCGGCCCAATGGGCGACGGTGATGCAACCCAGGCTGTGGGCAATGAGAATCACCGGCGTGCTGTCGGCGGCAATCGCCTCGGCCAGCGCCGCGACCCAGTCTTCACGGCGCGGCGTCAACCAGTCAGCCTGTTCCACCCGTGCGCTATTCGGCAGGCTGTTCTGCCAGTGGCTTTGCCAATGATCTTCTGGCGATCCTTGCCAGCCCGGCACAATCAGGTAGCGAATTGATTCGTTGCGCATGGGGGAGCTCTCCTGCTGCGTGTCTGTTCCAGGTCGAGTATAGGGAGAGGATTTATATTCGTTAAGGAATAAGAAGCTATTTATTAAGACCAGTATCGAATATACAACTCGATCTAATGTGGGAGCGGGCTTGCTCGCGAAGGGGCCTTCAGATCCAACATCCTTGTCGCCTGACACTCTGCATTCGCGAGCAAGCCCGCTCCCACAGGGGGTTTGTGGTGTTACTGAAATCGAGGCATAAAAAAAGGGCCGCACCCTGCCAAGGAGACGGCCCCGGAAAACGAAAATTTGTTAACGCGCAGTAATCACCGACAGCCTGGTAATCCCTGCCCGTTCAATCGACGCCATGGCCCGTGCCACTTCGCCGTAATTCACCCCATCGTCCGCCTGCAACTGCACGCGCACCTCGGGGTCCTTGGTCTTCGCCGACTTGAGGTTGAACTCCAGCAAGTCCGGCTGTATCTCGTCCTTGTTGATAAACAGTTTGCCGGCACCGTCGATGCTCACCACCAACGGGTCTTTCTGCTCCACCGGCGCCACCGCTTCGGTCTTGGGCAGGTTGATCGGAATGGCGTTGGTCAGCAGCGGTGCGGTGACGATGAACACCACCAGCAACACCAGCATCACATCCACCAGCGGCGTCACGTTGATCTCACTGAGCACCTCATCGGTGTCTTGCGTGGAGAAGGCCATATCAGGACGCCTCCTTCACTTTCTGCACGCTGCCCTGGGTCGCCACTTTGTGCGCCGTCGGGTGGATCAGCACACGGAACGAACTCTTCTGCGCCAGGCTGTAGAAGTCGTGGGCGAAGTCATCCAGGTCCGCCGCCGTCAGTTTCAAACGACGCAAAAAATAGTTGTAAACCAGCACCGCCGGCACCGCGACGGCGATCCCTACGCCAGTGGCGACCAGTGCCGCGCCAATCGGCCCGGCGACCGTTTCAAGGCTTGCCGAGCCCGCCGCGCTGATGCCTTTCAACGCTTCCATGATTCCCCACACCGTGCCGAACAAACCAATGAACGGCGAGGTGCTGCCAATGCTCGCGAGTACCGCCAACCCGGTTTCCAGCGACCGGCGCTCGCGCACGATCTGCTGTCGCAAGGCTCGCTCCAGTCGATCCTGATGATTGATCGCCTGGCTCAGGTCCGCCGCCTGCGGCGCCTCGCCCACCTGGATGGCCGCATAACCGGCCTGTGCAACCCGGGCTGCCGCTCCGGGCCTGGTTTCGCTCAGTTCGGCCGCCGAGTCGAGACTCGAAGCGGCCCAGAACTGTTGATGAAACTTTCGATCCTGTGCCTTGAGGCGACCGAACTGCACGCCCTTGAGCAATGCCAGACCCCAGGTCGCGACGGAAAAAACCACCAGCAGCCAGATCACCGCGCTTTCGATGGATTCAAGTGGAGATGCCAGTAACGTCATGGTGTATTCCTCGTGTAAACGTTTCGCGCGAATTTGGTTTCGGTTTAATGAATCTTGAAATCGATGGGCACGCTGACCCAACCGTCCTGGGCGACATCACCCTGCTTGGCCGGCACGAAACTCCAGCGCTTCACTGCGTTCAGAGCGGCTTCGTCCAGTGCATCGCGACCGCTGCTTTTCTGGATCTGGACCTCGCCGGGCTTGCCGCTGGCCAGCACATGCACGCGCAACAACACCGTGCCTTCCCAGCCACGACGCTGGGCCAGCGAGGGGTATTCCGGCGCCGGGTTTTTCAAGTAGCCCGCGCTTGCTGAAGCAGGTGTCACGGGAGCTGGGGCCGGGGGAGCAGGTGGCGCAGGAGCCGCTACGGGCGCAGCCGGTTTCGGCGGCGCGGGTGGTTGCTCAATAGCCTTGGGCGCCGGTTTCGGTATCGGCTTGGCAACCGGTTTGGGCTTGGGAACCGGCTTCGGTGGCGGCGGCTTCACAGCCAGTTCGTCTTCCACGGGCGCAGGCGGCTCAACCACTGGCTGGACAGGTTGCGGTGGCGGCGGCTCGACCACCGGTGGCGCCGGACGCGAGAACTCGATGGTCATCGGCGGAATCTGCGGTGGCACGATGGGCAGCACGGTGGTCGGTTGCTGATTGACCCAATAGATCACCGCGCCATGCACCAGCAACGCCAGCAAGCCCAGCACGATCGTTTCCCGTCGGCGAAGGACGCCTTTTGGCGCGCGCTGCAAACGTAACTGGCCCAAGGGCACCCGGTGCGGTCGGCCGAGGTCGACCAGCTCACCACCGGGTGCCTGGCGCCACAGCACTTCATGTGCACCGGCGGCGGTCTGGACATTGCCCATTGTTTAACTCCCTGCGGTCTCTTTGCGGATTACCGGAACGTCGTGCTGAACATCCCCCGACGACGTTCTGGTAGAGCAATCATTGGCTTGAACGCTTAGCTCTGAAAGTAATGTTTAAACTTATGTTTAGACCTTTAGTGAATATATAAAACCATCACCCACCGCCAGAGCCCGCCGTTCAAGGGCTCCGGCGTAGTGGAAAAAAACCGATGCCTTGCCCGCATTGAAAGTATTCATCCAAGGCATGGTTTTTCGCCGTCAGAAGTCATATCGACCGGTCACGCCCAGCGTCCGCGGTGTGCCGAGCAGGCCTTCATAACCGCCATTGGCGGCCGTCCACAGCGTCGTGTAGTAGGTTTTGTCGAAGGCGTTTTTCAGCCACAGCGAAACGTCCCACTGCCCCTGGTTGAAGTCGCCGCGAAGGCCGGTGGACAGGTTGACCACCGCATAACTCGGAATCTGCCCGAAGTCGGAATCTTCCACCGTGCCCACCGCTTTGGAGCGGAACGCATAGCTGGCGGTGACGTACTCTTCGAAGCCGTTGCTCAGGTTCCATTTGTATTCGCCATTGGCGTTGCCGATCCATTTCGAAGCACCGACCACTTGATGGCCGCTGAGGTCGCAGGACGCTGGAGCGCCCGGCGCCAGGCTGACTTCCGGCGGGCAAGGTGCGTCCTTGTAGGAGAGGTAGCTGACGTCGTTGTACGAGCCGTTGATGTTCAGCGTCAGGCCACGCAGCGGGATCAGGGTGCTTTCGAACTCCACGCCACGGGAGCGCACGGAGCCGGCGTTCGTCAGGTATTGCACGCGATTGACGGCGTCGTAGGCGTTGGTCTGATAGCCGTTGACCTGGGTCCAGAACAGGTTGGCGTTGAGTTGCAGGCGACGGTCCCACAGGGTGCTCTTGAAACCGAGCTCGGCGTTATTGGCGCGCTCGGTGCCGATCAGCAGCGAGTCGGCGCCGGCAACCGCTGCCGTGCCTACCGCCAGATTGACCCCGCCGGACTTTTCGCCATGGGACAAGGTGGTGTATGTGAGCAGGTCGTCGGTGATGCGGTAGCTGAGGTTCAACAGACCCGAAGGGCTGGAGCTGTACTGATTCAGATCGCCGGAATCGAAAGCGCCGGCACGACCGCGCCGTGCTGCGGCGGCCGCACCGGTTACCGCAACGCCACCGACCGGTGCCTCGCGCGTGACATTGGCGTTTTTCTCTTCATAGGTGCCACGTAGCCCGGCGGTGAAATCCAGGCGTTCGGTCAAGTGCCAGGTGCCTTGGGCGAACAGCGCAAAGCTGTTGGTTTCGATATGACCGTTGCCGACGCTGTCGATGTTGTTCAGCGCACCGTTAGGTGTACCGCTCCAGATGTCCGCTTGCGGTCCGTAGAAGGTGAAGGATTTGTTGTCCAGGTCGGAACCGAAGTAGTAGGCGCCGAGCACGTAATCGAAGAATCCACCGGTAGGCGACGCCAGGCGAAACTCCTGAGAGTACTGCTTATCCTCCACCGAAACGCCAGCGTTGTGGAAGGCGGATACGTTCAGACCATCATCGTTGCGCGGGGTGAAATTCCACCAGCGATAGGAGCTGATAGAAGTCAGGGTGAAGTCGCTTGGCAGCGTCCAGTTGGCCTCGACCGAAGTACCGCCCTGATGCACGGTGACGTGCTGTTCGTTGTTCAGGTTGACCTTGCGGTGCGTGCCGTCGACCAGTGTCGCGCCCGCCGCGTTGGCCCGGGTCTGATACAGGTTGGTGCCATTGATGGTTGGGCCGGTGTTGTACAACACACGGGTGCCGGCGCTGGAATCTTCCTCGTTGTAGTCGCCGATCCAGCGCAAGTTGAACGACTCGTTAGGCTTGAACAGCAACTGCCCACGGAAGCCTTCGCGGGAGCCACCGTTCAAATCGTGGCCGTCGAATTCATTCTTGATGTCACCGTCGCTGCGGGTGCGATACGCAGAAAAACGTCCCGCCAGTTCGTCATTCAGCGGGCCGGAAATCGTGCCCTTGGTCTGGAAGTAGCCATCCTCGCCCACCGAAGATTCGATGCTGCGTTCAGGGGTAAAGGTCGGCGCGCGGGTGCTGATGTTGATCACGCCGGCGGTGGTGTTCTTGCCGAACAAGGTGCCTTGCGGGCCACGCAGCACTTCGAGCTGCTCGATGTCCATCAGGTCGAATACAGCCATGCCGGGGCGGCCGAGGTAAACGTTGTCGATGTACAGGCCGACACTGCCTTCCAGGCCATCGCTGGCCGGGTTGTTGCCCAGGCCACGGATCGACACGCTGGATTGGCGCGCATGCATGTAGGCGACGTTGACGCTCGGCACCAGTTGCTGCAGATCCTGGATGCGATAGACCCGCTGGGTTTCCAGGGTCTGGCCACTGACCACGCTCATCGGCGTCGGCACATCCTGAGAACTTTCTTCGCGGCGGCGAGTGGTGACCGTCACGGTTTCCAATTGCGCGCTGTCGGCCGTGGCGGCCTTGGCCGGAATGGATTCCGGGGTGGCGCTGTCGGCTGCATAGCCTTGGGTCCAACTGGCGCTGCCTGCCAGCAACAAGGCCAGTGGCAGGCTTTTGAGCCGTTGGGGTGAAGAGGTTGAAGCGAGGTGCAACGGACTCATAAGACGGGGTTCCCGATCAAAGTAAATGCTTTGTTGCTTGCCAGGCCGCCATCGCGAGCAAGCTCGCTCCCACACTGATCCTGTGAACTCCGAAGATCCCCTGTGGGAGCGAGCTTGCTCGCGATAGCGTCAGTTCAGACGCCGTCGATATCCGGCCCTTTCACCGTCTGGCTGACCTGCCCGTTCACCCCCACCGGCACTTCCCCCTTGAGCGTCACCCGGCGCACGATGCGATCCTGGGTCCCGTAGTCATCCACCGCGTAATGCTGGGTGGAGCGGTTGTCCCAGATCGCCACATCACCGGCCTTCCAGCGCCAGCGCACGATGTTTTCCTGGCGGATCACATGGCTCTGCAACAGACCGAACAGGTGCGCCGAATCGGCCTGGGAATAACCCTTGATGCGTTTGACGAAATGCCCCAGCAGCAGGCTTTTCTCGCCGCTGATCGGGTGCACGCGAACCACCGGGTGTTCGGTCTCGTACACGGTCGAAGTGAAAATCTTGCGATAGCGCTCCAGCTTCTCGGCCGAGACATCAGGCCTGGTGCCGGCGTAGTCGTATTCGTTGCTGTGCACGGCGACCAGCTTGTCGGCCAGCTCACGCAGCTCCACCGACAACCCGTCATAGGCAGTGGCGGTGTTGGCCCACAGGGTGTCGCCGCCGAAAGCCGGGGCCACCACCGAGCGCAGGATCGAGGCTTTTGGGTAGGCTTCGACGAAGGTCACGTCGGTGTGCCAGGAGCTGGCACGCTGGCCCTCGGCACCGTCCAGCTCCAGCAGAAAGCGCGTGCCTTCGCGCACCGGTACGGTCGGGTGCGCCACCGGTTCGCCGAGCAGGTGGGCGAACGCCTCCTGGCGTTGGTCGTCGAGCTGGGTCTGGTCGCGGAAGAAGATCACTTTGTATTGCAGCAGTGCCTGTTGAATGGCTTCAACAGTGGCGGCATCCAGCTCGCCCGAAAGCTGTACGCCACGGATTTCGGCACCGATGCGGCCGGCCACCGGATGGATTTCAAGCGCGTGAACAGCGGGTTGTACTGCGAAAGCGGCATTGCTCATGGGTAGACCCTCATCAGACTGCTTGCGGTTGAACCGGCCGCGAAACCCTGCTCTATCTATATTCTATTTAGATCTAATAGATATCTACATGCTTCGTTGACGGAATAAGAGGTTGCATTTAAAACCTCAGTCAACCCTCGTCGCAAATGCCTTCGAGCTATTTTTAGGATGCCGGAAAAGCATATGGATCTTCGCCAGTTGCGTTACTTCATCGCCCTCGACGAACACCGCAGTTTCGTGCGCGCGGCCGAGGCCATGGGCATTACCCAGCCGGCCTTCAGCCGCAGCATTCAGGGGCTCGAACACGAGTTCGGCTGCGTCCTGGTGGACCGTGGCAACAAGGATTTGCGCCCCACCCCTGAAGGCTTGGTGGTGCTGCAACATGCCCGCAGCCTGGTGCAGGGTGCTGCGCTGCTCAGTTGCGAAGTGACGCAGATGACCAAGCTCGATGCCGGTGAACTGCGCTTCGGTTGCGGCCCGGCGCCGGCGGTGAAACTGGTGCCGGATGCGGTGGCGCAGTTCATCAACGCGCACCCGAAAGTGCGCACCTGTTTCGAGGTGGATAACTGGGAGAAACTCAGCCGCGCCCTGAGCCGTGAAGAGATCGAATTCTTCATCGCCGACATCCGCCATTTCGAGTCCGATCCGAACTTCCAGACCCAGGCTCTGACGCCCAAGCGCGGCGTGTTTTTCTGCCGGCCAGGGCATCCGCTGCTGGCCAAGGAGAGCCTGTCGACCAACGACATGTTCGATTACCCGCTGGCGACCACGAAGATCCCGCCAGGCATTCGCAAACTGCTGGCAAACCTCAGTGGCCGGGTGGACTTTTCACCAACCATCGAGACCGAACATTTTCCGGCGCTGGTGAAAGTGGTGCTGCAATCCAATGCCATCGGCGTGGGGACTGAAGAAGCGTTTGTTGAAGACATTGCCCAGGGCTCGCTGGTGCTGCTGCACTGGCGCAACCTGCCGCAGAACATTGAGAGCATGAATGCGCGGTGCGGGATCGTCAGCCGCACGGGGTTCCGGTTGTCACCGGCGGCGCGGGCGATGATCGAAACGTTGGTGGCGGTGGACAGGCAGCAGATGCCCGTTGCGGTTTAGGGCCTCATCGCGAGCAAGCTCGCTCCCACAGGGGATCTCCGGTGTTCACACGGTCAGTGTGGGAGCGAGCTTGCTCGCGATGAGGCCAATGAATTCACTAAAGATTCAGAGCTTCGCAGCAGCCAACTCCGGCGCCACCCAATCACTGACCTTGAACGACTTGCGAATCAGCTTCTGCTGCGAAGCCAGGTCCACGGCATCCTGCAATTTGCCGAGGAACACCGGGTCAAGCGTCGAGGGGAACACCTCGCTCAGTTTCTGATCCTTCAGGTCCTGTGTGAGGATCACCGCCGGATAACTCGCCAGCCCCGACACCAACTGAATGTAGGCGTCCTTGTTGCTGTCCTGGGTCAGCCACTCCACGGCCTGCTGTTGGGCCTTGAGCAATTTCGCCACCGCCTCCGGATGCGCATCGACAAACTTTCCAGTCCCTATCAGCACCGCCTGCACGCTGCCCGCACCGCCCAGATCCTTGGTGTTTAGCGGCAACTCGGCCAGCCCCTTGGCTTGCAACGCCGTCAGCCCGGAACCGCCCCACGAGGCATCGATCTGCTTCGCCGCCAGCGCCGCGACCGCCGCGTTGAAGTCGAGGTTGATGACTTTCACATCCTTCTCGCTCAACCCCTGGCTAGCCAACGCCGCGTCAAAGGACAGCTGGCTGGCAGTGCCACGGAAGATGGCCACGCGTTTGCCCTTGAGGTCCTGCAGGGTCTTGATCCCTGAACCCGGCACCACGCCGAGGTAATGCTTCACCCCGCGCGCCGAGGCGCTGAGCAGTCGCGTATCCAGACCATTGGACTTGCCGATGATGGCCGCCAGATCGCCGAGGTAGGCCAGGTCCACTTGACCGTTGGCGAACGCCTCGTTGATCACCGGGCCTGCGCCCTTGAAGAAGCTCCACTGAATCTTGATGCCTTGATCGGCGAAAGCCTTTTCGAAGATCTGTTGATCACGCAGCACATCCACGACACCGCCACCACTGTGCTGGGTACCGGCACTGAGGTCCGGCACGGCGATGCGGATTTCCTTGAGTTCACCAGCGTTGGCCGTGAAAGCCAGCAGGCTCGCCAGGGCCGGTGCGGCGAACAGACTGATGACACGTTTGAAGGGAAGGTTCATGGGTACGGCTCCTTGAGGCAACGGGCGTTGAGGAGCCGAAAGTAGGCCCAAGTAGAACCAACGCTTAAATACTATAAATTCACATTTTTAGACTATTTGGATCTATACCAACGCCTGCGGACCTCTCCGTGGCGTATGCCTTGGCAGCATCAAAAATATTCTTCGAATGCATTGGATGCAGTGGCTTATAGAGGCCTTAAATGGTTTCGCTTATCTCTCAATAGCATTGATTTTAATTTTTATAGATCAATTTTGCATACGCCTTGGACCCTGTGGGAGCGGGCTTGCTCGCGATAGCGGTGTGTCATCCAGCACATGAGTCGCCTGACATGCCCTCATCGCGAGCAAGCTCGCTCCCACAAAAAAGCAGGCCTGTATTGCAACCCGACAACGGAGGTCACCCATGGCCCGTGTTTCTCTGCTCAGCTTGCCATTGCCCGCGCCGTCGCTTGAAAGCAAGCAGCGCTGGCCGAGCCTGAACCATCGGCTGTTGCCATGGTTGTTGCCGACTCTCCTGTTCAGCCTCTGGTGGCTCGCCAGCCGCAATCACTGGATGAGCGAGCAGATCCTGCCGGCGCCGAGCCTGGTCTGGAGCAGCGCACTGGAACTGTCCCAAGGCGAGTTGTGGAGCAATTTGTGGATCAGCCTGCAACGCTTGTTCTGGGGGCTGCTGGCCGGGATCGGCACAGGCGCTGTCTTGGGAGCGGCACTGGGTTTCAGTCGTCGGCTGGAGCGCCTTGTGTTTCCAACCTTCGCCGGGTTGGCGCAAGTCCCGACCCTGGCCTGGATTCCATTGTTCATGGTGTTTTTCGGCATTGGCGAAGTGCTGAAACTGGTGGTGCTGATCAAGGCCATCGTGGTGCCGGTGACCCTGCACACACTGGTCGGTGTGCGCGATGCACAACCAAAACTGCGCGAAGCCGCCGCCGTGTTGCGCCTGCCCAGGCACCTGTTGATCCGACGCCTGGTGCTGCCTGCCGCACTGCCGGCATTCATGGCCGGTGTGCGCCTCGCACTGGCCGCCGGCTGGACTTCACTGCTCGCTGTTGAACTGCTCGCTTCCAGTGAAGGCATCGGCTACCTGATGGTCTGGGCGCGGCAGCTGTTCATGCTCGACATCGTGTTCGTGTGCATTGTGGTGATCGGTTTGATCGGTGTGGCGATGGATCGCGGCATCGGTTTGCTGGACAGGAAACTGGTGCACTGGCCACACCCGGCCACGGCCGAAATCCGTCGCGGGCCGCGTTATCGAGGTTGGCAGCGATTGCAACCGTGGCTGCTGCCACTGGCGCTTCTGGCGTTGTGGCAACTGACCTCGGATCAGCAATGGATCGACGCGAACATTCTGGTCAGCCCGCTGGCCGTCCTGCAGACCACTCGGGATGGTTTGCTCGACGGCACATTGCTTGGTGGCATGGCCCTGAGCCTGGGCCGAACCCTTGGCGGGTTGCTGCTCGGTGGCGGGCTCGGGTTTGCCTTGGGGTTGCTGCTGGGGTTGTCGCGCACCAGTGAACGCGTGCTCGGCCCAACCCTCGCCGCCATCCGTCAGATCGCCATATTCGCCTGGGTGCCGCTGCTCACCGCGTGGTTCGGCCTGGGGGAATTGGCCAAGTGGGTGTTCGTTGCCCTCGCCGCCTTTTTCCCGCTGTTTATCGCCACCCAACGCAGCGTCGCCCACCTCTCGCCGCAACTGAACGAGGCCGCGCAGGTGTTGCGCCTGAGTCTGCGTCAGCGCCTGGTTCGACTGGTACTACCGGGCGCGGCGCCAGGGATTTTTGCAGGGCTTCGGCTGAGCCTTATCTACGCCTGGCTCGGCACCATTGGCGCTGAATACTTCATGCCGTCCAATGGCGGCATCGGCAGCCAGATGATCGGCGCCCAGCAACTGCTGCGCATGGACCTGATCATGGCCGGCATGCTGCTGGTGGGCCTGACCGGCGCCCTGCTCAACCTCATTGGCCAACGCCTGGAAATCCGCGTCACTCGCTGGAGACACGCATGAACGCACCGATTGTCAGCTTCAATCACGTGGGCAAAACCTTCGACGTCGACGGCTTCACACTTGAGGCCATTCGCGAATTCAACCTGGACATCGCCGAGGGCGAGTTCGTCGCCATTGTCGGCTCCAGCGGTTGCGGCAAATCCACTTTGCTGCGGCTGCTGGTGGGCCTCGATACGCAGTTTCGCGGGCAAATCAGCGTGGACGGAAAAGCCGTCACCGGCATCGGCGGCGAGCGCGGCATCGTCTTTCAGGAACACCGCTTGTTCCCGTGGCTGAGCGTGGCCGACAACATCGGCCTGGGCCTGGTCAACGAGCCATTGAGCGCTGCGCAAAAGCACAGGCGCATCCATGATTTCATCGAACTGGTGGGCCTGGGCGACTTCGCCCGCGCCTATCCGCACCAGCTCTCCGGCGGCATGGCCCAGCGCGTGGCCATTGCTCGCGGCCTGGTGGCCAGCCCACGGATTCTGCTGCTGGATGAGCCCTTCGGCGCCCTCGATGCACTGACCCGCCAGCAGATGCAGGACGAACTGTTGGCGATCCGCGCCCGGGCAAAAATCACCACCGTGCTGGTCACCCACGATGTCGAGGAAGCGATCTTCCTCGCCGACCGTGTCGTGGTGATGGAGCCGCGTCCGGGGCGGATCAAACAAGTGGTCGACATTGCCCTGCCCCACCCGCGCCAGCGCAGCAGTTTCGACTTCCACCAGTTACGCGAGGAACTGCTTCACGAACTCACCAGCGACGATCACTACCAGCCCCCCGTGCCGGTGCAGGTCCGCGATCTGCCGTTGTCCTTCATTGCCTACTGAAAAAGGAAATTCTTGATGCCGCAACGTCCCAACTTTCTAGTGATCCTGGCCGATGACCTGGGCTTTTCCGACATCGGCGCCTTCGGTGGCGAAATCAACACGCCGAACCTCGATGCACTGGCCAACAATGGCCTGCGCTTGACCGACTTCCACACCGCACCGACCTGCTCGCCGACCCGTTCGATGTTGCTCACCGGTACCGACCACCACATCGCCGGCATCGGCACCATGGCCGAAGCATTGACCCCCGACCTGATCGGCAAACCGGGTTACGAAGGACACCTGAACGACCGCGTGGTCGCCCTGCCCGAGCTGCTGCGCGAGGCCGGTTACCAGACATTGATGAGCGGTAAATGGCACCTGGGCCTGACCGCAGAACTGGCGCCTCACGCCCGGGGTTTCGAGCGTTCGTTTTCGCTGTTGCCCGGCGCGGCCAACCATTACGGCTTCGAGCCGACCTACGATGAAACGACGCCACGGCTGCTGAAATCCACCCCGGCGCTGTACATCGAAGACGACCAATTCATCGACGAACTGCCGAAGGATTTCTATTCATCCGATGCCTTTGGCGACAAGCTGCTGCAATACCTCAAGGAGCGCGACCAGACCCGGCCGTTCTTCGCCTACCTGCCGTTTTCCGCACCTCACTGGCCGCTGCAGGCACCGGCCGAGGTGGTGGAAAAATACCGCGGGCGCTATGACGCCGGCCCTGAAGTACTGCGACTTGAGCGTCTGGAAAAACTCAAGAAACTGGGGCTGATCGAGGCCGATGTCGAGCCGCATCCATTGATCCAGTTGACTGCACAATGGGATGCCCTGAACGACGAGCAACGTCAGATCTCCGCGCGGGCCATGGAGGTTTATGCGGCGATGGTCGAGCGCATGGACTGGAACATCGGGCGGGTCGTCGATTACTTGCGCCAGCAAGGGCAACTGGACAACACCTTCATCCTGTTCATGTCCGATAACGGTGCCGAAGGGGCGTTGCTGGAGGCCTTTCCGAAATTCGGCCCGCAGTTGCTGACCTATCTCAACCAGCATTACGACAACAGCCTGGACAACATCGGTCGCGCCAACTCCTACGTCTGGTACGGGCCGAACTGGGCGCAAGTGGCGACCGCGCCGTCGCGGCTGTTCAAAGCCTTCACGACCGAAGGCGGGATACGTGTTCCGGCGCTGGTGCACTACCCGCAATTGCCGCTCAAGGGCCAGATCAGCCATGGGTTTGGCACGGTGATGGACATCACGCCGACCATTCTTGATCTGGCCGGCGTGCGTCATCCGGGCAAGCAGTGGCACGGCAAACCCGTGGCGGAAGTTCGAGGCAAGTCGTGGCTTGGGTTCTTGTCGGGCGAGACGGCGCAAGTGCATGACGAGCACACCGTCACCGGTTGGGAATTGTTCGGGCGACGGGCGATTCGGCAAGGGCAATGGAAGGCGGTTTACATCCCGGGACCGGTGGGGCCGGCGACCTGGCAGTTGTATGACCTGGGCAATGATCCGGGGGAGATTCATGACCTGGCGTCGAGCCAACCGCAGAAGCTCAGTGCCTTGATCGAACATTGGCAGCGGTATGTGGATGAGACAGGGGTGATCTTGAGTGAGTCGCCGTTTCAGCCGGATTGATATTGCCTGATGCACCGCATTCGCGAGCAAGCCCGCTCCCACACTGGCCGATGTGATGCAAAGATCGCATTCACACCGACACACCCTGTGGGAGCGAGCTTGCTCGCGATGAGGCCTTAACAAACAACCATCAAGCCCGAGCCGTACGCACCTTATCCCCGACCAATTCGTCCTTGCGCTCAAACCGGTTGGCCCGTGCAAACGTACCGAAATCATTGAACCGCACGCCCATCTCGCGCATCACCTTGTGTCCCACCGGCACGGTGAGCTGCCGGATGTAGAACGGTTCCTTCACCACAAAGTGATGAATCCCGTGGCTGCTGCCGAAGTTGAAGCAGAACGCCTGCAACGGCCACAGCCACCACGCGTTCAGCACTTGCGTCTGCTGCATCACGTTGCCCGGCTCCACGTCACCGTAGTAGTGCATGTTCGAGCTGATGAAGTGCAGGCAGAACGTGCGCAACACGTTCGGGCCGATGATCACAACCGCCGCGATGTCGATCACCTGCATCACCGACAACGTGGTCGCCGACCACTCGATCGGTGCGCCCATCAGATGTGCAACACCGTTCGCTGCGTGGAAACCGAGAAACACGTACCACGCGCCCCAATGCATCAGCGCCAGCGGTGCGTAGACCTTCAGGGTGCGCTGGACGATGCTGATCTTTTGCGCCCAGGTCTTGGCCCGCAGCATTCGGATGAACGACGACATCATGTTGTCGCCAATCATCAAGAATCGCGCGATGCCCCAGGGTTCGCCGTTGGTAATGGCGCGTTCTTCCATATCGGTTTCAGAGCCCGACACCTTGTGGTGATTGAGGTGCAGATGGCGGCGAATCCACGGATTGATAGTGCTCGGCCGCGCCAG
This sequence comes from Pseudomonas sp. 2725, assembly GCF_050434585.1. Taxonomy (NCBI): domain Bacteria; kingdom Pseudomonadati; phylum Pseudomonadota; class Gammaproteobacteria; order Pseudomonadales; family Pseudomonadaceae; genus Pseudomonas; species Pseudomonas sp. 2725. Next base: position 69,084 of record NZ_JBNDIV010000011.1, on the reverse strand, counting down.
CCACACCAGCCCCATCATCAGGTTGTGCGGCACCTTCTGCTTGCGGAAGTACATGCTGTGGATCAGGTCGTGTTCCAGCTCATGGGTCAGCGAGGCGAAAAATGCGTTGAGCAGCAGGCACGCCCACCATGCCATGTGCCCGCTCATGTAGAGCGCCGCTGAGCCGACCATACCGGCGATGGCGAAGGTCAGAATGCCTGCGCCGAGGGCGTCCTGATGCTTGAGAATCGGGTATTGCTCGCGCAGCTCGACGCCTCTGGCCAGCACCACTTCACGGATATGGGCCGATCGTTGGACTGCATTCAGTCGTTGGGGGCTTGCAGAAGTACCGCTCATGCTTCCATCCTCTGGTTATTGATGGTTGCATCCTGCCTTGGAAACCTCTGCAAGGCGGTAGCCGAGAACGCCAACCTGTTGACCGGAAGCGCCAATCAGCATGACTGAACCGACCTCCCTCGCCAGCTGGACCCGCGCCCTGCGCAAGCAACTCGATGCCCTGGGCATCGACAGCACCGCCCTGTGCCAGCAAGCGGGGCTCGACCCGCAACTGATGGACGACCCGAACGCGCGCTATCCGCTGTCGGGCACCACGCACCTGTGGAATCTGGCGGTGCAGACCAGCGGTGACCCGGCGATCGGTTTGCGGGTTTCGCGTTTCGTCAGCCCGACCACCTTCCATGCGCTGGGTTATGCGCTGGTGGCCAGCGGCAGTCTGCGGGAAGTGTTCGAGCGCATCGTGCGCTATCACCAGGTAGTCAGTGATGCCCTGGAACTGGAACTGACCCGTGCCGAGGATCGCTACCGTTTCAGCCTGAAAATCCCGGCCGGTAACCCCGCCCCGGCCTTCGAAGCCATCGATGCGTTCATGGCGATTTACGTGCGCACCTGCCGCAATCGCCTGGGTCGCGACTACGCGCCACTGGCGACCTACCTGCGCCGCCCGGAGCCGACGGACGCGCACCAGTGGCATAAAGTCTTCCGCTCGCCCATGCACTTCGGCGCCGACGAAGACCGGCTGGAGTTCGCCCTCGTCGACTTCGACAGCCACCTGGATGACGCCAACCCGGAACTGGCCGAACACAACGAAACCGTGCTCAAACGCACCCTGGCGCAACTCAAGCCGCTGACCTGGGAGCGCAAGGTTCGCGATGCCATTGAAGAACAACTGCCCGAAGGCGAACCCAGCGCCGAACACATCGCCAAGGCCCTGCACCTGAGCCTGCGCAGCCTGCAACGGCACCTGGCCGATGAAGGCTGCCGGTTCGACACGCTGCTCAACGAAAGCCGCGAAAACCTCGCCCTACTGCACCTGCGCGACCCTCAAGTCTCGCTGAGCGAAATCAGTTACCTGCTCGGGTTTGCTGACACCAGCAGCTTCAGTCGCGCGTTCAAGCGCTGGACCGGGATGACACCGGGGCAGTTTCGGGATGGGTTGCGGTGATTGATCCGGATCCCCTGTGGGAGCGAGCTTGCTCGCGATAGCGGACGGTCAGTCGACACACCTGGAGACTGACACACCGTCATCGCGAGCAAGCTCGCTCCCACAATGGGCCTGCGTAAACAGTTAAATCGAGGCCAGCTCCCGCAATCGCTCGGCATCGAGGATTTCAATTTCGCCGTAACTCAGCCCTATGATCCCCTGCCCCTGCAACTCCTTGAGAATCTGGTTAGTGGTCTGGCGCGACAGCGACAGCATTGAAGCAAGCTGCTCCTGGGGCAGTTGCAGGACGCGGCGCGCAGGAATGGTCTCGCCATAGCCTTCGGCGATCATCAACAAGCGGTGCGCCAGCCGTGCCGGGGCCGGCAACAGGCTCAGTTGTTCGAGGTTGATGAAGGTCATGCGCAACTTCTGGCTCATCAGCAATGCCAGTTGCCGCCAGTGCTGCGGATGCTCGTCGAGCAGCGCCAGCAAGGTGTTCTGGGGAATGTGCAGCAGCGTGCACTGGCCCACGCCGTACGCATCGTGGGTGCGTGGCTGGCCATCGAACAGGCAGATTTCGCCGAACCAGTGCGGCGGCTCCACCAGGCTCAGCAACGCTTCCTTGCCTTGCTCGCTGACGGCACCGACGCGCACCGCGCCTTCAAGCACCGCGTACAGGCCACAGGGCGGATCGCCACGCTTGAACAGCCGCTGGCCCGCAGACAAGCGCCGCAGCCTGGCCGCCGACAGCAGGCTATCCTGTAGGGAAACAGGCAAATGGCTGAACCACTGACCGCTCATCAGGCGTGGACGCCAGACCTGCATATCCATGAAAACTCCTAGAGATTGTCGCCTGGCTGACAGAGTGGGAAATGGCCCCGGGGCATGATCAATCACCCTACAGGAGAACAACAATGAAAAGCCTGGTCGACCACCTCAGTCAATACGCCGCCTACCACCGTGACCCGCGCAACATCGCCTCGCACTTTATCGGCATTCCGCTGATCGTGGTCGCCGTCGCGGTGTTGCTGTCCCGGCCGGAGTGGTCGCTGGGCGGCGTGTGGATGTCACCGACGGTGCTCATCTCGCTGGCATCGGCGTGGTTTTACCTGCGCCTGGAGTTGCGCCTGGGCGTGTTGATGACCGTGTTGCTCGGGCTGTCCGTGTGGGCCGGTCATGCGCTGGCGCAGCAAAGCACGCTGGTCTGGCTGGGCAGCGGCGTGGCGATGTTCGTGATCGGTTGGGCGATTCAGTTTGTCGGTCATCACTACGAAGGGCGCAAACCGGCGTTCGTCGATGATGTGACGGGATTGATTGTCGGGCCGTTGTTTGTGGTGGCCGAGCTGGCGTTCATGCTGGGGATGCGGCATGACCTGAAAGAGCAGATCGAGGCGCGGGCGGGTGGGGTACGGGTCAATCCGAAACGTGCCGCTGTTTAGATAGCAATCGCGAGCAAGCTCGCTCCCACAGAGGATCTATGGTGCACATAGACCCCCTGTGGGAGCGAGCTTGCTCGCGATGCTTTTGCCTTAGATGTTTGCAACCTTCTGCCAAACCTTCGGCTTGAAGAACAGCGTCTCTCCCTTCGCCAATCCGATCAGGCTATCGTGATCCTTGACCACTTCGGCCTCGATCAGATCGCTCTGCCCTTCAACCTTCAGCGTCACCCGCGTTGTCGCGCCCAGCGGACGAATGTCCCGCACTTCCGCCGCGTGGTGGTCTTCCAGTTCATGGCGTGACAGCGACACCTCGTGCGGGCGGAACAGTACGTGCCTGTCTTCGCCCAGGTGCAGACGGTTCGAATCACCGAGGAAGTGATAGACGAAATCGCTGGCCGGGTTTTCGTAGACGTCACCCGGTGAGCCGATCTGCTCGATCACACCCTTGTTCATCACCACGATACGGTCGGCGACTTCCATCGCTTCTTCCTGGTCGTGGGTGACGAACACCGAGGTCAGGTTGATGTCTTCGTGCAGGCGCGCCAACCAGCGACGCAGCTCTTTACGAACCTTGGCGTCGAGGGCGCCGAAAGGTTCGTCGAGCAGCAGCACTTTCGGCTCCACCGCCAGGGCTCGGGCCAGGGCAATGCGCTGACGCTGTCCGCCGGAGAGTTGTTCCGGGTAGCGATCCGACAACCAGTCCAGTTGCACCATGTTCAGCAGTTCGTGGACTTTGGTTGCGATCTGGCTTTCGCTCGGGCGCTGGTTTTTCGGCTTCATGCGCAGGCCGAACGCGACGTTGTCGAACACCGTCATGTGGCGGAACAGGGCGTAGTGCTGGAACACGAAACCGACGTTGCGATCACGCACGTCATGCCCGGAAACGTCTTCACCGTGGAACACGATGTTGCCCTGGTCCGGAGTTTCCAGGCCAGCGATGATCCGCAGCAGCGTGGTCTTGCCGCAGCCCGACGGACCGAGCAACGCGACGAGTTCGCCGCTCTGGATATCCAGGCTGATGTTGTCCAGCGCCTTGAACGCGTGGAAGTTCTTGCTGACATTACGCACTTCGATCGACATGAATTATTCCTCCGCGGCGCTGGCGCGCAGGCGGTTAATACGGTTTTCGCTCCACTGCTTGAGCAGCAGGATGAAGAGCGCCAGGATCAGCAACAGGCTCGCCACGGCGAACGCGGCCACGTGGTTGTATTCGTTGTAGAGGATCTCGACGTGCAACGGCAGGGTGTTGGTCACCCCGCGAATGTGCCCGGAAACCACCGACACCGCACCGAACTCCCCCATGGCCCGCGCGGTACACAACACCACGCCGTAGATCAGGCCCCATTTGATGTTGGGCACGGTGACGTGCCAGAACATCTGCCAGCCGTTGGCCCCGAGCAGGCGCGCGGCCTCCTCTTCCTGGGTACCTTGCTCCTGCATCAGCGGGATCAGTTCACGGGCAACGAACGGCACGGTGACGAAGATCGTCGCCAGCACGATGCCCGGCAGGGCGAAGACGATCTGGATGTCGTGGTCCTGCAACCATGGGCCGAACAGGCCTTGGGCGCCGAACATCAGCACATAGACCAGACCGGCGATCACCGGCGACACCGAGAACGGCAGGTCGATCAGTGTCACCAGCATGCTCTTGCCGCGGAACGAGTACTTGCTCACGCACCAGGCGGCGCTGACGCCAAACACCAGGTTCAGCGGCACCGAAATCAACACGGCGATGACCGTGAGTTTCAGCGCCGACAGCGCGTCCGGCTCAAAGATCGCGGTGAAAAACGCCCCGAGGCCGAGCTTCAGCCCTTGGGACACCACGATGAACAGCGGCAGCAACAGGAACAGCGCAAAAATCAGCCAGCCAAGGCCGATCAGGATTCGCCGCGAGGTCGCGCTGCCACGGCGGGCAGCGTTCGAGGAAGCGGCAGCAATAGACGATTGGGACATGGGTGCGCCTCCTTATGGGGTTTCGATGCGCCGCTGCAACAAGTTGATCAGCAGCAACAGGACGAAGGAAACCACCAGCATCAGTACACCAATGGAGGTAGCGCCGGTGTAATCGTATTGGTCGAGCTTGACCATGATCAGCAGCGGCAGAATCTCGGTTTTCATCGGCATGTTGCCGGCGATGAAAATCACCGAACCGTACTCGCCGACCCCGCGGGCAAAGGCCAAAGCGAAACCGGTAAGCCATGCCGGAAGCAGTGCCGGCAGCAGGATATGGCGGAAAACCTGCAAGGGTTTTGCACCCAGGCACGCCGCCGCTTCCTCGACTTCACGAGGAATATCCGCCAATACTGGCTGTACGGTACGTACTACGAATGGAAGTGTCACAAAAGTGAGGGCAAGGGTGATGCCCAGAGGGGTGTAGGCGATCTTGAAACCCAGATCCGCCGCAAACTGACCCACCAGACCGGTAGGGGTGTACAACGCCGTCAGCGCAATACCGGCCACCGCCGTGGGCAATGCGAACGGCAAGTCGATCATTGCATCGATCACTTTTCGCCCTGGGAAGGTATAGCGCACTAATACCCAGGCCAGCAGCGTGCCAATGATGCCGTTGATGATCGCGGCACACAGGGCGGTGCCGAAGCTGAGCTTCAACGCGGCCAGCACCCGTGGCGCCGAGATGATTGCCCAGAACTGATCCCAGGTGAGTTGAGCGGCATGCACGAACATCGCCGCCAGTGGTATGAGCACAATCAGGCTGAGGTACACCAAGGTGTAGCCCAGCGTCAGCCCGAAGCCGGGTATGACGGGGGAGATACGACGCGACATAAAAGTCCTTGGTTAAAAAGCGATCCGCTAAACGCATCAATGTGGGAGCGGGCTTGCTCGCGAAGAGGCCATATCAGTCAACATTTACGTCGCCTGACACACCGCCTTCGCGAGCAAGCCCGCTCCCACAGTTACGAGCCCAGGCATCAGGCTCGTTGCGTGGCTTGAGTCAGATTACTGCGCCTGGTAGATCTGGTCGAACACGCCCCCATCATTGAAGAATTTCGGCTGTGCGACTTTCCAGCCGCCGAAATCCTTGTCGATGCTCACCAGCTCCAGTTTCGGGAACTGCTGGGCGTATTTGGCGGCCACGTCCTTGTCACGTGGACGATAGAAGTTCTTCGCCGCGATTTCCTGGCCGGCCGGGCTGTACAGGTGCTTGAGGTAGGCTTCGGCGATCTGCCCGTTGCCCTTTTTCTCGGCATTTTTGTCGACTACCGCCACCGGCGGCTCAGCGAGGATCGACAGCGAAGGCACGACGATGTCGAACTTGTCGGCGCCACCCTCTTCTTTCAGGGCCAGGAAGGCTTCGTTTTCCCAGGCCAGCAATACGTCGCCCTGGCCGTTGTTGACGAAGGTAATGGTCGAGCCGCGGGCGCCGGTATCCAGCACTGGCACGTGCTTGAACAGGGTTTGCACGTATTCCTTGGCCTTGGCTTCGTCGCCGCCATTGGCTTTCAGGCCATAGGCCCAGGCCGCGAGGAAGTTCCAGCGCGCACCGCCGGAGGTTTTCGGATTCGGTGTGATCACCGAGACATCATTCTTGATCAGATCGCCCCAGTCCTTGATGCCTTTAGGGTTGCCCTTGCGCACCAGGAACACGATGGTCGAGGTGTAAGGCGTGCTGGCGTCCGGCAGGCGCTTTTGCCAGTCCGCCGGCAGGGACTTGCCAAGCTTGGCGATTTCGTCGATATCGCCGGCCAGGGCCAGGGTCACGACGTCGGCACGCAGGCCATCGATCACCGCCCGACCCTGCTTGCCCGAACCGCCGTGGGATTGCTGGATTTTCACGGAGTCACCGGCGTGGTCCTTTTGCCAGAACTTGATGAATTCGGCGTTGTAGTCCTGATACAGCTCGCGGGTCGGGTCATACGACACGTTGAGCAGCTCATAGTCCTTGGCAACGGCGGAACCGGCAAAAAGGGCGCTGGCCAGGGCGGCCAAAGCGAAATGACGAATCGACGACATGGTGAAAGCTCCTGGAATTCTTGGTTTGTTGGCTTTTTCTTATGGGATATCGCGTTGCCTGATTCGCCTCAGCCCGACTTGTTGCCCGGCTGCTGCAAACGGAATTTTTCCTTGCGTTCGATCTGCACCACCTGGGCGTTGTGCACAGTGATTTCCACGGCGCCAAAGCGCAGATCGCGCAGGGCACTCTGGATTTCACGCAGGATGGTGGCTTCGTCTTGACCGTCGACGCTACGCAGGGATGCGCTCATATTGCTGCTCCTTCAACTGAGAGGTTGCCTCGCAGTGTCGGCACTGCTTGCGGCTTGAGAGCAATACTAGAGAGGTGTAGATATTCTTAAAAAGACTATTTAAGAATGTTTATATAACCATAAGAGATTAACTGTAGAGACAAGAGCTTGAGGTGAATCACCCTCTTTCAGGCACACCAAAAAAATCCTGTGGGAGCGAGCTTGCTCGCGATGAGGCAGTGTCAGCCACCAGAAATGTCGACTGATATTCCGCTATCGCGAGCAAGCTCGCTCCCACAGGTTTTGCTCCTACACGATCACCGGCTCATGCATCCAGTCAAGCTGCTCCGCCGGTACCGGCCGCCCGAACCAGTAGCCCTGACCCAGATCGCAATCGTGCTCGAGCAGAAATTCCGCCTGCTCAGCCTGTTCGATCCCCTCGGCATGGACCTGCATGCCCATGCTCTGGGCCAGCGCAATGATCACCCGCGAGATCGCCGCATCATCCTCATCCCACGGCAATCCGGCGACGAAGCCCTGGTCGATTTTCAACTTCTGCACCGGCAGACGCTTGAGCCGCAGCAACGATGAATAACCCGTGCCAAAGTCGTCGATGGCCAGGCGCACACCCAGCTCGCGCAGGCGATGCATCTGCTCCAGCGCGACTTCCGGGTCTTCCATCACCGCGCTTTCAGTGACTTCCAGCTCGAGAAACGCCGGCTCCAGCCCGGTTTCGCGCAGGACCTGCGCCACCTGCTGATACAGCTCACGACGGGCGAACAGACGCGAAGAAACGTTGACCGCGACGAACGACAGCACCACCCCGTCCTGCTGCCACTGGCACATCTGCCGGCACGCCTGCGCCATGACCCAGGCGTCGATTTCTGCAATCAGACCGGTTCGTTCGGCGACCGGAATGAATTCCGCCGGCGACACCAGGCCCCGCTGCGGGTGCTGCCAACGCACCAGCGCCTCGACGCCGATCAGGCGACGGCTCTTGAGGTCGTGAACCGGCTGGTAGTAGACCCGCAGCTCTTGTCGATCCAGGGCGCGGCGCAATTCGAAGGCGATCTCGACCCGTTGCTGGGCGTGAGCCGTCAGCTCTTCGGTGTACAACGCATAATCATTGCGCCCCGCGCTCTTGGCCTTGAATAGCGCAGAGTCGGCATTACGCAGCAGTTGCTCGACGCTCAAGGCATCGCTGGGGAACAGGCTGATGCCGATGCTGGTGTTGATGAACAGCTGGTGCCCATCAATGAGGAACGGCTCCTTGAGGCCATCGATAATCCGCTGGGCCAACGCAGCGGCCTGAACCAGTTGCGGACAGCTTTCGGCAAGTATGGCGAACTCATCCCCGCCCAACCGCGCCAGGGTGACACCCGGACCGAACATGGCCCCCAGGCGCTCGGCCACAACCTTGAGCAACTGGTCGCCAATGGTATGCCCGAGGCTGTCGTTGATCATCTTGAAGTGATCGAGATCGATCATCAGCAGCGCGCAGCCACGCTTGTGGACCTGTGCCGAGGCCAGGGCCTGTTCGGCGCGGTCGGTGAACAGCAGGCGGTTCGGCAGGTCGGTCAGCGGATCGTGGTGCGCCAGGTGCATCAGTTCGTGTTCTGAATTCTTGATTGCACTGATGTCGGAAAACACCGCCACATATTGGCTCGGCTGGCCGTAGTCGTCGTGGATCAGGCGGATCGTTTGCCATTGCGGGTAAATCTCGCCGCTTTTGCGCCGGTTCCAGATTTCTCCACTCCACTCCCCGACACTGGCGAGCGTGGCAAACATCACCTGATAGAACTCCGGAGAGTGTCGCCCGGACTTGAACAGGTTGGGCCGCTGCCCCAGCACGTCCTCACACCCGTAACCGGTGATTTCCATGAACGCCCGGTTCACATGGACGATCAGACCTTCCCGATTGGTGACCAGCACGCCTTCGCGGGTGCAGTCGAACACGGCTGCCGCCTGGCGCAAGCGCATGCGGTCGGCATCGCGCTCACGCAGTTTGGCGCCGATACCCAGACACCGCAGCAGCCGCGCCCGGGCAATGAAGATCAACCCGGCACTGAACAGCACCCAGACATAACCGTTGATCAGTTGCCATCGCAATCGCTCGGCAGAGCTATCGAAGAAACTGTTTAATAAATAGCCACTGATCTGCAGCCAAACCACAGAAAGCAGCAGATAGAGCAGCGCTGCACGCAAGGCATCGCGATAGGTGGCAGACATCCGGCGATCCATGTCCCTACAAAAAGGTTGGAATTATAGTTTAAAGACACATCCAGCCACTCTTATCTGAAAGGGTGACTGGTTTTCTGTGTGGGCTTAGTGATAATGCAACGGCTGTTTTTTCTTTATCGAGGGCCCTACAGCCTATGTGGTACGAAGGTTTTCTTGGCTTGTCGCCCTGGTCGCTGGTAGCAGTCACCCTGCTGATGACCCACGTCACGATCATCGCCGTCACGGTCTATCTGCATCGTTACTCGGCTCATCGCTCCTTGGAGCTGAATGGCGGCCTTAAGCATTTCTTCCGTTTCTGGCTGTGGCTGACCACGGCGCAGAACACCCGCGAGTGGACTGCCATCCACCGTAAGCATCACGCCAAATGCGAAACCGTCGATGACCCGCACAGCCCGGTCATCAAGGGTTTGTCCACGGTGCTGCGCAAAGGCGCCGAGCTGTACCGCGCCGAAGCGGAAAACCCCGAGACGCTGCGCATCTACGGCAAGAACTGCCCCGAAGACTGGATCGAGCGCAACCTCTACAGCCGCTTCCCGCTGCTGGGCATCGCGATCATGGGCGTTATCGACCTGCTGCTGTTCGGCACCATCGGCATCACCATCTGGGCCATCCAGATGATGTGGATCCCGGTGTGGGCCGCCGGCGTGGTCAATGGCCTGGGCCATGCCATTGGCTACCGCAACTTCGAATGCCGCGATGCGGCGACCAACCTGGTGCCTTGGGGCATCCTGATTGGCGGCGAAGAACTGCATAACAACCATCACACCTACCCTAACTCGGCAAAACTGTCGGTGAAGAAGTGGGAGTTCGACCTGGGCTGGGCGTGGATTCAAGTCTTCAGCTTCCTGCGCCTGGCCAAGGTTCAACGGGTTGCGCCGATTGCCCATCGCGTCGAAGGCAAGGGCAACCTGGACATGGACACCGCCATGGCGATCCTCAACAACCGCTTCCAGATCATGGCCCAGTACCGCAAATTGGTGATCGGCCCGCTGGTCAAGCAAGAGCTGGAAAAAGTCGATCACTCGGTACGTCACCAGTTCCACCGGGCCAAACGCCTGCTTTCGCGGGAGACCAGCCTGCTGGATGACAAACACCATGTACGCATCCAGAACATGCTCGAGCACAGTCAGGCGCTGAAGGTAATTTACGAAAAACGCCTGGCCCTGCAACAGATCTGGGTCAAGACCAGCTCAAATGGTCACGACATGCTGGCGGCCATCAAGGACTGGGTACACGAAGCCGAAGCCAGCGGGATTCAATCCCTGCGCGACTTCGCCGATCAGTTGAAGACCTACTCCCTGCGCCCTGCCGCCGTCTGAAAAAACCTGTGGGAGCGGGCTTGCTCGCTCCCACATGGTTATGTGGCGTGCCATCAGTACCGCCCGGCGGGAGCCAGCTTCCTCGCCACACAAGGCGGGAACTTCATCTAAAAAGCCCTATCTCAAAGACACTTCGCCATTCCCGGCAGGCTTGGTGTTGGCCGCTATCGAACGCGCGGCATGCCCTTTGAGATTTGTGTCGATGGCCCCAAAAAACCTGCAAGACTCATCTCCGTCCCATTGGCCCGAGGCCGCGCAGCCCCTGATAGCGCTGATGCACGCCCAACGCGAAGTCGCACGCCTGAGCGAACGCGAACAGTTGTTCAGCACCTTGCTGATGAGCGTCAATGCAGTGCTGTGGGCATTCGATTGGGAAACCCGCAAGGTGCTTTACGTCAGCCCCGCCTATGAACGGATCTTTGGCCGTTCGGCCGATCTACTGCTGGCCGACGGCAATCAATGGTGCGACAGCATTCACCCTGACGACCTGGACTATGCCGAACGCAGCCTTGCCGAAGTGCTGGACAAAGGCGCCGTCGAAGACCGCGAGTATCGAGTCATCGCCGCAGACGGCCAGGTGCGCTGGCTAAGCGACAAATGCTACATCAACCGCCAGCCCGAGCCGGGGCAACCGGTGATCATCGTCGGCATCGCCGAAGACATCACCGACAAGAAGCAGATGGAAACCGAGCTGCATCGTCTGGCCACCATCGATGCGCTGACCCAGAGCAGCAACCGCCGTCATTTCTTCGAATGCGCCCACCGCGCGTTCGCACACACCCGGCAACAGGGCGAGCCGCTGTCGTTTCTGATGCTGGACATTGATAACTTCAAGACGATCAACGACACCTACGGTCACCAGGAAGGCGACAACGTGTTGCAACGCATTGCCGAAAGCGGCCGCGCAGCGTTGCGTCGTCGCGACCTGTTCGGGCGCATTGGCGGTGAGGAGTTCGCCGCGGTGTTTCCCGGATGCACGCCGCAAATGGCCCTGCAAGTGGCTGAACGCCTGCAACGGCAGATTCAGCAATTGAGTTTCAACCATGAGGGCCAGACGTTCGGCATCACCGTCAGCCAGGGCCTGACCAGCCTGACCGCCGCGGACGAAAACGTGGAAAACCTGTTTTCCCGGGCAGATGCCGCGATGTACCAGGCCAAGCGCGAAGGCAAGAACCGGATTGTCACTGCCTGAGATTTCGCTGATACCACCGGATACCTGTGGCGAGGGGGCTTGCCCCCGTTGGGCTGCGAAGCAGTCCTGCATTTGGTTATGCAGCATTGTCAGGACAACCGCATTCGCTGGTTTACGGCTGCTGCGCAACCGAACGGGGGCAAGCCCCCTCGCCACAAAAGCTCGCTCCCACAGGGGTTGGTGGTGTGCTTACTTTTTGCGCAAACGCATCAACTCCGGCAGGCCGATCTTGAGCAACCTCGCCGTCCGGCTCTTCGCCAGCGCCTCGATGCCCTCATGCTCGGTCAAGCGCGCCATCTGCGTCGCCATGTTCATCACCAGCGCTTCGCGCGAGTAAACCCCGCCACCGAGCTGGTAGGCCGCCGCAATCAGTTCGCGCAACTCCAGTGGCAGACGCCAGCGCGTGCGCAGGGCCGAGCCATAGGCCGCGCCAAATTCAACCAGCGCTTCGCCCACTTCCTCCTGCTCGTCCAGTTCGCCACCGGCCTGTTTCCATTCCTGCAAACACCGCAGCAACGCCAGATCGCCGAGACGATGCAACATGCCGGCGCAATAGCAGCGCTCCTGATCCAGATCGAGCAAGCGCGCCAGGGTTCTCGCGTATTCGGCGGTGTGCAGGGACAGATCCCAGTAACGCTCGGCATAGTCGGCCAATTGCGGATCGCTGAGCCGGGCACTGCGCTTGAGCGCCAACCCGAGAATCAGGTTCATGCTCTGCCCGGTGCCCAGGCGATGCAGCGCCTGGGACAGGGTTTGCACAGCGGTGCCGTGGTGCTGGGCCGCGCTGTTGGCGGCGGCGATCAGCACAGCGGTAACCTGCGGATCGGTGCGGATTTCGTCTTCCAGCACCGTCAGGTCGAGGCCATTGGGATTGAGGCTGCGTTTGACCGCCACTTGCACGTCGGTCATCAGCGGCGCACCGTCAGCCAATTCCCGTCGACGCTCCAGAAACACCGACAACGTCATGCCCGGTGCCAGCGACGGCACTTCGCACGAGACTTCTTCGCCAGCGTTCAGCAGCAGCCCCTGCAACCGATGGGTCAGGCTTTCCATATTCAGGGGTTTGGTCAGGTACGCGGCCGGCGCCAGCGGCAAGGCCTCGCGCACGCTGGCACTGTCGTTGCGACTGCTCATCAGAATGAACGGCATCGGCGGATTGCGTTTGCGCTGGCGGATGTTGCGCAGGACATTCAGGCCATCGACGCCGGGCAACTCCCGGTCGGCGATCACCAGGTCATAGGGGTTGGCAGCCAATAGCTCCAGCGCTTGCTGACCATCGGCACACAAATCCAGCCGCGCATCGCAGCGTACGTTCAACAACACTTCCTTGAGCAAATCCCGGGACCAGGGGTCGGCCTCGGCGATCAGGACTCTTGGAACGGCGGGTAAAATGACGGTTGTCATACAGCTCTCCCTGGCAATGCGCAAACCTTAGCCAATGCTGGCCATCCGATACAGCGCTAATGGGCGGGATGTGTTTCAAGGGGCATGAAAAAACCCGCCGAAGCGGGTTTTTTGTGGATCAGATCACACCGGGGATCAGAGTTCGGAGAAGCACTCTTCGATGATCGCCAGACCTTTGTCCAGTTGCTCGTCCGGCGAGGTCAGCGGTACCAGGACGCGCAGAACGTTGCCGTAGGTGCCGCAGGACAGCAGGATCAGACCCTTGTCGCGAGCCTTGGCCACAACGGACGCCACGGCTGCAGCGTTCGGCTTGTGGCTGTCGCCACCTTCGAACAGCTCGACCGCGATCATCGCGCCCAGGGCACGGACTTCACCGATCACCGGGTACTTGGCCTGGATGGCCTTCAGGCCGGTTACCAGACGCTCGCCAACAGCCTTGCAACGATCCAGCAGGTGTTCTTCTTCGAACACTTCCATCACGGCCAGGGCCGCGGCGCAAGCGATCGGGCTACCGGCGTAGGTGCCGCCCAGGCCGCCTGGAGCGATGGCGTCCATGTATTCGGCCTTGCCGCACACACCGGCCAGCGGGAAGCCGCCAGCGATGGATTTGGCGAAGGTGGTCAGGTCGGCGGCAACGCCCATCTGTTCCATCGCGAAGAATGTGCCGGTACGGCCAGCGCCAGTCTGTACTTCGTCAGCGATCAGCAGGATGCCGTGCTGGTCGCACAGGGCACGCAGACGCTTCATGAATTCTTTCGGAGCGACGTAGAAACCACCTTCGCCCTGAACCGGCTCGATGATGATCGCAGCGATGTCTTTCGGCTCGGCGTCGTTCTTGAAGATGCGTTCGATGGAAGCGATCGAATCGTCGATGCTCACGCCGTGCAGTTCGTTCGGGTACAGCGCGCGGAAGATGCCGCCTGGCATCAGGCCCATGCCGGCCGAGTAAGGCACGACTTTACCGGTCAGACCCAGGGTCATCATGGTGCGACCGTGGTAGGCGCCGGTGAAGGCGATCACGCCGGCACGGCCAGTGGCGGCACGGGCGATCTTGATGGAGTTTTCCACGGCTTCGGAGCCGGTGGTCACCAGCAGGGTTTTCTTGTCGAAATCACCTGGGACCTTGGCGTTGATTTTTTCGCACACTTCCACGTACGGCTCGTAGGCCAGTACCTGGAAGCAGGTGTGGGTCAGCTTGTTCAGCTGCTCGGTCACGGCGGCGATGACTTTCGGGTGCACGTGGCCGGTGTTCAGTACGGCGATACCGCCGGCGAAGTCGATGAATTCACGACCTTCAACGTCGGTTACGGTCGCGTTCTTCGCGGAATCGGCGAAGATCGGGTGAATCTGGCCAACACCACGTGGAACAGCAGCGGTACGGCGGGCCATCAAAGAAGCGTTAGTCTTGCTCATACATTCCTCATTCACCGCTCATCGGGCGGCGTGGTTCAAGGATTAAGCGGCGGGGAACAACGGCGGCAGCATGCGATGATCGACTGCCACTGCGCTCCCGGCCACCGAGAAAATTCCGGTTTGAAGCGGCGCAAAGGGACAGCGCTCTCGTGCCCTTTGCGCTTGAAGCAATGCTCTCCGGGGTTAGATGCCCAGGCAGAGGTATTTGATTTCCAGGTAATCTTCGATGCCGTACTTGGAGCCTTCACGGCCCAGGCCCGAGGCCTTGATGCCGCCGAACGGCGCGACTTCGTTGGAGATCAACCCGGTGTTGACGCCGACCATGCCGTATTCCAGGGCTTCAGCCACACGGAACACACGGCCCAGATCACGAGCATAGAAGTACGAGGCCAGACCGAACTCGGTGTCGTTGGACATCGCGATCACGTCGGCTTCGTCTTTGAAACGGAACAGTGGAGCCAATGGACCGAAGGTTTCTTCCTTGGCCACGGCAGCGTTGTTCGGCACGTTGGTCAGGATAGTCGGCTCGAAGAAGTTGCCTTCCATCGGCTTGCCACCCGCCAGCACGGTCGCGCCTTTGCTCAAGGCATCGGCGATGTGTTCTTGCACCTTGGCCACGGCTTTTTCGTCGATCAGCGGGCCAGTGGTAGTGCCTGCTTCCAGACCGTTGCCGATCTTCAGTTTGGCGACAGCCACTTTCAACTTCTCGGCGAATGCGTCGTAAACACCGTCCTGGATGTACAGGCGGTTGGCGCAGACGCAGGTCTGGCCGTTGTTGCGGTATTTGGAAATGATCGCGCCTTCGACGGCCTTATCCAGGTCCGCGTCGTCGAACACGATGAACGGCGCGTTGCCGCCCAGCTCCAGGGACACTTTCTTGATGTCCTTGGCGCATTCGGCCATCAGTTGACGACCGATTTCGGTCGAACCGGTGAAGGACAGCTTGCGCACGATCGGGTTGCTGGTCAGCTCGGTACCGATGTCGCCGGCGCTGCCGGAAACAACGCTGAACACGCCAGCCGGAATGCCGGCGCGCTGGGCCAGTTCGGCCAGGGCGAAAGCGGAGTACGGGGTTTGCGAAGCAGGCTTGAGCACCATGGTGCAACCGGCGGCCAGGGCCGGGCCGGCTTTACGGGTGATCATCGCAGCCGGGAAGTTCCACGGGGTGATTGCAGCGGTCACGCCGATTGGCTGCTTGATCACGATCAGGCGCTTGTCTGGCTGGTGGCCCGGAATCACGTCACCGTAGATACGCTTGGCTTCTTCGGCGAACCATTCGATGAAGGAAGCGGCGTAAACGATTTCGCCCTTGGCTTCGGCCAATGGCTTGCCTTGTTCCAGGGTCATCAGGCGAGCCAGGTCGTCCTGGTTCTCGATGATCAGTTCGAACCAGCGACGCAGCTTGGTCGCACGCTCTTTGGCGGTCAGTGCACGCCAGGCCGGCAGCGCTTTGTCAGCAGCTTCGATCGCACGGCGGGTTTCGGCAGCGCCCATTTTCGGCACGGTGCCCAGAATTTCGCCCGTTGCCGGGTTGTTGACCTTGATCGTCTGACCATTGTCCGCATCGACCCACGCGCCATCGATGAAGGCTTGCTGGCGGAACAACTGGGTGTCTTTAAGCTGCATGTCGGCTTTCCTTAACAGCACCGCAATGAATGCGGAGCAAATTATGATTGTAGAAAGGCGCCTCGATAGGCTGCCGTCAGGGAAATCATTCACCGGGCTGAAGCACATAAATAGCGCACTGATTGAACTCGTGCGGTTCAGCACCCAGACAAGAGCGTTTGAAATCTCAAACGAATCCTAGGATCAAAGGGGGTAAAGGACAATAGCCTGTTCGAAAAAAAGAACGAAAACGACGCTTTTGCCTATTTTTTCTGATCAACGTAGCAACCACGCGTTACAGCTTTAAAAAAACGCAGGCGATTCAGCAGCATGGACGCCCGCAGCGCATATGAGTATCATGGCGCCCGCTGCACCAGTAGCTCAGCTGGATAGAGTACTGCCCTCCGAAGGCAGGGGTCGTGGGTTCGAATCCCGCCTGGTGCACCATACCGCTGTTACAAGAAAGCCTCGGGCCTTATGGGTCTGGGGCTTTTTTGTGGGTGATTGCAAGCTTCGCGCCTAATGATCAATGCTGTTTTTTTCAAACAGCCGGCCAATGTCTCTCGCGCTATGCAGCACGCGTTCGACCTTGATCTCGTCGTCCGCCAAACAGTAGAAGATCAGATATCGGCCATGGGGAAGCATTCGCAATCCCTTGGCGCAATCGTCTCTTGAAATACCCAGATTCGGTTGTTCGATCAATCGCGTGCACTGCATGCGCAGCTCGCCCACAAACGTCCGGGCCCGGTCAGGATTGTCTCGGGCGATAAAACGAGCGACTTGCAGCAGATCGTCCCGTGCCGATGCAGAGAACAGCAATTGCCTCATGGACGGTTTTGCTCTGCTTCTACCTCATCAATCAGCGCATCAAGCTCGGCAAACATTGTATCGGCAGCGACGGCCGGACGCGGATCGTTGCGGCTCGCCGCAATGGCTTCACGAAGTTCGGCAGCGTGCAGCCGATCCAGCAGCTGTTGATAGGCCGCGTGCGGTAAAAGATAGGCGGCTGGACGGTTGTGGTTGAGCACGGCAACAGGCTCGGAACCGGCTTGCTCGATTACAGTACTCGGGCTGCGCTTGAGCTCGGTGATGCTGACCGAACGACTTGCAAGTAGCTGCTCCATGGCGGCTCCAAAGGTACGTAAAAAAGTACCTGATAGTGTGCCATTTTCAGCATGGGGGTCAACGAGTCTCCGACCGGTGCTGTCCTGGCCCACAAAAAAACCGCCGAAGCGGTTTTTTTCATTCTGTAGTCCAGTCGAATTCGTCGTACTCATCATCGTCCTCGTCGCCCTCGAAAAACTCCTCTTCAAGGTCGTCGTCTTCAACAACATCCTCTTCCGGCTGATTCAGCAGAAAATCCTTGCGACTCTCGGTAATCGCTCGCCGCAGTTCTTCACCCTTTTGCGGGCAGTTGAGCATTTGGGCGATGCGGTCGATTTTTTTTGCCACGGCATCCTCCAACGCATCGGCTATAGCACTGATAGTGCGCGCTTTCGGGGGTGGATGCCAAATCCCCGGAATGCCGCGCACTTCAGTTTTCTGCAAATCCGCTGGGGCAATCAGCCTTTAGCGGTGATAGCGCCGCACCACGCTGCTGTTTTTCAGGACGTGGCCTTTGATTTTGTCCAGCAGTTGCGCGCGGGTCAGGCCGGCGGGCAAGGCGTCCGGGGGCAGATCCAGAGCGTAGATCTGGATGATGTAGTGGTGCGCGCTGTCGCCAACGGGCGGGCAAGGGCCGACATAGCCGGTGGTTGCCTTGCTGTTGGTACCGGCGACGCCCTCGAGGCCGGGTTTGCTCCCGGCGCCGGCCGGGATCTGGTGGGTGCCGGCCTTGATGCCGTAATGCACCCACTGATCGATGCCCTGGCCCTGCTGGCCGTCAGGGTCGTGCATAACGATGGCGTAGCTTTGGGTGGCTGCCGGGCCGGCGTTCCAGTTCAATGCCGGGGAAATGTTATGCCCGCCGCAGCCCGCGGAATCGCTGGCGGCGGCCGACGTGAACAGGCGGTCATCGGAGACTCCAGGAATGTTCAGGGTGAAACGTTCCTGGGCCTGCGCCGGGAACTGCACGCAAAGGGCGACTGCCAAGGCCGCAAGCCAAGGGTTCATTGAGGTCAATCGGGGCATACCGGAGCACCTTGTACGTGTTGGGCCGTCGTCGGCGTGCAAACTATAGCCGGACCGTTCACGCCGTGGCAGGGGCAATTGGCTGAACCTCGCGATAAGTACCAGACTCATAAGTGAAACGTCTGTCTGGAGAGCAATCATGACTCTGCATCGCGTTGCGCGTGTCGCCAATGTGCCCGAAGACCGGGGTCTGGAAGTGCAGGTCCAGGACAGCAAGATTCTGCTGTTGCGGGCCGGCGAACAACTGCGCGCTTATCAGGCCGAATGCCCGCATGCCGGAGCCCCGCTGGCGGACGGCGCGATATGCCACGGGCGCCTGACGTGTCCATGGCACAAGGCGCAGTTTCGGGTCGAGGATGGCGGGCTGTGCGAACCGCCAGCCCTGGACAGCCTCAAGCGCTATCCCCTTGAAGTCCGTGACGGCGACATCTGGGTCGGCGACCAGCCGATGCCGGACGCCCACGCGCCACCGGCCGACGATCCACGAACCTTCATCATTGTCGGCGCTGGCGCGGCAGGCACGGCGGCGGCGGCGTGTTTGCGCGAGAAAGGTTTCGGCGGCCGGTTACTGTTGATCGACCGCGAAGCCGATGCCGGATACGACCGCACGGCGCTAAGCAAATACGTGATCGCCGGGGAGATGCCGCTGCACGAAGTCCCGCCGCTACGCGATGAGGATTTTTACCGCGAGCAGCGGATCGAACGCCTGCGAGGCGAAGTGGCAAGCCTGGACGCGCCAAACCGGACGCTGCGGCTGACTGACGGCCAATCACTGACATACGACGCCGCGCTGCTGGCCACCGGCGGCGTACCCAACCCGCTGACGCTGCCCGGCGCCGACCTGCCGCAAGTGTTCCTCCTGCGCTCCAAAGCCCATGCGCAGCAGATTCTGGACAGCGCCAGCGCCGGCCAGCGGGTGGTGATCATCGGCGACAGCTTCATTGCCATGGAATCCGCCTCGTCCCTGCGCCAGCTTGGCCTGCTCGTGACCGTACTGGCCCGCCATGAGGTGCCGCTTGCCAAACAGTTCGGCGACACGGTCGGCAAGGCCATTCGTGCACGACATGAAGCCCATGGCGTCGTGTTTCATACCCAGGGCAATGCGGTACAGATCGAAGGGACGGACAAGGTCGAAGCCGTGCGCCTGGACAACGACCAACGCCTGGCGGCCGATCTGGTGCTGGTCGGCATCGGCGTGACGCCAGCCACTGCGGCCTTTACCGGGTTACCGAAGGAGCAGGATCACTCGCTGCATGTCGATGGCGCAATGCGCGTGGCCGACGGCCTCTGGGCGGCTGGCGATATCGCAACGTTCCCGCTGAACGACCAATACCTGCGCATCGAACACTGGCGACTGGCCCAACAACAGGCGCGGATCGCCGCGGCCAATATGCTGGGCGGTGACGAGCATTACCTCGACGTGCCGTTTTTCTGGACCTGGCATTTCGGTAAAACCTATGACTACCTCGGCCACTCCGAGGCCTGGGACGAAGTCGAGTTCAAGGGCGACCCTTACAACCCGCCGTTCATAGGCCTGTTCGGAAAAAACGGCGTGGTGTCGGCGGCGGTAGCCTGCGAGATGGACCGGGCAATGGCGATGCTCGCCGAGCGGATGAAACAACCGCTGCCATGGGAAGAGGCATGGCGCCTGATCCGTGACGTTCCCTAGAGATGCCAGACAGCAAAACGCCCGGCGCCTGCGCGATGCAGAGGCCGGGCGTTGCGGGGTAAACGGCCGCCGTTATTCGGTGGCGCCAGCATCCGCAAACTTGCTCATCACAAAACCGGCAAACTCTTCGACGGTCATTTTCTGGCCGTTGAAGTCCACTTGATTGTTGGCGTAACGCAGGTTGGTGACGATGTTATTGCCGTCCAGTTTTGCCAGTTGGCTGCCGACCGCCATGCTGCTGAACATGTCCGCGGTGGCGGTGGCCTGGTCGGCAATCAGCTTGGCGTCGGTCTGACCGTCGATTTGCGATTGCACGGTGAGCACATCGACCAGCATGGGTTTGGACACTTGCAGCTTGAAGTCCAGCAACGCGATCAGCTGTCTGACCAACTGATCGGTCGGCAGATCGATAGCTTGTGGCTTGGTCAGGTCGAGCACCATGTTGGCGCGGCTCTCACCGTTGGCGGTGTTGAACGACAGGTTTTCCAGGGCCACTTGTGGTCCGGCCGCCAGCAGTTTTTCCAGGCTGGACTTGAGCAGTGCCTCTTCGGCTTCGGTCAGTTTCAGCTCCGGTGCCGGCAGACCGGCCGCCGCTGCTTCGGCCACCGCCCTTTCATACGGCTGCAGTTTGCTCTGGTAAATCTGCATCAACGACAGGGTTGCCGGAATGTCGAGGTTCTTCAGGCTCATGGCCAGCGAACCGGAACCAATGGTCTTGCCGTTCAGGGACACTTCGCCAACCTTGTAATCGGCACGCCCTGAGGCGTTGCTGCCCTTTTCTTCAGTCAGGTTCTTCATTTCGAATTTCTTGAAGTCCAGCACCGACTGCTTGACGCCAAAAGTCGATTTGCCGCTGGCCAGTTCAACGACGTTTTCGCCGGTGTAGAAACCGTAGGTACTTTTTGTCAGGTTGCTGGCCAAGGTCAGGCCATTGAATTCAACCTGCACCGGCGTCTGGTCTTCGGACACGGTGGTCACCTTCAGGCTGTCCATGTAGCCGTTGGCCTTGACCTTCTGCGCCTTGGCGCTGGCGTCGACGTCCATTTTCAAGCCGGAGAACTTCATGCTCGACTTGTCATCCAGTGCCATTTCCAGCGGCTGCAACTCGAAGGTGCCATTGGTAGCGTTGTCATAGCCGATATTGACCACGCCGGTCAGCGGGGACTTGTCCTTGGCGGCGGCAAACCACTTCTCGGTGAACGGAGTCTTTTCCAGCTCGTAGTGACTGGTCGCCAGGACCGGCAGCCACTTGAGCGACATCAGGCGCGAGAACGGCAACGGGCCGTGTTCGATGTGATCGACAAACAGCAACTCGACCGGCGCTTCGCCGAACATTTCGCCTTCGCCCTTGAGGCGATAGTGCGCGGTGCTGCTGAATACATGACGCTCCAGCGACACAAGCTCCAGCGACGCCGTGCCGTTGGAACCAACCATCGCCGCCTGCAGTTCCTTGTTGGCATCGGCTATCGAGGTGTTCAGCACACCTTCGATCCTGGTGCTGGTGAACCAGGCCCCGCCTGCGCTGATGGCACCGATTGCGACAACAATTCCCAGTAGCACGCCTGCTGATTTATTCATGTATGACCCGTTCAGTGTCCGTTGTTGAAAGTGAGGTCGTCTTCCCTGAACCCATGACGGGTTGCGGCTCGACTGTGCTGAAAGTGGAATGGAGATTAGCACCAGGGGCGACGAACGGCCCAATGATTAAAGGTGAAAGAGTGTCTTGGGGTTGTTCACAGGGTTGGGGATTATTTGTGCCTATGCAATCGCCTTCGCGAGCAAGCCCGCTCCCACATGAGAATGCATTCCAATGTGGGAGCGGGCTTGCTCGCGAAGGCGTAGGTACAGCCAATATCGATATCTCAGGAATACTGGACTTCAATCTCATCCAGCTGATGATCAAAGCTTTTGAGCCGCGCAGTCCAGGTGTACACCAGCACTTCGAAGTCACGGTTGATCACCGCCCCGCCCGTCACTTCCGCGCGCGGGTCGCAGACGTCCAGTTGATAGCGTTCGCGGGCCATGGCCGTGGCGACATCGGCCAGTTCGCGGGCATTGCTGAGCCAGTGCCGGCCGTCGTCAGCTACCTGCCGGTCCAGCGCCAGGCACTGTTTTTTCAGGCTCTCGAGGCTTTTTTCCAGCGGCGTGCCGGTCAATTCGCCCATGACTTCCTGAAAGGTGCGCCCCGGTTGCCAGTAACTGCCCCAGAAATAGCGGTCGAACACCGTTTCGACACGACGCAACGCCACCTTGGTGTCCCAGATCAGGACCAGGGTCTTGCCCTGTTCGAGTTGTCTTTTCTTGATGCGTTGATTCTGGACCGAGGCCCAGGCCACCACCGCAATGGACATCACGGCAATCAGCGCGGCGGCACTGTCGAGGAACGCCATGGCCTTGTCGATCTGGTGGGCCAGCATGATGCCGTAGAAATAGGTGGCCGACAGCAGCACCAACGCCACGATGGCGCACCAGAAGCCGAGAGCATAAGGGTTTTTCATTATTGGTTTCCCCCTGACCTGCGCGAGCCTTGTGCGAAGAAAGGGCGCTTTTGCACCGGGCGCCCCTCCAACACTTCAAAGCATAGCAACGGCCTCAGGGTTTGCCGGAGTTCGACGCTTGCGTTCGTCCGCTTTCCCAACCGCCGCCCAAGGCGAGGAACAAATCGATCTGGCTGGCGGCAACCTGGGTGTTAGCGGCCGCCAGCTGCGCCGTGACGTCGATGTAGGTGCGGGTGGCTTGCAGGTCGGCCAGGAACGAGGCGCGGCCGGCCTGGAAGAAGCGGTGGGTCTGGTCGGCCGCCAGTTTTGCCGATTGCTCGGCATCGGCCAGTGCATCTCGGCGTTGCAGCAATGCCGTGTACTGGGCAAGACCGGTCTGGGTCTCGCGAATGGCATTGAGTACCACCCCGTCGAAATGCGCCAGGGTCGCCTGGGTCACCGCTTCGGCTTCGCGGATGCGCGCCCGGGCGCCGTTGGTCGGCACGTTCCAGGTCAGCGACGGACCGAAGCCCCAGCGATTGGTAGACGGGTCGCCGAGATCGTCCAGGATACCGACGGTACCGATGGTCGCGCCGATGCTGATGTTCGGGTACAGCTCGCCCGTGGCGACGCCGATA
Organism: Pseudomonas sp. 2725; assembly: GCF_050434585.1. Taxonomy (NCBI): domain Bacteria; kingdom Pseudomonadati; phylum Pseudomonadota; class Gammaproteobacteria; order Pseudomonadales; family Pseudomonadaceae; genus Pseudomonas; species Pseudomonas sp. 2725. The sequence goes on along the minus strand of NZ_JBNDIV010000011.1, from coordinate 45,935 downwards.
CCGGCCGTCGCGGCCGCCAGCCGACGCTCGGCCTGCCGTACATCGGGACGACGCTTGAGCAACGCGGCGCCATCGCCCACCGGTACCAGTTGCGCGATTTTTGGCAGCTCGTCGCAGGTGGCGGTGCCGGCCGGCAGTTGGTCCACCGGCTTGGCCAGCAACATCGACAAGCGGTACAGCCCGGCCTGGCGCGACGCTTCATAGCGCGGCATGTCGGCGCGCAGGGATTTGAATTGGGTCTGCGAGCGGGTGACCTGGGTTTCGTCGCCACGCCCGGCATCGCGCAAGCGCTGGATCAGCGTGGTGCTCTGGGCTTGCAGGTCGAGGGAATGCTGGGCGATTTCCCGCTCTTCATTGGCTGCACACACCTGGGTGTAGGCGCGAACCACGTCGGCCACCACGGTGATGCGTGCAGTATCGGCAGCTGCCTGTGTCGCATCGGCATTGGCCTTGGCCGCTTCGATACCGCGTTGCAAGGTGCCGAACAGGTCGAACTGGTACGACGCGCTGATGCCGATATCGCCGATGTTGGCCACCGGCACTTTTTCCGGCAGCAGGAATGCCTGGCCAGACTCCTGCAAGCGCTGGGCGCCCATCTGCACGCCGCCGCTCCAGCCGCCCGCCGCTTCGGCCTCATCAACCTGCGCACGAGACCGCGACAGGCTGGCCGCCGCCACACGCAAATCGGTGTTGGAGGCCATGGCCTGCTGCACCAACTGGTCGAGTCGCGGGTCCTTGTACAGGCGCCACCAATCGGCCGGCACCGGCGCGGACACCACCGTTTTACCGTCGACCGCCAGATCGCCCTGGAAGTCTGGACGATGGACAGCCGCCTCTTCGGGCAGATGATAATCCGGCCCGACCACCTGACACGCCGACAGCAGCAAACCTAATCCGGCGACCGCCAAACCCGAGGCCTTGCTCATTGCGCCGGCTCCCGTTGCTGATCGTCGATGATCGATACCGTGGCGGTGCGCCCGGCGATCATGCGGAAATCATCCGGCACGTCATCGAAGGCGATCCGCACCGGAATCCGCTGGGCCAGCCGCACCCAGCTGAAGGCCGGGTTGACGTTGGGCAGCAGGTTATTACCGCTGGTGCGGTCGCGGTCTTCGATACCAGCGACGATGCTCTCCACATGCCCGCGCAGGCGCGCATTGTCGCCGATCACCCGGATGTCGACGCTCTGCCCGATATGAATGCCGTTCAGTTTGGTTTCTTCGAAATAGCCGTCGATGTGGAACGAGTTGCTGTCGACCACCGACAACACGGGCCGCCCGGCGCTGACGAATTCCTGGGTCCGTGGCGCACGGTCGTTGACGTAGCCGTCCACCGGGCTGCGGATCACCGAGCGGTCGAGGTTGAGTTGTGCGCTGTCCACCGCCACCTGGGCTTCCATCAAGGCCACTTGGGCGCGAGCCACTTTCGATTGGCTTTCTTCCAGTTGCTCACCCGGCACCAGGTTGCCAAGACCCTTGTTCCGCTTGGCCTCGCGCTGGGCCTGGGCCAGGGTTTCTTCACGGTCGGCGACTGCCGCTTTCGCCTGGCGCAGGGCCAGCTTGAAGCGGTCCGGATCGATGCTGAACAGCACCTGGCCGCGCTTGACCAACTGATTGTCGCGCACCTCCACTTGCTGGATCAGCCCGGAGACATCCGGCGCGATTTGCACGATGTCGGCGCGGATGTGCCCGTCGCGGGTCCAGGGCGCGAACATGTAATACATCACCATGCGCCAGACCACGACCACGGCGAAGCTCACGATCAGCAGGGTCAACACCACGCGACCCAGGGTTAGAAACGGTTTTTTCATGTCATCAGGTATCGACTGAGTGAGTCCACGGCGCCAAGCAGCAAGGCGTAGAGGGCCACGTTGAACAATGCCCGGTGCCAGACCAGACGGTAAAAGTGCAGGCGCGTCAGCACCCCGTGCACCAACAGGTACAACACATACGTAATGCCCATCAGCACCAGCAGCGTGGGCAGGAATACCCCGCTCAGATCCAGGTCACCGATCATAAGGGCGCTCCATCAATGCCATGGGGAAGCGGTTCTTCGGGCTCGGCGGAACCGACGAATTCGATGCCGGGCAACAGTGCCAGGCGCAGGCCGCTCAGGGCGTGCAGCAGATGCCGACGGGTTTCATCATCGCCGGCACCGCTGAGGGCGCGACGCGTGCGGTCGAGGGTCATCAGCAACGGGCTCGGTGCCTGCAAGCGCTCACCGGCCTTAAGACAGGCCTTGAAGTACTCGCCAACCTCGGCCACCACCTGGCGCAGCAGCACCTGCGGCACACCAAGGACCCGCGGCGTATAAGCGAGCAGGTCCAACAGATTCAGCGCCACCCGCACTTCCCGCAGCGCCACGCCGGAGTCCTGGCCGGTCATGGCCAGGCGCGGCAGGTGCTGCATCAGCCGATCGAGCATCCGTATGCCCAGAAGCCGATGCTCAGACAACGTGGCCGGCTCGGAGAGGCCGACAATGTCACGCCAGCTGAAACGGGTCAGGCGCTTGGCTGCCAGTTCGGCACCGAACGGCCGGGCGATCAGGGTCCAGATGAACGCGAACAGCAACCCCATGGGGCCGGCCAGGTTGGAGTTGGCGAAACTGAGGAAGTCCGCGTCGTAAGCGCCCTGAATGCTGATGAAGGACGAGGTGTTGACCAGGGCCAGCAGCATGCCCAGGTAAAATTGCGGCTTGACCGTCAGGGTGCCGACACAAATGAACGGCACGGCAAACGCCAGTACCAGCATCGGAAAGTCATGCAGGTTGGGCAGCACCAGAAACAGATAAAGGCTGGCGAACACCACCGACATCGCCGTCCAGAAAAAGAACCGGTAAATCTGCGGCGCAGGGTCGTCCATCGAGGCAAAGAAACTACACGCCACCGCCGCCAGGATCACTGCGCTGCCGCCATCGGTCCAGCCGAGCAGAATCCACAGCACCGAAGCGACGATTATCGCGGTGACGGTGGAAGCAGCGGAATAAAACATCAGGCCGCGATCCATAAACGGGGACAGCCGCCCCAGTCGCCAATGCCGATACACCGCGCGCCAGTTATCCTGGCTTTCGCACTGGATGGCGTATTGCAGGCTGCGGCAGTCCTGCCACAAATCGATCCACTCGCCGAGACGGTAAATCGCGTTGGAGAACAGCAGTTGCTTGCGGTCATCCAGCGCTTCGGGAGCCGGTTGCAGGGCCTCGAGTTTATCCTTCAGTGCCTGCCAGCGGGCGAGGTCGGCATCCTTGTGCTCGAGCCACTCGGTGGTGGCCGTCAGCAATGGTGCGAACTTGTCCACAAGCTCGGGGGTGCGCCGTTCCAGGGCGTAAAGCGCATCGTCGAGGGCATCGATCACTGGCAGCAGGTGAATCATCCGTCCACGCAATTCCTTGGTGTTGCGCACCGTCTGCGGACGCGAGCCTTCGTGGGGCAACTGGCCGATCATCAACTCCAGGGAGTTGAAGGTAGCGACCATCGATGCCCGCAACGCGCTGACCTCTTCAGGCTGCACGTTGCGGCTGAGGAAGCGCAGGCTGTAGGTCGATGCATCGGTAAACCATTTGCTCACCGAATCATTGAACACCGGCGCCAGGCGCCGGGGCCAGAACATGGCACCGACCACTGCCGCCACGGCGATGCCCAGAAAGATTTCTTCGGTCCGCGCTTCGGCCACGTCCCACACCCCCAGCGGGTTGTTCACCACCGGCAGGGCGATCAGCGGCAAGGTGTAACCGGCGAGCATCAAGGCGTAGTTGTTGGCCGTGCGCAAATGCAGGGACAGAAACAGCAGCGTCCCGGTCCACAGTGCAATCACCACCACCAGCACGTAGGGGCTCTGCACGAACATCGGCACGAACAAAACCGCAGCAGCAGCGCCGATAAAAGTGCCGACCGCCCGGTACAGCGCCTTGGAACTGGTAGGACCGAGAAACGGACTGGAAACGATGTACACCGTAGCCATCGCCCAATACGGACGCGGCATTTGCATGAGCAGGGCGATGTACAGCGCGATCATCGATGCGGCGAAGGTGCGGACTCCGTAGAACCAGTCCCGCGCCGGGGGCATGCCAGAGAAAAATCCGCTCAAGAGTTGGCCACCGATGGCGGCGTGGCCGCTTCAAATGCTCTCAGTACCCGCAGCGTAGCTTCCAGATCACTCTGGTCAATGCCTTCAAGGACTTCGTGGCGCAAGCGCACCAGTTCTACTTCGACCGCCTGTACCAGCTCCCGACCGGTTTCGGTCAGGCTCAGGCATTTGGCGCGGCGGTCCTGTGCATCTTCGGTGCGGCAGACGTAGCCGCCATGGCACAACTGATCGAGCAGGCGCACCAGCGACGGGCTTTCCATCCCTGCTGCCTGGGCCACCGTCACCTGCCGCACACCCTCGCCCAGCCGCCCGATCATCAACAACGGAACGGCGCAGGCTTCGGAGATTCCATAGTTGGCCAGCGTGGTCTGGCAGATTTTGCGCCAATGCCTGGCGGCCACCACCATGGCGCTGCTGATGTTCATCTGGAGAATGGCAAGGTTATTCGGCACGAGGGAAAATACACACTGTTAGTTTGCTAACTATCAATATCGCATTGGAGGGGATTTTCCGTCAAGTTTTGAAACATATTGGCTTCCATCCGTCGCGAAGCGATATGGGGTGAACAAGCCACCGTACTTAAGATGTATATACTTTGTCAGCACGACAACCGAGAAGGCAGCCATGTCGAAACAAGCCGTTTTTACAATGAAACTTGAGTCTGAACTGCGTGAGCAGTTCATGGCAGAGGCAGAAGCCGCTCATCGCCCCGCCTCGCAAATCGTCCGGGAAATGATGCGTCAGTTTGTTCAAACCCAACGGGAGGCTCGCGAGTACGAAGCATTCCTGCAGCGTAAGGTCGACACCGCACGCGCTTCGATGCGCGCCGGCGACGGGCTGACAAATGATGAAATTGAGGCAGAGTTCGCTGCCAGGCGCAGGCGGGCCGAGCTACAGGAATGAAAATAATATGGACGAAAGAAGCAGCACAGGACCGTGCAGACATTTGGGATTACCTGCATGCCGTTAACCCAAAAGCAGCCATCGACATGGACAACCGGTTCAGCAATGCGCTATCCCGGCTTGCCAAATACCCGGAAATCGGCCCTGCCGGGATCATTTCAGGCACTCGCGAGCTGACGCCACATCAGAGTTACCGCATTGTTTATGAGCAGGGACTGGACGCCATCTGGATACTCGCCCTGGTCCATACATCCCGACAGTGGCCGCCCGGACGATGACGATTCACACCCCCCGCCCCTTCCTCAACATCACATCCAGTTGATCCACCACCTCGGCCCAATCCGCGTCATCGAGAATCTCCTCCCGCAGAAGCTCCGCCTGGCTCGGGCTCCAGAAAAACGCATCCGCAAGGTGCAGCTCCGGTTTGAGCGGTGAATGGGTGGCGATGAATTTATCGATGCTTTCGGCGTCGTCCGGCAGGCCGAGTTGTTTGAACAGGGATGGAAGGTTGTGGGTCGGGCTTTCCATGTCGAACTCCTGGGGACCAATTCAAGGACCGCTGCGCGGTCATCGCGAGCAAGCTCGCTCCCACAGGTTAATCGCAGTTCCTGTGGGAGCGGGCTTGCCCGCGATGACGTCAGCATTGACGAAACAAAACTCAATGACTCAATTCCCGCACCTCGGCATGCGGCACCATTTTCAGAAACTCGGGCATGTCCATGCGCACCAGGTTGACGTGGTTTCCAGCCTCCAGATAGATGTCTTTTTGTCGGGTCAGCAGCGGATCGATGACCACCTCCAACCCATAGGACTCACCCAGCGCCGGTACGGCACCGCGTTCGCAATCATCGAACAGGTGCGCGAGGTTGCTTTCGCGGGAAACCTGCCACTCACCGCTGCTGCGGACTTTGCTCAGGTCAAGGTGGCGGCTGGCGGGCAGCACGGCCATCAGGTAATGCCCATGGTGATCGTCGAGGATCACCGATTTGGCCACCCGTTCGGCAGGAATACCTGCGACCCGCGCCGTTTCAAGGCTGCTGGCCGAGTGTGGGTGGCTGACGATGTCATATTCGCATTGAGCCTTTTCCAGGCTTCGCTGCACGGTTCTTGCCATACGCATGATGCACCTCGGTGTCCGCCATGATCGCTTGCGGACGATGATTAAAGCTTGGCTTGCGTAGTAAAAGTCTAGGCCCGTCAGCGCGTTCCGGTGGGAAATCCGCTCATCGGCTGCCGACGGTAATTGAGCAAAATTCATACCGGCCGAGGCTCAACTAAACTGTATTCAGAGCCACTTCACGACTCTCCCGGAGGGTCAAGTGAACATGCGTTGCTGTGCAGTTGCGTTGCTATTGGCGTTGAGCGGATCGGCCTGCGCCACCGACACAGTTGTGTTGCTGGTGCCCAACCCCATCGGGATCTGGCTGATCACCTTCGGCCTAGCGTTCCTGATCGCCGAGGCGGCCCTGCCCAATTACGGCGTGATCGGCCTGGGCGGCATCGTGATGTTCGTGATCGGGGCGGTGATCCTGTCCAACACCGAAGTGCCCGTGCCGTTGATGATCGGCCTGGGCCTGGTCAGCGCGCTGTTGCTGATCTACCTGGTGATTCACGCCATGAAGACACGACCGCGCGACATCGTCAGCGGTGATGCTGGGCTGCTCGGCAGCGTGACGGCGGTGACGTCATTACAGACCGGTAACGCCTATGGCGGCTGGATTCATCTGCAGGGAGAACGATGGCAAGTGCTTAGCGCGACGCCGCTGCAACCCGGGCAGCGGGTGCGGGTGGTGGGGCGCAAGGGTTTGCTGCTGCAAGTGGCCGCGGCTGACGCGGCGCCGGGCGGAGAATAGTCATGGGTTTGCAATTGGGTCTTGTCGCGCTGCTATTGTTGATCATCGCACTGGCAGGGGCGACGTTCCGCATCCTGCGCGAATACGAGCGCGGCGTGGTGTTCCAGCTCGGGCGCTTCTGGCAGGTCAAGGGCCCTGGCCTGATCCTGCTGATACCGGTGGTCCAGCAAATGGTAAGGGTCGATTTGCGCACCGTGGTGCTGGACGTGCCGCCGCAAGACGTGATCACCCGCGACAACGTGTCGGTCAAGGTCAACGCAGTGCTGTATTTCCGCGTGCTCGATCCGCAAAAGGCGATCATCCAGGTCGAAGACTTTCTGATGGCCACCAGCCAATTGGCGCAAACCACGCTGCGGGCGGTGCTGGGTAAACACGAACTGGACGAACTGCTGGCCGAACGCGAACGCTTGAATCTGGACATCCAGCAAGTGCTCGACGCCCAGACCGACGCCTGGGGCATCAAGGTCGCCAACGTCGAGATCAAGCACGTGGACCTCAACGAATCGATGATCCGCGCCATCGCCAAGCAGGCCGAAGCCGAACGGGAACGGCGAGCCAAGGTGATCCACGCCGAAGGCGAATTGCAGGCCTCGGAAAAACTCATGCAAGCCGCCGAAATGCTGGGCCGTCAACCGGGGGCCATGCAGCTGCGCTACATGCAGACCCTGAGTTCGATTGCCGGCGACAAGAGCTCGACCATCGTCTTTCCACTGCCGATCGAGTTGCTCAAGGGCATGGCGGACTTGTCGTCGAAACCTTGAACACCGACCGGTTCAAGGTCGGGGCAGCACCGCGGATTCACCGAGCCAGGTCAACAGTCGATCAAGACAGGCCTCCACAGACTGTATCCCGGTGTCGAGCACCAGCGCCGCATCGACCGGTGCCTGATACGGTGCGGACACCCCGGTAAACCCGGTCAATTCGCCGCGTCGGGCGCGGGCATAGTGACCTTTTGGATCACGTTGCTCGCACACCGCCAGGGTCGCACTGCACCAGACTTCGCGATAATCGTCACCGAGCCGCCGGGCGAACACATCGCGCAACTCCACCAGGGGCGCGATCATCGCCAGGATCACGATTTGTCCGTTCTCCACCAGCAACGATGCCAGTTCGCTGGCGCGACGGATGTTCTCCTGACGATCGCTGTCGCTGAAGCCCAGGTCTCGATTGAGCCCCACCCGCAGCCCGTCACCATCGAGCACCACGCTCTGCAGTCCGCGGGCAAACAACTCGGCGTGCAGCGCTTGCGCAAGGGTCGACTTGCCCGCCGCCGGCAGGCCGGTCAGCAGGATAGCCGCGCCGCGATGACCGTTGCGCCGCTCCCGCTGAGCTCGGCTGATGCTGGCAGTCGGGGCCTTCACATCAACGTGCTGGGGCATGGGTCACCGGCACCGTAATATCACCTGCCGCCCAGGCTGCTTCACGATTGGCCAGGGCCGTGGCGATGGACTGGACCTGTGTCGATTGCACCTGATCCGGCAACGGATCGAGGCCGGCGCTGGCGAAAATTTGCCCGTAGGCGTTGCGCAGGTCGGCGTAGGACAGGTCGCGACGCAGATCGGCCTGCAAGGTATTGAGTTCGCCCTGGATCAGATCCAGTTCACCGATGCCATCCGCCTGGTGGCGGTTGCGCAACTGACCGACGATTTGCCCGTCGATGTCCGACAATTGCTGGTTGGTCTTGAACTGGCGCAAGGCCTCGCGGTAGTTGGCATTGGCCACATACAACTGCGCCAGCACCGCAATCGACATCGCCTGACGGCGCGCGGTGGCGACTTCCTCACCGGCCTTGGCCACGTCGATCGCCGCAGGCGCCGAGATCACATTGAACAGGTTCCAGGTGACCTTGACGCCGTAATCGGCCCAGCCCTGCTCCACCAGGAACGAGTTGCTGTCGTAATGTCCGCCAGCGGAGAACTCCAGGCCCGGCAACAGGCGCAACATGGCTTTGCGGGTCTCGGCAGCGCTGATGCGGGTCTGATAATCCTGTTCGCGCAGTTCCGGACGGCTGGTCAGGGCTTCCTGTTCAAGACTGGCCAGATCGACCTTGAGTTCGGGAATCTCATAACCGTTATCGGTCGCCAGGGTCAGCTCCGTGCCCATCGGCAGGTTGATCAGGGTCGCCAGTTCGGTCTTCGCCAGTGACAACGCACGGCGTTGCTCTTCCAGTTGGCGGGTCGCTTCGATCAGCGAGCGTTGATAACCGAGGGCTTGCACCGGATCGCCAATGCGTTGCTGGCTCATGCTCTGGCTGTCGTTGCGCGCGGTTTCCACCCGTGCCATCAGACTGTCGATCTGCGTGAGCAGGCGTTCGGCGGCCATCGCCCGCCAATACGCCGAGCGTACGTCCTGGACGATGGTGTTGATCACCTTGCGTCGGCGCTCCTGAACGATCAGGCGCTGGTCGCCCTGCTGCTTTGCACTGATGTAACTGACACCAAAATCGAGCACGTTCCAGACCATCGTCAGGTCCGCTACATCACGGTCGCGGTCCTGGGAGGTCGAAGGCTCCAGGGACTGCGTGCCGGTCCGCACGCTCTGGCTACTGGAGGCGTTGACGTTGTTGCGGCCCACGTATCCGGCGTCCAGCGCCATGCGCGGCAGCATGTCGAAACTGGCGAGGTCGAGCTGACGCTTGGCCAGGGCCTCCTCCATGATTTTCAACCGGCCTTCGAGGTTGTACTTCACCGCACGGGCCATGGCCTGGTGCAGGGTCAATGGGCCGCCAAGAGGCTCCTGCCCCTTGTACATGCTTTGCAGGTCACTTTTGGCCCGCTGCTCACTGACACTGCGTTCGATCGGCTCACTGGTGACTGCGCATCCGCTGATCGCCAGTGCCAGCAGGCTGGCGCCGAATAACTTATGACTTCTATTCATCCTTGCATCGCCCCTGGGTGCCGCATCACAAGTGGAGGTTTTCATCAGGCCTGCATTTCGCTGATGCCGGCCAGTTTCAAAGCGGCGGCCAGGTTATCCACCTGCTGCTGCTCGTTGTCTTTGAGCTGTTGCAATTGCTGGCCCAGGGTCGGTGCGCCAAACACCCCGCGCAGGCCCTGGGAAACATCGCCGGACTTGATCGACTGGCTGCCAAAGGCGTTCAACGAATCGCGTTCGCTACTGCTGTCCTGATTGAACAGGCTCGATAGCGTGCTGGTGCTGAACACACCGCCATCGCCGCCGCCGAAACCGAGGAAACCATGCCCCGAGCCATCGCCTCCGCTGTCATTGCTGCTGAAAACCTGTGCGATGAAACTCGGGGCCAATGCACCGTGGTTCATGAAAATATCGCCCAACGGCCGGATACCGTTGCCGATCACCCGTTGTTCGAACAACGGCTGGAAGGTCAATGGTGAGCTGAGGTTGCCCGTCGGAGGCGTGAAAATGGTCGGTTGCAGCGGCACGTTGGGCACATCGGTCAGCGTCACCGGGGGGTTGCTGCGCAAATCCGGGTCTGCCGACACGAAAACGACCGAGGAAGTTGGCACCGTGTTGATGACAAAATTGTCGGAATAGCTCAAGCCGCTGCCACTGTTGCCGGCCATGTCGCTGATACCGGCATAGTCGATGCTGATCACGTTGCTGGCGATATTGACGTTGGCGGTCGGTGTCAGGGTCGCGGTCCAGGTCTTGCCGCCATCGCTGCTGCTCAGGTCGGACAAGGTGCCGTTGGCAATACTGATGTCGGACAAATCAAAACCACTGACCGCTTCGTTGAAGGTGATGGTCACCTGCGAAGTCTGACCCACGCCCAGGTTCGGATTGGCGACCACGACGGTGGCGCTCGGCAGTTCGCTGTCGAGGGTGTAATTGTTCGACACCGCTACCGTGTTGCCAGTGTTACCCACCAGATCTGTGACGTTGCGGGTGTCCAGGGCGATGAAGTTGCTTGGGTCGGTGACATTGGCCGTCGGCGTGAACGTCGCCGTCCAGGTCTTGCCGCCATCGCTGCTGGCGAGATTGCTCAGGTCGCCGTTGGTCACGCTCAGATCGGACAGGTCGAAGTGGCTGACGGCTTCGCTGAAGGTGAAGGTCACCGTAGTGGTCTGGCCGATACCGAGGTTCGGGTTGGCAACCACGATGTTCACCGTTGGCCGGGTCGCATCAAGCGCGTAATTGTTGGAGATGGCGATACTTGCGCCGAAGTTGCCGGCAACGTCCTGCACGCGACCGGTGTCGAGCACGATCAGGTTGGTTGTGTCGTTGATATTGGCGGTCGGCGTCAGGGTCGCGGTCCAGGTCACGCCGCCATCGCTGCTGCTCAGGTTCGACAACACACCATTGGCAACGCTGATGTCCGACACATCGAAACCGCTCACCGCTTCGCTGAAGGTGATGGTCACCGTGGTGGTTTCACCGATGCCAAGTTGCGTGTCTGCAACCACGATGGAGGCGGTCGGCAGCGCGGTGTCGATGGCAAAATTGTTCGAGTCGGTAGTGCCCGTCCCCGCGTTGCCCGATGCATTGACCACGCCGCTATTGTCGAGCGTGATCAGGTTGCCGGCGTCGGTAACGTTCGAGGTTGGCGTAAAGGCCGCTGTCCAGGTAATGCCGCCATCGCTGCTGCTGACGTTGCTCAATGTACCGTTGGCGATGGTCAGGTCGGCGTTGCTGAAACCGGTCACCGCCTCGCTGAACGTGATGGTCACCAGGGTCGTTTCGCCAGCCTTGAGCGCCGTATCGGCGATCACGATGCTGGCGGTCGGCACACTGGTTTGCACCAGGTAATTCGCCGAGTTGGTCACCCCGCTTCCGGCGTTGCCAGCCGCATCGGTGACACCGGTGTTGTCCAGGGTGATCAGGTTGGTGGTGTCGGTGATGCTGGCGGTCGGCGTGAAAGTCGCCGTCCAGGTGACGCCGCCGTCGCTGCTGCTCAACCCGTTCAGAGTGCCGTTGGCGACGCTCAGATCGGAACTGTCCAGACCACTGACCGCTTCGCTGAAGGTGATGGTCACCAGAGTCGTTTCGCCGGGACGCAGGTCGGTGTCGGCCATGACAATGGTCGCGGTCGGGCGTTGGCTGTCGATCGCGTAGTTGTTCGAGTCCGTGGCCCCGATGCCGGCATTGCCTGCCGCATCCTGAACACCGCTGTTATCGAGTTGGATGAGGTTGCCGGTGTCGGCGATACCCGCCAACGGTGTCAGAATGGCCGTCCAGGTGATCCCGCCGTCGCTGCTGCTCACCGCACTCAAGGTGCCATTATCGATGGTCAGGTCGGCGTTGGTGAAACCGGTCACCGCCTCGGAGAAGGTGATGGTCACCAGCGAGGTTTCGCCGACGCTCAGGGCCGTGTCGGCGACCACGATGGTGGCGGTCGGACGCTCGGTGTCGATGGCGTAGTTGTTGGAATCGGTGGTACCGCTGCCCGCATTGCCGGAGGCGTTCTGCACGCCGCTGTTGTCCAGAGTGATCAGGTTGGAGCTGTCAGCGATGTTGGCGGTCGGCGTGAAGGTTGCCGTCCAGGTGACGCCGCCATCGCTGCTGCTCACCGCGCTCAGGGTACCGTTGGCAATGCTCAGGTCGGCGTTGCTGAAACCGCTCACGGCCTCGCTGAAGGTGATGGTCACCAGCGAGGTTTCGCCGACGCTCAAGGCAGTGTCGGCGACCACGATGGTGGCGGTCGGCAACACGGTGTCGATGGTGAAATTCGCGGAATTGGTCGTACCCGCACCGGCGTTGCCTGCCAGGTCCGCGACGCCGGAGTTGTCCAGGGTGATCAGGTTGGTCGTGTCGTTGACCGCGACGGTCGGCGTGAACGTCGCCGTCCAGGTGATGCCGCCGTCGCTACTGCTCACCGCACTCAACGTGCCGTTGGGAACGGACAGGTCAGCGTTGCTGAAACCGCTCACTGCCTCGGAGAAGGTGATGGTTACCAGCGAGGTTTCACCGGCACTCAGCGTCGGGTCGGACAGCACAATGGTCGCGGTCGGGCGCTGGGTGTCGATCGAAAAGTTGTTCGAATCGGTGGTGCCGCTGCCGGCGTTGCCCGCCAGGTCAACAACCCCGGTATTGTCCAGGGTCACCAGATTCGTCGTGTCAGTGATGCTGGCGCTCGGCGTGAAGGTCGCTGTCCAGGTGATACCACCGTCGCTGCTGCTCAAGCCGCTCAAAGTGCCGTTTTCCACGGTCAGGTCGGCGGTAGTGAGCCCCGTCACCGCTTCATTGAACGTGATCGTCACCAACGAGGTTTCACCGATGGCCAGCGTGTCGTCGGCCACGACGATGGTCGCCGTCGGGCGCTCGGTGTCGATGGCATAGTTGTTGGAATCGGTGGTGCCGCTGCCCGCATTGCCGGAGGCGTTCTGCACGCCGCTGTTGTCCAGAGTGATCAGGTTGGAGCTGTCAGCGATGTTGGCGGTCGGCGTGAAGGTTGCCGTCCAGGTGACGCCGCCATCGCTGCTGCTCACCGCGCTCAGGATACCGTTGGCAATGCTCAGGTCGGCGTTGCTGAAACCGCTCACGGCCTCGCTGAAGGTGATGGTCACCAGCGAGGTTTCGCCGACGCTCAAGGCAGTGTCGGCGACCACGATGGTGGCAGTCGGCAACACGGTGTCGATGGTGAAATTCGCGGAATTGGTCATACCCGCACCGGCGTTGCCTGCCAGGTCCGCGACGCCGGAGTTGTCCAGGGTGATCAGGTTGCTCGTGTCGTTGACCGCGACGGTCGGCGTGAACGTCGCCGTCCAGGTGATGCCGCCGTCGCTGCTGCTCACCGCACTCAACGTGCCGTTGGGAACGGACAGGTCAGCGTTGCTGAAACCGCTCACAGCCTCGGAGAAGGTGATGGTTACCAGCGAGGTTTCACCGGCGCTCAGCGTCGGGTCGGACAGCACAATGGTTGCGGTCGGGCGCTGGCTGTCGATCGAAAAGTTGTTCGAATCGGTGGTGCCGCTGCCGGCGTTGCCCGCCCCGTCGACCACACCGCTGTTGTCCAGGGTGATCAGATTGGTGGCGTCGGTGATGTCAGCCGTCGGAGTAAATGTCGCGGTGTAAATGATGTTATCGCTGGTGCTGAGATTGCTCAGAGTACCGTTGCTCACCGTCAGATCGGCCGTGGTAAAGCCGGTGACCGCCTCGGAGAACGTGATGGTCACCACCGATGTCTGCCCCACCGCCAGCGCCGAGTCCGCGACCACAATGGTGGCTGTCGGGCGCACGGTGTCGATCGCGTAGTTGTTGGAATCGGTGGTGCCGCTACCGGCGTTGCCCGAGCCGTTTTGCACACCGCTGTTATCCAGGGTGATGACGTTACTGGTGTCGGAGATGGCATTGGTCGGCGTAAAGGTTGCGGTCCAGGTGATGCCACCATCACCGCTGGTCACGGAGCTCAAGGTGCCGTTGGCGATGGTCAGGTCGGCGTTGGTGAAACCCGTCACCGCCTCGGAGAAGGTGATGGTCACCAGCGAGGTTTCACCGACGCTCAACGCACCATCGGCCACGACGATAGTGGCCGTCGGCAGCACCGTATCGATGGTGTAGTTACCGGAGTTGGTAGTGCCGCTGCCGGTGTTGCCCGCCAGATCGCTGACTCCGGTGTTGTTCAGGGTGATCACGTTGCTCGAGTCATTCACGCCGACGGTTGGGGTGAAGGTCGCCGTCCAGGTGATGCCACCGTCGCTGCTATTCACCGAGGTCAAGGTGCCGTTGGCGATGCTCAGGTCAGCGTTGGTGAAACCCGTCACTGCCTCGGAGAAGGTAATGGTGACCAGCGAGGTTTCGCCGGCACTCAGGGTAGCGTCGGCCAGGACAATGGTCGCAGTGGGTCGGACCGTGTCGATAGCGTAGTTGTTGGAATCGGTGGTGCCGCTGCCGGCGTTCCCCCCCAGATCAGCCACGCCGGTGTTGTCCAGGGTGATCAGGTTGGTCGTGTCGTTGATGCTCGCCGAAGGCGTGAAGGTTGCCGTCCAGGTGATGCCGCCGTCGCTGCTGCTCACCGCTGTGAGCGTACCGTTGGCGATGGTCAGGTCGGCATTGGTGAAACCACTCACCGCTTCGCTGAAGGTGATCGTGACCAAAGAGGTTTCGCCGATTCTCAGTGCCGTGTCCGCGACCACAATGGTTGCCGTCGGGCGCACGGTGTCGATGGCGTAGTTGTTGGAGTCGGTCGTGCCGATGCCCACGTTACCGCTGGCGACAGCCTGCACACCGGTGTTGTCCAGGGTGATCAGGTTGGTCGTGTCGGTGATGCTGGCAGTCGGGGTGAATGTCGCGGTCCAGGTGATGCCACCATCGCTGCTGCTGACGGAGCTCAAGGTGCCGTTGGCGATGGTCAGGTCGGCGTTGGAGAACCCACTGACGGCTTCGCTGAAAGTAATGGTCACCAGCGACGTTTCACCGATTTTCAACGCATTGTCGGCGACCACGATGGTCGCCGTCGGCAGCACCGTATCGATGGTGTAGTTGCCGGAGTTGGTAGTGCCGCTGCCGGTGTTGCCCGCCAGATCGCTGACTCCGGTGTTGTTCAGAGTGATCACATTGCTCGAGTCATTCACGCCAACGGTAGGGGTGAAGGTCGCCGTCCAGGTGATGCCACCGTCGCTGCTGCTGACGGAGGTCAAGGTGCCGTTGGCAATCGTCAGGTCGGCGTTGGTGAAACCGCTCACCGCCTCGGAGAAGGTGATGGTCACCAGCGAGGTTTCGCCCGCGGTCAGCGTTGGATCGGCCAGCACAATCGTGGCAGTCGGACGAACAGTATCGATGGCGTAGTTGTTCGAATCGGTGGTGCCACTGCCGGCGTTGCCCGCCAGATCGCTGACCCCGGTGTTGTTCAGGGTGATCAGGTTGGTCGTGTCGTTGATACTCGCGGAGGGCGTGAAGGTCGCGGTCCAGGTGATGCCGCCGTCGCTGCTGCTGATCGCGCTCAACGTGCCATTGGCGATGGTCAGATCGGCGTTGGTGAGTCCGCTGACCGCCTCGCTGAAGGTGATCGTCACCAGCGAGGTTTCACCGATTCTCAGCGCCGTATCCGCGACCACGATGCTGGCCGTCGGGCGCACGGTGTCGATCGCGTAGTTGTTGGAGTCGGTGGTGCCGCTGCCGGCGTTGCCCGACAGATCGCTGACCCCGGTATTGTCCAGAGTGATCAGGTTGGTCGTGTCGGTGATGCTGGCGGACGGGGTGAAGGTCGCCGTCCAAGTGATACCGCCATCACTGCTGCTCACCGCAGTGAGCGTACCGTTGGCGATGGTCAGATCGGCGTTGGTGAACCCGCTCACCGCTTCGCTGAAGGTGATCGTCACCAGCGAGGTTTCGCCGATTCTCAGCGCCGTGTCCGCCACCACGATGGTCGCGGTCGGACGAAGCGTATCTATCGCATAGTTGTTCGAATCAGTGGTGCCGCTACCGGCGTTGCCCGCCAGATCGCTGACCCCGGTGTTGTTCAGGGTGATCAGGTTGGTCGTGTCATTGACGCTGGCCGTCGGGGTGAAGGTCGCGGTCCAGGTGATGCCGCCATCGCTGCTGCTCACCGCCGTGAGCGTACCGTTGGCAATCGTCAGGTCGGCGTTGGTGAACCCGCTGACCGCTTCGCTGAAGGTAATGGTCACCAGTGAGGTTTCACCGATTTTCAGCGCCGTGTCCGTAACGACGATGGTGGCCGTCGGGCGCACAGTGTCGATCGCGTAGTTGTTCGAGTCGGTGGTGCCGCTCCCGGCATTGCCCGCCAGATCGTTGACCCCGGTGTTGTCCAGGGTGATCAGGTTGGTCGTGTCGGTGATGCTGGCGGTTGGGGTGAAGGTCCCTGTCCAGGTGATGCCGCCATCGCTGCTGCTCACCGCAGTGAGCGTACCGTTGGCAATCGTCAGGTCCGCGTTGGTGAGACCGGTGACCGCTTCGTTGAAGGTGATGGTCACCAGCGAAGTTTCGCCGACTCTCAACGCATTGTCCGCCACGACGATGGTCGCGGTCGGGCGTACGGTGTCGACCGTGTAGTTATTGGAGTTGGTGGTGCCGACGCCGGCGGTACCCAGACCGTTGATCACACCGGTGTTGTCCAGGGTAATGACGTTGGTCGTATCGGAAATACTGGCGGACGGCGTGAACGTTGCTGTCCAGGTGATGCCGCCATCGCCGCTGCTTACCGCACTCAAGGTGCCGTTGGCGATGGTCAGGTCCGCATTGGTGAAACCGGTCACGGCCTCGGAAAAAGTGATCGTCACCAAGGACGTTTCGCCGATGCTCAGTGTGGTGTCAGCAACCACGATGGTCGCGGTCGGTGGTGGCGCATACGCGGTGTTGAGTACACCCCCGTCGTTGTAGATGGTCGCGAAGGAGGTCGGCGAGGTGCCGGTTGTACCTCCGCCCTGCGCGGTACCACCCGCACCACTGGCCGCGGCATTACCGGCCAGGGCCGCGAAGTTGGCGGCCGTCATCAGCAGCGTGCCTTTGTTCCAGATCGCACCGACGCCCCGGCCGCCAATGCCGCCATTACTGGCATTGCTGCCTTGGCCACCGCCACCGCCACCGCCGCCACCGGCACCGATGTTGTTGCTGATGGTCGACGTGCCGATGACGGTGATGGTGCCGCTGCTGGCGTTGTAGATCCCGCCCACCGCGTTGCCGCCGGCGCCACCCACCTTGTCCCAACCGGCCCCGCCGCCGCCGCCGCCAATGGATATCGTGCCATTGGTGGCCGTCGCACCGTTACCGCCGTTGCTGTAATAGGAAACGCCCACCCCGCCAGCACCGCCAGTGGAGGTACCGCCACGACCGCCCATGTGGGTGGCGTCATAACCGCCGCCGTAACCACCGACGCCACCGCTGCCCGCCTGGCCGCCCAACGTGCCGGTGCCTGGCCCTGCCGAACCGCCATGCCCACCGCCCTGTCCGCCCAGACCGCCGCCGCCACCGCCGCCGCCGCCGTAAAAAGCGCCCGTGACACCGCCGCCGCCACCGCCACCGGAAGCCCCGTTGGAGGTCACGGTAACGTTGTTCAGGGTCAGAATCCCAGCGTTGAAAATACCTCCGGCCATCGCGCCCGTGGCACCGTAGCCACCGTTGCCGCCATTGCCCGACACCAGGCCACGGGTGATCACCAGGCCATCGAGCGTGACGATACTGCCTGAGCTCACTTCAATCACTCGGGTCCTGTACTGACCATCGAGAATCACATCCGCCGCACCGTCGTTGTTCAAGTCGCCATCAACGGTGACGTTCTTGTTGATCAGCAATTCGGAGGTCAACTGCACCGTCATGCCACTGCTGAAGGTGACGATATCGCCGTTCTGCGCCGAGGCGAGGGCGGCACGCAACGAGCCGACGCCCGTATTGGCGTTGTTGGTGGCGGTCCAGGTGGCCAGGCCCCACTGATAGTCGCTCATGGCTGTGGTCGAGAGCACGTTGGCGCTTTCGATGTTGCCGGTGGCGATTTCCAGATCCCAGTCGCCGCCCACGCCGGTACGGTTGCTCGAAGCCGCTACATCGCGGCCGGTCATTTGCGCCAGCGAGTCGACAAAGCTCAGGCCACGCTCGCCTTCGGCGGTGTAGCAGCCGTAGATCAGGATGTCGCCGCCAGCGTTGATGTCCTTGCCGATTTCCGCCAGCACCGCGCTGCGAGCGGCGACGTTGTCAGCCGACAGATAGCTGTCGCCCAGCCACAGGTCGCCAGCGTTGCCGTGGGCGATGATCTGCACCGAGCTGATGCCCTGATGCTGATCGAGGTAGTCGGCAATTTGTTGCAGTCCATCCTTGCCCGTGTCCAGCTTCACGATCTGGGTCCCGGGGGCTACGCCCCGGAGCAGGCTGTCGGCATCTTTCACCCGAGAGTCGACGAACACCACGCTCTGCCCTGGCACCGCAACCGGGCTGACAGCCGGCGCGGCATCGGTCTGGCCGTGGGTGTCCTTGCTGGTGGTCGGGTGATCGGCAGTCGGTGTCTTGGCGGCATCGGCTGTGGAATGGCTATCGGCCTGGGCCGCGGTATCGGCCACCGTGGCGGCGACGGCGCCGTCGAACAGCATGCGTGGTTCAAGGGACATGATCATGGGCGCCGCTGGCGTCCGTTGACCTTCGGTTGCCCGTGACGTTGCCTTTACCCCGCCAAAAATGGTCCACCACATGCTGCTCACCCGGATTCGAACGAATATACGTAAGGCATCAATGAAAAACGCCGCGATCAAATGTTCGCGGCGTCGGACTTCATACGAATGACATTGGCGGCGCTGGCAGAGCCATCGAGCCAAAAGGACAAGTCTGAGTATTGCTTGAACAGATCCGGCGGCAGGATGGTGCGTCGTGCCTGCACGGCGACCTTGGGTCTGACCTTGTGCAGGCCGGCCACCCCGAGGGCTTGATCGAATTCCGGGGCGTCGTACGCCAGGTGTTCGAAGTCGTGCTCGAACCAGGGTTCGTCGATAAAGTCGTAGACCAGCCGCAGCACCCGCTCCGGAGCCTGGGTCAGCAGGTCATAGTCGATGATCAGCAAGGAGTCGGCATGCTCGCCGTAATAGGCTTCCTTAAGCGCCGCCCAGGCAAAACCCACCAGGCGATTGCGCTGGGCCAGGGTTTCGCAACGGCTGTAGACGGTGTTGCGCTCGACGGCATCGCCGAAGAGTTTGGTGTTTTCATAGGGATTGGCGCGGTACAGACGCTCGATGCTGTCCATGACCCAGGCGACGTTGCGCACGCAGGCAATGACCTTGGCCTTGGGAAACAGATCGCTGATGGCCGGCAGGCGCGAACTCCACAACCGATTGGTGTCGAACACCACCGATTTGTCGGCCTTGTCGGCGTAAAAGGAATCAAACAGGCCGCGCAACAGGCGACGGCGCATATCGGTGTCGATAACGGCACCAAACTCGCTGCCGGCGCTGCACTGCTCCAGAACACCGGAAAACAGGGAACCGACGGGGCTGGTCATTCCGGCATGGAAACGCGGATTCTGCAACAGGATTGCAGAAAGCAAGGTCGACCCCGAGCGCGGCAAACCGGAAATGAAATGAAAATGGTGCAAGTCCATTCACCGTATTTGATAGTCCTTTTGTAGGACAAAGCGTAGTCGATCGATAAAGCTTCGACTAGTGGTCTTTTGATATCAATTTGAAGCTAAATCGACTTGATACCGAGCTTTTCGTAAACAGCGAAGGACATTAGCGACGACAGCGTGGGAAGCGCGTCCATCGGACAAACACAACCTCGCCACGACACCCACAATCTACGTCTACGCTGTGGCGTGGCGTGACCGAGCCACGTAAAGAAAAGGAGTCGACACCCCCAGGTGTCTGGCAGCCGCGTGGCGCGCCAACCACCAACCTGAAGGATAAGGATTAATGGAAGTATTTATCGGCACTATCCAGCCTTTCGCCTTTGATTTCGCCCCCCAGAACTGGGCCCTTTGCAATGGCCAGACGTTAAGCATTTCGCAATGGAGTGCATTGTTCTCGCTGATTGGCGTGAACTACGGCGGCAACGGCCAGACCACCTTCATGCTACCCAACCTGCAAGGTCGATTACCGATGGCCCAGGGCACCGGCACCAATCTCAGCACGCGCACCATTGGCGAGATTTCCGGTACCGAAAACGTCACCGCGACCATCGGCAACATGCCCAACCACACCCACCAGATGTCCGGACTGACCGCCACCACCACCCTGCAACTGGCCAACCCGCCGAGCAATCCCGTAAACGTGCCAACGGCAACCAACGCCTTCATCGGCGCCTCGAGCGGCGGACCGGGGACGGCGAATATCTACTCCGATCAGCAAGGGGCAACGGCGGTGGCACTCCAGGGCGTGAGCACCACCGTCACCGGAGAGATTGCCTCCACTGGCGGGACCCAGCCCATGAGTGTGATGAACCCGTTCCTGGTCATCAACTTCAGCATCGCCCTGCAAGGGTATTTTCCATCGCGTGGCTGAAGGTTCGCCGGGGGCCGCGCGCCCCCGGCACTGTTCACTTTTCGGAGGCGGATCATGTTGCAAGCGGTTCAAAGTCATCATTTCCAGACCCTGCTGGGCCAGACCGTTGTCCTTCGCCTGCCCGACGGCAGCGAATTGCCGGTGCAGTTCGAACACCTCGAAGAGTCACCCCGCGCCCGCATGCGCAACAGTGAGCGCATGCCATTCAGTGTAGAGTTCAACAGCCTGGTCCCGACCGATTTTGTGGACGGTTTATGCACGCTGCAATTGCCGGAACTGGGCAAAGTGGAAAACATTTTCGTTTCCCGGGTGCCGTCGATGGGACGTGATCCGCAGCGAGGCTACTTCTACATCGCCTTCAACTGACCCTTTTCTGGCTCGCAGTGCCCTCAGCCTTGCGGATACCACACCAGCCTTTGTGCCGCGACGTTGTACTCCTGCACTGCAAAACCCAGCGCCAGGTAATGCTCAAGCGCATGGGGATTGCTGGCCCAGACCACCGTCGCCACCGGGCAACGAATCTGTTGGGCGGCCTTCTGCACCCCCTGCAATACCGCCCGCCCATACCCCTGCCCCCGCGCCGCCGGGATAAAGGCCAGATACAGCACGAGAATCTCATTCGGCCCGAAATCAGTGCTCAACGCGCCGATCGCAGTGCCGAGTTTCTCAACCACGTAATGCATGGCATTGGGGAAGTTCTCACCCAGTCCTTGCTCCTGTACCTGGAACTGCTGGGCCACAATCTGCTCGACCACCTCTACACTGTCGTCGATCCATTGCAGGTCCGGTCGGGCCGATTGATACAGGCGCTGCAAAAAAGGCCCATCGCTGGTTCGCGAAGGCCGCACCACCAAACCTTCGGCTGCCACAGCACTGCTGTTCGCCATCGTCGCACTCCTTAAAAACCGCTTTCCCTGACCCCCAGCGCCGCCATGCGTCGCCAGGCGACCCCCAATAACGACTCGCCGCTGCCCTGCAACACCACCACGCCGCGCAACGGCTGCACAGGCGTCGGCGCCGGTTCGAGGGTACTCAATCGCGCGCCATACTGCGCCTGTACCGGCTCGGCTCGTTGATACTGATCGCGACGCACGGCAATCGGTCCGTGGTGATCGGAGGTCAGTGCCTCCTGATCGACAAACGCCACGCCGTTGGTGTCGATTTCACTCAGTTGCACCGCAATCGCCGGATGCATCGGATCATCGGCGATAAACCGTCCAGTGGCGCCCGGTGCCACGCGCCAGAGTTCTGCCTCGGCCAGATAGCCACGCAAGCGCACGCCGTCCTCGACCACCCGCGCCAGCGGCTCCCGGGTCGACAGCCAGCGCCCCACCGCCCATTGCGGCAGCAGATCTCGCACGGTGCCGGCATGGGGGGCGCGCAATAGCAATCGCTCGCGCTGAGCCGCCAGCCCCCGGTACTCGGCGACCGCTTCGGCCAGGCGCTGCTCGACGATTGAGGCATCGGAGGCCGTTTCGCTGCGGCTGGCCTGACGGCGCATTTGCAATTGCTGAATCTCGATTTCCCGGCGCGCAATGGTCTGGCGCGAATCGAGATCCGGGGAATCCAGTTCGATCAGGACATCACCCTGCGCCACCGACTGCCCGTCATGCACCTTCACGGCTTTGATCCGTGCCGCCACCGGCGCATGCAAGGTGTTGACCCGGCCCGCTTCCAGCATGGCCGGCACCTCGACGGCACTGCGCCACGGCAGGATGAGCACCAGCAACAGCCCGAGCAATGCCAGGCTGCTGAGCAGCACCCGCGGTCCATGCGCCTGCTCGCGGCGGCCCCACCACTGGTGCCATTCACTCATGATGGGCAGAAAGATGAACCAGACCAGCTCCACCAGCATCAGGAAAATCCCCAACACCTTGAAGAACAGGTGATAGACCGCCAGAGCGATCCCGAAAAACAATGCCGCGCGCCATAACCACGAGCCATACCCCCAGATCAGCAAACGCCGTTGCATTGTCGGCGACCAAGGCTCCGGCGCCGCTGCGCCGTAGCCGAACAAAAACTCGCGCAGGCGCCAGCGGCACAGGGCAAACGCCCGACCTTGCAGGTTATCGACCTGCCAGAAATCGCTGAGCAAAAAATAACCGTCAAAACGCATGAATGGGTTGAGATTGACCACCAGTGTGGTGATCCACGTAGCACTGGCGAGCATGAACGCGGCGGTGCGGGCGGGACCGTCGGGCAACAACGACCAGGCCAGCAAGGCAATGCACGCCAACAGCAACTCCGCCAGCACGCCGCCAGCGCCAATCAGCAACCGGGCCTTGCGATCATTGACCCGCCAGGCATCGCTGACATCGGTATAGAACATCGGCAGCAGCACCATGAACGCCACGCCCATGCTCTGTACCCGGCACCCGGCGCGCTTGGCCATGAACGCGTGACCGAATTCGTGGCAGAGCTTGGCGAAGAACAGGGCCACGCCAAACGCCACTGCACCGCCAAGGCTGAACAGATGCGGAAACGTCGCGATAAATCGCTGCCAGTCCCGCGACACCAGAAACACCCCCACCCCCAGCACGGCGGGTAATCCGTAGCGCAGCGCTCGCGGACCGAAGCGCTCCAGCCAAGGCCAGACACGGTTGAGAAAACGCTCGGGGCGCCACAACGGAATTCGAAAAAACAGGTACTGATGCAGCAACACTTGCCACAGGCTCCGGCGCTGGGCATCCGCTTTGACGCTGTAGCTGGCGCGCTGCTGGGGGTCGAGGGCGGTAATCAGGTCGTGGCTGCGCAAAAAAACCAGCAATTGCTCCAGATCCGTACCGTCCAGCGCCAGTCCAGGCTCACGATTGGCCGCTTGCAGGACCTGCTCGGGTTCACCCAGCGACCAGTGACGTAACAAACGCATCGCCGTCGTACCGAGCTTGAAGTAACGCCCCCGCACCGGGTCGGCCAGCGTCCAGCTGGGCGCACCGTCCAGCGCCGGCGCTGCCGGGGACAGTTGCAGGTCGGCACGCAGGCCGGGCAGGCTCATTTACAAGCCCACGCTCTGACGCAAACCGGCCAATGGTCGACGCAGCAGGTACAACCCCAGCGGCGCCCGGTCACCGAAGATTTTCGCCGTGCCGCGCAATCCGATGCGCGGGGGTGGCGCGTCGAAATTCGCATCCAGCCGATAAGCCAATTGCCCGCCCGCCGTAGGTTGCGCTTCATAAGCCGAACGTTCGAGTCTGGCCAGATGCCGTTGCAGCGGGTCACTGTCGAGAAACAAGGCGACTTCAGCACCGGGCTCCAGGGATATCGCGTCCCCCACAGCCAGCTCGATACGCAATTGCGCCTGGGTCGGATCGGCGATCTCCATCAGCCGCTCGCCGGTCTGCACCGGCTTGCCGGTCCAACGTTCGGCATCGGCAAATACCGCGATGCCATCGCGCTCGGCGCGCACTTCGCTACGCTTGAGCAGTTCACGGGCGTAGTCGCGCTCGGCGCGTTTCTGTTCAACCCGGGCGGCCAGCAAATCCAGTTTCGAGCTGGACTCGGCATCGGCGAACGAACGCTGGGAGTTGGCCTTGAGTTCCGCCTCGGCAACCCCGAGGGCGCGTTCGGCGACATCGGCCTGAGCCTTGAGCGTGGTGCTTTCGAAGCGCAGCAGCAATTCGCCGGTCTTCACCGTCTGATTGGGCTTGACCAGGAACTCGGCAATGACACCGTCCAGCGGTGCCGCCACCACCCGACCGCCCAGCGGCACCACTTCAGCCGGCGCCAATACGGACTGGCGCACCGGGATCAACAGCCCGAGCAATAGCACTGCAACCAGCAAGCCCCGGCGTTTGCGGGTCCAACGCAGACGCCAGGGCTTGCGCGGTTGCAACGCCTGCCAGGCGTGGCTGTAGGTATCACCCAGTTGCGCCAGCAGCACCTGTTCGGCTGGGTTCCACGCAACGTCCCGGGCCAGCCACAACCCACCGAACACCTCGCCCTGACGATCGACCAGCGGCAGCCAGAACACCTGCGCCGCCGACAGGCTTTGCCATTCAGCCCGCAGCGACTCGCCGAGGACATCGGCGGCAACGACCCGCGCCTGCTGCAATTGTTCGCGTTTGAACAACTGAGCCACCGCCTGCTCGACGAACGCTACAAAGGGTGAGTTCGGCTCCACCGCGCTGACACCGGTCACGGCCTGCACCTTCCCGGCGATCAACAGTGCCGCATGGCGAAAGCCAAACAATGCCTGTCCATCATTGACCAGGCTGTAGGCCAATTGGGCGGACGTTTGGGCTGCGCGGGTCTGGCGCTCAAGATCAAGAAAACGTGCGAATACCTGTTCGGCACCGCCGCTCACCGGCGCGTTCACTTGAACTCCGCGAAATGCGCAGTGCCGCTCATGCCCGCCAGCAACCCGCTGGCGTCGGGCACGCTGGCCACCAGCAGCAGGGTCTGGCTGCCTTCATCGATTCGTGCGCCCAGGCGTTTGACTGTCGCATCCAGCGGCTTGCCGGTTTCATCGGGGACAAAACTGAAGGTCTGGCCGGGCTTGAGTCGGGCCATCCAGCGCGAGGGCACCAGCAAATGGATTTCCAGGGTGCGATTATCGACCACGTCCAGCAAGGGTGCGCCGGCAGGTACGCTTTCATAGCGCTGTACCTTGCGCTCGACGACCTGGCCATCGAACGGCGCCTGCACGCTGCAACGCTTGACCTGCACTTGATACACCTGGGACTGCGCCTGGGTTTCGCTTACCTTGGCCTCGGCACGTGCCACTTCGAAACGCCCGACCGAATTCAGCGCGGCCAGTCGCCGGTTGTGCGCCAGTTCTTCACCCGCGCCACGGCTGGCCGCTTGAGCGGCATTGAGCTGCGCCTGATAGGCCGAGCAATCGAACCGCGCCAGGGTATCGCCCTTCTTGAACGATTCCCCCTCGCTGAACGGCAACTCGACAATCCGCCCAGGCACCTCACTGGCCAGTACGGCCTGGTCCCGGGCCCGCAGTACACCGCGGGCCTCGGCGCTGGTCGCAGTACTGGCGCCCGCATCCATTTGCGCAAGTGGGTCGTCTGCCCCAGGCGTTTGCGCCTGGACAGCGCTCGCGACGAGGACCGATCCCAACCCCAACACACAGAAAATCCGCATGACCGCACTCCCTTTCGGATCAACCGAGTCTACGGCAGCGGTGACTAGCGTCAAGCAGATGGCCATCATTGCCTGCGTATTAACGCTGCGCCGTCACGGCCAACGGATACACCGACTCCCAACCCCCACCCAACGCCTTGTACAACCCGACGGCCGCCAGCGACACGCCGGTCGAGCTCTCGACCCACTGCTCCTGCGTCGCCAGCAACGCTCCTTGCACGGTGAGCACCGTGACGAAATCCACCACGCCCTCAACGTACTGCTGTTGCGCGGTGTCCAGCGCAATGCGGTTCTGACGTACGGCTTCGGCCAGACTGTCGCGGCGCAACTGGCTGGCGTTGTAGGTGGTCAGTTGATCATCGATTTCATGCCAGGCGCGCAGCACGGTTTGCTGATAGATGATAGCGGCTTCCTGTTGTTGTGCTTCGCGCAACTCGAGCACGCCACGCAAGCGGCCGCCGTCGAACAACGGCAAGCTGAACTGCGGGCCGATCCCGAACGAACGCGAACCCCAGGAGCCGAAATCGCTCAATTGCATGGCCTGGGAACCGATGTTCCCCGACAGGGTGATTCGCGGATAGAAATCACCCTTGGCCACGCCAATACTCGCGGTCGCGGCATGCAGCCGTGCTTCGGCCTGGCGAATGTCCGGCCTGCGTTCAGCCAGTTGCGAGGGCAAGCCAATGGCGACCTGGCGCGGCGTTTGTGGCACCGGTGCGTCTGTGGATAACTCCGCCGTCAATGCCTGGGGCGCTTCGCCCATCAACAGACTCAAGGCGTTGATCAGTTGCCACTGGCGCTGCTCCAGTGCGGGCAGACGTGATTCGATGGCCGCCACCTGCGCAGCGGCTTCAGCGACATCCAGATCCGTCGCGACGCCGTCGGCCAGGCGCAATTGCGAAAGCTTCAGGCTATGGCGGGCGACGTCGAGGTTCTGTTCGGTGACGAGCCGGGTGTTCTGCACGCCACGCAGTTGAATGTAGTCCTGGGCGGTTTCGGCCAGCACCGACAGCAGCACACCGCGTCGGTCGTTCTCGGCGACTTCAAGGTTGGCGTCGGCGGCTTCGGTTTCCCGCCGCACGCGGCCCCAGAGGTCCAGCTCCCAGGACGCGGAAAAACCGGCATCCCACAGGTTGAACGCGGATTGGCCGTTGTGCCCTGACGGGTCGCTCAGGCCTTCACCACTATTACGTTTTCGGGCATAACTTCCCGTGGCCGCGGTATTCGGATAGCGGTTGGCGGTGATCACCTGGCGAACGGCACGGCTTTGCTGCAAACGGCTGCTGGCCAGCTTCAGGTCGAGGTTGTCGGTCAGGGCGCGTTGCGTGAGGGCCGAGAGCTTCGGGTCGTTGAACACCTCCCACCAGCGCTCGTTCATCGTTTCGGCGATGGCTTGGCTGGCGGCTGCCTTTGATGGTTTCGACCACTCGGTGATTTGTGTGGGCTGAGGTTTGTGAAAGTCCGGGCCGACGGTGCAGGCGGACAGGCTCAGCATAAGCAAGGCAGAAAAAGTCAGGCGAGGCTGATGACCTCTTCGCGAGCAAGCTCGCTCCCACAATGGACTTTCTGTGATGCGAAAATCTTGTACATCGCGCATAAACCTTGTGGGAGCGAGCTTGCTCGCGATGGCGTCCGTACCGTCAACACAGGTTTTCATCGCTGAGTCACCTCACGCGAGACACCACTGCCGGTATCGATACTCGCCTCCACCGACATCCCCACCCGCAAGCGCTCGGCCAGCGACTGTCCCGGCTCCAGCACGATTTTCACCGGTATCCGCTGTACCACCTTGGTGAAGTTGCCGGTGGCGTTATCCGGTTTGACCGCGGCGAATGTCACCCCGGTGGCCGGTGCAATGCTTTCGACACGACCGTTCAGTGCCGCACCGCCCAGGCTGTCGACGCGCACTTGCACAGCCTGCCCCGGCTGCACATCCGTCAGTTGGGTTTCCTGGAAATTGGCCATCACATAAGCCTGCGCCAGCGGCACCACGGCGAGGATTTTGCTGCCCGGTGTGACGTAGGCGCCGACCCGCACCGCGCGTTCGCCGACCATGCCGTCCTGTGGCGCGACGATCCTTGTATAGGACAACTCGTAGCTGGCCATTTCCAGCTTCGCTTGCGCCCGTTTCAGCCCCCCTTCGGCTGCATCGCGCTGGGCCATGAGGATCTCCACTTGTTTGCGCTCCGCCGCCAGTACCGCCGTGGCATTGGCCAACCGCGCGGAGGCCTGATCGATGCGCGTTTGCGCCTGTTGCGCATTCTGCACCGTGCCGGCGCCCACCCCGGCGAGGTGCTTGTAGCGGTTCAATTCATGCTCGGCAAACGCCATTTCCGCCTTGGCCGAAACCACCGAGGATTGCGCCTGGGCAATCACCGATGCCTGGCGCTCCAGGGTTGCCCTGGCGTTTTGCAGTTGCGCCCTGGCCACCAGCGTTTCGGCGTCGGCGGCCTGGGCGGCGGCGCGTAGATCCCGGTCATCGATCAGTGCCAGCAACTGCCCGGCCTTGACCTGCTGGTTGTCCTCAACCAGCACTTGCTTGATAAACCCGGCGACTCGCGGCACTACCAGGGTGAAATCCGCCGAGACATACGCATCGTTGGTGTTCTGTTGGGTACGCTTGCCGAACAGGCCGGGCATCGCCAGGTACAGCAGCACACTGACGGCCAATGCGGCGGTCATGGCAACCGCGACTTTCTGCTTTGCTTGAGTGTTCATAAAAACCTTCTGTTTCAGTGGAGCAATCAGGTCGGTGCGCGCGGTGGATAAATCCGCGCCGGTAGCCAGAAAATCAGCAGGATCAAGGTCACAGCGATACCGGCCATGCACAGGTAAAGATCAGAGGAAGTGAGCACCACCGCTTGCTCATGCAGACGATGACCGAGGCTTGTGCTGTCGCGCTCGGCCAGCGGTGAGTTGCCGAGACGGTCGACCAGCATGGTCGAGTGGAAATGCAGGCGTGCCGTGGTCATTGCCTCGATCACCCCGGTGGCGATGACCGCCGACAGGCCTTTGACGGTGTTGAACCAGGCCGATGCAAACGGCCCTTCCATCGGGTTGATGCTGCCGGTGGACAGCATCAGCAGCGGCAACACCGCCATGGGCTGACCGAAAATCTGCAGCCATTGCAGCACATAGAAATCGTCGCGAATCCACGCGGACGTCAATTGCGAACCGCCGACGCACGACAGCGCCAGCATGCTCAGGCCAATGCCCAATACATAGCGGCAATCGACCCAGCGAAAGTTGCACAGCGCCGCCACCAACGGCAGCGCAATCAATTGCGGCAGCGCCGCCAGCAGCATGATCGGCGCGGTCTGCACCGGGCGATAACCCTGGACCTGCGCCAGGTAGCTGGACGGAATAATGATCACCGCCTGCAACACCACCAGCACGCCCGCCAGGGTCAGCAGGGCGAAAGACAGGTTACGGATGCCGAGCATCTGCATCTTGAAAAACGGAATCGGCTGCGACCACTCGCCGGCCAAAAACAGCACCAGCAACAACAGCCCGCCGCCGAGCAATCCGCAGATCAGGTTCGACTCGAACCAGTCCAGGCGATTGCCCTGCAGGATGCCGATCACCAGCATGCAGATGGCGGGAAAGCCCAGCAGCACACCGCGCCAGTTGAAGGACTTGAAGCGCTCCAGGCGGAGGGGGTCCTGGGGTAAGCCATACGCCACTGCGGCCATGGCAATCAGGCAAGGCGCGATGATTTGCCAGAAGGTCCATTGCCAGCCGACATACTCGGTCCACAACCCCGCCAACGGCGTGCCCAGACCCGGGCCGAACGTCGCCGTCAGGGCATAACCGGCCAGGCCATACAACTTCACATTGGCCGGCAGAAAGCGCAGGGCCACGGTCATCAGCATGGGTGGCAATGCACCGCCCGCCAGGCCTTGCAAGGTGCGTAGCAACAACAGACTTTCATAATTCGGGGCGAAGGGGCACAACACACCCAGCAGGGCGAACAGGCTGATGGCGCACAGGGTGAAACGCCGCAACGAGAACGTCACCGCACACCACGGCGCGAACGCCATGGCCGCCACCGAAGTCGCGGTATAACAGGCGACCATCCAGGTGCCTTCATCGTAGCCGATGGCCAACGCACCACGGATGTCGGCCAGGGCGACTTTGGTCACCATCTCGTTCAGGCCCGATATCAGCACCGCCACTAATACGCCAACCAGGCCGATAATGATCCGCGGACCGAAGACAGGTGGAGCGGCTGCCGTGCTGGCCGCAGCAACAGGTGCCGTGACCGTAAGGGAAGTCATGTACTGCAAGCTCCGGCGTGGAAAGACCGAAGCATTCTAAGAAGCGTAATGCCTGACGAAAATCAACTTATTGGAAGGTTATAAGTGCGCCAAACGCAATAGTACAAAACTCTGTGGGAGCGAGCTTGCTCGCGATAGCGGCAGGTCAGCCAATAAAGATGTCGAGGCTGCCGGCCTCATCGCGAGCAAGCTCGCTCCCACAGGGGTTCAGCGGTGACTTTCAGGTTGAGCGGCCAGCCAGGTTTCATCGCAGCAGGATTTCAGCGTTTCACGCAGCCAGCGGTGGGCCGGATCCTTGTCGAATCGCGGATGCCAGGCCTGTGTCAGCATCAAGGTCGGCAACGGAATCGGCAGGTCGAACGAGCGCAACTTCAGTCCGAGCCGCCGCACACTCAGCAAGGCTTCCTTGGGCACCGGCAGAATCAGGTCCGAATCGGGCAAGGCAAACATCGCCGCATGAAAGCTTGGCGCGATCACCGCCACCCGCCGCTCCAGCCCCAGGGCATTGAGCGCGGTATCGATCGGACCTCGAGCAATGCCGCGCCGGGACATGCTGATATGCGAGAACCCCGCGTAACGCTCCGCCGTGATCTCTTCGTCGAACAGCGGATGATCCTCGCGCACCAGGCCGACAAAGTGGGTGGAAAACAGGTTCTGAATCTTCACTTCCGGGGTCAACGGCCGGGTGTTGCTGACGCTCAGATCGATCCGCCCTTCGCGCAATGCCTCATCATCGCCATCGCCTTCCGGGACGAAACGCAATTCGCAGTGCGGCGCCTGCCGGTCAAGGGTGTCGAACAGCTTGCCGCCGTAGACGCCGACAAAGAAGTCGTTGGCCCGAATACTGAAACGCCGCCGCAGCGAACTCAGCTCCACCATATCGGCCGAACGAAACAGCAAACCGGCCTGCTCCACCACGCTGCGAACCTGTTCGCGCAATTCCAGTGCCTTGGGGGTCGGTACCAGGCCACGGCCGGCGCGCACCAGGATCGGATCGCCAATGGCCTCGCGAATGCGCGTCAACGTCCGGCTCATGGCCGCCGGGCTGAGGTTCATCCGCCGCGCGGCGCCCACCACACTGCCCTCGTCGAGCAGGGCGTCGAGGGCGACCAACAGGTTCATGTCTGGGAGTTGCATTGTGAGCACTCGTATTTGATCTGGACTGATTCAGACGCAATGCTAGCAAACAAACTGCCGAATCATGTGTTGGCAGCACCGACCTCTTCGCGAGCCTGCTCGCGAAAGCGGTGGAACCGTCACCACATCCATTCGCGCTAACCCATAGAAATAACTCACACCACTATCAGTTCTGATAGTTCGCAAACCCGGCTCAAGCGAGTAAAACTCAAAGCCTGCCCCGTTTCCGCGAAGATCCCGGCATGAGCCAACCTGCTGATCAAGACAACCGCAGCCGGCCACGCTTAGTACTGCTGGCAACCGACCGCAGCCAATCCATCATTGGCGAAATCGTCGATGGCCAGTCCCAGACCATCGCCTACTCAGCTTACGGTGAGCAGTCCGCGCAGCAGAAAATCGAGACACGACTGGGGTTCAATGGCCAACTGCGTGAAGCCAACATTGGCTGGTACTTGCTGGGCAATGGCTACCGCGCCTACAACCCACGATTGATGCGTTTTCACAGTCCGGACAGTTGGAGTCCATTTCGTGGGGGCGGGTTGAATGCGTATATGTATTGCGTGGGGGATCCGGTGAATCGGGTGGATCCGACGGGGCATTTTTGGGAGGTCATCAAGCTTTTTGTACGGGAGAACATTAGATACCGAACTCCCCAAAAACTCGCCATTGCCAACGTCAAGGCAAACGCAAGATACAAAGCCATGTCTACTCTTGGCCGAAGCTCACGTCCAGATTCTCCCTCGCCACCGAGTCGTCAGGACACCGCTAGGTCTCAGATAGGCGGCTTTATCATGGGAGCGCCAGGCCCTAGAAATCGCGTTCCGTCGCGAGGCGGTGATATCGCGCCCCAAAATGTGGGCGGCTGGGAATCGCAAAATGGAGGGACTCCTTGGCGTGTGAGTCGTACCGCACAAGACGGTCCGTCATTCAAATCACCATCGAGACCAGGACCGAGTAGTTCTGGAGGACCAAGTAATTTTTATGACCAAAAGTATGGCTCATCTTTTAGTAAGTCTAAATCCTCACCTGATGTTGAACTTAAACCATTGTTTGTGCCCGGTAGTAACAATGCTCCCGCGAACAACGCTGCATCGGATGCCTATCGAATACATGTAGCTCACCAAAAGTATCACGACGCGCAATTGCCCGGCCCTCCTCCCTCTTACGCCCAAGTAACGCAAGAAATGGCGATGGAAAATATCAGAAAAGCCGGCAAAAAATAGCGTCTGTCGTCCATCTGCCATAGGGCAATCAAACTCAGACGCTAGCCCTCATTACCGCACCATCCCCCACCGTCTAACCGTCACCCGCTCCAACGAATCAAACACCAGATTCTCCACCAGCAACCCAATCAGAATCACCACCGCCAACCCGGCAAACACCTTGTCCGTGTACAGCTCATTGCGATTCTGAAAGATGTACCAGCCCAACCCACCTTTGCCGCTGGTCGCACCAAACACCAACTCGGCAGCAATCAAGGTCCGCCAGGCAAACGCCCAGCCGATTTTCAGCCCGGCGAGGATTGACGGCAGTGCCGCCGGAATCAGGATGAACAGCACGAAGCGCATGCCCTTGAGGCCGTAGTTGCGCCCGGCCATGCGCAGGGTTTCCGAGACGCCGAGGAAGCCAGCGTAGGTGTTCAGCGCCAGCGCCCAGAGCACCGAATGCACCAGCACGAAAATCAGGCTGTTCTGGCCTAATCCAAACCAGAGCAGCGCCAACGGCAGCAGGGCGATGGCCGGCAAGGGATTGAACATCGAGGTCAGGGTACTGAGCAGATCACGACCGAATTGCGTCGACACCGCCAGCGTGGTCAGGGCAAACGCCAGGACGATGCCGATCAGGTAGCCCTTGAGCAACACCACCAAAGAAATCCACACCTTGCCCAGCAACTCGCCGCTGAGCAGGCCGTCGTAAAGCGCTTGAGCGGTTTGCACAAAACTCGGCAGCAGCAGATCGTTGTTCTGATAACGGGCAACCGCTTCCCATAGCACCGCGAGCAAAATCAGGATCAGGCTTTTGCGCAGCCAGCCCTGTTGCCACAGGCGTTGGCCGAGGGGCAATTCGCGCTCCAGCGGCACGCTGGTCAGTGGCTGCAAAACCGTTTCGAACTCTTCACGCGGGGATGATAAATGGCTCATCGGGCCCTCCTTTCAACTGGCTCAATAAGCGATGCGGATGTCAGCGAAATCCAGCTCATGCTCAGCGTTCGCCGCATCACCTTCGTCGAACAACAGCCGATGAATACGTCGCGCCGATTCCTGAAACGCCACACCGCCGAGGCTGTGCAAATCGTATTGATGGCTGTGGACTTCCGCCCTCACCCGCCCCGGATGGGGTGACAGCAACAGAATGCGATTGCCCACCACCAGTGCCTCTTCGATAGAGTGCGTGACGAACAGCAGCGTGAAACGCACTTCCTCCCAGAGCAGCAGCAATTCTTCCTGCATCTTGCGCCGGGTCAGGGCATCGAGCGCAGCAAAGGGTTCGTCCATCAACAGGATTTTCGGCTGCATCGCCAGCGCCCGAGCGATGGCGACCCGTGCCTTCATCCCGCCTGACAAGGTGTGCGGATAGGCATCGGCAAACGCCGCCAGGCCGACCTTTTCCAGATAGTGCAGCGCTCGCTCTTCGGCCTCCCTGCGCTTGAGGGTTTTCGAAGCCAGAAGCGGAAACATCACGTTCTGTTTGACGGTTTTCCACGGCGGCAGTTGATCGAACTCCTGAAACACCACGATCCGGTCCGGTCCCGGCGCATCGACGCGCTGACCTTGCAGACGGATCTCGCCTTCCACTGGCTGGATGAAGCCGGCGGCGGCTTTGAGCAAGGTCGACTTGCCGCATCCGGACGGACCGAGCAGGACAAAGCGGTCTGCCGGATCGATCTCGAAACTGACTTGATGGGTCGCCCGCACCACGCGCTGCGGTGTGCGGTATTCGAGGCTGACGTTATCGACCGACAGCAGCGCCTGGGCTGCCGCGATCGGTTTGCTGACCGTGTGGCCTTGCAAAGGAGCGTTCATTTCGGTCAGCTCCCTTGCAGTGGTTTGGTGTCCTGGAAGAAGTAATCCTTCCACGAATCCGGTTTGTTTTTGATCGCGCCAACGCGGTACAGGAACTCGGCCAACGGGTAGGTATTTTTCGGCGTGACGCTGAACTCGAACTGCGGGTTGTCGATGATTTTCAGCAACGCCGCACGATCGATTTTGGCCTTGGTAACGCGGATGTAAGTGTCCGCCGCTGCGCCTTTGTCGTTCTGGGCAAACGTGGCCGCTTCGGTCAGCGCGTCAATGAATGCTTTGTAGGTTTTCGGGTTCTCATTGCGGAATTTCTCGGTGGCGAACAGCACCGTCGGCGAGTTCGGACCGAGCAGGTCATAGGTGTTCAGTACCACGTGCACGTTGGGATTTTCCAGCGCCTGATCCTGGAACGGCGGGTTGGAAAAGTGCCCGGTCAACTCGGTTCCGCCAGCGATCAGCGCAGCCGTGGCATCAGGATGTGGAACAGCGATGGTGTACTTGTCGAGGCGATTGAACTCTTTGTCGCCCCACTGTTTGGCCGCCGCGTATTGCAGGAAGCGCGACTGCACCGACACGCCCACCGCCGGCACTGCGATTCGGTCTTTCTCGGTGAAGTCGGCAATGGTTTTGACCTTGGGATTATTGCTCACCAGGTAGTACGGGAAGTTGCCCAGGGAAGCCACGGCCTTGACGTTCTGCTTGCCGTGGGTGCGGTCCCAGATGGTCAGCAGCGGACCGACGCCGGCGCCGGCAATGTCGATCGAGCCTGCGAGCAACGCATCGTTGACCGCTGCGCCGCCCGAGAGCTGGGTCCAGTCGACCTTGATGTCGATGCCTTCCTGCTTGCCGTACTTCTCGATCAGGTTCTGATCGCGCACCACGTTCAGCAGCAAGTAAACGATGCCGAACTGTTCGGCAATGCGGATTTCACCTTCGGCGTGGGCCACGGTCGGTGCCACCAGGCTGCCGGCGATCAGGCTGAAACCCAGACCGATGGCCGCGGCCAGAGGTGCGAATAGAAGACGTTTGGACATGATCAGATCTCCGACAAATCAAAAAGGCGCGTCGCCCTGGATGGTGGTGCGAAACAGCTTGCGGCGCAGATGACTGGGGCATCCGGCGGCGAGGTGGATCAGCGAACGGTTGTCCCAGAACACCAGGTCATGGGGCTGCCATTGATGGCGGTAGATGTTTTGCGGCAGCACGCTGTGGGCGTAGAGCTCGGTCAGCAGTTGCTGGCTCTCGTCTTCCGGCAGGCCAACGATGCGAGTGGTGAACCCCTCGCTGACGAACAACGCCTTGCGACCGTTTTCCGGGTGGGTACGCACGACCGGGTGGACGACTTCGGCGACCTGGGCGAGTTGCTCCGGGGTCAGGGTAGGGCGCCAGTTGCCTTCGAATTTGGTCTCGCTGTAACGCGCGGTGTAGGAGTGCGCGGCCGAGCGACCTTCAACGGCATTGCGCAACGCGAGTGGCAGGTTGTCCCAGGCTTTGTGCATGTCGGCGAACAATGTGTCACCGCCTTCTGACGGCAGCTCCTGGGCATGCAGCATCGAGCCCAGGCTCGGCAGTTCTTTGTAGGAGAGATCGGAATGCCAGAACTTGCCGGCGTCACCCAGGCCGATGTTCTGGCCGTTTTCGACGATGTTGGAGACGATCAGGATTTCCGGATGCCCTGCCAGCAGGAACTGCTTGAGCACATGGATCTGCAACACGCCAAAACGACGGCTGAAATCGATCTGATGCTCAGGGGTTATGCGCTGGTCGCGGAACACCACTACGTGATGATCCAGGTGCGCGCGGTGAATACGGGCGAAGTCCTGATCATTGATCGGGCGGGACAGGTCGAGACCGATGATCTCGACGCCCACCGCTCCGCTGAACGGGCGGACTTCAAAGAATTGTGGCGCGATGCTTGGCGAAGCTGAAGCTGCATACATAAATCACTCCCACGCACGGCACGCTCAAAGGCGCGCGCGTCGATCAGAAACTCACGGAGGTCCCGTGTTGGTTCGTGTCGTGCGGCGCGCCGATTGGTCGACAGGTACGCAGGAGACTGACTTTATAGATATAAGAATTGAAATTTAAATACCGTTAACGAATAACGATATGGCGATTGCTAAGGGAGTGGAGGAATCGTGGTGTGACGTTATTTGTCACTTTCTGACAGGATTGTGGTGTTTTGGCGGACGCTATCGCAAGCAAGCTCGCTCCCACAGGGGTCAGTGGAAACACAAAAATTGCGTTTCAACACAGATCCATTGTGGGAGCGAGCTTGCTCGCGATGGGGCCAGTGGCCCCGAAGGTGGATTACCGCTCGTGCAGCGCCTCGGCCCGCGCACGGATGATCGGCTTGAGCAGGTAGCTCAGCACGGTCTTCTTGCCGGTGATGATGTCCACGGAAGCCACCATCCCCGGAATGATCAGCAATGGTTTTTCGTCGGTGCCCAAGTGACTGCGGTCGGTGCGCAGCTTGATGATGTAGTAGGTGGTCTTCTTGTCTTCATCGGTGATGGTGTCGGCACCGATCTGCTCCAGCTTGGCCTTCATCCCGCCGTAGATGGTGTAGTCATAGGCGGTAAATTTCACCGTCGCTTCCTGGCCCGGGTGCAGGAACGCGATGTCCTGCGGGCGGATCTTCGCCTCGACCAGCAAGGTGTCGTCCAGCGGCACGATTTCCACCAGGTCGCTGCCCGGCTGGATAACCCCGCCGATGGTATTGACCAGCAACTTGTTGACGATGCCACGCACTGGCGAAGTGACCAGCGTCCGACTGACCCGGTCTTCCAGGGCCTTGCCGGTGGCCTGGGCCTTGTTCAGGTCGGTGCGTGCTTCATTGAGTTGGGTCAGGGCTTCGCTACGGAACTTGCCACGGGTTTCATCGACCTTGCGCTGCACTTCCTTGATTGCCGATTCGGCTCGTGGAATTGCCAGCGTGGTGGCGTCGAGCTGACCACGGGTCTCCGCTTCGGCACGCCTGAGGCGCAGGACTTCCACCGGTGATACCGCGCCTTGGGCCACCAACGGCTCGGACATGCTGATTTCCTGACGCTGGAAGCCCAATTGCTGGCGATACTGCGCCTGTTTGGAGGTGAATTCGCGCAGCTCTTGCTGGCGCTGGATCAGCTGCTCCTGCAAGCCACCAATCTCATCGTGCAACTGTTGGCGACGACTGATATAGAGCGATTCTTCACTCTTGGCCTGACCCGGCACGGCCTTGAGCACATCCTCGGGGAAGTTCAGCGGGCGATCTTCGACCTCGGCGCTCAAGCGCTCGACCCGCAGCAGCATCGACAACCGATCGGCCTCGGTTTCACCGACGTTCGAAGCAAATCGCGTGTCGTCCAGGCGAATCAGCGGTGCGCCGGCTTCGACAATCTGACCTTCCTTGACGAACAACTCGGCAACGATACCGCCTTCAAGGTTCTGGATCTTCTGGATCTTCGACGATGGAATCGCCTTGCCGTCGCCCTTGGTCACCTCGTCGATCACCGCGAAGTTGGCCCAGAGCATCAGGAACACAAAGAACGCGATGATCGCCCAGATCGTCAGCCGCACCACGCGGGGCGCATCCTCGATCAGCGCCTTGTTGACCTCCGGCAGCGGCTGCCCCTGAAGTGAAGCAGAGCCTTTGAAGTAGCGAAGGATCGAACCCTTACCCGACTTAAGCAACACTGATCTGCCCCTTCTTCAACGCTTCCATCACTGCGGCTTTCGGGCCGTCGGCGAGTATCTGCCCGCGGTCGACCACGATCAGGCGATCCACCAGCGACAACAGCGATGCCCGGTGCGTTACCAGCACCATGGTCTTGTTTTCGATCACCGCTGCCAGGCGCTGCTTGAGGCGCTCTTCGCCAGTGTTGTCCATGGCGCTGGTCGGCTCGTCGAGTAGCAGGATCGGCGGGTTGAGCAGCAATGCACGGGCCAGGGCGACGTTTTGCCGTTGACCGCCGGAGAGGTTCTGCCCGCGCTCGCCGACTTGCAGCTCATAACCCTGCGGATGCAGGCGCGCATACTCGTGGACGCCGGCCAGTTCTGCGGCTTGCAGCACCAGTTCGTCCTCGACATACCGCGCACCGGAAACCAGGTTGTCGCGCAAGGTGCCGGCGAGCAACTGAATGTCCTGGGGCACGTAGCCGATGTTGTAGCGCAGCTCGCTGACGTCGATCTGGCGGATATCCACACCATCGACCAACAACGCGCCGTCATCCGGCTGGTACAGCCCCACCAGCAACTTCGCCAGCGAGCTCTTGCCCGAGCCGCTTCGGCCAATGATGCCGACCTTCTCGCCGGGACTGATCGACAGGTTGATGTTCTTCAGCGCCAGATTCTGCTGTTGCGGGTAGGTGAAGTTGAGCTGGCGGCACTCAATGCCACCCTGCAGCACCTTGCGGCTGAGCGGACGCTCTTCGAAATTGCGCTCCTGGGGCAGCTCCATCATCTGGTCGACCGAGGTCATGGTCACCCGCGCCTGCTGATAACGAGTCAGCAGCCCGGACAGTGACGCCAGCGGGCTGAGCGCACGACCACTGAGCATGTAGCAGGCAATCAGGCCACCCATGCTCAGGTGACCGTCGATGATCTGGTACACGCCGAAGACGATCATGATCACGCCGGCCAGTTGCTGGATCAGCAAGGTGATATTCATCGCCAGGCCGGAGAGCATTTTCACCCGCAACTCAAGGCGACTGAGGGTGCCGATGGTCTGCTCCCACTGATACTGGCGTTCGCTTTCGGCGTTGTTGACCTTCACCGCATCCAGGCCGGCCAGGGTCTCGATCAGGCTCGACTGACGCTCGGCCCCCAGCGCCATGGTCCGTTCCATGGTCGCCACCAGGGGTTTCTGCAAGGCATAGCCAATGGCCAGGGCGATCGGGAATGCCAGCACCGGTATCCAAACCAGATGCCCGCCAAGGATCGCGATGACGATAAAGATCAGAATCGTGAACGGCAGGTCAATCAGGCTGGTCAGTGTCAGCGAGGCGAGGAAGTCCCGCAGGCTCTGGAACTCATGGATGTTCTGGGCAAAGCTGCCGACCCGCGCCGGCCGGTATTTCATGGCCATGCCAACGATGCGCTCGAACAGCGTGGCCGAGATAATCAGGTCGGTTTTCTTGCCGGCCAGATCCAGGCACAGGCTACGCAGGCTTTTCAGGATCAGGTCGAACAGGTAGGCGCCCGTGATGCCGAGTGCCAGCACCCAGAGCGTCGCTTCGGCCTGGTTTGGCACGACACGGTCGTAGACGTTCATCACGAACAACGGCGCGGCCATGGCAATGATGTTGATCAGAAAACTGGCGGCGATGGCGTCGGCGTACAACCAGCGCGAACGCTTGAGAGTGTCGCGGAACCACGAGCGCGCACGCGGAATCAGCGTGCCGTGATTGACGTCGAACTTGTGCTGCGGCTGGGCGAAAAAGACTTTGCCGATGTAGTCATCGGCCAGCAGGTCACGGCTGACCAGGGACTCACCGCCGTCGCTTTCGCTGAGCAGCACCCGTACCTGATCTTCGCCTTGCCAGCCGAGCAGGACGGCACTTCGACCGTCCCTGAGCAACAACAATGCTGGCATCGCAATCGCCGGAATATCCTCCAGCTTGCGTTGCAGCACCCGACCTTGCAGCCCCGCGCGAGCGGCCGCACGAGGCAGCAACTCGACACTCAAGCGTTGCTCGGGCAGCGGCAGGCCGGTGGTCAGCATTGCCGCGCTGGCAGGTTTCTGGTGCAGCATGCAAAGAGCGAGCAGACCATCCAGCAACGGATCGTCATGCAACGCGCGCGGATCATGGATGAGTTGAACCCGACTGACTTCTGATTCCACGCTCGGCACTCTTGGCTAACAATTGAACAATGAAGGTCCTGCTTAATTCATACCGGGCAATTGGACCTTGGGCTTCATGTCGTTCTGCACAACGGATGCCAATGGTGCGACCACTCCCTGGCTCTTGAGCAATTCGCCCATGGTCGCCTTGATTCGGTACTGAGTAAATAACTGAATGTTCTTGATCTCCGCCAGACGGCGGGAGGAGGAAAACAGTTCGTTCTCACTGTCGAGCAAATCGAGCAGGGTGCGCTCGCCGAGACTGAACTGACGCTGGTAAGCGGTACGCACGGCGGTGCTGTGGTCGACGTATTGCTGGGCGATCGGCACTTGCGCGTTGGCGTTGTTCAGGGCGTTCCAGGCCAGGCCCAGCTCTTCATTCAATTGGCGCAGGGCGTTGTTGCGGATGTCCAGCGCCTGGTTCGACAGGTAGGACTTGGATTCCAGATCGGCCTTGTTGCTGCCGCCGGCATACAGATTGAAGCGCATGCGCAGCATGGCCTGCCATTCGTTGTTGTGGCCGTTCTGACCATCAATGTCGTTGTCCGCGGAGCGACCCAACTCAGCATCGAAGCGCGGGTAGAACGTCGACTTGGCCGTGTCGTATTGCTTCTCGGCAGCGGCGATATCGGATTCGGCCGAACGCAGGATCGGGCTGTTTTCCAGCATCTGTGCACGGGCTTCATTCAGGTTGGCCGGCATCAGCGCCATGAAACTCGCCGGGCGTTCCAGTTGATCGGGCATCTGGCCAACAGCGGAGAGGTAGTTGGTTTCGGCGTCTGCCAGGTTGGTCTGCTCGGTGATCAGGTTGTTGCGCGCCTGGGCCATCCGCGCCTCCGCCTGATCAAGGTCGGCGCCACTGCCAACGCCACGCTGGGTGCGCAGTTGGATCTGGTCGTAAATGCGCTGGTGGCTCTTGAGGTTGTCCTCGGCCAGACGTACGAATTCGCGACGAGTCAGCACGTCGAGATAGACCTGGGCCACGGTCAGCCCGGTGCGCTCGGAAGTACTCAGCAGCGAGTAGGCGCGGGAGTTGACAGTGGCTTGTTGACGCCCCACTTCGCTGGACGTCGCAAAACCGTCAAAAACCATTTGGGTCAGACGTAAATTTGACTCACTGCGATTCAGGGTTTGCCAGTGATTGTTGCTGCCGTCCGTTCGCGTCGTCACGCTATCGGTGCCTTCACGACCATAACCGCCCAGCAGGTCGACCCGTGGCAAATATCCACCTTTTGCAGCCTTCAACTGATAATCCGCAGCCAACCGACTGTTGACACCCGCCTGAACTTCCGGATGGACATCCAGCGCTTGTTGCATGGCTTCTGGTAAGGACTGCGCCTGCACAAAAGACGCGGCGAGGACGAAAGGTATTGCCATGAACAAAGGCGAACGCATTGTAGGAATTTCCCAGAACTTCTTGTCTTGAATCACAGCAAAAGAACGCGCTGCGTCGAAAGATGGCAAGCGGAATGACCGTATGTCGGAAAGTTCAAAAAGCGGAACTGGATCACATACCGAGGACGAGTCACAGCCGAAATATCAATGTGACATTACTGGGACGATTGTTTAGGATGGCTCGAGGAAGGTCAATAGTTTGGCATAAAGTTAATAACGAAAAAATATAGCCAATATATTGACGATTTGATGCGTCAAATTTGTGCATCTATTTTGCAATGTACGTCCAGACTGGTCGGCACAGACAAATGCCATCAGGTCCATGGAAGTCAACTGAACGTGACACCCCGGAGAGTCTTCAATGAGCAGTGTTGTTGCCATCGTCAAAAGCATTGTTGGTCAGGTTTTCGTGGTGTCCCCCGAGGGCATCCGCCGCGTTCTCGTTGAAGGCGACAAACTGTTTGCCGGCGACCGGATCGACACTGGCCTTTCCGGCGCCGTGTCCCTGGAACTGGCCGATGGCCGCACCCTGGATCTGGGTCGTGACACTCAGTGGAGCGCTGACGCTCCAGACTCCAGCACTGACCTGGCAGCTGCCACCGCGCAAGCCGCGCCTTCGGTAGAAGAGCTGCAACAGGCCATTGCTGCCGGTGCCGACCCGACAAAAGACCTTGAAGCCACCGCTGCCGGCCCGGTTGCCGCAAGTTCTGGTGGTGCCGTCGGTGGTGGTCACAGCTCCGTGATGCTCGACGCCACCGCTGGCCGCGTCGATCCGACCATCGGCTTCCCGACTGCGGGTATCAACACTGCCGGGCAAACGACTCTGGAAATCCCGGGTGGCCAGGCCACCAACGCCAACATCAACGCCAATACCAACGCTAATACCAACGCCAATACCCCGAGTGAGTCAGCCCTCAGCCTCAGTGCCACGCCGACCATCACCGAGGCCGGTGGCGTGCTGGTGTACACCGCGACCCTGACCCAGGCACCACTGACCGACCTGACTGTCACGCTGTCCAACGGCGCCGTGATCGTGATTCCCGCAGGCGCGACCACCGGCACCGTCAACGTGCCATTGGCTGCGAACGACACTGTCTATAACGACGCGACCCAGATCGATGTAACTGTCACCGGCACCAGCGGCGGCAGCGGCATCACTGTGACGCCGCCGACGACCCCGGCCGTGACCCAGGTCACCGATACCCTCGACACCACCACGGTCACCCTGACGGCCGGTAACACCGTCACCGAAGGCGGCCAGATCACCTACACGGCGACCCTGACCAATCCAGCACAGACGCCAGTAACCGTCACTCTGTCCAACGGCTCGACCATCACCATCGCCGCCGGCCAGACCAGCGGCTCCGTGAACGTGCCGACCTCAGCCAATGACGTCTTTAACAACGGCAGCACCGTCAGCAGCACCATCACCAGTACCACCGGCGGCAACTTCGAAAACCTGGTGCCCAACACCACGCCGGCCGTGACCACCATCACCGATTCCGTGGACAACACCGGCCTGACCCTCACCGCCACCGGTAACATCACCGAAGGCGGTCAGATCACCTACACGGCGACCCTGAGCAACCCGGCCGGCACGCCGATGACCGTGACCTTGAGCAATGGCTCGGTCATTACCATCGAGGCGGGCCAGACCAGCGGCAGCGTGAACGTGCCGACTGCGGCCAATGATGTCTATAACAACGGCAGCACCGTCAGCACCACCATCACCAGTACCACCGGCGGCAACTTCGAGAACCTGGTGCCGAACACCACACCAGCCGTGACCACCATCACCGATTCCGTGGACAACACCGGGCTGACCCTGACCGCCACCGGCAACATCACCGAAGGCGGCCAGATCACCTACACGGCGACCCTGAGCAACCCGGCCGGC
Source organism: Pseudomonas sp. 2725 (assembly GCF_050434585.1). Taxonomy (NCBI): domain Bacteria; kingdom Pseudomonadati; phylum Pseudomonadota; class Gammaproteobacteria; order Pseudomonadales; family Pseudomonadaceae; genus Pseudomonas; species Pseudomonas sp. 2725. Next base: position 2,606 of record NZ_JBNDIV010000011.1, on the reverse strand, counting down.
ACGCCGATGACCGTGACCTTGAGCAACGGCTCGGTCATTACCATCGACGCGGGCCAGACCAGCGGCAGCGTGAACGTCCCGACTGCGGCCAATGATGTTTATGTCAACGGCAGCACCGTCAGCATCACGATCACCGGCACCACCGGCGGCAACTTCGAGAGCCTGGTGCCGAACACCACACCAGCCGTGACCACCATCACCGACTCCGTGGACAACACCGGCCTGACCCTCACCGCCACCGGCAACATCACCGAAGGCGGTCAGATCACCTACACGGCGACCCTGACCAACCCGGCCGGCACGCCGATGACCGTGACCTTGAGCAATGGCTCGGTCATTACCATCGAGGCGGGCCAGACCAGCGGCAGCGTGAACGTGCCGACTGCGGCCAACGACGTCTATAACAACGGCAGCACCGTCAGCACCACGATCACCAGTACCACCGGCGGCAACGTCGAGAACCTGGTGCCGAACACCACGCCGGCTGTGACCACCATCACTGACTCGATTGACACCACCACGGTTACCCTGACCGCGACCCCGAGCGTGGACGAAAACGGCACCATCACTTACACCGCGACCTTGACCGATGCCCAAGGCAAACCGGTCACCGCGCAAAACGGTCCGGTCACCGTGACCCTCGACAGCGGCAAAGTCATCACCATTGCCGAAGGCCAGAGCTCCGGCAGCTTGCCGGTCATTGTGGGCAACGACGTTTACAAAGGCCCGACCACCGTCACCGAATCCATCAAGGACGCGGTGGGCGGCAACCTCGAGTCCATCGATCCGATCAAGGCCCCGGTGGAAACCACGGTTACCGACGTCAACGACACCACCACCGTGACCTTGACCGCCACTCCAAGCGTGGATGAGAACGGCACCATCACCTACACCGCCACGCTGACCGATGCCCAGGGCAAACCGGTCACCGCGCAGAACGGTCCGGTCACCGTGACGTTGGACAGCGGCAAAGTCATCAGCATCGCCGAAGGCCAGAGCTCCGGCACCCTGCCGGTGACGGTGGGCAACGACGTTTACAAAGGTCCGACCACCGTGACCGAGTCGATTAAATCGGCTGACGGCGGCAACCTCGAAGCGATCAACCCGATCAAGACCCCCGTGGAAACCACGGTTACCGATGTCAACGACACCACTACGGTGACCTTGACCGCGACCCCGAGCGTGGACGAAAACGGCACCATCACTTACACCGCGACCTTGACCGACAAGAACGGCACCCCGGTCACCGCGCAAAACGGTCCGGTCACCGTGACCCTCGACAGCGGCAAGGTCATCACCATCGCCGAAGGCCAGAGCTCCGGCACCCTGCCGGTGACGGTGGGCAACGACGTCTACAAAGGTCCGACCACCGTCACTGAATCCATCAAGGACGCGGTGGGCGGCAACCTCGAATCCATCGATCCGATCAAGGCTCCGGTCAGCACCACGGTTACCGATGTCAACGACACCACCACCGTGACCTTGACCGCGGCCCCGAGCGTGGACGAAAACGGCACCATCACTTACACCGCGACCTTGACCGATGCCCAGGGCAAACCGGTCACCGCGCAGAACGGTCCGGTGACTGTGACCCTCGACAGCGGCAAGGTCATCACCATCGCCGAAGGCCAGAGCTCCGGCACCCTGCCGGTGACGGTGGGCAACGACGTCTACAAGGGTCCGACCACCATCACCGAATCCATCAAGGACGCGGTGGGTGGCAACCTCGAAGCGATCAACCCGATCAAGACCCCCGTGGAAACCACGGTTACCGATGTCAACGACACCACTACGGTGACCTTGACCGCCACCCCGAGCGTGGATGAGAACGGCACCATCACCTACACCGCCACGCTGACCGATGCCCAAGGCAAACCGGTCACCGCGCAGAACGGTCCGGTCACCGTGACGTTGGACAGCGGCAAGGTCATCACCATTGCCGAAGGCCAGAGCTCCGGCACCCTGCCGGTGACGGTCAGCAACGACCTCTACAAGGGTCCGGCCACCGTCACTGAATCCATCAAGGACGCGGTGGGTGGCAACCTGGAATTGGTGTCGCCAAACACAACGCCAGTAACCACCACGGTCAATGACGTCAACGACACCACCACCGTGACCCTGACCGCCACTCCGAACGTGGCCGAGAACGGCACCATCACCTACACCGCCACGCTGACCGATGCCCAAGGCAAGCCAGTCACCGCGCAAAACGGTCCGGTCACCGTGACCCTCGACAGTGGCAAAGTGATCACCATTGCCGAAGGCCAGAGTTCCGGCACCCTGCCGGTGACGGTCGGCAACGACGTCTACAAGGGCCCGACCACCGTCACCGAATCCATCAAGGACGCGGTGGGCGGCAACCTCGAGTCCATCGATCCGATCAAGACCCCCGTGGAAACCACGGTTACCGATGTCAACGACACCACTACGGTGACCTTGACCGCGACCCCGAGCGTGGACGAAAACGGCACCATCACTTACACCGCGACTTTGACCGATGCCCAGGGCAAACCGGTCACCGCGCAGAACGGTCCGGTCACCGTGACGTTGGACAGCGGCAAGGTCATCACCATCGCCGAAGGCCAGAGCTCCGGCACCCTGCCGGT
>NZ_JBNDIV010000010.1:0-207380 GCF_050434585.1 Pseudomonas sp. 2725 | reverse complement strand
CATCAGCGGGAGGCGAATTCTACAGCGTTACACGCTGCTGTCAACACCTCTTTTTCAACTCCCTTTGTGCTTCGATGAACTGAAGCAACCTGCTGCCGAAAACTGCGTAACTCTTTGTTTACCAAGGAGTTTTCCGTTTCGACTGCGCCGGAAGTGGGGCGAATTATAGGCCTCTAGAATTCGCCGTCAACCCCTTATTTCAGCTTTATTCGGATTTGAGCGTAATACGCGCAAATGCCTTCTTCCCGGCCTGGCAAACATGGGTCGCGCCCAGTGCGTATATAAAGGTGCGATCGACAACCTCACCATCTATACGTACACCACCGGAACTCAGGAGATCTCGCGCCACCGCCGAGTTCTTAACCAACCCCGCTTTATTAAGGACAGCAGCGATCGGCATGTCTTCGGCAGCAGTCAATTCGATTTCCGGCAGATCATCCGGCAGCTCGCCATCCTTCATACGGTTACCGGCGGCACGATGAGCATTGGCCGCAGCCTCCTCACCATGGAAGCGCGCAACGATCTCCTCAGCCAACTTGATCTTGATATCGCGCGGATTGGCACCCGCCTCGACATCAGCGCGGAACGCATTGATCTCATCCATGGAGCGGAAGCTGAGCAACTCGAAGTAACGCCACATCAGCGCATCCGGAATGGAAACCAGCTTGCCGTACATCACACCCGGCGCCTCCTGGATGCCGACGTAGTTACCCAAGGACTTGGACATCTTCTTCACACCATCCAGACCTTCAAGCAGCGGCATGGTCAAAATGCACTGGGCTTCCTGACCATAACCACGCTGCAGCTCACGCCCCATCAGCAAGTTGAACTTCTGATCGGCGCCACCGAGCTCCACGTCTGCGCGCAGAGCCACAGAGTCATAACCCTGAACCAGCGGATAAAGGAACTCATGAATGGCGATTGGCTGATTGGTTGTGTAGCGCTTGTCGAAGTCATCGCGCTCGAGCATACGAGCCACGGTGTATTGCGAAGTCAGGCGAATGAAGTCGGCCGGCCCCATCTGATCCATCCAGGTGGAGTTGAATGCCACTTCGGTTTTTGCCGGATCCAGAATCTTGAAGACCTGAGTCTTGTAGGTCTCGGCATTCTCGAGGACTTGCTCGCGAGTGAGCGGTGGACGCGTGGCACTCTTGCCGCTCGGGTCGCCGATCATTCCGGTGAAGTCACCAATCAGGAAGATCACCTGATGCCCCAGCTCCTGGAACTGGCGCAGCTTATTAATAAGCACGGTGTGACCCAAGTGCAGATCCGGAGCCGTTGGATCGAAGCCCGCCTTAATACGTAGCGGCTGGCCACGCTTGAGCTTTTCAATCAGCTCGGACTCGACCAACAGTTCTTCCGCACCACGTTTGATCAGCGCTAGCTGCTCTTCAACCGACTTCATAACAGACCCGCAAGGCTCAGATTCAAAGGGAACCAACCATACAAGATCGCGCGTCAAATACAAGGTTTGCCCGGCGCACGGACGCCAATCCGCAGACAGAGTGCCTACGGACTTGCTTCAGAGATGATTTGGTTATATTTTATACAGTTATTTCATCTTCATCATGTCATTCATCTTTTCCAATTCATCTTTTTCAAAGTCAAAACCACTTATGACCACAGAATCGTCTAAAGCGCCGCCGCTTTACCCGAAGACCCACTTGCTTGCTGCAAGTGGCATCGCCGCCCTTCTCAGTCTGGCGCTCCTGGTATTCCCTTCCAGCGATGTCGAAGCCAAAAAGACAACCCTGAGTCTTGAACTGGAAAGCCCCGCTGAACAACTGACACAAGAACAAGACGCTGCTGACGCCGTTCAAGCCACAAATGAACCAGCAACCTCCCCCTTCGCGCAGATCGAAAACAGCGCCGAGGACACCCAGGAAACCGCTCAAGCCGAACCTGCACCGGTGCCGGTCGTCGAAGAAAAGAAGACGGCAAGCCACAGGGAAGTGATCGTCACCAAGGGTGACACCCTCTCTACGCTGTTCGAGAAAGTCGGCCTACCAGCCACCTCAGTGCACGACGTGCTGGCCAGCGACAAGCAGGCCAAGCAGTTCAGCCAGCTCAAGCACGGGCAAAAACTCGAATTCGAACTGAGTCCTGACGGCCAGTTGACCAACCTGCACAGCAAGCTCAACGACCTCGAAAGCATCAGCCTGACCAAGAACGACAAGGGCTATACCTTCAACCGCATTACCGCAAAACCAACCGTGCGCTCGGCTTACGTTCATGGCGTGATCAACAGCTCGCTGTCGCAGTCCGCAGCCCGCGCCGGCCTGTCTCACAGCCTCACCATGGACATGGCCAGTGTGTTTGGCTACGACGTGGACTTCGCCCAGGATATTCGCCAGGGCGACGAGTTCGATGTGATCTACGAGCAAAAAGTGGTCAACGGCAAGGCCGTCGGCACTGGCCCGATCCTGTCGGCGCGCTTCACCAACCGCGGCAAGACCTACACCGCCGTGCGCTACACCAACAAACAAGGCAACAGCAGTTACTACACTGCTGACGGCAACAGCATGCGCAAGGCGTTCATCCGCACACCGGTGGACTTCGCCCGCATCAGCTCGAAATTTTCCATGGGCCGCAAACACCCGATCCTGAACAAGATCCGCGCCCACAAAGGCGTCGACTACGCTGCACCGCGCGGCACGCCGATCAAGGCTGCCGGTGATGGCAAGGTGTTGCTGGCCGGCCGCCGTGGTGGCTACGGCAATACCGTGATCCTCCAGCACGGCAACACCTACACAACGCTCTACGGCCACATGCAAGGCTTCGCCAAAGGCGTGAAGACTGGCGGCACGGTGAAACAGGGCCAGGTGATTGGCTATATCGGCACCACCGGTCTCTCCACCGGTCCGCACCTGCATTACGAGTTCCAGGTGAATGGCGTGCACGTCGACCCGCTGGGCCAGAAAGTCGCGATGGCCGATCCAATCTCCAAAGCCGAGCGCGCACGCTTCCTGGCACAGAGCCAACCGCTGATGGCGCGCATGGACCAGGAAAAAGCCACTCAGCTGGCTTCGGCCAAGCGTTAAGTCATGGCGCTTTATATAGGTGTGATGTCCGGGACCAGCCTTGATGGCCTGGACATCGCGCTGATCGAGCAGACCCCGGCGATCAGGCTGATCGCCACGCACTACATCCCCATGCCCGATTCCCTGCGTACAGAGCTGCTTGGCTTGTGCGCCAGCGGTCCGGACGAGATTGCCCGCTCCGCCATCGCCCAGCAAAACTGGGTAAAGCTCGCGGCACAGGGCATCAATACCCTCCTCGCTCAACAGCACCTCATCCCTGACGATATCCGCGCGATTGGCAGCCATGGCCAGACCATTCGCCATGAACCAGCGCGCGGTTTCACGGTGCAAATCGGCAACCCGGCGCTGCTGACCGAGCTGACGGGTATCACCGTGGTCAGCGACTTCCGCAGCCGCGACGTAGCCGCCGGCGGTCAAGGCGCTCCGCTGGTTCCAGCCTTTCATGAAGCCTTGTTCGAAGAGCGGGCCGGCAACCGTGCCGTACTGAACATCGGCGGTTTCAGCAACCTCAGCCTGATCGAGCCCGGCAAACCGGTGGCCGGTTTCGACTGCGGCCCAGGGAATGTGCTGCTGGATGCCTGGATTCATCAGCAGCGCGGCGACACCTATGACCGTGACGGCCAATGGGCCGCCAGCGGCAAGGTTGAACCCGATCTGTTGAAGGCACTGCTCAGCGACCCCTTCTTCGTCACCCAAGGCCCGAAGAGCACCGGCCGGGAAGTCTTCAACCTGCCATGGTTGATGCAGCACCTGGCGCAGCTGCCGACCTTCGCTGCCGAAGACGTACAGGCAACGCTGCTTGAGCTGACCGCACTGACCATCATCGAATCGCTGCAAGGCGCCCAGAAAGAGACTCAAGAAGTGCTGGTCTGCGGCGGTGGCGCGCATAACGCCGCACTGATGAATCGCCTGGCCAGTCTGCTGCCGAAGGCGAAAGTCAGCAGCACATCAGCATATGGCGTCGATCCTGACTGGGTCGAAGCCATGGCGTTTGCCTGGCTCGCTCACTGCTGCCTCGAAGGCATCGCCGCCAATCGCCCAAGCGTTACCGGCGCCCGTGGATTACGGGTCCTCGGCGCCATCTACCCCGCATAAACCCTCCACACAGCAAAACGCCGCAAGGCCCTGAGGCCGTGCGGCGTTCTGTGAAACAGGTGCGCCGATCAGATCGAGAACGAAGAACCGCAGCCACAAGTGGTGGTCGCATTCGGGTTCTTGATGACGAAACGCGACCCTTCCAGACCTTCCTGGTAGTCCACCTCGGCACCTGCCAGGTACTGGAAGCTCATCGGATCGACAACCAGACTCACACCTTCGCGCTCGACGATGGTGTCGTCATCGGCCACTTCTTCATCGAAGGTGAAGCCGTACTGAAAACCTGAACAACCGCCGCCCGTAACGAATACGCGCAGCTTCAAGCGATCATTCCCCTCTTCATCGACCAGGCTCTTCACCTTGTGCGCGGCACCGTGGGTGAATTGCAAAGCCGTGGGGGTGAAGGATTCGACGCTCATGCTGACTATCTCCCGGCGTTACGCCGTCATATTGCGTGATGACGCGCATTATCCGCTTCTCCTAGAAAAGCGGTCAACTATTGTTATGGTATATCAACCAATCCAGTCGCCGGCCCGGAATGCAAAAAGGCCCGTCAGACGGGCCTTTTGCTGTACGCGATAACGCTTACGGCAGCATGCCGGCGTGGGACAGGCCCAGACGCTCATTCAGCCCGAACAGAATGTTCATGTTCTGCACGGCCTGACCCGAAGCACCTTTGACCAGGTTGTCGATCACCGACAGCACCACCACCAGATCACCGTCCTGAGGGCGATGCACGGCAATGCGGCAGACGTTGGCACCCCGTACGCTACGCGTCTCCGGATGGCTGCCGGCCGGCATCACATCGACGAACGGTTCGTTGGCGTAGCGCTTTTCAAACAGCGCCTGCAAGTCCACCGAGCGATCAACAACAGTTGCGTAGAGTGTGGAGTGAATGCCACGAATCATCGGCGTCAGGTGCGGAACGAAGGTCAGGCCGACGTCCTTGCCTGCTGCGCGACGCAGCCCCTGGCGAATCTCCGGCAGGTGACGGTGACCTTTGACCGCATAAGCCTTCATGCTTTCCGACGTCTCGGAGTACAACGAACCTACGGAAGCGCCACGACCGGCACCGCTGACGCCGGACTTGCAGTCAGCAATCAGATGCGCAGCATCGGCCAGGCCGGCTTCGAGCAATGGCAGGAAACCCAATTGCGTTGCAGTTGGATAGCAGCCCGGCACGGCAATCAGGCGCGCTTTCTTGATCTGTTCGCGATTTACTTCCGGCAAGCCGTAGACCGCCTCGTCCAGCAACTCCGGTGCACCGTGCGGCTGGCCGTACCACTTGGCCCATTCATCCGCATCTTGCAGACGGAAGTCCGCCGACAGGTCGATGACCTTGGTCCCGGCCGCCAGCAACTCGCCCGCCAAGGCATGGGCTACACCGTGCGGTGTGGCGAAGAACACCACATCGCAGGCACCCAGGGTCTTGATGTCCGGAACGCTGAACGCCAGGCCGTCGTAATGGCCTCGCAGGTTCGGATACATGTCGGCCACGGCCAGGCCAGCCTCGGATCGGGAAGTGATGACAACCACCTCAGCTTGCGGATGTTGCGCCAACAGACGCAGCAGTTCGACACCGGTGTAACCCGTGCCGCCGACGATACCGACCTTGACCATAAACCTGCCCTCAACGAACCCACTGGAAAGCCGTCGATAATAGGGGCCGCGCGCCCCTGCGACAACCGTCAAGGTGACGTGCGGACGCTCAACCCCCTACTATTCCCACTACCGTGAATTGGGGAATAACCAAAAATGCTCTATCTGTGGCTCAAAGCGTTTCATATCGTCAGCGTCGTATGCTGGTTTGCCGGCCTGTTTTACTTGCCACGACTGTTCGTTTATCACGCACAAAGTGAAGACACGATCAGCAAGGAACGCTTCAGTGTCATGGAGCGCAAGCTGTACCGGGGCATCATGGGCCCGGCGATGATCGCCACGCTGATCTTCGGCGGCTGGCTCATCTACCTCAATCCAGGCATCTTCAGCCAGGGTGGCTGGATACACGCCAAACTGACCCTGGTCGTGTTGCTGATCGGCTACCACCACATGTGCGGCGCCCAGGTAAAACGTTTTGCCCGTGGCGAGAACACCCGCAGCCATGTCTTTTATCGCTGGTTCAATGAAGTGCCGGTTCTGATATTGCTGGCTATCGTAATTCTGGTCGTCGTTCGGCCGTTCTAAATCCACCAGGCACAACTTACCGGGGTACTTCCAATGTCGCTGCCCGCTCTGCTCGAAGAACGTTTGCGTCTGCCCGTAGTGGCGGCGCCGATGTTCCTGATTTCCAATCCGCAATTGGTACTCGCCTGTTGTCGCCAGGGCGTGGTCGGCAGCTTCCCGGCGCTGAACCAGCGCGAAAGCAGCGGTTTCAAGGCCTGGCTGGAAGAAATCGAAGCCGGGCTGGCGACAATGGAGAATCCCGCGCCTTATGCCGTGAACCTGATCGTCCACAACAGCAATCCTCGTTTACAGGCGGATCTGCAGATCTGCGTCGAGCACAAAGTGCCGATCGTGATCACCAGCCTGGGCGCCGTGAAAGAACTGGTCGACGCGGTGCACAGCTACGGCGGCCTGGTGTTTCATGATGTGACCACTCGTCGTCATGCCGAGAAAGCGGCCGAAGCAGGCGTGGATGGCTTGATCGCCGTGGCTGCCGGCGCCGGTGGACACGCGGGGACCTGGAGCCCGTTCTCACTGATTGCCGAAATCCGCCAGTTTTTCGACAAGACCCTGTTACTGGCCGGCTGTTTGAACCACGGCCACGAAATTCTTGCCGCTCAATTGCTCGGCGCGGATCTGGCCTACTTTGGTACACGATTTATCGGCACGACCGAAAGTCACGCGCCCGACGCCTACAAAGAAATGCTGCTGACATCCAAAGCGGCAGACATCATCCATACTCCAGCCGTGTCGGGTGTCCCCGCGAGCTTCATGCGCCAGAGCCTGGAGGCCGCCGGTTTCGACATGGCCGCCTTGCAAGGCAAGGGCGAGATCAACTTCGGTTCCAAGCTCAAACCCGTGAGCGATGAGGCCAAAGCCTGGAAGACCGTTTGGTCTGCAGGCCAGGGCGTAGGAGAAATCGAAGACTTGCCGAGTGTCGAGCAGTTGATTGCGCGTCTCGACGCGGAGTACCGCCAGGCCCTGGAGCATGCCGCCCAGTTGCCAAAACGCTGGCCGCGCTGACAGCAAACCTTGGCCAGTCTTGCCCGGCTGGACTTACACTCGCCCGGGCACAACATTGTTCTTTCAACCTCTCGCGACAAGGATGCTTCGCACATGGGCGAAAATCATTTCAAAATCGTATTCGAGGGCGCCTTGCTGCCCGGTGTCGACATCACCACGGCAAAGCTCAATCTCGCCGATTTGTTCAAAAGCGATGTCACGGCCATTGAGCGCCTGTTCACCGGGCGTCCGGTAGCGCTCAAACGCAACCTGTCGCACGCCGATGCCCAGACCTATCTCCAGGCGCTGAGCAAAACCGGTATCGATGCCCGCATCGAAGCCGAAACGCCGATCGAGCTGAACCTCGCCGACGTTCATGACCATGCTCCGACCAGCAGCCAGGCGCCTTTTGCAGATCCGCAGTCCCCTTACGCGCCGCCTCGCGCGCCCGTCGGCGAAGCCGTAGCGGAATTCGCCACGCTCAAACCCTTCAGTTTCGATGGCCGTATCGGCCGCTTGCGCTACCTCGCCTGGACGCTGGTGCTGTCAACTGTGCTCCTGGCCGTGTGCGGGGTGTTTGCCTTGGTCGCCCTGGCTATCATCGGCGCGGATTCGACCGCCGGCCTGATATTGGGCAGCTTGCTGGCCTTTATCCTGTTCATCGGATTTGTATTCGTCAGCATCCAGATCACCGTTCAACGTTTGCACGATGTCGGCTGGTCCGGCTGGCTGTGGCTGCTGAACCTGGTGCCGTTCGTTGGCAGTTTCTTTCCGTTCGTGATCATGGTTGTGCCGGGCAACGACACCGCCAACCGCTACGGCCCGCCGCCTCCGCCGAACAGTACCGCAGTCAAGGTACTGTCTTCGCTGTGGCTGATCGTTATCGCGCTGGTTCTGTTCGGCTCGCTGGCCGGTGGTCTCACAGCGATACGGGAAGAATACAAAAGTGCCGCCCAGAGCAGCTACGACAGCAGTTCGGTCACCACCGATGAAATCGAAGTCGAGGTCGAACCGGTGCCAAATTCCTCCGACGATGCAGCCGAAGAGGCCCAGCCCCCTGTAGACTCTGCGAAAGAATGAACAGCGCTCCTGGCCCCTGACACCTGCGTCGCGGCGCGGAGCTGTTGCGATGGAGAACTGCATGACCCGTTACGCTCTGATCACTGGCGCCTCCAGCGGCATCGGCCTGGCAATGGCCGAAGCGCTGGCCCGGCGCGGCCGCAGCCTGATTCTGGTGGCCCGACAACGTGATCAGCTGGAAAGTATTGCGATTGAACTGACCCAACGGTTCGGCGTGGAAGTGCTGTTCCGTGCCTGCGACCTGGGCGAACCACTGCGCCTGTCCGGATTCCTGCTGGAGCTGGAAGAAGGCGACCGGCAAATCGATCTGCTGGTCAACTGCGCCGGTATCGGCACATGCGGCCCGTTTCTGGCCCAGGACTGGATGACCGAGCAAGACCTGATCGAAGTGAACATCCTCGCCCTCACCCGCCTGTGCCATGCCATCGGCAACAGCATGGCCCTGCAAGGCGGCGGGCAGATTCTGAATGTGGCCTCTGTGGCGGCGTTTCAGCCGGGGCCGTGGATGAGCACCTATTACGCCAGCAAGGCGTATGTGCTGCACTTTTCCGAAGGATTGCGCGTCGAACTGAAAAAATGTGCAATCAAGGTTTCGGTGCTCTGCCCCGGGCCGACCCGCACGGCGTTTTTCCGTACCGCGCAACTCGACAGCGAAAAGCTGACCAACAGCAAACTGCTGATGAGCCCCGAGGAAGTGGCGCTCTACACCGTGCGCGCACTGGAAAAGAACAAGGCGATCATCATTCCCGGGCGGCGCAACCGCTGGTTCGCCTTCCTGCCGCGGCTTGGCTCGCGGTGGCTGACTCGCACAATCGCCGGCATGGTCAACAAGGCCTACTGCCCGCGCTGATCCAACCCAAGGTAAAAGGCTGGGCGCAGGCATACGCCATGAGTACACTCAGGCCAGCCCAAACAACGGAGAAAACAGCTGTGGATACTCTGTTCACCAAGATCATCAACCGGGAAATCCCGGCGAAGATCATTTACGAGGACGACCAGGTTCTGGCCTTCCACGACATTGCCCCACAGGCACCGGTACATTTCCTGGTGGTCCCGAAGAAACCCGTTCGCACCCTGAACGACCTGACCGAGGACGACAAGACATTGGCGGGGCACATCCTGTTCACCGCCCAGCGCCTGGCAAAGGAACTGGGTTGCGAAGACGGCTTCCGCGTCGTCATGAACTGCAATGAACTGGGTGGGCAAACTGTCTATCACATACATATGCACGTACTGGGTCAGCGCCAGATGCACTGGCCGCCGGGCTGATTGCTGCCTCCCCCTGTGGGAGCGGCGGTGCGGCGATCCGACTTGATCGCGAAGACGGAGTATCAGCCAGCATGGATGCTGAATGTCAGACCCTCTTCGCGAGCAAGCCCGCTCCCACAAAAGGCATCACGACACTGTCACAGTCTCTGCATCACAATGACCCAGCGCAAACCTTCCCCGGCCGATTGGGTTAAACTGGCCGCCGAAATTCCCCCGGAGGTCAGCATGACAACCCAACGTCACTACTCGCCAATTGACCGCCTTCTGCTGCAAGCCGATGCCGCGATGCGCACACTGCTGCCCTTCAGCGGCCAGCCGTACCGTCCGTCGCCCGCCATCGTGCAGCCGGATGCGAAAATGAGCGACGAAGACACGCGCCACGTTGCCGGCCTGATGCGCATCAACCACACCGGCGAAGTCTGCGCCCAGGCGCTGTACCAGGGACAGGCGCTGACCGCCAAGCTGCCGCAAGTGCGTGCTGCGATGGAGCATGCCGCCGAAGAAGAAATCGATCACCTGGTCTGGTGCGAACAACGCATCCATCAACTGGGTAGCCACACCAGCATCCTCAATCCGCTGTTTTATGGCATGTCGTTCGGGATTGGCGCAGTGGCCGGCCTGATCAGCGACAAAGTCAGCCTGGGGTTCGTTGCGGCAACGGAAGACCAGGTGTGCAAACACCTGAACGAACATCTGGAGCAATTGCCGGCCGAGGATGAAAAATCCCGGGCGATTCTTGAACAGATGCGTATCGATGAAGAACAACATGCCGAAAGTGCGCTGGATGCTGGCGGGTTCCGCTTTCCGGCACCGGTGAAGTTCGGGATGAGCCTGATGGCCAAGGTGATGACCAAGAGTACTTATCGGATCTGATTTCAGATTTTTGTAGGAGCGAGCTTGCTCGCGAAGGACGTCAACGATAACGGGTGTATCTGGATAAACGTGTCGCTCTCAGGTCCATCGCGAGCAAGCTCGCTCCTACAAGGGCCAGGGCAAGACATAAAAAAGGCGACTGCCGTGAGGGAGTCGCCTTTTTTGTGTCCGAAAATCTTACGCCATATTGCGCGCGTAGAAGATTTCGAGCATTTCGTGTTTCACCCGCTCGGTCACCTGGGCGCGCTGCTCAGAGGACAGGTTGCTGGTGGCGTCGCCGAACAGGTAGTTATCCAGTTCGAAGTTCTTCAGCAGCATCTTGGTGTGGAACAGGTTTTCCTGGTACACGTTCACGTCGGTCATCTGGTACGCGTCGTAAGTGTCATCGGAGAGGTAGTTCTGGATCGAATTGATCTCATGGTCGATGAAGTGTTTTTTGCCTTCAACGTCACGGGTGAAGCCGCGCACACGGTAATCCACGGTCACGATGTCCGAATCGAACTGGTGAATCAGGAAGTTGAGCGCTTTAAGCGGTGAAATAACCCCGCAAGTCGACACGTCGATGTCCACACGGAAGGTTGCAATGCCGTCGTCCGGATGGATTTCCGGGTAGGTGTGCACCGTGATGTGGCTCTTGTCGAGGTGGGCCAGGATGATTTCGGGCAACGGGCCCGGGGACTCTTCGATCTGGCTATCGGTCGGGGTCACCGGTTCTTCAGAAATCAGAATCGTGACGCTGGCGCCCTGTGGCTCATAGTCCTGACTGGCAATGTTCAGGATGTTGGCACCAATGATATCGACAACTTCCGTGAGGATCTGCGTCAGGCGTTTCGCGTTGTACTCTTTATTGATGTACTCGACGTAAGCCTGCTGGTCTTGCGGAGTTTCCGCGTAGCAGATGTCATAGATGTTGAAGCTCAAGGTCTTTGTCAGGTTATTGAACCCGTGGAGCTTGAGTTTGCTTTTCACCGTTAAAAACTCTCTATGTGTTTGCGGCCCGGCCGCGTGATCAAGCATGCCCGTCAGATGCGAACAACGCACCTGCGTAGGACGGTTAACACCTCTTCGCGATGGCGATTTTGGTTGTCTGTTCGGGTGCGAGGCCTGTCGGCTGACGGGCCACTACCCTGAAAAAAGTGGCGCATTATGCAGACGTCAGCTTGGGATCGCCAGAGTCTGCACTGCTTTTATGATAGTTGAATGTCGATTCAACCGAGCTCGATGATTTCGTAGTCGTGAGTAATCTCGACACCGGCCGCGCCGAGCATGATCGAGGCCGAGCAATACTTCTCGGCAGACAACTCGATGGCACGTTTGACCTGGGCTTCTTTCAGCCCGCGGCCCTTGACCACGAAATGCATGTGGATCTTGGTGAACACCTTTGGATCTTCGGTCGCGCGCTCGGCTTCGAGGAAGGCCTCACAGCTTTCGACCGCCTGGCGGGACTTCTTGAGGATGCTGACTACATCGAAATTGCTGCAACCGCCGACACCCAGCAGCAACATTTCCATCGGCCGGACACCCAGGTTACGTCCGCCGGCATCGGGCGGACCGTCCATGACCACGACATGACCGCTACCGGATTCGCCGAGGAACATGGCTTCGCCAGCCCATTGGATGCGTGCCTTCATCGCCAAGACTCCACTGTATAAAAAAGGGTCGCCAGCTTAGCACAGGCCCCGTGATTGACAGCGCCCGGCGTCCTAGGACATATCCCACCGCCCTGTAGGTAAATGCTCGAATATTGCAGGAAGTGTCTGTTAAGCTGACGCCAATTCGCTGGCGCATGGCCAGCTATGAAGCGACTAGAAAGATCGCAGACTTCGCCAGCTCCTACAAAAATCCAAACACTCCGTGCAGTCTTTTCGGGATACAACCATGGTTGCTATTGCCCCCAACCCCAAGATCAAGAACGTCGACAAGCTGTTGATGCATTGCCAGCGCCGCCGTTATCAGGCCAAGAGCAACATCATTTGTGCCGGCGACCGCTCGGAAACGCTGTTCTTCATCATCAAAGGCTCAGTCACCATCCTGATCGAAGATGACGACGGCCGGGAAATGATCATTTCCTACCTGAACCCCGGGGACTTTTTCGGCGAGTTGGGTCTGTTTGAGCAGGCTGGCCTGGAACAGGAGCGCAGCGCCTGGGTGCGGGCCAAGGTTGAATGCGAAGTCGCAGAAATCAGCTACGCGAAATTCCGCGAGTTGTCCCTGCAGGATCCGGATATTCTTTACGTCCTCAGCGGACAAATCGCACAGCGCCTGCGCAACACTACGCGCAAGGTCGGTGACCTGGCATTCTTTGATGTAACCGGTCGAGTCGCACGCTGTCTGCTGGAGCTGTGCAAACAGCCAGACGCCATGACGCACCCCGATGGCATGCAAATCAAGGTGACCCGCCAGGAAATCGGGCGGATTGTCGGTTGTTCGCGGGAGATGGTCGGTCGCGTGCTCAAGGATCTTGAAGAACGCAACCTGGTGGACGTCAAAGGCAAGACCATGGTGGTCTTCGGTACGCGATAAGCTCGAAAACCTAGCCGCTGAACATCTGCGCCAGCATCAACCGGTAGAGTTCGTCCAGACGTGCCAGTGCATGGGGTGCCGCGAACTTCTCATGCAGCGCGATGTGGCTTTCGGCGCGTACCCGTTGCTCCAGACCGCAGGCCTCGTTGAAACGATTGACCGCGGCGACCATTGACGCTCGCTCGTTATCGATCAGCATCGCTCCGTGCACCAGTCCTACCGGACGCTGCCCCCCCTGACTCTGGCGCCAGCGCTGGGCGGTTCCGACCATTTTGCGTCCATCGAGGTTGACGTTGAAGCGACCGTCACAGAAAGAGCCTTCGATTTCACCCAGGGACGAAGTACCACCCAACTCATCCAGCAACTGACAAATCGGATCGCACAAACGGTGGTAACCGGTTTCGATGCGATTCAGATCCCCTTCGCTGCGCGGCGGCGCGTAAACCAGTGCGATGTTGATGGTCGAGGCCGATTGCGGCACCGGCTCGCCACCGGTTTCACGCAACAACACCGGCCAACCTGCCGCCGCCGACACTTCACATGCAGCCTCGAAACCGGGCAGGCGGTTCAAACGGCGCGGCATGACCAGCGCCCGATCGCTCGGCTGCCAGAACAGCAGGCCGAACTCCGCGTCGCCGGCGCATACCGAGGCCAACAGATCCTGTTCGGCTTTCAGGCCAGCTTCGATGGTCAGGGAAATTGGTGAGGTCATAAGGTATTCCGTAGGACATAAAGTCTGTGGTGCTTCTTATGCCGCTATCGCGAGCAAGCTCGCTCCCACATTTGATCCCGGCAGCTCATAGATTTTGTGGCCACCATCAAACCCTGTGGGAGCGAGCTTGCTCGCGATGCTTTTTAGTCTAGGGTTGAGCCGCTGACAGGCACGCCGCGCTCAGGGAAGAACAGACGCTGCAACTCGGTACCCGGGCTTTCGGCACGCATGAACGCTTCGCCGACCAGGAACGCGTAGACGTCGCTGATTTCCATCAGTTCGACATCGGCGCGGTTGAGAATGCCGCTCTCGGTGATGACCAGACGATCGCGCGGAATACGCGGCAACAGGTCGAGGGTGGTTTCCAGGCTGACATCGAAAGTGTGCAGGTTACGGTTGTTCACGCCAACCAGCGGAGTATCGAGGGTTTTCAAGGCCCGTTCCAGTTCGTCGCCGTCGTGGACTTCCACCAGCACATCGAGGTTGACGCTTTTGGCCACGGCTGCCAGCTCGGCCATTTTCACGTCATCCAGCGCGGAAACGATCAAAAGCACGCAATCGGCCCCCAGGGCCCGGGCTTCGACGATCTGGTACGGATCGATCATGAAGTCCTTGCGGATCACCGGCAGCTTGCATGCCGCACGGGCCTGCTGCAGGTAGGTATCAGCGCCCTGGAAATAATCGATATCGGTGAGCACCGACAGGCAGGTCGCACCGCCCTTCTCGTAGCTTCTGGCGATGTCGGCGGGAACGAAGTTCTCGCGGATCACGCCTTTGCTCGGCGAGGCTTTCTTGATTTCTGCAATGACTGCCGGTTGCTTCAACTTGGCCTGGGCCAGCAACGCCTTGGCAAAACCTCGGGGTGCATCGGCCGCCTTGGCCAGATTTTCCAGCTCGGCGAGGCTGACGCGAGCGCTACGCTCGGCGACTTCCTCAACCTTGCGCGCCAGAATCTTTTCCAGAACCGTCGGTACACTCATCCCTCATTCTCCACTTTGAATACCGCGGTAAATGCACCCAGTTCCTCAAGCTTTTCTCGAGCGAGGCCGGTGTGCAGCGCATCGTGCGCCAAGGCAACGCCTTCTTTCAGGCTGCTGGCAAGGTCGGCCGCATACAGTGCGGCACCGGCATTGAGCACGATCATCTCGGCCGCTTTCTGACCGTTCTCGGTCTTGCGCTTGCCCAGGGCATCGCGAATCAGTTCCAGGGAAGCCGCCGGGCTTTCCACGGCCAGACCATGCAGGCTCTGGCTCTTCATGCCCAGGTCTTCCGGTTCGACCCAATACTCGGTGACCTGGCCGTCCTTCAGTTCAGCGACAAAGGTCGGCGCGGCCAGGCTGAATTCGTCCAGGCCATCCTTCGAATGCACCACCAGCACATGCTTGCTGCCCAGGCGCTGCAACACTTCCGCCAGCGGCCGGCACAAGGCCTGGGTAAATACGCCGACCACCTGATGCTTCACACCGGCCGGATTCGTAAGCGGGCCGAGCATGTTGAACAAAGTACGCAGACCCAGATCCCGACGCGGGCCGGCGGCGTATTTCATCGCGCTGTGGTGAGTCTGGGCAAACATGAAACCAATACCAACATTGTCAATGCAGCGCGCCACCTGCACCGGCGTCAGGTTCAGATAGATACCGGCCGCCTCCAGCAGGTCGGCACTGCCGCTCTTGCCCGAGACTGCACGGTTGCCGTGTTTGGCGACCGTACAACCGGCCGCCGAAACCACGAAAGCGGAAGCGGTCGACACGTTGAAGATATTGGCGCCGTCACCGCCGGTGCCCACCACATCGACCACACCGTCGAGGGTCTTGAGTTCGACCTTGTCCGCCAGTTCGCGCATCACCGACACGGCACCGACGATTTCGTCGATGCTTTCGCTCTTCATGCGCATGGCCATCATGAACGCGCCAATCTGCGCATCCGAGCATTGCCCGGTCATGATCTCGCGCATGACATCGCGCATTTCATCGGTGCTGAGGTCGAGGTGATCGACGATACGGCTCAGGGCTGTCTTGATGTTCATGAAAAGTCCTTAGCGCGTGCCGCCGGTTTGTTTGAGGAAGTTGGCGAACAGTTCGTGACCCTGTTCGGTGAGGATCGACTCAGGGTGGAACTGCACGCCTTCGATGTTCAGAGTCTTGTGACGCAGGCCCATGATTTCGTCGACCGAGCCGTCTTCGAGCTGGGTCCACGCGGTCAGCTCGAGGCAATCGGGCAGGGTTTCGCGCTTGACGATCAACGAATGATAGCGGGTCACCGTCAGCGGACGATTCAGGCCTTCGAATACACCCTTGTCCTCGTGAAATACCGGGCTAGTCTTACCATGCATCACTTGGCGGGCGCGCACCACATCACCGCCAAAAGCCTGGCCGATGGATTGGTGGCCGAGGCAGACGCCAAGAATCGGTAGCTTGCCGGCGAAATGCTTGATCGCTTCAATCGAGATGCCGGCTTCGGTCGGGGTGCAAGGACCGGGGGACACAACGATGCGTTCAGGGTTGAGGGCTTCGATTTCAGCGATGGTCAGTTCATCGTTGCGCACGACTTTAACCTGGGAGCCGAGCTCGCCCAGGTACTGCACAACGTTGTAGGTAAAGGAGTCGTAGTTATCGATCATCAGCAACATGGCGTTAAGAACCTCTTGAATTCACTGACTTTAAAGATGGCCTTCGAATGATTTACCCGCAGAACGCTGCACTTTGTCAGGTGCCGGTGTAGCGCCAGCAAAGCGGCATTTCAAACAGGTAAAGAAGGCAAAGCGGTACAGGTCCGGCGAAGCCGGCAAAAGAATTCAGGCGCGCCAACGCCAGCGGGCGTGTGCCTTGATGACTTGATCCAGGAGTTTACTGATGATCAACACGGGGAAGGTCTCGTTCGTACGTCCCGGCACAGTAACTTAGCTGGGCAGAGCGCGCAATATCGCCGGGGGTGCTGCCCGCGAAACTATCAAAGGCTTCGCGACAGATGGCAAAAGGCCGGAAGTTTTTGGTACTGTCGTTTCGTTCACTAAAACAATAAATAAACGGACTTGCTCATGATCAAACAGACGTTGTTTGTACCGCTCGCAGGATGCTTGCTCGCGATCGCATGCGCCCAGGCGAACGCCGCACCTAATCCTTATACAAATTTCGTTGTCTTCGGGGACAGCCTCAACGATGCAGGGACCTTTGCCGACACGGGCGGGCCTGCCGGGGCGACGCAGCGCTTCACCAACCGGACCGGGCCGGTGTACCTGGATGGCAGCGGCGAAGTCCGCTCGCTCAACTCCACACAGATTCTGGGCGGAAAACTGGGGTTCTCGGCGGACCAGACCGCTTCATCATCTTCGGCGGTACGCGCCAACAACGGCCAGCCCGATGGTAACAACTGGGCTGTAGGCGGCTACCGTACCGACCAGATTCTTGATTCGATTACCAGCACCTCCGCCACCGGCGAACGCACCCGGGCCGGCTATCTTCCATCCAATAACTTCCGTGCCGACCCGAACGCACTGTATTACCTGTCAGGTGGCGGTAACGACTTCTTGCAAGGACGCGTCACCAGCCTGCCACAGGCCAGTGCCGCCGCCGACCGCCTGGCCGACAGCGTGCAGACGCTGCAAACCGCCGGCGCCAGATACGTCATGGTCTGGTTGCTACCCGATATCGGCTTTACCCCCGCATTCAACGGCACCCCGCTGCAAGCGTTCACGTCCCAGCTCAGCGCCCAGTTCAACACTGAACTGGTAAGCCGACTGCAAAACATCAATGCCGAAGTCATCCCGCTGAACATTCCGGTATTGCTCAAAGAGACGTTCGCCAACCCGGCACAGTTTGGCCTGGCCACCGACCAGAACCTCATCACCACCTGCTTCAGCGGCAGCGGTTGCACCGAGAACGCCCGCTACGGCATCAACAGCGCCACGCCGGACCCGACCAAGCTGATCTACAACGACTCGGTGCACCCCACCGAAGCCGGGCAGCGCCTGATCGCCGATTACGCGTACTCCCTGCTGGCGGCGCCGTGGGAGCTGACCCTGTTGCCGGAAATGGCCCAGGGCACCGTGCGCGCGCATCAGGATGAATTGCGCAACCAGTGGCTGGCCGATTGGGAAAACTGGCAAGGTGTCGGCCAATGGCGAGCCATTGTTTCCGGCGGCGGACAGCATCAGGACTTTGACGGTCAGGACAGCGTGGCAAGCGCCGACGGCAACGGCGCCAACCTGAACATCGGCGGCAGCTATCGTCTCGACGATGCCTGGCGTGTTGGTCTGGTCGCCGGTTTCTATAACCAGGAACTCGAAGCCGGCAACAACGACTCCGACTACAAGCTCAACACTTACCTGGGCACGGCATTCGCCCAGTACCAGCAAAACCGTGTGTGGGCTGACGCGGCGTTGACGGCCGGGCATCTGGATTACGACAGCCTCAAGCGTAAATTCCAGCTGGGCGTCAACGAACGCGGCGAAAAAGGCGATACCAGCGGCTACGTCGAAGCCTTCAGCGCGCGCGTGGGTTACGACATTGCGCAACAAGCCAGCAGCCCCTGGCACCTGTCGCCGTTTGTCAGCGCCGACTTCTCCAAGGTACAAGTCGATGGTTACTCGGAGGACGGCAACAATTCCACGGCGCTGACCTTTGCCGATCAGGAGCGTATTTCCCGGCGCCTGGGCGCTGGCCTGCAGGGCAAATACCAGATCACCCCGCAAACCCAGGTGTTCGGCGAAGCGGCAATCGAGCGTGAGTACAACGACGACACCCAGGACGTGGACATCAACCTCAACAGCCTGCCGAACAACCAGTTCACGCTGGAAGGCTACACCCCGCAAAGTCACTTGCAACGTGTGAACCTGGGGGTGAGCCACAACCTCACCAAGGACCTGGCACTGCGCGCCAGCTATAACATTCGCAAGGACGACGACTTCACCCAACATGGCATCAACGTAGGTGTTGCGCTGGACTTCTGATGTGCAGGCAATAAAAAACGCGGCGCCCTCACAGGCGCCGCGTTTTTTTTGAGTGAATACATTTTGTGGCGAGGGGGCTTGTCGGACCGCCGCACCGCCCCGTTGGGTCGCAAAGCGACCCCTTGCATTCTTTCAGCCTTATCGAGTCGACAGCGTTTGCGACTGCTTCGCAGCCGAACGGGGGCAAGCCCCCTCGCCACAAAAGCTCCCTCGCCACAAGGTTAGCGGTGAACTCAGCTTTCCGGGGTCTGTTCGGCCAGGGCAACGGCACGGAACATCGCGCGGCGCTTGTTCAGGGTTTCTTCCCATTCCAGCGCCGGCACCGAGTCGGCGACGATGCCGCCACCGGCCTGTACGTGCAGCTCGCCGTTCTTGATCACCGCCGTGCGGATCGCAATGGCGGTGTCCATGTTGCCGTTCCAGGCAAAGTAACCGACCGCACCGCCGTAGACGCCACGCTTGACCGGCTCCAGTTCGTCGATGATTTCCATCGCGCGAATCTTCGGCGCACCGGACAAGGTGCCTGCCGGCAGAATCGCCCGCAGTGCATCCATCGCCGTCAGCCCGGACTTCAATTGCCCGGTGACGTTGGACACAATGTGCATCACGTTGGAATAACGCTCGATGACCATTTTCTCGGTGAGTTTCACCGAGCCGATTTCCGATACGCGACCGGTGTCGTTACGACCGAGGTCGATCAGCATCAAGTGTTCGGCGATTTCCTTGTCGTCCGACAGCAGGTCTTCTTCCAGCGCCAGGTCTGCCTCTTCATTGGCTCCCCGCGGACGGGTGCCGGCAATCGGGCGCACGGTGATCAGATTGTCTTCGACCCGCACCAGTACTTCCGGCGAACTGCCGACGACGTGGAAGTCGCCGAAGTTGAAGAAGTACATGTAAGGCGTCGGGTTGAAGCAGCGTAGTGCGCGATACAGATCGATCGGCGCCGCCTTGAAATCGATCGACATGCGCTGGGACGGCACGACCTGCATGCAGTCGCCGGCCAGGATGTATTCCTTGATGGTGTCGACGGCTTTTTCGTAATCGTCCTGGGTGAAACTGGAGCGGAACACCGGGTCAGCCGATTGTTGCTTGCTGAAGTCCAGGCCACGGCGTGGGGTGATTGGTTGACGGAGTCTTTCCAGCAACTCTTCCAGGCGTGCCTGACCTTGCTCGAAGGCGTCATCCTGGGACGGGTCGGCCAGGACGATGGCGTGCATCTTGCCGGCCAGGTTGTCGAACACCACCACGGCGTCGGACACCATCAGCAGAATGTCCGGTACGCCCAGCGGGTCCGGGTTCGGGCACTTGCCCAAGCGCTTTTCCACATAACGCACGCAGTCATAGCCGAAGTAACCCACCAGGCCGCCGTTGAAACGCGGCAGGCCGGCAATGGTCGGCACGTTGTAGCGAGCCTTGAAGGTTTCGACGAAGGCCAGCGGGTCTTCCACATCGTGGCTTTCGGTCTCGACGCCATCGACGGTCACGCTGACGTGATGATCGTGAACCCGCAGCACGGTACGGCACGGCAGGCCGATGATCGAGTACCGGCCCCACTTCTCGCCGCCCTGTACGGACTCCAGCAAGTAGGAATTGGGCTCGTCGGCCAGCTTCAGGTAGATCGACAGCGGTGTGTCGAAGTCGGCCAGGGTTTCGCAGGCAAGCGGGATGCGGTTGTAGCCGGCAGCGGCCAAACGCAGGAATTCTTCGCGGATCATGAGGTGCCTCGTGGCTTGAGGATCGAACAGTCAGGTATGCAAACGCGCCGGAAACCGGCCAGGATCAAGTCAGGCGCGCCAACGCCAGCGGGCCAGGGCCTTGATGACTTTCATCCAGAGTTTGCGAGTGACCACCACGATGGCGTTTCCAGAAGGGGGTTTGACAGCGTCGGCCAACGTTATCTCAGCGGCCGGATCCAGGCAACCGGGAATTAGTTTGCGCAGGTCGTCGATCACCAGCGCCGGCGATTCTTCCGCGATCGGTCGGCCGTGGTTATAGCCGTAGCTCAGGGCTACGCACTTGACTCCCGCTGCTTTCGCCGCCAGCACATCGCTGCGCGAATCGCCAACGAACAACGACTGAGAAGCCGGAATATTGGCCATTTTCATCACGAAGAACAGCGCGGCCGGATCGGGTTTCTTCTGTGGCAGGGTGTCACCGCCGATGATCCAGCGGAAATAACGACCGATTTTCATCTGATCCAGCAGCGGCGCGACGAAACGCTCCGGCTTGTTGGTGATCAGCGCCATCTCGACGCCCTGCTTCTGCAGCCATTTGAGGGTGTCGCGAACGCCGGGGTAAACCACGGTCAACTCATGGCTCTCGCCATAAGCCTGCATGAAATACTCCAGCGCCCGTTCGGCCTCGTCGTTATCGACCGCAGCATGATCAAGACCGCCAGCCAGCGCCCGACGCACCAGCACCGGCGCGCCATTGCCAACCCATTCGCGCACCGCTTCCAGACCGGCGGATTGGCGACCGAGTTTGAGCAGCATCTTGTCCACAGCCACTGCCAGGTCCGGGACCGAGTCGATCAACGTACCGTCCAGATCGAACATCACCAGCCGCGGCAGTTGCCCCGGAAACAGCTGCTCAAAACCACTCATGGGCGAGCCAGCGCCAGTTCGGAACGCATCTTGTCGATGACTTCCTGATAGTTCGGCGCATTGAAGATGGCCGAGCCGGCGACGAAGGTGTCAGCGCCAGCCGCAGCGATTTCGCGAATGTTGTTCACGTTCACGCCGCCGTCGATTTCCAGGCGAATGTCACGGCCCGAAGCATCGATCAGCGCCCGCGCTTCGCGCAATTTGTCGAGGGTGCCAGGGATGAACTTCTGCCCGCCGAAGCCCGGGTTGACGCTCATCAGCAGGATCATGTCGACCTTGTCCATCACGTACTTGAGCACGTCCAGCGGGGTTGCCGGGTTGAACACCAGGCCCGACTTGCAGCCGCCTTCGCGGATCAGTTGCAGGGAGCGGTCGACGTGTTGGGTGGCTTCCGGGTGGAAGGTGATGTAAGTCGCGCCGGCTTCGATGAAGTCGCCCACGATGCGGTCCACCGGGCTGACCATCAGGTGCGCGTCGATCGGCGCGGTCACGCCGTACTTGCGCAGTGCCGAGCAAACCATCGGGCCGATGGTCAGGTTCGGTACGTAGTGATTGTCCATGACATCGAAGTGCACGAAGTCGGCGCCGGCGGCCAGGACGTTGTCCACTTCTTCACCCAGGCGGGCGAAGTCGGCGGAGAGAATCGACGGAGCAATTACGAAGGGCTGCATGACGCACCTTTTCTGAGCAGAATCACGATGGCGCGCATTGTATACCTCATGCTTTGACGCGCGCACCGTGAGCGCGATGATTGGACCTTGCCATCATCCATCAACGGCAATGGCTCTAGTACGCCGCGCGATAGATCTTTTCGATATCGACGGCACTCAATTTGCGCGGATTGTTGCGCATCAAGCGCTCGATCCCCGCTGCTTCCACGGCCATGGACGGGATGGCGTCCTCGGGCACACCGAAACTGCGCAGGCCCTGGGGAATTTCCACGGCGGCACACAGTTCGGTCATGGCTTGCACGGCCTTGTCGGCCGCTTCGTTGAGACTCAAATGAGCGGTCTTCACGCCCATGGCCTCTGCGATATCCTGCATGCGTTCGATGCAGGCCATCTTGTTCCAGGTCATGACATAGGGCAGTAGCAAGGCATTGCTGACCCCATGGGCAATGTTGAAGCGCCCGCCCAGCGGATATGCCAGCGCATGCACCGCGCCAACGCCGGCGTTGCCGAACGCCATGCCGGCCATCAGGCTGGCAGTGGCCATGTCTTCCCGGGCTTGCAGGTTCGACGGGTTGGCGTAGGCCTTGGGCAAAGCCTTGGCGATCAGCTTGATGGCGCCGATAGCCAGGGAATCGGTAATCGGCGAGGCGTTGACCGACAGATAAGACTCGATAGCGTGCACCAGTGCATCGACACCACTGGCCGCCGTGACGCTGCGTGGACAGGTCAGGGTCATTTGCGGGCTGACCAGCGCCACGTCCGGCAACAGGTAGTCGCTGACAATGCCCTTCTTCAGTTGCGCGACCTTGTCGGAAAGGATGGCGACGTTGGTCACTTCCGAGCCGGTGCCGGCGGTGGTCGGGATGGCGATCAGCGGCGGACCTTTGCGCGGGACCTGATCGATACCGAACAGATCCTCCAGCGCACCGTGGTACCCGGCGTAGGCTGCCACGCTCTTGGCAATGTCGATGGCACTCCCGCCGCCCAGGCCGATCAGCCCATCATGCCCGCCGTCGCGGTAAACCTGCATGCAATCTTCGACGATGGCGATTTCCGGGTCCGGCAGCACACGGTCGAAGATTTCGTAGGAGCGGCCACCCAACTGCGCCAGTGCCAGTTCTACCGTGCCGGACTTGACCAGGGCGACGTCGGTGACGATCAGCGGATTGTCGATGTCCAGGCGTGTCAGCTCAGCGGCCAGCTGCTCGATGGCACCTGCGCCGGTGATCAGTTTGTGAGCGATTTTGAAAGAGGAAAGACTCATGTGCGCAGCCTCTTATAGATAGGGGAGCTGGGCACAATAGTAGCTGGGGATTTGGAGTTGGCTGGTATTCAGGTCATGAATGACCAAGGTTTCCGGGAACACCCAATAACACTGTAGGAGCGAGCTTGCTCGCGATGAACCTGAGAGCGACGCGGGCATTCAGAAGGCCCGCGTTATCGTTGGCGACCATCGCGAGCAAGCTCGCTCCTACAAGTTGCAGTGGATCGGTGTGTGGCTTCAGACCTGGGCAGTACGCAGTTTCTCGCTACGCCCACGCAACCATTCCAGGGTCAGCAACAGGATCACCGAGAAGGCAATCAACAGCGTCGCGGCCGCGGCGATGGTCGGGCTGAGGTTTTCGCGGATGCCGCTGAACATCTGCCGTGGCAGGGTCGCTTGCTCTGGGCCGGCGAGGAACAGCGTCACCACCACTTCATCGAACGAAGTCGCAAAGGCAAACAGCGCCCCGGAGATCACGCCCGGCGCAATCAGTGGCAAGGTCACCCGGCGGAACGTGGTCAGCGGCGAAGCGCCCAGGCTCGCAGCAGCCCGTACCAGGTTGTGGTTGAACCCCTGCAAGGTCGCCGACACTGTAATGATCACGAACGGCACACCCAACACCGCATGCACCACGATCAGCGAGAAGAAGCTGTTACCCAATCCCAACGGAGCAAAGAACAGATAACTGGCCACACCGATGATCACCACCGGCACCACCATCGGTGAAATCACCAGCGCCATCACCAGCGCCTTGCCGGGAAAGTCGCCACGGGTCAGGCCGATGGCCGCCAGCGTACCGAAGACCATGGCCAGCACCGTAGCCGCCGGGGCGACGATGATGCTGTTCTTCAGGGCGCGCATCCATTCCGCCGAGGCGAAGAAATCGTGATACCACTGCAATGAGAAGCCTTGCAGCGGGTACACCAGGAAACTGCCGGAGTTGAACGACAGCGGAATGATCACCAGCACCGGCAGGATCAGGAACAACAGAATCAAGCCGCAGAGAATCCGCAAGCTGTAGAACCACACCCGTTCGATGGGCGACATATAAGGACTCAGCATTTCGTTCTCCCCTTAGCTCAGGCGCAGGCGGCTTGCGCCTACCAGCCAGCTGTAAATCAGATAAAGCACGACCGTCGCGAGCAACAGCAGCCCACCAAGTGCGGTCGCCATGCCCCAGTTGATGCTGGTGTTGGTGTAGAAGGCGACGAAGTAGCTGACCATCTGATCGTTCGGGCTGCCCAGCAATGCCGGGGTGATGTAGTAGCCGATGGCGAGGATGAACACCAACAGGCAACCGGCGCCGACACCGGCATAGGTCTGCGGGAAGTACACCCGCCAGAAGCTGGCGAACGGATGGCAGCCGAGGGAAATCGCGGCACGCATGTAGGTCGGCGAGATGCCTTTCATCACGCTGTAGATCGGCAGGATCATGAACGGCAGCAGGATGTGCACCATCGAGATGTAGACACCGACGCGGTTGAACACCAACTCGATCGGCTTATCGATGATGCCCATGGCCATCAGGCCGCTGTTGATCAGGCCACCCGATTGCAGCAACACGATCCACGCCGCGACTCGTACCAGGATCGAGGTCCAGAACGGCAACAGCACCAGAATCATCAGCAGGTTGCTCTGGCGCGATGGCAGGTTCGCCAGCAGGTAAGCCAGAGGATACGCCAGCACCAGGCAGATCACGGTGATGATCAGGCCCATCCAGAAGGTGCGGGCGAAGATGTCGAGGTAGATCGCCTGGTCCGGGGTGGCCGGGGCGATTTCGCCGAGGTCGTCGATGCGGTGATCGACAGCCGCCAGCAGGTAATACGGGGTGATGCTGCTGGTGTTGCGGCGCACCGCTTGCCAGTAGGCCGGGTCGCCCCAACGCTCATCGAGGCCTTCCAGCGCTTCTTTATAGGAGGCCGGTTCAGTGGCAAGCGGCAAGGCGCGGGCCGTTTTGGTCAGCAGGCTGCGATAGCCGGCCAGTTCCATGTTCAGGCGCTTGGACAGATCGCCCAGGGTCTGATTCTTGCGAGCCTCGGCGAGGTCTTCGGCCGCAGCTTTGTAAACCGGTTCAGCGGGCAGGCCACGGCCATCCCAACTGGCGATGGCAGTCACGGTGCGCGGCATGCCGCCGACCACTTCCGGGTTGCCAACGCTTTTGTAGAGCAGCGCCACGATCGGCACCAGGAACACCAGCAACAGAAACAGCACCAGCGGCGCGATCAACGCCTGGGCCTTCCAGCGGTTGACCCGCTCGGCGTGCTTGAGCCGCTGCTTCAAGGTGGGGCTGGTGCCCTCGTTCAGGGGAACGGCGATAGCCATGACGTACTCCGCAAATCTTTGATCAATCGTTAATGTGGGAGCGAACTTGTGGCGAGGGGGCTTGCCCCCGTTGGGTCGCGTAGCGACCCCGAAACCTGCATTCCCGATGCATCAGATGCACCGCATGCAATGGTTTTACGACTGCTACGCAGCCGAACGGGGGCAAGCCCCTCGCCACTAAAGCTCGCCCTCACAGGAGGGCGAGCCCTCTGCTTATTTCGCAGCCCAGGAATTGAAGCGCTGCTCCAGTTGCTCGCCGTTGTCAGCCCAGAAGCTGACGTCGATCTGCACCTGGTTGGCGATGTTTTCCGGGGTGGTCGGCATGTCTTTCAGGACATCCTTGGCCAGCAGCGGCACGGCTTGGGTGTTGGCCGGGCCGTAGGCGATGTTTTCCGAGTAGGTCTTCTGCTGCTGTGGCTGTACCGAGAAGGCGATGAATTTCTTCGCCGCTTCGGCGCGCTTGGCATCCAGACCTTTTGGAATGGCCCATGCGTCAAAGTCGTAGATGCCGCCGTTCCACACGACTTTCAGGTTGCTTTCTTTCTGCACGGCAGCGATACGACCGTTGTAGGCCGAACTCATGACCACGTCACCGGAAGCGAGGTATTGCGGCGGTTGTGCGCCAGCTTCCCACCACTGGATGTTCGGCTTGAGCTCATCGAGCTTCTTGAACGCGCGGTCCTGACCGTCCTTGCCAGCCAGCACTTTGTAGACGTCTTTCGGCGCAACGCCGTCGGCCATCAGTGCGAATTCCAGGGTGTACTTGGCGCCCTTACGCAGGCCACGCTTGCCCGGGAACTGCTTGGTGTCCCAGAAGTCCACCCAGCTGGTCGGTGCGGATTTCAGTTTGTCGGCGTTGTAGGCCAGCACGGTCGACCACACGAAGAAACCCACGCCGCAAGGCTGGATGGCGCCCTTGACGTAGTCTTCGGTCTTGCCGAACAGCGCCGGGTCCAGTTGCTCGAACATGTCTTCGTCGCAACCACGGGACAGTTCCGGCGATTCAACCTCTACCAGATCCCAGGACACGCTCTTGGTGTCGACCATGGCCTTGACCTTGGCCATTTCGCCGTTGTACTCGCCGGCCACGATCTTGCCGTTGCCTGCCGCTTCCCAAGGTGCGTAGAAGGCTTTGACCTGAGCCGCCTTGTTCGCACCGCCAAAGGACACCACGGTCAGATCCGGGCCGGCCGCCATTGCGTGTGCCGCGCCCATCATGCCCAGTGCCAAAGCGGTGAATTTCAGGGATCTCAACATTTATTGTTCTCTCCACGTGCAGGGTTGGTGTTGGTGTTGCCGGGGCGATCAATGCGCCTCTAAAAGTGGATCGAGCGCGCGAACGTGCTCGACCTGCCAGCCAAGCGGTACCACATCGCCGACGGCGAGCGAGGGATCAAGCTCGGCAATTGGCTGTTTCACGAAGAAGTCGGTCTTGCCGCAGACTTCCATGCGAACCCGGACGTGGTCGCCCAGATAGATGAATTCCTCGACTCGCCCGGAGAAGCGGTTGACGCATTGGTCGCTGGAGCCGTTGAGGCTCACTCGCTCCGGACGAATGGACAGGGTCACCGGCTCGCCGGTCTGGCCAACGTTGACTGCCAAGGCTTCCACTTTCTCACCGCGCCCGAGTTCCACAATGCAACGGTCGCCGGTTTGGCTGTGCAGGCGGCCATTGAGGCGGTTGTTCTCGCCGATGAAGTTGGCGACGAAGGTGTTTTTCGGCTCTTCGTAGAGGGTGCGCGGCGGAGCGATCTGCTGGATTTCGCCCTGATGGAACACCGCCACGCGGTCGGACATGGTCAAGGCTTCGCCCTGATCGTGGGTCACGTAGACCACAGTCACGCCCAGGCGCTGGTGCAGGTGCTTGATCTCCATCTGCATGTGTTCACGCAGCTGCTTGTCGAGTGCGCCGAGGGGTTCGTCCATCAGCACCAGTTGCGGCTCGAACACCAGCGCGCGGGCCAATGCCACACGCTGTTGCTGACCACCGGAGAGCTGCGCCGGGTAGCGCTGGGCGAAGGCATCGAGCTGGACCATGCTCAGCACGCGCTTGACCCGCGCACTGACGTCGCTCTTGTTCATGCCACGCACGGTCAGCGGGAACGCCAGGTTCTCGGCCACCGTCATGTGCGGGAACAACGCGTAGTTCTGGAACACCATGCCGATGTCACGCTTGTGCGGCGGCACGTTGTTGATGGCGCGCCCGGCCAACAGGATTTCGCCCGCGGTCGGCGTTTCGAAGCCGGCGAGCATCATCAGGCTGGTGGTCTTGCCGGAGCCGGACGGCCCGAGCAATGTGAGGAATTCGCCCTTGCGAATATCCAGGTTGAGGTCCTTGACGATCAGGTTCTCGCCGTCGTAGCTCTTCTGCACTCCACGAAAGCTGACCAGAACATCATTGGCCCCTGCGCTTGAATCGACCTGGCTCATACCCACACCTTTGTTATTGATGACTGCTGTGGGGTTAAGCCTAGTGGACGCTGGGGACCGCGCAAATCGGGGCGCAAGAGAGATTCGCCTCAGCCGGATGGAAGGTTGGGGGTAGGGATTTCCCTACAAGGATGGCGGGGATGGATAGGGCAGCAGCACGCTTCAAGCTGCAAGCCGCAAGAATCGGCAAAGCCGCTGCAAAAACATGTCGCTTTTGGATATGCCGGTAATCGGATACTTGATGGAGATCCCTGTGGGAGCGAGCTTGCTCGCGATGGCAGCATCACATTCAACATCGATGCTGAATGACCCGCCGCTATCGCGAGCAAGCTCGCTCCCACAGGTACAGCGATGTGCTTTAGAGGAGCTTGTGTTCCATCGCGTACTTCACCAGTTCCGCCAGCGAGGTGATGTTGAGCTTCTGCATCAGCCGCGCCTTGTGGGTGCTGATGGTCTTGCTGCTCAACGCCAGTTGCTGAGCGATGTCGTTCACGTTGGCGCCCTGGGCCAGGCGTTCGAACACGGAAAATTCGCGCTCGGAGAGCAACGAGTGCAATGGACGCGAGTCGGTAAGACCGACCTCGAAAACCATGCGGTCGGCCAGTTCCGGGTCGATGTAACGCCCGCCTGACGCCACTTTGCGAATGGCCGTCAGCAACAGTGCCGGGTCGCTGTCCTTGGTCGCATAACCGGCAGCCCCCACCTTCAGCGCCCGGGCGGCCATTTGCGCCTCATCGTGCATCGACAGCACCAGGATCGCCGGCGGATTGTTCAGGGCGCGAATCCGCGGAATTGCTTCCAGGCCGTTGACGCCCGGCATGGAGATGTCCAGCAACACCACTTCGCAGGGCACATTACGCAAGGTGTCGAGCAACTGCTCGCCATTGCTCGCCTCCCCCACCACCAGCAAGTCCTTGGCCAGGCCGATCAACTGCTTGATGCCTTCGCGGACAATGGTGTGGTCTTCGGCTACCAGTACACGGATCACGTTCTTCTCCAGGTTCAAGATCATTCGCGAGCAGGCTCCCACATTTGGAGTACGTCCCCCTGTGGGAGCCTGCTCGCGAAGGCGTCAGCACAGACACCACAAATTCTTCAGGCTTCGTCCAGAGGTACTCGCACTTCTAACGTCGTACCCTCACCCGGCTCACTCTCCAGCGACAACTCACCGCCCAGGATCAACACCCGCTCACGCATACCGACGATCCCAAAGGACGTTGGCCTGCCAGGCGCGGCGACAAATCCTACGCCATCATCGCTGACCGTCAGACACAATTCGTTGCCTTCAAGGGTCAGTGTCAGTTCAACAGTATGCGCCTGGGCGTGCCGCATGACATTGGTCAGCGCCTCCTGAAGAATTCGAAACAGGCCGATCGCCTTCGCATCGCTGAGCACTGGCAAATTGTCCGGCACCTGCACCAGACACGGGATCTGTGTGCGTGCCTCGAACCGGCGGGCCTGCCATTCAATGGCCGAGGCGATACCTGCGTCGAGAATCGGCGGCCGCAATGCCGTGGCCACATCACGGACCAGCTGAAACAACTGAGCGATCAAGCGCTTCATGCTGTTCAAGCGCTCGTTAAGGCCAGGGTCGAGCTGGGCGTACGCCAGTTCGCACATGGACGTTTCCAGCTTCAACACGGTGAGCATCTGCCCCAATTCGTCGTGAACTTCCCGGGCAATGCGCGCTTTTTCTTCTTCGCGCACGCTTTCCAGGTGCGCGGACAACTCACGCAGTTGTTCCCGGGAGCTGGCCAGTTCAATTTCGATGCGCTTGCTCTCGCTGATGTCCCAGACGATCCCGTCCCAAACATAGGCGCCGTCTTCCAGCCGGCGGGTGATGGCCTTGATTTCCGCCCAACGCTGCTCGCCCTGACGCGTGAGGATTCGCCCCTGCCACGACCAGTCGCTGTCAGTATCCAGCGCATGATCCTGGGTCTGGTGATAGCTGACCTTGTCATCCGGATGCACGAGGCTGCGCAGGCCTTTATCGCGATGCGCCAGCGTGGCCGGCGAGTACCCCACCAGGCTTTCGCTGCCTTCGCTGATGTAGGCAAAGTCGATCTGACCGGTTACTGGCGCCCGCTCCAGTCGGAAAACCAGTCCCGGAACGTTGGCGGCGATGCCTTGCAGCCGCGCCTCGCTTTCCTGCAAGGCCGCCAGGGCGCGGCGCCGCTCGGTGACATCGTTGAGGTAAACCACCAGGTATTCGCCATCGCGAAAGCGCAGGAAACTCAACGAGACATCGGCCGGCAGGATGCTGCCATCAGCCCGCACGCAATTGGATTCGAAACTTTGCGGGCCCTCCTCACTGGCCCGGGCGCGCTTCCACAGGTTCAGCCAGCGGTCCATGTGCAGGCCGGGCTCGAAATCGATCAGGGGCCGATCGATGATCCCTCCGGCCGGATAGCCCAGCATGCTTTCCGCCGCGCGGTTGGCGTAGCGCACATGGCTGTCCCAGTTGACCCAGAGGATGCCGACGGTGCTTTGGTCGATGGAAAACTGGGTGAGCCGCAAGGCCTCTTCGCTGGCGGCGCGCAAGGCGATGTCTTCCTGCGCGGCCAACAGGCGCTGCTCCAGGTTGTGCTGCTGGCGACGCTGCCAGACCACGATGACCATGCAACTCATCGCCAGCACGGCCAGCAGCAGGCAGAGGTTCTGCCAAAACCCCGGCGACTCGGTGAGCCGCGGATACTTGGGCTGCAGCCATTGATTGTGCAGTTGCTCCAGATCCTTGGCCGGGATCGCCCGCAATGCACTTTCGACAATGCCCGCAAGTTCCGGTTTGTCACGGCGCGTGGCCACTCGCAGCAACTGCGGCAGACCGACATCCCCCACCACGACCAATCCGGCGAACTCCGGTTCGACCGACAAGCGTCCCAGCTGCGCCTCATCGACCACCGCATAAGCCGCCTGCTGGCCCGCCAATAATTGCAATGCCTGGCGCTCCATCGGTACGCCTTGCAGATTCAGGTGCGGGTAGTTGCTGCGCAGGTAATCGGCGATGGCACTGGGCATGCGCACGGCGACGCGGGTCTGGCTGTCGAGTTTTTCCAGCTCGACCGCGCCAGCGCTTTTCTGATCGCTGACCACCAATTGCGGCACCCGCATGTAGGGGTCGGAAAACTGCCAGAGGCGCAGCCCGCCAGGGGTCTGGGTCACCCCCGGAGCGATGTCGATTTCGCCCTCGCGGGCCGCGGCTTCCAATTGCTCAAGATCGGGAAAATTGCGCCAGCTCAGTTCGACATTGAGGTTTTTTGCGAGCCACTTCATCAACTCGACGTTCACCCCGGACAGGCGCTGCAAGCGGCGATCGTATTGCGCATAGGGCGCCTGCAACACCACGCCGACCCGCAACTCACCCTGCTGCGCCAGCCAGTGCCGTTGGTCAGGGGACAGTTGGGCAGCGGGCGCCGGGGGCGCGGCGGCCGCCCAGCCCATCAAGGGAAACCACAAACAGCCGATAACCCACAGGCAGCGAAAAAGCATCATTGAACTCTCACACACTGACAAATACTGACCAACCCATTAGGCTGCCGGAACAACTTCTGGCCTGGAATACCCGATGCCCTCTGTCTACCGCCTGGCACTGCCAGCATTGTGCCTGTCGCTGATCCTGCCTTGCGCTTTTTCCGTCAAGGCGGCCGACCCGGCACCCGCCGCGGAGGAAAAAACCGCCGAAGAAAAACCACTCGAACGTCAGCCGCTGCCTGAGCGTAGTCAGGAAGAAGCGACTGCACTTGAGCGAAAAATCCCGGCTCAGGAACAGCAACAACTGCAAGCAGGCTCCGACACCTTTCTGGCCTTGTGGAAACCGGCCAATACCGCCGAACCTAAAGGCGCGGTGATTATCATCCCGGGCGCCGGTGAAACCGTTGACTGGCCGCAAGCGATCGGCCCTTTGCGGCGCAAATTGCCGGATGCCGAGTGGAGCAGCCTGAGTATCACCTTGCCGGACCTGCAAAGCGACGCCATTGCGCCACGAATCGTGGAAGCAGCGCCGGCTCCCAAGCCCGCCGAAACCGGTAGTAAAGACTCGACCACCGCAGCCCCTATCGAACAGGTGGCCGGAGGCGAGGCCGATGTGGCCGACAAGGCCGTCACCGAAAACACCGAAGAACAATCCAAGGCAGATGCCGAGCGCATCTTCGCCCGGATCGACGCCGCGATTACATTCGCCGAACAGCAAAGCGCCCGCAGTATCGTGGTGTTGGGGCATGGCACCGGCGCTTATTGGGCGGCGCGCTATTTAAGCGAGAAGCAGCCTTCGCAAGTCGAGCGCTTCCTCATGGTCGCAGCGCAGACACCTGCTCAAGCGAAACCCGAGCTGGATGAGCTGGCGCCGAATCTGAAACTGCCGACCGCCGACATCTTCTACATGGACAAGCCGCTGGATCGCAATGCGGCGCTAGCCCGTCTGCAGGCCAACAAACGGGTGAAAACGTCGGCATTCAGCCAGGTCGCACTCAAGGCGTTGCCGGATACCAAAGCCGAACAGGAGCAATTGTTCCGTCGGGTGCGGGGTTGGTTGAATCCGCAGAACCCCGCGGGCTGACAGACCGAGGCGCCTTCATCGCGGGTAAGCCACACTCCCACAGGTTTTATGCCGATCACAAAATTGCGGACGACATGAACCTGTGGGAGCGAGCTTGCTCGCGATAGCGGTATCACTGGCGAAGCAAGTTTTCCAGGCTAGCGAAAATCCCGCCGCTCCCGAATCAGCGTATAGGCGTTATGCAGTTCACGCGTTCGCTCGGTGGCCTCACGCACCTGCGTCGCCGTCGCGCCACTGCCGGCAATCTTGTCCGGATGATGACGACTGAGCAGGCGTCGATAAGCACGCTTGATCTGCGCCGGCTCAGTGGTGGCCGACACCCCCAAAAGCCTCAACGCGTCCTGATAACTTGGCACACTGTTGCCCAATGGCCGTTTCTGCGGCTCATAGTCGTGGGCCAACGCCTGCACCTGATGGGGCGTCCAGCCCAGCCATTTGCCCCATTGGCCGATCAATTGACGTTCACTGCTGCCGGCACGACCATCGGCCCAGACCATTCGCCAGCAGGCGCGCAACACACCTTCCGCCGCATGGGGCTGGGCACTCAGGCGACGCAGATAACCGCGCAGGCGGTCATTGCCCGATTTGCCACGATTGAACGCGGCAATCGCCCGACGCTGGGCCGGTTCGGACATTTCCAGCGAGCGCATTTCCGCCCGGGCCTGCTGGATGTGGCCATCCACCACCCGCCCGTCGCACTTCGCCAGACGTCCCAGTAGCACGAAGAGCAACTCATCGTTGCGCAGCACCGGACGACCACCAAGCTTTTCCAGCAAATGCCCCCAACTCTGCAGGTGCAAGCGCCGGTCCAGCGCCTGCCCCAACAACGCGCCGAGAATGGCCCCCGGAATGCTGGCTATGGCAAAGCCTGCTCCGGCTCCGATCAGAGTCCCTGGCCACAGCATCTCAGCGGCTCGCTTCTATTAATGTTTCAACTTCGGCCAGACGCTCGTGAGTGCCGACATCGACCCACTGCCCCCTCAACTGCTCGCCGGTCACCTGCCCGTCAGCCATGGCCTTGCGCAACAGCGGAGCGAGCTTGAAGGCCCCCTCGGTGCAATCGTCGAACAACTGCGGATGCAACACGGCGATACCGCTGTAGGTCAAGGTGCCAGCCCCTGGTTGACCATCGAGCACCCGCGTTTCTACCAGGCTGAAGTCCCCGGCCGGATGATGGGGCGGGTTGCTGACCAGCACCAGGTGCGCCAGGCCGTTGATGGGCTGATGCAGCACGCTGAAGTCGTAATCGGTCCAGATGTCGCCGTTGACCACGACAAACGCTTCATCCCCCAACAATGGCAACGCGCGGAAAATTCCGCCGCCGGTTTCCAGGGGTTCACCTTCGGCCGAGAACTGAATGCTCACGCCATAACGCGAACCATCGCCCAGATAGTCTTCGATCTGCTGACCGAGCCAGGCGTGATTGATCACAATGTCGGTGAAACCGGCGGCGGCCAGCGCTCGCAGGTGATACTCGATCAGCGGCACGCCGCCTGCACGAACCAGCGGTTTTGGCGTAGTCAGGGTCAGCGGGCGCATGCGCTCGCCTTTGCCCGCGGCCAGAATCATTGCCTTCATGCTTTCACTCCGGCACGCAGACTGGCCAGCAATACATCCAGCTCGGCCAGTTCAGGGCGGCGCGCAATCACCGCGTCTATGTACGCAAAGAAACGTGGCACATCACCCAGGTAACGCGGTTTGCCGTCGCGATGGCAGATGCGCGCGAAAATGCCGATGACTTTCAGGTGACGTTGCACGCCCATCAAGTCGCTGGCACGCAGGAAGTCCTCGAAGTCGGGCTGAACCGGAATCCCGAGGGCACCCGCTTGCTGCCAGTAGCTTTCGAGCCAGCCGTGCACGCGCTCCTCGGGCCAGCTGAGGAATGCGTCCTTGAAAAGGCAGGTCACGTCGTAGGTCACCGGGCCATACACCGCATCCTGGAAGTCCAGCACACCGGGATTGGGCTCGCTGAGCATCAGGTTGCGCGGCATGTAGTCGCGATGCACCAGGACTTTTGGCTGTGCCAGGGCGCTGTCGATCAACAGTTCGCTGACCTGCTGCCAGAGCACTTGCTGCGCCGCGTCCAGTTCGATGCCCAATTCGCGCTTCACGTACCACTCGGGGAACAGCTCCAGCTCGCGACGAAGCAAGGCCACGTCATAGCTCGGCAGAGGCGCAACCATCGGCAGCTGCTGGAAAGCCAGCAACGCTTGCAGGGCATCCTTGAACAAATCGTCGGCGTTTTCGCTTTCGATAACGTCCAGGTAGGTCTTGTTGCCCAGGTCATTGAGCAAAAGAAAGCCGCGTTCGAGGTCTTCGGCATAAATTTTCGGCACATTTATTCCGGATTTCGCCAGCAAAAAGGCGATATCCACGAAGGGTTTGCAGTTTTCCTGGGGCGGCGGCGCGTCCATCACGATGAAACTTTTGTGACCGCCTTCCCAGCGGAAATACCGCCGAAAACTCGCGTCGCTGCTGGCCGCAGTCAACGTGGCCGGGGGTACGACGCCCCAGCCCTGCTCGGCAAAAAGGGTCGCCAATTGTTCATCGAGCCAAACTTTCAGGTGTTGCAAGCGTACATCTTGATCAGGCATTGCAAGGGTCTCCGACGGCGCTAGCCGTCAAGCGGGTCATGCTTTATTATCCAGCATCTTTTTCAGACCATCGAGAGGCGTGCGGCCCACACCGCGGGCAGATGGCACGCAGGAAGCCCGGACTAATAAGATGGCATTGAAATCCCCCGCGTTTCGTAAAAAATTTCCGTTGTTGGTTACCGGCAGTTTGCTGGCGCTGCAACCCCTTGCCACTTCCTACGTGGTCGCCGCGGAACAGTTTGACTGCTCAGTCTCTGCTTCGGGTTCCTGGGACTGTGCGCCAAAGACGCCGGCGGCTGCATTGCCACCGCGTCCCGTCCATGACGGCAGCGCAGTTTCCGCCACCGGCGAAGCCCCGGCCGAAAACGGTTCCAGCGAAGACGCCGGCGCCAAGCCGGTGCTGGTCACCGAATCCAAAGGCCGTGGCCTGAAGTCGCGTAGCGCAGACTACAGTCACCTCGACTGGGTTCCCCGCGAGCAGCTTACCGCCGCACAATTGGCCGAAACCGGTCCTTATTGCTCCGGTTCCTATATCGAACCGATTCGTCCTGGCATGGATGACAAGACGGATAAAAGTGACGCTCCAACCTTTATCGGCGCAAAAGCCTCCCGCTATAAGCAGGATGAGCAAGTTGCGACCCTGGCCGGCGACGTTGTCATGCGTCAGGGCAGCATGCAGGTCGAAGCCGACGAAGCCAACCTGTATCAGGCCGAAAGCCGTGGCGAACTGAACGGCAACGTGCGCATTCGCGACAACGGTGCCCTGATCGTCGGCGACCACGCCGACGTGCAGCTCGACACCGGTGAAGCCAAGGTCGACAACGCCGAATACGTGATGCACAAATCCCGCATCCGCGGCAATGCGCTGTACGCCAAACGTGCCGAGAACGCGATCATCCGGCTCAAGGATGGTACGTACACCACGTGCGAACCGAACAGCAACGCCTGGCAGCTCAAGGGCAACAACATCACCCTGAACCCGGCCACCGGTTTCGGTACGGCGACCAACGTGACGCTGCGAGTCAAGGACATTCCGGTCCTGTACACGCCGTACATCTACTTCCCGATCGACGACCGTCGCCAGTCGGGCTTCCTGCCGCCGACCATCGGCACCGGCAGCGATACCGGCTTCATGCTGGTCACCCCGTACTACTTCAACCTGGCGCCGAACTACGATGCCACGTTGTACCCACGCTACATGGAAAAGCACGGCTTGTTGATGGAAGGCGAATTCCGCTACCTGACCAAGTCCAGCGAAGGCCAGTTCGGCGCGGCGTACCTCAACGACGAAAGCGACGAACGCGACAAGCAGAGCGACGCCGAAAAAACCCGCTACATGTACAACTGGCAGCACAAGGGTGGTCTCGACTCGCGAGTACTCACGCAAGTCGACTACACCAAGATCAGCGATCCGTATTACTTCCAGGATCTGCAGACCGACCAGATTGGCATCAAAAACAACGACTACGTGAACCAGCAGGGCTCCGTCACCTATCGTGGCGACAGCTATTCCGCTCGCGTGAACGCCCAGGCATACGAACTGGCGAGCGTATCGAACATTACGCCGTACGATCGCCTGCCGCAGCTCACCCTCGACGGCATGCTGCCTTATCATCCGGAAGGCCTGGACTTCACGTACAACACCGAACTCGTACGGTTTGACCGGGATCTGCAGAGCGGGACATACTTTGACGAAGACGGTGTCGGCTCTCCCCGTCTTGATAACAACGTTCAAGGTCTGGCCCGCGCCAATGGCGACCGCCTGAATCTCGCGCCCGCCATCAGCCTGCCGATGAACACGACCTACGGCTTCCTGACACCGAAGCTCAAGTACCAGTACACCCAGTATCAACTGGACCTGGACAGCACCGGCAAAGGTCAGATTGCGAATCAGACCGCAGAACAGGACAGGCTCCTGGGAACATTCGACAGCAACCAGAACCGCGGCGTACCGATCGCCAGCATCGACAGCGGCCTGTACTTCGATCGCAATACCCAGTATTTCGGCAAGAACTACCGCCAGACCCTCGAGCCGCGCCTGTTCTACCTGTACGTGCCTGAGGTCGACCAGGAAGACATCCCGATATTCGATACCAGCGAATACACCTTCAACTATGCGTCGCTGTTCCGTGACAACCGCTTCTCCGGCTCCGACCGTGTCGGTGACGAGAACAAACTGTCCCTGGGTGTGACCAGCCGCTGGATCGAAGACAATGGCTTCGAACGTCAACGCCTCAGCGTCGGCCAGGCCTTGTACTTCAAGGACCGCGAAGTTCAGTTGCCGGGTATCGATGCAAAAACCCGCAAGGATACGCAAGCCAACGTTTCGCCTTACGCCCTGGAATACGAATATCGCTGGAACCGCGACTGGCGCACCACGGCCGATTACAACTGGGACCCGGACAGCCGCAGCCCTCGCTCGGGTAGCGCGATGTTCCATTACCAGCCTGAAGACAACCCGAACAAGGTCATCAACGCCGGCTATCGCTATCGCAATGACCAGGTCCGTTACGACCAGAACACCGGTCAATGGAGCGTTGGTGGCGGTGACTACGGCACCCCTGGCCAGCCTGGCTACGTGAAGGATTACTACAAGATCAAACAGCACGACTTCTCGGTGATCTGGCCGATCGTGCCGCAATGGAACGCCATCAGCCGTTGGCAGTATGACTACAACCGCAACCGTACCCTGGAAGCCTTCGGTGGCTTCGAGTACGACAACTGCTGCTGGAAACTGCGCCTGATCAACCGTTACTGGGTCGCTTATGACGAGTTCAGTCAGGAAGCACCGCAAAACGAAAAAGGCGACCATGGCGTCTTCCTCCAAATTGTTCTGAAGGGACTCGGCGGCCTGACTGGCGCCAAGGTAGAGAGCTTCCTCGACAAAGGCATTCAAGGTTATCGTGAACGTGAAGACCAAGCTTTCTGATTGTCTGCGCCCGCTGATGCTGGGCGCGCTGTTCCTGAGTACGGCCGCGAACGCCGCCGTACAGTCCATCGATAAAGTGGTGGCCATCGTCGACAACGACGTGGTCATGCAGAGCCAACTGGACCAACGCGTTCATGAAGTTCAGCAAACTATTGCCAAGCGTGGCTCTGCCGTGCCGCCGGCCAGCGTGCTGGAGCAGCAGGTACTTGAGCGCCTGATCGTCGAAAACCTGCAATTGCAGATCGGCGAGCGTTCCGGCATCCGCATTACCGATGAAGAGTTGAACCAGGCTGTCGGCACCATTGCCCAGCGCAACAACATGTCGGTCGAGCAGTTCCGCGCCGCCCTGACTCGCGACGGCCTGTCCTACGACGACGCACGTGAGCAGATTCGCCGCGAAATGGTCATCAGCCGTGTACGCCAGCGTCGGGTTGCCGAACGCATTCAGGTCTCCGAGCAGGAAGTGAAGAACTTCCTGGCGTCGGACCTGGGCAAAATGCAACTGTCTGAAGAGTTCCACCTGGCCAACATCCTGATTCCTACGCCGGAAAGCGCCAACTCCGACGCGATTCAGAGTGCAGCCAAGCAGGCCGATGCGATTTACCAGCAGCTCAAACAAGGCGCTGACTTCAGTCAGTTGGCGATCGCCAAGTCCGCCAGCGAAACCGCACTGGAAGGTGGTGACATGGGCTGGCGTAAAGCCGCTCAATTGCCGCCGCCGTTCGATCGCCTGCTGAGCACCATGCCGGTGGGCGATGTCACCCAGCCAATGCGCACCCCGGGCGGCTTCATCATCCTGAAGATCCTCGAAAAGCGTGGCGGCCAGACCCAGATGCGCGATGAAGTGCATGTGCGCCACATCCTGGTCAAACCGAGCCCGATCCGCGACGAAGCAAAAACCAAGGCCCTGGCTGACTCGCTCTACAGCCGTATCGAGGCTGGCGAAGACTTCGGCGAGTTGGCGAAAAGCTACTCGGAAGACCCGGGTTCCGCCCTCAACGGCGGCGATCTGAACTGGATCGACCCGAACGCACTGGTGCCCGAGTTCCGCGAAGTGATGGCCAGTACCCCGCAAGGTCAGCTGTCCAAGCCGTTCCAGACTCAATACGGCTGGCATGTCCTGGAAGTCCTTGGCCGTCGCGCCACCGACAGCACCACACAGGCTCGCGAGCAGCAAGCAATGACCGTTTTGCGTAACCGCAAATACGACGAAGAGCTGCAAACCTGGCTGCGTCAGATCCGTGACGAAGCGTACGTGGAAATCAAACTCCCTGGCGCCGACCAGGCAGCGCAGTGAAACCCCAACGTTTCGCGCTGACACCCGGCGAACCGGCCGGCATAGGTCCCGACCTGT
Source organism: Pseudomonas sp. 2725 (assembly GCF_050434585.1). Lineage (NCBI taxonomy): Bacteria > Pseudomonadati > Pseudomonadota > Gammaproteobacteria > Pseudomonadales > Pseudomonadaceae > Pseudomonas > Pseudomonas sp. 2725. Next base: position 167,952 of record NZ_JBNDIV010000010.1, on the reverse strand, counting down.
GCCTGCTGCTCGCCTCGCAAGCCCAGCCTCACCCCCTGATTGCCATTACCAGCCGCGACCTGCTCATTGAGCGGGCCGCGCAACTGGGTGTGGCTATCGATTTGCTGCCGGTCACACCGGACAGCTGGCCGGATGTACCCGCGCCAGCCAACAGCCTGTATGTCTGGGATACACCGCTCAACGCCAAGGTCGTCGCCGGGCAACTGAACAAGGCCAACGCTGCCTTCGTACTGGAAACCCTGACCCGCGCCGGCCAAGGCTGCCTGAGCGGAGATTTCGCCGGCATGATTACCGCGCCGGTGCACAAAGGCGTGATCAACGAATCCGGCATCGCCTTTTCCGGGCATACGGAATTCCTCGCCGACCTGACCCACACCGCGCAAGTGGTGATGATGCTGGCCACGCGCGGCTTGCGCGTAGCCCTGGTGACCACTCACCTGCCCCTTCGCGAGATTGCCGATGCAATCACGCCGGAGCGTCTGGAGCGCGTCACGCGAATCCTGCACGCCGACCTGCAAAACAAGTTCGGCATCGCCCGGCCACGCATCCTGGTTTGCGGGCTCAACCCCCATGCCGGCGAAGGCGGACACCTGGGCCATGAAGAAATCGATATCATCGAACCCACATTAGAGCGCCTGCGCGGCGAGGGCATGGACCTTCGAGGCCCCCTGCCCGCCGACACTCTGTTTACCCCCAAATATCTGGAGCACTGCGATGCGGTGCTGGCGATGTACCACGATCAGGGCCTGCCGGTGCTGAAGTACAAAGGCTTCGGCGCGGCAGTCAACGTGACCCTCGGCTTGCCGATCATCCGCACATCGGTCGACCACGGCACCGCCCTGGACCTGGCCGGCAGTGGCAAGATCGACACCGGCAGCCTGCAAGTCGCCCTGGAAACCGCCTACCAGATGGCCGAGACCCGTTTATGACCGAGCAATACCAACACAAGGCGCGCAAACGCTTTGGCCAGAACTTCCTGCACGATGCCGGCGTTATCGACCGCATCCTGCGCTCCATTCATGCCAAGGCAGAAGACCGCCTGCTGGAAATCGGCCCGGGCCAGGGCGCACTGACCCAAGGCCTGCTCAGCAGCGGCGCGCAACTCGACGTGGTGGAGCTGGACAAGGACCTGATCCCGATTCTCAACCAGCAGTTTGCCGGCAAGAGCAACTTCAACCTGCATCAGGGCGATGCGCTGAAGTTCGACTTCAACAGCCTCAATGCCGCGCCTGGCAGCCTGCGCGTGGTCGGCAACCTGCCGTACAACATCTCCACACCGCTGATTTTTCACCTGCTGCACAACTCGCACCTGATTCGCGACATGCACTTCATGCTGCAAAAGGAAGTGGTCGAGCGCCTGGCTGCCGGCCCTGGTGGTGGCGACTGGGGTCGCTTGTCGATCATGGTTCAGTACCATTGCCGGGTCGAGCACCTGTTCAATGTCGGCCCGGGCGCGTTCAACCCGCCGCCGAAAGTCGATTCGGCCATCGTGCGCCTGGTACCCCACGCGGTACTGCCACACCCGGCCAAGGATCACCGCCTGCTGGAACGCGTCGTGCGCGAAGCTTTCAACCAGCGCCGCAAAACCCTGCGCAACACTCTCAAGCTGCTGCTGAGCAATGCCGAAATCGAAGCAGCCGGCGTCGATGGCAGCCTGCGTCCCGAGCAACTCGACCTGGCCGCGTTCGTGCGCCTGGCCGACAAGCTCAGCGAACAAAAGCCTACCGCTGACTGACAGGCGATGAGCGCTATCGGGTAGGACGCCACTCTGGTCTACTACCCGATACTTGGCCTAGACTGAACCCCAACAGCTACGCCCCGCGTCCCGCTTCGTTTTTAAGGCCCTTTGCATGTCCGATCCTCGCTATCAGGTCGACGTCAGCGTCGTCACCCGCTATCTGGCAGAACAATCGCAACCCGAGCACGACCGCTTTGCCTTCGCCTACACCATCACCGTGCAAAACAACGGTGAAATGCCCGCCAAACTGCTTTCACGGCACTGGGTCATCACCGATGGTGACGGGCATGTCGAAGAAGTGCGCGGTGCAGGCGTAGTCGGCCAGCAACCGTTGATCGAGCCCGGCAAGAGCCACACCTACAGCAGCGGCACGGTCATGACCACCAAGGTCGGCACCATGCAAGGCACCTATCAGATGCTGTCCGACGACGGTAAACATTTCGATGCCATCATCGCGCCTTTCCGCCTGGCGGTGCCCGGAGCCCTGCACTGATGGCAACGTACGCTGTCGGTGACCTGCAAGGCTGTCTTCAGGCCCTGCAATGCCTGCTCAAACAAGTGGCGTTCGACCCGAAACGCGATCGTCTGTGGCTGGTGGGCGACCTGGTGAACCGCGGCCCGCAGTCGCTGGAAACCTTGCGCTTCCTCTACAGCATTCGCGAATCGCTGGTGTGCGTGCTCGGCAACCATGACCTGCACTTGCTGGCGGCCGGACGCAATATCGAACGCCTGAAGAAGGCCGACACCCTGCGCGAGATCATTGAAGCGCCCGATAGCGCTGAACTGCTCGAATGGCTGCGCCAGCAAAAACTCATGCACTACGACGAACAGCGCAACCTTGTACTGGTCCATGCCGGCATTCCACCGCAGTGGTCGCTGCGCAAGGCCTTGAAATGTGCCGCCGAAGTCGAGGCTGCCTTGCGTGACGACAACCTGTTGCCGCCCTACCTCGATGGCATGTACGGCAACGATCCGGCGAAATGGGACAACGACCTCAAAGGCGTGACGCGCCTGCGGGTGATCACCAACTATTTCACCCGCATGCGTTTCTGCACCGCCGAAGGCAAACTCGACCTCAAGAGCAAGGAAGGCCTCGATACCGCACCACCTGGCTACAAACCCTGGTTCCAGCACAAGGAACGCAAGACCAAGAATCTGAAAATCATTTTCGGTCACTGGGCAGCGCTGGAAGGCAACGTCGAAGAGCCGGGTATTTCGGCGCTCGATACAGGCTGTGTCTGGGGCGGCGCCCTGACCCTGATGAACGTCGACAGCTTTGAGCGCCTGTCCTGCAAATGCGATGAACACGGTCATGCCGTACCGCCAGTCGCCTCATCCATTCCCCAAACATCGCCAGCCAGCGCCCCGCGCTAGACTGCCCATTCAGCCGAGCCACAGGAGCCCGCCATGAGCGAATTCAAACGTATTCCCCCGGAACAGGCCCAAGCCCTGCGCAAACAAGGCGCAGTGGTGGTCGACGTCCGCGACCCGGCCACTTTTGCCGCCCTGCACATCGCAGGTTCCAAGCATCTGGACAACCATTCCCTGCACGCTTTCATCCAGGGTGCCGACCTCGATGCACCGACCGTGGTGGTCTGCTATCACGGCAATTCCAGCCAGGGCGCGGCCGCTTACCTGATCAGCCAGGGCTTCTCCGACGTCTACAGCATGGATGGCGGATTCGAGTTGTGGCGTACGACGTATCCTGCGGAAACGGCGCAAGGCACCACTGAATAATTTTTTTGTAACGTTGCAGGCCCCGGCTCCCGCGGGCTAGCGCGGTGGCAGACGAACGGTCTGCCACAACTAATTACGTATCTCGCCTTTACCTCCCGAATTCCCAACTATCCTTAAGCCCAGGCCATCCAAAACAGGGGAGAGCCGGTACACCGGCGCACGGGTCATCGGGAGTAGCTTTCGGAGTAGTCAGCTCCGGGAGAGTTCTGGGGGGTAAACAGCAATCGCCTGTTCGGTTGCTGCCAGCATCGACTGAGTGATCCGGCGTCGGCTCCACGTATCGAGCGAGGTGACGTCATGAGTATCTTTAGCCACTTCCAACAACGCTTCGAGTCCACACGCCAGGAAGAACTCTCTCTGCAAGAGTATCTTGAGCTGTGCAAACAGGACCGCAGCGCCTACGCCTCCGCCGCCGAGCGTCTATTGCTGGCCATCGGTGAACCGGAACTGCTCGACACCTCGACCAACTCGAGACTGTCGCGCATCTTCTCCAACAAGGTCATCCGCCGCTATCCGGCCTTTGAAGACTTCCACGGGATGGAAGAATGCATCGACCAGATCGTGTCGTATTTCCGCCATGCCGCTCAGGGCCTGGAAGAGAAGAAACAGATCCTGTACCTGCTCGGCCCTGTCGGTGGCGGTAAATCGTCCCTGGCCGAGAAGCTCAAGCAACTGATAGAAAAAGTGCCCTTCTATGCAATCAAGGGCTCGCCGGTTTTCGAGTCGCCCCTGGGTCTTTTCAACGCCACCGAAGATGGCGCGATCCTCGAGGAAGACTTTGGCATTCCACGGCGCTACCTCAACACCATCATGTCGCCATGGGCGACCAAACGCCTGGCCGAATTCGGTGGCGACATCAGTCAGTTCCGCGTGGTCAAACTCTACCCGTCGATCCTCAACCAGGTCGCTGTGGCCAAGACCGAACCTGGCGACGAAAACAACCAGGACATCTCGGCGCTGGTGGGCAAGGTCGATATCCGCAAACTGGAAGAATTCCCGCAAAACGACGCCGACGCCTACAGCTACTCGGGCGCCCTGTGCCGGGCCAACCAGGGCCTGATGGAATTCGTCGAAATGTTCAAGGCACCGATCAAGGTGCTGCACCCACTGCTGACCGCCACCCAGGAAGGCAACTACAACAGTACCGAAGGCCTCGGCGCAATTCCGTTCACCGGGATCCTGCTAGCGCACTCCAACGAATCGGAGTGGCACACCTTCCGCAACAACAAGAACAACGAAGCCTTCATCGACCGGATCTACATCGTCAAAGTCCCGTACTGCCTGCGGGTCAGCGACGAAGTGAAGATCTACGACAAGCTCTTGTTCAACAGCTCGCTGGCCAAGGCCCATTGCGCGCCCGACACCCTGAAGATGCTGGCCCAGTTCACCGTGCTCTCGCGCCTCAAGGAGCCGGAAAACTCCAACATCTACTCGAAGATGCGCGTGTACGACGGCGAGAACCTAAAGGACACCGATCCGAAAGCCAAGTCGATCCAGGAATACCGCGACAATGCGGGCGTCGACGAAGGCATGAACGGTCTGTCGACCCGCTTCGCGTTCAAGATCCTGTCGAAGGTGTTCAACTTCGACCCGCACGAAATTGCCGCCAACCCGGTGCACCTGCTCTACGTGCTGGAACAACAGATCGAGCAGGAACAGTTCCAGGCCGAGACCCGCGAACGCTATCTGCGCTTCCTCAAGGAGTACCTGGCACCGCGCTACATCGAATTCATCGGCAAGGAGATCCAGACCGCCTACCTCGAGTCCTACAGCGAGTACGGCCAGAACATCTTCGATCGTTATGTGCTGTACGCCGACTTCTGGATCCAGGACCAGGAATACCGCGACCCGGAAACCGGCGAGATCCTCAACCGCGTAGCGTTGAACGAAGAACTGGAGAAAATCGAAAAACCGGCCGGCATCAGCAATCCGAAGGATTTCCGCAACGAAATCGTCAACTTCGTACTGCGCGCCCGAGCCAACAACAACGGCAAGAACCCGACCTGGCTCAGCTACGAAAAACTGCGGGTGGTCATCGAGAAGAAAATGTTCTCCAACACCGAGGACCTGCTGCCGGTCATCAGCTTCAATGCCAAGGCCAGCAAAGAGGACCAACAGAAACACAACGACTTCGTCACACGGATGGTCGAGCGCGGCTACACCGACAAACAGGTACGACTGCTGTCCGAGTGGTACCTGCGGGTCAGAAAATCACAGTAACCCGCTGCCGGTCAGACCGGTTGTCGTCAGCCAGAGGCCTGTGTACGCGTTTTCTGTTACACAGACCTCTGGAAGGTGTTCGAAAGTCGGTAGCGAGGTACAGGCAGCATCCAAAAGCGCTTGGGGGAGCGTGAACATCCCTTGGCACCGGTCCGATGCTGCATAACCGCTCGCCCCTTTCAGGACAGCTTCTAAGGAGCAGTCATGAGCTATGTGATCGACCGACGTCTCAATGGCAAGAACAAGAGCACGGTGAACCGCCAGCGTTTTCTGCGGCGCTACCGTGATCACATCAAGAAGGCTGTCGAAGAGGCGGTCAGCCGGCGCTCCATTACCGATATGGAACACGGCGAACAAATCAGCATTCCCGGCCGCGACATCGACGAGCCGGTGCTTCATCACGGTCGCGGTGGCAAGCAGACGGTCGTGCACCCGGGCAACAAGGAATTCACCAGTGGCGAACATATCGCCCGGCCACCGGGAGGCGGTGGCGGTCGAGGCCCCGGCAAGGCGGGCAATTCCGGCGAGGGGATGGACGAATTCGTCTTCCAGATTACCCAGGAAGAGTTCCTCGAGTTCATGTTCGAGGACCTCGAACTGCCCAACCTGGTCAAACGCAACCTGACCGGCACCGACACCTTCAAGACCGTGCGCGCCGGGATCAGCAACGAGGGCAACCCGTCGCGGATCAACATCATCCGCACCCTGCGCTCAGCCCACGCCCGGCGAATCGCCCTGTCCGGCAGCAGCCGCGCAAAACTGCGTGAAGCCAAGGAAGAACTTCTGCGACTCAAGCAAGAAGAACCGGACAACTTCGGCGATATCCAGGAAATCGAAGCAGAAATCGAAAAACTCAGCGCGCGCATTCACCGTATACCGTTTCTCGACACCTTCGACCTCAAGTACAACCTGCTCATCAAACAGCCCAACCCCAGTTCCAAGGCCGTGATGTTCTGCCTGATGGACGTGTCCGGCTCGATGACCCAGGCGACCAAGGACATCGCCAAGCGCTTCTTCATCCTGCTGTACCTGTTTCTCAAACGTAACTACGACAAGATCGATGTCGTGTTCATCCGCCACCACACCAGCGCCCGCGAAGTGGATGAAGAGGAGTTTTTCTACTCCCGGGAAACCGGCGGCACCATCGTCTCCAGCGCCTTGAAACTGATGCAGGAGATCATGGCCGAGCGTTATCCGAGCAACGAGTGGAACATCTACGCCGCCCAGGCCTCAGACGGTGACAACTGGAACGACGACTCTCCGATCTGCCGCGACATCCTGATCAACCAGATCATGCCATTCGTGCAGTACTACACTTACGTTGAGATCACCCCGCGCGAACACCAGGCCCTGTGGTTCGAGTACGAGCGCATCGCCGAAGCCTTTTCCGATACATTTGCCCAGCAACAACTGGTCTCGGCCGGGGATATCTATCCGGTCTTCCGTGAACTCTTCCAGCGCAGGTTAGTGACATGACCGCCAAAGAGCAGAAACGCCAACCCATTTCCACCGGCTCCGAATGGACGTTCGAGCTGATCCAGGCCTACGACCGCGAAATCAGTCGTATTGCGGCCGGTTACGCACTCGATACGTATCCCAACCAGATCGAAGTGATCACCGCCGAACAGATGATGGACGCCTACGCCTCGGTCGGTATGCCGCTGGGTTATCACCACTGGTCCTATGGCAAGCACTTCCTCAGCACCGAAAAGTCCTACACCCGCGGCCAGATGGGGCTGGCGTACGAGATCGTGATCAACTCCGACCCATGCATCGCCTACCTGATGGAAGAAAACACCATCTGCATGCAGGCGCTGGTGGTGGCCCATGCCTGCTACGGGCACAACAGCTTTTTCAAAGGCAATTACCTGTTCCGCACCTGGACTGACGCCAGTTCGATCATCGATTACCTGGTGTTTGCCAAGCAGTACATCATGCAGTGCGAAGAACGCCACGGTATCGACGCGGTCGAGGATCTGCTCGACTCCTGCCATGCGCTGATGAACTATGGTGTCGATCGTTACAAACGCCCTTATCCGATCTCCGCGGAGGAAGAACGTCGCCGGCAAAAGGACCGGGAAGAGCATTTACAGAAACAGATCAACGATCTGTGGCGCACCATTCCCAAGGGCGCGGACAAGTACAGCGACAAGGACAACGCACGCTTCCCCGCCGAACCCCAGGAAAACATCCTGTACTTCATCGAAAAACATGCGCCGCTGCTGGAGCCATGGCAGCGGGAAATCGTGCGTATCGTGCGCAAGATCGCCCAGTATTTTTATCCACAGCGTCAGACCCAGGTCATGAACGAGGGTTGGGCCACGTTCTGGCACTACACACTGATGAACGACCTGTACGACGAAGGCCTGGTCACCGACGGCTTCATGATGGAGTTCCTGACGTCCCACACCAGCGTGGTGTTCCAGCCTGGCTTCGATAGCCCCTACTACAGTGGCATCAACCCCTACGCCCTGGGGTTTGCCATGTACCGCGACATCCGCCGCATGTGCGAAGAGCCTACGGAAGAAGATCGCCGCTGGTTCCCTGACATTGCCGGTACCGACTGGCTGGCAGCCATCAAGTTCGCCATGAGCAGTTTCAAGGATGAGAGCTTCATCCTGCAGTACCTGTCGCCCAAGGTGATCCGCGACCTGAAGCTGTTCAGCATTCTCGATGACGACCAGAAGGACGACCTGCTGGTGCCCGCCATTCACGACGAAGGTGGCTACCGCATCATCAGGGAAACCCTCGCGGCACAGTACAACCTGGGCAATCGCGAGCCTAACGTGCAGATCTACAGCATCGACCGTCGCGGTGACCGCTCCCTGACCCTGCGTCACCAGCAGCACGACCGCAAACCGTTGGGGGACTCGACCGAAGAAGTGCTCAAACACCTGCACCGCCTCTGGGGCTTCGACATTCACCTGGAAACCCTGCAAGGCGATCAGGTCATGAAAACCCACCATGTGCCGCCCAGAAGCGAGCACAGCGAAGGTGATTACGGCCGCCTGGACTTGGCCGTCATCCATCTTTGATCCGGTTTGTGCCTCCGAAAGCTCGATGCAACGGTTATCCTGTCGAGCTAACGGAGGTTTTTTATGCGTATTTATAAAGTCGGCGGTGCGGTACGTGATCGCCTGCTGGGTAAACCGGTTACCGATATCGACTGGGTTGTGGTCGGCGCTACCACCGAAGAAATGCTCGCCAAGGGCTTTCGCCCGGTGGGCGCGGACTTCCCGGTGTTCCTTCATCCCAAAAGCGGTGAGGAATACGCCCTCGCCCGCACCGAGCGCAAAAGCGGACGCGGTTATGGCGGGTTCACTTTTCACGCCAGCCCTGAAGTCACCCTCGAAGAAGACCTGATCCGCCGCGACCTGACCATCAATGCCATGGCCGAGGACGATCAGCAGAACCTGACCGACCCGTACCACGGCCAGCGCGATCTTGAAGCGCGCCTGCTTCGCCATGTTTCCCCGGCATTTGCCGAAGATCCACTCCGCGTCCTGCGTGTTGCCCGCTTCGCGGCGCGTTACGCGACGCTGGGTTTTACCGTTGCCCCGGAAACCCTGGCGCTGATGCGCCAACTCAGCGAGTCAGGCGAACTTGAAGCGCTGACCCCCGAGCGCAGCTGGAAGGAAATTTCCCGCGCCCTGTTGGAGGATCAGCCACAGGTATTTGTTGAGGTTCTGCGCGCATGCAGCGCACTCAAGGTTCTGATGCCCGAGGTCGACGCGCTGTTTGGCGTACCGCAACCACCCGCCCATCACCCGGAAATCGATACAGGTGTACATACCCTGAGCGTGTTGCAGCAAGCCGCACTACACAAACAGCCACTCACCGTGCGCTGGGCGTGCCTGCTGCACGACCTGGGCAAGGGACTGACGCCAGAGAATGAATGGCCGCGACACATTGCCCACGAGTTCAAGGGCCTGAAGCTGATCAAGGCGGTCAATGAACGCTTCAAGGTGCCGAAGGACTGCCAGGAACTGGCGCTGCTGGTGGGCGAGTACCACACCCATGGGCATCGCGCCCTTGAACTGAAGCCATCGACATTGCTGGAATTGTTGCAAAGCTTCGACATTTACCGTCGGCCACAGCGGTTCGAGGAGTTCATCGCCGCCTGCGAGATGGATGCGCGTGGGCGCAAAGGGCTGGAAGAAAGAAGTTACCCACAGGCAGATTACTTGCGCGGCGCGGCAACTGCGGCGCGTAGCGTGGCGGTTCAGCCGTTGCTGGAGAAAGGCTTCAAGGGGCCGGAGTTGGGGGAGGAGATCAAGCGCGAGCGGCTAAAAGCCTTGAAAGCCTACAAAGAGGCTGCGTCGACCTGAAAAGCTTCGCGGACAGGCTCGCTCCCACAGGCTTACGCCAACCCTGTAGGAGCGAGCCTGCTCGCGAAGACGTCAGTAAGGTCACAACAAATCTGAAGGTGTCAGCTGTTCACCGCACCATTCGAACGCTACTGGCGCCAACACCTGATCGATCTGCGCTTCAGCCCACAAAGTCGCAAAACTCTTGCCTGCGCCCGGGTGCACGCGATCCGGCGCTATCAACGACAACGGCCACAGAACGAACGCATTTTTCAGAATTTCTGCCCGCGGCAAGATCAAGCCATCGAAATTGCCCACCAGGTCACCGAACAACAATACGTCGATATCCAGCGGCAAACCTCGGCGATCCGGTGCGTAACGACCGTTATCCGCCTCAATGAACTTCAATCGACGATCAAGCTCCATCAGCGGCAGATCGGTATACGCCGACACCACGAAATTGAAGAACGGCCCGCTCTTGATGCCCACCGGCTGGCTTTCGAACACCGCCGAACAGCGGATATCGACAAGGAATGCCGCTAGAGCATCGAGTCCCGCCCGCAAATGGGTTTCACGCTCGATATTGCTACCGAGCCCGAGGTACACCTGAGTCAGCGACATCCGCGCTCGATCTCCACGCCCACACCGCCGGTGGCAGCCGGGACGGCCCCGGGCTTGGTCAACTTAAGGCGCATCCAGGTGATCTTGAATTCGCTCATCAGCACTTCAACCAGGCGCTCGGCAAAGGTTTCCACCAACTGGAATTGCGCCTGCTCGGCAAACGCCTGGATGCGCGAGGAAACACTGGCGTAGTCGAGCGCCAGGGTCAGGTCATCACCGGCTGCGGCCGGGCGATTATCCCAAGCGAAGCTCAGGTCAAGACGCAAGCACTGTCGGATGCCTCGTTCCCAGTCGTAGGCACCAATCACCGTGTCGACTTCCAGGCCCTCGATAAACACTCTGTCCAAGCACTTCTCTCCGCTACACGACAAGGGCGCAATGCGCCGTTAGAATCAGGGCTTCCTCGCCCGGAATAGTTAGCATGTTTTGGTTATTGGCGATCCTCGCCTACCTGCTCGGCTCTCTGTCCTTTGCCATTTTGCTCAGCCGCATGACCGGTAACCCCGATCCGCGAATGAGTGGCTCGGGCAATGCCGGTGCCACCAACATGTTGCGCCTGGCCGGCAAGAAGCTCGCCATCCTGACCCTGCTCGGGGACCTTTGCAAAGGCCTGCTGCCGGTACTGATTGCGCGTCTTGCGGGTCTTTCGCAGCAGGAACAGGCCTGGATCGGCGTCTATGCCGTCATCGGCCATCTGTTTCCGTTGTACTTTCGCTTTCGCGGCGGCAAGGGCGTCGCCACCGCTGCCGGCATGTTGCTGGGACTGTACCCGCCCGCTGCCCTTCTGGCGGTCTGCACCTGGCTCTTGACGTTCTACCTGACCCGCACCAGCTCCCTGGCCGCCCTCATCGCCACACCGCTGACCTTGCCGTTGCTGGCCTGGCAAGAACCGGCCGCCCTGCTGCCCATGAGCACGCTCACCGGGCTGATCGTCTGGCGTCATCGCGGTAATCTACGCGACCTGTTTGCCGGGCGCGAACGGCATTTCTAGCCGCCGGACATGAGCACCGCTCATCACAATGCGGTCAACTGCTCCATCGGCCAACGCGCCTGCACGCTGATCGCCAGGCTTTCCTGCTGACCGGCCTGCAAGCGCTGGCAGCCGGCAAAGGCAATCATCGCGCCGTTATCGGTGCAGAACTGCGCACGGGCATAAAACACATCGCCCTTCATGTCGCCGAGCATTTTCTCCAGGGAAGTGCGCAACGCCTTGTTGGCACTGACGCCCCCTGCAATCACCAGGCGCTTCATGCCAGCGGCCTTCAGGGCACGCTTGCACTTGATGGTCAAAGTCTCCACCACGGCCTGCTGGAATGCCAGCGCGATGTCGCAACGGGCTTGCTCTCCGTCGTCCCCGGCGTTGACGCACTGTTGCCAGGTGTTCAGCGCAAAGGTTTTCAGGCCACTGAAGCTGAAATCCAGGCCCGGACGGTCGCACATCGGCCGCGGGAAGACGAAACGCCCTGCAACGCCCTGTTCTGCAAGGCGAGCGATCTCCGGCCCGCCCGGATAATTGAGCCCCATCATCTTGGCCGTCTTGTCGAAGGCCTCGCCGGCGGCGTCATCCAGGGTCTCGCCCAGAAGCGTGTACTGACCGATTCCGTCGACCTGAACCAGTTGCGTGTGACCACCCGACACCAACAAAGCGACGAACGGAAATTCCGGCGGTTGCGACTCCAGCATCGGCGCCAGCAAATGGCCTTCCATGTGATGCACGCCAAGGGCCGGAATACCCCAGGCAAAGGCCAGCGCCTGAGCACAGGAAGCCCCTACCAGCAAGGCACCCACCAGGCCAGGACCCGCGGTGTAGGCGATCGCATCGATCTCGGTCGGCACGCAGTCGGCCTCGGCCAACACCTGACGAATCAAGGGCAGCATGCGTTTGACGTGATCGCGTGAAGCCAGCTCCGGCACCACGCCACCATAGGCACGGTGCAGGTCGATCTGACTGAACAACGCGTCGGCCAGCAGGCCGCGTTCACTGTCATACAATGCGACACCAGTTTCGTCGCAGGATGTTTCTAATCCCAGTACTAGCATGGGTTTGCGCCTTGTTTAGGCTGAATTCGAAGGCGCGCATAATAGTCGTCGCGTGATGCCCCTACCAGCGGTTTTCGATCAGAGGCTTTGCATTCCGAGCGTTGAGGGGTTAACATCCGCAACCCTTAAAAACCGACGTCTTCAAGTGCTCTTTTGCCGCGAGGATGTTGACCCCGGTAATGAATGAAGGTAGCTCTGGATGCCAGCCGTCAAAGTAAAAGAGAACGAACCCTTCGACGTAGCTCTGCGTCGTTTCAAGCGCTCCTGCGAAAAAGCCGGTGTACTGGCTGAAGTTCGTAGCCGCGAATTTTACGAGAAGCCAACTTCTGAGCGTAAGCGCAAAGCAGCAGCCGCTGTTAAGCGTCACGCCAAGAAAGTTCAGCGCGAACAGCGCCGCGCCGTTCGTCTGTACTAATACACAGACGATCGTAGCAAGCTTCTGCCAAGCCCGGCCCTCAGCCGGGCTTATGGCATTTGCGTAAAACGCTTGATGCTTCACTGTCAAAGCCGCAGACGCGACCGAGACAAATCTGCTTCACCGCGTCAGACCTGGCTCTTTTGCCAGCGGTGCACGTCTTTTCTGACGAGCCTTTCAAGGCTACTGACGAGCACACCCACTGATTCCTCTCACGACGATCAGCCCAAGGCACCTGCTTGCGTGCCAGATGATGAGCTATCCGGGGCCTTTGATTGGCCACAGCGGATTCAGCGCAACACATTCAAACAGTCGAATACTGATTGGCATTAACGTCAGTGGATTTTCGGCAGATACACTTCCCGACAGCGATTACGCAGACGACACTGGTCGAGCCGCACACTTTGCGCGCCTCAAACAATGACCGCGTTCGGTCGCCGTACGTTTCGGGTTCCTTTTCAGCGCAGATGACGAGAACGCCATGGCCGGGCTAATTCCCCAGAGCTTCATTGACGACCTTCTGAACCGCACCGACATCGTCGATGTGGTCAGCTCGCGCCTGCAATTGAAAAAGGCCGGCAAAAATCACACTGCCTGCTGCCCGTTCCACAAGGAAAAGACTCCGTCGTTCAGCGTCAGCCCCGACAAGCAGTTCTATTACTGCTTCGGCTGCGGCGCCGGCGGCAACGCCCTCGGCTTCATCATGGACCACGACAACCTGGATTTCGTCCAGGCTGTCGAAGAACTGGCCAAAGCCGCCGGCATGGAAATCCCCCGCGAAGAAAGCGGCCGGCCGCACAAACCGCGACAGCCGACCGATTCGCCGCTGTATCCGCTACTGAGCGCCGCTGCCGACTTTTATCGCCAGGCCCTCAAAAGCCACCCATCGCGCAAGGCCGCCGTGGAATACCTGAAAGGTCGCGGGCTGACCGGCGAAATCGCCCGGGACTTCGGCCTGGGCTTTGCTCCGCCTGGCTGGGACAACCTGTTCAAGCACTTGAGCAGCGATACCCTGCAACAAAAAGCCATGATCGATGCCGGCCTGCTGATCGAAAACGCCGAAAGCGGTAAACGCTACGACCGCTTCCGCGACCGCGTGATGTTTCCGATCCGCGACAGTCGCGGGCGCGTCATCGCCTTCGGCGGCCGGGTATTGGGCGACGACAAGCCGAAATACCTGAACTCCCCGGAAACCCCGGTTTTCCATAAAGGCCAGGAACTCTACGGCCTGTATGAAGCGCGCAAGACCAACCGCAACCTCGACGAGATCATCGTCGTCGAGGGCTACATGGACGTCATTGCCCTGGCCCAGCAAGGCCTGCGCAATGCCGTCGCGACCCTGGGCACCGCCACCAGCGAGGAACACCTCAAGCGGCTGTTTCGCGTCGTGCCCAGCGTGCTGTTCTGCTTCGACGGCGACCAGGCCGGCCGCAATGCGGCATGGCGGGCGCTGGAGGCGACACTTTCGAGCCTGCAGGACGGTCGTCGCGCACGTTTTTTGTTCCTGCCCGAAGGCGAAGACCCGGACACTCTGGTCCGCTCCGAAGGCACCGACGCCTTTCGCGCACGGATCAACCAGCACGCGCAGCCACTGGCCGATTACTTCTTCCAGCAACTGACGGAAGAAGCCGACCCGCGCTCGCTTGAGGGCAAGGCCCATATGGCCACCCTCGCCGCGCCGTTGATCGACAAAGTCCCGGGCGCCAACCTGCGCACCCTGATGCGTCAGCGCCTGAGCGAAATCACCGGCCTGAGCGGTGAAGCGGTCAGTCAGCTGGCACAAAGCGCCCCGCAAGAAGCACCGCCGGCCTACGACCCGGGCATCGATTACGACGCGATGCCCGATTACAGCGACTATCATCAGCCGCAGGCACAGGAAATGTATGTGCCGCAGCAGGAATGGACGCCGAAGAAACCCGGTGCAGGAGGCAAGAAATGGGACAAGAAACCGTGGGACAAGAATGGCAAACGGGGCGGTGATCGTGATCAACCCCGCGCGCCACGGGTGCCCGCCGCCGTAGAACCGCCAACCCTCGCCGCCTTGCGCACGTTGCTGCATCACCCGCAACTGGCCGAAAAAGTCGAGGATGCCGGGCACTTCGCCGCCGAGGATCACACCAACACGCAATTGCTGGTGGCGCTGCTCGAAGCTGTACAGAAGAATCCCAAGCTAAACTCAATTCAACTGATTGCGCGTTGGCACGGCACAGAACAAGGCCGCTTGCTGAAGGCCTTGGCGGAAAAGGAATGGCTGATTGATGGAGATAACCTTGAACAACAGTTTTTCGACACCATTACTAGCTTGTCAGCCCGCCAACGCGAGCGAAACCTGGAACAACTTCTGCGAAAAGCGCGTCAAAGCGAATTGACCAGCGAAGAGAAAAATCAACTGCGCGACCTCTTGAGTCGCAATGTTTCCGCATCAAACCCGACCTCAACTGGCGCGTGAGGTCATAGCTCAGGTATAATCCTCGGCTTGTTTTTTGCCCGCCAAGACCTTCAGTGGATAGGGTGTTATGTCCGGAAAAGCGCAACAGCAGTCTCGTATCAAAGAGTTGATCACACTTGGTCGTGAGCAGGGCTACCTGACTTACGCGGAGGTCAACGACCACCTGCCGGAGGATATTTCAGATCCGGAACAGGTGGAAGACATCATCCGCATGATCAATGACATGGGGATCAACGTATTCGAGGTTGCGCCAGATAAGGATTCCCTTATGCTGGCCGACGCCGATACCGACGAAGCCGCAGCCGAAGAGGCCGCTGCAGCGTTGGCTGCGGTCGAGACCGACATTGGTCGCACTACCGACCCGGTGCGCATGTACATGCGCGAAATGGGTACGGTGGAGCTCCTCACGCGTGAAGGCGAAATCGAAATCGCCAAGCGTATTGAAGAGGGCATCCGTGAGGTGATGAGCGCAATCGCGCACTTCCCTGGCACGGTTGATCATATTCTCTCCGAGTACACCCGCGTCACCACCGAAGGTGGTCGCCTGTCCGACGTTCTGAGCGGTTATATCGACCCGGACGACGGCATCGCGCCGCCTGCGGCAGAAGTGCCGCCGCCGATTGACGCGAAAGCCGTCAAGGCGGATGACGATTCCGACGACGAAGAGGGTGAAGCCTCCGATGACGAGGAAGAAGCCGAAAGCGGTCCGGATCCGATCATCGCTGCACAGCGTTTTGGCGCTGTGGCCGATCAGATGGAAATCACCCGCAAGGCGCTGAAAAAGCACGGTCGCAACAACAAGGCAGCGATTGCCGAGCTGTTGGCCCTGGCCGAGCTGTTCATGCCGATCAAACTGGTGCCGAAGCAATTCGAAGGCCTGGTCGAGCGTGTTCGCAGTGCCCTGGATCGCCTGCGTCAGCAAGAGCGCGCAATCATGCAGCTCTGCGTTCGTGATGCGCGCATGCCGCGTGCCGATTTCCTGCGCCAGTTCCCGGGCAACGAAGTCGACGAAAGCTGGAGTGATGCCCTGGCCAAAGGCAAAGGCAAATACGCTGAAGCCATTGGTCGTCTGCAGCCGGACATCATCCGTTGCCAGCAGAAGCTGACCGCGCTGGAAACCGAAACCGGTTTGACCATCGCCGAGATCAAGGACATCAACCGTCGCATGTCGATCGGTGAGGCCAAGGCCCGCCGCGCGAAGAAAGAGATGGTTGAAGCCAACTTGCGTCTGGTGATCTCCATCGCCAAGAAGTACACCAACCGTGGCCTGCAATTCCTCGATCTGATCCAGGAAGGCAACATCGGCTTGATGAAAGCGGTAGACAAGTTCGAATACCGTCGCGGCTACAAATTCTCGACTTATGCCACCTGGTGGATCCGTCAGGCGATCACTCGCTCGATCGCCGACCAGGCCCGCACCATCCGTATTCCGGTGCACATGATCGAGACGATCAACAAGCTCAACCGCATTTCCCGCCAGATGTTGCAGGAAATGGGTCGCGAACCGACCCCGGAAGAGCTGGGCGAACGCATGGAAATGCCTGAGGACAAGATCCGCAAGGTATTGAAGATCGCTAAAGAGCCGATCTCCATGGAAACCCCGATCGGTGATGACGAAGACTCCCATCTGGGTGACTTCATCGAAGACTCGACCATGCAGTCGCCAATCGATGTTGCAACCGTTGAGAGCCTTAAAGAAGCGACTCGCGAAGTACTGTCCGGCCTCACTGCCCGTGAAGCCAAGGTATTGCGCATGCGTTTCGGTATCGACATGAATACCGACCACACCCTTGAGGAGGTTGGTAAGCAGTTCGACGTGACCCGTGAGCGGATTCGTCAGATCGAAGCCAAGGCGCTGCGCAAGCTGCGCCACCCGACGAGAAGCGAGCATCTGCGCTCCTTCCTCGACGAGTGATCACAGAACCCCCGGCCCAGGCCGGGGGTTTTGCTTTGTACAGATTAAATCCCCCTGCTTCCCCCCTCCGCCCTGTAGCCGTCTACACTCGAAACATTCCCCCGAGCCATAACGAGACCGTTATGCCCAGACTGCCGACCGTGCTTTTTTTGCTGTCGCTGATGACCTGGACCGCAACGGCTGGCGCGCTGACTCTCACTGACGAAGAACGTAGCTGGCTGGCGGCTCACCCGGAATTGCGCCTGGGTGTCGATGCGTCATGGCCGCCCTTCGAGTTTCGTGACGATGAGGGCCGCTACCAGGGCCTTGCCGCGGATTACATTGAGGTCATCCGCAAAAGGCTGGCAACCCGGCTCACGCCCATCGAGCCGGTGAGCTGGACCGCCGTCCTGGAACAGGCCAAGAAGGGCAAGCTGGACCTGCTGCCGGGCATCATGTCGACCCCGGAACGCCAGAATTACCTGTCGTTCACCCGCCCCTATCTGGATTTTCCGATTGTCATCCTGGCCCATGTCGGGGGCCCTCAGCCACATAACCTGAAAGACCTGTACGGCCTGAAAATCGCCGTGGTGGAAAACTACGCCCCCCACGAACTGCTGCGCACCCACCATCCCGACTTGAACCTTGTGGCGATGCCCAACGTCAGTTCGGCGCTGCAGGCGCTGGCCATCGACGAAGTAGACGCAGTGGTAGGCGATCTGGCTTCCAGCGTCTGGAGCCTGCGCCAACTCAAGCTCGATGGGTTGTATGTCAGCGGTGAAACACCCTATCGCTATCAACTGGCCATGGGTGTACCCCGCAACAACAAAATGCTGGTCGGCATTCTCGACAAAGTCCTGGCGGACATGAGCCCGGCAGAAATCAGCGCCATTCAGGAGCATTGGGTCGGTAACGTCCTCGATCATCGAACTTTCTGGAGTGACTTACTGGTATACGGCCTGCCCGGATTGCTGCTGCTGACTACTGTGCTGGCGGTGGTTATCCGCATCAACCGCCGCTTGAGCTCGGAAATCGCCCGCCGGGTCGACCTTGAACAGGAACTGCGCAGCAGCGAATACCACTACCGCGGCCTGGTGGAGAGCCTGTCGGCAATCGCCTGGGAAGCAAAAGTCACGGACTTCACCTACAGCTATGTATCGCCCCACGCCGAAGACCTTCTCGGTTATCCCCTGTCCCATTGGCTGATTCCAGGCTTCTGGCGCAACATCATTCACCCCGCCGACCTGACCCGAGCCCAGACCTTCTGCGATCACGAAGTACTGGCCGGGCGCGATCACCGCCTCGATTACCGGGTGATCACCGCCGACGGCCGCTGCCTGTGGGTGCGAGATATCGTCAGCCTGATCGAGCACGGGCATGAGCCGGTGCTGCGCGGCTTGATGATCGATATCACCGACGCCAAGCGCACTGAAGAAGCACTGCGCCTGTCGGAACAGAAATTTGCCTCCGTGTTCCAGCAATGCCCGGACATTCTGGTGATCGCGCGCCTGAGCGACGGTTGCCTGCTGGAGGTCAACGAAGCGTTCGAGGAGCAAATCGGCCTCAAGGCCGAGGACGTCATTGGCCAGACCGCCACCAACCTGAACATCTGGGGGATTCCCGGTGTCGGGCCGGGCCTGCTGCAACGCTTGCAGGCCGGCAGCATCCGCAACCTGGAAATGCCCTTTCGCCGCAGCAACGGCCAGGTGTTTACCGGCCTGATCTCCGCCGAACCGTTCGACCTCGACATGACACCGGCGCTGGTGGTTGTGGTGCGGGACATCACCCAACTCAAGGAAACCCAGCAACAGCTACAAACATCCGAAGAAAAGTTCGCCAAGGCCTTCCACGCCTCCCCCGACGGTTTGCTGCTGTCACGGCAAAGCGATGGCTTGCTGTTGGAGGTCAACGACGGTTTTAGCCGCATCACCGGGTTCAACAGCGCCATGTCGGTGGATCGTTCGGCGCTGGACCTGGGGATCTGGGTCAACCTCAATGAACGCAAGCAAATGCTCGATCTGCTGCGCCGCGATGGCTTTGTCCGCGACTTCAGCTGCCATATCCGCCGCAGCGACGGGCAGATCCGACTCTGTGAAGTATCCAGCCGTCCACTGCCGATTGGCGATGACGACTGCATGCTGACCATCGCCCGGGACATCACCGAGCGGCACCTGATGCAGGAAAAACTGCAACAGGCCGCCACCGTGTTCGAAAGCACCGCCGAAGGCGTGTTGATCACCGATACCCAACAGCACATCAGCGCGGTCAACCGTGCTTTCACCGAAATCACCGGTTACAGCGAAAGCGAAGCCCTGGGCCACACGCCACGCCTGCTCGCCTCGGGCCTGCATGACAGCGCGTTCTACGCGGCCATGTGGCATCAATTGACCGCCGAAGGCCATTGGCAAGGCGAGATTTCCAACCGACGCAAGAATGGCGAGCTGTATCCAAGCTGGCTGACCATCAGTGCCGTGCGCAACCGGGAGAACTTCATCACCCACTTTGTCGCGGTGTTCGCCGACATTTCCAGCCTCAAGCACGCCCAGGCCAAACTCGACTACCAGGCACACCACGACCCGTTGACCGGCCTGCCGAACCGCACGCTGTTCGAAAGCCGTCTGCTGACGGCGCTCAACAGCCAGCAGGAAAACGGCGGCCAGGGCGCGGTGCTGTTCCTCGACCTCGACCGCTTCAAGCACATCAACGACAGCCTCGGCCACCCGGTCGGCGACCTGCTGCTCAAGGGCATTGCCGTGCGCCTCAAGGAACAGTTGCGTGACATCGACACCGTGGCGCGCCTGGGGGGTGACGAATTCATTATCCTGCTGCCGGGCCTGCAACAATCCAGCGATGCCGACCACATCGCCACCAAACTGCTCAACTGTTTCGCAGCGCCGTTCCAGGCCGGTGAACACGAGTTTTTCATCAGCGCCAGCATCGGCACCAGCCTCTATCCGAAGGATGGCTGCGACGTTGCCACACTGATCAAGAACGCCGACGCCGCGATGTACCGCTCCAAGGCCAAGGGCCGCAACCGTGTCGAAAGCTACACCCGTGACCTCACCGCCCAGGCCAGCGAACGCGTGGCGCTGGAACACGAACTGCGCCGTGCCATCGAGCGCAACGAGTTGCGCCTGTGCTACCAACCGAAAATCAGCCTCGAAGACTACAGCCTGGTCGGCGCCGAAGCCCTGATCCGCTGGCACCATCCGACCTTTGGCGACGTACCCCGGGAACACTTCATCCCGCTGGCCGAAGAAAACGGCATGATCCTGCAAATCGGCGACTGGGTCCTGGAAACCGCCTGCCGGCAGATGGCCGAATGGCACCGGCTGTACGAAAATCCCGGCCCGCTGTCGGTCAACCTGGCCGGTGCCCAACTACGCCAACCCAACCTGCTGGGTCGCATCGAACAGTTGCTCAAGGACAACGGTCTCAACCCCGGTTTCCTGCAACTGGAAATCACCGAAAACTTCATCATGAGCCAGGCAGAGGAAGCGCTGGCGGTATTGCATCAACTCAAACAACTGGGCGTGCAACTGGCCATCGATGACTTCGGCACCGGCTACTCGTCCTTGAGTTACCTCAAGCGCCTGCCGCTGGACATCCTCAAGATCGACCAGTCCTTCGTCCGCGGCCTGCCGGACGATCCCCACGACGCGGCGATCGTCCGCGCCATCATCGCCCTCGGACGCAGCATGCAGTTCACCGTGATTGCCGAAGGAGTCGAGACCCACGCGCAACAGCAATTCCTCGCCGCCGAAGGCTGTGAACAAATCCAGGGCTACATCGTCAGCCTGCCCCTACCCCCCGACGAATTTGCCGCAACGTTTCTTCGTACAGCAGTAAAGGCTTTTTCGGATAGCACAGTCGCAAAACCGTCGCTATAATCCGCGACCTACTGAGGGCCTATAGCTCAGTTGGTTAGAGCAGAGGACTCATAATCCTTTGGTCCACGGTTCAAGTCCGTGTGGGCCCACCAAACAAGAAAGCCGCGCAATGCGCGGCTTTTTCGTGCCTGGCGTTTAGTTTTGTTTACTTAAGCTCTCGCTTTATCGGATGACGCCCGCAGACCTTGTAGGCAAACTCCGAATCTTCTATTTGGGCACTTTGCCGCCTTGTTGCCCTTTTCTTCGACGGGATAGTCTCCGGACGTCGCTGACCATTCAGCGATCGGGCTTGGAAACCCGCCGAACTCTAGCCGCAACAGCGCCCTCATCACGATTGCTTGTATTGTGTGATCCTGAGTTATGACGGCTGTGCGTGGGACGCCTTCGGGCGTGCCGGTTCCTAGGTTCCCGGTTTTCCAACCTGCGTACAGCCGTCACCCATTCGCTTGGAAACGATTGTGGCGGCTCCTAGAACCCAGGAGTAAAACCATGACTGAAGCAGATTCACCCGCACCCTCAGACCTGAAAACCGCCGGCTTCACACCCTTCCCGTACCTCTCGGATCAACCTCTGTTCCACGTCTGCCGCAACGTCCCCATCGCCGACGCTCTGGCCCAAGCCTCCGACCTGCTGTTCCTCGCCAAGTCCCTCATCGTGGACGCCGCCTACTCCCAAGACTCCGACCGCCACGCCTGGGCCGCGCATTACCTGACGACGATGAGCAAAGCGGTGATTGATGATGTGGTAAAGGTGCTGACGCGCCGGCCTGTTCAAATGAGAAAGGAAGCAGACCCATCGAAAAACACATAATCACGGCAAAGTTGATAATTCCCAAAAAGGGACCTATCGTTCCCTTTTTGGGACTTATAGAACCGACCATGCCTGCCATCCCGCTAAGCGATGCTCTCTTTACTGCCACCCAGCAAAAAGTGCTGGGCATGTTGTATGGCAAACCGGATCAGAGCTTCTATGCCAATGAAATATCCCGCTGGGCGCAGGTCGGCAAGGGCAGCCTGATGCGTGAGCTGGAGCGTCTGCATAGCGCAGGCATTCTCACCATGAGTCGACGGGGTAATCAGACGCACTACCAAGCCAACCCTGAGTGCCCCATCTATGCAGAACTGCTTGGGATAGTGCGTAAGACTTTTGGCATTGCAGAGCAGCTGCGTGCGGCCTTGACTCCGCTGAATGATCAGTTGGTATGGGCGTTCATCTATGGCTCCATTGCCAAGGGTAACGAGCACGCAGGCAGTGACATTGACCTGATGCTGATTGGTGAAAATCTCAGTTACAGCGACTTGATGGAACGGGTACTGCCCGTAGAGGAACAGCTTGGCCGCACCATTAACCCAACGCTCTACACACTGGTCGACTGGCAAACCAAGAAGGCGGCCGGCAACAGCTTTGTAGTGCGGGTTGAACAACAGGACAAAATTGATTTGATTGGCCACAATCCAGCAGAGGTAGCCGATGGGCAGTAACGAAAATCTGGAAAACCTGGTGCGTAGCGGCGGCCTCAAAGCCGAACCGCCAGATCGCAAGGAATGTGAAGGGCTGCTGAGATCGGCCACGGACCGCTTGAAGGATGCCCACAGTTCGGCCCTGTCCTTCGCCAGTCGCTTCGACCTCGCCTACAACGCCGCACATGCCCTGGCACTGACGGCCATGCGTCTGCAGGGTTTTCGCTCCGACCGCCGCTATCTGGTATTTCAGTGCCTTGTACATACTCTCGGTCTGAACAAAATCCAGGTACGCCTGTTCGCACTTTGTCACGAGCGCCGCAATCTGGCTGAGTACGAAGGTTATATGGATGTGGACGAAACCCTTCTTGCCGAACTGTTGGCGGCAACTGATGCACTGTTGCCATTGGTGCAAGACGCTATGCTCGCGAGCAAGTAACGCTTCGACCCTTCGTTATTTCCAGTGCTGAACGGCATCACTGCAACTGTCAGTCCAAACACGCAACGAAGGGATGGCCTGCACCACCCGCAGTCGCTCCAGCATCTGCCCCGTCAACACCACCTCATACGTATCCGCCCCCCGCCCCCATTGCTCAACGAGCACCATGCCGTCGACCAATGTCGCCGCCAATTCGGCAATCGTCCCGGCCTGATCTTCGATAATTCCTTGAGTCCGAATCCAAACCCGATCTGTCATCGCTTTAAGCTCCGCCGCTATCTGCTCAGACGACGTGGGATCGGTATCGGGGCAAGTGATATTGCGCAGCAGATGCTGAAGCTCCCTGATTTTTGCGTAATCCTGTTCAGCCCCCTGCTCGCCTTTGAGGATGGCTGTGGCTTTCGGCTTATCGACGCGTTTGGCGGCTGAAGTTTTTGAAGGGAGTGTCTGCGCCATTGCGCCAGCCAGGAGCACCATCATCCGGGCTTCCAGATGCTCCTTCATGGCTTCCATCGACGAAATTGGGCGCACCAGCGTAATGCAGGCCCCTCCCTGGTGCCGCAGATCCATAGTCACCGTCAGGGTCACGCCGCCCGTTTCAAACCCCAGGGCGCGGGCCACGACGTAGTGGCCCATTTCGTGGTGGGCGATCTGCAGGGCATGATCTCGTACTGCGGGGGGCATCTTCCTCGTCATATCCATTGCCTCGGAACCTTCGTTCTCGCATTCGACTACGAGTGACGGTCGCTGTCCATCCTGATGCCCCGCGCAATGTGGGAGCGAGCCTGCTCGCGATGGACTTGAAAGCACCGCGCCCATTCAGACAGCACGCGTTATCGTTCACGACCTTCGCGAGTAAGCTCGCTCCTACATCACCTTATTTGGGCAAAGCATAGGCAATCACATAATCCCCACGATCGGTCGACTGCCGCGCACCACCCACCGTCAGCAGGATGTACTGCCTGCCGGTTTTCGGCGATACGTAAGTCATCGGCCCGGACTGGCTGCCCACTGGCAAACGCGACTTCCAGATTTCGTTGCCGTTGCCGGTATCGAAGGCGCGCAGGTAGAAGTCCTGGGTGCCGGCGAAGAACAGCAGGCCCGACTGGGTGGCCAGCGATGCGCCGAGGGTCGGCATGCCGATCGGGATCGGCAGGTGCATGCGGATGCCCAGCGGGCCGGTGTCTTGCACGGTGCCGACCGGGACTTGCCACATCAGCTTGTGGGTCTTGAGGTCGATGGCCGACATGGTGCCGAACGGTGGTTTCTGGCACGAAATGCCGACCGCCGAGAGGAAGCGCTCGCGCATGGCGCCGAACGGCGTGCCTTCCTGCGGTACCACACCCATTTCGATACCGCTGGCCCCGGCTTTGATCTTATCGCGCGGGATCATGTAGTTGGCCAGGCCCAGGCGCATGTCGTTGACGAACATGTAGTGGGTGTTCGGATCAACCGAGACGCTGCCCCAGTTCATGCCGCCCAGCGAGCCGGGGAATTGCAGGGCGCGGTCCATGCCCGGCGGGGTGTAGACGCCTTCATGGCGCATGCCTTTGAATTGGATGCGGCACATCAACTGGTCAAACGGCGTGGCGCCCCACATGTCGGATTCGGTCAGGGTCTTGTTGCCGATTGACGGCATGTCCACCGAGAACGGCTGGGTTGGCGAGTAGCGTTCGCCGGGAACCTTGCCTTGCGGCACCGGGCGCTCTTCGACGCGGGCGATAGGCACGCCGGTTTCGCGGTTTAGCAGGAAGATTTCGCCCTGCTTGGTGACTTGCGCCAGGGCTGGCTGGGTGCCGCCCTTGTCGTCCGGCACGTCGTACAGCAGTGGCTGTGCCGGCAGGTCAAAGTCCCACAGGTCGTGGTGAGTGGTCTGGAAGTGCCAGCGTACCTGGCCGGTCTTCACATCGATAGCGACGATGGACGAGCTCCACTTGTCGTCGAACTCGGTACGTTGGCCGCCGAAGAAGTCTGGCGTCGCGTTACCAGTCGGCAGGTACACCAGACCGAGCTTGGCGTCGTAGGACATGGCCGACCAGACGTTCGGCGTGCCACGGGTGTAAGTCTCGCCGGCCGGTGGGCGTTTGGTGGTGTTCGGGTTGCCCGGGTCCCATGCCCATACCAGCTCACCACTGCGCACGTCGTAGGCACGCACCACGCCCGGCGGTTCGCCGGTGGAGTAGTTATCGGCCACGCGACCACCGACGATCACCACGTCCCCAGCGACCAATGGGGTTGAGGTTTGCTGGTAGTAACCGGGCTTTACTTCGCCCATGTCAGTGGTCAGGTCAACGGTGCCTTTGTTGCCGAACTCTTCGCAGGGCTTGCCGGTGTCGGCGTTAATGGCGATCAGACGCGCGTCGCCGGTCGGCAGAAACAGACGTTTCGTACAGGCGGTTGGCTGATTGTCCGAAGACACCGGGGTTTCGGAGTAGCCCAGGCCACGGCAACGCTGCCAGTTGGGCGCGGTGCCTTGCGGGTCGAACTTCCAGCGCTGGGCGCCGGTGTCGGCATCCAGGGCGAAGACTTTGCCGTAGGCGGTGCAGGTGTAGACGGTGTCACCGATTTGCAGTGGAGTGTTCTGGTCTTCGGCGCCGGCACCGGTGCTTTGCGGAATATCGCCGGTGCGGAAGGTCCAGGCGACCTGCAATTTGTCGATGTTGCCCTTGTTGATCTGGTCCAGGGCCGCAAAGCGATTACCGGCGGTAGTGTTGCCCCAGTGCGCCCAGTCTTTCTGTTCGGTGCCCGGAGTGACCGGCGTTACCGCGGGTTCGGTGGTGGCCTTGACCACGTGGGTCGGCACGAACATGTAGGCCATCGTCGCAACGACTGCGACACCCAAAATGCCAGCCAGACCATAAGCGCCACGCCCGCCGGTCGCGCCCGAAGCACGGACCAGGGTCGGATAGATCAGCGCCACAACCAGACCGATCACGGCAAAGGTCAGTATCCGTGAGACCAGCGGCCAGTATTCAAGGCCCGCATCCCAAACGGCCCAAATCGCAGTGAGGACCAACGCCACACCATACAGCCAGGCGCCGAGCGGCTTGCGCCGGGCAATCATCAACCCGGACGCCAGCATCGCCAGCCCCATCAGCAGGAAATACCGACTGCCACCCAGCGCGATCAGATAGCCACCGCCACCGGCTAGGCCGAGCCCGATCAGTGCAATCAGCACACCCAGCCCCGCCAGCAACCATTTACTGCCGGCGGCAGCCCCAGAATTGTTCATGTCGGAATTTTTCCCCAGTTGTGACAAGGGCGGAATAATGTACTACCTAGTTACTTATGGCAATTTGTCGCAGGCAAAAATGTCATGAACGGTATTGAGGCTAGATCAAATCTCCGTCGCGAGCGTCCTGCAGAATCTGCCTGTAACATGCTTGCGCACTGATCCATGCCGCTGGAGATAACCCTTGCCTGACACTCGCACGCCTGTTCTCGATGAAATCGACCGCCAACTGATTGCCGCCCTGCAGATCAACGCCCGCGAGAGCGTGGCCATGCTCGCCCGGCAATTGGGCATTGCCCGCACCACTGTGACTTCGCGCCTGGCGCGGCTGGAAAAGGCCAAGGTGATCACCGGCTACGGCGTGCGCCTCGGGCAGCGGGTGGTGGATGGCGGGTTGCAGGCGTATGTGGGGATCACCGTGCAACCACGCTCCGGCAAGGAGGTGCTGCGGCGCCTGAGCGCGATGGCGCAGGTGCAGCAGTTGTGTGCGGTGAGTGGCGAATTTGATTATGTGGCGTGGTTGCGCACCGATTCACCGGAACAACTGGATCAGTTGCTGGACCAGATTGGCAGTGTGGATGGGGTGGAGAAGACCACGACTTCGATCATCTTGAGCAGCAAGATTGATCGGGGGCAGCCGGTTTGAGTTTCTGCCTGTAGTTTTTTGGGTGCCAGAGCTGGCCTCTTCGCGGGCAAGCCCGCTCCCACAGTGGTCAGTGTGTATTGATAGATCGTCATACCGATCAAACAAATAGCAAAATGACGACACTTTGCGTCTTATTAACGTGTTCCGTGCTCTCTAGAATGGCTGGCATCTTTTCCTATACTCAGATGCGCATTGCGCGTCGGGTCGCCAGCAAGGTCAGCCATGAACAAGAACAATCGCCATCCTGCAGACGGTAAAAAACCAGTCACCATTTTCGGCCCGGACTTTCCTTTCGCCTTCGACGACTGGATCGAACACCCGGCCGGGCTGGGCAGTATTCCCGAGCACAATCACGGTGCCGAAGTGGCGATTGTCGGCGGCGGGATCGCCGGCCTGGTGGCGGCGTATGAGTTGATGAAGCTGGGCCTGAAACCGGTCGTCTACGAAGCTTCGAAAATGGGTGGCCGTCTGCGCTCCCAGGCATTCAATGGCGCCGAAGGCATCGTTGCCGAACTGGGCGGGATGCGCTTCCCGGTGTCGTCAACCGCGTTCTATCACTACGTCGACAAACTGGGTCTGGAAACCAAACCTTTTCCCAACCCGCTTACGCCCGCGTCGGGCAGCACGGTGATCGACCTCGAAGGTCAGACCCATTACGCACAGAAGCTGTCGGACCTTCCTGCACTGTTCCAGGAAGTGGCTGACGCCTGGGCCGATGCCCTGGAAGCCGGCTCGCAGTTCTCCGATATCCAGCAAGCCATTCGCGACCGCGACGTACCACGCCTCAAGGAACTGTGGAACACCCTGGTGCCGCTGTGGGACGACCGCACCTTCTACGACTTCGTTGCCACCTCCAAGGCGTTCGCCAAGCTCTCGTTCCATCACCGTGAAGTGTTCGGCCAAGTCGGTTTCGGCACCGGCGGCTGGGATTCGGACTTCCCGAACTCGATGCTGGAAATCTTCCGCGTGGTGATGACCAACTGCGACGACCACCAGCACCTGGTGGTCGGCGGCGTGGAACAGGTGCCACAAGGCATCTGGCGCCATGTGCCGGAGCGTTGCGCGCATTGGCCGGTCGGCACCAGCCTCAGCTCGCTGCACAACGGCGCACCGCGTACCGGCGTGAAGAAGATTGCCCACGCGCCGGGCGGCCGTTTCGCCGTCACCGACAACTGGGGCGACACCCGCGAGTACGCCGCGGTGCTGACCACCTGCCAGAGCTGGCTGTTGACCACCCAGATCGAATGCGACGAAACCCTGTTCTCGCAAAAAATGTGGATGGCTTTGGACCGCACCCGCTACATGCAGTCGTCGAAGACTTTCGTGATGGTCGACCGCCCGTTCTGGAAGGACAAGGATCCGGAAACCGGCCGCGACCTGATGAGCATGACCCTCACCGATCGCTTGACCCGTGGCACTTATCTGTTCGACAACGGCGACGACAAGCCGGGGGTGATCTGCCTGTCGTACTCGTGGATGAGCGACGCGCTGAAAATGCTGCCCCAACCGGTGGAAAAACGCGTGAAACTGGCGCTGGATGCACTGAAAAAGATCTACCCGAAAGTCGACATCGCCGCGCGGATCATCGGCGACCCGATCACCGTTTCGTGGGAAGCCGACCCGCATTTCCTCGGCGCGTTCAAAGGCGCCCTGCCCGGCCACTACCGCTACAACCAGCGCATGTACGCCCACTTCATGCAGGACGACATGCCAGCCGAACAGCGCGGCATCTTCATCGCCGGCGACGACGTTTCGTGGACGCCGGCCTGGGTTGAGGGCGCGGTACAGACCTCGCTCAACGCGGTGTGGGGCATCATGAAACACTTCGGCGGTGCAACTCACGCCGAGAATCCGGGTCCAGGAGATGTGTTCAACGAGATCGGACCGATCGCCCTGCCCGAGTAAGAGGAATCCGAAATGCGCGTAGCCCTTTACCAATGTCCGCCGCTGCCCCTGGATGTCGCCGGCAACCTGCAACGCTTGCAGCAGCTTGCGCTGGAGGCAAAAGGCGCCGATCTGCTGGTGCTGCCGGAGATGTTCCTGACTGGCTACAACATCGGCGTCGATGCCGTCAGCGTGCTGGCGGAGGTGTACAACGGTGAGTCGGCGCAGCAGGTTGCGCGCATTGCCAAGGCTGCCGGGATCGCCATTTTGTATGGCTATCCCGAGCGCACCGAGGACGGACAGATCTACAACGCCGTGCAGTTGATCGACGCTGACGGCGAGCGCGTCTGCAACTACCGCAAAACCCATCTGTTCGGCGATCTGGATCACTCGATGTTCAGCGCAGGTTCCGACGAGTTTCCCATCGTTGAGCTCAACGGCTGGAAGCTCGGTTTCCTGATCTGCTACGACCTGGAATTTCCGGAGAACGCCCGACGCCTGGCCCTGGCCGGTGCCGAGCTGATCCTGGTGCCGACTGCGAACATGATTCCGTTCGATTTCGTCGCCGATGTCACCGTGCGCGCCCGCGCCTTCGAGAACCAATGCTATGTGGCTTACGCCAACTACTGCGGCCATGAAGGCGACATCCATTATTGCGGCCAGAGCAGCATCGCCGCACCGGATGGCAGCCGTATCGCCCAGGCAGGCCTGGATGAAGCATTGATTGTCGGTGAGCTGGATCGTCAGTTGATGGTCGAATCCCGCGCCGCCAATCGCTACCTCCTCGATCGCCGCCCCGAGCTTTACGGCGAGCTGAACAAGTCCTAATCCGCTAGCATTGGCACTTCACTGTTCTGGAAGTGCCCATGCCCGCGCTGAATCACCCTCGCCCCCACACTGAAACCTTGGCCAATGGCCTGCAGGTGACGCTGCGTCATGCCCCGAATTTGAAGCGTTGCGCAGCAGCGTTGCGGGTCGCCGCGGGCAGCCATGATGTGCCGTTGGCGTGGCCCGGCCTGGCGCACTTTCTTGAGCATCTGCTGTTTCTGGGCACTGAGCGTTTTCCCGCCGGGCAAGGGTTGATGGCCTATGTCCAGAGTCATGGCGGCCAGGTAAACGCGCGGACCAGCGAACGCACCACGGACTACTTTTTCGAACTGCCGCCCCAAGCGTTTGCCGGTGGGCTGGAGCGTTTGTCAGACATGCTCGCCCATCCGCGTATGAATCCGGACGACCAGCAGCGGGAACGGGAAGTGCTGCAGGCAGAGTTTGTCGCCTGGTCGCAGGATGCCAAGGCGCAGCAGCAATTTGCGCTGTTCAATGGCCTGGCCGAGGCTCATCCACTACGGGGTTTTCATGCCGGCAATCGCGACAGTCTGCCGCTGCAACAACCCGAGTTTCAGCAGGCGTTGCAGGATTTTTATCAGCGGTTTTACCAGACCGGGCAAATGACCTTGAGCCTGGCCGGGCCACAGAGTCTCGTTGAGTTGAAGGCAATGGCCGAAGCCTTTGGCAGTGTCATTGCCAAAGGCCAGACAGCCACTCAACTGCCCCCAGTACCGCTGATGGACGCCTCAACCAACAGTTATCAACAGACTGGCGAGCGACGCCTGGATCTGCTGTTTGCCCTTGAAGTGCTACCCGATTTCTCTGCCGATGCGTTGGCGTTCCTGTGCCACTGGCTGAACCTGGCAAAACCCGGTGGCTTAATGGCGGACCTGCGCGAGCGCGGGCTGGCCGATCACCTCAAAGCCCAGCCGCTGTACCAGTTCGCCGGGCAAGCCTTGCTGCATATCGAATTCACCCTGCCCACCGCAGACCCGGCTTCAGGCATCCGAGAACGCTTGATGGATTGGCTCGGTTTCTTTGCCGCGCAAGACTGGAGCCGATTGCGCGAAGAGTACGCCACCCTGCTCCAGCGCCAGCAGCAAGTCAGCGGCGCCTTGCAACTGGCCCGACTGGACAGCGAACAACGCGAAGTCGGGTTATCCGAGCCAGGTGTGACAGCCCTCAAGCAAATCCTTCAACAAATCGGCGCTGTGGATAACTTCAGCGGCCCATGGCAATTGCCGGCACCCAACCCGTTCTTGTGCTCCGAAGCACCGGCAGCCAACGCCGGATTGATTCGCGGCCAGACCAGCGCCCACCGAGGCCTGCGCACTTTTGCCCAGGACCGTTCGCGCAGCCGTCGTGAACGTTCGCCGATGCAATTCAGCCAGGCATGGCCGGACAACGGTGCTGAAGGCGCGATTTATCTGCGCTGGCGTCTGGACTCGGCTCCCGGTAGCCACCTTCAATCACGGCTGGAAAACCACCTGCAACCGTTGCGCGAAGACGCGCACCAGGCCGGTGTGGAATTTTCCTTCAGTGCATCGGGCAACGAATGGCTGCTCAAACTGAACGGGCTACAGGAGCCGATGCCCAGCGTCCTGGAGCATGTGCTGAAAGAACTGACAAAACCTGACGCCGCTGTCTCACAAGCCGAATCGACGAGCATTGCGCCAATACCGATTCGACAACTGCTCAAGGCATTACCCGAATACTGCCTCGGGCAT
The DNA here is from genome assembly GCF_050434585.1 of Pseudomonas sp. 2725. Lineage (NCBI taxonomy): Bacteria > Pseudomonadati > Pseudomonadota > Gammaproteobacteria > Pseudomonadales > Pseudomonadaceae > Pseudomonas > Pseudomonas sp. 2725. Next base: position 136,425 of record NZ_JBNDIV010000010.1, on the reverse strand, counting down.
ACCGCGAACTCGGATGACGTGCAGTCACTCTGGTCGAGTGCGCGATGGGATGGGCTGGCCATCGGGTTATCGGCTCAGACACAAGCGGCCATGGGCCTGGCCTTGAGCCGCATACCCGGCACGCCGGACAATCAACTGACGCCGCCCTCTTCGATCCTTGCACGGCATCTGTGGAGCACTGTCGATACCGCCTCCAGCGAGCACGCGTTACTGCTGTTCTGTCCTGCAGCCACCCAGGAAATGGCCGACGAAGCCGCGTGGCGTTTGCTCGCGCATGTCTGCCAGACACCGTTCTACCAACGCCTGCGGGTGGAGTTGCAACTCGGCTATGCGGTGTTCAGCGCCCTGCGGCAGATTCACGGGCAAACCGGGATGCTGTTCGGCGTGCAATCGCCAAGCGTTGCGCCTGTGGAGCTGCTGCAACACATTGAGCAATTCCTGAATCGATTGCCGGAACTGATCAACGCACTCGACGACACCACCTTCAACGCTCAACGCCAGGCCCTGGCGGATCAGTTTTGCAGCGCTGCGCTCACCACGGCTCAAGCGGCCGAATTGCTCTGGCAAGGCAAACTGGCCGGCCGCTCGTCGGATTATCTGACGCACCTGCCCGAGGCCATTGTGCGCATTGACCGGAGCGTTCTACTGGCTGCGGCCCAACGCCTGAATCAGGCCGAAGGCGGCTGGCTGTGCCTTGCCAACAGCATTACCCCGGGTGCGCCATGGCAAGCGGCAAAATGATCATTACCGGGGCTGCAAGGAGCTTTCTCAAAGTTTCACGGGCAATTTCTTTGAAATTTTGAGTAACATAGCAACCTAACTATCTGGAACCTCTCTGATTTGAGGTGGACTATACCTATAGATAGCGCTGTCCTACCCTACCTGAAGGAGTTCAATTTATGGCTTGGACCAAACCGGCTTACACCGACCTGCGTATTGGCTTTGAAGTCACCATGTACTTCGCAAGCCGCTAATCTCAGCTTTGGCAGAGATGCAGCACAACGCCTCGGTTATCCGAGGCGTTTTATTTTCAGCGTTGAAATGATGGAGCGTCCATGTTTGTCCAGATTCTAGGTTCCGCTGCCGGCGGCGGCTTCCCCCAGTGGAACTGCAACTGCGTGAACTGCGCGGGCTTTCGCGACGGCAGCCTGCGGGCCAAGGCGCGGACGCAATCGTCCATCGCGATTTCCGATGACGGCGTGAACTGGGTGCTGTGCAACACCTCCCCGGACATCCGCGCCCAACTCCAGGGCTTCGCCCCGATGCAGCCGGGCCGCGCCCTGCGCGATACCGGGATCGGCGCGATCATCCTGATGGACAGCCAGATCGACCACACCACCGGCCTGCTCATGTTGCGCGAAGGATGCCCGCATCAGGTCTGGTGCACCGACATGGTCCATGAAGACCTGAGCACCGGATTTCCGCTGTTCACCATGCTCAACCACTGGAATGGCGGGCTGACCTGGAATCGCATCGAACTCGACCAGAGCTTCAGCGTACCGGCATGCCCGAACCTGCGCTTCACCCCGCTGCCGTTGCGCAGTGCCGCGCCGCCGTACTCACCCCACCGCTTCGACCCCCATCCGGGCGACAACATCGGCCTGATCGTCGAAGACCTCAACACCGGCGGCAAACTGTTCTACGCACCGGGCCTGGGCAAGGTGGATGAAGGGCTTCTGGAAATCATGGCCGGCAGCGATTGCCTGCTGGTCGATGGAACGTTGTGGGATGACGATGAAATGCAGCGTCGCGGCGTCGGCACCCGCACCGGTCGGGAGATGGGACACCTGGCGCAGAGCGGCCCCGGTGGCATGCTCGAAGTGCTTGAGCAATTGCCCAACCAGCGCAAAGTACTTATCCACATCAACAACACCAACCCGATTCTCGATGAAGACTCGCCAGAACTCGCGGAACTGGATCGGCGTCAGGTTGAAGTGGCGTATGACGGCATGAGTATTGTGCTGTAGCGGATGGCCCTATCGCGAGCAAGCTCGCTCCCACAGTTGACCGCATTCCCCTGTGGGAGCGAGCTTGCTCGCGATGAGGCCGGCAGCAGCAACACATATCCTGGTTGTTCCCCGGAGAACCGCAATGACTGACACCCCGATGTCCCCCGCCGAATTCGAAGCGGCTCTGCGCGCCAAGGGCGCCTACTACCACATCCATCACCCCTATCACGTGGCGATGTACGAAGGCCGGGCCACCCGCGAACAGATCCAGGGCTGGGTCGCCAACCGTTTCTACTATCAGGTGAACATCCCCCTGAAGGACGCGGCCATTCTGGCCAACTGCCCGGACCGCGAGATCCGCCGCGAGTGGATTCAACGCCTGCTGGACCACGACGGTGCGCCCGGTGAAGACGGCGGCATCGAAGCCTGGCTGCGCCTGGGCCAGGCCGTGGGCCTCGACCCGGACCAACTGCGTTCCCAGGAGCTGGTACTGCCCGGCGTGCGCTTCGCCGTGGACGCCTATGTCAATTTCGCCCGCCGCGCCAGCTGGCAGGAAGCCGCGAGCAGCTCGCTGACCGAACTGTTCGCCCCGCAGATCCACCAATCGCGCCTGGACAGTTGGCCCCAGCACTACCCATGGATCGACCCGGCCGGCTACGAGTATTTCCGCACGCGCCTGGGCCAGGCACGGCGTGATGTCGAGCATGGTCTGGCGATCACGTTGCAGCACTACACCACCCGTGAAGGCCAGGAGCGCATGCTGGAAATTCTCCAGTTCAAACTGGACATTCTTTGGAGCATGCTTGATGCCATGAGCATGGCCTACGAACTGAAACGCCCGCCGTATCACAGCGTGACCGGGGAACGGGTCTGGCACAAAGGAATCACCTTATGAGTTTCGATCGCAGCAAGACCCCGACCTGGCGTCCCGGCTACCGCTTCCAGTACGAACCGGCGCAAAAAGGCCACGTGCTGCTGTACCCGGAAGGCATGATCAAGCTCAACGAAAGTGCCGCGCTGATCGGCGGTTTGATTGATGGTGAACGGGATGTCGCGGCCATCATCAATGAGCTCGACCGACAGTTTCCCGGCGTGCCCGAACTCGGAGACGACATCGAGCAATTCATGGAGGTTGCCCGTGCGCAGCACTGGATCGAACTTGCCTGATTCATCAAGGCAAGTACCGCCCAAACCCGAGGTCGGCTTGCCGCTGTGGCTGCTCGCCGAGCTGACTTATCGCTGCCCGCTGCAATGCCCGTACTGCTCCAATCCGCTGGATTTCGCCGAGCAAGGCAAAGAGCTGAGCACCGAGCAGTGGATCAAGGTGTTTCGTGAAGCGCGGGAAATGGGCGCCGCGCAGCTTGGCTTTTCCGGTGGCGAACCGCTGGTGCGTCAGGACCTCGCAGAGCTGATCGTTGAAGCACGCAAGCTGGGTTTCTATACCAACCTGATCACCTCCGGCATCGGCCTGACCGAACAGAAAATCAGCGACTTCAAGAAGGCCGGCCTGGATCACATCCAGATCAGCTTCCAGGCCAGTGACGAGCAGGTAAACAATCTGCTGGCCGGCTCGAAAAAGGCCTTCGCGCAGAAACTGGAAATGGCCCGGGCGGTGAAGGCCCACGGTTATCCGATGGTGCTGAACTTCGTCACCCATCGGCACAATATCGACCAGATCGACCGCATCATCGAGTTGTGCATCGCACTGGAAGCGGACTTCGTCGAGCTCGCCACCTGCCAGTTCTACGGCTGGGCGCAACTCAATCGCGTTGGGCTTTTGCCGACCTGGGAGCAATTGGTGCGCGCCGAACGCATCACCAACGAATACCGCGCAAAACTGGAAGCCGAAGGGCATCCGTGCAAGCTGATTTTCGTCACGCCGGACTATTACGAAGAACGCCCGAAAGCCTGCATGAACGGCTGGGGCAGTATTTTCCTGACGGTCACGCCAGACGGAACCGCCCTGCCCTGTCACGGTGCCCGACAGATGCCGGTGCAGTTTCCCAACGTGCGCGACCACAGCATGCAGCACATCTGGTACGACTCGTTCGGTTTCAACCGCTTTCGCGGGTACGACTGGATGCCCGAACCGTGCCGCTCCTGTGACGAGAAAGAAAAAGACTTCGGCGGCTGCCGCTGCCAGGCGTTCATGCTCACCGGCGATGCAAGCAATGCCGACCCGGTATGCAGCAAGTCGCCACAACACGGCGTGATCCTCAAGGCTCGCGAAGAAGCCGGGCACGCGACCCAGACCATCGACCAACTGGCCTTTCGCAATGAACGAAACTCACGCCTCATCGCCAAAAGCTGAACCTTTCAGCGCTGCCAAAGCCGTGGCCGCCGGTATCGACTTTGCCGAACTGCAGGTCGGTCGACAGGGCCTGTTCTGGAACGAATACCGCCCCGAAGACGCTGCGTGCCGGATCTGGCATTGGCGTGACGGCGCAGCGAAATGCCTGACGCCACCGGGGTTCAGCGTTCGAAGTCGGGTGTACGAATATGGCGGTGGGGCGTTTTGTCTGACGGACGATGGAATCGTTTTCGTCAATGAGGCCGACCAGCAGTTGTATCGGCAATCACTGCAAGACGAAGCGCCCGAAAGGCTGACGTCCGGGGCGTGCCGTTATGGCGATCTGCAGTTCGCCAACGGGCAAGTGCTGGCGGTCGAGGAGCACCGCGATCAACACCGATTGGTGGCGATCGATCTGTTGGATGGCGCACGTCACTTGCTGGCCGAGGGTGCTGATTTCTACGCGGCACCGACGCTGAGCCCGGATGCCCGGCGCCTGGCCTGGATCGAGTGGAGTCGCCCGGATCAGCCATGGACAGCGACCCGCTTGATGGTTGCCGAGCGCCTCGCCAACGGCGGCTTTGCCGAGGCTCGTTGTGTGACGGGCGACGGCACTCAAGAGTCTGTGCAACAACCGCGGTTTGATGCCGGCGGTCGCCTGTATTGCCTGACGGATCGCGCGGGTTACTGGCAGCCTTGGAAAGAATCTGAAAAAGGCCTGAGCCCATTGCCAAGTGCCAGCGCCGACCATGGCCCCGCGCCCTGGCAACTCGGCGGCAGCACCTGGTTGCCGCTGAGCGATAACAGTTATCTGGCCAGTTGGACCGAGGGTGGGTTTGGCCGACTGGGCATAGGCGGCGATTCCAGCGCCGACTTTACCGGCGACTACAGCCGCTTCCGCCATCTCGCCGTGGATGAGCAGTTCATCTATTGCATCGCGGCGTCGCCCGTCAGTTCAGCCGCCGTCATCGCCATCGACCGTCAGAGCCGGCAAGTGCAAGTGCTGGCCGGCGGCATCGCACCGCTTGCTCCCGAACAGATCAGCCGCCCGCAAACCTTGCGCTACCCAAGTGGCTCAGGCGAAGCACACGGCTTCTTCTACCCGGCGATGACCGGCGAGGCGAAACCGCCATTGGTGGTGTTCGTCCATGGCGGACCGACTTCGGCGTGTTACCCGATGCTCGATCCGCGTATCCAGTACTGGGCACAGCGGGGCTTCGCCGTGGCTGATCTCAACTATCGCGGCAGCAGCGGTTATGGCCGGGCCTATCGCCAGGCACTGCACCTGGGCTGGGGTGATGTTGATGTGCAAGACGCCTGCGCCGTGGTCAGTTACCTCAAGCAGCGAGGCTTGATCGACGGCGATCAGGCGTTCATTCGCGGCGGCAGCGCTGGCGGCTACACCAGCCTTTGCGCCTTGGCCTTTCACAACGTGTTCCGCGCCGGCGCCAGCCTGTATGGGGTCAGCGACCCGGTGGCGCTGGGGCGCGCGACCCACAAATTCGAAAGCGACTATCTGGATTGGCTGATCGGCGATCCGCAACTGGATGCCGAACGCTACGCCGCCCGCACGCCGCTGCTGCATGCCGGCAACATCCGCGTGCCGATGATCTTCTTTCAAGGAGAACTGGATGCCGTGGTCGTCCCGCAACAGACCCGCGACATGGTCACGGCACTGCAGGACAATGGCATCCTGGTCGAAGCGCATTACTACGCCGATGAACGCCATGGCTTTCGCAAGGCCGGTAACCAGGCCCATGCGCTGGAGCAGGAGTGGTTGTTTTATCGGCGGGTGATGGATTCAGTGGACTGAAGCCTGCGTTCATTGCCGAAACGGTGGCGCCTCAATCGCGAGCAGGCTCGCTCCCACAATTAATCGCGTTCCTTTGGAAGAACTCGGTCGAATGTGGGAGCGAGCCTGCTCGCGAAGGCGATCTACCTGCCGACACTCGACTCAGCGCTTGGCAATGATGTACACCGCATGCACGATCCCCGGAATGTAACCGCACAACGTCAGCAGAATATTCAGCCAGAACGCTCCGCCGAATCCTACTTGCAGAAACACGCCCAATGGCGGTAACAGGATGGCGATGATGATGCGAATAAAGTCCATGGGGCAGCTCCTGATTGGGGTGGGCTCGCTCGAGCCCTACAGCTAATCGACCTGTGCCGTTTGTCAGGGTTCAGCCCGATTCCTCAGGCCAGTATCTCCAGACCGTGTTTGCGCACGATACTCAGCAACTTCAACGCCATGCCACTGGGGTGCTTATCCCCTGCTTCCCATTGCTTGACCGTGGAAGCACTGGTGTTCAGGTAGCGCGCGAACACCGGTTGGCTGACATTGTTGCGCTCGCGCAGTGCCTTGATCTCCTGCGCGGGAATCGCATCCGGCACTCTTGCAAGACAGGATTCATCGAACTCACGCATGGTCGCCTTGCTGATTGCACCTATGGCGTACAAGGCACTGGCCGATTCGTGGATCGACTCCGATAGCTCACTTTTGAATTTTTTACTCATTTAGTATCTCCACAAACTCCTTTGCATCCAGCAATTGCTGAATTTCCATTTCGGTCAGTCCACCATATGTCTTGGCCAACTCTCGCAAGTCGAGCAAATGCCTGGGACTGATATTGCTCTGATCTTTTTTTGCGTACAGAAACTGATAGACCCAATGAGCACCGCCCTTGGCCAGGATAATCGAGCGATGGCGGTTGGCATTCAAGCGCTTCTTCCAGACCCCGCCACCCAAATTGTCAGCCTGACCATTGAGCATTTCGGTGAATGCCTCCCTGAGCTCGTCATCACCGATCCAGGCCTTGGCAGCCTGCATTGCGAAGCGCTTTGTCTTGAACAGCCTTGGTGACATGGGCATCCCTTCCATAAAACATACCACTCAGTGGTATAGGAATCAAAACCAACGCGACAGCAACACCGTTTCGCTGGCACCGGCACTCCCTGCCGATGCACGCTAGAAAGCCATTAATGTGTTAACCGCTCAAGCCGAAACTGCCTTTGGAAAAAACCGGCCACAAAAAAACGCCCCACGCCAAAAGTATCGGGCGTGGGGCGTGCGTATTACCGCGAGACGGTTCTGGAATGTGTACAGGGCGCGTCTGATCAGACGGCAATCCCTTTGCGGCACTGCAATTGTGCGGTTCGCACTCGGGAGAAGGCGCGCGCCAGGCGCAGGAGCATTTCATCGATGTTGGCGTTGCTGACATTTAGCGCAGGGGTAAAGCGCAGGCAGTCGGCTTGCGGGGCATTGAGCAGCAAGCCTTCGTACAGCGCGGCCTTGACCACCGCGTCAGTGGAGTCGTCCGACAGCGTCAGCCCCCAAAGCAACCCTTGTCCGCGCAACTCGCCGTGACCGTAACGATGGGCCAAACGCCCTAACCCTTCACGCAGGTGTTGACCGGCCTCTGCGACGTGCTTGAGGAAAGCCTTGTCCTGCACGGTATCGAGCACCGAAAGCCCCGCCGCAGTCATCAACGCATTACCGTGATGAGTACCTGCCAACTCGCCAATGTCGAAACAGCAAGCTTTGCCCCGCGCCAGCAGCGCGGCCAATGGCACGCCGCCGCCCAAGCCTTTGCCGAGCACGACGATATCCGCCGTGATGCCGCAGGACTGTTCCGCGAGCAAGGTGCCACAACGGCCGATGCCGGTTTGCACTTCGTCGAAGATCAGCAAGATGCCGAGTTCACGGCACAGGCGTTCAACGCCCTTGAGATAGTGCACGGTGGCCGGGACCACGCCGGCTTCGCTCTGGATCGGCTCAAGCATGATCGCTACGGTCCGTTCATCCACGGCCGCATGCAACGCTGGCAGGTCATTGAACGGAACACGACTGAAGCCTGGCAATTGCGGCTCGAACCGGTTGGCCAATGTCGAACTGTCCGACGCCGAAATCGTCGCCAGGCTCCGGCCGTGGCAACCGTTGTTGGCCACAATGATTCGCGACGCACCGCCGCGATGCCGTTGACCCCATTTACGCGCCAGTTTGATCGCCGCCTCGCAGGCTTCGCTGCCAGTATTGAGCAGGTAGGCCTGATCACTGCCGGTGCTTGCACACAAATGTTCGGCGAGGCTGAGCATGCCGCGGTTATGCAGGCCAAAACCCGGGTTGATCAGCGACTGAGCCTGGGCTGTGATTGCATTGACCAGTACCGAAGGGCTATGACCGAGGCTGTTGGCCCCGCCGCCCTGGGAAAAATCCAGGTACGCACGATCATCGCTGTCCCACAACCATGAACCCTGGCCACGCACAAACACCTGTTTTGGCCGCTCGACACTGGGCATCAAGTACTCGCTGGAAAGGTTAACGCCTTGGGATGGCGGGGAGGCGTCCATGACCAGATCATCAAGACTGGGAGGGCTGCGGCGCAGACTGAACAGGTTCATCTGAAAAAAACCCTTTTGAGGTTTTTTGCCTTACCTATGTAAATACCATCGAAGCAAAGGGTATTCATCGCGCTCTGTGGCCCTGTAAGCCCTGTGAATGCGGTTAGACTAGGCTCAGGCGAGGCGTTCAGCCATTTCGATTTCCCAGCATTTTCGATAAGTAATACTTATGGATTTCAAGCAACTGCGTTATTTCGTCGCGGTCTATGAAGAAGGCCACGTGGGCCGGGCCGCCGAGCGCCTGTCCATCTCCCAGCCGGCGCTGTCCCAGCAAATCCGCCACCTCGAGCAAAACCTCGATGTGAGCCTGTTCGAGCGCAGCAGCAAACGCCTGTTGCCGACCCTCGCAGCCCATACGCTGTACAACCACGCCCTGCCTTTGCTCGATGGCCTGCAACGGGCACGGGAAGCGCTCGGCAACTTCAAGGGTCAGGCACTGCGCACCCTGGCCATTGGTGTATTGCAGACTGTGCACACCAGCCTCGTTCCGCAGATGCTCGAGCGGGTGCGCAAGGCGCAGCCGCATCTGGTGGTGCAGATCTACGAACTGACCGGCCTGGAAATCGAGCGGCGACTGCTCAACGGTTCTCTGGATATCGGCATCAGCTACCTGCCACCCCGCCAGCCTGGCTTGCATGGCGTGATGCTGTACGAAGACGAACTGACCCTGGTCATCCCGGCAGAGCATCCGCTGCGTGAATTCAAGAAAGTGTCCATGAGTCAGGCTGCCGAACTGCCGATGTTGCTGCTGGGCGAAGAGTTTCAGATCAGGCAGATCTGGCAGGCACAGCTGACAAGCCTCGGACGTCGCCCACAGGTGCAAGCCGAATTGAACAACATGGCCGGCATCCTCGACAGCCTGCCGCACACGCGCCTGGCGACGGTACTGCCCGGTCGTTCGCAAAAGACCCATGGTAACCACGAACTGCTGTGGAAACCCCTGAGCGAACCGCGAGTGCCGCTGAAAGTCGGTTTGGTGTGTCGGGATGTGCAACGGCAGCAGACCTCGCTGGCATTGCTGAGGACATTGCTGGAAGAGGTGATAAATGGCCCGGACGGGCGCTTGAACAGCGCGCAGGCTCTGGATGTGCCAAGCTGAAAACTTTTCTTCAGGCAAAAGAAAACCCCGCCGAAGCGGGGCTTTGCAGACTGTTTCCCTGACATCCATTTCACTCCGCCGTCCTGGCAGAATCCTACGTGTCCCTGTTGTTGCTTTGCGCTTCCTGCGCTACGTCCATGAGAAGTAGATTAGCTGTGGATCCAATTTGCATCTATGGGAGAACAGCAGCACGTTATGTAAGAGAATGCTTACATAACGTTACTTCATCAGAATTGTCCCGCATCCAGCAGGAACAACGATTCGCTACCGGCCTTCACCGACGCGCTCAACGAGTGAATCCGCGGCAGCAGGCGAGCGAAATAGAACCGCGCCGTGCCCAGTTTGCTGGCGTAGAAGTCGTCCTGCGCTTCCTTGCCGAAAGCCGCCTTGGCCATCAGGGCCCACATGTAGGCGTAGGCCACGTAGCCGAACACCTGCAGATACTCGACCGACGCCGCGCCGATTTCGTTCGGATTGCTCTTCGCCCGGTCCAGCAACCACGCAGTCAGTTCATCGAGGGTGGTCACGGCGTCGTTCAGCGGCTTGGTGAACTCGGCGAGGTCCGCGCTGGCGGTCGCTGTGAAGTGGCGAATCTCGTCGGCGAACAGGTTGTAGAACGCCCCGCCGCTACCGACGATCTTGCGCCCGACCAGGTCCAGCGCCTGGATGCCGTTGGTGCCTTCGTAGATCTGGGTGATGCGCACGTCACGCACCAGTTGCTCCTGGCCCCACTCACGGATGTAACCGTGGCCGCCGAACACCTGTTGGCCGTGTACGGTGGTTTCCAGCCCCAGATCGGTCAGGAACGCCTTGGCCACCGGGGTCAGCAACGCCACCAGGTCTTCCGCGCGCTTGCGGGTGGCGGCGTCTTCGCTGAATTTGGCGGTGTCCAGTTGCATCGCCACGTAGGTGGAGAACGCACGCCCCCCTTCGTTCGAGGCTTTCATGGTCAGCAGCATGCGCCGCACGTCCGGGTGGACGATGATCGGGTCAGCCACTTTGTCCTTGTTCTGCGCGCCGGTCGGCGAACGGCTTTGCAGACGGTCGCGGGCGTATTCCACGGCGTTCTGGTACGAGCGCTCGCCCGTGGCCAGGCCCTGGATACCGACGCCCAGACGCTCGTAGTTCATCATGGTGAACATCGCCGCCAGGCCTTTGTTTGGCTCGCCGACCAGGAAACCCACGGCTTCATCGAAGTTCATCACGCAGGTGGCGGACGCCTGGATGCCCATCTTGTGTTCGATCGAACCGCAGTTGGCCGGGTTGCGCGCGCCCAGGCTGCCATCGGCATTGACCATGAACTTCGGTACCAGGAACAGCGAAATGCCTTTCGGCCCCGCCGGTGCATCCGGCAGCTTGGCCAGCACCAGGTGGATGATGTTTTCGGTCAGGTCGTGTTCGCCACCGGTGATGAAGATCTTGGTGCCGCTGACCTTGTAGGATCCGTCGGCCTGAGGCTCGGCCTTGGTGCGGATGATCCCCAGGTCGGTACCGGCGTGCGGCTCGGTCAGGCACATGGAGCCGGCCCAGATGCCGGCGTACATGTTCGGCAGGTACGCGGCTTTCAGTTCTTCGCTGGCGTGGGCGTTGATCGACAGGCAAGCGCCGGCGGTCAGCATCGGATACAGGCCGAACGACAGGCTGGCGGAGTTGACCATTTCCTCGACCTGGGCCGAAACGGCTTTGGGCATGCCCATGCCGCCATAGGCCGGATCACCACCGACACCGACCCAGCCGCCTTCAGCGTAGGTCTGATAGGCCTGTGGGAAACCGGCCGGCGTGGTGACGGCACCGTCCGCCCAATGGCAACCTTCTTCGTCAGCGGCACGGCTCAGCGGTGCGATGCTTTTGCTGGTGACTTTGCCGGCTTCTTCCAGGATGGCTTCGACGGTTTCTGCATCCACAGTCTCGGCCAGTGCAGGCAGTTCGGCCCAGAGTTTGGCGACCTCGAAAACTTCATTGAGGACGAAGCGCATATCGCGCAGGGGCGCTTTGTAGTCAGCCATGGCAAACCTCGCAAGATCTATACAGGTGATTCACAGGAAGAGTGTTTTCGTTGGGTCGGAGTGTACCTCAACAACTTTTGCGACACATAGGGTCAACTCATGACCATTTTGTTATTTTTAGTCATTGTCGTAAACGGGAGTGAACGGATGAAACTGTAGGAGCGAGCCCGCTCGCGAAAAACCCCAAGGCGCCACTGGGCATCTGGTTTTACGCGTTATCGTTCACGACCATCGCGAGCAAGCTCGCTCCTATAGGGTAGGTGTCAGAGCGCAAATAGCTCCGCCGGCAGTTGCATCAGGCAATCGCTACCTGCTTCGACGGCCGCCCGATGAGCGGCAGTGCGTGGCAACAGACGCTTGAAGTAAAACTCGTTGGTCGCCAGCTTGCCCCGGCAGAAGTCACCATCACCGCTGCCCGCATCGAGCTGCGCCTGAGCCACCAGCGCCATGCGCAACCACAGGTAGCCGAGGATGATGTAACCGCTGTACATCAGGTAATCCACCGACGCAGCACCGACTTCGTCCGGGTTTTTCATCGCCGCCATACCGACCTTGGTGGTCAATTCACCCCACTGCTGGTTCAGTTGATTGAGCTGCGCCACATACCCGGCCAGTTGTGGATGTTCGGCGTTCGCCGCGCAGAACTTGTGGACGATTTTGGTGAAGCCACGCAGCAGCTTGCCCTGGCTGCCGAGTACCTTGCGCCCTAGCAAGTCCAGCGCCTGAATACCATTGGTACCTTCATAGATCGGCGCGATCCGGCAGTCGCGTACCAGTTGCTCCATTCCCCATTCACGAATGAACCCGTGACCGCCAAACACTTGCATGCCATGGTTGGTCACCTCCAGCCCGGTGTCGGTCATGAAGGCTTTGCAGATTGGCGTGAGGAACGCCAGCAAGTCTTCGGCATCCCGGCGCGCCGTTTCGTCCGGGCTCAGGTGTGCAACGTCGAGCAACTGTGCGGTGAAGTAGGTCAGCGCGCGGTTGCCCTCGTTGAAGGCTTTCATGGTCAACAACATCCGCCGCACATCAGGGTGCACGATGATCGGGTCGGCGGCCTTTTCCGGCGCTTTCGGGCCGCTCAGCGAGCGCATCTGCAAACGGTCGTTGGCGTATTTGATCGCGCCCTGGAAGCTCGCCTCCCCCAGACACAGCCCTTGCATGCCAGTGCCCAGTCGCGCGTGGTTCATCATGGTGAACATGCAGTTGAGGCCCTTGTTCGGCTCGCCGATCAGGAAGCCCTTGGCCTCGTCGAAGTTCAGCACGCAGGTAGCCGAAGCCTTGATGCCCATTTTGTGTTCGATCGAGCCGCAGGACACGCCGTTGCGCTCGCCTGCGTCCCCCGTCGCATCAGGCAGGAACTTGGGCACGATGAACAGCGAAATGCCCTTGGTCCCGGCCGGTGCGTCCGGTAATTTGGCCAGCACCAGGTGAATGATGTTGGCGCTCATGTCGTGCTCGCCGGCGGAGATGAAGATCTTGCTGCCGGAGATCGCGTAGCTGCCATCGGCCTGAGGTACGGCGCGGGTCTTGATGATGCCCAGGTCGGTGCCGCAATGGGCTTCGGTCAGGCACATGGTGCCGGTCCATTGGCCAGCGGTGAGCTTCTTCAAATAAGTCTGTTTCTGCTCCTCGGTACCATGGGCGTGGATCGCCGACATCGCACCGTGGGTCAGACCGGGGTACATGCCCCATGAGGTGTTGCTGGAAGCCACCATCTCGCTGATCACCAGGCCCAGAGAGATCGGCAACCCTTGACCGCCGTAAACCGGATCCGCCGCCAGGCCATGCCAGCCGCCCTCGACATATTGGGCGAATGCCTGCTTGAAGCCCGCGGGCGTCGTGACCACGCCATTGTCGAAATGGCAGCCTTCTTCATCGCCACTGCGGTTCAGCGGCGACAGTACGTTTTCGCAGAACTTCGCCCCTTCTTCGAGGATCGCATTGACCATGTCCGGGCTGGCATCGGTGGCCCCCAGCGCGGCGTAGTTGCTGTGAAAGTCGAAGACGTGGTCGATCAGAAAGCGCATGTCGCGCAAGGGAGCTTTGTACTCGGGCATGGTCATTCTCCGTCGGCAGATTTCTCCAACCTACTGCTGCCGACCACGCCTCACAATCACTTTGCGCTCGCTGAATGCGCCATCATCACTCAACCGTAGCGGCGTCCATGCGCACGGCGCCACGACGGTTCTGCCCGAACGCCATCACGCAGTTGCGCCCGGCGCCCTTGGCGCTGTAGAGCGCCTGGTCAGCGGACTTGAGCACCTCTTCGGGGGTGCGTTGTTCGATCCGTTCGGCAACGCCGATACTGACCGTCACCGACACACTCGACGCACCGGAACCGGCACGCCGCTGGCGCCCCTGACTATCGTCCTGCGGGCGGTTTTCCTGATTGCGCAGCTGAATGTTGTAAGTGGCGATGGACTCGCGGATGACTTCCAGGTGCGGCATGCACTCTTCGAGGGTCTTGCCTGCAAACACCAGGGCAAATTCCTCGCCGCCATAGCGATACGCCTTACCGCCACCGCCGATTTTCGACAGCTTGCTGGCCACCAGTCGCAGCACCTGGTCGCCGACGTCGTGGCCGTGGGTGTCGTTGAATTTCTTGAAGTGGTCGACGTCGCTCATGGCCAACACGTAGTTGCGCCCCAACCGTTGCATGCGTTCATTCAACGCGCGACGGCCCGGCAGCCCGGTCAGTTCGTCGCGGAACGCCATTTGATAGGCCTCGTGGGCAACGGCGGCGGCAATCATCAGCATCACCTGGCTGCACATGATGTTCAGCGTGAACGGCAGGATGAAGGTTTTCGGCAACATCCAGAACAACCCGAGCAGCCCCACCCATTGCGCGGCATGCAGCGGTCGCGGGTTGCGCCAGTATTGCCAGGTCAGCAGCAGGAACGCAGCGATGAACACCGGATAGGACAACTGGATCAGGCTCATCCAGGCGCCATGCAAGGCAGGCCAGCGAATCTCCGACAGCCAGATCAGCAGCGCGTGTGGATAACTTTGCTCAAGCCCCAGCGCAACGCTGCCGACCGCCAGCAAGACTGCGAAGCGCGCCACCATGTCCTGGAACAGATGGGTGCGTTCCTGCCACGCCGCGAACACGCCAAACAGCAGCGGCAGCAGCAGGCAACACAAATGAAAGACCACCGCGGCATCGTCGCGCACCTTGCCGTTGTCGCGGTAATAGTCGGTCTGGGTGTCGAGCAGGAAGTAGGCGATGTACACCGTGACCATCAGAAACAGTTCACGCTGGCGTCGGTACACCGCGCAATAGGCGCCACCGAGCAACAACACCAGGGTGGGCAGCACGTTGAACAGCGACGTGAAGAAGACGTTCAGATCCTTGATGTAAGCAGCCGCAAGCCCCGCCACCAACAGCAGCAATGACGGCAGGAAATGACTGAAACGTACAGCAGATGAGCGCGGCAAGGGTAAAGCTCCGACCCGTCAAATCAATAGATGGCAATGTGCCAACTACTGTAACGGCAGGAAGCCCGAGTTACTGAGTGAATTACTGAGGTATTTTTCAAAGGGCGTTGCAAACATTTTCCACCGCCAACCTTTAAAGCAAAAAAGCCGCTGTTCCCGAAGGAGCAGCGGCTTTTTCAAGTACTTCGCTAAGGCTTAGTAGCCCAGGTCGAAGTTCTCTTCTTTCATGTCCATCAGGTTGTTGGCGCCCGACAGCATGGTTACGACGTGAGTGCGGGTACGCGGCAGGATGCGCTGGAAGTAGAAGCGCGCAGTCTGCAGCTTGGCGGTGTAGAACGCCTCTTCGGAAGTGCCGGCAGCCAGTTTCTCGGCAGCCAGGCGCGCCATGTCGGCCCAGAAGTAGGCCAGGCAGGCGTAACCGGAGTACATCAGGTAGTCCACGGAGGCTGCGCCGACTTCTTCGCGATCTTTCATGGCGGCCATACCGACCTTCATGGTCAGCTCGCCCCATTCCTTGTTCAATGCGGCCAGCGGAGCGACGAACTCTTGAACCGCTTCGTTGCCTTCGTTGGTCTGGCAGAACTTGTGGACGATCTTGGTGAAGCCTTTCAGAGCCTCGCCCTGGGTCATCAGCACTTTACGGCCCAGCAGGTCGAGTGCCTGGATGCCGGTGGTGCCTTCGTACAGCATCGAGATGCGGCTGTCGCGGACGTTCTGCTCCATGCCCCACTCGGCGATGAAGCCGTGGCCGCCGTAGATCTGCACGCCGTGGTTGGCCGACTCGAAACCGACTTCGGTCATGAAGGCTTTGGCGATTGGAGTCATGAACGCCAACAGTGCGTCGGCTTTCTTCTTCTCTTCTTCGTCCACGCCGTACTTGACGATGTCGACCTGCTTGGCGGTGAAGTAAACCATTGCGCGGTTGCCTTCGGCGAATGCCTTCATGGTCAACAGCATGCGGCGTACGTCAGGGTGCACGATGATCGGGTCAGCGGCTTTGTCCGGCGCTTTGGGACCCGTCAGCGAGCGCATCTGCAGACGGTCGCGAGCGTATTTCAGGCCGCCCTGGAAACCGACTTCAGCGTGGGCCAGGCCTTGCAGCGCAGTACCCAGGCGTGCGGTGTTCATGAAGGTGAACATGCAGTTCAGGCCTTTGTTCGCCGGGCCGATCAGGAAACCGGTAGCGCCGTCGAAGTTCATTACGCAGGTAGCGTTGCCGTGGATGCCCATTTTGTGTTCCAGGGAACCACAGGACACAGCGTTACGCGCGCCAACCGAACCATCGGCGTTCGGCATGAACTTCGGCACGATGAACAGGGAGATGCCTTTGGTGCCGGCCGGGGCATCCGGCAGGCGGGCCAGTACGATGTGGACGATGTTGTCGGCCATGTCGTGTTCACCGGCCGAGATGAAGATCTTGGTGCCGGAAACCTTGTAGGAACCGTCGGCCTGAGGCTCGGCCTTGGTGCGCAGCATGCCCAGGTCTGTGCCGCAGTGCGGCTCGGTCAGGCACATGGTGCCCGTCCACTCGCCGGAAACCAGCTTGGTCAGGTAAGCCTCTTGCTGCTCAGGGGTGCCGTGCTCGGAGATGGTGTTCATCGCACCGTGCGACAAGCCTGGGTACATGCCCCACGACCAGTTGGACTCGCCAACCATTTCGCTGATGGCCAGACCCAGGGACTCTGGCAGGCCTTGGCCGCCGTGCTCTACGTCGTGAGCCAGGCTTGGCCAGCCACCTTCGACGAATTGCTTGTAGGCTTCCTTGAAACCAGTCGGGGTCTTAACGCCGGACTCGCTCCAGGTGCAGCCTTCGAGATCGCCCACGCGGTTCAGCGGAGCCAGTACCTGCTCACAAAACTTGGCGCCTTCCTCAAGAATGGCGTCAACCATGTCCGGAGTTGCGTCGGCACAAGCCGGAAGGCTCTGATAGTGCGCTTCGTAGCCGAGCAGCTCGTCACGAACGAAGCGAATATCACGCAAGGGGGCCTTGTAGTCAGGCATAGCGATAAACCTCTGCTGATGTAACCGGGAATGAACGACCGCATTGATTTGTTGTTGCGATCAAACAGTTGTTTGAAACATACGTTTACGCCCAAATCTTGTCAAGCGTCGATCTTTTTCCATTCGTCACCGCCGATCAGGCACATCTGCGCGCAACCGCACGACGGGCATAGACCGAGCGAGCCACCCTGCAGAAAAGATTAGTTGAGTGAGAAGGACTTACGCAGAAAAACGCCGCGAACAGACGCGGCGTTGGAGAGACGGATTCAATGAGGATCAGGCGAAAGTATCGATCAGCGTTCCGAGCACTTCGTCGGATGCCTTGGCGACTTTGGCGCCCAGTTCGACTTGAAATTTGCCTTGGGCCATTTCGACCACATTGCTGGCCAGGTCCGATTGCCGGCTGCGATCAACCGATCGCAGACGATCGACCTGCGCCTCGGAGGACTGGCTGGTGACCGAGCGCTCGATCGTCGTGTTGGCGATCTGCCCGGCGGCTTGATCGACACGGTTCTGCCCTGTCTGAAGAGTGCTCAGACCGGCATAAAAAGCGGTGTTTCCTGAGATTTCCAAGGGAGAGCTCGTCCTTTCAAAGGATCAATAGTGCCCATTGAAGCAGAGTGGCCGGTAAAACACTCGACAAAAACACTAATGGCACAGTGCCTTGCCATAGGCAAAGCCCGCAAGCCACTCGCCTCAGTCCAACAGGTCCAGTTGCAAGTGCTCGGCCACTGCCTCGGCCGTAACGGCCTTGAGTTTCGGCACACGCCCCAGGCACGGTGCCGGGAGGCGCTCGGCCAGGGTAGCCAGGTTTTCTTCCAACCGCGAGGTCTTCGGGTCGATGATGTTGGCCACCCATCCCGCCAGTTGCAAACCGTCCCGGGCAATCGCTTCGGCGGTCAACAAGGCATGGCTGATACACCCCAGGCGTACACCGACCACCAGGATCACCGGCAGCTTCAAGGCGATGGCCAGGTCCGACAGATTGTCCTGATCCGCCAGGGGTACGCGCCAGCCGCCAGCGCCTTCGATCAGGGTGAAGTCCGCCTGCATGCCCAGAATCTGCCGCATCGGCGCCAGCAACGACTGCACCGTCAGCGCCACGCCCGCCTCTCGCGCCGCCAGATGCGGGGCAATGGCCGGCTCGAAGGCCATCGGATTGACCTGTGCATAGGTCAGCGGCAGCGAACACTGCGCCAGCAAGGCCAGCGCATCGGCGTTGCGCAGGCCTTTAGGTGTCACATCGCAACCGGAAGCGACCGGCTTGCCCGCCGCCGTGCTCAAACCTGCCGAACGCGCCGCATGCAGCAACCCCGCAGCGATCGTGGTTTTACCGACATCGGTATCCGTGCCGGCGATGAAATAGGCTGCGCTCATAAGGGTTTCTCCAAAACGGCGTACACCACTTGATAAGTCGCCGGCAGTCCCTGGGCCTGACGAAACTGTTCGTAAGCCTCGATCAAACCCAAAATCCGCGCCCGGCCGGTCAAGCCACCCGGCCGCCCGGGATTGAGATTGTGCGCACCCAACGCCTTGAGTTCATGGGTCAGGCTGCGCACATCCGGGTAATACAGCACGTGCGCAAGGTTTTGCAGACTGACCGCCCTCAAGCCGCTGGCCGCACACAGTTGTTGATAAACACCAAACTCCCGGAAGCGGTTGACGTGCACCATGCCGTCGACTTCGCGCCAGCTGTCGCGCAATTCAAACAACGTCCCTACACACAGACTAGCAAACGCGAAAATGCCGCCCGGTTTCAGTACTCGAAAGGCTTCACTGAGCACCGAGTCGAAGTCCGCGCACCACTGCACCGCCAGGCTGGAGAAGATCAGGTCGCAAGACGAATCTTGCAGTGGCAGTCGCTCGGCATCGCCGGCCACGAAGTATGTGGCACCGCCCAATGGCCGGGCGTGGTTGAGCATGCCCTCGGCAATGTCCAGCGCCACCCCGTGGCTGCCCGGAAATTGCTCACCCAGAGCACGACTGAAATGCCCGGTGCCACAGCCCAGGTCCAGCCAGCGCTGCGGTACGAAGTCGTGCGGCAAGCGCCCGAGCAGTTGGCTGCCCACATCACGCTGCAACTCGGCCACGCTGTCGTAGCTTGCTGCCGCACGGGAGAATGAGGCTGCTACCTGGCGCTTGTCGGGCAAGGCGCCGGGCAGGTTGGGAAGGGATAAATCAGTCATCGCCGGACTCATGCAAAAAGGCCTGGATCGCCCCCGCCACACCGTGGGGATCCTCCAAGAGAAACACGTGGCTGGCCTGTTCAATCAGACCAATTTCGACATCCGGCAGCAATGCCAACAACTCGCCCGCCGCTTCCACCGGCACCAGCCCGTCGAGGCCGGCGAACAGATGCAATTGCGGACCGCGGAACGAATGCAGCGCCTGTCGTGTATCCAGTTGCGCGAGCACTTGCAGGCCACTCAGCAACACCGGCGCAGCGGTGTTCGGGGCACCGCCGAGCAACAACCGCGACAATCCGCGTGGGTCTTCGGCGCCTTGGGCGCAAAGCAGTGAAAAGCGTTTCAAGGTCGCGCGCGGATCGGCTTCACATCCCGCCAGAAACGCATCGAAGGTTTCCCCGGACATGGCGCTTGTCCATTGATCGTGAGCGACAAAAGAAACGTTGCTGGCCAGGGTGAACACACCACAGCAGCGATCGCCACGCCGGGCCGCCAATTCGCAGGCGAGCATGCCGCCCAATGACCAACCGCCCAGCCACACGTCTTGCGGCAAGGTCGAATCAAGCTCATCGAGCCACTCTTCAAGATCGCTCGACTCCAGCTCCGGCAACGGCTCGATCTCGACGCGCAGGTGCTCATCCAAACCGCGCAAGGCCGCCGCCAGAGGCTCCAGCGGTGAAACGCCAAGGCCCCAGCCGGGCAGCAGAATCAGACGATCACGCATGGCTTGGCTCCGGCTTCAGTTGTTGAAAACAATCGGCCAGTCCGTTTAACAATAGCTGTACCTGAGCCTCACTGTGGGCAGCCGTCAACGTGACCCGCAGCCGGGCACTGCCGGCGGGTACGGTCGGCGGGCGAATCGCGGTCACCATCAACCCGCGTTCACGCAGCATTTGCGAAAGGCGCACCGCTCGCCCCGCGTCACCGATCATGATCGGCTGGATCGGCGTGAAGCTGTCCATGAGCTCCAGGCCAATCTGTTCGGCACCCGCGCGGAACTGGCGGATCAGCGTCTGCAAATGCTCGCGGCGCCAGTGTTCGCTGCGCAGCAGTTCCAGGCTTTTCAACGTGGCGCAGGCCAGCGCGGGGGGCTGGCTGGTGGTGTAGATGTAGGGGCGAGCGAACTGGATCAGGCTTTCGATCAGCTCATCGCTGCCAGCCACAAAGGCACCCGCCGTACCGAACGCCTTGCCGAGGGTGCCGACCAGCACCGGAACGTCATCCTGGCTCAAGCCAAAGTGTTCGACGATGCCGCCACCGTTGGCACCCAGCGGTCCAAAACCATGGGCATCGTCGACCATCAACCAGGCGCCTTTGGCCTTGGCTTCTCGGGCCAGCGCCGGCAAGTCGGCAATATCACCGTCCATGCTGAACACGCCGTCGGTGACCACCAGCGTATTGCCGGTGGCTTTTTCCAGGCGCTTGGCCAGGCTCGCCGGGTCGTTGTGCAGATAACGATTGAACCGCGCGCCGGACAACAACCCCGCGTCTAGCAGCGACGCATGATTGAGCCGGTCTTCGAGCACCGTATCACCCTGCCCCACCAACGCCGTGACTGCGCCGAGGTTGGCCATGTAGCCGGTGGTGAACAGCAACGCCCGCGGGCGACCGGTCAGGTCGGCCAACGCTTCTTCCAGGGCATGGTGCGGGGAACTATGGCCGATGACCAGATGCGATGCCCCTCCGCCCACACCCCACTTCGAAGCGCCGGCACGCCAGGCTTCGATCACTTGCGGATGATTGGCCAGGCCCAGGTAGTCGTTGTTACAGAACGCCAGCAACGGCTGGCCATCGACCACCACTTGCGGCCCCTGCGGGGTTTCAAGCAGCGGGCGCTGGCGGTAGAGGTTTTCGGCACGACGGGCGGCAAGGCGTGCGGCGAGATCGAAAGACATGCAGGCCTCGAAGTTCAGATCACAGAAATCAAAATGAATGCGATCCCTGTGGGAGCGAGCTTGCTCGCGATGGCGGCGTCACATTCAACATTGATGTCGACGGACCTGACGCAATCGCGAGCAAGCTCGCTCCCACAGTGTTTTGCATTCCAGCCAGAGAAGTCGGTGGAAGACTCAAACAGCCGCGTTGTAAAACTGCTCGCTGCTCTTCTGCTCCACCAACGCCTGCTCGATAGCTGCCTGATGCACCTCGTCGGCGTGCTCTTCGCGGGCTTCCGGCAGGATGCCCAGGCGCGAGAACAGTTGCATGTCCTTGTCGGCCTGCGGGTTGGCGGTGGTCAGCAGTTTTTCGCCGTAGAAAATCGAGTTGGCACCGGCGAAGAACGCCAGGGCCTGCATCTGCTCGTTCATGGCTTCGCGGCCGGCGGACAGGCGCACGTGGGATTGCGGCATCAGGATGCGCGCGACGGCGAGCATGCGGATGAAGTCGAACGGATCGACGTCGTCGGCATTTTCCAGCGGCGTACCGGCGACTTTCACCAGCATGTTGATCGGCACCGACTCCGGATGCTCAGGCAGGTTGGCCAACTGGATCAGCAGGTTGGCGCGGTCGTCCAGCGACTCGCCCATGCCCAGAATGCCGCCGGAGCAGATCTTCATCCCCGAATCACGCACGTACGCCAGGGTTTGCAGGCGTTCGCTGTAGGTGCGGGTGGTGATGATGCTGCCGTAGAACTCCGGCGAGGTATCGAGGTTGTGGTTGTAGTAGTCGAGGCCGGCCTTGGCCAGCGCTTCGGTCTGCTCCTGATCCAGGCGACCGAGGGTCATGCAGGTTTCCAGGCCCATGGCTTTCACGCCTTCGACCATCTTCAACACGTACGGCATGTCCTTGGCCGACGGATGCTTCCACGCCGCGCCCATGCAGAAGCGGGTCGAACCGATGGCCTTGGCGCGAGCGGCCTCTTCGAGGACCTTCTGCACCTCCATCAGTTTCTCTTTTTCCAGGCCGGTGTTGTAGTGACCGGACTGCGGACAATATTTGCAATCTTCCGGGCAGGCGCCGGTCTTGATCGACAGCAGGGTCGACACCTGGACGCGGTTGGCGTCGAAATGCGCACGGTGCACCGTCTGCGCCTGGAACAACAGGTCATTGAATGGTTGAACGAAGAGTGCTTTGACTTCGGCCAAAGTCCAGTCATGACGCAGGGTGGCAGTGGTGCTGGCGCTCATGGGCGTTTCCTTTGAATTATGCTTTGGCAGTCGGCTGGGTAATGGAGTTTCACAGCCGCTTCACAGATGTTTCGGCATATTTAAGGAAGAGCGATGCGCTGTCAACCACGATACGAAGGACAGGTTTACATCTGGTTAAAAAACAAACAATCATGCCTTTTGTGCGATGAAGCGGCCGACGGCATTCCTCCTGTCTGCACGGCCTGCGAAATCGAGTTGCCCTGGCTCGGTGATCACTGTCTGACCTGCGCCCTGCCGCTCCCGGCCGCGGGACTGACCTGCGGCCATTGCCTGAAGCAGCCACCGGCCTTCGAACAAGTGATTGCGCCCTGGACCTACAGCTTTCCGGTAGACAGCCTGATCACCCGCTTCAAACACAACGCCAAGTGGCCGTTTGGCCGCCTGCTCGCCGAACTTCTCGCTCAATACCTGCAACATCGCTTCGAAGACGATCTGCTGCGACCCCAGGCGCTGATCCCGGTGCCGCTGGCCAATCGGCGCCTGCGCCAGCGCGGGTTCAATCAGGCGGCGATGCTGGCTCACTGGTTGAGTGCGAGTCTCGATATCCCTTGCAACGAACGGTTGCTGCTGCGCACTCAAGACACCGACGCCCAACAGGCATTGAACGCCGAAGCCCGCCTAAGGAACCTGCGCAATGCTTTCGCCCTGGCACCCGGCGCGGTCGTCAAAGGCCGACACCTGGCTCTGGTCGACGACGTACTGACCACCGGAGCCACGGCCCAGGCCCTGGCTCGCCTGTTGATGGACGCCGGGGCGGCGAGGGTCGACGTCTATTGCCTGGCCCGCACGCCCAAACCCGGCGAGACACCCTGACTTGACTCGCGCGGCCCAAGCGACCAACGTCCTCACCATCGTCACCACCCAAAGCGACTTGTCATGTCTTTGCCAACCTTGCTGTCCCAGCACATTGTCCGCCGTCCGCAGCGCATCGCCCTGCTGCAGCACATCGCCGAACAAGGCTCGATCACCCGCGCGGCAAAAAGTGCGGGCCTGAGCTACAAGGCTGCCTGGGATGCGATCGATGAGCTGAACAACCTGGCGCAGAAGCCGCTGGTGGAGCGGGTTGTCGGCGGCAAGGGCGGCGGCGGTGCGCGCCTGTCCAACGAAGGTGAGCGGGTGTTGCGCCTGTATCAGAAGCTGCAAGCCTTGCAGGCCCAAGTGCTGGAAGCAACTGAAGACGCGAGCGATCTGGATCTGCTCGGGCGCCTGATGCTGCGCACCAGCGCGCGCAATCAGTTGCACGGCAAGGTGATTGCGATCGAACCTCAGGGACGCAACGACCTGATTCGCCTCGAAGTCGCCGAAGGCGTGATCGTCGCCGCGCAAATTACCCACGACAGCACCGAGCGCCTGGAACTGCAAATCGGCACTGAAGTCGTGGCATTGATCAAGGCCGGCTGGCTCGACGTGCTGCAAATCGACTCTGTCGAAACGCCTGAAAACAATTGCCTCAGCGGCATCATCGAAAAAATTCTCGACGCCGACGACGGTCCCAGCGAAGTGCGCATCACCCTGCCCAACGGCCTGACTCTATGCGCCTTGGCCGAACCGAGTCATCTGCAAGCATCGGGGCTGACGTGCGGCAAACCGGTGCGCGTGGAGTTTTCGCCGTCCAGGGTACTGCTGGGCACACCACTGTAAGCAGAACTGCAACAAAAGGTTCATGACTCATCATTAAGGTGTCTGCAAAATCCGCAGGGAGCCTGAAATGAGCCTATTAGAAGAAAACCAGTCCACCGACCTCGAAACCATGGTCGGCCTCAGCCGTCGCGGCTTCATCAGCGCAGGTGCCCTGTGCGGCGCGGCGATGTTCCTTGGCGGCAACCTGCTGAGCCGCAGCGTGATGGCCGCCAGTGTCAGTGCCGGCAACAGCCAGTTGCTGGGTTTCGACAGCATTGCCGCCGCCACCAGCGACACCATCACCCTGCCGCTGGGCTACAAGTCCTCGGTGCTGATCAGCTGGGGCCAGCCCCTGCACAAGGACGGTCCGGCGTTCGACCCGAGCGGCAACGGCAGCGCCGAACATCAGGAAGTCCAGTTCGGCGACAACAACGACGGCATGAGCCTGTTCGAGTTTCCGGGCGAAAAAGACCGGGCGCTGATGGCGATCAACAACGAATACACCAACTACCGCTACCTCTACGCCCACGGCGGCATGCCGCAATCGGCGCAAGAAGTGCGCAAGGCTTTGGCCTGCGAAGGTGTGTCGGTGATTGAAGTGCAGCGCAAGAACGGCCAATGGCAGTTCGTCCAGGGCTCACGCTACAACCGCCGCATTCACGGCAACGCACCGATCACCCTGAGCGGCCCGGCCGCCGGACATGCCCTGCTCAAAACCAGTGCCGATCCGCACGGCAAGAACGTCCTGGGCACCTTCCAGAACTGCGCCAACGGCAAGACGCCGTGGGGCACCTATCTGACCTGTGAAGAGAACTTCACCGACTGCTTCGGCAGCAGCAACGCCGAGCAGAAGTTCGACCCGGCGCAAAAACGCTACGGCGTGGTGGCCACCAGCAAAGAAATCAACTGGCACCAGCACGACGAGCGCTTCGACATGGCGAAGAACCCCAACGAGCTCAACCGTCACGGCTGGGTGGTGGAGATCGATCCGTTCGATCCGAAATCGACGCCGGTCAAACGCACGGCCCTGGGCCGCTTCAAGCACGAAAACGCCGCACTGGCCGAAACGGGCGACGGTCATGCCGTGGTGTACATGGGCGACGATGAACGCGGTGAGTTCATCTACAAATTCGTCAGCCGCGACAAGATCGACCACAAGAACCCCAAGGCCAACCGTGACATTCTCGACCACGGCACCCTGTACGTGGCGCGGTTCGATGCCGGCGACGGCAACGTCGATCACCCGAAAGGCCAGGGTGAATGGATCGAACTGACCCACGGCAAAAACGGCATCGACGCCAGCAGCGGTTTTGCCGATCAGGCCGAAGTTTTGATTCACGCGCGTCTCGCCGCCAGTGTGGTGAAAGCCACGCGCATGGACCGCCCGGAATGGATCGTGGTCAGCCCCAAGGATGGCCAGGTCTACTGCACGCTGACCAACAACGCCAAACGCGGCGAAGACGGGCAACCGGCGGGCGGGCCGAACCCGCGCGAGAAGAACGTCTACGGCCAGATCCTGCGCTGGCGCACCGAGCGTGACGATCACGGCTCGAAAACCTTTGCCTGGGACCTGTTCGTCGTCGCCGGTAATCCGGGGGTTCACGCTGGCACACCAAAAGGCGGATCGTCGAACATCACGCCGCAGAACATGTTCAACAGCCCTGACGGTCTGGGCTTCGACAAGGCCGGACGCTTGTGGATTCTCACCGACGGCGATTCGAGCAACGCCGGAGACTTTGCCGGCATGGGCAACAACCAGATGCTCTGTGCCGATCCGGTAACCGGCGAGATTCGTCGCTTCATGGTTGGCCCGGTAGGTTGTGAAGTGACGGGGATCAGCTTCTCGCCGGACCAGAAAACCCTGTTTGTCGGGATTCAGCATCCGGGTGAGAACGGCGGTTCTACCTTCCCCGAGCACCTGCCCAACGGCAAGCCGCGGTCTTCGGTGATGGCGATTTCGCGGGAAGATGGCGGGATCGTCGGCGCCTGACAACCCCTCATCGCGAGCAGGCTCGCTCCCACAGGATTGGCGCGATTTCATATCTGGCGCATGACCTGTGGGAGCGAGCTTGCTCGCGATGGCGTCAGCACATACAACGCACACCTCAAGCCCACCCCCTAAAGCCCCGCCGTCTGCGCTACCATGCCTGGCCGGACGCAGCAGCCTGCTGCGCGCAGGAGTCAGCATGGCCCACCCGTTTGAAACCCTCACACCAGACCTCGTGCTCGATGCCGTCGAAAGCATCGGCTTTCTCAGCGACGCGCGCATCCTGGCGCTCAACAGCTACGAGAACCGTGTCTATCAGGTCGGTATCGAAGACGCCGAGCCGCTGATCGCCAAGTTCTACCGGCCGCAACGCTGGAGCAACGAAGCGATTCTGGAAGAGCACCAGTTCACCGCCGAACTCGCCGACTGCGAGGTGCCGGTCGTGGCGCCGTTGATCCACAACGGTGAAACCCTGCACGAACACAACGGTTTCCGTTTCACCCTGTTCCCCCGCCGTGGCGGCCGAGCACCGGAGCCGGGCAACCTCGACCAACTCTATCGCCTGGGCCAGTTGCTCGGGCGCCTGCATGCGGTCGGCTCGACCCGGCCGTTCGAGCACCGTGAAGCGCTGGCGGTAAAAAACTTCGGCCATGACTCGCTGGCCACATTGCTCGACGGCAACTTCATCCCCCGCAGCCTGCTGCCGGCCTACGAGTCAGTGGCCCGCGATCTGCTCAAGCGTGTGGAAGATGCCTACAGCAACACGCCGCACCAGAACATCCGCATGCACGGTGACTGCCACCCCGGCAACATGATGTGCCGTGACGAGATGTTCCATATCGTCGACCTCGACGACTGCCGCATGGGCCCGGCAGTGCAGGACATCTGGATGATGCTCGCTGGCGATCGCCAGGACTGCCTGAGCCAGTTGTCGGAACTGATGGACGGCTACAACGAATTCCACGACTTCGATCCCCGTGAACTGGCCTTGATCGAACCGTTGCGCGCCCTGCGCCTGCTGCATTACAGCGCCTGGCTCGCCCGCCGCTGGGACGATCCTGCCTTCCCCCGCAGTTTTCCGTGGTTCGGCACCGAGCGTTATTGGGGGGATCAGGTGCTGGCGTTGCGCGAGCAGTTGGCGGCGCTCAATGAAGAACCGCTGAAACTCTTCTAACCCCACCCGAAACCCTGTGGGAGCGAGCTTGCTCGCGATGACGGCAGCAAATTCAACATTGATACAAGCTGATCCACCGCTATCGCGAGCAAGCTCGCTCCCACAGGTTGTCCGTGTTCACAAATGTCCTACCTATTCAGTCAGGACATTCGCAGACAAATCTCCTTACAATCCTCTCTTTGTTAGCTGCCTAAGCAAGGATTCTGCATGCAAGCCGCCAACCCGCGTCGCGGGTACATTCTGGGCCTGAGTGCCTATATCATCTGGGGGCTTTTCCCCCTCTACTTCAAAGCCATCGCCAGCGTGCCCGCAGTGGAAATCATCATCCACCGGGTGCTGTGGTCGGCGCTGTTCGGCGCCTTGTTGCTGATGGTCTGGAAGCATCCCGGCTGGTGGCGCGAGCTGCGGGAGAACCCCAAGCGACTGGCGATCCTGGCCCTGAGCGGCGCGCTGATCGCAGCCAACTGGCTGACCTACGTCTGGTCGGTGAACAACGGCCGCATGCTGGAGGCAAGTCTCGGTTACTACATCAACCCCTTGGTGAACGTGTTGCTGGGCATGCTGATCCTCGGCGAACGGCTGCGGCGCATGCAATGGATTGCCGTCGGCCTGGCGACGGTGGGTGTGGCGCAGCAGGTCTGGCAAGTCGGCAGTCTGCCGTGGGTGTCGTTGGTGCTGGCCCTGACCTTCGGCTTCTATGGCCTGATTCGCAAGCAGGCACCGGTCAAGGCACTGCCGGGGCTCGTGGTGGAAACCTGGATGCTGGTGCCGATTGCCCTTGGCTGGTTGCTGCTCAATCCGACGGCCAGCAGCGCCCAGGCCGAATTCTGGACCACGTCCCAGGCCTGGTGGTTGGTCGCCGCCGGCCCGATCACGCTGGTGCCGCTGGTCTGCTTCAACGCTGCTGCACGGCATTTGCCCTACACGACACTGGGGTTTCTTCAGTACCTGGCGCCAACCCTGGTTCTGCTGCAAGCCGTTCTGCTGTTTGGCGAGCACCTGTCGTCCAGTACCTTGGTAGCGTTCATGTTTATCTGGGCCGGTCTGGCGGTTTACAGCATCGATGCGTGGATAAGTTTGCGCCGCCGAAGCTGATCAAAAAACACACAAAAGCCTACAGGCCACGTCTCCCGTGGCCTGCATCATTCCTTCCCAAGGTTATCCACAGCGTGATCCCCGCCGATTGTGCGCAAGTGGCTGAAACTGCTGGTTTTTTGATCAGATCATGAAGAACCCCGGTCGGCGTGGCCTGGCGGGGTGTCTCTACAGGTTATCCACAGGCCGGTGCACGTTTAACTTGGATAACCTGATCAGGGATCACTGCGCAGCACCAACTCGACCATCAGATCGTCCGCCAGGGTTTCCAGGCGCGATTGCAGCACGTCCAGCGACAACGTCAGCGGGACGGCAAGAATCGCTTCGGCATGGAACAACGGTTCGCTGCTCATCGGGGCCGGGCGCACTTCGGTGACCAGCCGTTCCAGACTCACCCCCTGCTCGCTCAACAAGCGTGTGATGTCACGCACGATCCCCGGACGATCATTGCCCACCAGTTCCATGGCGATCGGCTTCCAGGTGCAGGATTGTTCGATGCTGCTTTCGGCGACCAACACGCGAATGCCCTGGGCGGACAGGCCCTGCAGGGCCGCGACCAATTCATCGTAGGCCTCGGCCGGCACGCCCACCCGCAGAATCCCGGCGAATTGTCCCGCCATGCGCGACATGCGGCTTTCCAGCCAGTTGCCGCCGTGCTCGGCAATGCATTGGGCAATGCGCTCGACTTGCCCGGGCTTGTCCGGAGCAAAAACAGTGAGTACGAGGTGGTCCATGGCGCAGCCCTCCAGTCATGACTTTTGTTATAGAGAACCAAGTATAGGCAAGGGGAACATTGTGGCGAGGGGGCTTGCCCCCGTTCGGCTGCGCAGCAGTCGCAAAATGAGCGGATGTAATTTTTCGTGGTACATGCACGGGAGCGGCTTCGCCACTCAACGGGGGCAAGCCCCCTCGCCACAAAAACAGGCACCCCATAGCAGAGCACCAAAGATAATGTGTACAACTTTTGATATTTAACTGGAACAATCCAATAGTTTTTTGAGAACATCACGCTCCCCGACGTGACCGCAATGCGTCATGGGGTCGCAGAACGACGTAATTAGTCTAATTTTCACAACCGCAATTCATCATGTAGTATGCCGCAGCGCGCACTACATAACGTTGGATCGATGTCTGCCGCAGGCACGTTCGCAACCCTGAAAGCCCTGTCAGCAAGGCCCCAAGCCGTTGATTGGTCCCAACCCAGCCGCCTGTCATGGGCATGTACTGGTAGAGGGGTTTGTGGTTTAAATGGCCAGAGGCTTCATTGTTAAATTGAAGAGCTGAAAAGCGAAATAGCTGAGCAGAGTGAGGCAAGCAATGACTGAACACGTTCAAGTCGGTGGCCTGCAGGTCGCCAAAGTCCTGTTCGACTTCGTGAACAACGAAGCCATTCCCGGTACCGGCCTCACCGCCGATAAGTTCTGGGCCGGTGCCGACAAGGTCATCCATGACCTGGCACCGAAGAACAAAGCCCTACTCGCCAAACGCGATGATTTCCAGGCTCGTATCGATGCCTGGCACCAGGAACGTGCAGGCCAGGCGCACGACGCCGTGGCCTACAAAGCTTTCCTGCAAGACATCGGTTATCTGCTGCCAGAAGCGGCCGATTTCCAGGCAACGACGCAAAACGTCGATGAAGAAATCGCCCGCATGGCCGGTCCACAACTCGTGGTGCCGGTGATGAACGCCCGCTTCGCTCTCAATGCTTCGAACGCCCGCTGGGGTTCGCTGTACGACGCGCTCTACGGCACCGATGCCATCAGCGAAGCTGACGGCGCGGAAAAAGGCAAAGGCTACAACAAGGTTCGCGGCGACAAGGTCATCGCCTTCGCCCGTGCGTTCCTCGATGAAGCCGCGCCATTGGCTGCCGGCACTCACGTAGACTCCACCGGCTACAAGATCGTCGACGGCAAACTGGTGGTCGCCCTCAAAGGCGGCAGCAACACCGGCCTGCGCAACGATGCGCAACTGATCGGCTTCCAGGGCGATGCCGCTGCACCGACCGCGATCCTGCTGAAAAACAACGGCCTGCATTTCGAAATCCAGGTCGACGCCAGCACCCCGGTCGGCCAGACCGACGCGGCCGGCGTCAAAGACATCCTGATGGAAGCCGCGCTGACCACCATCATGGACTGCGAAGACTCGGTTGCCGCGGTCGATGCCGATGACAAAGTGGTGATCTACCGCAACTGGCTCGGCCTGATGAAGGGCGATCTGTCGGAAGAAGTCGCCAAGGGCGGTCAGACCTTTACCCGCACCATGAACGCCGACCGCACCTACACCGCCATCGATGGCAGTGAACTGAGCCTGCACGGTCGTTCGTTGCTGTTCGTGCGCAACGTCGGTCACCTGATGACCATCGATGCGATCCTCGACAAAGACGGTAACGAAGTGCCTGAAGGCATTCTCGATGGCCTGGTGACTTGCCTGGCATCGATGCACAACCTGAACGGCAACACCTCGCGCAAAAACACCCGCACCGGCTCGATCTACATCGTGAAGCCGAAGATGCACGGCCCTGAAGAAGCGGCGTTCACCAACGAGCTGTTCGGTCGCATCGAAGACGTGCTGGGCCTGCCGCGCAACACCCTCAAAGTCGGGATCATGGACGAGGAGCGTCGTACCACGATCAACCTCAAGGCCTGCATCAAGGCGGCGAGCGAGCGCGTGGTGTTCATCAACACCGGTTTCCTCGACCGCACGGGCGATGAAATCCATACCTCCATGGAAGCCGGCCCGATGGTGCGCAAGGCGGACATGAAGGCGGAAAAATGGATCGGCGCCTACGAGAACTCCAACGTCGATATCGGTCTGAGCACCGGCCTGCAAGGTCGCGCACAGATCGGTAAAGGCATGTGGGCCATGCCGGACCTGATGGCGGCGATGCTCGAACAGAAAATCGCTCACCCGATGGCCGGTGCCAACACCGCCTGGGTACCCTCGCCGACCGCTGCTGCGCTGCACGCGCTGCACTACCACAAGGTTGACGTTTTCGCCCGTCAGGCCGAACTGGCCAAACGTGCCCATGCTTCGGTAGACGACATCCTGACCATCCCGCTGGCGGTCAACCCGCAGTGGACCGCCGAACAGATCAAGAACGAACTGGACAACAACAGCCAGGGCATTCTCGGTTACGTGGTGCGCTGGATCGACCAGGGTGTCGGCTGTTCGAAAGTGCCGGATATCAACGACGTCGGCCTGATGGAAGACCGTGCAACGCTGCGTATTTCCAGCCAGCACATCGCCAACTGGCTGCGTCACGGCATCGTCACCGAAGAGCAAGTGATGGAAAGCCTCAAGCGCATGGCGCCGGTGGTTGACCGTCAGAACGCCGGCGACGCGCTGTACCGTCCGCTGGCCCCGAACTTCGACAGCAACATTGCCTTCCAGGCGGCGGTCGAACTGGTGGTCGAAGGCACGAAGCAGCCGAACGGCTACACCGAGCCGGTCCTGCACCGTCGTCGTCGCGAGTTCAAGGCTGCCAATGGCCTGTAACTGAGCGTCTGCGCCGGACATGAAAAAGCCCTGATCGAAAGATCAGGGCTTTTTCTTTTTGGGCTGTCCGCGATCCCCCAGTCGAATAGCGCAGGGTTTACTGGCTGGAACTAAGGGTCCACCCCAAGTTCATGCTTGACCAGTTCCAGCAGCTTGCCGGCATCAATCGGCTTGAGCAGAAAGTCCACCACATTCAAATGCATCGCGGCGATCGCATCTTTCACGTCGGCATCACCCGAGACGATGATGATCGGCAACGCCGCCCGTACCGACTCGCGCACCTGTCGGATCAGGTCCAGGCCGTCGATGAGGCCCATGCGCAGGTCGGTAATCACCAGTCCGATCGAAGGTTTCTCCTCCAGCATCTTGAGTGCTGCTTCGCCACTGGCCGCCGTCATGCAGTGAATACCGTCAAGCGCCAGGATCTCTGACAACAGTTCCCTGGCGTCTTTATCGTCATCGACGATCAGCACCCGTTGTGGCGGCAGGTCAGGTTCCAGCATGACGGCGCTCAAGGCTTCGCGCTCGGCGTCGCTCAAAATATCGTGGTCGGACATGGCTTTCTCTACATGTTCAATTCATTTCCCTAGCACAGTGACGAGACATCGCTAAGCAGGCCTTAAATGTGCGCTTCGTCGGATATTTTTCCAATAGGGGGACGGAGAGGTTTTTCGCACAGTTGCGTAGGATTCTTCCGACATTTCAGCATACCAATCGCCTACCTAGACTTACGTCCAATGGGCACTCCGGCCACAGGGGTCGACCATGTCTGGGTCATCCGACAACAACAATTCAAAAAAGACTGCGGTAATGGTTATGAGTAAAGCGGACGCCTTCACACAGGCAGGGAAAACCGCGGTGTTGCAGAACATCCAGGGCACGTTGCAATTCCTCCAGCGCTTCCCGCCCTTCAATCAGATGGAACACGCTCACCTGGCGTATCTGGTCGAGCAATGTCAGATGCGTTTTTACGCCCCCGGCGAGAGCATCATCAAACCCGCTGACGGCCCGGTCGAGCACTTCTATATCGTCAAGCAAGGCCGGGTCGTGGGCGAGCGTCCGCATACGGTAAACGGTAGCACCGAAACGGTCTTCGAGATCACCACTGGCGAATGTTTCCCTCTCGCGGCGTTGCTGGGTGAACGGGCGACCCGCACCGAGCACCTGGCCGGCGAAGACACCTTCTGCCTGCAACTGAACAAGCCGGCATTCATCCGCCTGTTTTCGCTATCGGACACCTTCCGCAACTTCGCCCTGCGCTGCGTCAGCAGCCTGCTGGATCAAGTCAACCAGCAAGTGCAGCAAAAAGCCGTGGAAACCCTGGGCACCCAATATTCGCTCAATACCCGACTGGGCGAGTTGGCCATGCGCCACCCGGTGACATGCGCCCCGCAGACGCCATTGCGCGAAGCCGTGACGTTGATGCACGAACAACAGGTCGGCAGCATCGTGGTGGTCGATGAACTCAAGGCGCCACTGGGGATTTTCACCCTGCGCGACCTGCGCCAGACCGTGGCCAACGGCAGCAGTGATTTCAACGAGGCCATCGAAGGGTACATGACCCGGGCGCCGTTCTTCCTGTCGCCGGATCAGAGTGCATTCGACGCGGCGATTGCCATGACCGAGCGGCACATCGCCCATGTCTGCCTGGTCAAGGACCAGCGCTTGTGCGGCGTGGTTTCCGAGCGCGATCTGTTTTCCCTGCAACGGGTCGACCTGGTGCACCTGGCGCGCACGATCCGCAATGCCCAGAAAGTGGAAAACCTGATGGCGCTGCGGGGCGAAATCGGTCAACTGGTCGAGCGCATGCTGGCCCACGGCGCGTCTTCGACGCAGATCACCCACATCATCACCTTGCTCAACGACCACACCGTGTGCCGAGTGATCGAACTGACCCTCGCCGAAAAAGGCGACCCCGGCGTGCCGTTCAGCTGGCTGTGTTTCGGCAGCGAAGGCCGTCGCGAGCAGACCCTGCACACCGATCAGGACAACGGCATTCTGTTCGAAGCCAGGGATGCGGCCCATGCCGCCGAGATTCGCGGCAAGCTGCTGCCCATTGCCCAGCAGATCAACCAGAGCCTGGCGCTGTGCGGCTTCACCTTGTGCAAGGGCAATATCATGGCCGGCAACCCTGAGCTGTGCCTGTCCCGGGCCGAATGGGCGCGGCGCTTTGCGGCGTTTATCCGCGAGGCAACCCCGGAGAACCTGCTGGGTTCGAGCATCTATTTCGATTTGCGCGTGGTCTGGGGCAGCGAGCAAGGCTGTGAGCAATTGCGCCGGAGCATTCTCGACCAGGTCGGCGACAACCGCTTGTTCCAGCGCATGATGGCTGAGAATGCGTTGCGCAATCGCCCGCCCGTAGGGCGTTTCCGCGAGTTCGTACTGGCTCGAAAAAATGGCGAGAAGGCCACCCTGGACCTGAAGACTCAGGGTCTGACACCCTTTGTCGACGGCGCCCGGTTGCTGGCCCTGGCCCACGGTATCGAAACAAACAACACGCTGGAGCGTTTTCGCCAGTTGGTCGACAAGGAGGTCATCGATCCCCTGGACGGCGCCGCGTACGAAGAGGCCTATCACTTCATCCAGCAAACCCGCATGCAGCAACATCAACTACAGACCCGAGAGAATTTTCCTTACTCAAATCGGGTCGATCCCGACAGTCTCAATCATCTGGACCGGCGCATCCTGCGTGAGTCCCTGCGCCAGGCACAGCGCCTGCAAAGCAGCCTGACCTTGCGGTATCAGATATGAGCCTGTTTTCATGGCTGCGCCCGGCCGGCCCGAGCTTGTCCGCAGACCTGCAACAACGTCTTCAACGCCTGCCGACGGTCACCGGATTGAGTGAATGCAGCCTGCGCGAGCAGCGCTGGGTAGTGCTCGACCTGGAAACTACCGGGTTGAATATGAACAAGGACCGGGTACTGTCCATCGGCGCCGTGGTGATCGAGGATGGCGCGATCGATTTCAGTCGACAGTTCGAGCGAACCTTGCAATGCGGCGAACTCAAACTCGGCCCCAGTGTGCTGATTCACGGCTTGGGCCCCAGTGCAATTGCTGCCGGCAGCGATCCGGCCGAGGCGCTGCTCGAACTCATGGAGTTTGTCGGCGACAGCCCGGTGCTGGCCTTCCATGCGCCGTTCGACCAGCACATGTTGGCGCGCGCCCTGAAGGATCATCTGGGTTACAAGTTGCAGCATGCCTTTCTGGATGTGGCAGATATTGCGCCACTGCTATGCCCCCAGGCGCACATTCGCGAGGCCGGGCTGGACGATTGGATCGACTGGTTCAAGCTCGAAGTCTTCGAGCGCCACCACGCCAGCGCCGATGCCCTGGCCACCGCCGAACTGGCACTGATCCTGTTCAGCCGTGCGCGGCAGCAGCAGATTCATAGCCCGTTGAATTTGCAACAGCGCTTGAGTCAGTGGAAGCGCCGGCAACAGGCGCCTTCCTTCTGACCTTCAGGCCCCTCCTGTAGGAGCGAGCTTGCTCGCGATGGTCATGAACGGTGACGCGTGCTGTCTGGAAAAATGCGTCGCCTTCAAATTCATCGCGAGCAAGCTCGCTCCTACAGAGGCCTTCGCCAAATCCCCACCCGACCAACGCCAATTGCTTACCTCCCTCGCCTCTGCCACAATCGCGAACAATTCTCGTTAGTTAATACTTCCCAATCGGTGATGCGGCGTGTCGTCAGTCCCAAGCCCTCAAAGTGAGCTCGTCGGTGCGTTATATCGCGACCATCGCGGTTGGCTATTGGCCTGGCTTCGACGCAACGTCGCCTGCCCCCAGCGGGCCGAAGACCTGAGCCAGGACACTTTCGTGCGTTTGCTGGGCCGTGAAGAACTGAAGGCACCGCGCGAGCCGCGGGCATTCCTGGTGGCGATCGCCAAGGGCCTGCTGTTCGATTATTTCCGTCGCGCCGCGCTGGAACAGGCCTACCTCACCGAGTTGATGCTGATTCCCGAAGCCGAACAACCGTCGGCGGAAGAACAGCAAATGATCCTCGAAGACCTGAAAAACATCGACCGCTTGCTTGGCAAGCTTTCCAGCAAGGCCCGGGCGGCATTCCTCTATAACCGCCTCGACGGCCTCGGTCACGCGGAAATTGCCGAGCGCCTCGGTGTGTCGGTGCCGCGGGTGCGCCAGTACCTGGCCCAAGGCATTCGCCAGTGCTATATCGCGCTGTATGGTGAGCCGACATGAACCCGGTCAGTTCCAAACCGGTATCGGCCAGCGTGCTGGACGCGGCGATTGCCTGGCAGCTGTCCATGGACTCCGCCAACCCGGTAGAGCGCGAAGAGTTCGCCAAGTGGCACGCGGCCCATGAAGAACACGCCCGCGCCTGGCGCCAGCTGGGCATGCTCGACCAACGCTTCAGCGTGGCCAGCGGCCCGGCCCGCACTGCCCTGCTGCAATCGCGCGAAGGCATTCGCCGGCGAGTGCGCAAGCTTGGCAATGGTGTCGCCAGTATCGTTGCCGTGATCGGCCTGGCCCTGTTCGCCGGGGATCGTTACCTGCCGATCGACTATTGGCTGGCCGACCAGCGCACCGCCGTTGGCGAGCAGCGCACCCTGCGTCTGGCTGACGGCACGCTGATCAATCTCAACACCCACAGTGCGCTGGATGTGCGTTTCGATGAAAAGCAGCGGCGCATCGTGCTTCAGGAAGGCGAAATACTGGTTGAAACCGGCCATGGCGATCCCCGGCCGTTCATCGTCGAAACCCGCGAAGGCAGCGTGCGTGCGCTGGGTACGCGGTTTCTGGTCAAGCGCGAGGAAGACGGAACGCGCTTGAGCGTATTGCAGTCAGCAGTGGCGGTTCACCCTGAGTCCAACCCTGACGAAAAGATTCTGCGCGAAGGCCAGCAGGTACTGATCCGTAACAACGGCCTGGGCCCGGTTCTGGCCGTCAACCTCGGTACGGATGCCTGGACCCGCGGCATGCTGGTGGTGGACAACACACGGCTGGAAGACCTGGTGCATGAAATCGGCCGCTATCGAAACGGTTACGTCGGGGTCGCGCCGGAAGTGGCCGACCTGCGCATCACCGGCAGTTTCCCGCTGCGCGACACCGACCTGGCACTCAACGCCCTGCTGCCGACCCTGCCGGTGCAGATCGAACAGCACACACAGTGGTGGGTGAAGGTCGTGGCCAAGGCCGATACCAAGCCCTGAATCCGCACACAGAACCCTGTGGCGAGGGGGCTTGTCGGATCGCCGCACCGCCCCGTTGGGTCGCGAAGCGGCCCCCTGCATTTTTCTGACTGACTGTGTTCGCTGACGTCACGACTGCTACGCAGCCGAACGGGGGCAAGCCCCCTCGCCACAAAATGCGCATGCCTGAAGCTCCTCGATGTTTATTGAATAACTGAATCTAAATTATTTTCATCCAGCCCTATCACTTTTTGATTTTCGTACGGCACACAGGCAATTGAGAAATGTTTCCATTCAGGAGCCGCTGTATGCCTCGTTCGCTAGACTTCCTGTTACGCCGCAGTTTGCTGGCGGTTGCCATTGCCCTTTGCACCCCTTTGGCCAGCAGCCAACTGGTCGCCGCTGAACAGGCGTCCAACGTCCGCGCCTACAACCTGCCGACCGCTCCACTGGCCAACACCCTGAACCAGATTGCCAGCCAGGCCGGTCTGGCCCTGTCGTTGAACCCATCCCTGGCGGCGGGCAAGACCT
The DNA here is from genome assembly GCF_050434585.1 of Pseudomonas sp. 2725. Classification (NCBI taxonomy): domain Bacteria; kingdom Pseudomonadati; phylum Pseudomonadota; class Gammaproteobacteria; order Pseudomonadales; family Pseudomonadaceae; genus Pseudomonas; species Pseudomonas sp. 2725. The sequence continues at coordinate 98,857 of NZ_JBNDIV010000010.1, read as the reverse complement.
CGGCACCGGTCAGAGGCCAGTTCGACGCAGCCGGCGCCCTGCGCGAAGCACTGCGTGGCACCGGGCTGCAACTGGAACAGAGCAGTGCGGGCACCTACAGCCTGGTGGCCGTGCCCGAGGGCGTGATGGACCTGCCGGTAACCAGCGTGATTGGTGTGCAAGACACTGAAAGCGCCTGGGGCCCGGCACAGGGCTACCTGGCCAAGCGCACCGCCGCTGGCACCAAGACCGACACCGCGCTGGTCGAGGCACCGCGTTCGATTTCGGTCGTCACTCGCGAGCAGATGGACGACCGCAACGCGCACACCCTCGACGATGCCGTGCGCTACTTGCCGGGCATCACCTCCAGCAGCTTCGGCAGCGACACCCGCGCCGACTGGTTGCGCGTGCGCGGTTTCGAGCCGACTCAATTCCTCGACGGCCTGCCACTGCCAAAAGGTGTGTACTCCAACCCTAAACAGGAAACCTGGAACCTCGACCGCCTGGCGCTGCTGCGCGGCCCAGCCTCCTCCGTGTACGGCCAGACCCCGCCGGGCGGCCTGCTGGACATGGTCAGCCGTCGCCCAAGCGCTGAAGCCAGCAGCGAGATCCAGCTGCAATACGGCAGCGACAATCATCGCCAGATCAACTTCGCCAGCACCGGCAAGATCGATGACGAAGGCCAGTTCCTTTACAGCCTCAGCGGCGTCCTGCGCGACGGCGGCACGCCCATCGACCACATCGATGACAAGCGCTACAACATTGCGCCCAGCCTGACCTGGAACATCGACGAAGACACCAAATTCACCCTGCTCACGCAGTTCACCCGTGACGATACCGGTATCACCAGTCAGTTCTATCCGATCCAGGGCACCAAGATCGACATGCCGTTCGGCGATATCTCCCACCACAAGAACCTGGGTGACCCGAACTACGACTTCTACGACCGCACCTACTACGCACTGGGTTATGCCTTTGAACACCGCTTGAACGATGTCTGGCAGTTCCGCCAGAACCTGCGCTACACCAAGTCGGAGCTGTCGTTCCAGGCCGTGACCGTCAATAGCTACGGCCCCTCTTACGGGTCTGTTGTTGACGATCAAGGCAACACCGGCCGTGGCACCACCAATGTCGACGAAGACATCGCCCAATTCGCCGTGGACAACAACTTCCAGGGCGACTTCGTCACCGGCGACGTCAGTCACACCTTGCTGATCGGCCTGGACCACCAGCGCAACACCACCAACTACCTCTCGATCTTCGGCACCGCGCCGGGCATCAACGTCAACGACCCGGTCTATGGCTTGCCGATCGAGCGTCCGGCACGCTCCACAGCCTTCTATGACTACGAACAGAAGACCCAGCAGACCGGCCTGTACATCCAGGACCAGATGGCCCTCGGCCAATGGCGCCTGACCCTCGGCGGTCGTGAAGACTGGGTCCACACCGGTACCACGTTCTTCAACAAGGGCGATGCCACCAACACCGAACGCGACAAGAACTTCAGCGGCAACGCGGCGATCAGCTACGTGTTCGACTCGGGCTTCGTGCCTTACCTGTCCTACGCCGAATCGTTCCAGCCGACCAGCAATGCCGTCGCCTCGCCGACCGAGTCGTTCAAGCCGACCGAAGGCAAGCAATGGGAACTGGGGATCAAGTACCAGCCACCGGGCAGCAACACCCTGCTGACCGCGGCTGTGTATGACCTGACCCAGAAAAACGTTTCCGTCACCAACAACGTGGGCAACGTGACAGTCACCAGCCAGACCGGCGAAGTGAAAGTCAAAGGCCTGGAGCTTGAAGCCGTTTCCGACGTGACCGAAAACCTCAAGGTCACCGCTGCCTACACCCTGGCCAAATCCGAAGTGCAAGAGGGCATCTACAAGGGCAATCGCCTGCAACTGATGCCTAACCAGCAAGCGTCGGTGTGGGGCGACTACACCTGGCACAACGGCGTGCTGGATGGCTTCGGCATCGGCGCCGGCGCGCGCTACACCGGCAATACCTATGGCGACCAGGCCAACACCTGGCTGGGCAAGGCCGACGCCTACACAGTGTTCGACGCCGTGGTTCACTACGACCTCGGTCGCCTGGACAACAGCCTCAAAGGCGCTTCGCTGGCCGTCAACGCAACCAACCTGCTCGACAAGGACTACATCTCGACTTGCGACAGCTACTACTGCTACTACGGCGACCAGCGCAGTGTCGTCGCCAGTGCAACCTACAAGTGGTAACGCTTTGAGCTGACACGCCCAATGACCAGGCCGTCCTTCGTGGGCGGCTTTGGTTTTTCTGAAGGCTATGAAATGAAAAGTAAAACAATTCGCCGCTGGTCCTTCGTCCACACCTGGTCCAGCCTGATCTGCACCGCGTTTCTGCTGATGCTGGCACTGACCGGCCTGCCGTTGATCTTTCACCACGAGATCGACCACTTGCTGGGCGATGCGCCTGAAGTGAAGGTAATGTCGGCGGACACCCCGCACCTGAATTTGCAGCAGTTGGTGGACGCGGCCGAGAAACATCGTCCCGGTGAAGTCATGCAGTACTTCGGCTTCGAGGACGATGAGCCCAACGCAGTGCTGACCATCATGGCCGCGACCGCAGGCACCGAGCCGAACTCGTCCCACACCTTCATGCTCGACGCCCGTACTGGCGAAGCGCTGGAAACGCCATCGGCCAACGGCGGCTTCATGATGGTCATGTTGCGCCTGCACGTGGACATGTTCGCCGGCTTGCCGGGCAAGTTGCTGCTGGCGTTCATGGGAATTGCGTTCGTGGCAGCGATCGTTTCCGGCACGGTGCTGTACTTGCCGTTCATGCGCCGCTTGAAATTCGCCACCGTGCGCCAGGACAAATCCACTCGCCTGCGCTGGCTCGACCTGCATAACCTGATCGGCGTCGTGACGTTGACCTGGGCGCTGGTGGTCGGCGTAACCGGCGTCGTCAGTGCCTGCGCAGACCTACTGATTGCCGCATGGCGCAACGACACACTGGCCGCGATGATCGCGCCGTATCGCGATGCACCTCCGCTGACTCAACTGGCGCCGGCCAACCGTTTGCTCGACATCGCCAAGGAAGTCGCACCAGGCATGCAGCCGGACTTCATCGCCTTCCCCGGCACACGCTTTTCCAGCGAGCACCATTACGCAGTGTTCATGAAGGGCAGCACGCACCTGACTTCGCACCTGCTGACGCCGGTTCTGATCGATGCCAGCACCCTGCAAGTCACCGCAGTGGTCGAACGCCCGTGGTACATGGACGTCATGGGCATGTCACAACCGCTGCACTTCGGTGACTACGGTGGCATGCCGATGCAGATACTCTGGGCGACCCTCGATGTGCTGACCATCATCGTGCTCGGCAGCGGGGTCTACCTGTGGGTGGTGCGGCGCAAGGCTGCCAGGCCTGTGCTGGAAAAAGCGGAGAGCGTGGCATGAAGCCCCGGCAGTCGAACTTCTGGAAAGTGTTTAGCACTCCAATCGTCATCGCCTTGTTCAGCGCGGCAGGGTTGTTTGCCGCGTTGCTCGGTGATGGTGTGTGGGATTCGCTGAGCTGGCTAGGCTTGGGCATCCCCGCCGCTGTTGCCCTGCGAGGCCTCCTGCAACGCCGCTAAAGCGACATCCCCCTGTAGGAGCGAGCTTGCTCGCGATGCACCCGAGAACTCCCCGGGGTGTCAGTCTTCCAACGTCATCGTTGACGACCATCGCGAGCAAGCTCGCTCCCACAAGGGGTCAAGCCATGATGCTTGAGCAATCAGACCAACGCGCTATGCTGCCCGACACTGCCACCGACCGAGACGCTGCCATGTCCGCCCCGAGCATGACCCTGTACCACAACCCGCTTTCCCCCTTCGTTCGCAAAGTCATGGTGCTGCTGCACGAAACCGGACAACAGAACCGCGTGGCGTTACAGACCAGCGTACTGACCCCGGTCAACCCGGACCTGACCCTGATCGATGACAACCCCCTGAGCAAAATCCCGGCCCTGCGCCTGGCCGATGGCAACATCATCCATGACAGCCGGGTCATCCTCGACTACCTCGACCACCAGCACGTCGGTAACCCGCTGATCCCCCGCGAAGGCTCGGCCCGCTGGCGGCGCCTGACCCTCGCTTCACTGGCCGACGGGATCATGGACGCGGCCGTGCTGGTTCGCTACGAAGTCGCCCTGCGTGCCCCGGAGAAACACTGGGACGAATGGCTCGACGGCCAGCGCGACAAGATTCGTCGCGCCCTGGCCTTGCTGGAAAAGGACGCGATTGCCGAATTGACCTGCCACTTCGACGTGGCGGCGATCAGCGTAGCCTGTGCATTGGGTTACCTGGACCTGCGCCATCCGGATCTGGACTGGCGCACAGCGAATCCGCAACTTGCGGCGTGGTATTTCGAGGTGAGCCAGCGGCCTTCGATGATTGCAACGATGCCGAAGGTTTAGAACTTCGCCGGCTGTACTGACCTCTTCGCGAGCAGGCTCGCTCCCACCTTTGACTGCGGTCCCATGTGGGAGCGAGCCTGCTCGCGATGGCACCACAACGGATCTAACGCAAACAACTCGGCAATCAGCGTCGCCAACACCCTCCCCTCCCGCTGATCTTCCCGCAACCCCACCGACCGGCTCATTGCACCGCTCCAATATCGAAGTTCAGCGGTTTCCCCGTTTTCTGCCCAACCCCATACCAATCCAGCTTCCGCGTCAGCACCATAAACACGCCGAGCAAACCGAACAGCAGCAGCGAGCCCATCAACAGCGCGTAATCCTCTGCACTCAACAGCCCGTAGAGCAGCCCATACAACGCCGCCAATCCCACAGAAAAACTCAAGCCGTGGCGCACGCTGCGCAACACGTGGCAAACGTAGAACCCGATCAACAACACACAACCGCTGGCGGACAACAGGTACGCCAGAGCAAAGCCGATGTGCTCGGACAACGACAGCAACAACAGGTAGAAGAACGCCAGCGCCACACCTACCAACGCATATTGCACCGGGTGCACCGCTAGGCTTTTCAGCACTTCGAACAGGAAGAAACCGGCAAAGGTCAGGACGATGAACAGCAGCGCATATTTGATCGCCCGGTCGCTTTTCAGGTACTGGTCCACGGGTTCGATGAAGCTCACGCCGAAGCTGCGACCGAACAACGCCTCACAGCCACCGCGGGACACGCAGCTGTTCAGCGTTTCTTGCAGGTTGGTGGAGAAAAACGAGGTCTGCCAATGGGCGGTAAAACCTTGATCAGTGATCTCGCGCTGGGCAGGCAGGTAGTTGCCGATGAAGCTTGGATGCGGCCAGTTGGCACTCAGCGAAACTTTGCTGGTCTTGCCCACCGGCAGGATTTGTAACTGGCCGGTGCCTTGCAGCTTCAGGTCAAAACCGAAGGCCAACTCCGTGGCCTGCTTTGTTTCCAACGCCGGCAGGGTCACGTGGACGCCTTCACCCAGCCAGCTCACTTGGCTGCCCGGAATGAAGTCCAGGTTCTGGCCGTTGAGTTCAAGCTTCAAAGCGTTTTCGATACCACGAATGTCGCTGATGCCAACAGCGAGGAACGGCTGGTCGAACTGGTAATCGGCAAAATCTTCCTTGATGCCCAGTTGAACCGGCAGGGAAAAGTGGCCGCTGATGCGGTTCTCTGCATGAAACAACCGCGCCTGGTAAATACCTCGGGAACGCAGTTCGGTCTGAACGTCTGCGTCGAGTTCGAAGCGCTCCGGCAGAAAATACAAACGACCGCGCTCTTCACCGATCTCCTGATAACGCTCGTTGGTTTTTTCGTGCGTCTTCCAGGTGCGCACGACTTTACGATACGGCACCACCATCAGCGGGCCGCTCAATTGCTGGCTGTAACTGGAGCTGCGGGCAATGTCTTCGAGCACACCGTCGCGCAGTTGCTGGCGCTCCTGGATCACGCCGTTGATCATCAGCAGTGGAATCAGCAACAACAGAATCAACAGGGCAATTGCCCCGAGTTTTAGGGTCAGGCTACGGTTCATGGGACTCTCCCTGTTTTGGATGGGGAGAGTCTGGATTCGGTATGTGGTGGGGCCATGGGGGGAATGTGGAGATTGTGTGGAGATTCAGCCTGCTCGCGATTGGCCGTAACTCGGTCTTAAGGCAGGTGTAACTTCACCTCCACTCCGCCGTCGACATTACCAATACTCATCGTACCGCCATGCAGCTTGACCACTTCCTCGACAAAGTTGAGCCCGAGCCCGGTGCTTTTGCGCCCACTGTCGGGACGTGGCAACGAGTAAAAACGCTCGCTCAAACGCGGCAGCGCGTAGTCGGGAATCGGCTCTGCCTGATTGAAAAGCTTGAACCCGACCTGCTCGCCTGTCCGTTCAGCGGTGAATCGCAGCACACCTTCAACAGGGGTGAAATCCAGCGCATTGTCCAGCAGATTACCCAACGCCTGACGCAGCAGAAATGGCTCGCCGATCAGCACCAGGTCCGATGGAATCGTTTGCTCTACGCGCAACTGCTTACCTTCGATTCGCGCAGATTGCGCGTTCAGCAGGCCATCCACCAAAGCCGCCAATGGCACCGCCACCCGCTGCTCCAGCCCTTGGCGTTGCTCGACCTGCGCCAGGTTCAAAAGCCGCTCGATCAACTGCTGCATGCGCGCACTTTCACTGTCGATATTGCCGACGAAACGTTGCCGCTGTGCCAGAGGCATATCGTCCTGCAACAGTTCCGCCGCGCCACGAATCGCCGCCAATGGACTCTTCAGCTCATGGGTCAAGGTGTGCACGTAACGTTCGACGTAGGCCTTGCCTTCAAGTTGCGTGCGCATCTGCTCCACTGCCGTGGCCAATTGCTCCAACTCACCGCCGCGATAATGCGGCACTTCAACCCGCCGGCCTTCACTGACGCCTTGGGCGTACGCCGTCAATCTTCGCAGGGCTCGGCTGAGCCACCAGGATAACAATGCACCTAACAGCAGACCGAGGCCGATCAGCCCGGCGCCGTACGCCAGCAACCGGCGTTCCGTGCGATCCACATAGGGCTGCAACGAGCTGTTGGGCTTGGCCACAGTGACCACGCCGATGATCTGGCCGTTGTCGCGAATCGGCGCACCGACGTGCATCACCGAAGACCCCGGATCGTTCGGGTCATTGCGCGTGGAGCGTGCGCCGTATTCGCCACGCAGGGTCAGGTAGACGTCGTTCCAGCGTGAGTAATCCTGCCCCACCGCCGTCCCGCTGGAGTCCAGCACGACGATGCCCTTGGCGTCGGTGACGTAGATGCGGTGGTTGACCTGATTCTTTGGCAAGCCCCAGATTTTCGCTCCGGGCTGTCGCTCACCATAGGCCTTGAGCAGTTCCGGCCAGCGGTTCTGGTTGAGGCTGCCGGCCTTGAAGTCGTCGCGCAGGATCTCGGCCATCAGGTTGGCGGTATCGACCAGGGTTTCTTCGGTGGACTGGCGCACGCCGGGGCGGATCTCCTGCATGACCGTGTTGAGCACAAAGTAGCCGGTCAGGCCGATGAACAGTGCGTAGACCAGGAAAATCCGGATTCCCAGCGGCATCAGCTTTGTCCCGGGTTGTAGCTGTAGCCGAGGCCGCGGTGGGTCTGGATCGGTTCGGCATCAGCCTTCACCAATCGCAACTTGGCGCGCACGCTCTTGATGTGGCTGTCGATGCTGCGCTCGTAACCGGCGTCGGCGGCCACACCCAGGGCATCGAGCAACTGTTCGCGGCTGAAGACTCGCTCGGGCTGCTCCAGCAGGCATTGCAGCAGACGGAATTCATGGCGGGTCAGGGTCAGCAGTTGACCGCGATAACTGATTTGCACACGTTCACTATCGATGCGAAACAACGTCGCCGACGGTTCACTGACCGTGCGGGGCGCCATGCGCTTGAGAATCACCCGGACCCGCGCCGCCACCTCCCGAGGGCTGAAAGGTTTGACCACGTAATCGTCGGCGCCGATTTCCAGGCCCACGACGCGATCGATTTCGCCATCCCGGGCGCTGAGGAACATCACCGGCACTTCGCTGAAGCGCCGCAGTTGCTTGCAGGTTTCGAAGCCGCTGATGTCCGGCAGGCCGATATCGAGAATGATCAGATCCGCCGGGGTCTGGCGCTGGTGCTCCAGCGCCGCCGCGCCCAGGCTCAGCCATGTGGTGGTGAAGCCCTCGCCTTGCAGGGCGAAAACCAGGGTATCGGCAATGGCCGCTTCGTCTTCGACAATCAGGATATGAGGCATGGCGTCCGAGCCCGGCAGTGATGTGGGCGAACGGTGACTCAAGGGGGAATCGGCGTCAATCAGGCTGTGTTAATTGGCGGCGAGGCCTGTGGTACCTAGCAGTTCTGCTAGTAGGCAATGGATGAAAAGAAGCTGATTCTGATAGCCCGTCTTTTTGGTACTGACACGGAGACCAGTCAATGCCTTCGCACTCTCGCAAAACGACTCTGCTGGCAACCGATCATCAGCGCTCGGTAATAAACGCCCTGGACGAGAATCGGCCACACCCCATCGCCTACACACCCTATGGTCATCGCCCAGCCGACATCGGCTTGCTCAGCCTGCTGGGTTTCAACGGCGAACGGCCGGACCCGCTGACCGCGCATTATCATTTGGGTAACGGATATCGGCAGTTCAATCCGGTGTTGATGCGGTTTAACAGCCCGGATAGCTGGAGTCCGTTTGGGGAGGGTGGGTTGAATGCGTATGGGTATTGCGACGGAGATCCCGTGAATCGGGCAGATCCAACGGGGCACGCCTGGGGACTTTTGAAAGCGCTGAGACGGATTAATATCCTCAAGAAGAAAACCAGAATCCCCAAAGAAATGGAAAATTACGCCTTCATCGAAAAACCAAAGACGTCGTTTGATAAAAAAGTAGCTAAACAAATCGATAAAGACTTCAGAAAAGGTAAACCGTCAGCCGAGAAAGTACAAAAACGAGAAGACCGTTATTGGAAAAAGGAAATACAAAAAACCGGTAAAAGACCAGATGAGCTAATTGCTCAAGCTAAGGAGAGGTTTGAAAAAAGTCGCCCACCTGATACCTCTCCCCCCTCCTTGACGCATGTAGTGCTCCCACCCAACTCGAGGGTAAAATCGATCGGTAACATAAACGATCAAAATAAGAAAACCGAACTCATTCGGACGGGCTCAAGTAGCGCTACCAACTAGGCAAGACAGCACTTGCGGTTGATTAGTTGTAGTGATTCGTGAGAAGTGAATCAACAGTCCGGCTTATCCGCCGTAAAACGCCGAGCCGGATTCACCGCCGCACCAAACTCACGCAAGGCCTTGGCGCCGATCAACAACGGGTAGTTGAAACTGCTGCGGTCAGTCAGGTTGACCTCGACCGTGCGCTTGACGTTGCCCAGACACAACTCCAGATCGACCACCGGACGCTTGGTCGGCGCGGCCACGTCTTCATCCTCGTCTTCTTCGGAACGAGTCTTGATCTTGCTGATGCGTGCGATCTTGTGCTCGTAGACCTTGTTGCTCGCATCCTTGGTCGCGAGGCGGAAACGCACCCAGTCTTCACCGTCGCGGGTAAAGGTCTCGATGTCCTTGGCCGACAGCGACGCAGTCAGCGCGCCAGTATCCATCTTGGCCTTTAGCACTTCGCCGCCGATTTCCGGCAGGGCGATGTATTCGTAACGACCATAGAGGGTCGGCTCGGCGGCCATGACCGGCAGGGCGATGAGGGAGAGCGCTGCAAGAAGGGATTTCACGTAATGGGTTTCCATGAGAGTGAGCAGTCGGATTTTAGACCGTCGTGCGCTTGATCGTTCCCACAAGGTTACCGCCCCAAAAGTGAAACATTCGTCAGCACCGATTTGGCCTGTCGCCCGAAGCTGCTTATCATGGCGCGCCCAACCGCTTCCACGAGTGACTTATGCGCCGCCTGCTCACCGGCTGTTTCGTGACCCTGCTGCTCCTGCTCAACACCTTGATCCTGATCGGACCGTTGATGGTGTTTGCCCTGCTCAAACTGATCCTGCCCGGCCGTTTTCGCGATTACGCCTCATGGTCGGTGATGTGGATCGCCGAGACCTGGTCCGAGATCGACAAGCTGATCTTCCGTGTCTGCATCCCTACCCAATGGGACATCCGTGGCGGTGACGATCTGCGTCGCGACACTTCATATCTGGTGATCAGCAACCATCAATCCTGGGTCGACATCCCGGCGCTGATCCAGACGCTGAACCGGCGCACGCCGTTCTTCAAATTCTTCCTCAAGAAAGAGCTGATCTGGGTGCCCTTCCTGGGCCTGGCGTGGTGGGCGCTGGATTACCCGTTCATGAAGCGCTACAGCAAGACGTTCCTGGCGAAATACCCGGAACTGGCCGGCAAGGATCTGGAAATCACCAGACAGGCCTGTGAATTGTTCAAGCGCCAACCAGTGACGGTGGTCAACTACCTCGAAGGCACCCGCTTCACGGCGGCTAAATGTGACCAGCAACAGTCGCCGTTCAATCACCTGCTCAAGCCCAAGGCCGGCGGGGTGGCCTTTGTGCTGGCGGCGATGGGTGAGCAGCTCGACGCGATTCTCGATGTGACAGTGGTTTACCCGCAGCAGACGATTCCGGGGTTCTGGGACTTGATCAGCGGCAACGTTCCGCGGGTCATCATCGACATCAAGACTCGCGAACTCGACCCGGCGCTGTGGCAAGGCGATTACGAAAACGACCCTGCGTTTCGCGAGAAGGTCCAGAATTGGGTCAACCAGCTCTGGATCGAGAAGGACCGGCGCATCGACGCGTTGCGCGCCGGGCGCCGCTGAATCAGCTACCGGTGCCGGTGCCCCAGATGCTGCCCAGGCTGCTCAGCAGCGAACCGCCGACGCCCTGCTGACCGAAGTATTGCAGGAGTACCGGGGCAAACTGGCCGATCATGCCGCTGTCCATGCCCAGGGCGCTGAAGGCGTTGTTCAGGTCGTTGGTGTCCTTGACGTTGCCCAAGGCGTTGTCCAGCCCTGCTGCTTTGCCGCTGGAGCCGAGCAGCCCGGCCAGTGCCCCCAACTCCCCGCCGCCCGAGAGCATGTCGATGCCCGGCACGCTTTTGGCCAGTTCCGAGTAGTCGGTCGAGCTCAACTGGTTCTTCGCCAGCCCCAGCATCGCCCCGGCGCCGCCAACGGCTTGCTCTGGGGTGATGTCCAATTCACTGAGGGTGCTCAGCAGGTTGGCGGTCTGCGGTGTCGGTGCAGCAGTCGCGGCCGCGTCATCGCCCTGCATGCCGGCAATGGCATTGACCGCATCGCCCAGATTGAACTGTGCGAAGACCGGGCTGGCAGTCAGGGTCAGGAGTGATGCCAGTGCAAAACCGCGTGAAATCTTCATTCAGACATCCTCTTGCGTCATGAAAAACGCCCGGCTTACGGGCGCAAAGCTGCCGATTTGACCGGGCAGACGCGGGCATGTTCCTCAGGCTTCCACCCATTTCCTATCCGCTCGTCATAAAGCATCCCTGAAGTCTGCGGCACTATCAGATCTGCTAGTAGGCGGCTCTGTTCGAATGCACCACAGTAAAAACCTGAATCGACACACTCATTCAGGAGGCTGGCCATGCTCCCCGCTCGAGAAACGCTGCTCTGCAGTTACCGCTACGACCCGCTGGATCGTCTGGTTGATTGCACGCCCTCTGCGCAGTCCCCCACCCGACGCTTTTACCTGAAAGATCGTCTGGCCACCGAGATTCAAGACGCGGTGCAGCGTTCGATCATGCAGCACGATGATCAACTGTTGGCGCAGCAACAGCGTCAGAGTGGGGCCGTGGAAGCGCGCTTGCTTGCCACTGATCAACAGCGTTCGGTGTTGAATGTACTTGATGTCGCTCGGCCACATTCCATGGCCTACACGCCTTATGGCCATCGCCCGGCGGAGAACGGTTTGCTCAGCTTGCTCGGCTTCAACGGCGAACGGCCGGATCCGGTGACGGGGTGTTATTTGTTGGGGAATGGTTATCGGGCGTTTAACCCGGTGTTGATGCGCTTTAACAGCCCGGACAGTTGGAGTCCGTTTGGGAGGGGTGGGTTGAATACGTATGCATATTGCGTAGGGGATCCAGTCAATCGGCAAGATTCATCCGGGCACTTCCCTCGATTCCTCAAGGGCTATAACCCTATCAAAGCACTCCAAAACAGGCTCGGACTCAGAATGCCTTCTGGTCAGAACGCACTTCCCAGTCGAGGATCAACCCCGGTGGGGTCAAATAGCTCTTCTACCGCTGAAGCTACTATTTCACAAGAAAGCATGGGCAATACAATCGCCTCCCAGCAAAGAACTATAGAGTCACAGCAAAAAATAATCGCATCCCAACAAAAACATCTTGACTCAGTAGAAATAAAAATAAAACAAGGACTAAGCATAATAAGTGATTACAAGACAACAATAATTCAACAGGAAGAATTAATCGCCGACCTGCAATCCAAAGTAATCAACCTAATGGACGATCTCGCTTTTTCTTTACATATAAATTCCACAGCTACAAAGACAGCAGCAGATGTTGCTGCCGCTTATGGCTCATATACACCACTACAACAACCTGGAACATCACAAATTCATATCCAGCAAAAAAGCACATCGATTCGAAATTCGTAGTTCTCCACATCAAAACAGGACAAAAAAAGGGCCGCCCACTGGCAGCCCTCCTCTAGCCTCGATCACTTACGCCGCACTAAACATCTTATGCGGATCAATCACAAACTTCTTCGGCACGCCCGCATCGAACTCGCCATAACCCTGCGGCGCCTGATCCAGGCTGATCACCTGCACGCCCACCACTTCGGCAATGTTGATACGGTCCCACATGATCGCTTGCATGAGCGCGCGGTTGTACTTCATCACCGGGGTCTGGCCGGTGTGGAAGCTGTGGGATTTGGCCCAGCCCAGGCCGAAGCGGATGCTCAGGCTGCCCATTTTCGCGGCAGCGTCGACAGCACCCGGGTCTTCGGTCACGTAGAGGCCGGGGATGCCGATCTTGCCTGCCACACGCACCACGCCCATCAGCGAGTTGAGCACGGTGGCCGGGGCTTCGTGTTTCACGCCGTCATGGCCATGGCCACGGGCTTCGAAACCAACGGCGTCGATGGCGCAATCCACTTCCGGCTCGCCCAGCAGTGCGGCGATCTGTTCGTGCAGCGGCGTGTCCAGGGACAAGTCGGCGATCTCGAAGCCCTGAGCCTTGGCGTGGGCCAGACGCACGGTGTTGACGTCACCGATGATCACCACCGCCGCGCCCAACAGACGAGCCGAAGCAGCCGCCGCCAAACCGACCGGACCGGCACCCGCGATGTACACGGTGCTGCCCGGGCCGACGCCAGCGGTCACGGCGCCGTGATAGCCGGTCGGCAGGATGTCGGAGAGGCAGGTCAGGTCACGGATTTTTTCCATCGCCCGGTCGCGATCCGGCAGTTTCAGCAGGTTGAAGTCGGCGTACGGCACCATGGCGTATTCGGCCTGGCCACCGGTCCAGTCGCCCATGTCGACGTAACCATAAGCACCGCCCGGACGCGCCGGGTTGACGCTCAGGCAGACGCCTGTGTGCATTTCTTTGCAGGAACGGCAGCGCCCGCAAGCCACGTTGAACGGTACGGACACCAGGTCGCCGATCTGCAGGTTCTCGACGTCGCTGCCCTTTTCGATCACTTCACCGGTGATCTCGTGACCCAGGACCAGACCGGTTTGAGCGGTGGTACGGCCGCGCACCATGTGCTGGTCGGAACCACAGATATTGGTGGAAACCACGCGCAGGATCACGGCGTGGTTAATTTTCCTGCCACGCGGGTCCTGCATTTTCGGATAATCAATACTCTGCACTTCGACCTTGCCAGCGCCGAGATACACCACACCACGATTGCCAGACATGCTTTCACCTCGCTGTTGTTTTTATGGAACCGCGTTGCCCAGGCAGGCAGCGCGTTAAATGCTCGGGTTATTGCCGTTGTCATTTGTGTTGCTTGTAAGGGCCTCATCGCGAGCAAGCTCGCTCCCACAGGTTTTTGTGTCGTTCACAAATCTTGTGTCCGCCCCCGATCCACTGTGGGAGCGAGCTTGCTCGCGATGGAGATTTAAAGAACGACCGTTCTGTTGGCGTTCAAAAACACTCTTCTCTCGATGTGATACCCAACCGCCCTCGCCAAAGTCAGCCCTTCGATATCCCGCCCCTTGGCAATCAGGTCTTCCGGATAATGGCTGTGGTCCACTGCCTCCACACCCTGGGCAATGATCGGGCCTTCATCCAAGTCGTTGTTGATGTAATGCGCGGTGGCGCCCACCAGTTTCACGCCCTTGTTGTAGGCCTGGTGGTAGGGCTTGGCGCCCTTGAAACCGGGCAGCAGGGAGTGGTGGATGTTGATCGCCTTGCCATCGAGCTTGCGGCACAGCTCCGGCGACAGCACTTGCATGTAGCGCGCAAGGATCACCAGTTCCGCACCAGACTCTTCAATGACCTGCCAGACCTGACGTTCCTGGGACGGCTTGTCGTTCGGATCCAGCGGGAAGTGGTAGTACGGAATCTGGTGCCAGTCAGCCAGTGGCTTGAGGTCCGGGTGGTTGGAGACCACGGCGGCCACGTCCATCGACAACTGGCCGATGCGCTGGCGATAGAGCAAATCGTTGAGGCAGTGATCGGCCTTGGAAACCATGATCACCACTTTCGGCCGGTAGTTCGGCGCGGTCAGTTCGAAGATCATGCCGAAGGCTTCACCGCGCTCGGCGAGGCCCGCGCGGAAGGACTGCTCGTCGAAACCGTCAGGCTGGCGGAATTCCACACGAATGAAGAAACGGCCCGAGAGTCGGTCATCGAAGGAATGGTGCTCGGTGACGTAGCAGCCCTGCTCGAACAGAAAGCGGGTCACCGCGTCCACGGTGCCGAGGACGCTGGGGCAGTCGGCGGTCAGAATCCATGTGTCTGGGGCGCGGCTCATGGTGCGGTGACTCCTGTGATATCTAAAGATGACGCGGCATCTTGTGGGAGCGAGCTTGCTCGCGATGGGCGTCAACGATAACGCGTACTTACTGGATCAACGCGTCGCCCTCAAGTCCATCGCGAGCAAGCTCGCTCCCACAAGTGATCGCCTCCATGGCGGGTGGTGATCAGGCCTGAACGCTGAGGCCGAACTCGGCAGAAGCATCCTGCAGCCACAACCACCAGTAATCCGAGAAGCTGCGACGAATCAGCAGTTCCCAGGTGTCTTCGGCGGTGTGACGGATCATCAATTGCGACTTGGCGAACACCGTGCCGACGGCTTTGCCCACCGGGAAGTTGTTCGGGTGCACGTCGTAGCTGGTGGACTTCATCAGTACCTGGCGCACGTTCGGGCCGCTCAGTTCGAGGAGTTGCTGGCCGCCGCTGACATTGACGATTGCAATGTGCAAATCGCCCAGTGCTGCGCGCAGTTTTTGCTCGGCGGCAAGTTCTTCACCGGTCGGCACGATCAGCAGCCACTCATCCGGCCCCATCCATTGCAGACTGGTTTCGCCTTTGACGATGACGCTCAGCGCGCCCGGCAACTCGATGCCCAGGGCCTTGTGCACGCCCGCGGCAAACGCGGCATCGTGGCCATCGCCGCGGATGGTCAGGTGGCCGAGGAGTTTTTTCTCACGCACGGTCACGCCGGCGTTCTTGCGACCCTTGCCCACCAGGCTGGCGAGGTCGGCGTGATGCAGCGACGACTCGGCCTTGGCCCCGGAGGTTGGGCGTTGTTGGTAAACATTGGCTGCGGTCATAAAGCACCTGTTTTGAATTCTGTTGGTTCTGGCCCTTGTGGTGGCTGTTCTATCGCCATCGCGAGCAAGCTCGCTCCCACAGGGGTTAGGCGATCTCCTGTGGGAGCGAGCTTGCTCGCGATGGCGGCAGCTCACACCCCACAGGACCCGAAGCCTTTACACGTTCTGGCGTTCGCCTTTCGGATCAAAGAACACCGAAGAAACGATTTCCGCCTCGATCACGCTGCCGTCCGCCAATGGCGCGAAGACACGCTCGCCCATGCGGTTCAGGCCGCCCTTGACCACGCCCATAGCGAACGAATAGCCCAGGGAGTTGTGCAGGTAACTGGAAGTCACGTGACCCACCATGGTCATCGGGATGGCTTGCTTGGTGTTGAACACCAGTTGCGCACCTTCCGGCAGCCACTTCGTCGGATCGATCGGCTTCAGGCCAACCAGCTGTTTACGCTGATCACGCACGCAGTCTTCACGGTTCATGCCACGCCAGCCGATCCACGAGAACGGTTTGGTGCGACCGACACACCAGCCCATGTTCAGGTCGTCCGGGGTCATCGAGCTGTCAGTGTCCTGACCGACGATGATGAAGCCCTTCTCGGCCCGCAGCACGTGCATGGTTTCGGTGCCGTACGGCGTCAGGTTGTACTTCTTGCCGGCGTCGACGATTTTTTCCAGCACGCCCATGGCGTAGTCGGCTTGCACGTTGACTTCGTACGACAGTTCACCGGTAAACGAAATCCGGAACACCCGCGCCGGCACACCACCGACCAGACCTTCTTTCCAGGTCATGAACGGGAAGGCTTCGCTGCTCAGGTCGATGTCGGTGACTTCAGCGAGCAGCTTGCGGCTGTTCGGCCCGGACAGGGTCATGGTCGCCCAGTGGTCGGTGACGGAGGTGAAGTACACCTTCATGTCCGGCCATTCGGTCTGGTGGTACAGCTCCAGCCACTGCAGCACACGAGCCGCACCGCCGGTGGTGGTGGTCATGACGAAATGGTTGTCGGCCAGGCAAGCCGTCACGCCATCGTCGAAGACCATGCCGTCTTCTTTGCACATCAGGCCGTAACGAGCCTTGCCCACATCGAGCTTGGTCCAGGCGTTGGTGTAGACGCGGTTGAGGAACTCACGCGCATCCGGGCCCTGGATGTCGATCTTGCCCAGGGTCGAAGCATCGAGCAGGCCGACGCTGTCGCGCACGGCTTTGCATTCGCGCTTCACCGCGGCATGCAGGTCTTCACCGGATTTCGGGAAGTACCAAGGACGCTTCCACTGGCCGACGTCTTCGAACTCGGCGCCGTTTTTCAGGTGCCATTGATGCAGTGCGGTGTAACGCACCGGCTCGAAGATGTGCCCACAGTGACGACCGGCCACGGCGCCGAAAGTCACCGGCGTGTAGTTCGGACGGAACATGGTGGTGCCCATCTGCGGGATGGTCACGTTCAGCGAGCGGGCAGCGATGGCCAGGCCGTTGACGTTGCCGAGCTTGCCCTGATCGGTGCCGAAGCCCAGTGCGGTGTAGCGCTTGACGTGCTCGACCGACTCGAAGCCCTCGCGGGTCGCCAGTTCGATGGCGGCGGCGGTGACGTCGTTTTGCAGGTCGACGAATTGCTTCGGCGCCCGTGCGGTGTTCTTTTCATGGGGCACCTGGAACAGCGCCAGAGTCGGCTCTTCGAGACGGCTCAAGGCTTTTGGCAACACACCTTCAACCGACTGGAAGCCAGCTTCGGCAGCAGCGCGAACGCCCCCTTCAAAACCGTCGGCCAGGGAATCGCCGAGGCCGTAGACGCCGTTGATGCCACCGACGCACACGCGTTTCTGCGGTGCTTCGCCCGGTACGAAACCGAGGATGTCTTCACGCCAGATCGGCTTGCCACCCAGGTGCGAAGCCAAGTGAACCACCGGGCTGTAGCCACCGGAGCTGGCGACCACGTCGCAGTCGAGCCATTCGCCAGGGCTGGTCACGGTGTGGGCTTTGACGTCGATGGCGGCCACACGGGCAGCGGTCACGTGCTTGCTGCCACGAGCCTCGATCACGGCACTGCCGGTGAGGATGCGGATGCCTTTCGCGCGGGCTTCTTCCACCAGCGCACCACGCGGATTGCTGCGGGCGTCGGCGATGGCCACCACTTGCAGGCTGGCATCGAGCCAATCCAGGGCAACGCGGTAGGCGTGGTCGTTGTTGGTCGACAGCACCAGCTTCTTGCCCGGTGCCACGCCGTAACGACGCACGTAGGTCGAGATGGCGCCGGCGAGCATGTTGCCCGGCACGTCGTTGTTGCCGTAGACCAATGGACGCTCGTGAGCGCCGGTTGCCAGTACCACGCGATTGGCGCGGACCCGGTGAATGCGCTGACGCACCTGGCCAATCGGTGCGCGGTCGCCGAGATGATCGGTCAGGCGCTCGTGAATGGTCAGGAAGTTGTGGTCGTGGTAGCCGTTGACGGTGGCGCGCGGCAACAGCAGCACGTCCGGGGTGTTCTTCAGCTCGTCGATGACGCTGGCCACCCACTCCATCGCAGGCTTGCCGTCGAGGCTTTCGCGGGAATCGAGCAGGCTGCCGCCGAACTCTTCCTGTTCATCGGCGAGGATCACCCGGGCGCCGCTGCGCGCAGCCGCCAGTGCCGCCGCCAGGCCAGCAGGGCCGGCGCCGACGATCAGCACGTCGCAGTGCTGGTTCATGTAGTCGTAGGTGTCCGGATCGTTCTCGGTCGGCGAACGGCCAAGACCGGCGGCCTTACGAATGTACTTCTCGTAGGTCATCCAGAACGATTGCGGGTACATGAAGGTTTTGTAGTAGAAGCCCGGCGGCATCAGCTTGCCGCCGACCTTGCCGAGAATCCCCATCATGTCGTTGTTCACGCTCGGCCAGCCGTTGGTGCTGGTGGCGACCAGGCCTTGATACAGCGCCTGTTGCGTGGCGCGCACGTTCGGGATCTGCGTGGCTTCGGTGGCGCCGATCTGCAGCACCGCGTTCGGCTCTTCGGCACCGGCGGCGAAGATGCCGCGCGGACGGGAATACTTGAAGCTGCGACCGATGATGTCAACGCCGTTGGCCAGCAGTGCAGCGGCCAGGGAATCGCCTTCGAAGCCTTTGTAGTTCTGGCCGTTGAAGGTGAAGGTCAAGACTTTGTTGCGGTCGATCCGTCCGCCGTTGGACAGGCGATTGATCTGGCTCATACCTTCTCTCCCAGAGCCGTGCTGGCCGCTTTCGGGCTATCGGTCTTGTCGGTGAATTGTGGCTTGGTGCCGATCTTGTAGGTTTCGAGAATCTCGTAGGTCACGGTGTCGCGGGTGACGTTGAAGTACTGACGGCAACCGGCGACGTGATCCCACAGCTCGTGGTGCAGACCACGAGGGTTGTCGCGGAAGAACATGTAGTCGCCCCACTCCTCGTCGGTGCAGCTGCTCGGGTCCAGTGGGCGCGGGATGTGCGCCTGGCCGGATGCATGGAATTCCTCTTCGGAGCGCAGTTCGCCGCAGTGAGGACAGAAGATATGCAACATAGGGATTTCTCCTGTTAGTGGGCGACTGCTGCAGCGCCGTGTTCGTCGATCAACGCACCGCTGTGGAAACGGTCGATGGAGAAAGGTGCGGCCAATGGGTGCATTTCACCCTTGGCCAGGCTTGCGGCAAACACGTTGCCCGAGCCAGGTGTTGCCTTGAAGCCGCCGGTGCCCCAACCGCAGTTGAAGAACATGTTCGGTACCGGGGTTTTCGAAATGATCGGGCAGGCATCCGGCGTGGTGTCGACGATGCCGCCCCACTGACGGTTCATGCGTACGCGCGACAGCACCGGGAACATCTCGACGATGGCCTGGATGGTGTGCTCGATCACCGGGTACGAACCACGCTGGCCGTAGCCGTTGTAGCCGTCGATACCGGCACCGATCACCAGGTCGCCCTTGTCGGACTGGCTGATGTAGCCGTGTACGGCGTTGGACATGATCACGCTGTCGATAATCGGCTTGATCGGCTCGGACACCAGCGCTTGCAGCGGGTGGGATTCGATCGGCAGGCGGAAACCGGCGAGCTTGGCCATGTGCCCGGAGTTACCGGCAGTCACTACGCCGACGCGCTTGGCGCCGATGAAGCCCTTGTTGGTTTCAACGCCGATGCACACGCCGTTTTCCTTGCGGAAACCGATCACTTCGGTCTGCTGGATCAAGTCCACGCCGAGGGCGTCGGCGGCCCGGGCAAAGCCCCAGGCCACGGCATCGTGACGGGCCACGCCGCCGCGACGCTGGACGGTGGCGCCCATCACCGGGTAGCGGGTGTTCTTGGAGCAGTCGAGGTACGGAATCTCGTCGGCAACCTGTTTGGCATCGAGCAGCTCACCGTCCACGCCGTTGAGGCGGTTGGCGCTGACCCGACGCTCGGAATCACGAATGTCCTGCAGGGTGTGGCACAGGTTGTAGACGCCACGCTGGGAGAACATCACGTTGTAGTTGAGGTCCTGGGACAGGCCTTCCCACAGTTTCATCGCGTGTTCGTACAGGTGCGCCGACTCGTCCCACAGGTAGTTGGAGCGAACGATGGTGGTGTTGCGCGCGGTGTTACCGCCGCCCAGCCAGCCTTTCTCGACCACGGCCACGTTGGTGATGCCGTGTTCCTTGGCCAGGTAGTAGGCCGTGGCCAGACCATGCCCGCCACCACCGACGATGACCACGTCGTAGACCTTTTTAGGGGTCGGCGTGCGCCACATTTTCTGCCAGTTTTCATGATGGCTGAGAGAGTGTTTGAAGAGGCCGAAGCCCGAGTAGCGTTGCATAGTCATTTACTCCAAAACCGCACTCAGCGATAAACCGGGAAGTCCGCGCACAGGGCTGCCACTTGCTCGGCGACATTGGCCTCGACATCGGCGTCGCCGAGGTTATCGAGGATGTCGCAGATCCAGCCGGCCAGCGTGACGCACTGGGTCACCTTGAAGCCGCGAGTGGTGACCGCCGGGGTGCCGATGCGCAGGCCGGAGGTCACGAACGGCGACTGTGGATCGTTCGGGACAGCGTTCTTGTTCACAGTGATGTGGGCGCGACCGAGTGCTGCATCCGCCTCTTTGCCGGTGAGGCCCTGACGGATCAGGCTGACCAGGAACAGGTGGTTGTCGGTACCGCCGGACACTACATCGTAGCCGCGTTTGATAAACACGCCGGCCATGGCCTGGGCGTTGTCGATCACTTGTTGCTGGTAAGCCTTGAAGCCAGGCTCCAGCGCTTCCTTGAAGCACACCGCCTTACCGGCGATCACGTGCATCAGCGGGCCGCCCTGGGCACCGGGGAAAACTGCTGCGTTGAGCTTCTTCTCGATTTCTTCGTTGGACTTGGCCAGGATCAGGCCGCCACGCGGACCGCGCAGGGTCTTGTGGGTAGTGGTGGTGACCACATCGGCGTAAGGCAGCGGGTTCGGGTACAGACCAGCGGCAACCAGACCAGCCACGTGGGCCATGTCGACGAACAGCAGTGCACCGACCTTGTCGGCGATCTGGCGGAAGCGCGGGAAGTCGAGGGTCTTGGAGTAGGCCGAGAAGCCGGCAACGATCATTTTCGGCTTGCACTCGACGGCCAGGCGCTCGACTTCGTCGTAATCGATCAGCCCGGTCTTGGTATCGATGCCGTACTGCACGGCGTTGTAAAGCTTGCCCGAGGACGAAACTTTGGCGCCGTGGGTCAGGTGACCGCCGTGGGCCAGGCTCATGCCGAGAATAGTGTCGCCGGCTTGCAGCAGGGCCAGGTATACGGCGCTGTTGGCCGAGGAGCCGGAGTGCGGCTGGACGTTGGCGTAATCGGCACCGAACAGTTGCTTGGCGCGCTCGATGGCCAGCGCCTCAACCTTGTCGACGTGTTCGCAGCCACCGTAGTAGCGCTTGCCCGGATAACCTTCGGCGTATTTGTTGGTCAGGCCACTGCCTTGCGCTTCCATGACGCGTTTGCTGGTGTAGTTCTCTGACGCGATCAGCTCGATGTGATCTTCCTGACGTTGCTCCTCGGCATTCATCGCCGCCAGCAGTGCATCGTCGTAACCCTGGATCTGGTCTTGCTTGCTGAACATCGCGTCTCTCCCAGCGGCGGCGGTGCGCCATTCGTCTCGGTGAGGCACTGGCTTTTCGGCAGTGCCCTTTGGTAGCGATGGTATGACTGGCTTGGAGTCGTCAAATGCCTACGGGCGCCACGCAAAGGTGCGTTTACGACATGGGAAGAAAAGGCTGGCCTGAGGATATCTCTGTGGCGAGGGGGCTTGCCCCCGTTCGGCTGCGAAGCAGTCGCAGTTTCAGCAGGTGCGGTTTATCTGAAAAACTGCCTTTTAAGCGTTTGGGGCCGCTACGCAGCCCAACGGGGGCAAGCCCCTTCGCCACAAAAGCAGGGTCAGGCGATAACCTGTCGCACTGCGAGCAACAGCAGAAAATGCAAGGGATAGAGCGCATACGCCCAGCGCCGCATCGGTGGTGGTTTTACGCCCTTTGCATGTCGCAACAAGAACAGCCCGAGCCATGGCGCAATCAGGCACGTGACGATGGCCGGAATTGCCGCGACATTGCCCAGGCGAGTGGCGTAATACAGCACCTGCCACTGATTGGCCGCCAGGCATACCAACCCCGCCAACAGCGCGAAATACCAGGGCCGTTGCAGTACCGGCAGCATCGCCAGCGGCAACAGAACGCCAAAGAAACCGAACATCAATCGCTGGGAGAAAAACCCTGCCAGCAGCAACGCGCCGACGGCCAGCAGGCGCGACGCAAGCACCGGCTGCTGCCAGCCACGAATCACCAGCAAGCCCAGGGCAAGGGTGGGCAGCACGTTCAAGGTGTCGGGATTGTGAATATACATCCGGTAAGGAATTTCACTCACCGCGCTAAACAGCAACAACCAGCCCAGATAGCGCCATTGCCCACCGTCCACCACAACAGGCTTTCGTGACAGATTGGCCGCCATTGCCAGACAGAACCACGGGAATGCCAGCCGCCCCGGCACATACAACAGATCGGCGGAATAACCGACATATCGCAGGTGATCGAGCACCATGCTTAAAAGCGCCAGCCACTTGAGCAGATCCAGTGCCCCGTCGCGCTGCTTTAAGTGCATGGTCTTGTGCATCGTCACGTGCATAATTGCCCTTCGACTGTGTATGTTCCCGACAGCGACATCCTGTGCACCTCCACCTGACGATCTTGGGTACAGTGCGCACCCTCATTGACCACGGGACGCTTCACCATAGGCATCTCGACCACGGAAGCAGGCCATGACCGACAAGAGCCAACAATTCGCCAGCGACAACTATTCCGGCATCTGCCCTGAAGCCTGGGCCGCCATGGAGCAGGCCAACCACGGCCACCAGCGCGCATACGGCGACGACGAGTGGACCGCCCGCGCCTCCGACGGATTCCGCAAACTGTTCGAAACCGACTGCGAAGTGTTTTTTGCCTTCAACGGCACCGCCGCCAACTCGCTGGCGCTGTCGTCGTTGTGCCAGAGTTACCACAGCGTGATCTGCTCGGAAACAGCTCACGTCGAAACCGATGAATGCGGCGCACCGGAATTCTTCTCCAACGGCTCCAAACTGCTGATCGCCCGTACTGAAAACGGCAAGTTGACCCCGGAATCGATCCGCGAGGTCGCGCTCAAGCGCCAGGACATCCACTACCCGAAACCCCGTGTGGTGACTCTGACCCAGGCCACCGAAGTCGGCAGCGTCTACACCCCGGACGAAATCCGCGCCATCAGCGCCACCTGCAAGGAACTGGGCCTGAACCTGCACATGGACGGCGCACGATTCTCCAACGCCTGCGCCTTCCTCGGCTGCACCCCGGCTGACCTGACCTGGAAGGCCGGCGTCGACGTGCTGTGCTTCGGCGGCACGAAAAACGGCATGGCCGTGGGCGAGGCGATTCTGTTCTTCAACCACAAACTGGCCGAAGACTTCGATTACCGCTGCAAACAGGCCGGGCAGCTTGCTTCAAAAATGCGCTTCCTGTCGGCGCCGTGGGTCGGGATCCTGGAAAACGACGCCTGGCTCAAATACGCCAACCACGCCAACCACTGCGCGCAATTGCTGGCTGAACTGGTCAGCGACATCCCCGGCGTGGAGCTGATGTTCCCGGTACAGGCCAACGGCGTGTTCCTGCAACTGTCGGAACCGGCCATCGCCGCACTGACCGCCAAGGGCTGGCGTTTCTACACCTTCATCGGCAATGGCGGCGCACGCTTCATGTGCTCGTGGGACACCGAGCAAGAGCGCGTGCGTGAATTGGCGAAGGACATTCGCGAAGTGATGTCTCACTAACACTCTAAACCCTGTGGCAGCGAGCTTGCTCGCGATGAGGTCAGCACATCCAGCATTGATGTCGACTGACACTCCGCTATCGCGAGCAAGCTCGCTCCCACAGGGTGTACCCACCTCTACGTCCGCACCTGAAGACTTCGTCTACATTGTTTGTCGAGCCTTTGCTCACATAACAACAATCAGGAGCGTACGCATGTCATTGCAAGGCAAAACCCTGTTCATCACCGGCGCCAGCCGCGGCATTGGTCGCGAGATTGCGCTGCGGGCCGCACGCGACGGGGCCAACATTGTGATCGCCGCCAAAAGCGCCGCCCCCCACCCCAAGCTGCCCGGCACGATTTTCAGCGTGGCCCAGGAGGTCGAAGCCGCAGGTGGCAAGGCACTGGCCCTGCAAGTGGATGTGCGCGATGAAGATGCCGTGCATCAGGCCCTGGACCAGGCCAACGAACATTTCGGTGGCATCGATGCACTGATCAACAATGCCGGGGCGATCAAGCTCACCGGGGTTCAACACCTCGAACTCAAGCGTTTTGACCTGATGCACCAGATCAACACCCGCGCCGTATTGCTGTGCAGCCAGGCAGCGTTGCCGTACCTGAAGAAGTCCAGCGGCCATATCCTCAACCTCTCGCCGCCGCTGAACCTGGCCGCCAAGTGGTTCGCCCAATACAGCCCCTATACCGTGACCAAGTACGGCATGAGCATGCTGACCCTGGGCATGAGCGAGGAATTCAGGAATTACGGGATCAGCGTCAACTCGCTATGGCCACAGACGATGATCGCCACCGCTGCCATCGAGTTTCAGTTGGGGTCGAGGGAATCGTTCAAGCATGCGCGCCTGCCTGCGATCATGGCGGATGCGGCGCATGTGATTCTGAGCAGCGCAAACCGCAGCCTGACCGGGCGCTTGCTGATTGATGAGGAGATTCTGCGGGAAAGCGGTGTGACGGAGTTCGAACACTATCGGTTCGCGCCGGACAGCAACGACAAGCTGATGACCGACTTGTTTATCGACTAAACACCCTCCCCTGTAGGAGCGAGCCTGCTCGCGATGAACCTGAGAACACCGCGGGGGGTCAGGTTGTCAGCGTTATCGTTGACGTCCATCGCGAGCAGGCTCGCTCCTACAGGGACTATTGCGCAACCATTAGAATTCGATGCGCACGTCGCCTTTAGGCACGCTGCAGCACGAAAGAATGAACCCTTCTGCTTCATCTTCCTCGGTGATCCCGCCGTTGTGGTCCATTTCCACTTCACCACCCAGCTTCAACACCTTGCAGGTGCCGCAGATACCCATGCCGCACGCTTTCGGAATCATCAGGCCGACCTTGGCCGCCGCCGCATGCACGGTCTCGCCCGGGGCCACACGAATGCTCTTGCCGGACGCCGTGAACTCCACCTGGTGCAGATCCGCCACGTCGACTTCCGGTGCCTCGGCCGCTTGCTCGGCGTGTTCCACGGCGTCGGCGCGCGCCTC
Source organism: Pseudomonas sp. 2725 (assembly GCF_050434585.1). Taxonomy (NCBI): domain Bacteria; kingdom Pseudomonadati; phylum Pseudomonadota; class Gammaproteobacteria; order Pseudomonadales; family Pseudomonadaceae; genus Pseudomonas; species Pseudomonas sp. 2725. Next base: position 73,446 of record NZ_JBNDIV010000010.1, on the reverse strand, counting down.
TGGCGGGGTCGCACCGAAGGATTCTTCGTGATAACGCGACATGTCGAAGCCAGCGGCTTCCAGCAAGCGCTTGACCGCATTCATATACGGTGTCGGGCCGCAGCAGAACACTTCGCGCTCAAGGAAGTCCGGCGCCATCAATTCAAGCATTCTGTGGTTCAGGTAACCGCGATAACCGGCCCAGGGCTCACCCATACCGTGCTTCTCGCAGATCAGGTGCAGGCTGAAGTTGTCGATCCGCGACGCCATGTGTTCCAGCTCACGGTGGTAAATGATGTCCTTGGGCGAACGGGCGCTGTGGATAAACACCATGTCGACATTGCCGTTGGTGTCGTAGAACCAGCGCGCCATGGACATGACCGGCGTGATACCGACGCCGCCGCTGAGGTAAAGCACCTTTGGCGCGGTGAAGTCCATGGCATTGAACAGCCCGACCGGTCCGTGCACCGCCAGCTCCTGGCCTTCGTGCAGAGTGTCGTGCAGCCAGTTGGAGACCTTGCCACCCGGTACGCGCTTGATGGTCACCGAAAAGCTGTACGGCACCGATGGCGAGCTGGAAATGGTGTACGAACGCATGATCGGCTGGCCTTCAATCTCCAGCTCCAGGGTGACAAACTGCCCCGGTTTGAAGAAGAACATGATCGGCTGATCGGCCATGAAGCAGAAGGTGCGCACATCCCAGGTTTCCTGGATGACTTTGACGCAACGGACGATGTGCCGACCATTGGCCCAGGTCTGGGTGGTTACCGGATTCAGGAAACTATTGGACATGCTGATCTCCACGGCCGACTGCCGGCCTTCATGTTGGCGATTCTGCGTATAGCGCAGATCACCCATTTACCTATCTGCGACATTGACATGCTTATCGCGACCAGCCCCCAACGACTGGGGCTTGCGCGTCGGGAACAGATTGCACCATGTCGCCCATGGATAAGGTTCTGGCCTGCGCCGGCCCCACACTCGCCCCATACCAAGACACATTCTTTACACCTTGCGTAGCAACCCTGATCAGCCACTTTCGCGGCCACGCAGATGGCCTTGAGGAAATACACGATGGACGTCACTACTACCCTGAGCCTGGGCGATCCGCTGGAACCCGCACGCAAGGCCACCGCGCAGATGCTGCAGGAGCGCGAGCGCACGTTCTCGCTGCCGCAGCCGTTTTACTCCGACGAGCGCCTGTTTGATATCGACATGCAGGAAATCTTTCAGAAAGAGTGGTTGATCGCCGGCATGACCTGCGAGATCCCTACCAAGGGCAACTACCTGACCCTGCAGATCGGCAAGAACCCGATCATCGTGATCCGTGGCGCCGAAGGCGTGGTGCACGCGTTCCATAACGTCTGCCGCCACCGTGGCTCGCGCCTGTGCACCAGCGACAAGGGCAAGGTCGCCAAGCTGGTTTGCCACTATCACCAGTGGACCTACGAACTCGACGGCCGCCTGCTGTTCGCCGGCACCGAAATGGGTGCCGACTTCGACATGAACCAGTACGGCCTCAAGCCGGTGAACGTGAAGACCGCCGGCGGCTACATCTTCATCAGCCTGGCGGAGAACCCGCCGGCCATCGATGACTTCCTGTCGACGCTCAACCACTACATGGAACCGTACGACATGGAGAACACCAAGGTGGCGGTGCAAACCACCTTGATGGAAAAGGCCAACTGGAAACTGGTGCTGGAAAACAACCGCGAGTGCTACCACTGCAACGCGTCGCACCCGGAACTGTTGAAAACCCTGCTGGAGTGGGACGACGTCACCGACCCGCGCGCCGACCAGGCCTTCAAGGACCACGTAGCCGCCTCCGCCGCTGCCTGGGAAGCCGAGAAAATCCCTTACGCCCACGCCAGCTTCGGCCTGCGCAACCGCATCGTGCGCATGCCGCTGCTCAAGGGCACCGTGTCGATGACCATGGACGGCAAGCAGGGCTGCGCCAAGCTGATGGGTCGCATCAAGAACCCGGACCTGGGCTCGATGCGCATCCTGCACCTGCCGCACTCCTGGAACCACTGCATGGGCGACCACATCATCGTGTTCACCGTTTGGCCGATCAGCGCTCAGGAAACCATGGTCACCACCAAGTGGATCGTGCACAAGGACGCGGTCGAAGGCGTGGACTACGACGTGGAGCGCATGCGCCAGGTCTGGGACGCCACCAACGACCAGGACCGTCGCCTGGCCGAAGAAAACCAGCGCGGCATCAACTCCACCGCGTACCAGCCTGGTCCGTACTCCAAGACCTATGAGTTCGGTGTGGTGAACTTTGTGGACTGGTACAGCGAGCGCCTGCTGAGCAACTTGGGTGCCGAGCCTGCGCCTTACCTCAAAGGGGTTCCGGTTCAAGGCTGAAGCATGCCCCTGTAGGAGCGAGCTTGCTCGCGAAAAATCCAGGGGCACCGCTGGTCATCTGTCTTTTCGCGTCATCGTTCACGACCATCGCGAGCAAGCTCGCTCCTACAAGGGGCTTGCTCGCAACAGGTTTTCTCCCCGCTACACATTCCTCTAACTTTAGAACTGTACGAAATATGATCTATTTCGTTCAGAGCTATGCTGCGCACGCCTCCCAGCCTTCCGCAAACAAGTTATCCACATCTCCACCCACAGCTATTGGGGACAACTGTGGAAAGACTGCAAAATCTCTTCACAAAAACCAAAGAAAAAACGTGACTTATCCAGAAGCATGCTTCCACTGGCGCACTGGTCATTTTTTAACCAGAAGCCTGAAAGTCACGGACTGCAAGGCTTTCAGAGGATGGCAAACACCTTATCCACAGAAGCGCCAACAGACTTTGGGGTTAACTTCGCAGGGGCTGTGGAAAACCGCTAAAACCCGCAGGAACTCGGCGTTTGCGCGGAGGCTCACGACGCCAAACGGGCTTTTGATCATTTTATGATCAAAAGCCTACACGTCGCTGTTTATAAGGCCTGCAGCCGATAGCAAACATCTTATCCACAGAAGCGCCAACAGAGATTGGGGGCAAGTCTGCATCAGCAGCAGCACATATCCCCTTGAAAAAGCATGGAAAAACCACGAGCCAGGCTGGGTGTTTTTTGATCGACACCATGCAAGGCTTGATTTGTATGGGGTGTAGCGAGGGGCGAACATGTTATCCACAGAACCACCAACAGGGATTGTGGGTAACCGTCCAAGCTGTTCAGACTCTATTGAGGCATGAGCGACCTGAATCGAGATCCAGGTTCAATTCAAAGTCTTTGAAGGCACGCCATCCGAGTAATATCGACGGCACGTATTGTCCGTCCACCAACGACGGCGGGATGGTAAAGCCCGGGTAGTATTTGTAGCTGACCACCAAGGTGTCGCCTTGCAGGGCCAATACGCCGGTGAAGCGTTGAAAGTGCTTATTGTCGCCGTTGTAAACGTTCGAGCCTCCCGGTGTCAGCGCCTGCGCCACGCTGACGTGCCTGCCGGGCGACGCGGCCGTCAGGTAGTCGACATTTCCCGTATCGATGATGGCTTGCGTTGTCCGACGATCCAGCTGTGCGGCAACTACCAGCCGTTGGTTGAGATCCAGGCGGTTCAAGACAATTGGCGCATCACAGCGCCGGGCAGGTGGCGGATTAAGCTCCAGTGTTCTCCTGGTTATCTTCAAGCGCCCCAGCTTGCTGATCAGATCCAGCCCCAACAAATTATCCCGGTCGCTGACAAAGACCAGGACGTTCCTGAACTCACGGGTGCCGACTCTCAATGACCCGAGAATTCCCAACCTCGCGGCCAGGCCCCTTTCGCCATAAAACGTGCTGTAGCGATAATGAGCATCGGGCAACATCCTGATCCCCATCTGTTTCGCAGTTTCAATGTTGACCCGGGTTTGCGGTGCCCCCGTGTCCAGTACAAAACGCGCCGAGACACCGTTGGCCGTTCCGACCTCGATAAATGGCAGCGATTGTTCAGCGATGTAGAAGTCATTGGCATACGGATGGAGCTGCAGCACCTCATGTCGCGCAGATCCCTTGACCGAGAAATTGCCAGCCCCCGTCAGAATAGCCAGTGATTCGCTGCCAAACATGGAGAACAGGGCATTCAGGTCGGCATCGACCGCAATCGCCCGGGCATGCTTGCCCTTGATGGCCAGATAGTATTCAGGGATTTGGTTGGCGGCCTTGGCTTCAAGCATTCTGGCCAGGACCGTCACTGAACAGCTGAGGTGCTTATCGGCATCCAGTACCTTGTCGCACTGCTGCCGTAGCTGCGCCAGGGACGCGTCGCGCCCCTGCCCGGTCTCCAGCCATTGATAAAAGTCCTGATCAGCCACGGGCACGTTTGCCGGGACAGCAGACAGCAAGCCGGTGGATATCCACAGGGTCGATGCAAAAAGCGCCAGAAGAGCGAAAGTCTTCATGTTCAGGCCAGTCATAAAAACCGGATTTCATGAGTCAGCGCTGAACGTCTGAAAACTCCCGAAAGCGTGTCGCACTCTTGATCAGCGCATAGAAAACTGTAGCTCACCGCCCTCGTCAACGTGGGACGAGGGCGCGTGGCGTTGTGGATAACCTTCGCTGGTTAGAACCCCCGCAGATTCAGGGCCTGTGCATAAGATAGGCGTCACCGGTGACGCGGATCATGGGATGAGGGGTGACCTGGCAGGTCTTGATGATCTCGAAACCGTGCCGCTCGTAAAAGCGCCGGGCGCCAGTGTTGGCGGCATAGTCGATCAGGCTCAGGCCATTGAGCCCCAGTTGGTCGGCACGTTCTTGAGCATGGGCGAGAAACTGCACGCCCAGGCCCCGGTTGCGCCAGCCCTCGTGAAGGGCAAGGCTGGAGATATAGAGCGTGTCGGGCACTTCCATGTCGGCGTAAGGCGCCAGTACCGGGTCGGTCGTCGGCACCGCCAGTGGATCGTGGCGCATCACGTAGCTGTGCATCATGCCAATGACCTGGCCACCGGCCTCGGCAATCAGGCAGTTCTGGTAGGAGAAATCCACGTCGTCCCGGGCATACCGAATGGTGCCGACGTCCAACAGATCCTGGCCGGGCTCTGCGATCTGGCTCCAGATGTAGTCTGAAGCGCCTTCGGATGAAATCTGGAACAACCGCGCAATCTCACGCGCATCCGCGCGGACTGCCGAACGAAATTCAACAGCCATCGTTTCCTCACAATCTGGGGGGTTAACACAACCCAATGTGGGAGCGGGCTTGCTCGCGAAAGCGGTGTGTCAGGTAATCAGAATCTCGACTGACACGACGCCTTCGCGAGCAAGCCCGCTCCCACAGTGGACTTGCGGTGACTATGTGATTAGCGGACCACACCCTCTTCAATCAGCAGCTTGAGGATCGCTTCTGCCCCCGCTTGCGCCGTAACGCCCTTGAGCACTTGCCCACCGCCACCGCTGGCCTTGGCCGTCGCGGCTTTCATGCGATCGGCGCCGCTCTTGGCCTTGATTACCTTAAGGCGCTTGGGCCGTGGCTTGGCCGGCTGCAGGGTGGCGACCGCGAGCAGTTCATCGTCGATGACCTCGACGTCCTGTGCTTGCAGCACGCCGCGTCGGGCCGGGCCGTAGGCACTCTGCCGTGGCTTGGGCGCGGCGTTATCCACAGTTGCCAGGAACGGCAAGCGAACCTTCAAGCGACGACGCTGACCACGCGGCAACGCTTGCAGCACCAGCGCCGAACCGCCATCGATGGACTCGACTTGCGCCAACCCCACCACCAGCGGCCAGCCCAGGCTTTCAGCGAGGAGGAATGGCAACATGCCCGATCCTTCGCCGGTTTCCGCCTGGCTGCCGGTCAACACCACCTGGGCCCCGGCATCGCGCAGATAATCGGTCAGCGCCGGCAGCGCGTCGCCGCCTTGTGGTTGTTCCAGCACGTGCAGTTGTTCCAGGCCCATGCCCAGATACGCACGCAATGCAGGCTCGGTGATGTCGCCGGCATGCAGCACCTGCAAGTTATCCCCAGCCAATTGCAGGCCCAGTTCCACCGCCCGCGCATCCTGTTCCGCGCGACGCGGCCGACCGGACGTCGGGTGGGCGCCGATGGACACCAGGCTGATGATTTTCGTGCTCATAACCCTTTCCTTCCCTTAAGCCGCATCGCGCTTGGCGTCGTTGCGGTAAGCCGCTACCGCATCGATCAAGGCTTGAAGAATCTCGGCACTTTCGCCAATCACCGACAGGTCGGCCCGTTTGATCATGTCGCAGCCAGGGTCGAGGTTGATCGCCACCACCTTGTCGCAGGCACCAATACCTTGCAGGTGCTGGATCGCCCCGGAAATCCCCACCGCCACATAGACCCGTGCGGTGACCCAGGTGCCGGACGCCCCGACCTGACGGTCGCGGGCCATGAAGCCGTCGTCCACCGCCACCCGCGATGCGCCTTCGGTCGCGCCGAGGGCTTCGGCGGTCCTGTGGAAAAGTCCCCAGTCCTTGACCCCGTTGCCGCCGGAGAAAATGAACTCGGCTTCGGCCATGGGGATTGCCGCCGGATCGACGGCCACTGCGCCCAGATCTTCGATTCGCGACAGGCTGCGTGCCACGGTTGTGGATAACTCCACGGGCAGCGCTTCGTGACGGGTTTCGCTGACCGGCTCGGCGCACTCGGCAGCCGCCAGAATCAGTCGCGCCAGCGGACGGGCAAGGTCTTGCAGGCCAGCACCGGCGCGGCCGATGCACTCCTGATCCTTGACTTGCCAGACCCGCGTGGCCGGGCGCTCGCCCAGTGCTGCGGCAAAACGTCGGCCGAGTTCGCCACCACCACTGCGGCTGTCCGGCAGCAACCAGTGATGCGGGCTGAACTGGTTATCCACAGCCCGCAGGCCCTGGACCCGTTGTTCCGGTGCATAACCACTGAATTCTTCGCCTTCCAGCACCAGCAGGCGGTCGACGCCCGCCGTGGCGAAAGCGGTTTCCTTGTGTTCGCCGAACACCACGGCCAGCACAGCACCGTCCTTGCCGGCCAGTTGATGAGCCAGGCCCAGCAGGTCGCGGTCGTGGCTGCTCAAGCGGCCGCCGACCATGTCCGGCACCACGCTGATATAGAACGCAGGTGCAGCCACTTGATGCAGCGGCAATTGCACTTCAACCGCGGCCGAGCGTTTAGTCGCCCCGCCCTGCTGAGCGCCACTGCGGTCGATCCGTTTGATCCCATTGGGACCGATAAAACCGATCCCGTGAGGATTCTTGCGGATGACGCCGTTAGGCCCCATCCAGCTGTGTTGCGCTGGCTGCATGGCCGCGTGCAGCGGGTGCAGACGGTTGCGGGCGATCCATTCGGCGCGAGGGTCGCGGCGGATAATGTCACTCATCAATGCACCTCCGCAGGTTCACGTTTGGCCGGTGCCGAAGGCTTTCCCGGCGCGGCGTCTTCGAGCAACGCATCAGCCACTAGTTCGGCGATGTCCTTGATCAGCGGACGTGGTTCGACCACGCCTTCAAGCATCGCCGTGCACTGTGGACAACCCACGGCCACCAGTTCGGCGCCGGTTTCGCGGATGTCTTCCATGCGCATGTCGGGAATGCGCTGCTTGCCGGGAATGTCGGTGATCGGCGCGCCGCCACCACCGCCGCAGCAGCGGGAGCGGAAGCCGGAGCGCTGCATTTCTTTCACTTCAATCCCGAGAGCGCGCAGAACCTGGCGCGGTGCCTCGTATTCGCCGTTGTAACGGCCGAGGTAGCACGGATCGTGATAGGTCACGCTGTCGCCTTTGTGCTGGCCAAGATTGAGCGCGCCAGCATCGATGATTTCCGCCATGTAGGTGCTGTGGTGCTGCACCAGGTAGTTACCATCGAAGGCGCCGTACTCGTTTTTCAGCACGTGGAAACTGTGCGGATCGCAGGTGACGATACGGTTGAAACTGTATTTGGCCAGAGTCTGGATGTTGCGCTTGGCCAACAGCTGGAAGGTTGCTTCGTCGCCCAGGCGCCGGGCCACGTCACCGCTGTCGCGCTCTTCGAGGCCGAGCACGGCGAAGTCGATTTTCGCTGCCTTGAGCACTTTGACGAAGGCGCGCAGGGTGCGCTGGTTACGCATGTCGAAGGCGCCGTCGCCGACCCAGAACAGCACGTCGGTGGATTTCTTTTCGCTGAGCAGGTTGAGGTTCAGGTCCGCTGCCCAGTTCATCCGCCCGCCCGGCGCGAAACCGCCAGGGTTGTCGGTGGCGATCAGGTTTTCCAGGACTTCGGCACCTTTGTTCGGGGTCGCGCCTTTTTCCAGGGTCAGATGACGGCGCATGTCGACGATGGCATCGACGTGCTCGATCATCATCGGGCATTCCTCGACGCAAGCGCGGCAGGTGGTGCACGACCACAGCGTCTCGGCATCTACCAAACCGTTGACGATCGGCTGATGCGGATTGCCCGCGTGTTCGCCAATGGCTTTGCCTGGATACGGGCTGCCGGCGAACTTGGCATCGGTGCCACCGGCCAGGCCGACGACCATGTCCTGAATCAGTTTTTTCGGGTTCAGCGGCTGACCGGCGGCGAAGGCCGGGCACGCTGCTTCGCATTTACCGCACTGCACGCAGGCGTCGAAGCCGAGCAACTGGTTCCAGGTGAAATCCTTGGGTTTTTCCACACCCAGTGGCGCGGTCAGGTCGCTAAGATCCAGCGGTTTCAACCCCGTGGAACGACCACCACCAAAACGTTCGGCGCGGCGGTGCCAAGCCAGGTGCAAGGCACCGGCAAAGGCGTGTTTCATCGGCCCGCCCCAGGTCATGCCGAAGAACAGTTCCGACACGCCCCACAACACGCCAACCCCGAGAATCGCCGCCAACAGCCAGCCACCGAAATTTTCCGGCAGGATGCCCGCCACCGGCAGGGTCAACAGGAAGAACGAGGCCGAAAACGCCAGCAGGCTTTTCGGCAGGCGCATCCACGGGCCTTTCGACAGGCGCGACGGCGGATTGCGCCGACGCAGGTAAACGAAGATCGCACCAACGAACATCACCGCCGACATCAGCAGCAACGCATAGCCGAGGAAGCGGTTATGCAGGCCGAAACCATGCACCAGAATCGCCAGCACGATGGACGCCACCGCACCGCCAGCCGTGGCGACGTGGGTGTTGGCAATGTATTTGTCCCGCGCTACCACATGGTGCAAGTCGACCATGTAGCGCTTGGGCATGGCGAACAGGCCGCCGATCAGGTCGACCTTGGAGGCTCGGCCCCGGCGCCACATGGCCACCCGCCGCAACGCGCCCAGGACACCAAGGCCCAGGGCGGCGAACAACAGGATTGGAAGAAGGGTGTTCAACATGGTGAAGCTCCCAAAGACCTCGGGCTTAACTACCTGGATGCCTTGCTCGACTCCCCGTAGGAGCGAGCTTGCTCGCGAAAAACCTGAGAACGTCGCGTTAAATCAAACTCCCCGCGTCATCGTTCACGTCCATCGCGAGCAGGCTCGCTCCTACAGGGGTTATCCACAAGCTCTTAGAAATCCTTGCACAGCCGCAGCGCGTCGTAGATCGCCGCGTGCACGTTACGCTGGGCCACGCAGTCGCCGATGCGGAACAGCAGGTAGCCGTCGCCGCTCTGTTCCAGGCAAGGTTGCGGCTTGATCGCGAACAAGGCTTCGACGTCGATCTGGCCTTTGTTGCGCGAGCCTTCCTTCAGCGCGTAGTAGATTTCTTCGTCCGGACGCACGCCGTTTTCCACGACCACCTGGTCAACCACCCGCTCCTCTTTGGCGCCGGTGTATTCGTTTTCCAGTACCGCTACGAGCTTGTCGCCTTCGCGGTAGACCTTCTCCAGCATCATGTCGCCGGTCATGATCACTTCTTTCGGATACATGCTGCGGTAGTAAGTCGGGAACGACGTACCGCCAATCGCCACACCAGGCTTGATGTCGTCGGTCACGATCTCGACCTGGCTGCCCTTGTCGGCGAGGAAGTCGGCGGTCGACATGCCGGTGAACTCGCAAATGGTGTCGTAGACCAGCACGCTCTTGCCCGGTGCCACCTTGCCATCGAGGATGTCCCAGCTGCTGACCACCAGGCCTTCAGCCGCGCCCCAGTGTTCGTTCTGCTCGATGAACGGATGACCGCCGACGGCCAGCACCACCACGTCCGGACGCAGGTCCATGATGGTTGGCGCGTCAGCCGCGGTGCCCAGGCGCAGGTCGACTTTCAACCGCGCCAGTTCCAGTTGATACCAGCGGGTGATACCGGCGATCTGGTCCCGTTGCGGGGCTTTCGATGCGGTGGTGATCTGCCCGCCGATGAATTCCTTTTTCTCGAACAGGGTCACATCGTGGCCACGCTCGGCGGCCACGCGGGCGGCTTCCATCCCGGCAGGACCGGCGCCGACCACCACCACCTTGCGTTTCACGCCAGTGGTTTTTTCGATGATGTGCGGCAAACCCATGTATTCACGAGAAGTCGCGGCGTTCTGAATGCACAGCACATCCAGACCCTGATACTGACGGTCGATGCAGTAGTTGGCACCGACGCATTGTTTGATCTGGTCGATCTGCCCCATTTTGATCTTGGCGATCAGGTGCGGGTCGGCGATGTGCGCGCGGGTCATGCCGACCATGTCGACGTAACCGCCTTCCAGGATACGTGTGGCCTGGTTAGGGTCCTTGATGTTCTGCGCGTGCAGCACTGGAACCTTGACCACTTCCTTGATACCGGCAGCCAGATGCAGGAACGGTTCCGGCGGATAACTCATGTTCGGAATCACGTTGGCCAGGGTGTTGTGGGTGTCGCAACCCGAACCCACGACGCCGATGAAGTCGAGCATGCCGGTATCGTCGTAATACTTGGCGATCTGCTTCATGTCTTCGTGGGATAGACCATCCGGGTGGAACTCGTCACCGCAGATGCGCATGCCCACGCAGAAATCGTCACCGACCTCGGCGCGTACGGCTTTCAAGACTTCCAGACCGAACTTCATCCGGCCTTCGAAGGTGCCGCCCCATTCGTCGGTACGCTTGTTGACCCGTGGGCTCCAGAACTGGTCGATCATGTGCTGGTGCACGGCCGACAGTTCGACGCCGTCCAGGCCACCGGCCTTGGCGCGGCGGGCCGCTTGAGCGTAGTTACCGATCACCCGCCAGATCTCTTCCGGCTCGATGGTTTTGCAAGTGGCACGGTGCACCGGCTCGCGCACGCCCGACGGCGACATCAACGTCGGCCAGTTGAAGCCGTCCCAACGCGAGCGACGGCCCATGTGGGTAATCTGGATCATGATCTTGGCGCCGTGCTTGTGCATGGCGTCGGCAAGATTCTGGAAGTGCGGAATGATGCGGTCGGTGGACAGGTTCACCGAACTCCACCATTCCTGCGGGCTGTCGATGGCCACCACGGACGAACCGCCGCAAATCGCCAGGCCGATACCGCCCTTGGCTTTCTCTTCGTAATACTTGACGTACCGGTCGGTGGTCATGCCGCCGTCGGTGGCATAGACCTCGGCGTGCGCGGTGCTGAGCACGCGGTTGCGGATGGTCAGTTTGCCGATCTGGATCGGCTGGAACATTGCTTCGAAAGCCATGGCGGGTTCCTCGACTTACAACGGCTTGACGGTGAACAAGCCGTCTTCGTGGCCCTCTTCGGAGCCACCGTAGACTTGTTCGGCCACGGTGCGGATCTTGCTGCCGCGAGCGGCGAGGATCTGATCCATGGCCCCTGCAAACCAGCCAGTGAACATGTAGTCGACCTTGCGCCCGACCTTGCCGTACACGTAGACGAATGCCGAGTGTTCGAGCTTGACGCTGGCGGTGCCTTTGTCGAGGTCGATGTCCTGGATCTTGAACAGGCCCCAGCCGCGCTGCGACAGGCGCTTCATGTAGTGTTCGAACACCGCTACGCCTTCCAGACCGTGGCATTCGGCTTCTTTTTCACACCAGTGCCAGGCGGACTTGTAGCCGGCCTTGTAGAGGATTTCGGCATAGGCTTCAGCGCCCAGCACTTCCTCGATGCCCATGTGGTTGTTAACGAAGAAATGGCGCGGCACATACAGCATCGGCAGGGCGTCGGAGGTCCAGACACCGGTTTCGCTGTCGACTTCGATTGGCAATTGCGGGGCGATCTTGGCCATGGAAACTTAACTCCAGAAAAATTTTGGTGTTGCCCCCGGCGCGGGCGGCCGGGGGAAAGGATTCAGAGGTGCGGCGGCTTATTCGCCCCAGACATCTTTCAAGACGTTGACCCAGTTCTCGCCCATGATCTTGCGTACCACGCGCTCGGAGTGGCCGCGCTTGAGCAGGGTCTCGGTCAGGTTCGGGAACTCGCCCACGGTGCGGATGCCCAGCGGGTTGATGATCTTGCCGAAACTGGTCAGGCGGCGGGCGTAGCCCTTGTCGTGGGTCAGGTATTCGAAGAAGTCCTGGCCATGGCCCTGGGTGAAGTCGGTGCCGATGCCGATGGCGTCTTCGCCGACGATGTTCATCACGTACTCGATGGCTTCGGCGTAGTCGTCGATGGTCGAATCGATGCCCTTGGCCAGGAACGGCGCGAACATGGTCACGCCGACAAAGCCGCCGTGGTCGGCGATGAACTTCAGTTCTTCATCGGACTTGTTGCGCGGGTGCTCTTTGAGCCCCGATGGCAGGCAGTGGGAGTAGCAGACCGGTTTCTTCGACTCGAGGATGACTTCTTCGGAAGTCTTGGAACCGACGTGGGACAGGTCGCACATCACACCAACGCGGTTCATCTCGGCGACGATTTCGCGACCGAAACCCGACAGGCCGCCGTCACGCTCGTAGCAACCGGTGCCCACCAGGTTCTGGGTGTTGTAGCACATCTGCACAATGCCGACGCCCAGTTGCTTGAACACCTCGACATAGCCGATCTGGTCTTCGAAGGCGTGAGCGTTCTGGAAGCCGAACAGGATGCCGGTCTTGCCCTGCTCCTTGGCTTTACGGATGTCGGCGGTGGTGCGCACCGGGATCACCAGGTCGCTGTTCTCGCGAATCAGCTTCTGGCTCGCGGCGATGTTGTTGACGGTGGCCTGAAAGCCCTCCCACACCGACACGGTGCAGTTAGCCGCCGTCAGACCGCCCTTGCGCATGTCTTCGAACAGTTCACGGTTCCACTTGGCGATAATCAGCCCGTCGATAACGATGCTGTCGGCGTGCAATTCGGCTGGGCTCATCAGGCTGTCCCCTTGTTAGCGATTCATGCGCCGAATCGTGTGCCGGCGCTTTGGGGCCAGCATATGCCTCGGTGCAGGGGCAGCCGGGTGCAAAAACGACAGGGGGTTTGCCGAAAGCGTCAATCCGCGACAAAGGGTCGTCGCCAGGCACAATCATCGACCTGTTCAAGGCCCCTGGCTTGGGCCAGAATTCGCCGCATCACTGGATGCTTCACTGGACAAGAGCGGCGACGATAATGAAATCGATCATTCTGGCAATGGCACTGATTGCGACCGGCGTACACGCAGCGGAGGTGGCCGACGACAACCCGTGCGACAAAGTCGAAAACGACATCCAGACCCTCGAGTGCTCGGCCTTCAGCAAAACCTCCGCCGAAGACCTGCTCAAGGAAAACCTCCAGGGCCTGACCGAGCGCATGCAGTCGCAGTACGGCAAAAACCCGTCGCAACTGGCCGACATCACCGCCAAGATCAAAGCCGCCCAACAGCAATGGCTGAAGACCCGCGACGCAGACTGCGCCGTCGAAGCCTTCCCGGCCACCAACGGCAGCAAGGCGCTCACCATTGCCCAGAACGATTGCATTGCACGGATGAGCGACGAGCGGTCGGAGTTTTTGGAGTCGATTGGGCAGGAGTGATCCGTTCCCCAGCCAGCTTGAGCTGTAAGCTGCACACCCTCTGTCACTAATGGGATTGAACATGAAAGTCTGCGGCATCGAAATCAAGGGCAGTGAAGCGATCATTGCCGTGGCCACGCTGGACGGTCAGGCGCTGGGCCATGTCGCGCTCGCCACCAAGAAAATTGCCCTGGACGATGATGACGAAGCCGCCAACGTCAAAGTGTTTGCCGCTCAGGTCGCATCGTTTGTCCGTGAGAATTCCATCGACCGCATTGCGATCAAGAAACGCAGCAAGAAAGGCGAGTTCGCTGGCGGGCCAACGACCTTCAAGATCGAGGGGGTTTTCCAGTTGCTGGAGAATTGCGAGGTGACCTTGCTGTCGCCGCAGACCATCAATGCCCAAGCCAAAAAGCACAATTTCGAGCTGCCGGGGACGCTGAACAAGTATCAGCATGAGGCTTACAAGGCTGCGTGTTCGGCATTGGTGAAGAAGTAAATAAACTTCCGGAACACCAATAACCTGTGGGAGCGAGCTTGCTCGCGAAGGTCGTGAACGATAACGCTTAAAACCAGATACCCAGCGTCGTCCATAAGTTTTTCGCGAGCGAGCTCGCTCCCACAGGTTTCTCGGGTGATTATGCCTTGGCGGTGCGCCGATCCTCCCGCGGGCACCGCTCATACTTCGCCCGATAACTGCGGGTGAAATACGACGGCGATTCAAACCCGCAGGCAATGCTCACTTCCAGCACGCTCATGTCGGTCTGGCGTAGCAACTGCCGGGCCTTTTCCAGCCTTAATCGCAGATAGAAATTGCTCGGCGTGTCGTTCAGATGCAGGCGAAACAGGCGCTCCAGCTGCCGTCGCGTCACCTTGATCGATTCCGCCAGTTCCAGCGTGCTCAGCGGCGGTTCGCTGTGCTGCTCCATCTCGCCGATCACGTGAACCAGCTTCTTGTTGCTGATGCCATAACGGGTGGCGACTTCCATGCGCTGATGGTCTTTGCGCGGGCGGATGCGGCCAAGCACGAATTGCTCGCTGACCTGGATCGCCAGCTCTGGGCCATGGGCCTGGGCGATCAGATCCAGCATTAAATCAATAGAGGCGGTGCCGCCAGCAGAGGTGATGCGACGGCGGTCGATCTCGAACAGTTCCTGGGTGACGCTGAGCTGTGGATAAGATTCCTTGAACGCGTCGATAGCTTCCCAGTGCAGGGTCAGGCGATGGCCGTCGAGCAAACCCGCCTCGGCGAGGATGAAGCTGCCGGTGTCGATGCCGCCGAGAGTCACGCCTTCGTGGTCCAGGCGGCGCAGCCAGTGTTCCAGCGCCGGGGTGGTGAACTTCAGGGGCTCGAACCCGGCGACCACCAGCAGCGTCACGCCTTTTTTCAACGGTTCCAGCGCCGCATCGGCGTTGACCGACATGCCGTTGCTCGCCAGCACCGCCCCGCCATCGGCGCTCAGCACATGCCAGCGATACAGCTCGCCACGAAAGCGATTGGCCACCCGCAACGGCTCGATGGCCGAGATAAATCCGATGGCCGAGAAACCCGGCATCAACAAGAAGTAGAAATCCTGGGACATGGAGCGCACTCGCTTAGCAGGTAACAAGAGGCCAGGTAACGAGAGGGCGGGCAGCGTAGGGATGTTGATACGCCAGTTGCGAGCGGCATTCAAGAGCACAGGTCGCTGCAGTGCAAGAGCTGGTCGCCGCAGTGCGCTTTCATCGGTGCTTTGCTGCGTAACTTGGCATCACCGGCGCATCAGACACCGGAACTCACAATAACGAACTGCCGAGGAACCTGAGATGAAACGACTGATCAGCAGCTGTGTTCTTGCACTCAGTGGTACCGCGTTACTGAGCGCCAGTGTCATGGCCGCCGAACCCGCCGCGTGCCAGAACGTGCGCATGGGTGTAGTGAACTGGACCGACGTGATCGCCACCAGTGCCATGACCCAGGTATTGCTCGACGGCCTCGGCTACAGCACCAAACAAACCAGCGCCTCCCAGCAAATCATCTTCGCCGGGATCCGCGACCAGCGTCTGGACCTGTTCCTCGGTTACTGGAACCCGCTGATGACCCAGACCATCACCCCGTTCGTCGACGCCAAGCAGGTCAAGGTGCTTGATGCGCCAAGCCTGCAGGACGCCCGCGCGACCCTCGCCGTGCCGACCTACCTCGCCGACAAGGGCCTGAAAACCTTCGCTGACATCGCCAAATTCGAAAAAGAACTGGGCGGCAAGATCTACGGCATCGAGCCTGGCTCGGGCGCCAACACCCAGATCAAGGCCATGATTTCCAAGAACCAGTTCGGCCTCGGCAAGTTCCAGCTGGTCGAATCCAGCGAAGCCGGCATGCTCGCCGCCGTGGATCGCGCCGTGCGTCGCAACGAAGCCGTGGTGTTCTTCGGCTGGGCGCCGCATCCGATGAACGTCAACGTGAAAATGACCTACCTCACCGGCAGCGAAAACGCCCTCGGCCCGAACGAAGGCAAGGCCACCGTGTGGACCGTCACCGCACCGACATACGCCGAACAATGCCCGAACATCGGTCGCCTGCTGAGCAACCTGACGTTCACCGCCGAAGACGAGAGCCGGATGATGCAGCCGCTGCTGGATCACAAGGACGCTTTCGAGTCGGCCAAACAATGGCTCAAGGATCACCCGCAGGACAAAAAACGCTGGCTTGAAGGCGTCACCACCTTCGATGGCAAACCGGCGGCTGAAAACCTGAAACTGACCAGTAAATAAACCCGATAGAACCACCGGCTCGCAGCCCCCAACGGGCTGCGAACGGGATCACCACGCCCGGCCAAAACCAAAAACTCGCCTGTAAGGAACCGCCAAATGAACCACGACGTCATCATCACCTGCGCACTCACCGGTGCTGGCGACACGACCGCCAAGAGCCCACACGTGCCGGTCACCCCGAAACAAATCGCGGCTGCCGCCGTGGAAGCCGCCAAGGCCGGTGCCACCGTGGTTCACTGCCATGTGCGCGACCCGCAAACCGGCAAGTTCAGCCGTGATGTGGCGCTGTATCGCGAAGTGATGGAGCGCATCCGCGAGGCGGACGTGGACATCATCGTCAACCTCACCGCCGGCATGGGCGGCGACCTGGAAATCGGCGCTGGCGAGAACCCGATGGAATTCGGCCCGAATACCGACCTGGTCGGCCCGCTGACCCGCCTGGCCCACGTCGAAGAACTGCTGCCGGAAATCTGCACCCTCGACTGCGGCACCCTGAACTTCGGCGACGGCGACACCATTTACGTCTCCACCCCGGCCCAACTGCGCGCTGGCGCCAAACGCATCCAGGAACTGGGCGTTAAAGCCGAGCTGGAAATCTTCGACACCGGCCACCTGTGGTTCGCCAAGCAGATGATCAAGGAAGGCCTGCTCGACAACCCGTTGTTCCAGCTGTGCCTGGGCATCCCTTGGGGCGCGCCGGCGGACACCACCACCATGAAAGCCATGGTCGACAACCTGCCGGCCGACGCGGTCTGGGCCGGTTTCGGTATCGGTCGCATGCAGATGCCGATGGCGGCACAAGCAGTGTTGCTCGGCGGCAACGTGCGAGTCGGACTGGAAGACAACCTGTGGCTGGACAAGGGCGTGCTGGCGACCAACGGCCAACTGGTCGAGCGCGCCTCGGAAATCCTCAGCCGCCTCGGTGCCCGCGTCCTGACCCCGGCTGAAGGCCGAGCAAAAATGGGCCTGACCAAGCGCGGTTGACCCTTACACACTTTCCCCCTGTGGGAGCGAGCCTGCTCGCGATGACGTCGGTACATCCGAAGCATCATCTGCGGCAGGAATACCGCCATCGCGAGCAGGCTCGCTCCCACAGTTTTTTTTCCGAGCCAAATTCAGGAAATCGCCATGAGCTTTATCACCGAAATCAAAACCTTCGCAGCGTTAGGCAGCGGTGTCATTGGCAGCGGTTGGGTATCCCGCGCCCTCGCCCATGGCCTGGATGTAGTGGCCTGGGACCCGGCCCCCGGTGCCGAAGCGGCCCTGCGCAAGCGTGTCGCCAACGCTTGGGGCGCGCTGGAAAAACAAGGTTTGGCACCGGGTGCATCGCAGGATCGCCTGCGTTTTGTCGCGACCATCGAAGAGTGCGTGCGCGATGCCGATTTCATCCAGGAGAGCGCCCCGGAACGGCTGGAGCTGAAACTGGACCTGCACAGCAAAATCAGTGCGGCAGCCAAGCCCAATGCGTTGATCGGCTCCAGCACCTCTGGCCTGTTGCCGAGCGAGTTCTACGAGAGTTCGACGCACCCGGAACGCTGTGTGGTCGGTCACCCGTTCAACCCGGTTTACCTGCTGCCACTGGTGGAAGTGGTCGGCGGTAAAAACACCGCCCCTGAAGCTGTGCAAGCGGCCATGAAGGTCTATGAATCCCTGGGGATGCGCCCGCTGCACGTGCGCAAGGAAGTGCCGGGGTTCATCGCCGACCGCCTGCTCGAAGCACTGTGGCGTGAGGCGCTGCACCTGGTCAACGACGGCGTGGCGACCACCGGTGAAGTCGACGATGCAATCCGCTTCGGCGCCGGCTTGCGTTGGTCGTTCATGGGCACGTTCCTGACTTACACCCTGGCCGGCGGCGATGCCGGCATGCGTCACTTCATGGCGCAGTTCGGCCCGGCGTTGCAATTGCCGTGGACCTACCTGCCGGCGCCGGAGCTGACCGACAAACTGATCGATGATGTGGTCGATGGCACCAGCGATCAACTGGGCAAACACAGCATTTCGGCGCTGGAGCGCTATCGTGATGACTGCCTGCTGGCGGTGCTGGAGGCGGTGAAGACCACCAAAGAGAAGCATGGGATGGCCTTCAGCGAGTAAGCCCAAGCTTTGGGGCCAGCAGTGCTGACCCCATCGCGAGCAAGCTCGCTCCCACATTTGATCGCAGGTGTCTGATACAACTCCGTCACCTGTGGGAGCGAGCTTGTTCGCGATAGCGGCAGTCCGGTCACCACACAAATTGGATCAGAAACCATGCCCACCCTCACCACCTACCAAACCACCATCATCCCCGACTGGGTCGACTACAACGGCCACCTGCGCGACGCCTTCTACCTGCTGATTTTCAGCTACGCCACCGATGCCCTGATGGATCGCCTGGGCCTGGACAGCAACAGCCGCGAGGCCAGCGGCAACTCGCTGTTCACCCTCGAACTGCACCTCAATTACCTGCACGAGGTGAAGCTCGACGCCCAGGTCGAAGTGCACACCCAAATCATCGCCCACGACAACAAGCGCGTGCACCTCTATCACAGCCTGCATCTGGTGGGTGATGCCCGGGAACTGGCTGGCAATGAACAGATGCTGCTGCACGTGGACCTCGCCGGGCCGCGTTCGGCGCCGTTCAGCGAGCAGTCCTTGAGCCAGCTGCAAGCCATCGTCGCCGAACAGGCGGACCTGCCAGCGCCCGAGTACATTGGCCGAGTGATCGCATTACCCCCAAAAAAATAACAAGGAGATCGCCATGAACACCGCCGCTGCCTTTGCCGACTTTCGTACCTATCCGTTGATCAGCGCGCTGACTGCCGTGCAGACCCTGGCGGACCGTGTTCTGGTGAAGTGGGCCGACAATCGCGTCAGCCCCTTCCACCATCAATGGCTGAGAGACAATTGCCCGTGCCCCCAGTGCGTGTACACCGTGACCCGCGAGCAAGTGCTGGAAATCGTCGATACAGCTCAAGACTTGATCCCTGAGCAAGTGCACATCGACACCGAAGGTTGCCTGTCGGTTGATTGGCAGGACGGCCACAGCAGCCGCTTCGACCCCGGCTGGCTGCGCGCCCACGCCTATGACGACGAGTCCCGCGCCGAGCGCCAGGCACGCAAGCCAAAAGCCAGGCTTTGGCACAGTAATTTGCAGTTGCCGGTATTCGAGTATCAGGCGCTGATGAACGACTCCGACGCCTTGTTGCAATGGTTGTTGGCGGTACGGGATGTCGGATTGACCCAAGTCCGTGGCGTGCCCACCGAACCCGGCTCTCTGAAGCTGATCGCCCAACGGATTTCCTTCATCCGCGAGAGCAATTTCGGCGTGCTGTTCAACGTGCAATCCAAGGCCGACGCCGACAGCAACGCCTACACCGCGTTCAACCTGCCGCTGCACAGCGATTTGCCAACCCGGGAGTTGCAACCGGGGCTGCAATTCCTGCATTGCCTGGTCAATGACGCCGAGGGTGGCGAGAGCATTTTTGTCGATGGGTTTGCCATTGCCGACGCCTTGCGCCGGGAAGACCCCGAATCTTTCAAAAGCCTCTGCGAAATCCCCGTGGAGTTTCGCAACAAGGACCGTCACAGCGACTACCGCTGCCTGGCACCGATCATTGCCCTGGATACGTTGGGGCAGGTGTCGGAAATCCGCATGGCCAACTTTCTGCGCGGCCCCTTCGATGCATCGGTGGAGCAGATGCCCAAGTTGTATCAGGCCTACCGGCGCTTTATCGCGATGACCCGCGAGCCTCGATTCAGGTTGATGCAGCGGCTCAATCCCGGTGAGCTGTGGTGCTTCGACAACCGCCGCACCTTGCATGCGCGCAACGCCTTCGATCCCGCGACCGGCGCCCGGCATTTCCAGGGCTGCTATGTCGACCGGGATGAGTTGTTGTCGCGCATCCTCGTGTTACAGCGCTAGACCGCGTCATCGTTCATCGCGGGCAAGCCACGCTCCCACAGGTTTGGCGTCGTTCACCAAATCTGTGGTAACCCCGATCCTGTGGGAGCGTGGCTTGCCCGCGATGGCGCCAGTCCAGACACCGAATATTTCCCGGATTCACAAGTAAAAAAAACCCCGATCAAGCCGTGACAGGATCGAGGCAGAGGGTACTGTTGAGGAGCTGCCGTGCGAGGGTGACCAAACCTTCGTGAAGCGAGCTGAGTCCAGTGTGCCCCCTCCTTTGGCCGGCAAGTTGCCCGAAAACGACCTGTTCATAGCCAATGCTGCCATTGCGACAATTCGCCCTTGCCGACACCCGGCACCCCTACCAGAATCGAACCAAGACACCGTTCCCTGAAGAAGGATTGCGTCATGATGCACGCCGATTTGATAGACCAGGAAGACCTGTTGGGCCAGCTCAAGTCGTTGGGCTTCGAGGTGCCCACCGGCGCCACCGCCGAGCAAGCCTGCGAGTGTGCGGTACGAGGTTTGAACGATGTGCGGGCGATGACCCTGCGGACCATGGTCAAACAGATGTACACCAGCAGCGCGACCATCTTGCCGGCGGTGCGCCAGGCGATCGACAAGCAGTTGTTGCCGGCGCTGGCGGAGTATCAGCAGAGCCACACAGGCCGATAAACAGCCTTCGCGAGCAAGCTCGCTCCCACATTAGATCTGTGTCGTTCACAAAACCAATGTGGGAGCGAGCTTGCTCGCGATGAAGGCGCCTCGGTCTAGAGCCTTACACTGGCAAACGTAGACTCATTACGCGCCTGGCTCAGCGCCGACAACGGCCCGGACAACGGCGACAGCACCAGCGCTTGCGGCAACGGCATCATCGCCACTTGCTGGGTGGTGTTGGACCCTACGCGCTCGTCACGCGGCGGAATGCCGAAGTATTCGCGGTAGCACTTGGAGAAGTGCGGCGTGGACACAAACCCGCACACCGAAGCCACTTCGATGATCGACATCGGCGTTTGCTTGAGTAGCTGGCGCGCGCGGATCAGGCGCAGCTTGAGGTAGTAACGCGACGGCGAGCAGTGCAGGTACTTCTGGAACAGGCGTTCGAGCTGACGACGGGACACCGCGACATACACCGCCAGTTCGTCCAGGTCGATCGGCTCTTCAAGATTGGCCTCCATCAACGCGACGATTTCCTGCAACTTCGGCTGGTTGGTGCCGAGCATGTGCTTGAGCGGTACACGCTGGTGATCCTGTTCGTTGCGGATGCGCTCGTAGACAAACATTTCCGAGATCGCGGCGGACAGTTCACGCCCGTGATCACGGCTGATCAGGTGCAGCATCATGTCCAGCGGCGCGGTGCCGCCGGAGCTGGTGAAGCGATTACGGTCGAGGGTGAACAGGCGGGTGCTCATCGCTACACGCGGGAAAGCTTCCTGCATCGCCGCCAGGCATTCCCAGTGCACGCTGCAATCGAAACCATCGAGCAGGCCGGCGCAAGCCAGGGCCCAGCTGCCGGTGCACACCGCGCCGAGGCGGCGGGACTGGCGAGCCTGGCTTTGCAGCCATGACACGTGTTCCCGGGTAACGGTGCGCTGGATGCCGATGCCGCCGCACACGATGACGGTGTCCATCGGCGGGGCTTTGTGCATGGAAGCGTCGGGGGTGATTTGCAGACCGTCACTGGCCCAGACCTGGCCGCCATCGACGGTGAGGGTGGTCCAGCGATAAAGCTCGCGACCGGACAACTGGTTGGCCATGCGCAGCGGTTCCACTGCGGAGGCCAGAGAAATCAGCGTGAAATTGTCCAGCAGCAGAAAGCCGATGGATTGAGGCGCACGGTTCTGGGGTTGGGCCCCGGAGTTGAACGTCGTCATCGCGGTATCTCCTCACACAAAGCGGGTGATGGCCTCAGGCGGAGGCTCTTTTTATTGCCATCGTTCTCGCGTGGGAGACGGGCTTTGTAATGACAGAGCAATTGCCATGCCTAAATTTGAATGCGCGTTCAATAACTCCTAAAAACGACGTCGGAATGTGTCTATGTATGTCTTGCAAGGCGTGGGGATTTAAATGGCCATCAGGACTGGCAAGCGCCCCGGCCCACAAGCTGTGAGCAATTCGGTAGCACTTGTGGGAACGGCGTTTCGCCGCATCGCAGAGGAGTGTCACCGCAAGCACGGGTGACGGGCGGTCGAAGGCTGGCTGACCCTCGATCAGTGGCAAGACGATTTATCTGTAAGCGACGCACTAAAAGATGGCGCGACTTCGAGCGGGTGTTCACTTGGCGCGCAGTTTTGACTGGTCTACTGTGGCGAGGGGGCTTGCCCCCGTTCGGCTGCGTAGCAGTCGTAAAAGTTTTAGGGCCGCTACGCGACCCAACGGGGGCAAGCCCCCTCGCCACAGGGTCAACGCGGTCTCAACACTCCACCGCACTCACCGCCAACCCACCCCGCGATGTCTCCTTATATTTGTCATGCATGTCGGCACCGGTATCGCGCATGGTGCGGATCACCCGATCCAGCGAAATGAAGTGCTGACCATCACCGCGCAATGCCATTTGCGCGGCGTTGATCGCCTTCACCGCGGCAATTGCGTTGCGCTCGATGCACGGCACCTGGACCAGCCCACCCACCGGGTCGCAGGTCAGGCCGAGGTTGTGCTCCAGGCCGATCTCCGCCGCGTTGCACAGTTGCTCTGGCGTGGCGCCAAGGATTTCCGCCAGCCCGGCCGCCGCCATGGCGCAGGCCGAACCGACTTCGCCCTGGCAACCGACTTCGGCACCGGAGATCGAGGCGTTCTTCTTGCACAGGATTCCCACCGCCGCCGCGCCGAGGAAGTAATCGACGACATTGGCGTCGGTCACGGCCTCGCTGAATTTCATGAAGTAGTGCAGCACCGCCGGAATGATCCCCGCCGCGCCGTTGGTCGGTGCCGTGACCATGCGCCCGCCGGCGGCGTTTTCTTCGTTGACCGCCAGGGCGAACAGGTTGACCCATTCCATGGCGCTCAAGGTCGAGCCGATCACGTTGGGTTTATTCAGTTCCTGCAGGCTGCGATGCAGCTTGGCCGCACGGCGGCGCACGTTCAACCCGCCGGGCAGGATGCCTTCGTGTTTAAGGCCCTGTTCAACGCAATCCTGCATGGCGCGCCAGAGCTTCATCAGGCCGCTGCGGACTTCATCCTCGCTGCGCCACACCCTCTCGTTGGCCATCATTAACTCAGCCACGCGCAGGTTGTGTTTTTTACACAGTTCCAGCAGTTCGGCGGCGCTGGAAAAATCATAAGGCAACACAGTGCTGTCGAGGTCGACGACACCGCTGGAGGCCTGCGCTTCATCGACGACAAAACCGCCGCCGACCGAATAGTAGGTGTCGTGATGCAACTCGCCGTCATCACCCTCGACAATCAGGGTCATGGCGTTGGGATGGAATGGCAGGTTCTCGTCGATCAGGCGCATGTCCCGGCCCCAGATGAAGGGCACCGGCAAGCGACCGTCGAGCAGCAGCGTGTCGGTCTCGCGCAGGTTGGCGATACGGATGCCGATTTGCGACGGATCAATCGCATCCGGCCACTCGCCCATCAGCCCCATGATCACTGCATTGTCGCTGCCGTGGCCGATACCGGTGGCCGACAACGAGCCGAACAGCTGGACTTCGACACGCCGCACCTGCTCAAGCAACCCACGCTCGCGCAGGCCCTGCACAAACAACGCCGCCGCCCGCATGGGCCCCACGGTGTGCGAACTGGAAGGGCCGATGCCGATTTTGAACAGGTCGAAAACACTGATAGCCATTACTGCCGAACTCCTGGATGGGCCCACTGCGCACGCAAAAACGCACGGTGACGGAGCTGCTACGCTCAAGCTGCAATCCGCCGAGATGACCGCATCATCAAGCTTTTATCGTGTTGTTCGACGTCTCTAACCGACGCACTCATGCCCACCAGCGCCGCGTGTCTTTTACGCCGTGTTTTCGCCGTTTTTTTGCGGTTCAGAAGAGGAAAAGGGCCTGAAAAAATCTGTAAACGACGTCACCGACACTGGATGCGACCATCCCTGTACTGGATACGACGCACCCTGTAGGCGTCAGATTTTCACTGGTACATGATCATATCGACTCGATTGCAAGGCGCTGCGGTAGAGCTGTCTCCAGAACGCCATCCAACCGCAACCTATAAGTGCGGTGGTCCAGTCGGAACACTGCCAAAAAAAACACCAAGGAGTCCATCCATGAAAGGTTCCCCGTCGTTGTTGTTGGCCGCCATGCTTAGTCTGCCGGTTCTGGCGCAAGCCGCAGAACCGGCGCAGTGCAGTACCGTAAACTTCTCCGATGTCGGCTGGACCGACATCACCGCGACTACCGCGACCACCAGCGTCGTGCTCAACGCCCTCGGCTACAAGACCAAGACCACCATGATTTCCGTGCCCGTGACCTACAAGTCCCTGGCCGACGGCAAGAACATGGACGTGTTTCTGGGCAACTGGATGCCGACCATGGAAAACGACATCAAGGCCTACCGCGATGCCGGCACCGTGGAAACCGTACGCACCAACCTCAAGGGCGCCAAGTACACCCTCGCCGTCCCTCAGGCGCTGTACGACAAGGGCCTGCATGACTTCGCCGACATCGCCAAATTCAAGAAAGAGCTCGACGGCAAGATCTACGGCATCGAGCCTGGCAACGACGGTAATCGTCTGATCCAGAGCATGATCGACAAGGATGCCTTCGGCCTGAAGACCGCCGGTTTCAAAGTCGTCGAATCCTCCGAAGCAGGCATGCTGTCGCAGGTCGACCGCGCACAGAAACGCGACACCGCCGTGGTGTTCCTCGGCTGGGCGCCGCACCCGATGAACAAGCGCTTCAAAATTCAATACCTGACCGGTGGCGATGACTTCTTCGGCCCCGACTTCGGTGCCGCCACCGTGGCGACCAACACCCGCAAGGGTTACGCGCAGGAGTGCAGCAACGTTGGTCAGTTGCTGAAGAACCTGGAGTTCACCGTCGACATGGAAAGCGAACTGATGGGCAACATCCTGGACGACAAGATGAAGCCTGACGCGGCCGCCAAGGCCTGGCTGAAAAACAATCCACAGGTGCTCGATACCTGGCTCGCTGGCGTGACCACCATTGACGGTAAACCAGGCCTGGAGGCCGTGAAAGCCAAACTGGCCAAGTAATCGCTTATGCCGGGCGGCCTCGGCCGTCCGGGCTGTTTATTTCCTTGCATGCGGACGTTCACTACCATGCTGATTGATCAGAAAATCCCCTTAGGCCAGTACATCGCGGGCTTCGTTGAATGGTTGACGCAACACGGCGCCAACACCTTCGACGCCATCGCCGTGTCACTGGAAACGATGATCCACGGCGTGACGTTTGCGCTGACCTGGTTCAACCCGCTGGTACTGATCGGCGTAATCGCACTACTGGCACACTTCATTCAACGCAAATGGGGCCTGACAGCGTTTGTCGTTGCCTCCTTTCTGCTGATCCTCAATCTGGGGTACTGGCAGGAGACCATGGAAACCCTCGCCCAGGTGTTGTTCGCCACCCTGGTCTGCGTGATCATCGGCGTGCCGCTGGGCATCGTCGCCGCGCACAAACCGATGTTCTATACTTTAATGCGTCCGGTACTCGATCTGATGCAGACCGTACCGACGTTCGTGTACCTCATTCCTACCCTGACCCTCTTCGGGCTGGGTGTGGTCCCGGGTCTGATCTCCACGGTGGTGTTCGCGATTGCCGCGCCCATCCGCCTGACCTACCTGGGTATTCGCGATGTCCCGGAAGAATTGATGGACGCCGGCAAGGCCTTTGGCTGCTCGCGCCGTCAATTGCTCTCGCGAATTGAACTGCCTCATGCCATGCCAAGCATCGCGGCCGGCATCACCCAGTGCATCATGCTGTCGTTGTCGATGGTGGTGATCGCGGCACTGGTTGGCGCCGACGGTTTGGGCAAACCCGTGGTCAACGCACTGAATACCGCTGATATCGCCCTGGGCTTCGAAGCAGGTCTGGCGATCGTACTGCTGGCGATCATGCTCGACCGTATCTGCAAACAACCCGACGCCAAAGTAGGGGGTGACGCATGAGCATTATTCGCTTCGATAACGTTGACGTTATCTTCTCCAAGGATCCACGCGAGGCACTCAAGCTGCTGGATCAAGGCATGACCCGTAACGAGATCCTGAAAAAGACCGGGCAGATTGTAGGTGTTGAAAAAGCCAGCCTGGACATCGAAAAAGGTGAGATCTGCGTACTGATGGGCCTGTCCGGCTCCGGTAAATCCAGCCTGCTGCGTTGCATCAACGGCCTCAACACCGTCAGCCGCGGCAAGCTGTTCGTCGAGCACGAAGGCAAGCAGATCGACATTGCCTCCTGCACCCCGGCAGAACTGAAAATGATGCGCACCAAGCGCATTGCGATGGTGTTCCAGAAGTTCGCCCTGATGCCCTGGCTGACCGTTCGCGAGAACATCAGCTTCGGTCTGGAGATGCAGGGTCGTCCCGAGAAGGAACGCCGCAAGCTGGTGGACGACAAGCTAGAGCTGGTGGGCCTGACCCAGTGGCGCAACAAGAAACCCAACGAGCTGTCCGGTGGTATGCAACAACGCGTGGGCCTGGCCCGTGCCTTGGCGATGGACGCCGACATTCTGTTGATGGACGAACCGTTCTCGGCGCTCGACCCACTGATCCGCCAGGGTCTGCAAGACGAGCTGTTGGAACTGCAACGCAAGCTGAGCAAGACCATCGTATTCGTAAGCCACGACCTCGATGAAGCCCTGAAACTGGGCAGCCGTATCGCGATCATGAAAGACGGCCGGATCATCCAGTACAGTGTGCCGGAAGAGATCGTGCTGAACCCGGCGGACGACTACGTGCGGACCTTCGTGGCCCACACCAACCCGCTGAACGTACTGTGCGGCCGCAGCCTGATGCGCACCCTGGACAACTGCAAACGCATCAACGGTTCGGTGTGCCTCGATCCGGGCGGCGATTCGTGGCTGGACCTGGCGGAAGGCAACACTATCAAAGGGGCGCGTCAAAACGGTTCTGCTCTGGATCTGCAGAACTGGGTACCGGGTCAGGCTGTTGAAGGCCTGGGTCGTCGACCAACCCTGGTGGACTCGAACATCGGCATGCGCGATGCGCTGCAGATTCGTTATCAGACCGGCAACAAACTGGTGCTGCACGATAACAACCATGTAGTGGGGATTCTTGGCGACAGCGAGCTGTATCACGCACTGCTCGGCAAGAACCTGGGGTAAGGCAACAGACACAAAAACGCCGCGAGAGAATCGCGGCGTTTTTGTTTGTGGGGGTATCGGGTGACGCAGCTTTGTGGCCGATGGCCCCATCGCGGGCAAGCCCGTTCTCACATGGACGCAGAACAACCTGTGGGAGCGAGCTTGCTCGCGATGAGGGCTTAACATTCAACATGAGTGTTGACTGTCCCTCCGCTATCGCGAGCAAGCTCGCTCCCACAGGGGGTTGCGGAGCATTCACTGCACCGCAGTTCCTCACACCTTAGCTATAAACCCGGCCAAGGAGCTGCCGATGGCTTTCAAACTGATCGAGCACGTCACGGGTGATCTGATCCTGGGTGAAGCCCATCAAGTCGTAGTCCTGGCTACCGTTGTGCAGATACACCTCGGCACGATAGTAACGCTGACGCGCCTCATCGGACTGAGCCGATTCGGTTGGCGTGGCCAGGTAGCCATCCAGGCTGACTTCGTAGACAAACGGGTTGCCCTCTTCCATCTCGACCCGTACGCCCATGCAACGCTTGGACTTGCCCAGCAGCGTCTGAACCTCCAGACCTTGGGCACGCATTTGCGCCGTCGCATCTTCCAGCGCCGGAGTCACGTGCTTGTCCATGAAGCGCTGGACCACCGACTGGCTCGGTTGCAGGTCCAACTGGGTCAAACGCTCAGTGAAACCACGGCGACCACGTGCCGCCAGTTCCGCTTGCTCCTGTTCGATCTGCACGTCCTGGCGCATGGCCTTGTGCAAGCCGAACATGAAGAACACCAGCACCACCGAGAACGGCAGACCGGCCAGCACCACCATGGTTTGCATGGCTTCGAAGTTGCCGGCGAACAGCAGGCCGATGGTCACCAGGGTGATCACCGCCGACCAGAAGATCCGCAGCCAGTGCGGCGCGTCTTCGTCGACATTGCCGCCCTTGCACGAAAGGTTGGCCATCATCACCGCACCGGAGTCCGCCGGGGTCAGGAACAGCACGAAACCGACAAAGATCGACACGCCGATCACAACTTTCGACGCCGGGTAATGCTCAAGTAACTGGTAGATCGCCATGGACGGCTGTTCCAGCGCCGTCTTCCCGAGCTCCACCGCCCCATGGTTCATCACCAGGTCCAGGGCAGAGTTACCGAAGATCGACAGCCACGCCAGGGTGAAGCCCAGCGGAATCAGCAGCACGCCGGCCACCAGTTCGCGCACGGTGCGACCACGGGAAATACGCGCGATGAACATGCCCACGAATGGCGCCCAGGAAATCCACCAGGCCCAGTAGAACAGGGTCCACAGGCCCAGCCAGCGGTCGGACTTCTCACTGTCGCCTTCGTACACATACAGATCGAAAGTCTTCAGTACCACACCGTTCAGGTAGTCACCGACGTTCTGTACGAAGCCGTTGAGCAGGTGCAAGGTCGGGCCGAACAACAGGACGAAAATCAGCAGGCCGCTGAACAGCACGATGTTGAGGTTGGACAGACGGCGGATGCCGTTTTCCACGCCCGACACGGCAGCGATGGTCGCCACGGTGCTCATCACGATGATCACGATCAGCAGGTTGGTGTTGCTGTGCTCCATGCCGAACAGGTTTTCCAGCCCCGACGACACTTGCAGCGAACCGATCCCCAGGTTCGTCACCAGCCCCAGCAGGGTCACGAACATGCCGAAGCCGTCCACCGCGTGCCCGGCCGCGCCCTTGACCCAACGCTCTCCCACCAGCGGATACAACGCCGAACGCAACGCCAGCGGCTGGTTGTGCCGGTAGGCAAAGTACGCCACGGCCAGGCCGACCAGCGCGTAGATCGCCCAGCCATGCAAGCCCCAGTGCAGGAAGGTCAGTTGCACCGCCTGACGGGCCGCCAGGTTGCTGCCAGCCACGCCTTCCGGCGGGTTGAAGTAGTGGTCCAGCGGCTCGGACGCGCCGAAGTACAGCAGCGAAATACCGATACCCGAGGAGAACAGCATCCCCGCCCAGGCACCGTAGCTGAAGTCCGGGGTATCGTCTTTGCTGCCCAGCTTCAATTTGCCGTAGGACGAAAACGCCAGACCAACGACAAAAATCAGGTAGGCGGCGATCACCACCATGTAGTACCAGCCGAAGCTGCGGGACAACCAGGCTTGCGCCGTACCCAGCATTCTGCCGGCCTCTTGCGGGGCGATGATCAGAATGGCGGTCAACAACAGAATCAACGCGGTAGAGGTGTAGAACACCCAACCGTTGACCGTCACCTTCTCGGGTGGGGTCTTTATTAGCGAGGCAGAACTCATGGCACAGATGCTCCGGGCAGTGCGAGAGAAGAACGCAAGACAAACGAGTTACCCGACCAATCGGTTAGTGGGCAGCCGACCGGCGGGTGATATAAAGACAGCCCGAAAAAAGCCCGAAGCCCTTGAGACGCCGTGGCGTATAGGCTTCGAGCTATTTCGGATGTCGGTTTGCCGCCATTTACATGTAGGAAAAATCTGTAAGCAGCGACGATTTGTCGCAGATCTTATTCTTTGTTGATTGAACGTTCAATCAAAACAAAATAGACTGGCCCTCAAGCCGATGGACGTTCTGCGTCTGCGGGAAGGCCTAAGGAGATGTGCAAGATGCCCAAGGTCGGTATGCAACCCATCCGCCGCCAGCAATTGATCGAAGCCACTTTGCAGGCCGTCGATCAGGTCGGAATGGGGGACGCCAGCATTGCGCTGATCGCCCGTTTGGCCGGTGTCTCGAATGGCATCATCAGTCACTACTTTCAGGACAAGAATGGCCTGATCGCCGCCACCATGGGGTACCTGATGACCGTCCTGAGCGAGAACGTCACCCTGCGCCGACAGGCGCTGACAGATGACAGCCCGAGGGCTCATCTGCAGGTGATCATCGAAGGCAACTTCGACGCCAGCCAGGTCAATGGCCCGGCAATGAAAACCTGGCTGGCCTTCTGGGCCACCAGCATGCACCAGCCGTCTTTGCACAGGTTGCAGCGGATCAACGATCACCGTCTGTATTCCAACCTGTGCTGCCAGTTTCGCCGCGTGCTGCCGCTCAATGATGCGCGCAGTGCCGCCCGAGGCCTGGCAGCGTTGATCGACGGCCTGTGGTTGCGCGGCGCGTTGTCGGGAGATGCTTTCGACACCGAGCAGGCGCAACAGATTGCTTACGAATACATGGATACCCAACTGGCCAAGCGGGTGAGTTAGAGCACACATAAACGCTCAACCACCGAACCGCGCCAGCCACTTAATGCTCTTGCGAGGACTTTATGGCCCGTTTCGAACTGCAAAAACTCTACATCGATGGCGCGTACAGCGACGCCAGCAGCGACGCCACTTTCGAAGCCATCAACCCGGCTAACGGTGAAGTCCTCGCAAAAGTGCAACGTGCTACCAAGGAAGACGTCGAACGCGCCGTCGTCAGCGCCGAAAAGGGCCAGAAGATCTGGGCCGCCATGACCGCCATGGAGCGTTCGCGCATCCTGCGTCGCGCCGTGGAAATCCTGCGCGAGCGCAACGACGAACTGGCCGCCCTGGAAACCCTGGACACCGGCAAGGCCTACTCCGAAACCCGCTACGTCGACATCGTCACCGGCGCTGACGTGCTGGAGTACTACGCAGGCCTGGTACCGGCCATCGAAGGCGAGCAGATTCCGCTGCGCACCACTTCGTTCGTCTACACCCGTCGCGAGCCGCTGGGCGTCGTGGCCGGTATCGGCGCGTGGAACTATCCGATCCAGATCGCCCTGTGGAAATCCGCACCAGCCCTGGCGGCCGGTAACGCGATGATCTTCAAGCCAAGCGAAGTCACCTCGCTGACCACCCTGAAACTGGCCGAGATCTACACCGAAGCCGGCGTACCAAATGGCGTGTTCAACGTCCTGACCGGCAGCGGCCGTGAAGTCGGCACCTGGCTGACCGAACACCCGCGCATCGAGAAAGTCTCGTTCACCGGCGGCACCGATACCGGCAAGAAAGTCATGGCCAGCGCTTCGAGCTCTTCGCTCAAGGACGTAACCATGGAACTGGGTGGCAAGTCGCCGCTGATCATCTGCGACGACGCCGACCTCGATCGCGCCGCCGACACCGCGATGATGGCCAACTTCTACAGCTCCGGCCAGGTTTGCACCAACGGCACTCGCGTGTTCGTACCGGCTCACCTGAAGGCCGCTTTCGAAGCCAAGATCGCTGAGCGCGTTGCGCGCATCCGCATCGGCAACCCGGAAGACGAAAACACCAACTTCGGTCCGCTGGTCAGCTTTGCGCACATGGAAAGCGTGCTGGGCTACATCGCCAAGGGCAAGGAAGAAGGTGCCCGCCTGCTGTGTGGCGGTGAGCGCCTGACCGACGGTGAATTCGCCAAGGGTGCGTTCGTGGCGCCGACCGTGTTCACCGACTGCACCGACGACATGACCATCGTCCGTGAAGAAATCTTTGGCCCGGTGATGGCGATCCTCTCCTACGAAACCGAAGAGGAAGTGATCCGCCGCGCCAACGACACCGACTTCGGCCTGGCCGCCGGTATCGTCACCAAGGACCTGAACCGCGCCCACCGTGTGATTCATCAGCTGGAAGCCGGTATCTGCTGGATCAACGCCTGGGGCGAATCCGACGCGAAGATGCCGGTCGGTGGCTACAAGCAGTCGGGTGTCGGCCGTGAGAACGGCATCAGTTCGCTGAACAACTTCACCCGCATCAAATCGGTACAGGTCGAGCTGGGCGATTACGTCTCGGTGTTCTAAGTACTGCGAGGTCTCTGTGGCGAGGGGGCTTGCCCCCGTTGGGCTGCGAAGCAGCCCCCTCTCCAGACACCGCAAGTCTTCAGATTGAAAGCAGTCGCAGATTTTACGACTGCTGCGCAGCCGAACGGGGGCAAGCCCCCTCGCCACAGGTTGTGCAGTGTCCCAGCGACCGCGACCTGACCAACTTCAAAGAGGGTGCATTCAATGTCCCAAGAATTCGACTACATCATCATCGGTGCCGGCTCTGCCGGTAACACCCTGGCGACCCGTCTGACCGAAGACGCAGGCGTCACCGTCCTGCTGCTCGAAGCGGGCGGCCCGGACTACCGTTCCGATTTCCGCACACAGATGCCGGCCGCCCTGGCGTTCCCGCTGCAAGGCCGTCGCTACAACTGGGCCTACGAAACCGATCCGGAGCCACACATGGACGGTCGTCGCATGGAGTGCGGTCGCGGCAAAGGTCTGGGCGGTTCCTCGCTGATCAACGGCATGTGCTACATCCGCGGCAACGCCATGGACTACGACGGCTGGGCAAAATTGCCAGGCCTTGAGGACTGGTCGTACCTGGACTGCCTGCCGTATTTCCGTAAAGCGGAAACCCGCGACATCGGCCCTAACGACTACCACGGTGGCGACGGCCCGGTCAGCGTGACCACGCCGAAAGCCGGCAACAACCCGCTGTTCCACGCCATGGTTGAAGCCGGCGTGCAGGCCGGTTACCCGCGCACAGAAGACTTGAACGGCTACCAGCAGGAAGGCTTCGGCCCGATGGACCGCACCGTGACGCCGAAAGGTCGTCGTGCCTCCACCGCCCGTGGCTATCTGGACGTCGCCAAGAAGCGTTCGACCCTGACCATCGTCACCCACGCCCTGACCGACAAGATCCTGTTCGAAGGCAAGCGTGCGGTCGGCGTGCGTTACCTGGTCGGCGCTGCCGAGGAGCGCGTTGAAGTCAAGGCGCGCAAGGAAGTACTGCTGTGCTCCGGCGCCATCGCTTCGCCGCAGATCCTGCAACGCTCCGGCGTGGGCCCTGCCGAACTGCTGAACAAACTCGACATTCCGGTGGTCCACGATCTGCCGGGCGTCGGTGAAAACCTGCAGGATCACCTTGAGCTGTACCTGCAATACGCTTGCACCCAACCGGTCTCGCTGTACCCATCGCTGCTCTGGTACAACCAGCCGGCCATCGGTGCCGAGTGGCTGTTCAACGGCACCGGCATCGGCGCCAGCAACCAGTTCGAAGCCGGCGGTTTCATCCGTACCCGTCCAGAGTTCGAATGGCCGAACATCCAGTACCACTTCCTGCCGGTAGCGATTAACTACAACGGCAGCAACGGTGTGAAAGAGCACGGCTTCCAGGCGCACATGGGCTCCATGCGTTCGCCAAGCCGCGGGCGCATCCAGGCCAAGTCCAAGGATCCGCGCCAGCACCCGAGCATCCTGTTCAACTACATGGCCACCGAGCAGGACTGGCAAGAGTTCCGCGACGGCATCCGCCTGACCCGGGAAATCATGCAGCAACCTGCACTGGACGCCTTCCGCGGTCGCGAGATCAGCCCGGGCATCGAGGTGCAAACCGACGAGCAACTGGACAAGTTCATCCGCGAACACGCCGAAACCGCGTTCCACCCGTCCTGCTCGTGCAAGATGGGCACCGACGAAATGGCCGTGGTCGATGGCGAAGGTCGCGTGCATGGCATGCAAGGCCTGCGTGTGGTCGATGCGTCGATCATGCCGATCATCACCACCGGCAACCTCAATGCACCGACGATCATGATGGCCGAGAAAATCGCCGACAAGATCCGTGGTCGCAAGCCATTGCCGCGCAGCACCGCCACTTACTATGTGGCGGGTGAAGCGCCGGTGAAGGGCAAGCCGGTGCGGGAAGTGAGCCAGACTGCATAAGTCGCTACACCGCGTCACGGCCAATCGCGAGCAAGCTCGCTCCCACAGGTTTCGGGTTGGATTGCAGATTTGTGATCCAGCCCGGACTACTGTGGGAGCGAGCTTGCTCGCGATGGGGCCCTGACAACCAACACACATCTTCCGGCCGAACCCGATAATCCCTCTCTACACCGTTTCACCCTTGATCCTCCCCCCTCGCAGGCCTAATCTAGCGCCACGCAATCGTTTCACCTCTCCCCTCGCAGCACCGCTCCATCGCCACTCCATACCCAGGAGGTTCACGAATGTTCGATTTCTACCCCCAGCTCAAGCAGCGCTTCGCTGCCTTGCGCACGGGTGCTGAATTCTTTTCCCTGCGTTATGTGCGCGAATCCGGGCAGTACCTGTCGGTGCGCAAGAACGTCGCCGAACCACCGAGCCTGAGCCGTGACGAAGGGGCGATGCTGACCGTGCGGGTCAATGGCGTCGAGGCCTATGCGGCCACTAACGACCTGTCGCAACCGGGCCTGCAAGCCGCCCTCGAACGCGCCGAATTCCAGGCCCGTCGACTCAAGCCCCACGCCTTGCTGGACCTGCGCGAGCTGGCTGTTTCCAGCGACCGCGCCGATTACTTTTCACCCAACCTCGACCAGGCCTTCCCGTCCCTGAGCGACTGTTTCCAACTGCTTGGCACCGAGTCGGCCGCCGTGCCCAAGGACGAGCGCCTGGTGAACTGGCAGGTCAGCCTGGGTATCACCCACGTCGAGCAGATCTACCTCAACAGCGCCGGCGCCGAACTGCGCCAGGCCCAACGCTTTGTGTACCCCGGCCTGGACGTCACGGCCTACGACGGCAACGACAGCCAGACCCGCAGCCTTGGCCGCGAGAACTTCGGCCAGCAAGGCGCGGCGGACGTCATCAGCCGCTGCGGCCTGATCGGTGCCGGTGCCCAGGTGGCCGATCAGGCCCTGCAATTGCTCCTGGCGCCAAACACCCCGCAAGGCAAGCGCGACCTGCTGCTGATGCCCGACCAGATGATGCTGCAAATTCACGAGTCCATCGGCCATCCGCTGGAACTGGACCGCATCCTCGGCGACGAGCGCAATTACGCCGGTACCAGTTTCGTCAAAGCCAGCGATTTCGGCCACCTGCAATACGGTTCCGGCCTGCTCAACGTGACCTTCGATCCCGACATCCCCGAGGAACTCGCCAGTTACGGTCATGACGACGACGGTACGCCCGCCAGCAAACAGTTCCTGATCCGCGAAGGCCTGTTGCTGCGCCCGCTGGGCGGTGCATTGTCGCAATTCCGTGCCGGCATGGACGGCGTCGCCAACAGCCGCGCCTGCGGCTGGAACCGCCCACCGATCGACCGCATGGCCAACCTCAATATCGAGCCCGGCGATCAGTCCATCGAACAACTGATCGCTGGCATCGAACACGGCGTGCTGATGTCGACCAACCGCTCATGGTCGATCGACGATGCCCGCAACAAATTCCAGTTCGGCTGCGAATGGGGCCAACTGATCGAAAACGGCGAACTCAAGGGCGTGGTGAAGAATCCCAACTATAGGGGCATCTCCGCGCAGTTCTGGAAAAGCCTCAGCGCCGTCGGCGATGCCGGTACCCTCAAGGTCCTCGGCACACCGAACTGCGGCAAGGGCGAACCGAACCAGGTGATCCGCGTCGGCCACGCGTCACCGGCCTGCGTGTTCAGCAACGTTGATGTATTCGGAGGAGACGCCTGATGAATCCTTCAAACAGCCAGTCCGCGTCGTTCAAGGCGCTGGTCAACAGCCTGCGTGCAGCCCTGCAAGAGCCCGAGCAGTTCACCCTCAGCTACGCCGCCGAGTCGTCGGCCTTCGTGCGTTTCAACCACGCCAAGGTGCGCCAGGCCGGTCAGGTGCAGCAGGCGAGTATCGGCTTGAAGCTGATCAACGAAGGCCGTCATGCCGACCTGAACATCACCCTGGCCGGCGATCCCCAGGTTGATCTGCGACGGTTGACCGAAGGCCTGCAACAGCTGCGGGAAACCTTGCCGCTGCTGCCTCCGGATCCTTACTTACTGCTCAACCACAATGGCTGGCAGAGCAACAACGTGCAGTCGCATCCGCTGCCGGACACCGAACAGGTGGTCGCGCAAATCACCCAGGCCGCCGAAGGCCTGGATCTTGTCGGTTTCTACGCTGCCGGACCGATCAGTCGCGGCTTTGCCAGTTCTTCGGGTGCCTTCGGCTGGCATCAGGCCAACAGCTTCAATTTCGACTTCAGCCTGTTCCACGAGAATGGCCAGGCCGTGAAAGCCAGCTACGCCGGGCACGACTGGAACAGCGAAGGCTTTGCCAGACGCTTCCAGCAAGCCCGCGAGCAGCTTGAGTTTCTGGGCCGGCCGCTGCGCACTTTGGCACCCGGCCAATACCGCGCCTACCTGGCACCGGCGGCGCTGGAAGAAATCATGGGCATGCTGTGCTGGGGGGGATTCTCTGCACAGTCGATTGCCAGCAAAAGCAGCCCGCTGCAAAAGCTCTACGGTGGCGACAGCACCTTCAGCCCGCTGGTCTCGCTGGATGAAAAAGTCAGCGGCTCGCTGAGCCCGGCGTTTTCCGATGAAGGTTATCCACGCAGTGACCTGGGCTTGATCGTCGACGGCAAGGCCGGGGCACAACTGGTCAGCTCGCGCAGCGCCGCGGAATACGGCTTGACCGCCAATGGTGCCAGCGGCGGTGAATCACCGAGCGCGCTGAACATGAAAGCCGGGGCATTGCCTGACGCGGACATCCTCAAGCAACTGGGCACCGGGTTGTACATCAGCAACCTGTGGTACCTGAACTTCTCGGATCAACCGGCCGCCCGCCTGACCGGCATGACCCGGTTTGCCACGTTCTGGGTCGAAAACGGCGTGATTCAGGCACCGGTCAGCACCATGCGTTTTGATGACAGCGCCTTCAGCCTGCTCGGTTCGCAGTTGGAAGCGTTGACCCAGGAGCGGGAATTGTTGCTGTCGGCGAGTACGTACAGCCAGCGGGCGACGGCGTCGGCGTTGTTGCCGGGGGCGCTCGTAAACCGGCTCACATTAACGCTGTAACCACAAACTCCCGGAACACCGGGAACCTTGTGGGAGCGAGCTTGCTCGCGATGAG
Organism: Pseudomonas sp. 2725; assembly: GCF_050434585.1. NCBI lineage: Bacteria > Pseudomonadati > Pseudomonadota > Gammaproteobacteria > Pseudomonadales > Pseudomonadaceae > Pseudomonas > Pseudomonas sp. 2725. The sequence goes on along the minus strand of NZ_JBNDIV010000010.1, from coordinate 36,151 downwards.
GCCATTTCATTCAACATCATTGTCGACTGATCTACCGCTATCGCGAGCAAGCTCGCTCCCACAATGACTGTGATCACAAATCATTTAGCATTGACTTCATCCACAAGAGGTCCCATGCCCAACCGCCCGCCTCTCGACGCTGTGACTGCCCGCTGGATACCCTGGGTCGTCGCCATTGCCTTCTTCATGCAGTCCCTCGACGGGACGATCCTCAACACCGCCCTGCCCGCCATGGCCCGGGACCTGGCCGAAGATCCGCTGCGCATGCAAGGTGTGATCATCGCCTACATGCTCACGGTCGCCTTGCTGATTCCCGCGTCCGGCTGGATCGCCGATCGCTTCGGCACCCGGAAAATCTTCTTCAGTGCGATTTTGCTGTTCAGCCTCGGCTCGCTGCTCTGCGCATTGTCGACCAGCCTGACCCAGTTGATCGGCTCCCGGGTGATCCAGGGCTTGGGAGGCGCGTTGATGCTGCCGGTCGGGCGGCTGGTGGTGTTGCGCGCCTACCCGCGCTCGGAGCTGGTGCGGATCATGGGTTTCATCACCATTCCCGGGCTGCTCGGCCCGTTGATCGGCCCGACCATGGGCGGCTGGATGGTGCAATACCTGACGTGGCACTGGATATTCCTGATCAACCTGCCGGTGGGGCTGGTCGGTTGCTACGCCGTGTGGAAGTTCATCCCGGACCTGCGCGGCACCGAGCGCACCCGTTTCGATAGCCTGGGCTTTGTGCTGTTTGGCGCGGCGATGATTCTGATCACCATCGCCATGGAAGGCCTGGGCGAACTGCACCTGCCGCACCTGCGGGTGATGTTGCTGCTGTTCGGCGGCATGGCATGCCTGGCGGCGTACTGGCTGCGTGCCGGGCATATCGAGAATCCGTTGTTTGCGCCGTCGTTGTTCAAGACCCGGACCTTTGCCGTGGGCATTCTCGGCAACCTGTTCGCCCGCCTCGGCAGCGGCGCCCTGCCCTTTCTGGTGCCGTTGCTACTGCAAGTGGCGCTGGGCTATTCGCCGTCCCAGGCCGGGATGAGCATGCTGCCGCTGGCGGCGGCGGCGATGATCGCCAAGTGGGTGGCGCGGCCGCTGATCGAACATCTGGGTTACCGCATCGTGCTCACCGGCAACACCCTGGCGCTGGGGATCATGCTGGCGAGCATGGGCCTGGTCAGCGAGCAGACGCCGTACTGGCTGCTGCTGTGCCAGCTGGCGATCCTTGGCGCGATCAACTCCTTGCAGTTCACCGCGATGAACACCGTGACCCTGATCGACCTCGACGATGCCAGCGCCAGCAGCGGCAACAGCCTGCTGTCGGTGGTCGCGCAATTGTCACTGAGTCTGGGGGTAGCCTGCGCCGGTGCATTGCTCGGCGGGTTCACGGCCGAGATCGGAAATGACGGCGTGGACACGGTGTTGGGCGCCTTTCAACTGACGTTTGTGACGGTTGGAATCATGGCAATGCTGGCCGCGACGATCTTTTCCCAGCTGTCACGGAATGACGGACGGCGTGTTAAACGTCCGGAAGAACACATAGAGCCTTAGGGCGAATGGCCACCGGACTGGTACACTGCGCGACATTTTGTTTTGCAGGCCAGTCCCGTGACCACCATCGCCACCGAATTTAATACTTTGCCGCTGTCCGCCGCCATGCTGGCTAACCTCGACTCCCTCGGTTATGCCCAGATGACGCCGATCCAGGCGCAAAGCTTGCCGGTGATCCTCAAGGGGATGGACCTGATCGCCCAGGCCAAGACCGGCAGCGGCAAGACCGCCGCGTTCGGCATCGGTCTGCTGAACCCGATCAATCCGCGTTACTTCGGTTGCCAGGCGCTGATCCTGTGCCCGACCCGCGAGCTGGCCGACCAGGTCGCCAAGGAAATCCGTCGCCTGGCCCGTGCCGAAGACAACATCAAGGTCCTGACCCTGTGCGGCGGCGTGTCCCTCGGCCCGCAGATCGCTTCGCTGGAACACGGCGCGCACATCATCGTCGGCACGCCGGGGCGCATCCAGCAGCACCTGCGCAAGGGCTCGCTGGTGCTCCACGGCCTGAACACCCTGATCCTCGACGAAGCCGACCGCATGCTCGACATGGGTTTCTACGATTCCATCGAAGAAATCATCATGCAGGCCCCGGAACGTCGCCAGACCTTGCTGTTCTCCGCTACCTACCCGGTAGGCATCAAGCAGTTGGCCTCGAAGTTCATGCGCAACCCGCAGCAGGTCAAGGCCGAAGCGTTCCACGACGACACGCAGATCGAGCAGCGCTTCTACGAGATTTCCCCGGACGACCGCATGAGTGCGGTGACCAAGGTGCTTGGCCACTTCCGTCCGGCCTCCTGCGTGGCCTTCTGCTTCACCAAGCAGCAAGTTCAGGAAACCGTCGATCACCTGACCGCCAAGGGCATCTCCGCCGTCGGCCTGCACGGCGATCTGGAACAACGTGACCGCGACCAGGTGCTGGCGATGTTCGCCAACCGCAGCACTTCGGTGCTGGTGGCAACCGACGTCGCAGCGCGCGGCCTCGATATCGATTCCCTGGACATGGTAATCAACGTCGAACTGGCCCGTGATTCGGAAATCCACATTCACCGCGTCGGCCGTACTGGCCGCGCCGGTGAGAAAGGCCTCGCGATCAGCCTGGTGGCGCCGTCCGAAGCACAGCGCGCCCAGGCTATCGAGCAATTGCAGAAGACACCATTGACCTGGGATCAGGTGGACAACCTCACCTCCAAGGGTGGTGGTCCGCTGTTGCCGCAGATGAGCACCCTGTGCATCGCTGGCGGCCGTAAGGACAAGGTTCGTCCGGGCGACATTCTTGGCGCACTGACCGGTGACGCCGGCATCCCTGGTGCCCAGGTCGGCAAGATCGCGATTTTCGACTTCCAGGCCTATGTGGCCGTGGAGCGCGGCGTCGCCAAGCAGGCCTTGCAGCGTTTGAACGACGGCAAGATCAAGGGCCGTTCGTTGCGCGTTCGCATCCTGTAACAACACGCACTTCCCCCTGTAGGAGCGAGCTTGCTCGCGAAAAACCTGAGCTCACCGCGGTGAGCCAGACTGCCAGCGTTATCGTTCACGCCCATCGCGAGCAAGCTCGCTCCTACAGGGACCGCAATAGTTTTTTGTGAGGACACCGTTTTGCGCTCTACCGAAGTCGTGATCATTGGCGCTGGCGCCGCAGGGTTGATGTGTGCGCTGACCGCCGCCGGGCGCGGGCGCAAGGTGTTGCTGCTCGACCATGCCAACAAGGCCGGCAAGAAAATCCTGATGTCGGGCGGTGGCCGCTGCAATTTCACCAATATGTACACTGAACCGAGCAATTTCCTCTCGCAGAACGCTCACTTCTGCAAATCCGCCCTGGCCCGTTATACCCAGTGGGATTTCATCGGCATGGTGGCCAAGCACGGCGTGCCGTACCACGAGAAAAAACTCGGCCAGTTGTTCTGCGATAACAAATCCAGTGACATTCTCGAAATGCTGCTCAACGAGTGCGATCAGGTCGGCGTCAGCCTGCACCTGGACACCTCGATCCAGACCATCGAGAGGCTTGAAAAAGGCTACTTGCTGGACACGACGCTTGACCAAATCACCTGCGAATCCCTGGTGATCGCCACCGGCGGCCTGTCGATCCCGACCCTGGGCGCCACCGGTTTCGGCTATCAAGTGGCCAAGCAGTTCGGCCACGAACTGCTGCCGACCCGCGCCGGCCTGGTGCCGTTCACCATTACCGATCAGCTCAAAGCCTTGTGCACCGAGTTATCCGGTACGTCGGTGGATTGCCTGGTGAGCTGCAACGACCAGAGCTTTCGCGAGAACATCCTGTTCACCCACCGCGGCCTCAGCGGTCCGGCGATTTTGCAGATCTCGTCGTTCTGGGAATCCGGCGACACCGTCGAGATCAACCTTCTGCCGGATCACGACGTACCGAGCTGGCTGCAACAGCAACAGGCCGAACGTCCCAACAGCGAGCTGAAAACCCTGCTCGGTGAAATCTTCACCAAGAAGATGGCCAATCTGCTGGCGGACAACTGGTTCGTCTCCAAACCGATGAAGCAGTACACCCACGCGGAACTGGCCGATATCGCGGAAAAACTGGCGAGCTGGAAAGTCGTGCCGGCGGGCACCGAAGGCTATCGCACCGCCGAGGTGACCCTGGGCGGCGTCAATACCAATGAAGTGTCGTCCAAGACCATGGAATCGCTGAAGAGCCCGGGGCTGTACTTCATCGGCGAAGTGCTCGACGTGACCGGGCATCTGGGCGGGTTCAACTTCCAGTGGGCGTGGGCATCGGGTTACGCGGCTGCGCAGTACGTCTGATTCAAAAATCAATACAACCCCTGTGGGAGCGAGCTTGCTCGCGATGAGGCCATAACATTCAACAGAGATGTTGATTGACAGGCCGCCATCGCGAGCAAGCTCGCTCCCACAGTGGTTTGTAGTGCCTGACAAGGAACAGATTTTGCTGTCTGATGTGATCGACGCCATTGCGTCGGCGTCATTAGTGGCTCAATTTAGCGTCATTGCCTCGGAAGGCCTTCGCATTTCATGTCATCGACTTCGTTCCGCCAGTCTCTGCGTCGCCTTTGGGCGCTGGATAAATTCAGCTACAGCGTGCGGGTATTCATTGCCCTGACCGGCACCATGGCGCTGTGTTGGTATCAGGATGAAATGGGCCTTCTGATCCCGTTGTTCCTGGGGATCATCGCCAGTGCCCTGGCCGAGACCGACGACAGCTGGCAGGGCCGTCTCAACGCACTGGCGGTGACGCTGGTGTGTTTCGCGGTCGCCGCCCTCTCCGTCGAACTGCTCTTCCCCTACCCCCCGCTGTTTATCATCGCCTTCGCCCTGGCCGCGTTCTGCCTGACCATGCTCGGCGCCCTCGGCGAGCGCTATGGCGCGATTGCCTCGGCGACGTTGATCCTTTCGGTCTACACCATGATCGGCGTGGACCAGCGTGGTGGTGCGGTCATCGACGTCTGGCACGAGCCGATGCTGCTGGTGGCCGGTGCCGCCTGGTACGGCTTGCTGTCGGTGTTGTGGCAGGCGCTGTTTTCCAATCAGCCGGTGCAGCAGAGCCTGGCGCGGCTGTTCCGCGAGCTGGGCTTTTACCTGAAGCTCAAATCCTCGCTGTTCGAGCCGATCCGGCAGATGGACGTGGAGGCGCGGCGCCTGGAGTTGGCCCAACAGAACGGCCGGGTGGTGGCGGCACTGAACGCCGCCAAGGAGATCATCCTGCACCGGGTCGGCAACGGGCGCCCGGGGTCGAAAGTCAGCCGCTACCTCAAACTGTACTTCCTCGCCCAGGACATCCACGAGCGTGCCAGTTCGTCGCACTACCCGTACAACGCCCTGGCCGACGCCTTCTTCCACAGCGACGTGCTGTTCCGCTGCCAACGCCTGTTGCGCCAGCAAGGCAAGGCCTGCCGGGCACTGGCCGAATCGATCCAGATGCGCCAGCCGTTCACCTATGACGCCAGTTTCGCCGAGGCCCTGAGCGACCTGGATGCCTCTCTCGAACACCTGCGCATCCAGAGCAACCCGGCCTGGCGCGGCTTGCTGCGTTCACTGCGGGCACTGGCGGCCAACCTCGGCACCCTCGACCGCCTGCTCAGCGATGCCAGTAACCCCGACGCCCTGGCCGACGCTACCGACAGCAGCCTGCTCGACCGTTCGCCGCGCAGCCTCAAGGACGTGTGGCTTCGCTTGCGCACGCAGCTGACGCCGACCTCGCTGCTGTTCCGCCATGCCCTGCGATTGCCCTTGGCCTTGAGCATCGGCTACGCCATGGTGCATTTGATTCACCCGTCCCAAGGCTACTGGATCATCCTCACTACGCTGTTCGTCTGCCAACCGAACTACGGCGCCACCCGCCGCAAACTCGGTCAACGGATCATCGGCACCGCCATTGGCCTGACACTGGCCTGGGCGCTGTTCGACCTGTTCCCGAACCCGCTGATCCAGTCATGCTTCGCCATCGCCGCCGGTGTGGTGTTCTTTACCAACCGCACCACCCGCTACACCCTGGCGACGGCGGCAATCACCCTGATGGTGCTGTTCTGCTTCAACCAGGTAGGTGACGGTTACGGACTGTTCCTGCCACGCTTGTTCGATACCTTGCTCGGCAGCCTGATTGCCGGGCTGGCGGTGTTCCTGTTCCTGCCGGACTGGCAGGGCCGACGCCTGAACAAAGTGCTGGCCAACACCCTGGCCTGCAACAGCATTTACCTGCGCCAGATCATGCAGCAATACGCTGCGGGTAAAAGCGACGACCTGGCTTACCGCCTGGCCCGCCGCAACGCGCACAACGCCGACGCGGCACTGTCGACCACACTGGCCAACATGCTGATGGAGCCGGGACATTTCCGAAAGGAGGCGGATGTGGGCTTCCGCTTCCTGGTGCTGTCACACACGCTACTCAGTTACCTGTCGGGCCTGGGCGCGCACCGGGAAACCCAACTGCCGACGGACGTGCGTGAACATTTGATCGAAGGGGCCGGAGTGAAACTGGCCGCCAGCATCGACGAGATCGCCCAAGGGCTGGCGAGCAAGTCTTCGATTGAAATTCAGAGCGATGAAGAAGAAGCACTGGCCAATGAACTGGAACAGATGCCTGATGAAATCGATGAGGGGCAGCGGTTGGTGCAGACGCAACTGGCGCTGATCTGCCGGCAGTTGGGGCCGCTGAGGACGTTGGCGGCACATCTGATCAAGGACACCAGTGAGGATTGAGATCTGTGGTGTCTGGGCGGGCCTCATCGCGAGCAAGCTCGCTCCCACAGGGGGCTCTGGTGTTCACAAAACTTGTGTCGACTGAAGATCTACTGTGGGAGCGAGCTTGCTCGCGATGAGGCCATCAGCAACAACACAGAAACTGGCTAAACCCACTCACATCCCATGCCGTTTCATCAACTTGTCATAACTCCCGTCCACCTTCATCGCCGCTATCTCGCGGTCGAAACCGGCGACGATCCGTGCATGCTCAGGATTCTTCAGGCTGACCATGATATGCAGGCTGTTCTCGCTCAATGGCTTGGGCAGGAACTCCACGGCGTTCCGCACCTTGGGTGACTCACGGGCCAGGTAGTAACGGGCGACGAATTCATCTTCCAGCGTCAGCTTGACCCGGTCGGCCGCGAGCATGCGCACCGCCATGGCGAAACTGTGCACAGGGACTTTCTGCAACGACTCGTCGTTGTCGAACGGGGGCGAATAGGCGTATCCACGCACCACGGCAATCGGATAGGTGTGCAATTGCTGCAGGTTATTGAATTCAATGGGCGCGTCCTTGCGCTTGAGAAAGCGCACGCGATTGAGCAGGTACTCGCCGGAGAACTGGCCAAGCCTGGTCCGCTCCTCCGAGTACCAGGCGTTGACCAGCACGTCGTATCGACCCTCGCCCAATCCCATCAAGGCCCTTGCCCAGGGCACCTGTTCGAACTCACTGGCGTAGCCAGCCCTGGCGAGCGCGGTACTGACAATATCCGTCGCCAGACCGCCGTTGACGAGCGTGGAATCGGTAAAGGGAGGCCAGGCATCAGCGACCAGCCGCAGTTTTTCTGCCGCAGCTCCCTGACCCAGCAACAGCAATCCAATCAAGGCCAAAGCTCGATGCAATCGCGGCATGCCAGAAAATCCTTAGCGGGCGGCTTGCCCGACGTGTTTTCAGCCAAAACCCCAAGGCCCCTGTACCGGCAAGGCCCGGGTACTCAACATTCGCTCATCGAAGCCATAGCACAGCGCTTCGATCCAGATTACACAAAGAAGACATCCGCGCGAAAAATGAATGATGGCATTTTGGCCTTTGTCACAGATTTTTCCGCCATAAAGACTTCTGGCGTGAGTGCGCTTAGTATCGGAACGACGTTTTCAGGGAATCAAAACATGACAGTCGACTGGATCTGCAAACACCACAGCGACCTGGGCAAGGAGCAGCTGTACGCCATTTTGCAGCTGCGTGCAGAAGTGTTCGTCGTTGAACAGAAATGCGTTTACCAGGATATCGATGGCCAGGATCTGGAAGGTGACACCCTCCACGTGATGGCCTGGGACGGTAACCGGCTGGTGGCTTACCTGCGGCTGCTTGACCCGCAATCACAGGGCGGCGACGTGGTGATCGGACGGGTGATCATTGCACCCCAGGCACGCGGTGCCGGGCTGGGGCATGAGCTGATGGAACAGGCACTCAAACAGATCGAAAAATACTGGCCCGGTCTGCCGGTCTACCTCTCGGCCCAGGCGCATTTGCAGGGGTATTACGGGCGGTACGGGTTTGTCGTGGCGGGAGAGGAATATGTCGAGGATGGCATTCCACACATCGGGATGCGTCGCCCTTAAGGACCTCTTCGCGAGCAAGCCCGCTCCCACATTTGAGATCTATCGCACACGAAACCTGTGTTCACTGCTGATCTAATGTGGGAGCGGGCTTGCTCGCGAAGGCGTCGGTTAAATCACTGAAAGATTTCAGGGATACTCCAACACCGCCTTGATCTGCCGCAGGTTACGCTCGATCCACCCGCGATCGATCGCACCCCACTCGCGAATCCGATAGCGCCCCGCATGGTTGCGCGCGCCCTCTTCCTGCTCGAACTCACACACAATATCCAGATCCGCCAAAGCCGCGATGGTGTCCTGTGCCGTGCGCCTGGGCATGCCGGTGACTTCGGTCAGCGCCGGGACGCTGCTGGCCAGCCCGCTGTCGATCAGGTACGCCACGTACAACCGGCGATAGAAGCTGCTCTTGGTCTTGCTCACGTCCATCCAATGCTCCTTAAAAGGTCGCAGCCTGCGGCAGCTCCTACAGATCCCGCCACGTCAGGTACACCCGCACATCAAATTCCACCTGGTGATAACCCGGCAGCATGTGTTCGCACAGTTTGTAGAATGCCTTGTTGTGGTCCGATTCCTTGAAGTGCGCCAGCTCATGCACCACGATCATTTTCAGGAACTCGCAAGGCGCTTCCTTGAACAGCGAAGCGATGCGGATTTCCTTCTTGGCCTTGAGCTTGCCACCCTGCACCCGTGAAATCGTGGTGTGCAGGCCAAGGGCACGGTGGGTCAGGTCCAGACGGTTGTCGAACAGCACCTTGTCGATGGCCGGAGCGTTACGCAAGTACTCCTGCTTGAGGTCCAGAGCATAGGTGTACAGCGCCTTGTCGCTCTGCACCCCGTGCTTTTGCGGGTAACGCTGGTTCAGGTAATCGCCCAGCCGACCGTCGGCGATCAGCTGGCGTACCTGGTCCTGCAAGGTGGCGGGATAGGCCTGGAGATATTTCAACACGGTCATCGGGGCGGCAATACAGGTCACTAAAAGGTCGCCAGTGTAGCGAATTCAGCGGGGCAGCGCGCTCCAGTCAAACGGCTGGACAAAGACCCCGGTGTCTTCGGCCATCATCGGCCGGGCCACCAGAAAACCTTGCACATACTCACAGCTGTTGGCTTGCAGCCATTCATACTGAGTGACGGTTTCCACCCCTTCGGCAATCACCAATATTCCGAACTGCTTGCACAGGTCGATCACACTGCGCACCAGCGCCGCATCCCTTGCCGAATCCGGCAACCGGGCGATCAAATGGCGGTCGATCTTCAGAGTATCCAGCGCCAGGTCGCGCAAGTGCGTCAGGGAGCAGGGTCCGACCCCGAAGTCATCCAATGCCACGCGTACGCCCAGGTTGTGCAGCAGGCGCAATTGCTTGCGGGTTTCTTCAGGGTTGCGCATCAAGGCCTCTTCCGTGACCTCGACTTCCAGGTGACGCGGTTGCAGGCCATGGCGCTCCAGCACCTGGCGCAACTCGGTGACCAGGTTGGGCATGCCGAACTGCGTACTGCTCAAGCTGACGCCGAGCACCAGGTCCTCGGCAAACAGGGACTCCCAGGCTTTGCGTTGCCCGGCGCCGCGATGGTAAATCCAGCTGCCCAGGCGACTGATCAGCCGCGCCTCCTCCAGCAATGGCAAAAACAGCCCCGGGGGGACATCGCCAACGCTCGGATGCTGCCAGCGCAACAAGGCCTCGAAGCCACGAATCCGCCCGTCGGCAATCGCAACCTGAGGCTGATACACCAGATTGAAATCCCGCTTCTCGATGGCCGTGCGCACACTTTCTTCCAGCATCAGCCGCGTGCGCGCCCGGCCGTTCATTTCATGATCGTAGAAGCGATATTGCTGGCGGCCGGCACGCTTGGCTTCGTACATGGCAATGTCGGCCGCCCGCATCATCCCGTCGAGATTGGCGCCACAATCAGGGAACGTGGCAATGCCGATGCTGGCACCCAGAGCGATATCGAGGCCGTCGATCTGCTGACAGATCGACACTCGCTCGATGAGCTTCTCGGCAATCTTCGCCGCCTGCTCGGGGAACTCCAGATCCAGCAGCGCGGTGAACTCGTCGCCGCCCATCCGCGCCAGAATGTCGAAGGGCCGCAGGCAAGCCTTCAACTGTTCGGAGACCCAGCGCAGCACCCGATCGCCGGCATCGTGCCCGAGCGAATCATTAACTCGCTTGAAGCCGTCGAGGTCCAGATACATCAAAACCCAGGAGCTGTCGGAACGCTCACCGCGCAACAGCAGGTTCTCTACGGTCTGGTAGAAACCCCGGCGGTTGAGCAATCCGCTCAGCGGATCGGTGACCGCCTGAAACTCCAGTTGCTGATGCAGATGGCGCACCACCGACATGTCCAGCACGGTCACGACCATCGCATGTTGCTCGGCGGGCAATGGCGCGCAGGACAAGGCCACCGGCACTTGCTGCCCGGGTGCCGTACGTAGCAGGGCATCGTGCAGGCGCAAGGTTTCGCCTCGTTTGTATCCGGCCAGCAACTCGGAGTCGGCCCAGATCGGGATATGCGGTTTTTGCAGGTAGTCCAGAAACTCCTTGCCTTGCAGTTCCTGCACCGGGGCATTGAGCAACCGTGAAATCGCCGGATTGGCAAAACGAATCAGACCGTCCTCACCCAATACCAGAATGCCTTCGGCTGCGTTTTCCAGCACCGACGCATTAAAGGCACGAGCCGCTTCCAGATCATGACTCAGGCGCTGCAAGGCCCGGCGGTTACGCTGGTGCTCGAGCAACGCCTGGACCTTGGGCGTAAAGACCTGTGGGTCGAACGGCTTGAACAGATAATCCACCGCACCACTGGCATAGCCCTTGATCACGGCATCCTGGGACTGTTCGTTGGCGGTCAGGAAAATGATCGGCGTCAGACGGGTCCGCTGGCTACCGCGCATCAGGCGCGCCACTTCATAACCGTCCATGTCCGGCATCTGCACGTCCAGCAGCACCAGGTCGATATCGTGTTCAAGTAACAAGCCGAGGGCCTCGAAACCCGAGGTGGCAGTAATGACCCGCCAGCCCTGGCGCTGTAACAACGCGCGCATGCTGATCAGGTTTTCGGGGTAATCGTCGACGACTAAAAGGGTTGAGCTGCCTTCTACTGGCGTGGGTTGCGCGCATTCCATGCTGCTTCTCTAATTGCGGGGTGTCAGGCCGGTTTCTCGTGAAAACCGGACAAATACTGCGTCTTCACTCTAGACCCGGTTCTGCAAAAGCAGAAGGTGTCAGTAAGCCATCATTTAATCATAGTGTCTTTTTACCGACTAACGGTCGATGGTTCAGGCGATGGAAACCGGGAAAGATGTCGCTTCGACAGGATGTTGACGTCAGCCACCCGTCAGACGGGCATTAACAAAATCTCCCGCTACGCTTATAAAGGCCGCCCCCGAAGGTGCGGGCTAGAGCTTCTGGCACGTCCGTGCAGCATGAATCAAGTGGAAGAACCGACATGATCGATCTTGCAACCTGGAACCTCAGCGTCCCCGTTGGCAGCCCGCCGTACACCGTCGAAACCGCCAAGCTGGTGGACGGTTTCAAGGATCAATACTTCCATTCAGACACAGGCACATTGTTTTTCTGGACGCCCGTGACCGGCTCCCGTACCGAAAACGCAATTTATCCACGTACCGAATTGCGTGAAACCTACAGCAACGGTACGTTGAAAAACTGGTATTACCCGGAAGCCGACAATTTGTTGTATGCCACTCTGGCAGTGAACCAGGTGCCGAGTTCCGGGAAAGTCGTCATCGGCCAGATCCATGCCTATCAAAGCCAGAAACCTCTGGTGAAGGTTGAATACCAATACAAAACCAGCACAGGCACCGGCAATATCGTCGCCAAGGTCCGGATGCATCCCGATGACGATACAGGCCGGGTGATCATCGTTGCGACGGGGGTGAAACTCGACCAGGAGTTCAACTACCTCATTCACCTCAGCCCCGGTGGCGCCTTGGGCATCAGTGCGGCAGGTTATCAATGGGATACGCAAATCAGCACGACCTGGCGTGACAAACCGCTGTATTTCAAGGCCGGGGTCTATGTACAGGACAACACCGGGTACACCACTGAAGGCGGCAAAGTGACCTTCAGCAAGCTGGATATCGATCACAACAATTGATATCGAGGCACTGTTGATCTTGTGGGAGCGGGCTTGCTCGCGAAGGCGTAATGTCAGACGACATTAATGTTGAATGACACACCGCTTTCGCGAGCAAGCCCGCTCCCACACTGACCGCGTCGATCCTGGATCATCGCCCACAAAAAACCCGCCTCTCGGCGGGTTTTTCATGAAGGCAATTTAACGCTCAGGCTTAGTTGACCTTGGCGTTCAACTCACCTTTCAGGTAACGCTGATACATGCCTTCCAGCGAGATCGCCTTGATCTTCGAAGCGTTGCCGGCAGTACCGAAGGCTTCGTAGCGAGCGATACACACGTCACGCATGGCGGTGACGGTGGCGCCGAAGAATTTACGTGGGTCGAACTCGCTCGGGTTGGTGGCCATCAGGCGACGCATTGCGCCAGTGGACGCCAGGCGCAGGTCGGTGTCGATGTTGACCTTGCGCACGCCGTGCTTGATGCCTTCGACGATTTCTTCAACCGGTACGCCGTAGGTTTCCTTGATGTCGCCGCCGTACTGGTTGATGATCGCCAGCCACTCTTGCGGAACCGAAGACGAACCGTGCATCACCAGGTGAGTGTTCGGAATGCGCTTGTGGATTTCTTTGATACGGTCGATGGCCAGCACGTCGCCGGTAGGCGGCTTGGTGAACTTGTAGGCGCCGTGGCTGGTGCCGATGGCGATGGCCAGGGCATCCACCTGAGTGCGTTTTACGAAGTCAGCGGCTTCTTCCGGGTCGGTCAGCATCTGGCTGTGATCCAGGACGCCTTCGGCGCCGATGCCGTCTTCTTCACCGGCCATGCCGGTTTCCAGCGAACCCAGGCAGCCCAGCTCGCCTTCTACCGAAACGCCGCAGGCGTGAGCCATGGCTACGGTTTGTTGGGTCACACGCACGTTGTAGTCGTAGTCGGTCGGGGTCTTGCCGTCTTCACCCAGGGAGCCGTCCATCATTACCGAGCTGAAGCCCAGCTGGATGGAGCGCTGGCAGACGTCAGGGCTGGTGCCGTGGTCCTGGTGCATGCACACCGGGATGTGCGGGAATTCTTCGATGGCTGCCAGGATCAGGTGACGCAGGAACGGTGCGCCGGCGTATTTGCGAGCACCGGCCGAAGCCTGGACGATCACCGGGGAGTCAGTCTTGTCAGCGGCTTCCATGATGGCGCGCATCTGCTCAAGGTTGTTGACGTTGAAGGCTGGAACGCCGTAGCCGAACTCGGCTGCGTGGTCCAGCATCTGGCGCATGCTGATAAGTGCCATTGTGTATATCTCTCCCGGTTGAGGGTCGTTAATCGTGCCAGCCTGCCGTAGCGGCGGCGGCTATTCAAGTTATTGCAGATCGGGGGTTGGGCCCGGCTGCGAATTCAGGTGTTACCAAAATCTTAAATACGACACAAAAACCCTGTGGGAGCGAGCTTGCTCGCGATGGGGGCGGCACATTCAGCATTGATGTGACTGTGATACCGCTATCGCGAGCAAGCTCGCTCCCACAATTGGATCTCTGTATACCAAATCAATCGTATTATTCAGCCTTACAGCCACGCCCAATCAAATCATTGGTGGCAACCCAGTAAACCAGGCCTTCCTCACCTTTTATGTGAAACGCCAGCATGTCATTGCTGTACAGCGAACCCGATGCACCCGGCTCCTGTTTCAAGCGGTAGACCTGATCGGCACCGCCCAGACGCACGTCGACTTCCCTAAGGCTGTCGTCGGTGTAGCGCCACAGCACTTTGGCCTGGCTGTCGCAGGTCCAGGTGGTCCAGTTATCCACAGGCGCGGACGACTGGAACGGGTTCAACTGAGCACAACCAGCCAACAGCGCCAGCGCCGTAACGGCGATAAAACCTTTCATCCATGTCCCTCGACTGACGGCACACGCCGCCAGCCCTGAGTAAAGAGTCAGACCCGTCAAGGGCAGCCATGTTCCTTGGCGGGTGCCCGGGTCTCGTATTTGTCCAGGCCCTCGGGCCCGGAGCGCTTGTTGAGCACCGGGTTGGTTTCCGCCTGCCAGTCGGCCTGATAACAGCCGTTGCGCGACGCAGGCGCCTCGGGTTCCGGCGTGGCTTTCGGGCTGCTCCCGCAAGCCGCCAGTGAACCCGCGACGATCAACAGCGCTAACGTCTTGACCATGTCAACACTCCCTTGCCTGGTCAAACGGGCGACCCTCAGGCCTTGGCCCGGCTTTCCAGGACTTCAACGGCTGGCAGGACCTTGCCTTCGACGAATTCGAGGAACGCACCGCCACCGGTAGAAATGTAGGAGATCTGCTCTGCCACGCCATACTTGTCGATGGCCGCCAGGGTGTCGCCACCGCCGGCAATGGAGAACGCCGCGCTGTCCGCGATGGCCTGGGCCAGCACCTTGGTGCCATTGCCGAACTGATCGAATTCGAACACGCCGACCGGACCGTTCCACAGGATAGTCTTGGACGACTTCAGCAGCTCGGCGAAATTCGCCGCGGTCTGCGGACCGATGTCCAGGATCATGTCGTCGGCAGCGACGTCAGCGATCAGCTTGACGGTCGCAGCGGCGCTTTCCGCGAATTCCTTGGCAACCACTACGTCCACTGGCAGCGGTACGCTGACCTTGGCGGCGATGGCGCGAGCGGTGTCCAGCAGGTCCGGCTCATACAGGGATTTACCGACCGGGTGACCGGCAGCGGCCAGGAAGGTGTTGGCGATGCCGCCACCGACGATCAACTGGTTGCAGATCTGGCTCAGGCTGTTCAGCACGTCGAGTTTGGTCGACACCTTGGAGCCGGCAACAATAGCCGCCATCGGCTGGGCCGGGGCACCCAGGGCTTTGCCCAGTGCGTCCAGTTCAGCGGCCAGCAGCGGGCCGGCAGCGGCGACTTTGGCGAACTTGGCCACGCCGTGGGTCGAACCCTCGGCACGGTGAGCGGTGCCGAAGGCGTCCATCACGAACACGTCGCACAGGGCGGCGTATTGCTGGGCCAGTTCGTCAGCGTTCTTTTTCTCGCCTTTGTTGAAGCGCACGTTTTCGAACAGCACGATGTCGCCCGCTTTCACGTCAACACCGCCCAGGTAATCGGCCACCAGCGGCACTTCACGACCCAGAGCACGGCTCAGGTAGTCGGCGACTGGCTTGAGGCTGTTCTCGGCCGAGAACTCGCCTTCGGTCGGACGGCCAAGGTGCGAGCAGACCATCACGGCCGCGCCTTTTTCCAGGGCCAGCTTGATGGTCGGCAGCGAGGCCAGGATACGCGCATCGCTGGTGACAACACCGTCCTTGACTGGAACGTTGAGGTCTTCGCGGATCAATACGCGCTTACCTTGCAGATCGAGGTCGGACATCTTCAACACGGTCATGGGTCGCACTTCCTACGGTTTTTTTGAAGTTGCTGTTTGCAGATAGTGTTCTGCAACGTCCAGCATTCGGTTGGCAAAACCCCATTCATTGTCGAACCAGGCCAGGATGTTCACCAGCCGAGGGCCGGAAACGCGGGTCTGACTGGCATCGACGATCGCCGAATGTGGGTCATGGTTGAAATCACAGCTTGCGTGGGGTAGCTCGGTGTAGGCCAGCAGGCCTTTGAGCGGGCCGCTGGTGGCGGCTTCGCGCAGGATCCGGTTGACCTCGGTGGCGTCGGTCGCGGTGGCGGTCTGCATCGTGATATCGAGGCAGGACACGTTGACCGTCGGCACCCGCACGGCTTTGGCCTGAATTCGTCCGGCAAGTTCCGGCAGCAGGCGTTCGATACCTCGTGCCAGACCGGTGGACACCGGAATCACCGACTGGAACGCCGAACGGGTACGGCGCAGGTCTTCGTGGTGATAGGCATCGATGACCGGCTGATCGTTCATCGCCGAGTGAATGGTGGTGATCGACACGTAGTCCAGACCAATGGCCTGATTCAGCAGGCGCAACAGCGGCACGCCGCAGTTGGTGGTGCAGGACGCGTTGGACACCAGCAATTCGTCGCCGGTCAGGCAGTCCTGGTTCACGCCGTAGACGATGGTCGCGTCAACGTCCGTCTCGCTGGCCATCGGCTGGGAAAACAACACACGCGGGGCGCCGGCGTCGAGGAAACGCTGGCCGTCTTCGCGAGTGTGATAAGCGCCGGAGCACTCCAGCACCAGATCGACGCCCAGGGACGCCCAATCGATGCCTTCGGGGGTGGCACTGCGCAGGACCTTCACGCAGTCGCCATTAATATGCAGACAATCGCCTTCGACCTTCACTTCACCGGGGAACCGGCCATGGGTGGAGTCAAAGCGTGTCAGGTATTCGATACTGGCCATGTCCGCCAGATCGTTGATCGCGACAATCTCGAACCCGGCCTTTTCGCCTCGCTCGAACAACGCACGCAAGACGCAACGACCAATCCGGCCGTAGCCGTTGAGTGCAACTTTGTAGGGACGCGGTTGAGGCATGGGGTTCTCGATAGACGTAGGCAAACGAATTCTCGTTAACAACACAACCCCCCTGTAGGAGCGAGCTTGCTCGCGATGGTGGCCCAGACAACGCGGGCATTCAGGCATCCAGCGTTATCGTTAACGACCATCGCGAGCGAGCTCGCTCCTACAGGGGGTTCGCGGTGGTCAGAAACCACCGCGTTGTGCTTAGTCTTCCAGCAGCTCTTCAGCCTGACCCAGGATGTTTTCCAGGGTGAAGCCGAACTCTTCGAACAAGGCCGGCGCAGGCGCCGACTCGCCGTAGGTGGTCATGCCGATCACGCGGCCTTCCAGGCCCACGTACTTGTACCAGTAGTCGGCGTGGGAAGCTTCGATGGCGATACGGGCGCTGACCTGCAACGGCAGGACCGATTGCTTGTAGCCGGCGTCCTGGGCATCGAACACGCTGGTGCACGGCATGGAAACCACACGCACCTTGCGGCCCTGCTCGGTCAGTTTGTCGAAGGCCTGAACGGCCAGGCCGACTTCCGAGCCGGTGGCGATCAGGATCAGCTCAGGCTCGCCTGCGCAGTCCTTCAACACGTAACCGCCACGCGCGATCTCTTCGATCTGAATCGCATTGCGGGTTTGGTGCTGCAGGTTCTGACGCGAGAAGATCAGGGCCGAAGGACCGTCCTTGCGCTCCAATGCGCACTTCCAGCTCACCGCCGATTCAACGGCGTCGGCTGGGCGCCAGGTATCGAGGTTCGGCGTGCAGCGCAGGCTGGCCAGTTGCTCGATTGGCTGGTGAGTCGGGCCGTCTTCGCCCAGACCGATGGAGTCGTGGGTGTAGACGTGGATCACCCGCTGTTTCATCAGGGCCGACATGCGCACCGCGTTACGCGCGTATTCCATGAACATCAGGAAGGTCGCGCCGTAAGGCACCAGGCCGCCGTGCAGGGCAACGCCGTTCATGATCGCGGTCATGCCGAACTCGCGCACGCCGTAGTACATGTAGTTGCCGCTGGCATCTTCGGCGGTAACACCTTTGCAACCTTTCCACAGGGTCAGGTTGGAACCGGCCAGGTCAGCCGAACCGCCGAGGAACTCAGGCAGCAACGGGCCGAACGCATTCAGGGCGTTCTGGCTGGCTTTACGGCTGGCGATGGTTTCGCCCTTGGCCGCCACTTCGGCGATATAGGCCGAGGCTTTTTCGCTGAAGTCAGCTGGCAGGTCACCGCTCAGACGACGCACCAGTTCGTTGGCTTCAGTCGGGAACGCGGCGGAGTAAGCAGAGAAACGCTGGTCCCACTCGGCTTCAACAGCGCGACCGGCTTCCTTGGCGTCCCACTCGGCATAGATATCAGCCGGGATTTCGAACGGGCCGTGGTTCCATTTCAGCGCCGCACGGGTCAGGGCGATTTCCGCGTCACCCAGCGGGGCGCCGTGGCAATCTTCCTTGCCTTGCTTGTTCGGAGAACCGAAACCGATGGTGGTCTTGCAGCAGATCAGGGTTGGCTGCTCGCTTTTACGTGCAGTGTCGATCGCCGTCTTGATCTCTTCCGGGTCGTGACCGTCGACATTGCGGATCACTTGCCAGTTGTAGGACTCAAAACGCTTCGGGGTGTCGTCGGTGAACCAGCCTTCGACTTCGCCATCAATGGAGATGCCGTTGTCATCGTAGAAGGCGATCAGCTTGCCCAGGCCCAGGGTACCGGCCAGGGAAGCGACTTCGTGGGAAATGCCTTCCATCATGCAGCCATCACCCAGGAACACATAGGTGTGGTGGTCGATAATGTTGTGACCAGGACGGTTGAACTGCGCAGCCATGACTTTTTCAGCCAGAGCAAAACCCACGGCGTTGGCCAGGCCCTGGCCCAGTGGACCGGTGGTGGTTTCTACGCCTGGGGTGTAGCCGAGTTCCGGGTGGCCCGGGGTGCGGCTGTGCAGTTGACGGAACTGCTTGAGGTCATCGATCGACAGGTCGTAGCCGGTCAGGTGCAGCAGCGAGTAGATCAGCATCGAGCCGTGGCCGTTGGACAGCACGAAGCGGTCACGGTCGGCAAACGAAGGATTGCTCGGGTTGTGCTTGAGGTAGTCGCGCCAAAGCACTTCGGCGATATCTGCCATACCCATAGGGGCACCGGGATGGCCGCTGTTGGCTTTTTGCACGGCATCCATGCTGAGGGCACGAATGGCGTTGGCACGCTCACGACGGCTAGGCATCGCTGTTCTCCTGGGGGCTTGATTAAAACGAAACGGAAAAAAGGCGAGCATTTTCCCTCACCGGGCCGCCTCGGGGCAATGACAGATAGTCATCTGAAGGCGTTTTTCCAATGGATAACGACGTATTCGCCTGGTGAAACCTTTCCGCCGTCCGATTGTTGACAAAAGCTAACGTCGAGAAGTGCCATCTATCGAGCAATATCAAAACTTTTTGATATTGCTCTTGCGATACCTTCGACCCGTGACTAGACTGCCGGCCTTATGAATTTACGCGTGCCCTCCATTCAACATGACGATTGCGATGAGCTGGCGGCCTTGTGCAAGGCTGGCGGCGATCCCCTGCGGTTGAATGTCTTGCGCGCACTGGCCAATGACTCGTTCGGCGTACTGGAACTGGCGCAGATCTTCGGCATCGGCCAGTCAGGCATGAGCCACCACCTCAAGGTACTGGCACAGGCCGACCTGGTGGCAACGCGCCGCGAAGGCAACGCGATTTTCTACCGTCGCGCGCTGCCCCACACCGAACTGCTGGGCGGCAAACTGCACGCAGCATTGCTCGAAGAAGTGGACAACCTGACGCTGCCGACCGACGTACAGTCGCGCATCACCCAGGTCCATGGGCAACGTGCGGCGGCCAGCCAGGATTTTTTCTCAAGGGTTGCGGAGAAGTTTCGCGCCCAGCAAGACTTGATCGCCGGCCTGCCGCAATACCGCGAAAGCGTGGTGGCCCTGCTCGAGAAGCTGAGCTTCGACAAAGACGCCACGGCCATTGAAGTCGGCCCCGGCGATGGCGCATTCCTGCCGGACCTGGCGCGCCGCTTCGCGCAAGTCACGGCGCTGGATAACAGCAGCGCGATGCTCGAACTGGCGCGCCAGGTCTGCGAACGCGACAAGCTGACTAACGTTAGCCTGCAACTGGCCGATGCATTGAACGGCGTCAGCCTCAAGGCCGATTGCGTGGTACTGAACATGGTGCTGCACCATTTTGCCGCACCGGCCGATGCGCTCAAGCACATGGCCCATTTGCTGCAACCAGGCGGTAGCCTGTTAGTGACAGAGTTATGTAGCCACAACCAGAGTTGGGCCAAGGAGGCCTGCGGTGATCTCTGGCTGGGGTTTGAACAGGACGATCTGGCCCGTTGGGCCACCGCTGCGGGACTCGTTCCCGGGGAAAGCCTCTATGTAGGCTTACGTAATGGTTTCCAGATCCAGGTCCGCCATTTTCAGCGACCGGCTGGCGACACTCACCATCGGTAATTTCAGGAAAACATCGAGATGAGCGAATACTCCCTTTTCACCTCCGAGTCCGTGTCTGAAGGGCATCCGGACAAAATCGCCGACCAGATTTCTGATGCGGTGCTGGACGCCATCATTGCTGAAGACAAGTTCGCCCGTGTGGCGTGCGAGACTCTGGTGAAAACGGGCGTGGCGATCATCGCCGGCGAAGTCACCACTTCCGCCTGGGTTGATCTGGAGCAGATCGTTCGTGACGTGATCACCGACATCGGCTACACCAGCTCCGACGTTGGCTTCGACGGCGCGACCTGCGGCGTGATGAACATCATCGGCAAGCAGTCCCCTGACATCAACCAGGGTGTCGACCGTGCCAAGCCTGAAGATCAGGGCGCCGGCGACCAGGGCCTGATGTTCGGCTACGCCAGCAATGAAACCGACGTGCTGATGCCTGCACCGATCACCTTCTCGCACCAGCTGGTGCAGCGCCAGGCTGAAGCCCGTAAATCCGGCCTGCTGCCTTGGCTGCGCCCGGACGCCAAGTCGCAAGTGACCTGCCGTTACGAAAACGGCAAGGTTGTCGGTATCGACGCTGTTGTTCTGTCGACCCAGCACAACCCGGAAGTGTCGTACAACGACCTGCGCGAAGGCGTGATGGAGCTGATCGTCAAGCACGTGCTGCCTGCCGAACTGCTGAGCAAGGACACCCAGTTCCACATCAACCCGACCGGCCAGTTCATCATCGGCGGCCCGGTGGGTGACTGCGGCCTGACCGGTCGCAAGATCATCGTCGACAGCTACGGCGGCATGGCCCGTCACGGCGGTGGCGCGTTCTCCGGTAAAGATCCATCGAAGGTTGACCGTTCGGCGGCCTACGCCGGTCGTTACGTGGCCAAGAACATCGTTGCCGCCGGCCTGGCCGAGCGTTGCGAGATTCAGGTGTCCTACGCCATCGGTGTTGCCCAGCCGACTTCGATCTCGCTGAACACCTTCGGCACCGGCAAGATCAGCGATGACAAGATCGTCAAACTGGTCCGTGAAGTGTTCGACCTGCGTCCATACGCGATCACCACCATGCTCGACCTGCTGCACCCGATGTATCAGGAAACCGCTGCCTACGGCCACTTCGGTCGCACCCCGGCGACCAAGACCGTTGGTGACGACACCTTCACCACGTTCACCTGGGAAAAAACCGACCGCGCCGACGCCCTGCGTTCTGCTGCCGGCCTGTAAGGTTCCCCCCGCAACACCCGAAGCCCCGCACGGTTCGCGCCCTGCGGGGCTTTTTATTGCCTTGTGCTTGAGACCGCGTGGCCGCCTTCGCGAGCAGGCTCGCTCCCAGAGTTGATCTTTGGTGTGACAAAGACCCGTGGGCAAACGCAAATTCCCTGTGGGAGCGAGCTTGCTCGCGATGAGGCCAGCACAACCACCAGAAATACCCGGCAAAACACCCCCTCGCTGCGCCAACTGATACTGACCTAGCCTTCACGCACCTCACCGAGCAAGGACGCTCAAGATGCTTCCCGACCTGCGCCTGTTTTTCGCCGCTCTACTGACCTTTGCCTACCTGACCGCCAGCGCCGCCGAGTGCCCGGAATGGCCAGCCGAACGCGCCCGGAACGAAGTCGGCAAACTGCAACAACAAATCGACCTCTGGGACGACAACTATCACCGCCAGGGACGCTCACTGGTCGCCGATGAACTCTACGACCAGTCCCGCGCGCGACTCACCCAATGGCGCCACTGCTTTAACCTGAGCCCACCCGCAGACCCCTTGCGCACTGCGCGCGGCACGCTGCCCCACCCCATCGCCCACACCGGCCTGGACAAACTGCACGATCAGCCCGCCGTGGAAAAATGGCTGCGTGACCGGGTGGACGTCTGGGTCCAGCCTAAAATCGATGGCGTGGCGGTGACCCTGGTTTACCGCAGCGGCCTGTTGGCCCAGGCAATCAGCCGCGGCGACGGCCAAAGCGGCCAGGACTGGACGGTTCCTGCACGGCAGATTCCGGCCATCCCGCAACGGCTATCGCATGCCCGGGACTTGATCGTGCAAGGCGAACTGTATTGGCGCCTGACCGATCACGTGCAGGCCCGAGCCGGTAGCCTCAATGCTCGTGGCTCGGTAGCCGGTCTGATGGCACGCAAGGTCTTGAGCGCCGAACAGGCCGCCGGCATCGACCTGTTTGTCTGGGACTGGCCCCAAGGACCGGCGAGCGTACCCGAGCGTGCCGCGGCGCTGACTGCGCTGGGCTTCCCGAGTACCACGGCATACAGCCAGCCCATCGCCTCCGTCATTGATGCCGAACGCTGGCGCGAGCACTGGTATCGTTCCCCCTTGCCCTTTGCCAGCGACGGCATCGTCCTGCGCCAGAATCAGCGCCCAGCCGCCGAACGCTGGCAGGCCAGGTCACCCTACTGGGCCATCGCCTGGAAATACCCCTTCGCCCAGGCACTGGCCGAAGTCCGCCAGGTTCACTTCAAAATCGGCCGGACCGGGCGGATCACTCCGGTTCTTGAACTGACCCCGGTAAAGCTCGATGACCGGCAGATCAAGCACGTCAGCGTCGGTTCGTTGCAACGCTGGCAGACGCTGGACATCCGCCCGGGTGACCAGGTCGCCATCAGCCTGGCCGGGCTGACCATTCCCAGGCTCGATAGGGTTGTATTGCGCAGCAGCGAACGCGCCGAATTGAACGCGCCGCGGGCAGAGGACTTTCATTCATTGAGTTGCTGGCAACCGACTCCGGGCTGTGAGAGCCAGTTTCTTGCGCGCCTGACCTGGCTCAGCAGCAAACAAGGCCTGGCGCTGCCCAATGTGGGTCCGGGCACCTGGGAAAAACTTCTTGCAACAGGTCGGCTGAACGGTCTGTTGGATTGGTTGACCCTCGATGCCCAAGAGCTTGCTACCATTGACGGTTTCGGCGAGCGCAGCGCGGCTCGTCTTGCAGACAGCTTCAACCGAGCCCGGCAACGCCCGTTCGCGCACTGGCTGAAAGCCTTGGGATTACCGCCGACAGGTCAGGCGCATCTCGGCGATTCATGGCTGGTACTGGCGCAGCGAGACATCGAACAATGGCGGGCCGAGGCCGATATCGGGCCAGGGCGCGCGGCGCAACTGAGCGCTTTTTTCCGCGATCCGCAGGTACTGGGCTTGAGTGAAACGTTACGTGATGCGGGGATTGACGGCTTTTAGTTGTCGGCCCTGCGCCCAGCGGGAACCACAAGGGACCGCTGGGCTCCAACAGCCATTGCCACAGTGGTCTGCTTGCTTTCCTACATGGAGCTTTTATGAAATTTCTTTCACCGCTCGCCCTGTTGACCCTTTGCAGCGTGCTGGCCACCCCGTTGATGGCGGACGAGGAAGCGCCGGGGCTGACCGGTTGCGCCGCCAAGAAGCAAGGCATCGTCAACCAGATCGAATTGGCCAAGGTCCGCGGCAACGCCGACCAGCAGGCAGGCCTGGAAAAGGCCTTGAGCGAAGTCGAAGCGAACTGCACCGACGCCTCGCTGAAGAAGGAACGGGAAAACAAGGTGCTCGACGCCAAGCACGAAGTCAGCAAGCGTCAGGCAGACCTCGACAAGGCCATGAGCAAAGGCGATCCCGACAAGATCAACAAGCGCAAAGACAAACTCGCCGATGCCCGCAAGGAATTGCAGAACGCACTCGATGAGTTGGATAAGTAACGCAGCAGTTTTTTTGTGGCGAGGGGGCTTGCCCCCGTTGGACTGCGAAGCAGTCCCAAAATCGCTGAACCGAACTCAGTCAGATATACCTGACAGTTCAAACAAACGACGGCTACGCCGTCGAACGGGGGCAAGCCCCCTCGCCACAGGTCATGCGTAGCGCCGAATCAATGATCCCGAAACGCCTTATGACAAGCACTGCAAGCATCTTCGACTTTCTGTACCGCCGGCCCCAGGTTGCTGGCCTTGTAGGGTTGGACCTGGCTGGCGATCACCAATTCACCGGTGGCGCTTTCAAGGTCGCGGGCCATTGCCTGAAAGCGTGTCTGTTGCTCCCAGACATCGCTCTTGGCGCTGGTGTGATCCTCCTCGCGCACTTGCGGAAAATGCTGCCACGGCTCACGGGACAACGCATCGAGTTTCACCGCACCTTCGGCGAACTTCGGGCCATCGAAGGCAATGCGCCCACGCAACATACCGCCCAGGTCTTCGCCAGTCTTGAGCATCTGCTTGAAAATGGCCTTGCGCTGGCCGAGCGGCGAGTTGGGGTCGATACCGCCACAAGCGGACAGCGTCAGGCAGGCCAGCAATACAACAGAAAGTCTTTTAAGAGTCATGGTGGCTTCAGGTCACGGGAAACGGCGGCCAGTATCCTCGCGTCATCGGCAAAGACCAATAGCCCTATTATCAATAAGGGTTGCTTGAGCGCATGGAGCGCTCAAGCAACCGGCAAAGGAACCACTCCATGAACAGCCGTTTCAAGGCATGGCGTCACAGCCTGGCCTGGACCCTGCCGATGGTGGCCCTGCTCGCAGGCTGCACCGGTGGCGACAGCCAACAACCGAAAACCCACGCCCTGGCCACCTACTCCAGCGCCACATGGGAAGCGCTGCCGGCAGTGTCCGACAGCGACCTGGTCGCCGGTTTCGGTTCCTGGCGCAGCGCCTGTACCCGACTCAAGGCCGATCCGGTCTGGGGTGGCACCTGCGCAGCGGCTGTCAACGTGCCGCAAACCGCCAGCGACATTCGCGGTTTTCTCAAACAGAACCTCGATGTCTATGGCCTGCGCGCCGCCAACGACAACCCCAACGGCCTGATCACCGGCTACTACGAACCGGTCTATCCCGGGAGCCTGACCCAGACCAGCGCTGCCAATGTCCCGGTCTATGGCGTCCCCGAGGACATGATCATCGTCGCCCTCGACAGCATTTACCCGGAACTCAAGGGCAAGCGCCTGCGCGGTCGACTCGAAGGTCGCGTGCTCAAGCCATACGACGATGCGGCAGCCATCGAAAGCAAAGGGGTCAATGCGCCGGTCGTGGCCTGGCTGACCGATCCGATGAACCTGCAGTTCCTGCAAATCCAGGGTTCGGGTCGTATCCAGCTCGACAATGGTCGCCAGTTGCGCATTGCCTACGCCGATCAGAACGGCCACCCGTATCGACCGATCGGCCGCTGGCTGGTGGAACAGGGCGAACTGAAAAAAGAAGACGTGACCATGGGCGCCATCAGCACCTGGGCCAAGGCCAATCCATCGCGGATCCCCGAACTGCTCGGCAGCAACCCCAGTTATGTGTTCTTCACCCGCAACCCGGACAGCAACGAAGGTCCGCGCGGCTCGCTGAACGTACCGTTGACCGCCGGTTACAGCGCGGCGGTGGATCGCAAGGTGATTCCGCTGGGCAGCCTGTTGTGGCTGTCCACCACCAGACCGGACGGCACGGCCCTGGTTCGCCCCGTGGCAGCACAGGACACCGGCGGCGCCATTGCCGGCGAGGTTCGGGCGGATCTGTTCTGGGGCACCGGGGATGCGGCCGGGCAACTGGCCGGGGACATGAAACAGCAGGGGCAGATCTGGATGCTCTGGCCCAAAGGCGCGACGTTGCCGCAAGTGCCGCAGGTGGCGGATGCCGAGAAGACCAAGCCCTGAGGCGAGTGTTGACCGTTAGATAGCTTTCGCGAGCAGGCCCGCTCCTACACTGGAACGCACACTCCTGTGGGAGCGAGCTTGCTCGCGATGAGGCCGGCAAAAACCCTGAAGATCTGTCAGGCTGACACCACAAAGAAACTCACGATCAACCCCATCCCCACGAACCACATCAACGACCGCAGCGTCGCCCAGTCCGCCAGGTAGCAAATGATGTAGAGCAGCCGGCTGGTAATGAACAGCACGGCCAGCACATTGATCGTCACCAGTTCGGCATTGCCGACCAGATGCGCCACGATCACCGCCGCAGCGAACGCCGGGGTCACTTCAAAGCTGTTCAGTTGCGCCGCATTCGCGCGCCTGCCCAAGCCTTCCAGCGAATCGAGAAAGTCCCGGGGATCATGGTTGTCTCTCAACCTGAACCCGCCACTGATCTTGGCCACGCCCACACACACATACGGCAGGAAAATCGCGATCAAAATGCACCACAGAGCAACCGTCATAAAGCAGTCCCTTCTTCACGTTTCAGAACAGTCAAAATTTCATGACCAATATACCGATCAGCACCAGCCCACAGGCCAAGAGGCGTGGCCCGCCAAAAGGCTCTTTCAGGTAACGCATGCCAAACAGCACCACCAGAATTACGCTGATCTCGCGCAACGCCGCCGCTTCTGCAATCGAGCCCAGCTGCATCGCCCACAGCACCAGAGCGTAGCTGAACAACACGCAGAACCCGACGGCCAGGCCCAGTCGCCACTGCTCGCGCCAGAACAACATGAACGCGGGTCGTTTGCGCACCAACGCCAACAGCGGAAACGGCCAGGCACTGAGCAAGGTGACCCAAACCAGATAATCCAGTGGATGGGACCAGCGTCGCAATGCCTGCCCGTCAATGTAGGTGTAGCAACCGATGCACAGGCCGATCAGCGCCACCACCGGCAACATCGACCAGGGCAAACGCGCACCGCCGCCGCCCTGCCAGAGCAGGCACAGCATGCCGAACGGGATCAGCAGGATTCCGAAAATCTGCTGATGGGTCAGCACTTCCCCGGCAAAGATCAGCGTCAGCGCCAGCACCACCAACGGTGACAGGCCACGCATCAATGGATAGACCAGCCCGAGGTCGCCGACCCGATAGGCCTGGATGAGCAAATAGCGATAGAGCAACTCGAACGCCGCCGACGCCAGGATCCACGGCCAGATCTCCAGTGGCGGCACGCTCAGGAACGGCAGCATCAGCACGACAAAGAGCAGCGCCACGCTGTCCATGCAGGCCACCACCAACAGCCGCTCCGCACTGAACTTGATCAGGGTATTCCACGCCGCATGCAACAGCGCCGCCACCAACACCAACGCCGTCGCAAGCACGGCCTACTCCTTTTGTTGTCTCCACGATCCCCGTAGGAGCGAGCTTGCTCGCGAAAAACGTGAGGACAACGCGCTCAATCAGCGAGCACCCGTCTTCGTTCACGTCCATCGCGAGCGAGCTCGCTCCTACAGGGGCCGGGTAGAGAATTGATTCGCCATATTTCACTGTCTGTTTATACTGCAAGCGACCACGCCGCACTCAGTTGCGCACAAACTTATTCCAATAAAAATCCTGCCCGGCCCGCTCTCGTCGAGAACGGTCGTCGGCCTGCGTATGCCTGATCACAGCGTCAAGACTACCGACAGAGACCTTGCGCATGCCACTCGCTTTGCTTGCCCTCGCCGTTGCCGCCTTCGGCATCGGCACCACCGAATTCGTCATCATGGGTCTTTTGCCCGATGTCGCCCGCGACCTCAGCGTGAGCATTCCCGACGCCGGATTGCTGATCACCGGCTACGCCCTGGGCGTGGTATTCGGTGCACCGATCCTCGCGGTCGGCACCGCCAACATGCCGCGCAAGGCCACGTTGTTGGGCATGACGCTGATGTTCATCCTCGGCAACATGCTCTGCGCGCTGGCGCCAAACTACGCCACGTTGATGGCCGCGCGCGTGATCACGGCACTGTGCCACGGCGCATTTTTCGGCATTGGTTCGGTGGTGGCCGCCGGGCTGGTGGCCCCCAACAAAAGGGCTCAGGCGATTGCCATGATGTTCACCGGCCTGACCTTGGCCAACGTGCTCGGCGTGCCACTGGGTACCGCACTCGGGCAATACGCAGGCTGGCGCTCGACCTTCTGGGCGGTGTCGGTGATCGGGGTGCTGGCGGCGATTGCGCAATGGGTCTGGCTGCCGAAAAACATCGCGATGGATAAAGCCAACCTGGCCAGCGAGTTCAAGGTACTGGGCAAGGCCAACGTACTGCTGGCCCTGGGCATGAGTGTACTGGCCTCGACCAGCCTGTTCAGTGTGTTCACTTACATTGCGCCGATCCTGCAAGACATCACCGGTGTCAGCCCCCACGGCGTCACCCTCATGCTGCTGTTGTTCGGCGTTGGCCTGACCGCCGGCAGCATGCTCGGTGGTCGTCTGGCGGACAGCCGTTTGCTGCCTTCGCTGGTGGGCATGGCGCTGGCGGTGCTGGTGGTACTGGCGGCATTCACGCAAACCAGTCACTCGGTCATCCCGGCGGCCATCACACTGGTGTTGTGGGGGACGTTTGCCTTTGCCTTGTGCCCGATCCTGCAACTGCTGATCATCGATCAGGCCTTTGAGGCACCAAACCTGGGTTCGACCTTGAACCAGAGCGCCTTCAACCTCGGCAACGCCGCCGGGGCATGGATTGGCGGGCTGGTTGTGGCCAGCGGTGCCGATCTGGCGGACTTGCCCTGGACCGGTGCACTGGTCAGCGGGCTGACCGTGCTGACCGCACTGTTTTTCATCTATCGCCAGCGTCGCGGTGCGGCTGCGCTTGATGCGGTGGGCTGAGGATCAGCTTGATGGTTTTTTGATTTTCTGCGGATCGGGCGCTTCGCTCTGATCCGCAGATTTTTTCGGCGGCCCGCTTTCGCTGCGAATCTGCGCATGGCTGATCAGCGCGAAAATAAAACTGCCACCGATGATGTTCCCCGCCAGCGTCGGCCCGGCGAACACCAGCCAGAAATCACTCCACGGCAACTCGCCGGCAAATACCAGATACGAAACCTCCAGCGAACCGACCACGATGTGGGTGAAATCCCCCAGCGCCATGAGGTAGGTGATGAGGATGATGATCCACATCTTGGCGCTCTCCATGGACGGGATCATCCAGACCATGGTGGCGATCATCCATCCGGAAATGATGCCCTTGGCGAACATCTGGCTGGCGTGGTTTTCCATGACCTTGCGGCCGATATCGAGGAAGGCGACATCGGTCTTGCTGTCGAAAATCGGCAGTTCCAGCATCACGTACGCCACCAGCAAGGTGCCACAGAGGTTGCCGACCAGCACCACCGTCCACAGCCGTAGCAGCCGGCCGAAGTTGGCCAGCGTCGGTTTGGTCATTACCGGCAACACGGCGGTCAGGGTGTTTTCGGTGAACAGTTGCTGGCGAGCGAGGATCACCGCGAGGAAACCGGCGCAATAACCGAAACTCGCGATCACCTTGAATCCTTCGCCATCCGGAAGACGTGAATTGAGCAAGCCCATGCCCATCAGCGACAGCCCCATGGTCAACCCCGCCGCGAGCGCCGACCACCACAACGCGGCAATGCTGCGCTCCAGCTCCTGGTCGCCCTGGGTACGGATGATCTCGTGCAGCACCGCGGCACGGGGTGGCTGGCTCTTTTCGACTTCGTGCTCTTCTTGCGCCGAAAGGTTCGGGGTCTTGCCGTCTTGTGCCGAGTTCATGGGATGCGCAACCGGTGGCGGGCTATTCAGCTATGACCTGTGCAGCGGGGATTCCGTTCTGTAGGAGCGAGCATGCTCGCGATGGACTTGAGAGCACCACTGGGTGTCAGGTACCCAGTGTTATCGTTAACGACCATCGCGAGCAGGCTCGCTCCTACACGCTGGCGTCGTCCTTGAACTGGTCCTTGACGTACTTGATCTCGGTCCGGCCGTGAGGCGCCGGCAAGCCGTCTTCACCGAGGTTCACGAACACCATTTTTTCAACGGTGAGGATGCTCTTGCGGGTGATCTTGTTGCGCACCTCGCACGTCAGGGTGATCGAAGTGCGGCCGAACTCGGTCGCCGTGATGCCCAGTTCGATGATGTCGCCCTGGCGCGAGGCGCTGACGAAATTGATTTCTGAAATGTACTTGGTGACCACACGCTGGTTGCCCAACTGAACGATGGCGTAGATCGCCGCCTCTTCGTCGATCCAGCGCAGCAGGCTACCGCCGAACAGCGTGCCGTTAGGGTTGAGGTCTTCGGGTTTTACCCATTTGCGGGTGTGGAAATTCATGTTCACTCCTGAGCGTCTTGCCGAATGATGCCGACCATCATGGCAGAGCCCGACCTAGAGCTCTATTGAGCATCGTCTATGGTCTCGATTACCGTTCGGACATTGACCGACAGAAACGCTTTGGAAGATCGGCATAGCCCGCTATAATCGCCACCGTTTCAAAACGGTCATCTTCAATTGCTACCGTTTCCCGCCACCTGTCCGAGGGGCGCTGCAGCAGGTTCGACCTGTCAGGCTCGGATGGGGCGTTGCCTGGCCTTCACTGGCTGGACACTAAACGCACAACGGCGCCCATTCGCATACATTACGAATGGAGGCTCTTCATGAGCGCTGTTATCACGCCTGCAGATTTTAACGATTACAAAGTTGCCGACATGTCCCTGGCTGCCTGGGGCCGTCGCGAAACCATCATCGCCGAATCCGAAATGCCAGCCCTGATGGGTCTGCGCAACAAGTATTCCGCCGAGCAACCGCTCAAGGGCGCGAAGATCCTCGGCTGCATCCACATGACCATTCAGACTGCCGTGCTGATCGAAACCCTGGTTGCCCTGGGTGCCGAAGTACGCTGGTCGTCCTGCAACATTTTCTCGACTCAGGACCAGGCTGCTGCTGCCATCGCCGCTGCCGGCATCCCGGTTTTCGCCTGGAAAGGTGAAACCGAACAAGAGTACGAGTGGTGCCTGGAGCAGACCATCCTCAAAGATGGCGCGCCTTGGGATGCCAACATGATCCTCGACGACGGCGGTGACCTGACCGAGCTGCTGCACAAGAAGTACCCACAGGTTCTGGACCGCGTCCACGGCGTGACCGAAGAAACCACCACCGGCGTTCACCGCCTGCTGGACATGCTGGCCAAGGGCGAGCTGAAAATCCCGGCCATCAACGTCAACGACTCGGTGACCAAGAGCAAGAACGACAACAAGTACGGCTGCCGTCACAGCCTGAACGATGCGATCAAGCGCGGCACCGACCACCTGCTGTCCGGCAAGCAAGCGCTGGTCATCGGCTACGGCGACGTGGGCAAGGGTTCGGCCCAGTCCCTGCGTCAGGAAGGCATGATCGTCAAGGTTTCCGAAGTCGACCCGATCTGCGCCATGCAAGCCTGCATGGACGGTTTCGAAGTGGTTTCGCCGTTCATCGACGGTATCAACAACGGAACTGAAGCAAGCATCGACAAGGCATTGCTGGGCAAGATCGACCTGATCGTGACCACCACCGGTAACGTCAATGTTTGCGACTCGAACATGCTCAAGGCCCTGAAGAAGCGTGCCGTTGTCTGCAACATCGGCCACTTCGACAACGAAATCGACACCGCTTTCATGCGCAAGAACTGGGCATGGGAAGAAGTGAAGCCGCAGGTTCACAAGATCCACCGTACCGGCGCTGGCGATTTCGACCCACAGAACGACGACTACCTGATCCTGCTGGCCGAAGGCCGTCTGGTTAACCTGGGTAACGCCACCGGCCACCCGAGCCGCATCATGGACGGTTCGTTCGCCAACCAGGTTCTGGCCCAGATCTTCCTGTTCGGCCAGAAGTACGCCGACCTGTCGCCAGCCCAGAAAGCCGAGCGCCTGACCGTTGAAGTACTGCCGAAGAAACTCGACGAAGAAGTGGCCCTGGAAATGGTCCGTGGCTTCGGCGGCGTAGTGACTCAACTGACCAAGACCCAGGCCGACTACATCGGCGTGACCGTTGAAGGTCCGTTCAAGCCGCACGCCTACCGCTACTGATAGACCGGCTTTTCCTGTGTAGGAGCGAGCTCGCTCGCGATGGACGTCAACGATAACGCGTGCTGTCTGGATGAACGCGTTGCCTTGATGTTTTTCGCGAGCAAGCTCGCTCCTACAGGGGGCCAGCGTCCGCCTTATGAGTTTCCAAGGATATGACCATGTCCCAAGATCGTCGCTACAGCTTCGAGTTCTTCCCTACGAAGACCGATGCTGGGCATGAAAAGCTGCTCGCCACTGCTCGCCAGCTGGCCATCTACAACCCCGATTTCTTCTCCTGCACCTACGGCGCCGGCGGTTCGACCCGCGATCGCACGCTGAACACCGTGCTGCAGCTCGAAAGCGAAGTCAAAATCCCTGCCGCTCCGCACCTGTCCTGCGTAGGCGATAGCAAGGACGACCTGCGCGGCCTGCTGGCCCAGTACAAGGCTGCCGGCATCAAGCGTATCGTCGCCCTGCGCGGTGACCTGCCTTCGGGCATGGGCATGGCCAGCGGTGAGTTGCGCCACGCCAATGACCTGGTTGAATTCATTCGTGAAGAAACCGGTGATCATTTCCACATCGAAGTCGCCGCTTACCCGGAAATGCATCCGCAAGCGCGCAATTTCGAAGACGATGTGGCCAACTTCGTGCGCAAGGCCAACGCTGGCGCCGACAGTGCGATCACCCAGTACTTCTTCAACGCCGACTGCTATTTCTACTTCGTCGAACGCGTGCGGGCGCTGGGCGTGAACATCCCGATCGTGCCGGGCATCATGCCGATCACCAACTACAGCAAGCTGGCGCGCTTCTCCGATGCCTGCGGTGCGGAAATCCCGCGCTGGATCCGCAAGCAACTGGAAGCCTATGGAGACGACACCCAGAGCATTCAGCGCTTTGGCGAACAGGTCATCACCGAGATGTGCGAACAACTGCTGCAGGGTGGCGCTCCAGGGCTGCACTTCTACACGCTGAACCAGGCTGAAGCGAGCCTGGCGGTGTGGAACAACCTGAAGTTGCCGCGTTAAAAAGTCGTTGAAGCACAATTAAAAGATCGCAGCCTGCGGCAGCGCCTACAACGGAATGTTAAATCCCGTAGGCGCTGTCGCAGGCAGCGATCTTTTTGCTTTCAACGCACTATTAATGTGCAGCAATCCACGGAGTTAGAGCATCTGCGGTCAGTTTCTGGCTCTTTCCGGTTTCTCGTCGTAATCTCAGCCTATGCCTTTGATCACGCAGTTAATCGCCGTGCTTGTCTTCACTTGCCTGAGCTTCGCCGCCCGGGGCGAGAAGCTGCGCATTGTCACGGAGCCTTGGGCGCCCTATGTGTACGAAGACAACGGCAAATCCCTGGGCCTGGACTACGAAACCACCGCCATTGTCTTCAAGCGCCTGGGCATCGAAGTGGAGTGGCAGTTCCTGCCATGGAAACGCTGCTTGTCGATGCTTGAAACAGGCCAGGCCGACGGCGCCCTGGACATCTTTCACAGCGACGAACGCGAAGCGACGCTGCTCTACCCCAGCGAACCGCTCTCGGAAGTCCAGTTCGTGATGTTCTACGCCAATGACCGGCCCCACCCGTTTCGCAGCCTCGAAGACTTGCGCGGCCTGACCATCGGCACCTCGCCGGGTTACCTGTACAGCAAGGACTTCAGCGATTCGACGCTGTTCACCCGCGAGCCGGCCCCCACCCATGAAGCCAACTTCGGCAAACTGGTACGCGGGCGAATTGACCTGCTGATCACCGACCGCCGGGTCGGCCAGCATTTGCTCGACGAACTGGGCATCCGCGACAAGATCACCGAAAACCCCACGGTCATCAGCCAGCAAAGCCAGTTTCTCGCGGTGCGGCGCAATGCGGGCATGGATCTGCTGGTGCAACGTTTCGGCGCCGAACTCAAGCGCTTCAAGCGCGAGCCCGCCTACGCTGAACTGAGCGCCCGCTACGGCGCGGAACCGGCAGCCAGCGTGAAGTCTGAAAAGGCCACGGCCGCCACGGAAAAAACCGTTGAGCAGCAGGAAAGCGGCGCGCAGTGATAGCTCTGTTATACTCCGGCCTTCCCGCCAGGCTCACGCCCGGACGCTCGGAATCGTTAAAGGCATCTCAACCCCGCTACTGCGCAGCTTTCAGCCCGCGCGAGCGCTTGCAGACGAGCCTTCGAAACCCAGCAGGACCGGACGGGATTGCGTCCTCTTAAACGCCATTCGCGCCAGGCAAGACTCCCATTGGGCCAAGCCCTAACTAGAACAGGATTACTCATGTCCTTTGCTTCCCTCGGTCTCTCCGAGGCTTTAGTCCGCGCCATCGAGGCGGCGGGCTATACCGAGCCTACTCCGGTGCAACAGCGGGCCATTCCCGCCGTGTTGCAAGGTCGCGACCTGATGGTCGCGGCACAGACAGGTACTGGTAAAACCGGCGGTTTCGCCCTTCCGATCCTGGAGCGGTTGTTCCCCAACGGTCATCCGGACAAGTCCCAACGTCACGGCCCGCGCCAACCGCGCGTACTGGTCCTGACCCCGACTCGCGAACTCGCCGCGCAAGTGCATGAAAGCTTCAAGGTCTATGCCCGTGACCTGAAGTTCGTCAGCGCCTGCATCTTCGGCGGTGTCGGCATGAACCCGCAGGTTCAGGCCATGTCCCGCGGCGTAGACGTGCTGGTGGCCTGCCCTGGCCGCCTGCTCGACCTGGCCGGCCAAGGCAGCGTCGATCTGTCCCACGTGGAAATCCTCGTGCTGGACGAAGCCGACCGCATGCTCGACATGGGCTTCGTCCATGACGTGAAAAAGGTCCTGGCCCGTCTGCCGGCCAAACGCCAGAACCTGCTGTTCTCGGCGACCTTCTCCAAGGACATCACCGACCTCGCCGGCAAGCTGCTGCACAACCCGGAACGCATCGAAGTCACGCCGCCAAACACCACGGTCGAGCGTATCGAACAGCGCGTATTCCGCCTGCCGGCCAGCCACAAGCGCGCCTTGCTGGCCCACCTGATCACCGCTGGCGCCTGGGAACAGGTACTGGTGTTCACCCGCACCAAGCACGGCGCCAACCGCCTGGCCGAGTACCTGGACAAGCACGGCCTGAGCGCCGTCGCGATCCACGGCAACAAGAGCCAGAACGCCCGCACCAAAGCCCTGGCCGACTTCAAGGCCGGCACTGTGCGCATCCTGGTGGCCACCGATATCGCCGCCCGCGGCCTGGACATCGACCAGTTGCCACATGTGGTCAACTTCGAATTGCCGAATGTCGATGAAGACTACGTGCACCGTATCGGTCGTACCGGCCGTGCCGGTCGTTCGGGCGAGGCGATTTCGCTGGTAGCCCCGGACGAAGAAAAACTGCTGAAAAGCATCGAACGCATGACCAAGCAGAAAATCGCCGATGGCGACCTGATGGGCTTCGATGCAAGCACCATCGAGGCGGAAAAGCCTGAAGTGCGCGAGCGTCCGGACATGCGCAACCCGCGCAATCCACGTGGCCCGCGCGGCGACGGTCCGAACGGCAGCGGTGGCGGCGGTGGTCGCAAGGACAAAGGCAAGGACAAGGGCAAGGAAAAACCGGCCGGCGAACGCGGCGAGCGCCCGGCCCGTCAGCAGAAACCACGTGAAGGCACTCCGGCTCGCGAACAGCGTCCGTCGCAGCCTCCTCGTGCCGCCGCTGACCGCGCCCCGGACGAGTTCCTGGACGACGATATCGATAACTTCGGTAACCGCGTCGACTACGTGCCGCAACAGAAGCCCGCGCAAGGCCGTGGCCGTCGCCCGGGTGCTCCGGCGCAAGGCACCGCGGCAGGTTCGGGTGCTCCACGTTCCGGCAAGCCACAAGGTCGCCAGAACGGTCCCCGCAACAGCGATGGCGCCAGCACCGGCACTCCGCCAGCCAAGCGTAACGGCCCTCGCAGTGGCGCACCGCGCGACGGCCAGGCCCGTCGCGAAGATTCGCGCAATCGCCGGCCGGCCCGTGACGACCAGCCACGTTCGGAACCTGCCGTACAGAACCCGCGTGGCCCGGCGCCGAAGATCATGCACAAGGAGTCGAAGGCGGATCGCTTCCCGACACCTGAGCAGCTGGATCAACTGCCAAGCCGTCCTCGTGGCGAGAAACCAGCGCTGCTGACCCGCAATCGCTGAGTTATCGCTGCAATGAAAAATGCCCCGGTTCGAAAGAGCCGGGGCATTTTTTTGATCAGTGCAAAAACCTGTGGGAGCGAGCTTGCTCGCGATGGTCGTCAACGATAACCCTGGAAGCCTGATGCTCCGCGGC
>NZ_JBNDIV010000009.1:0-323627 GCF_050434585.1 Pseudomonas sp. 2725 | reverse complement strand
GTAGTGTGGGGTTTCCCCATGTGAGAGTAGGTCATCGTCAAGATTAAATTCCGAAACCCCTATCTGCGTATGCAGGTAGGGGTTTTGTTTTTGTCCGCGGGAAAGTCACGGCTACTGGATTTCTATGCAATCGCTCGGTGCGTGGCTATCATGCGGGCCTCATTGTGAGGCGAGACCTGCATGCTGACGTTGTTAAAGCTTCTTAAAGATGGCCGATTCCATTCGGGTCAAGCATTGGGTGCTGCCCTGGGCGTCAGCCGTAGTGCTGTGTGGAAGCAGCTTCAGCATTTGGAAGCTGAGCTGGGTTTGTCTATTCATAAGGTTCGTGGGCGCGGCTATCAATTGTCCGCGCCATTGGCGCTGCTCGATCCTGCCGAGATAAGCGCTCAGGCGCTTTCTTGCAACTGGCCCGTCCGGGTTTACGATTCAATCGACTCCACTAATGCCGAAGCGCTGCGCGCTATTGAGCGTGGGCAAGCGGCGCCGTTTGTGGTGCTTTCGGAGCGGCAGACAACCGGGCGTGGGCGACGTGGTCGCAAGTGGGTTAGTCCATTCGCAGAAAACGTCTATTACAGCCTGGTGCTACGCATTGATGGTGGGATGCGTCAGTTGGAGGGCTTGAGTCTCGTCGTTGGGCTCGCTGTCTTGCAGACGTTGCGTGAACTCGGTATTGCAGCCGCTGGATTGAAATGGCCTAACGATGTCCTTGTAGGTCAGAAAAAAATCGCGGGGATACTGCTCGAGTTGGTTGGTGATCCTGCAGATGTGTGTCACGTGGTCCTGGGAGTGGGAATCAATGTGAACATGCAGTCCGCTGACGAAGTGGACCAGCAATGGACATCCCTGCGGCTCGAGTCAGGCAAATTGTTTGATCGCAACCAATTGGTCGCGGTGTTGGGGGAGATGCTGCAGCGATACCTGGCTCGTCACCAGGCGGGTGGTTTTTTGGCCATCCAGTCGGAGTGGGAGCAAAATCATCTGTGGCAGGGGCGAAGCGTGTCGTTGATTGCCGGTGTCAATCAAATTGATGGTGAGGTACTTGGTATCGATGGCCAAGGCGCCTTGCGCCTGAAGGTGGATGGTGTGGAGAAAGTCTTCAGTGGTGGTGAGTTGAGCCTGAGGTTGCGTGATGATTCTTGAGCTCGATTGTGGGAATAGTTTCATCAAGTGGCGTGTGCTTGCCGTTGATGCCGGGCATGTGCTTGGTGAGGGAGTCGTCGATTCCAATCTCGCATTGCTGGAGGGGTTGGGGGGGCTCAAAGGGCTTACCCTCACGTTTTGCCGGCTGGTGAGCGTCAGGACCGCGGAGGAAACCGCTGCGCTTACGTCTTTGCTCAGGGATACCTTTGATGTGCCGGTTGTGTGCGCAACGCCAGCGCGCGAAATGTCAGGTGTGCGCAATGGGTATGAGGAGTTTGAGCGGCTGGGTCTGGACCGGTGGCTTGCAATGCTCGGAGGCTTTCATCTGGCTTCGGGTGCGTGCCTGGTGCTCGACTTTGGTACGGCGGTGACTGCTGACTTTATTGCGGCGGATGGAGAGCACCTGGGTGGTTTCATCTGTCCGGGGATGCCGTTGATGCGAAACCAATTGCGCACCCACACTCGCAAAATTCGTTATGGGGATCTGGCGGCCGAGCAGGCTCTGGAAAGTCTTGTCCCGGGGCGCGCGACTGTCGAGGCTGTAGAGCGTGGCTGTCTGTTGATGTTGCGCGGCTTCGTAATGACTCAGCTCGAGTTGGCGCGCAGCTATTGGGGTGAGGACTTTGTCGTATTCCTCACCGGGGGGGATGCGAGCCTGGTTACTGAGGCCGTGCCTCAGGCCAGGGTTGTTCCGGACTTGGTGTTTGTCGGATTGGCCATGGCCTGTCCCTTGTCCTGAGGTTTTTATGCGTTGGTTGTTTCTGCTGCTGCTTGTCCTCAATGGCTTCTACTACATCTGGCATCAACAAGAGGCTCCTCTGCGCGCGAAGGATGTCACGCCTTTGAGTCTGTATCGCGGGTCTCAACAAGATATCCGCTTGTTGAGCGAAGCAGGTGACGTCTCCAAGGATAAGGGTAAGGCTGTCTCGACAGACAATGGCTGCCTTTATCTGGGCGGCTATACGCGCCAGGAGGCCGCGCAGGCGGTTGAGCGTCGTTTGAGCGGGATGGAGGTCAAGTATCAGTCCCTGCCGAAAGCTGCGACCGAAGGGGCAGGGTATTGGGTGCGTATCGCGCCGGAAAGCCGGCGTTGGCTGGACGATTTGCAGCTGATAAACCTTTCTAAAGAATTCAATGAGTTAAAACATAAAATAATGCCGTGCGAGGGGGTTGCACCCATCGAATAGTTTGCATAGAATGGCGCCCGCTCCACAGCGAACACCGGAAACGGTTAACGGTGTGAAGCGAGGTCAACGCAGCTAAGCTCAGGTTTTTAATGAGAAAAATGCTTGACAGAAGGCTGGCATGATGTAGAATGCCGGCTCGCTTAGGAGGGGTTCCCGAGCGGCCAAAGGGATCAGACTGTAAATCTGACGTCTACGACTTCGAAGGTTCGAATCCTTCCCCCTCCACCATTTTTAGCGAGAGCTGTAAGCCTCGCGGGTATAGTTTAGTGGTAGAACCTCAGCCTTCCAAGCTGATGATGCGGGTTCGATTCCCGCTACCCGCTCCAAGTTTACAGGTTTTGCACAGTGTTACGCTCTTGTAGCTCAGTTGGTAGAGCACACCCTTGGTAAGGGTGAGGTCAGCGGTTCAAATCCGCTCAAGAGCTCCATATAACAAGGCAGATATGAAAATATCTGCCTTTGTTTTAGGTGGTAGTGGTTGCGCCTGATTGTGTTTCTGAAGGTTGCCGGTGTCGAGAATGCCGGTGTTGCAGCCAGGATTGCCTGGTAAGTGTTGTAAAGTCTTTTTCGGGTCGGCATAATGGTCGGCCTGATTTTGTTTTAGGTCAGTAGCTCAATTGGCAGAGCGACGGTCTCCAAAACCGTAGGTTGGGGGTTCGATTCCCTCCTGACCTGCCAGATTCACTCGGTGTGTCTGGCTTTCTTTTCACAGGATCTTCATAGATGACTCCTAAAGCTGAAGCTCAAGGCTCTCGTTTCGACCTCCTCAAGTGGCTTGTAGTAGTCGCTCTGGTGGTTGTTGGCGTTGTTGGCAATCAGTACTTTTCTGCTTCGCCGATCCTGTACCGCGTACTCGCATTGCTTGCTATTGCTGCTGTAGCTGCCTTTGTAGGCCTGCAGACGGTCAAGGGCAAGTCTTTCTTTGTACTGGTTAAGGAAGCGCGCACCGAAATTCGTAAAGTCGTTTGGCCAACTCGCCAAGAAACCACGCAGACCACGTTGATCGTTGTGGCTGTTGTCCTGGTTATGGCGTTGCTGTTGTGGGGGCTTGATTCCCTGCTCGGCTGGCTTGTTTCCTTGATCGTCGGCTAAGGGTGTCCCGTGGCTAAGCGTTGGTATGTTGTGCATGCTTACTCCGGTTACGAGAAGCATGTAATGCGCTCGCTGATCGAGCGCGTAAAGCTGGCCGGTATGGAAGATGGCTTCGGCGAGATTCTGGTTCCCACTGAAGAAGTGGTTGAAATGCGCAATGGCCAGAAGCGCAAAAGCGAACGCAAATTCTTCCCTGGCTATGTGCTGGTGCAGATGGATATGAACGAGGGTACTTGGCACTTGGTCAAGGATACTCCTCGGGTGATGGGTTTCATCGGCGGTACCGCTGATAAGCCTGCGCCAATCACCGATAAAGAAGCAGAAGCCATTCTGCGTCGCGTTGCCGATGGTAGCGACAAGCCGAAGCCGAAGACGTTGTTCGAGCCGGGTGAGTCGGTGCGCGTTAACGACGGTCCGTTTGCGGACTTTACCGGTGTTGTTGAAGAAGTTAACTACGAAAAGAGCCGGATTCAGGTCGCAGTGCTCATTTTCGGTCGCTCTACTCCGGTGGAGCTCGAGTTCAGCCAGGTCGAAAAGGTCTAGTTGAACAAAAATCCCAACCCCGCAGCCGTAGGCTGTGGGGTTTTGTCGTCACTGGGATAAACGCGCAAGTAACCGGGGAGCCTCTCGAGGCGTTCGAACCCGTAATTGGAGTGCCTCATGGCCAAGAAGATTACCGCTTACATCAAGCTGCAAGTGAAGGCCGCTCAGGCTAACCCAAGCCCACCTGTTGGTCCTGCTCTGGGTCAGCACGGCGTGAACATCATGGAATTCTGCAAGGCTTTCAACGCCCGTACTCAGGGTCTTGAGCCAGGTCTGCCGACTCCAGTGATCATCACTGTCTACAGCGACCGTAGCTTCACTTTCGAAACCAAATCCACCCCTGCTTCGGTTCTGCTGAAGAAGGCGGCCGGTCTGACCAGCGGTTCCGCTCGTCCGAACACCG
This sequence comes from Pseudomonas sp. 2725, assembly GCF_050434585.1. Lineage (NCBI taxonomy): Bacteria > Pseudomonadati > Pseudomonadota > Gammaproteobacteria > Pseudomonadales > Pseudomonadaceae > Pseudomonas > Pseudomonas sp. 2725. The sequence goes on along the minus strand of NZ_JBNDIV010000009.1, from coordinate 319,262 downwards.
TTAAGGTTGGCACCGTGACCCGTGCTCAGCTGGAAGAAATCGCGAAAACCAAAAACGCGGATCTGACTGCAGCTGATATGGAAGCAGCCGTGCGTACCATCGCCGGTTCTGCTCGTAGCATGGGCCTTAACGTGGAGGGTGTGTAATGGCTAAGCTGACCAAGCGTCAAAAGGCTATCGCCGGCAAAATCGAAGCAGGCAAGGCCTACAACTTTGTAGACGCTGCTGCCCTGCTGGCCGAGCTGTCGACTGTCAAGTTCAGCGAGTCGTTCGACGTAGCTGTAAACCTGGGTGTTGACCCGCGTAAATCCGACCAGGTCGTTCGTAGCGCTACTGTGCTGCCACACGGCACTGGCAAGACCGTTCGCGTTGCTGTGTTCACCCAGGGTCCAGCTGCTGAAGCCGCTCTGGCTGCCGGCGCTGACCGCGTAGGCATGGACGATCTGGCTGCCGAAATGAAAGGCGGCGACCTGAACTATGACGTAGTGATCGCATCCCCGGATGCAATGCGCGTTGTAGGTCAGTTGGGTCAGATCCTCGGTCCACGTGGTCTGATGCCTAACCCTAAAGTCGGCACCGTAACCCCAGACGTAGCTACCGCGGTTAAAAACGCCAAGGCTGGTCAGGTTCGTTATCGCACCGACAAAAACGGCATCATCCACACTTCCGTTGGCAAGATCGGCTTCGACGCCGTCAAGCTGAAGGAAAACGTTGAAGCCCTGATCGCTGATCTGAAGCGTATCAAGCCAGCTTCCTCGAAAGGCATTTACGTCAAGCGCGTTACCCTGAGCACCACTATGGGCCCAGGTCTGGTCATCGACCAAAGCTCGCTCGACGCGTAAGACACAGATTGGTGCAAGCGATTGCGCCAATTGAAAAATTGGGGTCCCTGCCTGGCGGGGGCTATCCAAGACCGTAGGCGACGCAAGTCTTAAACCACAAGCCTACGCAGATGGTGCTCCCGGTTCCTTACCGAATCAGACACCAAAACGACATCCGGTTTCGACCAGATGAAACGGTAACAAGCAGGAGTTAAACCCGTGGCAATTAAACTCGAAGACAAGAAGGCCATCGTCGCTGAAGTCAACGAGGCTGCCAAAGTCGCTCTGTCCGCTGTCGTGGCTGATGCCCGTGGCGTAACAGTAGGCGCGATGACCGGACTCCGTAAAGAGGCTCGTGAAGCTGGCGTTTACGTACGTGTTGTACGTAACACCCTGCTCAAGCGCGCTGTTGCTGACACTGAATTCAGTGTCCTCAACGACGTGTTCACTGGCCCTACCCTGATTGCGTTCTCCAAAGAACATCCAGGCGCTGCTGCCCGGATCTTCAAGGAATTCGCAAAGGGTCAGGACAAGTTCGAGATCAAGGCAGCTGCGTTCGAGGGCAAGTTCCTCGCAGCTAACCAAATCGACGTACTGGCAACTCTGCCGACCCGTGACGAAGCAATTTCTCAGCTGATGAGCGTGATTCAAGGCGCTACCAGCAAGTTGGCTCGTACTCTGGCGGCAATTCGCGACCAGAAAGAAGCTGCTGCAGCCTAAGGCTCGTCAACTTCTCGCGTTTTTTGTTTTTTTCGATGGTCGCGTAGGCCGTCCCCAATATCAGGAATTAGATTCATGTCTATCTCTCAGAACGATATCCTTGAAGCAGTTGGCAACATGTCCGTAATGGAAGTTGTTGAGCTGATCAAAGCTTTCGAAGAAAAATTCGGCGTTACCGCTGCTGCTGCATCGGCTGGTCCAGCTGTTGCTGCTGCCGTTGCTGAAGAGCAAACCGAATTCAACGTCATGCTGACCGAAGCTGGCGAGAAGAAAGTTAACGTGATCAAGGCTGTACGTGAACTGACCGGTCTGGGCTTGAAAGAAGCCAAGGCTGTAGTTGACGGCGCACCTGCCATGGTTCTGGAAGCTGTTGCCAAAGACGCAGCTGACAAAGCCAAAGCAGCTCTGGAAGAAGCAGGCGCTAAAGTCGAGCTGAAGTAAGCATCGACTTTGCTCCTCCAGCCCGAGCGTTAAGCGACAGGCTGATGGCTGGTGGCTCTTGCCACCGGCCTTTTTCCGTTATTGGCAGCCGACTGGGTCGGTGCTGATAACGTGCTGTAACCACCCGATGCGGTGGCGCAAACCATGGGGTTTGCACGATTTTCTGGCTGCTCCCGTCGGGAGGGGCCAAACAAGCAGGTGACCAAGCTGGGGAACGCTGATGGCTTACTCATATACTGAGAAAAAACGTATCCGCAAGGACTTTAGCAAGTTGCCGGACGTCATGGATGTGCCGTACCTCCTGGCCATCCAGCTGGATTCGTATCGTGAATTCTTGCAAGCGGGAGCGACTAAAGATCAGTTCCGCGACGTGGGCCTGCATGCGGCCTTCAAATCCGTTTTCCCGATCATCAGCTACTCCGGCAATGCTGCGCTGGAGTACGTCGGTTATCGCCTGGGCGAACCGGCATTTGATGTCAAAGAATGCGTATTGCGCGGTGTAACTTACGCCGTACCTTTGCGGGTAAAAGTGCGCCTGATCATTTTCGACAAAGAGTCGTCGAACAAAGCGATCAAGGACATCAAAGAGCAAGAAGTCTACATGGGTGAAATCCCCCTGATGACTGAGAACGGTACCTTCGTAATCAACGGTACCGAGCGTGTAATCGTTTCCCAGCTGCACCGTTCGCCAGGCGTGTTCTTCGACCACGACCGTGGCAAGACGCACAGCTCCGGCAAACTGCTGTACTCCGCGCGCATCATCCCTTACCGCGGTTCGTGGCTGGACTTCGAGTTCGACCCGAAAGACTGCGTATTCGTGCGTATCGACCGTCGTCGCAAGCTGCCTGCCTCGGTACTGCTGCGCGCGCTGGGCTATACCACTGAAGAAGTGCTGGACGCGTTCTATACCACCAACGTATTCCACGTGAAGGGCGAGACCCTGAGCCTGGAGCTGGTGCCTCAGCGCCTGCGCGGTGAAATCGCTGTCCTCGATATTCAGGATGACAAAGGCAAGGTTATTGTCGAGCAGGGTCGTCGTATCACCGCTCGCCACATCAACCAGCTGGAAAAAGCCGGGATCAAAGAGCTGGATGTGCCTCTGGACTACGTCCTGGGTCGTACAACCGCCAAGGTCATCGTGCACCCGGCAACCGGCGAAATCCTGGCAGAGTGCAACACCGAGCTGAACACCGAGATCCTGGCCAAAATCGCCAAGGCTCAGGTTGTTCGCATCGAAACTCTGTACACCAACGATATCGACTGCGGTCCGTTCGTCTCCGACACCCTGAAGATCGACTCCACCAGCAACCAACTGGAAGCGCTGGTCGAGATCTATCGCATGATGCGTCCTGGCGAGCCGCCAACCAAGGACGCTGCCGAGACCCTGTTCAACAACCTGTTCTTCAGCCCTGAGCGCTATGACCTGTCTGCGGTCGGCCGGATGAAGTTCAACCGTCGTATCGGTCGTACCGAGATCGAAGGTTCGGGCGTGCTGTGCAAGGAAGACATCGTCGCGGTACTGAAGACCCTGGTCGACATCCGTAACGGTAAAGGCATCGTCGATGACATCGACCACCTGGGTAACCGTCGTGTTCGCTGCGTAGGCGAAATGGCCGAGAACCAGTTCCGCGTTGGCCTGGTACGTGTTGAGCGTGCGGTCAAAGAGCGTCTGTCGATGGCTGAAAGCGAAGGCCTGATGCCGCAAGACCTGATCAACGCCAAGCCAGTGGCTGCGGCGGTGAAGGAGTTCTTCGGTTCCAGCCAGCTGTCCCAGTTCATGGACCAGAACAACCCGCTGTCCGAGATCACCCACAAGCGTCGTGTTTCTGCACTCGGCCCTGGCGGTCTGACTCGTGAGCGTGCCGGCTTTGAAGTGCGTGACGTACACCCGACTCACTACGGTCGTGTATGCCCGATTGAAACGCCGGAAGGTCCGAACATCGGTCTGATCAACTCCCTGGCCGCTTATGCGCGCACCAACCAGTACGGCTTCCTCGAGAGCCCGTACCGTGTGGTGAAAGATGCTCTGGTCACCGACGAGATCGTGTTCCTGTCCGCCATCGAAGAAGCCGATCACGTGATCGCTCAGGCCTCGGCCACGATGAACGACAAGAAAGTCCTGATCGACGAGCTGGTAGCTGTTCGTCACTTGAACGAATTCACCGTCAAGGCGCCGGAAGACGTCACCTTGATGGACGTATCGCCGAAGCAGGTAGTTTCGGTTGCTGCGTCGCTGATTCCGTTCCTCGAGCACGACGACGCCAACCGTGCGTTGATGGGTTCGAACATGCAGCGTCAAGCTGTACCAACCCTGCGCGCTGACAAGCCGCTGGTAGGTACCGGCATGGAGCGTAACGTAGCCCGTGACTCCGGCGTTTGCGTCGTGGCTCGTCGTGGCGGCGTGATCGACTCCGTCGACGCCAGCCGTATCGTGGTTCGTGTTGCCGATGACGAAGTTGAAACCGGTGAAGCCGGTGTCGACATCTACAACCTGACCAAGTACACCCGCTCCAACCAGAACACCTGCATCAACCAGCGTCCGCTGGTGCGTAAGGGTGATCGGGTTCAGCGTAGCGACATCATGGCCGACGGCCCGTCCACCGACATGGGTGAACTGGCACTGGGTCAGAACATGCGCATCGCGTTCATGGCATGGAACGGCTTCAACTTCGAAGACTCCATCTGCCTGTCCGAGCGTGTTGTTCAGGAAGACCGTTTCACCACGATCCACATCCAGGAACTGACCTGTGTGGCCCGTGACACCAAGCTTGGCCCAGAGGAAATCACTGCCGACATCCCGAACGTGGGTGAAGCGGCTCTGAACAAGCTGGACGAAGCCGGTATCGTTTACGTAGGTGCTGAAGTTGGCGCAGGCGACATCCTGGTCGGTAAGGTCACTCCGAAAGGCGAGACCCAGCTGACTCCGGAAGAAAAACTGCTGCGTGCGATCTTCGGTGAAAAAGCCAGCGACGTTAAAGACACCTCCCTGCGTGTACCTACCGGTACCAAAGGTACTGTCATCGACGTACAGGTCTTCACCCGCGACGGCGTTGAGCGTGATGCTCGTGCCCTGTCGATCGAGAAGTCCCAGCTGGACGAGATCCGCAAGGACCTGAACGAAGAGTTCCGCATCGTTGAAGGTGCTACTTTCGAACGTCTGCGCTCCGCTCTGGTCGGCCACAAAGCCGAAGGCGGCGCCGGTCTGAAGAAAGGCCAGGACATCACCGACGAAGTTCTCGACGGTCTTGAGCACGGCCAGTGGTTCAAACTGCGCATGGCTGAAGATGCTCTGAACGAGCAGCTCGAGAAGGCCCAGGCCTACATCGTTGATCGTCGCCGTCTGCTGGACGACAAGTTCGAAGACAAGAAGCGCAAACTGCAGCAGGGCGATGACCTGGCTCCAGGCGTGCTGAAAATCGTCAAGGTTTACCTGGCAATCCGTCGTCGCATCCAGCCGGGCGACAAGATGGCCGGTCGTCACGGTAACAAAGGTGTGGTCTCCGTGATCATGCCGGTTGAAGACATGCCGCACGATGCCAATGGCACCCCGGTTGACGTCGTCCTCAACCCGTTGGGCGTACCTTCGCGTATGAACGTCGGTCAGATCCTTGAAACCCACCTGGGCCTCGCGGCCAAAGGTCTGGGCGAGAAGATCAACCGCATGGTTGAAGAGCAGCGCAAGGTCGCCGAGCTTCGCAAGTTCCTGCACGAGATCTATAACGAGATCGGCGGTCGTCAGGAAAGCCTTGATGACTTCTCGGACCAGGAAATCCTGGATCTGGCTCAAAACCTGCGTGGCGGCGTTCCAATGGCCACTCCAGTGTTCGACGGTGCCAAGGAAAGCGAAATCAAGGCCATGCTGAAACTGGCGGACCTGCCAGAAAGCGGCCAGATGCAGCTGACCGACGGCCGTACCGGCAACAAGTTCGAGCGCCCGGTCACCGTTGGCTACATGTACATGCTGAAGCTGAACCACTTGGTAGACGACAAGATGCACGCTCGTTCTACCGGTTCGTACAGCCTGGTTACCCAGCAGCCGCTGGGTGGTAAGGCGCAGTTCGGTGGTCAGCGTTTCGGGGAGATGGAGGTCTGGGCACTGGAAGCATACGGTGCCGCTTACACTCTGCAAGAAATGCTCACAGTGAAGTCGGACGATGTGAACGGCCGTACCAAGATGTACAAGAACATCGTGGATGGCGATCACCGTATGGAGCCGGGCATGCCCGAGTCCTTCAACGTGTTGATCAAGGAAATTCGTTCCCTCGGCATCGATATCGATCTGGAAACCGAATAACACGTGACGCGAATCGAGAGCGGGGCAGGATTGCCCGCTCTCTGCTCCGCCAGGAGGAAAGGCCTTGAAAGACCTACTGAATTTGCTGAAAAACCAGGGTCAAGTCGAAGAGTTCGACGCCATCCGTATCGGATTGGCATCGCCTGAGATGATCCGTTCGTGGTCGTTCGGTGAAGTTAAAAAGCCGGAAACCATCAACTACCGTACGTTCAAACCTGAGCGTGACGGCCTGTTCTGCGCCAAGATCTTTGGCCCGGTAAAGGATTACGAGTGCCTGTGCGGTAAGTACAAGCGCTTGAAGCACCGTGGTGTGATCTGCGAGAAGTGCGGCGTTGAAGTCGCGCTGGCAAAAGTTCGTCGTGAGCGCATGGCGCACATCGAACTGGCCTCGCCAGTAGCCCACATCTGGTTCCTGAAATCGCTGCCGTCCCGTATCGGCTTGCTGATGGACATGACCCTGCGTGATATCGAACGCGTTCTCTACTTCGAGAGCTATGTCGTTATCGATCCAGGCATGACCACCCTTGAAAAAGGTCAGCTGCTCAACGACGAGCAGTACTTCGAAGCGCTGGAAGAGTTCGGCGACGATTTCGATGCCCGCATGGGTGCCGAAGCTGTCCGCGAACTGCTGCACGCTATCGACCTGGAGCACGAGATTGGCCGTCTGCGTGAAGAGATTCCGCAAACCAACTCCGAAACCAAGATCAAGAAGCTGTCCAAGCGTCTGAAGTTGATGGAAGCCTTCCAGGGTTCCGGCAACCTGCCAGAGTGGATGGTGCTGACCGTTCTGCCGGTTCTGCCGCCAGATCTGCGTCCACTGGTCCCGCTGGATGGCGGTCGCTTCGCGACTTCCGACCTCAACGATCTGTATCGTCGAGTGATCAACCGTAACAACCGCTTGAAGCGCCTGCTGGATCTGTCCGCTCCGGACATCATCGTGCGCAACGAAAAGCGTATGTTGCAGGAAGCCGTCGACGCACTGCTCGACAACGGTCGTCGTGGCCGCGCTATCACCGGTTCCAACAAGCGTCCTCTGAAATCCCTGGCTGACATGATCAAGGGTAAGCAGGGTCGTTTCCGTCAGAACTTGCTCGGTAAGCGTGTTGACTACTCCGGTCGTTCGGTAATTACCGTAGGTCCGACCCTGCGTCTGCACCAGTGCGGTCTGCCGAAGAAAATGGCTCTCGAGCTGTTCAAGCCGTTCATTTTCGGCAAGCTTGAAATGCGTGGTCTCGCGACCACCATCAAGGCTGCCAAGAAGATGGTCGAGCGCGAACTGCCAGAGGTTTGGGACGTTCTCGCTGAAGTGATTCGCGAACACCCGGTTCTTCTCAACCGTGCACCGACCCTTCACCGTCTGGGTATCCAGGCGTTTGAACCGGTACTGATCGAAGGTAAGGCTATCCAGCTGCACCCTCTGGTCTGCGCCGCGTACAACGCCGACTTCGACGGCGACCAAATGGCCGTGCACGTACCGCTGACGCTGGAAGCCCAGCTCGAAGCGCGTGCGTTGATGATGTCGACCAACAACATTCTGTCGCCAGCCAACGGTGAGCCAATCATCGTTCCGTCGCAGGACGTTGTATTGGGTCTGTACTACATGACTCGTGAAGCGATCAACGCCAAGGGCGAAGGTCGTGTGTTCGCGGATCTGCAGGAAGTTGACCGTGTGTTCCGTGCCGGCGAAGCCGCACTGCACGCCAAGGTCAAGGTGCGGATCAACGAAACCGTCAACGACCGTGATGGCGGCAGCGTGACCAACACCCGTATCGTCGACACCACTGTCGGCCGTGCGCTGTTGTTCCAGGTTGTACCAAAAGGTCTGTCGTACGACGTCGTCAACCTGCCGATGAAGAAAAAGGCGATCTCCAAGCTGATCAACCAGTGCTACCGCGTGGTTGGTCTGAAAGAGACCGTGATCTTCGCTGACCAGTTGATGTACACCGGTTTTGCCTATTCGACCATTTCCGGCGTTTCCATCGGTGTTAACGACTTCGTTATCCCGGATGAAAAAGCCCGCATCATCGGTGCAGCCACCGACGAAGTGAAAGAGATCGAAAGTCAGTACGCCTCCGGCCTGGTAACCCAGGGCGAGAAGTACAACAAAGTGATCGACCTTTGGTCCAAGGCGAACGACGAAGTTTCCAAGGCGATGATGGCCAACCTCTCGAAAGAGAAAGTCATCGACCGTCATGGCGTCGAAGTCGACCAAGAGTCTTTCAACTCGATGTACATGATGGCCGACTCGGGTGCGCGGGGTTCCGCAGCACAGATTCGTCAGCTGGCCGGTATGCGTGGTCTGATGGCCAAGCCGGACGGTTCCATCATTGAAACGCCGATTACCGCGAACTTCCGTGAAGGTTTGAGCGTACTCCAGTACTTCATCTCCACTCACGGTGCTCGTAAAGGTCTGGCGGATACCGCGTTGAAAACGGCGAACTCGGGTTATCTGACCCGTCGTCTGGTAGACGTGGCGCAGGATCTGGTTGTAACCGAGATCGATTGCGGCACCGAACACGGTCTGCTGATGACTCCGCACATTGAAGGCGGTGACGTTGTAGAGCCGCTGGGTGAGCGCGTATTGGGTCGAGTTATCGCCCGTGACGTATTCAAGCCAGGTACCGAGGACGTCATCGTTCCTGCCGGCACCCTGGTAGACGAGAAGTGGGTCGAGTTCATCGAGCTGAACAGCATCGACGAAGTGATCGTGCGTTCGCCGATCAGCTGCGAAACCCGTTTCGGTATTTGCGCCAAGTGCTACGGTCGCGATCTGGCTCGTGGTCACCAGGTGAACATCGGTGAAGCGGTCGGCGTTATCGCTGCCCAGTCCATTGGTGAGCCGGGTACCCAGCTGACGATGCGTACGTTCCACATCGGTGGTGCGGCAAGCCGGACCTCCGCAGCCGACAGCGTTCAGGTGAAGAATGGCGGTACCGTCCGTCTGCACAACCTGAAGCATGTTGAGCGAGTGGATGGTCACCTGGTTGCCGTGTCCCGTTCCGGTGAGCTGGCTATCGCTGATGACTTCGGTCGTGAGCGTGAGCGTTACAAGCTGCCGTACGGTGCCGTGATTTCGGTTAAAGAAGGTGACAAGGTCGAAGCTGGCGCCATCGTGGCCAAGTGGGATCCGCACACTCACCCGATCGTTACCGAAATGAAAGGTACCGTGACCTACGTGGGCATGGAAGAAGGCATCACGATCAAGCGTCAGACTGACGAATTGACCGGTATGACCAACATTGAAGTACTCGACGCCAAAGATCGTCCAGCTGCCGGTAAAGACATCCGTCCTGCCGTGAAGATGGTCGACGACAACGGCAAGGATCTGTTGCTGCCAGGCACTGACGTTATCGCTCAGTACTTCCTGCCAGCCAACGCCCTGGTCGGTGTAGCGGATGGTGCGAAGATCGCGATCGGTGATGTTATCGCTCGTATCCCGCAAGAGACTTCGAAAACTCGAGACATCACCGGTGGTCTGCCGCGTGTTGCCGACTTGTTCGAAGCACGTCGTCCGAAAGAAGCGTCGATTCTGGCTGAAGTCAGCGGCACCATCGCGTTCGGTAAAGAGACCAAGGGCAAGCGCCGTCTGGTTATCACCCCGAACGACGGTAGCGATCCGTACGAAGAGCTGATTCCGAAGTGGCGTCACCTGAACGTGTTCGAAGGCGAACAGGTAAACCGCGGCGAAGTTATCTCCGACGGTCCGAGCGATCCACACGACATCCTGCGTCTGCTGGGTGTGAGTGCGCTGGCCAAGTACATCGTCAACGAGATCCAGGACGTTTACCGTCTGCAAGGCGTGAAGATCAACGACAAGCACATCGAGACCATCCTGCGTCAGATGCTGCGTAAAGTTGAGATCGCTGAATCCGGCGATTCCAGTTTCATCAAGGGCGACCAGATGGAATTGACTCACGTACTGGTAGAGAACGAGCGTCTGAGCGGCGAAGACAAGTTTGTCTCCAAGTTCACTCGTGTTCTGCTGGGTATCACCAAGGCGTCGTTGTCCACCGAATCGTTCATCTCGGCGGCTTCCTTCCAGGAAACCACTCGCGTACTGACCGAAGCGGCGGTAACCGGCAAGCGCGATTACCTGCGCGGCCTGAAAGAAAACGTGGTCGTGGGTCGTCTGATCCCGGCTGGTACCGGCCTGGCTTATCACAGCGAGCGTAAGCGCCGCCGTGATGCAGACAAGCCGTTGCGCGTCAGCGCCAGTGAAGTGGAAGCTGCACTGACCGAAGCGCTGAACTCGAGCGGTAACTGAGTTCTGCGGTAAATGAGTGTGAGGCCCTGGTCACTCCGTTCATCGAATCGAGACAAATTGTCGAGATTGGATGAGCGGGGAGGGCGGGGCCTTGCCTTGACTGGGGACAAGATCCTCTTTAGACTCTTGTACCCCTAAATTTGGCGGGAACTCGTTCCTGCCATTTTGCTTTTCTTGCAAGACAATAGCGTCGCAAGACAACAGTGGAGCTAGTAGATGGCAACTATCAACCAGCTGGTACGTCAGCCGCGTAAGCGTATCGTCGAGAAATCCGACGTGCCTGCGCTGCAGAACTGCCCGCAACGCCGTGGCGTGTGCACCCGTGTGTACACCACCACGCCGAAAAAACCTAACTCGGCACTGCGTAAAGTATGCCGTGTGCGCCTGACCAACGGTTTCGAGGTTTCCTCGTACATCGGCGGTGAAGGCCACAACCTGCAAGAGCACAGCGTGGTACTGATCCGCGGCGGTCGTGTAAAAGACTTGCCAGGTGTTCGTTACCACACCGTTCGCGGTTCGTTGGATACTTCCGGTGTTAAAGGTCGTAACCAGGGTCGTTCGAAGTACGGTACCAAGCGTCCGAAGTAATCGGCCGTTTTGCAGTTTTTCATTTTATTGAGTCGATAAGAGTAAGGTCGGGCACGCATCCATAGGAGCTGTCCCGGGCTAACCTGAAGACCGTTTGAGGGCTTATCAATGCCAAGACGTCGCGTAGCAGCCAAGCGTGAGATTCTGGACGATCCGAAATACGGAAGCCAAATCCTCGCCAAATTCATGAACCACGTAATGGAAAGCGGCAAGAAAGCCGTTGCCGAGCGTATCGTTTATGGTGCCCTGGATACCGTGAAGGCTCGTAAGGCCGGCACCGATCCCCTGGAACTCTTCGAAAAAGCACTCGACGCCATCGCTCCGCTGGTCGAAGTGAAGTCGCGCCGCGTTGGTGGTGCTACTTACCAGGTTCCGGTCGAGGTTCGTCCTTCCCGTCGTAACGCTCTGGCAATGCGCTGGTTGGTAGACTACGCCCGCAAGCGCGGCGAGAAGTCTATGGCTCTGCGTTTGGCTGGCGAACTGTTGGACGCTGCCGAGGGTAAAGGTGCTGCAGTTAAGAAGCGTGAAGACGTTCACCGTATGGCTGAAGCCAACAAGGCTTTCTCGCACTACCGCTTCTAATTTTAGCGTCACTAATTTTGCGAGGGCTTTATGGCTCGTACAACACCGATTAATCGCTACCGTAACATTGGTATCGTTGCACACGTGGATGCTGGTAAAACCACCACCACTGAGCGCGTCCTTTTTTACACTGGCAAAAGTCACAAAATGGGCGAGGTGCATGACGGCGCCGCGACCACAGACTGGATGGTGCAGGAGCAGGAGCGTGGTATTACCATTACTTCTGCTGCCATTACCGCCTTCTGGCAGGGTTCCGCCAAGCAGCACAAAGACCAGTACCGTTTCAACGTCATCGATACCCCGGGCCACGTAGACTTCACCATTGAAGTTGAACGTTCCCTGCGTGTACTCGACGGCGCGGTCGTTGTGTTCTGCGGTACTTCCGGCGTTGAGCCTCAGTCCGAAACCGTATGGCGTCAAGCCAACAAGTACGGTGTTCCACGTATCGTTTACGTGAACAAGATGGACCGTGCCGGTGCGAACTTCCTGCGCGTGATCGCTCAGATCAAGCAGCGTCTGGGTCACACTCCGGTGCCTATCCAGCTGGCTATCGGTTCCGAGGACAACTTCCAGGGTCAGATCGATCTGATGACCATGGAAGCCGTTTACTGGAACGATGCCGACAAGGGTATGACCCCTCGTCGTGAAGCCATCCCTGCTGAATTGCAGGAACTGGCTGAAGAGTGGCGCAACAACATGGTTGAGGCTGCGGCCGAGGCCAGCGAAGAGCTGATGAACAAGTACCTTGAGGGTGAAGAACTCACCGTCGAGGAAATCAAGGGTGCTCTGCGTCAGCGTACTATCGCTGGTGAGATCGTTCTGGCTGTTTGCGGTTCTTCCTTCAAGAACAAGGGTGTTCCCCTGGTTCTCGACGCCGTTATCGACTACCTGCCGGCTCCAACCGACATTCCTGCCATCAAGGGTACTGACCCGGATGACGAGGAAAAGCAGATGGAGCGTCATGCAGACGACAACGAGCCGTTCTCGGCTCTGGCGTTCAAGATCGCTACCGACCCATTCGTGGGTACCTTGACTTTCGTCCGTGTTTACTCGGGCGTGTTGGCCTCCGGCGATGGCGTGATCAACTCGGTCAAAGGCAAGAAAGAGCGCGTGGGTCGTATGGTGCAAATGCACGCAAACGCCCGTGAAGAGATCAAGGAAGTACGCGCTGGTGACATCGCGGCCCTGATCGGCATGAAGGACGTCACCACTGGTGAAACCTTGTGCAACGCTGACAAGCCAATCATCCTGGTTCGCATGGACTTCCCGGAGCCGGTTATTTCGGTTGCCGTAGAGCCTAAGACCAAGGATGACCAGGAAAAAATGGGTATCGCTCTGGGCAAACTTGCTCAGGAAGACCCGTCTTTCCGCGTCAAGACTGATGAAGAGACTGGTCAAACGATCATCTCTGGCATGGGCGAGTTGCACCTGGACATCCTGGTTGACCGGATGCGCCGTGAGTTCAACGTCGAAGCCAACATCGGTAAGCCTCAGGTTTCGTATCGTGAGCGCATCACGAAGAATTGCGAAATCGAAGGCAAGTTCGTTCGTCAGTCCGGCGGTCGTGGCCAGTTCGGCCATTGCTGGATCCGTTTTGCTCCTGCTGACGAAGGTCAGGAAGGTCTGCAATTCGTGAACGAAGTAGTGGGTGGTGTGGTTCCTAAGGAATACATCCCGGCTATCCAGAAGGGTATCGAAGAGCAGATGAAGAACGGCGTAGTTGCCGGCTATCCGCTGATCGGCCTGAAGGCTACCGTGTTTGATGGTTCTTACCACGACGTCGACTCGAACGAGATGGCGTTTAAGGTGGCTGCTTCCATGGCGACCAAGCAACTGGCCCAGAAGGGCGGTGGTGAGTTGCTCGAGCCGATCATGGCGGTAGAGGTTGTTACGCCTGAAGACTATATGGGTGACGTGATGGGCGACCTTAACCGTCGTCGCGGCATGATTCTGGGTATGGAAGACACGGTCTCCGGTAAGGTGATCCGTGCTGAAGTTCCGTTGGGCGAGATGTTCGGTTATGCGACCGACGTTCGTTCGATGTCCCAGGGTCGCGCAAGCTACTCTATGGAATTCAAAAAATACAATACAGCTCCGTCGCACATCGTCGAAACTGTAACCAAAAAACAAGGCTGATTCAGTCCTTTAGGCAAGGAGTTAATTGTCGTGGCTAAAGAAAAATTTGATCGTTCCCTACCGCACGTCAACGTTGGCACCATCGGTCACGTTGACCACGGTAAAACCACTCTGACCGCAGCTCTGACTCGCGTTTGCTCCGAAGTTTTCGGTTCCGCAATCGTTGATTTCGATAAGATCGACAGCGCGCCAGAAGAAAAAGCTCGTGGTATCACCATCAACACTGCGCACGTCGAGTACAACTCGAAGATCCGTCACTACGCTCACGTTGACTGCCCAGGTCACGCTGACTATGTGAAGAACATGATCACCGGTGCTGCCCAGATGGACGGCGCGATCCTGGTTTGCTCGGCCGCTGATGGTCCGATGCCACAAACCCGTGAGCACATCCTGCTGTCCCGTCAGGTAGGCGTTCCGTACATCGTGGTTTTCCTGAACAAGGCTGACCTGGTAGACGACGCTGAGCTGCTGGAACTGGTCGAGATGGAAGTTCGCGACCTGCTGTCCACCTACGACTTCCCGGGCGATGACACTCCAATCATCATCGGTTCGGCTCGTATGGCGCTGGAAGGCAAAGACGACAACGAAATGGGCACCACTGCCGTTCGTAAACTGGTTGAAACCCTGGACAGCTACATCCCAGAACCAGAGCGTGCTATCGACAAGCCATTCCTGATGCCAATCGAAGACGTATTCTCGATCTCGGGTCGTGGTACTGTTGTGACTGGTCGTATCGAGCGCGGTATCGTTCGCGTTCAAGATGCACTGGAAATCGTTGGTCTGCGTGACACCACCACCACCACCTGCACCGGTGTTGAAATGTTCCGCAAGCTGCTCGACGAAGGTCGTGCTGGCGAGAACTGCGGCGTTCTGCTGCGTGGTACCAAGCGTGACGACGTTGAGCGTGGCCAGGTTCTGGTTAAGCCAGGTTCGGTTAAGCCGCACACCAAGTTCACCGCAGAAGTTTACGTTCTGAGCAAGGAAGAAGGCGGTCGTCACACTCCGTTCTTCAAAGGCTACCGTCCACAGTTCTACTTCCGTACTACTGACGTGACTGGTAACTGCCAGCTGCCAGAAGGCGTTGAAATGGTAATGCCAGGTGACAACATCCAGATGGAAGTTACCCTGATCAAGACCATCGCAATGGAAGACGGCCTGCGTTTCGCTATCCGTGAAGGCGGTCGTACCGTCGGCGCTGGCGTCGTAGCCAAAATCATCGAGTAAGCATCTCTTTTGAGATAGCTTCGATGCTTTGAAAGGCCCCCGCTCAGCGGGGGCTTTTTTATTGGGTTGACACCCATCTGGGGCGTCTATAGAATTGCGCCTCCTTTTAACGGGCGTATTGCGCCCGGTGGGAATAGCAGCCGGAGTCTGAAATCCAATGCAAAATCAGCAAATCCGTATCAGGTTGAAGGCTTTCGACCATCGCCTGATCGACCAATCAACCCAGGAAATCGTGGAAACCGCGAAACGTACTGGTGCTCAAGTGCGTGGTCCAATTCCACTGCCTACCCGTAAAGAGCGGTTCACCGTTCTGGTCTCCCCGCACGTCAATAAAGACGCGCGTGACCAGTACGAGATCCGTACTCATAAGCGTGTTCTGGACATCGTCCAGCCAACGGATAAAACCGTTGATGCTCTTATGAAGCTTGATCTTGCGGCCGGTGTGGAAGTGCAGATCAGCCTCGGCTAAGACTCGGTCTTAGTCGTGTAACGCTCTGAAATGGGCGGCCATAGCGGGTGAAAGCCCCGTACACTCATGAGGTTTACAACATGACTATTGGTGTAGTCGGTCGTAAAGCGGGTATGACCCGTATTTTCACCGAAGAAGGTGTCTCCATTCCGGTCACGGTCATTGAGATCGAACCGAATCGCGTCACCCAGTTCAAAACTGAAGAGACCGATGGCTATCGTGCAGTGCAAGTCACTGTCGGCGAGCGTCGTGCTTCGCGTGTAACAGCAGCTCAGGCTGGCCACTTCGCTAAAGCGAACGTTGCCGCTGGTCGTACCGTAATGGAATTCCGTCTTGAAGAAGGCGAGTACCAGGCCGGCGATCTGATCAACGCTGAAATCTTCGCCGCTGGTCAACTGGTTGATGTAACCGGTCAGTCCAAGGGTAAAGGCTTCCAGGGTACGATCAAGCGTTGGAATTTCCGCGGGCAAGATAACACCCACGGTAACTCCGTATCCCACCGCGTTCCAGGCTCTATCGGCCAGTGCCAGACTCCTGGTCGTGTATTCAAGGGCAAAAAAATGTCCGGTCATATGGGCGCTGAGCGCGTGACCGTGCAGTCCCTCGAAGTAGTGCGCGTGGACGCTGAACGCAATCTGTTGTTGGTCAAGGGCGCTGTTCCTGGCGCTACTGGCGGCAACTTGGTTGTACGTCCAGCAGCCAAGGCTCGCGGTTAAGGGGAAGCTGACATGCAATTAAATGTAAATGACGCTCAAGCGATCGAAGTTTCCGAACTGACATTTGGCGGCGAATTCAACGAGACGCTGGTTCACCAAGCAGTCGTAGCCTACATGGCTGGCGGTCGTCAGGGTTCCAAGCAGCAAAAGACCCGTTCCGACGTTCGTGGTGGCGGTAAGCGCCCATGGCGTCAGAAAGGTACTGGCCGTGCTCGTGCCGGTACTATCCGTAGCCCAATCTGGCGTGGCGGCGGTACCACTTTCGCAGCTCGTCCTCAGGATCACTCCCAGAAGCTGAACAAGAAGATGTACCGCGCAGCAATGCGTTCCATCCTTGCTGAGCTGGTGCGTACTGATCGTCTGGTCGTGGTTCAGGATTTCGCCGTTGAAACGCCGAAAACCAAAGACCTGCTGGGCAAACTGAACAACATGAGCCTGACCGACGTTCTGATCGTGTCCGACGCTGTTGATCAGAACCTGTACCTGGCTGCTCGCAACCTGCCACACGTAGATGTACGTGACGTGCAAGGTTCCGATCCAGTTAGTCTGATCGCATACGACAAGGTGTTGATCACCGTGTCGGCCGTGAAGAAATTCGAGGAGCTGCTGGGATGAACCAGGAACGCGTATTTAAAGTTCTGCTTGGCCCGCACGTTTCCGAGAAGGCTACGGTTCTGGCAGACAAGAAAGGCCAGTTCGTTTTCAAGGTTGCTACCGACGCAACCAAGCTGGAAATCAAGAAGGCCGTCGAAAGCCTGTTCAGCGTGAAAGTAGAGCGTGTTACTACCCTGAATGTTCTGGGTAAGAGCAAGCGCACTGCTCGCGGTCTGGGCAAGCGTAATGACTGGAAGAAGGCAGTTATCTCCCTTCAGCCAGGCCAAGATCTCGATTTCAGCAGCAGTGCTGAGTAAGGAAGGGGTGCATCATGGCAATCGTTAAATGCAAACCGACTTCCCCTGGCCGCCGTTTTGTGGTCAAGGTGGTCAACCAGGAGCTGCATAAAGGCGCTCCTCACGCACCGCTGCTCGAGAAGAAATCGAAGACTGGTGGTCGTAACAACAATGGCCGTATTACCACTCGTCACATCGGTGGTGGTCATAAGCAGCATTACCGTATGGTCGATTTCCGTCGCAACGACAAAGATGGCATCGTCGCCACTGTCGAGCGTATCGAATACGATCCAAACCGTACTGCTCACATCGCACTGCTCTGCTACGCAGACGGCGAGCGCCGCTACATCATCGCCCCTAAAGGCGTGAGTGCTGGCGACACGCTGATCGCAGGCGCTCTGGCTCCAATCAAGCCAGGTAACGCTCTGCAACTGCGCAACATTCCAGTCGGTTCTACCGTACACGGCATCGAACTGAAGCCAGGTAAAGGCGCACAGATCGCTCGTTCCGCTGGTGCTTCGGCTCAGCTGATCGCTCGTGAAGGCGTGTACGTTACCCTGCGTCTGCGTTCCGGTGAAATGCGTAAAGTCCTGGCTGAATGCCGTGCGACCCTGGGCGAAGTCTCGAACTCCGAGCACAGCCTGCGTTCGCTGGGTAAAGCTGGTGCCAAACGCTGGCGTGGCGTTCGCCCAACCGTTCGTGGTGTTGCCATGAACCCGGTTGACCACCCACATGGTGGTGGTGAAGGTCGTACCTCTGGTGGTCGTCATCCGGTATCGCCATGGGGCTTCCCGACTAAGGGCGCGAAGACTCGTGGTAATAAGCGTACCGACAAAATGATCGTCCGTCGTCGCAAGTAAATAGAGGGATACGACAGTGCCACGTTCTCTGAAAAAAGGTCCTTTTATCGATCTTCACCTACTGAAGAAGATCGAAGTGGCGGCGGAAAAGAACGATCGCAAACCGGTGAAAACCTGGTCGCGTCGTTCGATGATCCTGCCACAAATGGTCGGTCTGACCATCGCAGTACACAACGGTCGTCAGCACGTCCCAGTTCTCGTGAACGAAGACATGGTCGGCCACAAACTGGGCGAGTTCGCCGGTACCCGCACTTATCGCGGGCACGTGGCAGACAAGAAAGCCAAGCGTTAAGGGGTTAGGAAATGGAAGTAGCCGCTAAGTTGTCGGGCGCTCGAATCTCCGCCCAGAAAGCCCGCTTGGTCGCCGACCAGATCCGCGGGAAGAAGGTGGGCGAAGCGCTCAACCTGTTGGCTTTCAGCAGTAAGAAAGCCGCCGAGATCATGAAGAAAGTGCTGGAGTCGGCCGTAGCCAACGCCGAGCATAACGAAGGCGCAGACGTTGATGACCTGAAGGTCAGCACTGTTTTCGTCAACGAAGGGCGTTCGCTGAAGCGCATCATGCCACGTGCCAAAGGCCGTGCTGATCGCATCGTCAAGCGGTCTTGCCATATCACTGTCAAGGTTGCTGACAAGTAACGGAGTCGAAGAGATGGGTCAGAAAGTACATCCCATTGGCATTCGCCTGGGAATCGTCAAGGAGCACACCTCCGTCTGGTACGCAGACGGTCGGACTTATGCGGACTATTTGCTCGCAGATCTGAATGTGCGTGAGTACCTCCAAGACAAACTAAAAAGCGCGTCCGTAAGCCGTATCGATATCCATCGTCCGGCCCAAACTGCACGCATCACCATCCACACCGCTCGTCCAGGTATCGTTATCGGGAAGAAAGGTGAAGATGTTGAGAAACTGCGTCAGGACCTGACCAAGCAAATGGGTGTGCCTGTGCACATCAATATCGAAGAGATCCGCAAGCCGGAGCTCGACGGTATGCTGGTTGCGCAGAGCGTAGCTCAGCAGCTGGAGCGTCGCGTAATGTTCCGTCGCGCTATGAAGCGCGCAGTACAGAACGCCATGCGCATTGGTGCCAAAGGCATCAAAATCCAAGTGAGCGGTCGTCTCGGCGGTGCTGAAATCGCACGTACTGAATGGTATCGCGAAGGTCGTGTGCCATTGCACACCCTGCGTGCCGACATCGACTATGCCAACTACGAAGCTCACACCACTTACGGTGTGATCGGTGTAAAGGTTTGGATCTTCAAAGGCGAAGTAATTGGTGGTCGCCAAGAAGAACTGAAACCACAAGCACCAGCGCCTCGTAAAAAAGCTGCTAAGTAAGGGGTACGCCAAATGTTGCAACCAAAGCGTACGAAGTTCCGCAAGCAGATGACTGGTCACAACCGTGGCCTGGCATTGCGCGGTAGCAAAGTCAGCTTCGGCGAGTTCGCGCTGAAGTCTGTTGCTCGTGGTCGTCTCACCGCTCGTCAGATCGAGTCAGCGCGTCGTGCTCTGACCCGTCACGTAAAACGTGGCGGCAAGATCTGGATCCGTGTATTCCCGGACAAGCCGATCTCCAAAAAACCTCTCGAGGTTCGGATGGGTAAAGGTAAGGGTAACGTGGAATACTGGGTTGCCCAGATTCAGCCAGGCAAAGTCCTGTATGAAATCGAGGGTGTTTCTGAAGAGCTGGCGCGTGAGGCTTTCGCCCTGGCTGCTGCAAAGCTGCCGCTCGCCACCTCCTTTGTTAAACGGACGGTGATGTGATGAAAGCGAATGAACTTCGTGAAAAATCCGCACAGCAGCTGAACGAGCAACTGCTCGGCCTGCTGCGCGACCAGTTCAATCTGCGTATGCAGAAAGCAACTGGCCAGTTGGGGCAGTCTCATCTGCTCTCGCAAGTTAAGCGTGACATCGCTCGCGTGAAGACTGTGCTCAACCAGCAGGCAGGTAAGTAATCATGGCTGAAGCCGAAAAAACTGTCCGTACGCTGACTGGCCGTGTTGTCAGCGACAAGATGGACAAAACCATCACCGTTCTGATCGAGCGTCGCGTTAAGCACCCGATCTACGGTAAATACGTTAAGCGTTCGACTAAGCTGCACGCGCACGACGAAACCAATCAGTGCCACATCGGCGACAAAGTCACTATTCGTGAAACTCGTCCTTTGGCCAAGACCAAGTCTTGGGCGCTGGTTGATGTTCTCGAACGCGCTGTGGAAGTCTAAGGACTAGGGGTCGGAGAAATTATATGATTCAGACTCAATCCATGCTCGATGTGGCCGATAACAGCGGCGCTCGCCGCGTTATGTGCATCAAGGTGCTGGGTGGCTCCCATCGTCGTTACGCTGGTATCGGTGACATCATCAAGGTTACCGTGAAGGAAGCAATTCCTCGCGGTAAAGTGAAAAAAGGCCAAGTGATGACTGCTGTAGTAGTCCGCACTCGTCACGGCGTACGTCGTGCTGATGGCTCCATTATCCGCTTTGATGGCAACGCTGCTGTTCTGTTGAACAACAAGCAAGAGCCGATCGGCACCCGTATCTTTGGGCCAGTGACCCGTGAACTTCGTACTGAGAAGTTCATGAAGATCGTCTCGCTCGCCCCAGAAGTGCTGTAAGGAGATCCGACATGCAAAAGATTCGTCGTGACGACGAGATCATCGTGATCGCCGGCAAAGACAAAGGTAAGCGCGGTAAGGTGCTTAAGGTTCTCGCTAACAACCGTTTGGTTATTGGTGGTCTGAACCTGGTCAAGCGTCATACCAAGCCTAACCCGATGTCGGGCGTGCAGGGCGGTATCGTCGAAAAAGAAGCTCCACTGGATGCTTCTAACGTCGCCATTTTCAACGGCGAAACCAACAAGGCTGACCGCGTTGGTTTCAAAGTAGAAGACGGCAAGAAAATTCGTGTCTTCAAGTCGACCCAAAAAGCGGTTGATGCTTGAACACTGCTAGGTAGATGAGACCATGGCACGACTAAAAGAGATTTACCGGAAGGAAATTGCTCCGAAACTTAAGGAAGAACTTAAGCTTTCGAACGTGATGGAAGTTCCGCGCGTTACCAAAATCACCCTGAACATGGGTCTGGGCGAAGCGATCGGCGACAAAAAAGTCATCGAGCACGCTGTTGCTGACCTGGAAAAGATCACCGGCCAGAAAGTCGTTGTGACCTACGCTCGCAAATCCATCGCTGGCTTTAAAGTCCGTGAAGGTTGGCCGATCGGCGTCAAAGTGACCCTGCGCCGTGAGCGTATGTACGAGTTCCTGGATCGTCTGCTGTCGATCTCCCTGCCTCGGGTTCGCGACTTCCGCGGCCTGAATGCCAAGTCCTTCGATGGTCGTGGCAACTACAGCATGGGCGTGAAAGAGCAGATCATCTTCCCGGAAATCGACTACGACAAGATCGATGCTCTCCGCGGTCTGGACATCACCCTGACCACCACTGCCAAGAACGATGATGAAGGCCGCGCTCTGCTGCGTGCGTTCAAATTCCCGTTCCGCAACTGATTGGAGTAGGACCATGGCCAAGATGAGCATGAAAAACCGCGAGCTGAAGCGTCAGCTCACGGTTGCCAAGTACGCCAAGAAGCGTGCAGCACTGAAAGCTATCATCGTTGATCTGAACGCAAGTCCAGAAGCGCGTTGGGAAGCTACAGTAGCCCTGCAGAAGCAGCCACGTGACGCAAGCGCTTCGCGCATGCGTAACCGCTGCCGCTTGACCGGTCGTCCACACGGCGTTTACCGCAAGTTCGGCCTCGGCCGTAACAAGCTGCGTGAAGCTGCCATGCGTGGTGACGTACCGGGTCTGGTTAAAGCCAGCTGGTAAGTACTGTCAAAGTCTCGGTGTCCAGGATCGTAAGATCCTGACCACCGGTGGCCTTGAATCTGGATCAAGCCCCTTTTGGGGCTTGATTCATTTCCGGGGTGTGTCTAGAATACCCGGCTCGCCTGAGCCCGTGTTTTTCATGCTCGGAGATTCTCGGCGACACGTAATAGCCGCAAGGCTAATTTTTTTGTATTAGGAGCGTCTAGCCCATGAGTATGCAGGACCCGTTAGCGGACATGCTAACTCGTATCCGTAATGCCCAGATGGCTGAAAAGTCCGTCGTAAGCATGCCATCTTCCACGTTGAAGGTAGCTGTTGCCAAAGTCCTGAAGGACGAAGGTTACATTGCGGGTTATCAGATCAGCAGCGAAATCAAACCACTGCTGTCCATCGAGCTGAAGTACTTCGAAGGCCGTCCGGTTATCGAAGAAGTGAAGCGCGTTAGCCGTCCAGGCCTGCGTCAGTACAAGTCCGTCGATGATCTGCCAAAAGTTCGTGGCGGTCTCGGTGTGTCTATCGTCTCCACCAACAAGGGTGTGATGACTGATCGTGCTGCGCGCGCTGCCGGTGTCGGCGGCGAAGTTCTTTGCACTGTGTTCTAAGGGGGGATAAGCATGTCTCGCGTCGCTAAGAACCCCGTTAAGCTGCCAGCCGGTGTCGAAGTAAAATTCGCAGGCCAACAGCTTTCGGTGAAGGGTGCCAAGGGCACTCTCGAACTGAACATCCACTCGTCCGTTGAGATCGTTGAAGAAGCTGGTGAGCTGCGTTTCGCTGCTCGCAATGGCGATCAACAGACTCGCGCGATGGCTGGTACCACTCGTGCGTTGGTAAACAACATGGTCCAGGGCGTAAGCCAAGGCTTCGAGCGCAAGCTCCAGCTGGTCGGTGTTGGTTACAAAGCGCAAGCAAAAGGCACAGTGCTGAACCTGGCTCTTGGCTTCTCGCACCCAGTGGATTACGAACTGCCGGAAGGCATCACCGCTGAGACTCCTAGCCAGACCGATATCCTGATCAAGGGCATCGACAAGCAGCTGGTAGGTCAAGTGGCCGCCGAGATCCGCGACTTCCGTCCACCAGAGCCGTACAAAGGCAAAGGTGTGCGCTACGCGGACGAAGTCGTCCGTCGTAAAGAAGCCAAGAAGAAGTAGGGCATAGCAAATGACCGACAAAAAAGTTACTCGACTGCGTCGCGCTCGCAAAGCACGCCTGAAAATGCACGAACTCGAAGTCGTGCGTCTCTGCGTGTTCCGCTCTTCGCAGCACATCTACGCCCAGGTCATTTCGGCCGACGGCAACAAAGTCCTGGCAAGCGCCTCGACTTTGGATAAAGAACTGCGTGATGGTGCCACCGGCAACATCGACGCGGCCACTAAGGTTGGCCAGCTGGTCGCTACGCGTGCTAAGGCCGCTGGCGTCTCGCAAGTGGCTTTCGACCGCTCTGGCTTCAAGTACCACGGCCGCGTTAAAGCGCTGGCTGATGCTGCTCGTGAAGCTGGGCTGGAGTTCTAAGTTATGTCAAATAACGACCAAAAGCGCGACGAAGGCTACATCGAGAAGCTGGTTCAAGTTAACCGCGTAGCCAAAACCGTTAAAGGCGGCCGTATCTTCACCTTCACCGCGTTGACCGTGGTTGGTGATGGTAAGGGCCGTGTTGGCTTCGGCCGTGGCAAGTCGCGTGAAGTGCCTGCTGCGATCCAGAAGGCAATGGAAGCTGCTCGCCGCAACATGATCCAGGTTGATCTGAACGGCACCACCCTGCAGTACGCAATGAAGTCCGCTCACGGCGCTTCGAAGGTGTACATGCAGCCTGCTTCTGAAGGTACCGGTATCATCGCTGGCGGCGCTATGCGTGCTGTCCTCGAAGTTGCTGGCGTTCAGAACGTTCTGGCCAAGTGCTACGGCTCGACTAACCCTGTAAACGTGGTTCACGCCACTTTCAAGGGTTTGAAAGCAATGCAGTCTCCTGAATCCATTGCCGCCAAGCGTGGCAAAAGCGTCAAGGAGATCTTCTGATCATGGCTACCGTAAAAGTAACGCTGATCAAAAGCATGACCGGCCGCATCCCTAACCACAAACTGTGCGTTAAGGGTCTGGGTCTGCGTCGCATCGGTCACACTGTAGAAGTCCAGGATACTCCCGAGAATCGCGGGATGATCAACAAGGCTTACTACATGCTGCGTGTCGAGGGTTAATCGATGAAACTCAATGATCTGAGTCCAGCGCCGGGTTCCCGTCGCGAAAAGCATCGTCCGGGCCGTGGTATCGGTAGCGGTTTGGGTAAGACTGGTGGCCGTGGTCACAAAGGTCAGACCTCCCGCTCCGGTGGCACCATTGCTCCAGGCTTTGAAGGCGGTCAACAGCCGCTGCATCGTCGCCTGCCGAAGTTCGGTTTCGTTTCCCTGAAAGCCATGGATCGCGCAGAAGTGCGTTTGTCCGAGCTGGCTAAAGTGGAAGGCGACATCGTCACCGTGCAGTCCCTGAAAGATGCCAACGTGATCAATGTCAACGTACAGCGTGTGAAAATCATGCTGTCCGGTGAAGTGACTCGCGCTGTCACTATCGGCAAGGGAATCGGCGCCACCAAGGGTGCGCGTGCGGCTATCGAAGCAGCTGGCGGCAAGTTCGAGGAATAAATGGCTAAGCAAGGTGCTCTCTCTGCGCTCGGCAAAGGCGGTATGTCTGAACTCTGGGCTCGTCTGCGTTTTCTGTTCCTGGCGATTATCGTCTACCGAATAGGCGCACACATCCCGGTTCCAGGTATCAACCCGGACCGACTCGCGGACCTGTTTCGACAGAATGAGGGGACCATTCTTAGCTTGTTCAACATGTTTTCCGGCGGCGCGCTGGAGCGGATGAGCATCTTTGCACTGGGGATCATGCCGTACATCTCGGCATCGATCATCATGCAACTGATGACCGCCGTCAGCCCGCAGCTGGAGCAGTTGAAGAAGGAAGGTGAAGCTGGCCGTCGCAAGATCAGCCAGTACACCCGCTACGGCACTGTCATCCTCGCCCTTGTTCAGGCTATCGGCATGTCCGTTGGCCTGGCGGGGCAGGGTGTTGCGTTCACTGGTGACTTTGGCTTCCATTTCGTCGCGGTATCCACGTTTGTGGCTGGTGCGATGTTCATGATGTGGCTGGGTGAGCAGATTACTGAGCGTGGTGTTGGCAACGGTATCTCGATGTTGATTTTCGCAGGTATCGTCGCCGGTCTTCCGAGAGCGATCGGGCAGTCTTTCGAGTCTGCACGTCAGGGTGATATCAACATCTTCGCCCTAGTTGCCATCGGTTTGCTGGCAGTAGCGATTATCGGTTTCGTGGTGTTCATTGAGCGTGGTCAGCGTCGTATTGCTGTTCACTACGCCAAGCGTCAGCAGGGCCGCAAGGTCTTCGCTGCGCAGACCAGCCACTTGCCGCTGAAGGTGAACATGGCCGGTGTTATTCCGGCTATTTTCGCGAGCAGCATTTTGCTGTTCCCGGCTTCGTTGGGTGCCTGGTTCGGTCAGTCTGAAGGTATGGGCTGGTTGCAGGACATCTCGCAGTCGATCGCTCCTGGTCAGCCGTTGAATATTCTGCTGTTTAGTGCAGGGATTATTTTCTTCTGCTTCTTCTATACGGCGTTGATGTTCAATCCGAAAGACGTAGCGGAAAACCTGAAGAAGTCCGGTGCCTTTATTCCGGGCATCCGTCCAGGTGAGCAGTCTGCGCGCTACATTGATGGCGTTCTGACTCGCTTGACCATGTTCGGTGCTCTTTACATGACGGCCGTCTGCCTGTTGCCCCAGTTCCTGGTGGTTGCAGCCAACGTACCGTTCTACCTTGGCGGGACCTCGTTGCTGATCGTCGTCGTGGTTGTGATGGACTTCATGTCCCAAGTACAATCGCACCTCGTTTCGCACCAGTACGAATCCCTGATGAAGAAAGCCAACCTGAAGGGTTACGGCAGCGGCATGCTGCGCTGACCCATAAGGTTCGAGGAGTTGGTGATGAAAGTTCGTGCATCGGTGAAAAAGCTGTGCCGTAACTGCAAGATTATTCGCCGCGAAGGTGTTGTTCGAGTAATTTGCAGCGCGGAACCGCGTCACAAACAGCGCCAAGGCTGAGTGTGATTGTGCTTCAAGCCCGGCAGCTAGTGCGCTGCCGGGTTGATTATTTGTTATTACAGCGATATTATCTCGCGCCCTATTTCTTGGCTTCCGGGGCGTAGGTAGCTGTCAATTGGAGTCCCACTGAATGGCCCGTATTGCAGGCGTTAACATTCCAGATAACAAGCATACTGTTATCTCGCTGACCTACATCTATGGTGTTGGTCGCACTACTGCACAGAAAATTTGTGCAGAGACTGGGGTAAACCCAGCAGCAAAGATCAAAGATCTGAGCGACGAGCAAATTGAACAGCTGCGTGGCGAAGTGGCGAAGTTCACCACTGAAGGTGACCTGCGTCGCGAAATCAACATGAAAATCAAGCGCTTGATGGACCTCGGTTGCTATCGCGGTCTGCGTCATCGTCGCGGTCTTCCAGTGCGCGGTCAGCGTACCAAGACCAACGCGCGTACCCGTAAAGGTCCGCGTAAGCCGATCCGCAAGTAATCGCCCCAGCGAATCGACAGGAATTTAATCATGGCAAAACCTGCTGCTCGTCCTCGTAAAAAAGTTAAAAAGACAGTGGTTGATGGCATCGCCCACATCCATGCATCTTTTAACAACACCATCGTGACCATCACCGACCGTCAAGGTAACGCTCTTTCCTGGGCTACCTCCGGTGGTTCGGGTTTCCGCGGTTCCCGCAAGTCCACCCCGTTTGCTGCTCAAGTAGCTGCTGAACGTGCTGGTCAAGCTGCGCTGGAATACGGCCTGAAAAACCTCGACGTCAACGTCAAAGGTCCAGGTCCAGGTCGTGAATCCGCAGTCCGCGCTTTGAACGGCTGTGGCTACAAGATCGCCAGCATCACCGACGTGACGCCAATCCCGCACAACGGGTGCCGTCCGCCGAAGAAGCGCCGCGTGTAATCCAGGAGATTGTAAAGAATGGCTCGTTACATTGGTCCAAAATGCAAACTCGCTCGTCGCGAAGGCACCGATCTCTTCCTGAAGAGCGGCGTGCGCGCGATCGAATCGAAGTGCAACATTGAAGCAGCACCTGGTATCCACGGCCAACGCCGCGGTCGCCAGTCCGACTACGGCACCCAACTGCGTGAAAAGCAGAAGGTCCGTCGTATCTACGGCGTTCTCGAGCGTCAATTCAGCGGCTACTACAAAGAAGCTGCTGGCAAGAAAGGTGCAACCGGTGAAAACCTGCTGCAACTGCTCGAATGCCGTCTGGACAACGTTGTATACCGTATGGGCTTTGGTTCGACTCGTGCCGAATCCCGTCAGCTGGTATCGCACAAGTCGATCAGCGTAAACGGTCAGACCGTTAACGTTCCGTCCTACCAGGTTCGTGCTGGTGACGTGGTTGCTGTTCGCGAGAAAGCAAAAAATCAACTTCGCATTGTCCAAGCTCTCGATCTGTGTGCCCAACGTGGCCGCGTAGAATGGGTAGAAGTAGACACTGAGAAGAAGTCGGGCGTTTTCAAGAACGTTCCAGCTCGCAGTGATCTGTCCGCCGACATCAACGAAAGCCTGATTGTCGAGCTCTACTCCAAGTAAGGGCTAGAAAATAGGTGCATCCATGCAGATTTCGGTAAATGAGTTCCTGACACCCCGCCACATTGATGTGCAGGTTGTCAGTCCAACCCGCGCCAAGATCACTCTCGAGCCTCTCGAGCGTGGCTTTGGCCATACCCTGGGCAACGCGCTGCGCCGCATCCTGTTGTCCTCAATGCCCGGCTGTGCAGTAGTCGAGGCCGAGATTGACGGTGTGCTCCACGAGTACAGCGCCATCGAAGGTGTACAGGAAGACGTAATTGAAATCCTGTTGAACCTTAAAGGTCTGGCTATCAAGCTGCACGGTCGTGACGAAGTTACGCTGACCTTGTCGAAGAAGGGTTCGGGGGTGGTTACCGCTGCCGATATTCAGCTGGATCATGATGTCGAGATCGTTAATCCCGATCACGTAATCGCTAACCTGGCGTCTAACGGCGCCCTGAACATGAAGCTCGTAGTAGCTCGTGGTCGTGGTTATGAACCGGCAGACTCGCGTCAGAGCGATGAAGACGAAAGCCGCAGCATCGGTCGCTTGCAGCTTGACTCTTCGTTCAGCCCGGTTCGCCGTATCGCATACGTGGTGGAAAACGCCCGTGTCGAGCAGCGTACTAACCTGGACAAGCTGGTTATTGATCTGGAAACCAACGGTACTCTGGATCCTGAAGAGGCAATTCGCCGCGCTGCAACCATCCTGCAACAGCAGTTGGCTGCGTTCGTCGACCTCAAGGGTGACAGTGAGCCAGTGGTTGTCGAGCAGGAAGACGAGATCGATCCGATCCTGCTTCGCCCGGTTGACGATCTGGAACTGACTGTACGTTCGGCTAACTGCCTTAAGGCGGAAAACATCTACTACATCGGTGACCTGATTCAGCGTACCGAAGTAGAGCTGTTGAAGACTCCGAACCTGGGCAAGAAATCCTTGACTGAAATCAAGGACGTTCTGGCCTCCCGCGGTCTGTCCCTCGGCATGCGCCTCGACAACTGGCCGCCTGCAAGTCTTAAGAAGGACGACAAGGCGACTGCCTGATCGTCGTAATCACCGAACGTAGTGTTTGGTAAGGAATGAACCATGCGTCATCGTAAAAGTGGTCGTCACCTGAGCCGCACCAGCTCGCACCGCAAGGCCATGTTCCAAAACATGGCGGTGTCGCTGTTCGAGCACGAGCTGATCAAAACTACTCTGCCAAAAGCTAAAGAACTGCGCCGCGTTGCCGAGCCGCTGATCACTTTGGCCAAGACAGATAGCGTTGCTAACCGCCGTCTGGCTTTCGACCGTACTCGTTCGAAAGCTATCGTTGGTAAGCTCTTCAACGACCTGGGCAAGCGTTACGCTACCCGTGAGGGTGGCTACCTGCGCATCCTCAAGTGCGGTTTCCGCGCTGGCGACAACGCGCCTATGGCGTACGTCGAGTTGGTTGATCGTGCTACTGCTGGCGAAGCTGTATCTGCCGAGTAAGACGTCAGTCTGAAACAAAGAACCGGGCCTAGTGCCCGGTTTTTTGTGCCTGTAAGAAACGCGCCCTCTGTACAAGCGTCTCCCGCGTCCACGTCGTCATTATGTGATGGGGATGATCATTAGTTTTTCTCTATCGATGTCTACAAGTTAATGAATTTGTAGCTGTCATATTGATGATCAATACTCCCTCTCAGCCGATAGCCGGCAGTTCAAGACCGACAGAGGAAGGAAGATCGCATGAGCCAAAACAAAACGCTTACCACCGCCAGTGGCGCTCCTGTTGCCGATAACCAGAATTCCCGTTCCGCCGGCCCTCGTGGCCCGCTGCTGCTCGACGACTTTCACCTGATCGAGAAGCTTGCCCACTTCAACCGTGAAAACATCCCTGAGCGCCGTGTACACGCCAAAGGCTCGGGTGCCTACGGTACGTTCACCGTGACGCGCGATATCACTCAATACACCAGCGCGAAGCTGTTTGAGACAGTCGGCAAGCAAACCCCGACTTTCCTGCGGTTTTCCACCGTGGGCGGTGAGCGGGGTTCGGCTGATACCGAGCGTGATCCGCGCGGGTTCGCCTTGAAGTTTTATACCGAGGAAGGCAACTGGGACATCGTTGGCAACAACACCCCCGTGTTCTTCATTCGCGATCCACTGAAGTTCCCGGACTTTATCCACACCCAGAAGCGTTTGCCGCAAAGCAACCTGAAGAGTGCCCAGGCGATGTGGGACTTCTGGTCGCATTCGCCTGAGGCGCTGCACCAGGTCACCATCCTGTTCTCCGACCGGGGTATCCCTGATGGATACCGTCACATGCATGGTTTTGGCAGCCACACTTACAGCCTCATCAACGCTCAAGGTGAGCGTCACTGGGTGAAGTGGCACTACAAGACCAGGCAGGGGATCAAGAACCTTGCTCCAGCGGAGGCTGCGCGCCTGGCGGGCACTGATCCGGATTACGCCCAACGCGACCTGTTCAATGCCATCGAGCAGGGTGATTTCCCGAAATGGCGCGTATGCATCCAGATCATGAGCGAAGCTCAGGCAGCGGCGCACTACGAGAACCCCTTTGATGTCACCAAGACCTGGTCGCAGAAAGAGTTTCCACTGATTGAAGTCGGAGAGCTGGAGCTCAATCGCAATCCGCTGAACTACTTTGCTGAAGTCGAGCAAGCGGCATTCGGTCCCAGCAACATGGTCCCAGGTGTTGGCTTATCGCCTGACCGCATGCTGCAAGGTCGAGTATTCGCTTACGCGGATGCTCACCGCTACCGTGTTGGCACCAATCACCAGCAATTGCCGGTTAATGCGCCTCGCAGTCCGGTGAACAGCTACCAGCGTGATGGTTCGATGGCGTTTGGCAGTAACGGCGGTGCGGCACCAAACTACGAGCCGAACAGCTACGTTGAGTCGCCGAAGCAAGCGCCTCGCTATGCGGAGCCGCCATTGGCACTGAGCGGTGCGGCTGATCGCTACGATCACCGCGAGGATACCGACTACTACAGCCACGCCGGCGCGTTGTTCCGCTTGATGACTGGGGAGCAGCAATCATTGCTGGTTAGCAACATCGCCGGTGCGATGGCGGGTGTATCGAGTGATGTGGTTGATCGCCAGTTGCAGCATTTCTACAAGGCTGACCCGGCGTATGGAGAAGCAATCGCAAAGCTGCTCAACGTACAGCTTAACGAAGTCTAAATGAGA
The DNA here is from genome assembly GCF_050434585.1 of Pseudomonas sp. 2725. Taxonomy (NCBI): domain Bacteria; kingdom Pseudomonadati; phylum Pseudomonadota; class Gammaproteobacteria; order Pseudomonadales; family Pseudomonadaceae; genus Pseudomonas; species Pseudomonas sp. 2725. The sequence continues at coordinate 288,637 of NZ_JBNDIV010000009.1, read as the reverse complement.
AGCAGAACCGCCCTTGTTTGGGCGGTTTTTGCGTTATTTCAGCCGGTTTTCTCAGAATATCTTCGCTTTTATTGCGTCTTGCGAGTGACGATAAGGGCATGTTGGTTCAAACTACAACTTTAAAGCAGGGAGATGTAGGGCGATGCAAGGCCACCCAGATGTGATCGATTACCTCAACACGTTGCTGACCGGCGAACTGGCCGCGCGCGATCAATATTTCGTCCACTCGCGGATGTATGAGGACTGGGGTTTCACCAAGCTCTACGAACGAATCAACCACGAGATGGAAGAGGAAGCAGGGCACGCTGACGCCCTGATGCGCCGGATTCTGATGCTCGAGGGTACGCCGCGCATGCGTCCGGACGATCTCGATGTCGGCACCACGGTGACAGAGATGCTCGAAGCGGATTTGCGCCTGGAATACAAAGTACGGGCTGCGTTGTGCAAGGGCATCAAGCTCTGCGAACAACACAAGGACTACGTCAGCCGCGAAATGCTGCGGGTTCAATTGCATGACACCGAAGAAGATCACACCTACTGGCTCGAGAAGCAGTTGGGTCTGATCAAGTTGATCGGGCTAGAGAACTACCTGCAATCCCACACCTGATTGCTGCGAATACAAAAAAGCCCCTGTCACTGATGAAGTGACAGGGGCTTTTTCATGGGGGGCGGTCAAGCCCGATCGCGCTCCAGCAGCGGCTTGAGGTAATAACCGGTGTGGGATTGCTTCATCTCTGACACTTCTTCCGGGGTGCCGACGGCAATGATCTGACCGCCCTTGGAACCACCCTCCGGCCCCAGGTCCACCAGCCAGTCAGCGGTCTTGATCACGTCCAGGTTGTGTTCGATCACCACCACGGTGTTGCCGTGGTCGCGCAGGCGATGCAACACGTCCAGCAGTTGCTGGATATCCGCGAAGTGCAGACCGGTGGTGGGTTCGTCGAGGATGTACAGGGTCTTGCCGGTATCGCGCTTGGACAGCTCGCGGGACAGTTTCACCCGTTGGGCTTCACCGCCGGACAGCGTGGTCGCCGATTGCCCCAGCTTGATGTACGACAGGCCGACGTCCATCAATGTTTGCAGCTTGCGCGCCAGGGCCGGTACGGCATCGAAGAACACCCGTGCTTCCTCGATCGTCATCTCGAGGGTTTCGTGGATGCTCTTGCCCTTGTACTTGATCTCAAGGGTTTCGCGGTTGTATCGCTTGCTCTTGCACACGTCGCAGGGCACGTAGATGTCCGGCAGGAAGTGCATCTCGACCTTGATCAGGCCGTCGCCCTGACAAGCTTCGCAGCGGCCACCCTTGACGTTGAAGGAGAAACGCCCCGGACCATAGCCCCGGGAGCGGGACTCCGGTACGCCAGCGAACAACTCGCGGATCGGCGTGAACAAACCGGTGTAGGTCGCCGGGTTGGAGCGCGGTGTACGGCCGATCGGGCTCTGGTCGATGTCGACGACCTTGTCCAGGTGCTCCAGGCCCTTGATGCTGTCGTGTACGGCCGCTTCGAGGGTAGTGGCGCCATTCAGCGCCGTGGCGCTCAAAGGGAACAGGGTGTTGTTGATCAGCGTCGACTTGCCGGAGCCGGACACGCCGGTCACACAGGTCAGCAGGCCGATCGGAATCTCCAGGTCGACATTGCGCAGGTTGTTGCCGCGCGCGCCCTTGAGCGACAGCGTCAGCTTCTTGTTGCGCGGTGTACGTTTGGCCGGGACTTCGATCTTCACCCGACCCGACAGGTATTTACCCGTCAGCGAGTCCGGGTGAGCCATGACCTCGGCCGGTGTGCCTTCGGCGACGATATGCCCGCCGTGCACGCCAGCGCCCGGGCCGATGTCCACCACGTAGTCGGCCAGGCGGATCGCGTCTTCATCGTGCTCGACCACGATCACCGTATTACCGATATCGCGCAGGTGCTTGAGGGTGCCCAGCAGCCGGTCGTTATCGCGCTGATGCAGACCGATGGAGGGTTCGTCGAGGATGTACAGGACGCCCACCAGGCCGGCGCCAATCTGGCTCGCGAGACGAATACGCTGGGCCTCGCCACCGGACAAGGTGTCCGCGCTGCGATCCAGCGACAGGTAGTCGAGGCCGACGTTGACCAGGAACTGCAGGCGCTCGCGGATTTCCTTGAGGATCTTGTCGGCAATTTCGCCACGTCGTCCGGTGAGCTTGAGCCCGCCAAAATAATCGGACGCATCGCCGATCGGCAGGTTGGTCACTGCCGGCAGGGTTTTCTCGCCGACCCACACATGCCGCGCTTCACGCCGCAGGCGGGTGCCACGGCAATCCGGGCACGACTGGGTGCTGAGGAACTTGGCCAGTTCTTCGCGCACCGATGCCGATTCGGTTTCGCGGTAACGGCGTTCCAGGTTCGGCACGATGCCTTCGAACGGGTGCGAGCGTTTGACGATATCGCCACGGTCGTTCAGGTATTTGAAGTCGACGTTTTGCGAACCGCTGCCGTGCAGGATGAATTTCTGCTGATCGGCCGGCAATTCGTTGAACGGAACTTCCAGGCTGAACTTGTAGTGCGAGGCCAGCGAGCCGAGCATCTGGAAGTAGTAGACGTTACGCCTGTCCCAGCCACGAATCGCCCCTTCGGCCAGGGTCAGTTCGCCATTGACCAGGCGCTTGATGTCGAAGAACTGCTTCACCCCCAGACCATCGCAGGTCGGGCAAGCGCCGGCCGGGTTGTTGAAGGAGAACAGCTTGGGTTCCAGTTCGCTGATCGCGTGGCCGCAGATCGGGCAGGCGAAGCGTGCGGAGAAGATCATCTCTTCACCCGGCTCGTCGTCCATCGGCGCCACCAGGGCGATGCCGTCCGCCAGTTTCAGCGCGGTCTCGAAGGATTCGGCCAGGCGTTGTTGCAGGTCGGCGCGAACCTTGAAGCGGTCGACCACGACATCGATGGTATGTTTTTTCTGCTTGTCGAGCTTGGGAGCTTCGTCCAGCTCATAGAGCTTTCCATTGATTCTGGCGCGGACAAAACCCTGCGCGCGCAGCTCTTCGAAAACCGACAGGTGCTCGCCTTTGCGCTCGCGGATGACCGGCGCCAACAGCATCAGCTTGCTGCCCTCCGGTTCGGCGAGGACCAGGTCGACCATCTGGCTGACGGTCTGCGCTTCAAGCGGGATGTCGTGATCCGGGCAACGGGGAATACCCACACGTGCATAAAGCAGGCGCAGGTAGTCGTAGATTTCGGTGATAGTGCCGACCGTCGAGCGCGGGTTGTGCGAGGTCGACTTCTGTTCGATGGAGATCGCCGGCGACAGGCCTTCGATGGTGTCGACGTCGGGCTTTTCCATCATCGACAGGAACTGCCGGGCGTAGGCCGATAGCGATTCGACGTAGCGGCGCTGACCTTCGGCGTACAGGGTATCGAAAGCCAGGGACGACTTGCCGGAGCCGGACAGGCCGGTGATGACGATCAGCTTGTCCCGTGGCAGGGTCAGGTCGATGTTCTTCAGGTTGTGGGTTCGAGCCCCACGAATCAGGATCTTGTCCAAGGTGGCCTCGCTCGGCGGGCGTCGAAAACGTAGGAGTATACGGCCAAATACTGGATGGATGCACACTATCGAATGCTGCTATTGCTGCCTTGCATGAAAGCTCTGTCATCTACACGCGGCAAAGCGTCGCGATATACCCTGCCAATCGATGGGACTGGTAGAATCGCCGCCGGTTCACATGAGGTTTTTCCATGCACGATCCCCACAGCGAGCGCATGAGCGGCAGCGAGACCCGCGCGGCAAGCGGTCTGGCCCTGGTGTTCGCCTTCCGTATGCTTGGCATGTTCATGGTGTTGCCGGTTTTGGCGACCTATGGGATGGACCTGGCAGGAGCGACCCCGGCCCTTATCGGGCTGGCGATTGGCGCTTACGGCCTGACCCAGGCGATTTTCCAGATTCCATTCGGTTTCATTTCCGATCGCATCGGCCGTCGCCCGGTGATTTACATCGGGTTGATTATCTTCGCGCTCGGCAGTGTGCTGGCGGCCAATGCCGATTCGATCTGGGGCGTGGTCGCCGGGCGAATCCTGCAAGGTGCCGGGGCGATTTCAGCCGCGGTCATGGCCTTGTTGTCAGACCTGACCCGGGAGCAGCATCGGACCAAAGCCATGGCCATGATCGGCATGACCATCGGTCTGTCGTTCGCCGTCGCCATGGTGGTCGGCCCGTTGCTGACCCGTGCTTTTGGTCTGTCCGGGTTGTTCCTCGCCACGGGCGGCATGGCGCTGCTCGGCATTGTGATCGTCATGTTCATGGTGCCGCGCTCTACCGGGACATTGCAGCATCGCGAGTCCGGTGTTGCGCGCCAGGCATTGATGCCGACGCTCAAGCACCCGGACCTGCTACGGCTGGACCTGGGTATTTTTGTGTTGCACGCGATGTTGATGTCCAGCTTCGTCGCCTTGCCGCTGGCGCTGGTCGAGAAAGCCGGGCTGCCCAAAGAGCAGCACTGGTGGGTGTACCTGACCGCGTTGCTGATTTCTTTCTTCGCCATGATCCCGTTCATTATCTACGGCGAGAAGAAACGCAAAATGAAACGAGTTTTACTCGGTGCCGTCGTGACGCTGATGTTCACTGAGCTATTCTTCTGGCAGTTCGGCGACAGCTTGCGGGCTCTGGTGATCGGTACGGTGGTGTTCTTCACCGCGTTCAATCTGCTGGAAGCTTCGTTGCCATCGCTGATCAGCAAGGTTTCACCGGCCGGCGGCAAGGGCACGGCGATGGGGGTTTATTCCACCAGCCAGTTCCTCGGGTCGGCATTGGGCGGCATTCTTGGCGGTTGGCTGTTCCAGCATGGCGGTCTGTCGGTTGTGTTCCTCGGATGCGCCGGTCTGGCTGCCCTCTGGCTGGCCTTTGCTGTTACCATGCGCGAACCTCCCTACGTCACGAGCCTGCGCTTGCCGTTGTCGCCCGAGGCGATCCGCGAAGCGGGTCTGGTCGAGCGCCTGAAGGCGGTCGTAGGGGTAACAGATGCAGTCATCGTCGCAGAAGAGGCGGCGATTTACATCAAACTGGACACCGAACTATTGGATCGCACCACCCTTGAGCGCCTGGTGAACAACCCGGCCGGGGCAGCGTGCGTAGCCTAGGAGAACGTTATGGCCCGTGGGGTTAACAAAGTCATATTGGTCGGCACTTGCGGCCAGGATCCCGAAGTTCGCTACTTGCCTAACGGTAACGCCGTGACCAACCTGAGTCTGGCGACCAGCGAACAGTGGACCGACAAGCAAACCGGTCAGAAAGTTGAAAAGACCGAATGGCACCGTGTGTCGATGTTCGGCAAGGTTGCAGAAATCGCTGGCGAATACCTGCGTAAAGGTTCTCAGGTCTACATCGAAGGCAAGCTGCAGACCCGCGAGTGGGAAAAAGACGGTATCAAGCGTTACACCACCGAAATCGTGGTCGACATGCAAGGCACCATGCAACTGCTGGGCGGCCGTCCACAGGGCGACCAGCAGGGCCAGGGCGGTGGTAACAACTACCAGCAGTCCGCGCCACGCCAGCAGGCTCCACGTCCACAGCAGTCGGCGCCGCAACAGTCGCGCCCGGCTCCACAGCAGGCCGCTCCTCAGCCGGCTCCGGATTTCGACAGCTTTGATGACGATATCCCGTTCTGATTCTTTCACCAAAGAATAGAACCTGAAAAAGCTCGGCCTCCCTATGGATGCCGGGCTTTTTGCATTTTTACCAGGGCATTCCTCGCCGGGATCGAGGATCGTCCAGCCGTCAGCGCGCAGTGATACTCTGCTATGGGTCCAGACCCTGTGCAGAGTTGCCCTATGGATCGCCTGTCTACGTTGTTGTCACAGTTCGGCGTGCGCGCGAACCTGTTTTACAGCGGCATGCTTTGCGGCGTGGCGTCCTACGATGGCGCCGACCAGCGTGGTCATATTCACCTGCTGCAGGCCGGCTCTGTCACTTTGAAAGGCCCAGGGAGGAGTGAGTTGTTGATCACTCGCCCCAGCCTGATTTTCCTGCCACGCCCCAGTCGACATCAGCTCATCGCCAGTGAGACTGAAGGTGCTCAGCTGTTATGTGCGTCGATGCTGTTCGATGGCGGCGCCAGCAATCCGATATCTGCTTCGCTCCCCGATCTTCTGGTGTTGCCCCTGGATGAGCTGCCGTTGCTTGCCGACACCCTGAGATGGCTGTTCGGTGAAGCTGGCGCCGGGCATTGCGGCAGGGAGGCCGTGCTTGATCGTTTGTTCGAACTGTTGATCATCCTGCTGTTCCGGCATTTGCTCGACCACCATCAGTTGAGCACCGGCATGATGGCCGGGTTGGCTGATGTGCGGCTGTCGCGCTCGCTGATACAGATGCACAACCAACCTCAGCGGGCCTGGTCAGTGGCCGAGTTGGCAAATGAATCGAACATGTCCCGCGCCGCTTATGCCGTGCATTTCCGCGCGGTCCTGGGGCAAACACCGTTGGATTATCTTCTGAGCTGGCGGATCAGTCTGGCGCAGAAGCGCCTGCGGGAGGGGCGGCCGATTACGCTGATCGCCGATGAGGTGGGCTATGAAAGTCCGTCGGCCCTTGCCCGTGCGTTTCGCCGCAAGACCGGCTGCAGTCCTCGGGACTGGATGAAATCCCTGGCCCTTGAGGGCCGCGTACTGGCGGGTGATGGCGATGACCTGAATGCATCGAGCTGATTCAGGCCATCGGCGGGTGAAGTTGTCAGCTCAAGGGGTTTCCAGTCGGGTCAGCGAATGGCCCGCCACGAACAGGGAGGCGGCAAGCAAGCCGATGTCCTTGAGCAGGAACTGGCCTGGCGCGACCGAAATGGCCGGGAAACCAAGGCCGGGCTCAATCACGCCGGGGGTCGAGAGCATAAAGCTCAAGGTGGTGAAAAACAGCCCGGCCGACAAGGCGCCCCCGATCAAGGAAAGCTTTGGCGACAGCAGGCGACCCGCAATCAGTACACCGATGGAGATCTCCAGAACGCCAAGCAAACTGGAAAACAGATCGACACTGAAAATGTTATAGACCCATCCCAGGAGGGGACTGTTGCTCACCAGCGGCACTAGCCCCTCTGCTTCATAGTGGGTGAATTTCATTCCCCCGAACCAGAAGTAGATAACGGCGAGGGCGAAGTAAATGCCGTAGGTCCCTAGTGCCATGGTGGTGAGTCCAAGGGATGTTTTTTTCGACAGGCTGTCAGTGCTGATATTCATGCTGTTCATTGTTCAGGCTTCCAGTGAGTTATCCAGAAAGTGGCATGGGTGAAAGCAACATCCCCCGCGTATGCGTTGGGAGTGGAGTGATTGTTGGCTTCGGCATGACTTTTCAGGATTCTGGCGGTATTGCGTTTGATGCAGATCGTCCAGACTCACCGGCAATTAAAAGCCCATGGCAGGTGAGGCCATGGGCTTTTTCATTTTTGCTGTCTTGTCCTGAATAAGGTTTACAGCTTCCGGCTTCTTGTCAGGTACTCGTTGGTCGAGACCACGCTGGCATAGGCAAACGCCAGGGCCGCCATGAACGCCGCATGAACTTGCGCCGCCGGAACCGTCACGCCATTGAACTCCAGGTCACGGGTGGCGCAGGCGTCGTGGATCACGGTGACCGTATAACCAAAATCCGCCGCCGCCCGGGTGATGCCGTCGACGCACATGTGGCTCATGCTGCCCACGACCACCAGTTCCTTGATGCCTTGTTCGTCGAGGATCGATTGCAGTTCGGTTTCGCGGAACGAGTTGACGAAGTGTTTGAGCACCACCGGTTCGTCGGCACGGTTGAGCACTTTCGGGTGCAACTTCGCGCCCTCGGAGTTCGGGGTGAAAAACGGCGCATCTTCAGAGGTGAATTCGTGGCGAATGTGCACCACTGAATCCCCTGCGTCGCGGAAGGCCTCGATCAGGCGGACGGCGTTGTCGGCGGCGGCGTCGGCACCGACCAGCGGCCACTTGCCTTGGGGGAAGTAGTCGTTCTGGATATCGACTAGGATGAGCGCTTGCTTGGCCATGACTGTTTCCTCGAAGTGTGTGTTGGTGTGGAATGAAGTATTGGCTCTGGCAGGCGATCCGAGGATTGGCCGCACCGACAATAGAAGGGGGAAAACTGACAATGGACGCAGAAAGGGCAATCGCCGAACTCGGTGTGCTGATCTATCCCGGCGCGCAGATGGCGGCGGTGCATGGTTTGACGGATTTGTTCGGGGTGGCCAACCGGATCGCCGCCGAACATCAGTCTGCGCAGTTGCCGCTGTTGCGGGTCAGCCATTGGCAGGTCGAGGGTGATCAGGCGCCGGTTCGGGTCTTCGACAGCCATCCTGGCCCGGAGCGCGCCCTGGTGGCCGTGTTGATTCCGCCGTCGATCGGCGGTTTTTCCGAGGGCCAGGCGCCAAAAGGGTTGATTCGCTGGTTGCGTGAGCAACATGCCAGCGGCGCGACACTGGGCGGGGTTTGCGTGGGCTCTATCCTGTTGGCCGAAAGCGGTCTGCTCGACGGTCGCAGCGCCACCACTCACTGGACCTCCGCCAAAGCTTTCGCCGAACGTTATCCGGCGATCCGGCTCAAGGCCGATACGCCGATCGTCGATGACGGTGACCTGATTACCACCGCCGGGCTGATGGCCTGGTCGGAACTGGGTCTGCGCCTGGTCAACCGGCTGCTGGGGCCTAGCATCGCCACCAACACCGCGCGTTTTCTGGTGGTGGAACACAGCGATAGCGCCAGTGAGTGCGGCAGCAACTTTGCGCCGATCCTCAGTCATGGCGATGCGACGATCCTCAAGGTGCAACACTGGCTGCAAAGCACTGGAGCGACCGATGTGTCGCTGGCGGCGATGGCCGAAAAGGCAGGGCTGGAAGAACGCACCTTCCTGCGACGCTTTCGCGCGGCCACCGGGCTCAAACCCACCGAATACTGCCAGCACCTGCGAGTTGGCAAGGCCCGGGAAATGCTTGAGTTCACCAACGGCACCATCGACCACATCGCCTGGACCGTGGGTTATCAGGACCCCGGGGCGTTTCGCGCAACGTTCAGGAAAATCACCGGGTTGGCGCCGAGTGATTATCGGACACGGTTTGGGGTGAACTCTGGATCGGTCGCACGCTAGTCGCATCACCTCGATTCCCTGTGGGAGCGAGCTTGCTCGCGATAGCTGTGTGTCTGCTACATAAATGTTGAATGTCATTCCCTCATCGCGAGCAAGCTCGCTCCCACAGGGTCGGGCGTGTGGGCTGGAATCGTGCAAAATGCCGGAGTATCAAAGGGCGTCGTGCAGAATAAAACAGGCCACATGCCATCACTTCCTGCGCAACGAGCTGATTTAAAACCCCTTTTCCCTCAACGGGCCTTGGCCTGATCTCTGCACCCCTTCAGCTACATTCATCAAACGTCGATTGAAGGGGGATGCATGACCCCGGCAAACTGCAGGAAACTGGTGGTCGCCCATTCAGTGCTCGCCGACGCGCCAGTGCACGAAGTTGAAACCAACCGCGCATTGGCCCGCTGGCTGGCGCAGATACTGGGGCTCAAGTACGGCGGCAGCTACGACCCGCAACTGCATGCAGGGCGAGACCTCTACCTGTTGCCGACCCAGACCCTTGTGGGCGCTGCGGCTGCCCGGCAACTGGGGGTCAAGGGGCCTGAGGATTTGTGGGGCGGTTATGTCGACCACGACTTCATCTGCACCAAAGCCATCAGTCACGGATTGCTCAACCACCATGCCCATGCGCCGCGAGGCTGGGCTCCGTTGTTTTCCGAGCGGGTGCGCAGCGTGGTGCTCGACGGTCTCAGCGTGTTCTCCCTGAAGGATGCGCGCCCGGCGGCGGAGCATTTGCTGTACACCGGGCCGATCCGCCTGAAACCGATTCATGCCTGTGCCGGACGTGGTCAGGAAGTGATCAAAAGCCTCGACGAGTTCGATGAGCTGCTTGCCCAGCCCGAGGCCGAGGCGATGTTCACCGAAGGCGTGGTGCTCGAGCAGGACCTGGACCAGGTGATCACCCACAGCGTCGGCCAGAGTTTTATCGGCGCAAAGGTACTCAGTTACTGCGGTGATCAATACTTGACCGAGGACGCTCAGGGTGAACAGGTTTATGGCGGGTCCAACCTGCTGGTGGTGCCCGGCGGCTATGACGAATTGTTGAAGCTGGATCTGCCGGAAGACGTGCAACTGGCGATCCGCCAGGCACAGGTGTTCGACAGCGCGGCGGATGAAGCCTACCCAGGTTTCTATGCCTCACGGCGCAACTACGACATCGCCCAGGGCGTCGGCAGCGATGGCCGGCCACGCAGCGGTGTGCTCGAACAGTCCTGGCGCATGGGCGGTGCCAGCAGCGCCGAGGTCGCGGCCTTGCAGAATTTCGTCAACGATCCGGGGATCTGCGCGATTCGTGTGTCTTCGGTGGAAACCTACATCGACCAGCCGCTGCCGGCGGACGCCATCGAGGTGTACCGCGGGCCGGCGCAGGCCAGTGACTTTCTCCTCAAGTACGTGACGGTTAAACCCTATGACGGCTAGAAGCGAATCCATTCAGATCGACATCGACGACGAACAGATGAGCGGGACCTTCCTGAGTCCCAAATCGAAAGTCCCCGGCGTGCTCTTTGTGCACGGTTGGGGCGGCAGCCAGGAGCGGGATCTGGAACGCGCCAAAGGTATCGCCGGGTTGGGGTGCGTGTGCCTGACCTTTGACCTGCGCGGGCACACCGGTGGCACCGGCATTCCATTGTCCCGGGTGACCCGGGAAGACAATTTGCGCGACCTGCTGGCGGCCTATGACCGCTTGCTCGCGCACCCGGCCCTCGATACCTCGGCGATTGCCGTGGTCGGCACCAGTTACGGGGGGTATCTGGCCTCGATTCTGACCTCGCTGAGGCCCGTGCGCTGGCTGGCGCTGCGGGTGCCGGCGCTGTATCGCGACGAGCAATGGCACGCGCCGAAACGCGACCTGGACAAGCTGGATCTGCGTGATTACCGAAGCACCCTGGTGCGTGCCGACAGCAATCGTGCCTTGCACGCCTGCTCGCAATTCACCGGGGATGTCCTGTTGGTGCAGTCCGAGACCGACGACTACGTGCCCCATTCAACGATCATGAGTTACCGCGCGGCGTGCCAGCAGACTCACTCGCTGACCCATCGCATTATCGATGGCGCCGACCATGCGCTGAACGACCCGGTTTCGCAGCAGGCCTACACCTCGATCCTTGTCGGCTGGATTACCGAGATGGTGGTGGGGGAGCGTTTGAGCATTATTCAATCATCTTGATATTGGGGTGTTCTTGCGGGCCCCTTCGCGGGCAAGCCCGCTCCCACAAGGATCGAGGGTGTACATGGAATCTGCATCCACCAACAGACACTGTGGGAGCGGGCTTGCCCGCGAAGGCGTCCTCACAACCGGTACAAAATCACTTGGGTTTCTTCGCAATCCGCAATGACTTGGCCTTGGCTTCCACCAGCAGGTACATCACCAGGGCAATCAACAACGGCAGGATGAAATAAATCGCCCGATAGGCCAGCAGTCCAGCCACCAGGCTGCCCCGCGAAGCCTCGTGTTGCAGCAGCGCCACAAACACGGCTTCCAGCACGCCGAGCCCGGCCGGGATGTGAGTGATGACCCCGGCGATGGCGCTGATCAACAGCACGCCCAGCACCAGTGGATAGTCCAGTTTGTTCGGTAGCAAGGTGAAGATCACCGCTGCCATCAGCGACCAGTTCAGGGCACCGAGGGCCAGTTGCAGCACGGCCATGCGCGGCGACGGCAGGTCAATCTCCACACCACGAATCACCCACTCCCGACGTTTGGCAAACCGGCACGCCACCAGGTATCCGGCGCTCAGCAGCAATAACAAAACCCCCACGCCTTGCAGTGCGCTACTGCTGAGCTTCCAGCCCGGCGGCATGCGTACCAGCCCGCTGCTGAACATGGCGCCGGCAATGACCATGTAACCGAACCAGTTGGTCGCCAGGCTCAGACCGAGGATTTTCGCGATGTTGCTCTTGCTGACCCCGAGCCGCGAATACAACCGGTATCGCATGGCGATGCCACCGACCCAGGCGCTCAGGTTCAGGTTGAAGGCGTAGCTGATGATCCCCACGGGCAGAATCTGCTTCCAGGTCAGGTTCTGGCGGATGTAGGTGCGGCCGATCAGGTCGAAGCAGGCGTACACCAGAAAACTCACCAGGGTCAGCCCCGAGGCAATGATCAGTGTGCGCACCTTGAAATCGGCCAGGGTATCGAACACTTCGTTCCATTCGATGCGCTGGGCGAGCATCGTGAACAGCACGATCAGCATCAGGAAAAACAGCATCGTCAGCGGTCGTTTCCAGCGGTTCCAGTGCGACTTGCCAGAGCTTTTGGCGTGAGTTGCCGTGTGGGGCTCAGTGCGGTTCATGGTCAGCGGCCCCGGTCGGAGGAGGAATGTGTTTCAGGCGAGGTTTATGCGCCGGCAACCAACCGGCCCACGCCGGGAAATGCCGCAGGCAGTGAAACACCAGAAAGCCGACGGTCATGTGCCAGACACGCCCGCGTGGCGCGATGTCGTGAGACATGACCTTGCAATGGTTGTCGCTGAGGTCTTCCAGGCGATCGAATAGAACTCGATTGAAGCCACGGTCGCGGATCAGTACGTTGGCTTCCAGGTTCATCGACAGGCTCAACGGGTCGAGGTTGCTGGAGCCTACGGTGCTCCAGTCTTCATCCACCAGTGCGACCTTGCCATGCAGTGGACGGTCGCAATATTCGTAGATCTTCACCCCGGACTTGAGCAGGTAATCGTAGGTCATGCGCGCCGCAAGCCTGGCCACCCGCATGTCTGGCTGGCCCTGCAGGATCAGCCGCACATCCACCCCTCGGCGGGCCGCGTTGCGGATCTCGCGCAACAAGCGGAACCCTGGAAAGAAGTAGGCGTTGGCGATCACCACCCGGCGCTGCGCCTGGCGCAATACCTGGCGGTAAACCTCCTCGATGTCGGTCTGGTGTTCCCCGTTGTCGCGGTACACCAGCCGCACCTGGCCATCGTGATCGCTGAAGGCCAGTTCCGAACGCCGCTGCCGACGGCGGTGCCACCAGTATTTGGCGCGCGCCGGGCGACCGCATTGCAGCAGGGCAAAGTGATGGATGTCGGCAACGGCCGGACCCTGAACTTCCACGGAATAATCCTGTTTGGCCTCGGGGCCGAAGTCGGCCAGATGATCGGCGGAAAAATTGATCCCGCCGACGAACGCGACGGTGCCATCGACCACCACGATCTTGCGGTGCAGGCGCCGGAACCAGTTGGTGCGGATGCCCAGGCGTTTCGGTGCCGGATCGAACATTTGCAGGTGCACGCCGGCCGCGGTCAGGGCGTTTAGGAACCCGGTACTCAGTTCGCCGCAGCCGAAGCCGTCGAGGCTGACGGTGGTGCGCACACCACGCTGGGCGGCTTCGATCAAAATCTGTTGCAGCTCATTGCCGACCTTGTCCTCGAACAGAATGAAGGTCTCCAACAGGATTTCATTTTGCGCCCGGCGCAGGGCTTCAAACACCCGGGGAAAATACGCCTCGCCATTTTCCAGCAACTCGACCCGATTGCTGCCTTGCCAGCCGTATTCGACATCGACCGCTGTCGGCTCGCGGGTGGGCGGAGCGGGGATGTGTTCCAGCGTGTTTTTTTCCATCAACTGGCTGCTCATAGCTCGATCTCCACCGACAGCGGGGCGTGGTCGGAAAGGTGCGACCAGGGCCGGGAGGTCAGCACTTGCGGATGGCTGGCCTTGAGGTTGCGTACGTAGATGCGGTCCAGGCGCAATGCCGGCAAGCGCGCGGGGAAACTGCGCGCCGGTTTGCCATGGTGCTCGGCGAAGACTTCGCGCAAACCGCTGGGTGTGAGCAATGCATCGGCGCGCTGGCGCCAATCGTTGAAGTCCCCGGCGACAATCACCGGGGCGTCGCCGGGCAGGGCGTCCAGGCGCTGGGCGAGCAGCTTCAGTTGCGCGGTGCGATGGGTTTCGCGCAGCCCCAGATGCACGCAAATCGCATGCACCTCCTGGCCGTCGCCGGGCAAGCGCAACACACAATGCAAGAGCCCGCGGTTCTCGTGGCCGCTGATGGACACGTCGAGGTTGTCGTGGCGGATGATCTGGAACTTCGACAACAGCGCATTGCCGTGATCGCCCGCCGGATACACCGCATTGCGGCCATAGGCGAACTGCGGCCACAGGCTGTCGGCAAGGAATTCGTATTGCGGCATCGCCGGCCAGTTGGTGTAGCGCCTGGGATGCTGTTCGTGGGTGCCGTGGACTTCCTGCAAAAACACCACATCGGCAGACACGCTGCGCACCGCTTCACGCAGTTCCGGCAGGATGAAGCGCCGGTTGAGTGCGGTGAAACCTTTATGGGTGTTGACCGTCAGCACGGTGAAGCGTTGCACTGTCGTGTTGATGGGGGTCTGCTCGTCCGTGACGCCGACCGGCTCTGGAATGCTCATGGCAACACGCCCTCGGCCGCAGGCTCACCGGGGACGGTGGCGAGGTTTTTTTCGAGGTGCAGGCGTTGCAGCAAGTGGCGTGCATCAAAGGGGGCGCGGACTTTGACGTCGTTATCGAAATAGCAGAACACCTCCCGGGATTTGCACGCCTTTGGCTTCTGCCGGGGCGCGATCAATTGTGGATTGTCCGGTTGCTGGCCGTGATGCCAGGCTTCGATTCGTTCGCCCCAGCGTTTTAGTGCCTGCGGGGTGTAACCGCTGGCATAGAGTGCTTCGGCGCCATGCAGACGCAGGTAGACGAAATCGCTGGTGATGTCTTCGCGATACGGCCATTTACCTGCGGTGTCGGCGATGACCAGGGCCGTGTTGTAGCGCTTGAGCAAGCGGACGAACAGCGGATCGACAAAGCTGTCATGGCGGATTTCCACGGCATAGCGTTCGGGGCGCTGCAGTGCGTAGAACGATCCATTGATTTCGATGCTGTTGACCGCCCGCAAGGCGAATTGCAGTTCGCGCTTGTGGGTCAGGCCAATGGGGTAGAAGTCTCCCCGCCAGGGCGTGTAGCGCCAGCCTGAAATACCGATATGAATCGCCGCCATGTCGCCTCCGGACTACTTACCCATGTCTTTGGGTGACTGCGCTGCGGCGGCAAAAGTTTCGATGGGGCTACGGACGGTAAATTTTCTACAGAACAACACCGAACAAGTGTGGGAGCGAGCTTGCTCGCGATGGCGGTTTATCAGTCACATCCATATTGAATGGACCGCCGTCATCGCGAGCAAGCTCGCTCCCACAGGGGTTATCAGTGGGCAGTAATAACGCGGGCAGAGTCCTCAGCCGGTTCGGCGAACACTGGGCCGAGGCGATCAAGACGTCCACTCCACGCGGTCAATGCCAGCGCCACCAACACCACCAGGCCACCGATCCATGCGGTGTGAATCAACCCCATGTGGGCGACGATCAGGCCACCGCCCCACGCGCCACCGGCAATGCCGAGGTTGAACGCTGCGATGTTCAGGCCGGACGCCACGTCCACCGCCTGCGGGGCGTGATGCTCAGCCTGACGCACCACATACACCTGCAACCCCGGCACGTTGCCGAATGCCACGGCGCCCCAGACCAGCACGGTGGCCAGCGCGAGCCAAGGATTACCGGCGGTGAAAGTCAGCACGAACAACACGGCGGCGAGCAGGGCAAAGATGATTTTCAGGGCGCTGATCGGGCCGCGCTTGTCCGCCAGTTTGCCGCCCCAGATGTTGCCGATGGCCACGGAGATGCCGTAGACCAGCAACACCAGGCTGACGGTGCTGGCGCTGAAGCCGGAGAGGTCCTGAAGAATCGGCGCGAGGAAGGTAAAGGCAATGAACGAGCCGCCGTAGCCGACGGCCGTCATCGCATACACCAGCAGCAGGCGTGGTTGCTTGAGCACCTGCAATTGCTGCAACAGCGATGCGGGTTTGCTGTGGGCGATGTTTTTCGGCACGTAGATCAAGCTGCCGATGAAGGCGATCACGCCCAGGGCCGAAACGGCGAGGAAGGTTTCACGCCAGCCGAAATGCTGGCCGATGAATGTCCCCAGCGGCACGCCGGTGACCAGCGCTACGGTCAGGCCGGTGAACATGATGGCAATCGCGCTGGCGGCTTTTTCCTTCGGCACTAGACTGGTGGCGATGGTCGAGCCGATCGAGAAAAACACCCCGTGGGCCAGGCCGGTGACGATCCGTGCGAGGATCAACGACTCGTAACTCGGTGCTTGCCACGCCAGCAGGTTACCGAGGGTGAACAGCACCATCAGCGACAACAGCAGCAATTTGCGCGGAACCTTGCCGGTGAGGGCGGTCAGCACCGGGGCGCCGACGGCAACGCCAAGGGCATACAGGCTGACCAGCAGGCCGGCGGATGGCAGACTGACGCCGAGGTCGGCGCCGATGGTGGGTAACAGGCCAACGATGACGAACTCGGTCGTCCCGATGGCAAAGGCGCTGAGGGTCAGCGCGAGCAAGGCAATGGGCATGGCTGCAACTCCGGTGGATTCATTCGATGGAGCGCAGTGTCGTGGTTCGGGTCGTGCGGAAAAATACAGGGACGAGCATTTGATATTTGCCTTGGGCGCAAAGATCGCGAGCGCGAGTGTTAGTCTGTGGCACAGGAAGGCATCGCCGTCCTGCTATCTGCGGGCAATATCCGAACTTGCCCGACATTTCTCGATCAGTTCCTTACCGACACAGCCAAAGGAGCGGGTGTTTTGATCAGGCTCAAGACCGCGATACTGCTGGGAGCGTTGCTGTTTGTGGGTAGCGAGCAACTGGAAGCCGCCGCGATACCGGGGCTGCCGACCACCGCGACCGCCGCGACTCCGCCGGCCCATCCCGAACCGCTGGTGCAAGGCGGATTACTGGGAGCCATCAGTTCAAGCATCGACGAGGTCCAGACCAAACTCGATCTCAACGAAAACCTCTTTGACGTCTGGCGCCTGCGTGCCGACCTCGCGGCCGATGAAGTGGATCAGTTGGTCAATAAGCCATCGGCCCGTTCGCCCTGGCGCGTCGCCGGCGATTTCCTGCTGCTGACCTGCGTGTGGGCGGCCGTGTTTGCCTGTCTTTGGCTGCTTGGGCGGATGGTCGCCAGGCGCCTGTGCGAGCACCGTCTGCTGCTCAGTCGCGAACGGGGCCAGGCGTTGCTCGGTTACGTGTTGCCCTACACCCTTCCGGCGGTGATCAGTCTGCCGTTGACGATTTATGCCAGCCAGCTTTTGCCGATATCGGCGGGACGGGCGCTGGCGTTGTGTTTTGCCTATGCCACCAGTGCCGGGATCTTTGCCGCGTCATTGGTGCTGTCGCTGGTGGTGATGTTCAATGCCGGACACAAGCGGCGGGCGGTGCAGATTATTCGACAACACAGCCCACGACCGCTGTTCGGCATCGGTTTTCTGGTGGCCCTGAGCGATGCCCTGACCAGCCCGCAGATCGCCCATCAACTGGGCAGTAATCTCACCAGCAGCATCGCCGTGTTCACTGGATTGGCAGCGTCGATTTCCTTCGGCTTGCTGGTGATCCGCATGCGTCGCCCGGTCGCCCATGTGATCCGTATCCTGCCGCTGGCCCAGCGCCTCAGCCAGCCGGCGTTGCGTGAAACCCTGCGGATATTTTCCGGGCTCTGGTATTGGCCGATTCTATTGATGGTCCTGGTTTCGATCATCAACCTGATCGGCGCCGGGGTGGACAACCAGAGAGTGCTGCGCAGCGCCTTGTTCACCACGGTGCTGCTGATCGCCACGGTGTTTCTCAGCACCACGCTGCATCATCTGTTCAAGACGCGCAGCGAAGCGGACCTGCGCCGCGGCAGCGCCTACAAGGAGCGCTTTCTCAATTTGTCACATGCCTTGTTGCGCATCGCCATGGCCATCGTGTTCATCGATATCCTCGGGCGGATCTGGGGCGTGTCGCTGTTCGAATTCGCGGTGACCAATGCCGTGGGCCGGGCGATCAGTGATTCCCTGGGCCACATCGGTCTGATCCTGCTGGTGACCTGGATGGTCTGGGTGGTGCTCGACACGGCGATTCAGGAAGCCCTGAAACCGCCAACCAACAAGCGCTCGGCGCGCCAGCCGAGTACGCGGGTGAAAACCATCCTGCCGCTGCTGCGCAACGCGATCAAAATCATCCTGGTGGTGATTTGCGCGATCACCACCATGGCCAACCTGGGGATCAACGTCGCGCCATTCCTGGCAGGTGCCGGGGTCATCGGCCTGGCGATCGGTTTCGGCTCCCAGCAACTGGTGCAGGACGTGATTACCGGGCTGTTCATCATCATCGAAGACACCCTGTCCATCGGTGACTGGGTGGTGCTCGATTCCGGGCATGCCGGCACCGTCGAAGGCCTGACCATCCGTACCTTGCGCCTGCGCGATGGCAAGGGCTTCGTGCACTCGGTGCCGTTCGGGCAGATCAAGGCCGTGACCAACCAATCGCGGCAATTCGCCTATGCGTTTTTCTCGGTGCAATTCACCTACGACACCGATGTCGACAAGGCCATCGAACTGATCCGCGAGGCCGGGCACTCCATCAGCAACGACCCGTTCCTGCGCTACAACCTGCAAGGGCCGCTGGATGTGTTTGGCGTCGACAAGATGGACCTCAACGGTGTAGTGCTGACCGCGCAATTCCGTACGGTGTCCGGTGGTCAATACGCGGTGAGCCGGGCTTTCAACCAGCGTTTGAAAAAGCTTGTGGATAACTGCCCGTGGGTGAACTTCGCGCAAACTTATCCACAGCAGGCATTGGTGCCCAGGCATGCTGTCGAGCCACTGAAGGAGGGAGATACCGCACCGGAGCATTCGGCAGTGTTGATGCCGGAGCGGCCGCGGTCTCAATAGTCAGTTTTGTACTTGAGGCTTTCAGTGGCTGGTCTGGCCCCATCGCGAGCAAGCTCGCTCCCACAGGGGATCTTCTGTGATTACAAATTTTCGGCACAACAGAGATCACTGTGGGAGCGAGCTTGCTCGCGATGGGGCCGGTCCAGACGACATTAATGCCGGATAAGCTTACTACGCACTTCAGCCATCGCCCGTTCATCCAGCTCCAACCAGAACTGCTGCTTGCCGGCAATCTCGGCAGCAACCGCCAACCCGTCGCGATACACCAGCCGATTGCTCGCCAGTGCCGGGACTTTCGCGCCGGGCAATAGCGTGCCGGCGAGGTTCAGCGGATCGACCCCGCACACCGCGACCAGGCTGCCGTCATGGGGCCGACGCCGCACCTCCCGCAACAAGGGGATCGCCTCGGGCAGGGCGAATTGCTCGCCCGCCAGGCCACTGACAAAACGCCCGCCACGAATCTCGCCGCGAGCCTCCAGGCGATGGAAAGTACGCAGCAGTTCGCGCCAGCTCGGCAACCAGTCCGCCTCACGTTCCAGCAAACGCCAGAACACCACGCCGTAACGGCGCAGCAAGGTCATGGCGATGTGCTCAAGGGTATCGGCAGGCGTCCGCTGGTTTTGCACCACCGGCGCGACAGGCGTGCGTCGCAACAGGGCCCAACGCCCGGCGTCGTCCATGCCACCGATAAATGCCCCGCGCCCGCGTCGACTGTTGCGTGGCTGGCGCTTGCTGGCCGGGGTGATCAGTGCACGCAACCCGGCGAAGCTGTCGGCGTTCACCAGCCCCGCGCCCACCAGTTCCTGCAGGGCGATTTCCAGTTCCGAACGCAGCAGATGGGCCTCATGGATCAGCTCATCGAAAAACAGCGCGCCGTGCTGGCTGAGGGCGGCGTGGACCTTTTGTGTTTTCGGCGACAGTTCGCTGACCGGCGTCTGTTCGGTCAAGCCGCTCCAGAGGCCGACCCGGTTGCGCGGCAGCAACAAAATCGGCGTGCTGCGCAGCGCGGTGCTGGCGCTTTTGTTGTGCGCAGTCAGGCGCGTCCACACCAGTCTGCCGCTGCGGCACAGCTCATCGAGCCAGGTCGGCGAGTAGTCCTTGATCCGCGCCGGCAGGATGTCGCTGTCCCAGGCTGAAGCGGCAGCAGGGTAGCCTTCCAATTGCGCGACGATGGCTGGCAGTACCGCGGCGCCCTGACCCTGGCTTGCGCTCGACACATGCTGCCAGTCGAACAGGAATCGCATGAAATCCTGCAACGCCACCGGTTCGATTTCCCGGCGCAGGCGCTTGACCGTATAGCGGTGAATCCGCGCCAGCAAATGCCGCTCGCACCATTCTTCCCGGGTGGCACCCGGGGTAAAGCGACCGCGCAGCACGTAGCCTTCGCGTTCCAGTTGCGCCAGGGCCTGGTTGACCTGCGCAGCGGGCAAGCCGAGTGGTTCGGCAATGCGATCGAGCGCCAGTGGCCCGAAGGCGCTGAGCCGTGCGCGGATCAGTTCGAGGATGGCGTCGTCGGCTTCCCAGACCTCGTCGAAGTCCGGCAGCGCTTGCAGCGATGGCGTCAATTCGGCCTGGGGATAAATCGCCCGCAGGCAGGTCAGACGCTCCAGCGCCAGCCACAGCGATTGCCCGGCGTTGATCTGCAAACGGCTCGCGCGGCCGCTGTCGGCCAGGGTGTTGAGCCAGTCGAACCACTGCGGATTGGTGCCGGCCTCGGTATCGGTGATGCACGCCAGGCTCATCAAGGCCTCGTGCATTTCGTCGACCCCGCAGGGCGCGGGCCAGGCTTCGTCGCGCACGGCGGCAATCGCCTCGGCGTCCAGGGCGCCGAGGTCGTCGGTGGATTGCGGGTCGCTCCAGCGCCGATTGAGCACTGCCTGGGTTCTACGTTCCTCCAGCGGTGCATCGTCGAGAAAGGTATAGGGCCGGGCGCTGAGAATCTCCGCCGCCAGCGGCGAGGGCGCCGGCAAGTCGCGGCTGATCAGGCGAATGTCGCCGCGTTCCATGCGCCGCAACAAGGCCAGCCAGCCTTGGCTGTCCATGGCATCGTGCAGGCAGTCGTCGAGGGTTTGCTCTACCAGCGGATGGTCGGGAATTTCCCGTTCGCCGGCGAGGTTTTCCACGCAGGCGATCTGATCGGGAAACACGCTGGCGATCAGGTCTTCGCTTTTCATCCGCTGGATTTGCGGCGGGACTTTACGCCCGCCGCTGTAGCGCGGCAGCGCCAGGGCCACGCCGGCATTCCAGCGCCAGCGCACGCCGAACAGCGGCGCGTCGAGCACGGCTTGAATCAGGATGTGTTCGGCACTGTTGCTGTGCAAGTAGCGCCAGACGTCGTCCAGTTCAAAACTGTGGCTGGTGGACAGCGACAGCACGATGGCGTCTTCGCTGGCGGCGGCCTGCAATTCGAAATTGAAGGTGCGACAGAAACGCTTGCGCAGGGCCAGGCCCCAGGCGCGGTTGATGCGGCTGCCGAACGGCGTGTGAATGACCAGTTGCGTGCCGCCGGACTCGTCGAAAAAGCGCTCCATCAGCAGCGTGTCTTGGGATGGCAGGGCACCCAGCGTTTGTCGCGCACGGGCCAGGTAATCCACCAGTTGTTCGGCGCTGGCGATGTTCAAACCCAGGGTCTCGGTCAGCCAGTCGAGCGCTGGTTGCAAGTTACCTGGCGCAGCCCCCAGCAGGTCATCGAGTTGTGCCTGCAAGCGCGCCACCGCCGAGGACAATTCGGCACTGCGCCCCGGTGCTTCACCGAGCCAGAACGGAATGGTCGGCGGCTGGCCCTGGGCATCCTCGACCCGGACTTTGCCGGTTTCCACCCGCAGGATCCGATAGGACGTGTTGCCTAACTGGAAGATATCCCCGGCAATGCTTTCCACGGCGAAGTCTTCGTTGATGGTGCCGATGTTCAGCCCTTGAGGCTCCAGCAGCACGCTGTAGTCGGCGTTGTCCGGAATGGTCCCGCCACTGGTCACCGCCGTCAGTTTCGCGCCCCGGCGGCCGCGCAGGGTGCGGCTCACAGCGTCGCGATGCAGGTAGGCGCTACGGATACCCTGTCGCCCGTTGTAACCCTCGGCGAGCATGTGCAGCAGCGCCTGGTAGTGTTTGTCGTCGAGTCCGGCGTAGGGCGAGGCGCGGCGCAGCATCTCCAGTAGCGCTTGTTCCGGCCACTCCTGGCAACTGACCTCGGCGATGATCTGCTGCGCCAGCACGTCCAGCGGCGCTTGCGGGATCAGCAAGGTATCGAGTTCGCCCCGGCGCACGCAGTCGAGCAGCGCGGCGCATTCGATCAGGTCGTCCCGGGTGGTGGCGAACAAACGGCCCTTGGGCGTGCCGCCGACCTGGTGTCCGGAACGGCCGACCCGCTGCAGAAACCCGGCAATCGAACGCGGCGAGGCGATCTGGCACACCAGGTCGACGTCACCGATGTCGATCCCCAGTTCCAGCGACGCCGTGGCGATCAGCACTTGCAGGTCACCGCGCTTGAGTCGCTGCTCGGCATCCAGGCGAAATTCCTTGGCCAGGCTGCCGTGGTGGGCGGCCACGGCATCCTTGCCCAGGCGCTCGCTCAGGTGCCGGCTCAGGCGTTCGGCCAGACGTCGAGTGTTGACGAAGATCAGCGTGGTCCGGTGTTCCCGGGCGAGGGCGGCGAGGCGGTCGTAGACCAACTCCCAGACATCGTTGGCCATCACGGCCGATAGCGGCACGGGCGGTACTTCGATGTCCAGGTCGCGGGGGCGGGCGTGGCCGATGTCGACGATCTCGCACGGGCGGTCGCGACCGACAAGGAAGCGCGAGACGGCTTCGATGGGCTTTTGCGTGGCCGACAGACCGATGCGCAGTAGTGGTTCCGGGCAGAGGGCTTGCAGGCGTTCAAGGCTCAGTGCCAGGTGGCTGCCACGTTTGCTGGCAGCCATGGCGTGGATCTCGTCGACAATCACTGTTTGTGCGGTGCCGAGCATCTGCCGGCCAGAGTCGGAGCCGAGCAGCACATACAGGGATTCCGGCGTGGTCACCAGAATGTGCGGTGCGGTCTTGCGCATTGCCGAACGATCTTTTTGCGGTGTGTCGCCGGTGCGCACGGCGGTGCTGATCTGCAGTTCGGGCAGGCCCATCACGCGCAATTGCTCGGTAATGCCGGCCAGCGGGTTTTGCAGGTTGATCTGGATGTCGTTGGACAGTGCCTTGAGGGGCGAGACGTAGACCACCAGGGTTGCGTCGGGCAAGCCTTCGGGGCTTTCCAGGCCGCGGTGCACCAGGTCATCGATGACGGCGAGAAAGGCGGTGAGGGTCTTGCCGGAACCGGTGGGCGCGGCGACCAGGGTCGAGCGGCGCTGGCGGATCAACGGCCACGCCCGGGCCTGGGCGGCGGTGACCGCCGGGAACGTGTGGCTGAACCAGGCGCTGACGGCAGGGTGGAAGCCGCTCAGGGCACTGTCTGCGGGAATGGGCAGGTTCATGCAGCAAGTTATGCGGGTGGGTGGGCCAAGATGCAAGTACCGCTTGGGGATCTCTGTTGACTGACAGGACCCCATCGCGAGCAAGCTCGCTCCCACAGAGGGGCGGCTTACACAAAACCATTGTGGGAGCGAGCTTGCTCGCGATGAGGCCAGTGACAGCACCACAAATCCCCCGGATCTACACTTTACGGGTGACGGTTGCGCACTAAACCCGCAAAATGCAACGATTCCGGCAATTATCAACGACATCGCCTGGGCGCGATGTCGATAAAGCCATCGTTTCAATCAGACTGGGCCTGCTGACTCTATGCGAATGCGCCTTATGTTACTGGGCGGCGGAAATGCCCTTGGGCAGGCGCTGATTCGCCTCGGTGCGGAGGAAGACATCGGTTTCCTCGCCCCCCGCCCGCCCGAAGACGGCTGGGATGCCGCGAGCCTGACACAACTGCTCGACGACACCCGTCCCGATGCATTGATCAACCTTGCCTACTACTTCGACTGGTTTCAGGCCGAGGCGGTGAGCGAATCGCGCCTGGCCGGCCAGGAGCGCGCGATCGAGCGTCTGGCGGAACTGTGCCAGCACCACAACATCGTCCTGCTGCAACCCTCCAGCTATCGCGTGTTCGACGGCTCCCGTGCCACCGCCTACAGCGAAAAAGACGAACCGGTGCCCCTGGGCCTGCGGGGTCAGGCGTTGTGGCGGATCGAGCAAAGCGTGCGCGCCACCTGCCCGCAACACGTGCTGCTGCGTTTCGGCTGGCTGCTGGACGACAGCCCGGACGGTGCCCTTGGCCGCTTCCTCGCCCGTGCCGAACAACCCGAAGAGCTGCTGATGGCCGACGACCGACGGGGCAATCCGACGCCGGTCGACGATGCCGCCCGCGTGATCATTTCAGTGCTCAAGCAACTCGATTGCGCCGCGCCGCTGTGGGGCACCTACCACTACGCCGGGCATGAGGCGACCACGCCGCTGGCGCTGGGGCAGGCGATTCTGACCGAAGCCCGAAGCCTGCATCCGCTGGCCATCGAAGCCCCGACCGCCCAGGCCCACGCCGCGCGTCCGGATGCCGCCGAAGAACCGCAACACGCGGTACTGGCCTGCAAAAAAATTCTGCACACCTTTGGAATCAAACCACGCGCCTGGCGTGCGGCGCTTCCCGGTCTACTGGACAGGTTCTATCGCCATGGCTGACGGCCCCGTTTTGATCACCGGTGGTGCCGGTTTCATTGGTTCACACCTGACTGACGCCCTGCTTGCCAAGGGCCATGCGGTGCGGATTCTCGATGACCTGTCCACCGGCAAGCACAGCAATCTGCCGCTGGACAATCCCAAGGTCGAACTGATCGTCGGTGACGTGGCCGATGCGGCTTTGGTTGCCCAGGCGATGGCTGGATGCAGCGCCGTGGCGCACCTGGCCGCCGTGGCTTCGGTGCAGGCCTCTGTGGACGATCCGGTGCGCACACACCAGAGCAACTTCATCGGCACGCTGAACGTCTGCGAAGCCATGCGCCAGACCGGGGTCAAACGCGTGCTGTTTGCCTCCAGTGCGGCGGTATATGGCAACAATGGCGAAGGTGAGTCGATCGACGAAGACACGCCCAAGGCGCCGTTGACGCCTTATGCGGTGGACAAGCTGGCCAGCGAGCAATACTTCGACTTCTACCATCGCCAGCATGGGCTGGAACCGGTGATTTTCCGCTTCTTCAACATCTACGGCCCGCGCCAGGATCCGTCCTCGCCATACTCCGGGGTGATCAGCATTTTCAGCGAGCGTGCACTGAAAGGCTTGCCGATCACGGTGTTCGGCGATGGCGAGCAGACCCGGGATTTTGTCTACGTCGAAGACCTGGTCGACTTGCTGGTGCAGGCCATCGAAATGCCCCAGGTCGAAGTCGGTGCGGTCAACGTTGGCTGGAACCAGGCGACGACCCTCAAGCAAATGCTCGAAGCGCTCGAAGCCGTGGTCGGCAATTTGCCACCGGTGAGCTACGGCCCGGCACGCTCCGGTGACATTCGTCATTCCCGGGCGAACAACCGGCGCCTGTTGGAACGCTTCACGACCTCGGAGCAGACACCGATGCGTGTGGGGCTGGCGCGGTTGCTGGGGCGATAGATCTCTTCCATGCGGACATGAAAAAGGCGCCTTTTTACAGGCGCCTTTTTCACGGCCGGAATTTACTTTCAGCTTGTGTAATTCCTGTGGCGAGGGGGCTGGCCCCCGTTCGACTGCGCAGCAGTCGCCGTCATTTTTAAGTCTGCTCACCACCAAGCCTCATTCACCACCACGTGAACGTTCTTTAGAATTTGTAACCCAGACCCACCATGTAGATGAACGGGTCTACATCGACGTCAACCCGTGCCCGGGTGCCTGGTGCGATCGAGTTGTTCTCGACGGTGGCGCGGGTATCGATGTCGATGTAGCGCACCTGGGCGTTGATCATGATGTTATCGGTCAGCATGTAGTCAGCACCGACCTGCCACGCCAGACCCCAGGAGTTTTCCGCCTTGAAGTTGCTGAAACCGGCGGACTGGGCCTGGCTGCCAACGTGTTCGTCGTAGATATAGGTGTAGTTGATGCCGCCGCCGACGTACGGCTGGAAGGCCGACTTCGGGTCCAGCGGGTAGTACACCAGGCTCAAGGTCGGTGGCAGGTGCTTGAGGGTGCCGAGTTTGCCGTTGGCCGCGCTCAGGGCCGTGCCCTTGAGTTTCACGTCATGCTCGAACGGTGTGGCCGCCAGCAGTTCGATACCCAGGTGGTTGGTGAGCATGTAGGCGAAGTTCAAGCCCAGTTGCGTGTCGCTGCTCATGGTCGCCTTGCCGCCCAGGTCGGCGCCCGCCAGCGGGCCTTGATCGACCTTGACGCTGGAGCTGTCGGCTTCCGGGTTGACGGTGATTGCACCGGCGCGAAGGAGGATGTCACCGGCTTCGAAGGCATTGGCGAGCGGGGCTGCGAGCGCAAGGGCAACCAGCGAAGCGCTGAGCATGGACTTGTTCATGGGGGCTCCAGAGGACGTTAAAAATGTTCGATGTCCAATGGTAAGCCGGCTAACTATTCGGTCTTTTGATGCAGCTCAATGAAAGTGGCAAGGACTGGAATTTGTGATGTTTCTGATGGCCTCATCGCGAGCAAGCTCGCTCCCACAGGAGGCATGTGATCCCCTGTGGGAGCGAGCTTGCTCGCGATGGCGGACTGACAGTCGACACAAAACGACCTGATTCACTCCGGCAGTTCATACAGATAAATCTTGTCCGCCTCCATCTGATACCCGGCATCCGCCAACTCGCTGGTGGACGCCTTGACCTGCAACGCGCCTTCGATCCAGTAAGGCTGATACAACTCATCCAGCTTCACGCCGACTTCGCTCTTGACGTGCACGATCTGGTTCGATGGCGGTGGCGGCACATGGATGCAGGCGCCGAAATACGGCACCAGCAGAAACTCCGTGGTACGGCCTTCCTCGCTCACTTCCAGCGGCACGATGTAACCCGGCAGGCGAATGTTCTGGCCGTCGAGGGTCTTGACCACCGGTGCGTTGGGCATGTCCTGCTTGGCTGCTGGCGCCGACTCTGCAGAGAGCGTGCTGCTCATCTGCGACAGATCATGCAACGGTGTCATGTTCGGCACTTCTTTCGGCGCGTCGGGCGGGATCATCTCCGACCAGGCCAGGTCTTTTGGCTGGGCCGCCCACAGGGGCAGGGCGACCAGTATCAACAGCGCAAGTACAGCGCGGGGCATTTTCAACGTCCTCATAAACGGATCGACAAGCCATCGGCCAGGGATTGGCGATAGGCGCGCCAGGCCGGCACGCTGCCCATCAGCAACGCGGCGATCAGGATGCCACCGAGCAGCGTCCATTCATACTCGCTCGGCCAGGACAGCGGCAGGAACAGGCCGTAGTTGGCTTGCACGTAACCTTGGGCCGCCGCGATGCACACATACAGCAACGTCACGCCGGCGATCACGCCCGACAGCGCCAGGGCAAAGGCTTCGAGTACCAACAGCGTCGCGATGTGCCAGGGGCGTGCGCCCACCGAGCGCAGGATCGCCATTTCCCGACGGCGCTCGTTGAGGCTGGTGAGAATCGCTGTGAGCATGCCGATCAACCCGGTCAGCACCACAAACAGCGAGACCACGAACAAGGCTTTTTCCGCAGTGCCCATCAGACTCCACAGCTCTTGCAACGCCACGCCTGGCAGGATCGCCAGCATCGGCTCGCCACGGAATTCGTTGATTTCCCGTTGCAGGGCAAAGGTCGAAATCTTGTTGTTGAGGCCGAGCATGAACGCGGTGATCGCTTGTGGCGTGAGGTCCATATTGCGCGCCTGATCAGCCGTGATGCGGCCCTCGCCCCGGGCCGGCACGCCGTTATGCCAGTCGATGTGAATCGCTTCCATGCCACCGAGGCTGATGTGCAGCGTGCGGTCCACCGGTGTGCCGGTGCGCTTGAGAATGCCGACCACCGTGAACGGTTTGTCGTCGTGCTTGACCAGGCTGATCGCCGCCACGCCGTGGGCCAGCACCAGTTTGTCACCGAGTTTGTAGTGCAGTGCATCGGCCACTTCGGCACCGAGCACCACTTCGAACGGGTCGGTTTCGAAGGCGCGGCCATCGCTCAGTTGTAGGTGTTGCTGGCGACCGTACTGGTAATGCTCGAAGTAGGCTTCGGTGGTGCCCATCACCCGGTAGCCGCGATGGGAGTCGCCGAGGGACATCGGGATCGCCCACTTCACTTTCGGGTTGCTGGCGAAGTGTTCGAAGCTGTCCCAGCGGATGTTGTTGGTGGCGTTGCCGATGCGGAACACCGAGTACAGCAACAGGTTCACCGAGCCCGAGCGGGCGCCGACGATCAGGTCGGTGCCGCTTATTGTGCTGGCGAAACTGGCCTTGGCTTCGGTGCGCACGCGCTCCACTGCCAGCAACAGGCACACCGACAGGGCGATGGCGAACGCCGTGAGGATCGCGGTGAAACGACGGTTAGCCAGGCTGGCCATGGCTAGACGAAACAGATACATCTCAGACCTCGGACGGGGTAGCGGCGCGATTGAGTTCGGCCAGCGAGAGGTTGTGGTCGAACAGCGGCGCCAGGCTTTGGTCGTGGCTGACGAACAACAGGCTCGAGCCGGCCTCGCGGCACTCGGCGAACAGCAGGCGAATGAAGTTCTCGCGGGCGTCGTAATCGAGGGCTGAGGTCGGTTCGTCGGCGATCACCAGTTCCGGTTGACCGATCAGTGCGCGGGCGGCGGCGACCCGTTGCTGCTGGCCGATGGACAACGAATCGGCGCGGCGACCGAGGATGTTTTCATCCTTCAACCCCAGATGGGCGAGCAGTGTGGCGGCGGCTTTGTCGACGCTGCCGTGACGTTGTTTCGCTCGTTCGGCGCGCAGTTTCGAGAAGTGGCAGGGCAGTTCGACGTTTTCACGCACCGACAGAAACGGCAGCAGGTTGAACTGCTGAAAGATGTAGCCGGTGTGATCGACACGGAAGTGGTCGCGGGCGCCGGCCGAGAGTTGCGTCAGCTCCTGGCCGAGCAGGCGGATGCTGCCGCGATCAGGCTTTTGCACGCCGCCGAGCAGACCGAGCAGGGTGGTCTTGCCGCTGCCGCTGGGGCCTTTGAGGAACAGGGTTTCGCCGCGCTCCAGGCGAAACGCCGGGATGTCCAGCAGCGGCGGGTGACCGGGCCAGCTGAAGCCCAGGTCGGACAGTTCGATGAGTGCTTGGGTCATGTGAAACCGGTCTGGTTGGTGGTGAACCCTTGTAGGAGCGAGCCTGCTCGCGAAAAACCTGAGAGCACCGAGGTGAATCAGGTTGCCCGCGTTATCGTTGGCGTCCATCGCGAGCAAGCTCGCTCCTACAGTGGGTCAGAATTTAAGGGCAGCAGCCTTGGCCGTCACTTCAACCCCTTGCTGCCCGCTCGGGCCGATCAGTTGTACCTGAATTTTTTGGGTGGCCGAGAAGCGGGTGAAAATATTCGCCAGGTCCAGTGACTTCAGTGCCGCTGGCGTGGCGCAAGTGAACTGATAGTGAGCGTGGATTTCGCTGTGATCATGGTGATGTTCGTGGCCGTCTTCGTCCTTGGCGTCTTCATCGTGATCATCGTCGGCATCGGGCTTGTCGCCGAACAGCGGGCTTTCCAGTTCCTGGTTCTCCACCACGCAACCGGCGGCTTTCGGCAGGTTGAACAGGGCCAGCGGTTGTTCGAGTTGCGCGCGGGCGGCGGCGACTTTGGCTTTGTCTGCGTCGCTGGTGGCGACGTGCTCGAAACCCACCAGGTTCATCGCCGGGCTTTCCAGTTCCAACTCCAGGGTCTTGCCGTCCAGCACCGCATTCAGGCGTCCCACGCCATGTTCGTGGGCACCCAGGCTGCCATGCTCATGATCGTGTTCGTCGGCGGCATGGGCGACAGCCAGCGGCAACATGGCAAACGGCAGGGCGAGAAGCAGACGACGCATGACGAGTCTCCGAAAAGTAAAATGAAGAAAATGTTATGTAATCTTATAACGTGATTGCGGAGAGTTTGACTGTCTGCTTGGCGTTGCACAAGTCCCATGGGAGCATGCCGGGAAGAAATGTGCGGGAGCAGACCTATGTTGCGAATTCGCGGAAGCATCGGCGACTGGCCGGTGGATTTGACCCTGGAGATGGACGACGCGGACTGGGCGCGACTAGGGGCGCAGTTGCAGGTGGAAAAAACCCCGGTCAGCGTGCCAGCGGCGAAACCGTTGAACCAGGATGATGCGCTGTGGCAGATCGCCCGGGAATTGCTGCGCAAGGCGGGGCAGCTCAGTGGCCCGGACCTGCTCGATCAACTCGAAGGCCTGACCGGCAGTGCAGCGGCGGGCAAACGGCTGCTGGTGCGCCTGCGCCACAGTTCGGACGTGAAGGTGGAAAGCGGCGGGGATACGCCGCTGTATCGCTGGTTGGTGTAGGAGTGAGCTTGCTCGCGATGGGCGTCAACGATAACGCGGGAAACCTGATTCACCTCGGTGCTCTCAGGTTTTTCGCGAGCAAGCTCGCTCCTACAGGGTCGATTTAGTACAGCGCAGCAAACAACTTGCGGCGGTACGTGCTGACCAACGGATGATCGTTGCCCAACAACTCGAACACCTGCAACAAGGTCTTGTGCGGCAAGCCTTCGCTGTAGCTGCGGTTGCGGGTGAACAACTTCAGCAATGCATCCAGCGCGGCGTCGTACTGCTGACGGGCCAGTTGCTGGATCGCCAGTTGATAGACCGCCTCATCGTCCAGCGGGTCTTTCGCCAGTCGGGCCTTCAGGTCGGCGGCATCCGGCAAGTCCCTGGCCAGACCGAGAAACTTGATCTGTGCCTTGGCGCCGGCCAGCGCGGCCTTGTGCTCATCGCTCTTGACCGCATCCAGCACGGTTTGCGCTTCGTCCAGTTCACCGCGCTCGGTCAGGCAGCGGGCGTACAGGATCAGTGCCTTGGCGTTGGTGTTGTCTTCACCCAGGATCACTTTGAGCTGCGCTTCGGCATCGGCGAAACGGCTGTCGTCGAACAGCGCCTGGGCCTGTTCGAACGGATCGGCGGCGGCCGGTGGCGGCATCTGCACATGGGGTTCGAGCAGGGTGCGCACGGCGGATTCCGGCTGGGCACCGGCAAAGCCATCGACAGGCTGGCCGTCCTTGAACAGCACCACGGTCGGCAGGCTGCGGATGCCAAAGCGGGCGACGATGTCTTGTTCGATGTCACAGTTGACCTTGGCCAGCAGCAACTCACCCTGATAGCTCTCGGCAATGCTCTGCAGCATCGGCATCAGCACTTTGCAGGGCGCGCACCATTCGGCCCAGAAGTCCACCAGCACTGGTTTGTGGAAAGAGTTCTCGATCACCGACTGGTCGAAATCGGCAGTCGTGGCGTCGAAGATGTACGGCGTTTCCTGACTCATGGGGGATCTCTTGGAAGCGTGAATGGGGCAACTATACGACTTGGTGGGGGCGCGCCGGAAGCGGGGTGGCCGTTAGAGATGTTTCGTCTGACAGGACGTCATCGCGAGCAAGCTCGCTCCCACAGGGGATTTGTGGACGACGCGGGTCCAGTGCAGGAGCGAGCTTGCTCGCGATGCTTTTAGCTAGCGCTGCGCGTGGTACAGGCTCACATGCCGAAACTCGTGGGGCTCGGCCAGATCCGGCAGGGTCATGGCTTCGAGCATTTCGATGCGCCGGTACAACGGATGACGGAAATCCCTGACGCGTGAGTCCGCCACCAGCGCCTCTCGGCCGCGACTGAGGAACTGGTCGAGCAGCGGCAGGTTGGCCCGGTCGTACAGCACATCCGCCACCAGGATCAGATCGAAGCGATCGGCCTCGGCGAAAAAGTCCGTCGAGTAATTGAGCTGTACGTTATTGAGCTCGGCATTGGCCCGACACGCGGCAATCGCCAGCGGGTCGAGGTCGCAGGCCAGTACTTCGATTGCCCCGGCCTTCGCCGCCGCAATCCCCGCCACCCCGGAGCCGGCACCGAAATCCAGTACCCGCTTGCCTTCGACCCAATGGGGGTTTTCGGCCAGATAGCGGGCCACGGCCAGGCCGCTGGCCCAGCAGAAACTCCAGTACGGCGGCTCATGCAGGATGCGCCGGGTCTCTTCCGGGCTGAAGGCGCGGTCCATGTTGTCGCCGTCGATCAGCCACAACTTCAGGTCGGTCCCTGGTAACTCACAGGCGACCAATTGCGCATCACCGAGCAGTTCACCCAACGCCTTTTGCAGGTCGAACGGTGCACTCATGGGGCTTTGACGAATTGCAGTTGGCCCAGGGCCTGGGTGGTCGGCTGGGTAATCAGTTGCGACGGCAGGTGCAGGATCAACTGCCCGGACTGACTGGCGCGGCCTCGCAGTTCAACGCGGGCCCCGGCCGGGAAGGATTCCGGATTGAAGCGCAGGTGAAACGGCAGAACCTGGTTGTTGCCGATCAGGCTGGAGCTGGCGAGCAATTGTTGCGGGCGGTCCTTATCGTCGATCACCAGCAATGCCAGTTCGACTTCAGCGCCAGCTGGAACGCCTTGCAAGGTGCCGCTCAGTTCACGCTGATGGGCGGGCAGAGGGCCGAGTGCGGCGGCCTCCCGGGCTTTCTTCTGCGCTTGCTGCGGCACCGGGCCAGGCGTTGGCGGCTGGGGCTTGGGTGCATCGCTGCTGCAGGCCACCAGCAGGCTGAAAACACTGAGCAAAATGAGCGGACGTAACGACATTGGTGGCTCCATAACGCTGAATTCCATGGATCAAGTGATCATCCCGTCTGTATACCGCAAACCCTATGGCTTGTCTTGCCACGGGGATGCGCTACCATGGCCCTCCCTTTTTTTGTTGCCTGCCACCATGCACTGTCCCTTCTGCGGTGCCAACGACACCAAGGTCATCGACTCGCGTCTGGTCGCCGAGGGCGAACAGGTGCGCCGCCGGCGTGAATGCCTGGCCTGCGGCGAGCGTTTCACGACGTTCGAGACGGCTGAACTGGTGTTGCCGCGCCTGATCAAAACCGACGGCAGTCGCCAGCCGTTCGACGAAGAAAAACTCCGCGCCGGCATGCAGCGCGCGCTGGAAAAGCGCCCGGTGAGTGTCGAGCGCCTCGAGTCGTCGCTGGTGCACATCAAACACAAACTGCGCGCCACCGGCGAACGCGAGGTCAAATCCCTCGTGGTCGGCGAACTGGTGATGGCCGAGCTGCAGAAGCTCGACGAAGTCGCCTACATCCGCTTCGCCTCGGTGTATCGCCGCTTCCAGGACCTCAACGAGTTCCGCGAAGAGATCGATCGCCTGGCCCGTGAACCGGTGAAAGAATGACCACTTGCGCCGAACAAGCCATCCTCGACGCCCATTTCATGGCCCGTGCCCTGGAACTGGCGCGCAAGGGGCATTACACGACGCACCCCAATCCGCGGGTCGGTTGCGTGATCGTGCAGGGCGGGCAGATTGTCGGCGAAGGCTGGCATGAGCGCGCCGGCGAGCCCCACGCTGAAGTCCACGCCCTGCGCGCGGCTGGTGAGCAGGCTCGTGGCGCCACCGCTTACGTGACGCTTGAACCTTGCAGCCATCACGGCCGTACGCCGCCCTGTGCCGATGCACTGGTCAATGCCGGTGTGGCCCGCGTGGTCGCGGCAATGCAGGACCCGAACCCGGAAGTCGCTGGTCGCGGTCTGCAACGCCTGACACAGGCCGGTATCGCCACCGAAAGCGGCGTGCTGGAAGGCGAGGCGCGCAAGCTTAATCAAGGCTTTCTGAAACGCATGGAACACGGCTTGCCGTTCGTGCGGGTCAAGTTGGCCATGAGCCTCGACGGGCGAACCGCCATGGAAAGCGGCGAAAGCCAGTGGATCACCGGCCCGGCGGCGCGCTCGGCAGTGCAGCGTCTGCGCGCGCAAGCCAGTGTGGTACTGACCGGTGCCGATACGGTGCTGGCGGACCACGCACGGTTGACCGTGCGTGCCGATGAGTTGGGGCTGGATGCAGAGCAAACAGCCTTGGCCATGAGCCGTCCGCCGCTGCGGGTGTTGGTCGACGGCCGCCTGCGGGTGCCGCTGGATGCACCGTTCTTCAAGGCAGGCCCGGCGCTGGTCGCCACCTGTGTGGCGGTTGAAGAGCAATATGCCAACGGTCCGGAGTGCCTGATCGTGCCGGGCTACGACGGTCAGGTCGATCTGCGTCAGCTATTGGTTGAACTCGCAACCCGTGGCGTCAACGAAGTGCTGGTCGAGGCCGGCCCGCGCCTGGCAGGTGCCTTTGCCCAACTCGGTCTGGTGGACGAGTTCCAGATTTTCATTGCCGGCAAGTTCCTGGGTTCCTCGGCGCGGCCGCTGCTGGACTGGCCGCTCGTGCAAATGAAGGATGCGCCCGAGCTCAAAATCATCGAAATTCGTGCCGTTGGCGATGACTGGCGAGTCATCGCCATTCCTTTGCCAGTAGCAAGCGTATAATTTCCGGCCATCGCGCAAGCTTTGGCTTTGTTCTCGAGGAGAACCTCATGTTTACCGGCATCATCGAATCCATCGGCAGTATTCGTGCATTGACCCCAAAGGGCGGTGATGTGCGGGTTCACGTCGAAACCGGCAAGCTCGACCTGAGCGATGTCAAACTGGGCGACAGCATCGCGGTCAACGGCGTGTGCCTGACTGCCGTTGAATTGCCGGGCAATGGCTTTGCGGCGGACGTCAGTCGCGAAACCCTCGACTGCACCGCCATGAACGACCTGAAAAGCGGCAGCCCGGTCAATCTGGAAAAAGCCCTGACCCCGACCACTCGCCTCGGCGGGCATCTGGTCAGCGGTCACGTCGACGGCGTGGGCGAAGTGGTTGCCCGTACCGAA
The DNA here is from genome assembly GCF_050434585.1 of Pseudomonas sp. 2725. Lineage (NCBI taxonomy): Bacteria > Pseudomonadati > Pseudomonadota > Gammaproteobacteria > Pseudomonadales > Pseudomonadaceae > Pseudomonas > Pseudomonas sp. 2725. The sequence goes on along the minus strand of NZ_JBNDIV010000009.1, from coordinate 254,065 downwards.
AATGCGCGCGCCGTGGAATTCCGCATCCGCGCGCCAAAGGACCTGGCCAAATACATCGCCCATAAAGGCTCGATCACCGTCGACGGCACCAGCCTCACCGTGAACGCAGTCGATGGCGCCGAGTTCCTGCTGACCATCATTCCCCACACCCTGAGCGAAACCATCATGGCGTCGTACCAGCCAGGCCGCCGGGTGAACCTGGAAGTGGACTTGCTGGCCCGTTACCTGGAGCGTCTGCTGCTGGGCGACAAGGCCGCAGAGCCAACCTCCAGTAACATCACTGAAAGCTTTCTGGCCGCCAACGGCTACCTCAAATCCTGACCCAAGGGGGTGCCTTGTGGCGCTCAATAGCATCGAAGAACTGGTTGAAGACATCCGCCAAGGCAAGATGGTCATCCTCATGGATGACGAAGACCGCGAGAACGAAGGCGACCTGATCATGGCCGCCGAGTGCTGCAAGCCCGAGCACATCAACTTCATGGCCAAGCACGCCCGTGGCCTGATCTGCATGCCGATGAGCCGCGAGCGCTGCGAACTGCTCAAGCTGCCGTTGATGGCGCCGCGCAACGGGTCCGGTTTCGGCACCAAGTTCACCGTATCGATCGAAGCGGCCACCGGCGTGACCACCGGCATCTCCGCCGCCGACCGTGCGCGCACCGTGCAGGCCGCCGCCGCCCGTGATGCCAAGGCTGAAGACATCGTCAGCCCGGGCCACATCTTCCCGCTGATGGCCCAGGCCGGCGGCACCCTGGCCCGTGCCGGCCACACCGAAGCGGCGTGCGACCTGGCGCGCATGGCCGGTTACGAGCCTAGCGGGGTGATCTGCGAAGTGATGAACGACGACGGCACCATGTCCCGTCGCGCCGAGCTGGAAGCCTTTGCCGCCGAACACGACATCAAGATCGGCACCATCGCCGACCTGATTCACTACCGGATGATCCACGAACGTACCGTTCAGCGGATTGCCGAGCAGCCACTGGACAGCGAACTGGGCCAATTCAACCTGGTGACCTATCGTGATTCCGTGGAAGGCGATGTGCACATGGCACTGACCCTGGGCAACGTGTGTGCCGAAGAGCCGACCCTGGTTCGCGTGCACAACATGGACCCGCTGCGTGACCTGCTGATGGTCAAGCAACCGGGCCGCTGGAGCCTGCGCGCCGCCATGTCCGCGGTTGCCGAGGCCGGTAGCGGCGTGGTGCTGTTGCTCGGTCACCCGCTCGATGGCGACGTGTTGCTGGCGCATATCCGCGAAACCGCCGATCACGCAGCCGTGAAAAAACCGACCACCTACAGCACTGTCGGTGCCGGTTCGCAGATCCTGCGCGACCTTGGCGTACGCAAAATGCGCCTGATGTCGGCACCGATGAAATTTAATGCGATATCCGGTTTCGATCTGGAAGTTGTAGAATACGTGCCCTCCGAATAATGACCGGTTGTTCCCGGCCTTGAATTCGCGGCAAATAAATCACTGAGGGGCGCGTAGAAGACGCGTCCCGGCTCTTTAAGAGATCTAACGAATGACCCTGAAGACCATCGAAGGTACCTTCATCGCCCCTAAAGGCCGCTACGCTCTGGTAGTGGGCCGTTTCAACAGCTTCGTCGTTGAAAGCCTGGTCAGCGGTGCAGTTGATGCCCTGGTTCGCCACGGCGTGAGCGAAAGCGACATCACCATCATCCGCGCACCTGGCGCCTTCGAAATTCCGCTGGTTGCGCAGAAAGTCGCCCAGAAAGGCGAATTCGCGGCAATCATCGCCCTGGGCGCGGTCATTCGTGGCGGCACTCCGCACTTCGAATACGTGGCTGGCGAGTGCACCAAGGGCCTGGCCCAGGTGTCCATGGAGTTCGGCGTTCCGGTCGCTTTCGGCGTCCTGACCGTTGATTCCATCGAGCAAGCCATCGAACGTTCCGGCACCAAGGCCGGCAACAAAGGTGCTGAAGCTGCCCTGTCCGCTCTGGAAATGGTCAGCCTGCTGGCGCAGTTGGAGGCCAAGTGATTAGCGACGAAAGCGATCGTTTCAACCCGCGCGATCCAAAGCCTGCGGATGCCGGCAAGCCATCGAAAAGCGCCAAGCGCCGCGAAGCCCGTCAGCTCGCGACCCAGGCCCTGTACCAATGGCACATGGCCAAGCAGTCGCTGAACGAGATCGAAGCGCAGTTCCGGGTCGATAACGATTTCAGCGATGTCGACGGCGCGTACTTCCGCGAAATCCTGCACGGGGTTCCGCAGTTCAAGACCGAAATCGACACCGCGCTCACGCCATGCCTGGACTTGACCATCGAAGAGCTGGACCCGGTTGAACTGGCTGTTCTGCGCCTGTCGACCTGGGAACTGCTCAAGCGCGTCGACGTGCCGTACCGCGTTGTGATCAACGAGGGTATCGAACTGGCCAAGGTCTTCGGTTCCACCGACGGCCACAAGTTCGTCAACGGTGTGCTCGACAAGCTGGCCCCGCGTCTGCGTGAAGCTGAAGTGAAGGCGTTCAAGCGCTGATTGGCGTTTGGACAGTGTCCTGTCTCGCCGATACGTTCGTTTTTTAGCGAGTGGCTGGTGTTGCCAGACAAGGCGCCGCGACGAGTCATAGCGTGCTATGGCGAGGAGCGGCAACGCAGTATGGCGACACCAGACGCCGCTAAAAAATGAACAGTATTGGTGAGACAGGATACCTGATGGGCGAGTTTGAGCTGATCCGCAATTTCTTCGCCGCCGCGCCTTGTGCGCAGGGCGGCGAAGGCGTTGCCCTCGGGATTGGCGATGACTGCGCCTTGCTGGCTGTTCCCTCCGGGGAGCAGATGGCGATTTCTACCGATACGTTGGTGGCCGGCGTGCATTTCGCCGATCCCTGCGATCCGTTTCTGCTCGGTCAGCGCTCGCTGGCCGTGGCCGTCAGCGACCTGGCCGCCATGGGCGCCACCCCGATTGCCTTTACCCTTGCCCTGACCTTGCCGACGGTGACCGCCGATTGGCTGCAAGCCTATGCCCGTGGTTTGAACCAGATGGCGCAAAGCTGCGGCGTGGCGCTGGTGGGCGGTGACACGACCCGCGGGCCGCTGAGCCTGACCATGACCGTGTTCGGCCGCGTGCCGGCCGGTCAGGCGCTGACCCGCAGCGGTGCGCAACCGGGCGACCTGCTGTGTGTCGGCGGCAACCTGGGCAATGCCGCCGGTGCCTTGCCCTTGGTGCTCGGCCAGCGCACGGCCGAAGCGCGCATTGCCGAGTCGTTGCTGGCGCATTACTGGTCGCCGCAACCGCAGCTCGGTTTGGGTCAGGCGCTACGGGGCAAGGCCACTTCGGCGATGGATATCTCCGACGGCCTGCTTGCTGATTGCGGGCATATCGCGCTGGCGTCGAAGGTCGGTATCAAAGTCGAGCGGGATCGTTTGCCACTGTCGCAGAGCCTGGTCGACTTTCTTGGCCAATCGGACGCACAGGTTGCGGCCCTGAGCGGCGGCGACGACTACGTCCTGGCCTTCACCTTACCGTCCGTCGAGTTGCCGCTATTGCTGGCCGATGGCTGGCCGATCCATGTGATTGGTCAAGTGGTGACGGGGCAGGGCGTGAAGCTGCTGGACGCCGATGGCAAAGACATCACCCCGCAAACCCGGGGTTATCAACATTTTCGGGAGTCACCGTGACAGATCATCCCAAACAGGTCCCGGCGGAATTCGTACCGCCGTCGGTCTGGCGTAATCCATGGCATTTCCTGGCGTTCGGCTTCGGCTCGGGCACCTTGCCAAAGGCGCCCGGCACTTGGGGGTCGTTGGTTGCGCTGCCCTTTATTCCGTTGTGGCAGATGCTGCCCGACTGGGGTTACTGGCTGATGCTGGGCATCACCATGCTGTTTGGCTTCTGGCTGTGCGGCAAAGTGGCCGACGATTTGCGGGTACACGACCATGAAGGCATCGTCTGGGACGAAATGGTCGGGATGTGGATCACCCTGTGGCTGGTGCCGGAAGGCTGGCAGTGGTTGCTGGCGGGTTTCCTGATGTTCCGCTTCTTCGACATTCTCAAGCCATGGCCGATTCGCTGGATTGACCGGCACGTACATGGCGGCGTCGGCATCATGCTCGATGATGTCCTGGCCGGGGTGTTCGCCTGGTTGGCGATGCAGGGGCTGGTGTGGTTTTTCGCCTGACCGGGGATTTCCAGGCGTTGATCATGAGAGCTGTTTATCGGGGGAAGCGGGGGATGACTGTACGCGGATTGATGGTGATGGCGTTCGCGATGTTTTGCTCTTTTGTCCAGGCGGGAGGAGGGGGTGCTACGCCGCCGTCGGTGATTCATCTGGCCAGCGAAGAGTGGGAAGGCTACACCGCCGCTGACGGTCATGGACTGGGTTGGGACGTGCTACGGCAAGTGTTCGAGCCGGCGGGCGTCAAGGTCGACATCCGCACCGAGCCCTACGTACGCTCGCTGGGCCTGGCCGAACGTGGCGAGGTCGATGCCTGCGTCGGTTCCTATCGTGACGATTCTGAGGGTGTGCTCTATCCCCATTGGAACTTCGACACCGATCACATCTATGCCCTGGGCCTGACCAGCAGTCCGGTACCCACTCTGGAAACCCTGGGCAATTATCGACTGGCCTGGGTCCGCGGCTACGATTACCAGGATTACTTGCCCAATGTGCGCCACTTCGACGAAGTGCAGCGGCGTACCGGCATCGAGTTGATGCTGATCCACAATCGTGCCGACTTTTACATCGATGCCCTGACCGAAGTCGATGACGTCATCAAGCGCGCCAAGGATCCGTCCCAACTGCGGCGCACCCATATCGCCGAGTTGCCGCTGTACCTGTGCTTTGCCAAAACCCCGAAGGCGCGCGCGTTAATGGCCCTGTTCGACCAGCGCATGGAGCAACTGGTGAAAAGCGGCGAGTTGAAACCGATTTTTGAACGCTGGAAACAGCCTTATCCGTTTGATTCGAAGTGACACGGTTCTTACGGCTGACGATGTACCCATTGTGGGAGCGGGCTTGCTCGCGAAAGCGGTGTGTCATGCAGCAATGATGTCGACTGACACGACGCCTTCGCGAGCAAGCCCGCTCCCACATTGATTGTGGTGCGGCGTATATCAAACATTTTGATAGTTATCGCCGATAATTCAGCCTAAGCGTCCTCCGGAACCTGCTGTTACAATGCCGGCTCTGCGAATCTTCAGACTTTTAGATCAGGAGCACACCGGTGCCTGTCGTTTTTGTCGCCGCTTCCAAGCTGCCAACGCCTTTTGCGCAATTCACCATGCATGGCTTTCTCGATGAAGCCACCGGCCGCGAGCACGTTGTGCTGAGCCTGGGTGAATTCGACGACGGTGCCCCGGTACTCGGCCGGCTGCACTCCGAATGCCTGACGGGCGATGCCCTGTTCAGCCAGCGTTGCGACTGCGGCTCGCAACTGGAGGCCGCCTTGCAGGCCATCGCCCGCGAAGGTCGTGGCGTATTGCTCTACCTGCGTCAGGAAGGCCGGGGCATTGGTCTGCTGAACAAGATCCGCGCCTATGAGCTGCAGGACGGTGGCGCCGACACCGTTGAAGCCAACGAACGCCTGGGCTTTGCCGCCGACCAGCGTGACTACGCCATGTGCCTGCCGATGCTGGAGCACCTGGGCGTGAAGTCACTGCGCCTGATGACCAACAACCCGCGCAAGGTCAAAGCCTTGACCGACATGGGTATCGTGGTCGCCGAGCGCGTGCCGCTGCACACCGGCCACAACCCGCATAACCGACTCTACCTGGCGACCAAGGCCAGCAAGCTCGATCACATGATGGGCAATGAGCATCAGGGCGAGGTAGACCGGGCGTGACCCGCGGTCAGGTGCGGCGGCGACTGTCCGTCAACTGGTGGCAATACCTGGCACTGGCCTTGTTGCCCCTGTTTGTGATCAACGCGGTGTTCGGCCAGAGCGAAGCCATTCTGCCGGTGCTGGCGATGCCGTTGTTCATCGCCGGAGTTGCTTCGATGTTTGTCAGCCTGAAGTTTTTCGGCGCCTACAAACACGCACTGATCGCCACCCAGAAAGCCCTCGATACCCCTGAAGAACCTGCTGCCTGGATCAGTCTGGCGGCAAAGCGGCGCACGGCATTCCTGGCTGCCGGGCTACCGGCCTGGATCGCTGCCCTGGCGGTGTTCGTCGGTCTCGAAGCCGTGCCGCTGATGCTGCTGGCACTGTCGACCGCCGTGTTGTTCTACCTCTACCGTATTCCGCGTCAACTCGGTTGATGCGCGCGCTCTGGCTGGCGGTGTTGCTGCTGGCCGCCAGTGGCTCGGCCGTCGCGGTCGAACGGGTTGTCAGCCTCGCACCGTCGCTCTCTGAGATCGTCGTTGAACTGGGCTCCGCCGACCTCCTGGTCGGTGTGCTGGACGCCGGTGAGCGACCTGCCGAACTCAAGGACCTGCCCTCCGTTGGCCGCTATGGCCAGCTGGACATGGAGCGCTTGCTCAGCCTGAAGCCCGATCTGTTGCTGCTATGGCCCGGTAGTGTCGGCCCGGCCCAGCGTGACCAGCTCAAGCGACTGAATATTCCCACCTACGTCGCCGAACCCCGCAGCCTGGACCAGCTCACGGTGCAGATCGAAGCCATTGCTGCTCGGCTCGATCGGCCTGAACGCGGAATTTCATTGGCCAGCGATCTACGCCAGCGGCTGGATGAATTGCGCCAGCGCTATCGCCGGGACAAGCCGTTACGAGTGTTCTATCAGGTCTGGGATCGGCCGCTGTATACGGTTGGCGGCGAGCAGATCATCAGCGATGCGCTGGAGGCCTGCGGTGCGCAAAACGTGTTTGCCGACCTGAAGCTGCCGGCACCGCAAGTCAGTGTGGAGGCGGTGTTGCAGCGTAATCCCGAGGTGATTCTGGCCAGCGATCAGGCGCAGCTTGATGCGTGGAAAGCCTGGCCACAGGTGGCGGCGGTATCACAAGGACAATTGCGCCTGGTGACGGACAAGGGCCTTGAGCGGCCGAGTGGGCAGATGATCGAGGCAACGGCAAAGCTTTGTCATTTGATTGCGCCCTGTGGCGAGGGGGCTTGCCCCCGTTCGGGTGCGCAGCACCCGCAATCAGATTAATGCGATGTACCTGAGAAATAGGGGTGTAGGATTTTGGGGCTGCTTCGCAGCCCAACGGGGGCAAGCCCCCTCGCCACAAATGATCGAGTCTGGCTTTAGATCTCTGGTGTCCACGTCACCCCGAACATCCACGCCCGACCTTCCTCGCGATACCCATACTGGCTACCTTGGTAGCTGTACAGGGCCCGGCTGTAACCCTTGTCCAGCAGGTTATCGACCTTCAGCTCCAGCTGGATTTCACGATTGAGCTCCCAGCTGCTGCGCAACCCCAACAGGGCATAACCACCCAACGGCTGTTGATTGTTCAAGTCGTCATAGCTGCTGCTGACCGCTTGCCAGCTGGCGCCGAGGCCCAGGCGATCGAACTGTCGGTCCAGGTCCAGGCTCAAGGTGCGCCGCGCACGACGGGCCAGGGTGTGGCCCGTATCACGGTCGCGTGGGTCGATGATCGCCACGCCAAGGTTGCTCTGCCAGCCGAACAGTTCCTGCTTCAGCGCTGCTTCGAAGCCGTTGATCCGTGCCGAGGCGACGTTTTCGGGGCGTGAGTTGCTGCCGAAAATGATCGCGTCTTCAAGGTCGGTGCGATACAGCGACGTCTCCAGGCGACTGCTCTCGGTCAATTGGCTGCGCCATTGCAGCTCATAGCTCTTGGATGTTTCGGGTTTCAAATCCGGGTTGCTGAAATCCGGGTAATACAGATCATTGAACGTCGGCGCGCGGAAGCCTTCGCTATAGGTCAGCAGTACTTCGTTGTCCGGGTTCAGCGGCACGGTGAAGGTGCCGCTCCAGGTGTTCTGGCTGCCGAACTGCTGGTTATCGTCGTGACGCAGACCCAACTCCGTAGAGAAACTGTCGGCCTGAAAGCGATGCTGGATAAACACGGCGCGGTTCCAGCGGCTGTCTTCGTCGAACGCTGTGGTGCTGTTGATCCGGTCTTCGTACCAGTCGCCACCGAGCATCAGGCTGTTGCGCTCGTTGAGCGTCAGATCGTTCTGCCAGTTGACCGAGTCGCGGTAAGTATTGAAAACACTGCGCTCATCGCTGAGCTTGTCGAGGGTTGTCTCGCGGTTTTCGCTGTGACCGAGTTCGATGCGGGTTTTCCATACCTCATTGATCTGTGCATCAATGTAGCTGCTGGCGCTGCTCACATTGAAGTCGTTGTAGGGCTGCTGTTGATAGGACTTGTCCGTCACGTAATCGTAACGGCCGAACGGACTATCAAACTCGCTCTTGCCACGGTTATCCAGCACGTTGGCGCCGACTTCGACGTCTTCCGTCAGGGTGTGACTCAGGCTCAGGCTGAGGGATTTGTTGCGGTAGGCGTCGTGATCGCCATCACTGGGATACGACTCGTGGGTGCGATTGATTCCGGCGGTTTCATCGAGGCTGGCGCCAAGGTTGAAGCGGGTTCGCTCATCACCACCAGACAGGCCAAGGCTGCGCTCCCAAGTCTGATTACTGCCAAAACCGGTGTGCATGCGCGGTTGCAGGCCTTGTTGACCGCCGCGGCGGGTGAAGATCTGGATCACCCCGCCAATCGCATCGCTGCCGTAAATCACCGAGCGGGAGCCGCGCAGCACCTCCACGCGCTCGACCTGTTCGATATTGATGTGTTGCAGGTTGCTGTCGCCGGAGGTCGAACTGCCGATGCGTTGGCCATCCACCAGCACCAGGCTCTGGGCCGACTGGGTGCCGCGGATGTAGACCCCCGGAATGCTGCCGCGCCCGCCGGACTGCGAGACTTGCACACCCGGTACTCGACGCAACAGGTCAGTGACGCTATCGGGTTGCAGGCGATCGATGTCGTCGCGGGTGAACACGGTGCTGGCGGCGCTGCTGTCATTGCGCGCTTCGACCTGGCGGTTGGCGCTGATCAACACGTCGGGCAGCTTCAGGGCCTGGTCGCGTTCGAAGGTGTCGGCCAGCAATTGACCGGCCGGCAGCAGGGTCAGCGTCAGGGCGAAGGGAGAGAGTTTCATGGGTAGTCCGTTGGTGCTTTGAGGCGAATACAGTTTTGATAGGCGCTGAAAACCACTGTGGGAGCGAGCTTGCTCGCGATAGCGGTGTATCAGTCAGCATCTGAGTCGACTGACAGTCCGCCATCGCGAGCAAGCTCGCTCCCACAGGGTTTTGCGTTTAGATGTTCAGCAGTTGCAGGCGCTCGCGGATCGAAGCCTCGATCCCGGCTTCATCCAGCCCACACTCAGCCAGCATTTGCGCAGGCTTGGCGTGTTCGACGTAAATGTCCGGCAAGCCCAGGTGCAGCATCGACTTGAGGATGTTTTCGCGGGCGAGGAATTCGCTGACCGCGCCACCGGCACCGCCCATGATCGCGTTTTCTTCGACGGTGACCAGTAGCTCGTGGCTGCCAGCGATTTCGCGAACCAGTTCTTCATCCAGCGGCTTGACGAAACGCATGTCGACCACGGTCGCGTCCAGCGTCTCGGCGACTTTCAGGGCTTCGGCCAGTTGCACACCGAACACCAGCAGGGCGACTTTGCTGCCCTGGCGGCGGACTACGCCCTTGCCGATCTCGATCGGTTCGAGGTCTTTCTCGATGGTCGCGTTCGGGCCGTTGCCGCGTGGGTAACGCACCGCCGCCGGGCCTTCGTACAGGTGGCCGGTGGTGAGCATCTTGCGCAGCTCGTTTTCATCGCTCGGGGTCATCACCAGCATGCCGGGGATGCAGCGCAGGAACGACAAATCGAAGCTGCCGGCGTGGGTCGGGCCGTCTTCGCCGACCAGGCCTGCGCGGTCGATGGCGAACAGCACGTCGAGGTTCTGCACCGCGACGTCATGCACCAACTGGTCGTAGCCGCGTTGCAGGAAGGTCGAGTAGATGGCCACCACGGGTTTGGCGCCTTCGCAGGCCATGCCGGCCGCGAGAGTGACGGCGTGCTGCTCGGCAATGGCGACGTCGAAGTAGCGCAGCGGGAAGCGTTCGCTGAAAGCGACCAGGTCCGAGCCTTCCTTCATCGCCGGGGTAATCCCGACCAGACGCGGATCGGCCGCCGCCATATCGCACAGCCACTCGCCGAACACACCGGAGTACTTGGGCCCGCTGGCCTTTTTCGGCGCGGCGGCCGGGGCGTCCAGCGGTTCGAGTTTGGTGATGGCGTGGTAACCGATCGGGTCGACTTCCGCCGGAGCGAAGCCTTTGCCTTTCTTGGTGACGACGTGCAGGAACTGCGGGCCTTTCAGATCGCGCATGTTGCGCAGGGTGGCGATCAGGGTCGGCAGGTCGTGGCCATCGATGGGGCCGATGTAGTTCCAGCCCAGTTCTTCGAACAGCGTGCCGGGAACCAGCATGCCTTTGGCATATTCTTCGGTCCGGCGAGCGATTTCCCAGGCACCGGGCAGGCGCGACAGCACTTTCTTGCTGCCTTCGCGCATGCTCGCGTAGGTGCGGCTGGAAAGGATCTTCGCCAGGTAGTTCGACAAGCCACCGACGTTGCGCGAGATCGACATGTCGTTGTCATTGAGGATCACCAGCATGTTGGCGTCCACTTCCGGCGCATGGTTCAGCGCCTCGAACGCCATGCCCGCGGTCAACGCGCCGTCGCCGATCACCGCGATCGCCTTGCGCTCGCTGTTTTGCAGGCGGGCGGCAATCGCCATGCCCAGCGCGGCACTGATCGAGGTGCTGGAGTGGCCGACGCCAAAGGTGTCGTACTCGCTCTCGGAGCGGCGCGGGAAGGCGGCGACGCCGTCCTTCTGGCGCAGGGTGCCCATGCGCTCGCGACGACCGGTGAGGATCTTGTGTGGATAAGCCTGATGACCCACGTCCCACACCAGCCGGTCGTCCGGGGTATCGAAGACGTAATGCAGCGCGATGGTCAGCTCGATCACGCCCAGGCCGGCACCGAAATGTCCACCGGTCTGGCCGACCGTGTAGAGCAATTCCAGGCGCAACTCATCGGCCAGGGTTTCCAGCTCGGCTTCGCCTAACCGGCGCAGGCCGTCCGGCGTGTTCGCGCGGTCGAGCAGGGGCGTGGTCGGGCGCTTGCGGGGAATCTCATGAAACGTCGTGGGCATCAGGCGAATCGTTATAGGTATAAAAGATGCGGCAGTTTACCTGATGCATCGTCCCCTGCCCACGCGTTGGTCTTTTTTGGCGGATTCGCCGTCAGCTGCGGCGATCGACGATATACCGGGCCAGATCACGCAACGGCTCGGCCGCTGCGTCAAACGGTCGCAGTGCGTGCAGGGCCTGGTCGCGCAGCTCCAGGGCATAGGCCTTGGCGGCGTCGAGGCCGAGCAGGGACGGGTAGGTCGGTTTGTCCCGGGCAATGTCGGCACCCTGCCGTTTGCCGAGGGTTTCGGTATCGCTTTCGACGTCGAGAATGTCGTCTTGCACCTGGAATGCCAGACCGATGGCCTGTGCATAAGTCTGCAGGGATTTGAGTTCGTCTTTCTCGGCACGGCCGCTGGCCAGGGCGCCGAGTTTGACGCTGGCCTCGATCAGCGCGCCGGTCTTGTGCCGGTGCATGTACTCCAGGGCTTTCTGGTCGAGCTTCAGACCGACCGAGCCGAGGTCGATGGCCTGACCGCCAACCATGCCCGCCGGGCCTGCCGCCAACGCCAGGGCACTGACCATTTGCAGGCGGATTTCGGCATCCGACGCACTCAGGCGTGGATCGAGCAGGGCGCTGAAGGCCAGGCTCTGCAAGCCGTCGCCGGCGAGGATCGCGCAGGCTTCATCGAATTTCTTGTGGGTGGTTGGCTGGCCGCGGCGCAGATCGTCATCGTCCATTGCTGGCAAATCGTCATGCACCAGCGAATAGGCGTGGATCAGCTCCACCGCACAGGCTGCGCCGTTGGCTTGCTCGGCCTTGCCGCCCAACGCTTCGCACGCGGCGTAGGCCAGCAGTGGACGCACGCGTTTGCCGCCATTCATCACGCTGTAGCGCATGGCTTCGTACAGCCGCGCCAGCTCGGGGCTCGGTGCGGTGAACAGGGTTTCCAGCGCTGCATTGACGCGGGCCTGGCTGGTGGCCGAGTACGCTGCAATCATTCTGGCTGATCCGCGTCGAAGGGTTCCTCGGCCAACTCGCCATCACGCTCGAGCAGCACCTGAACCTTTTGCTCGGCCTGGGCCAGCGCCGCCTGGCAATCGCGGGTCAGGCCAATGCCTTGCTCGAAAGCGGCCAGCGAGTCCTCCAGCGACAATTCGCCATTCTCCAGGCGCTCCACCAGCGTTTGCAGGTCGGCGAGGGATTGTTCGAAATCCAGTGCAGCTTTTTTGCGGGCCATGGCGGCGATTTCCGGTTGACGTTAAACCGGCGCGACACTAGCAGATAGGGGGGGTATGGGCAAATGAGCGGGGGATTTGGTGCTGCCCATTCCTGTAGGAGCGAGCTTGCTCGCGATGGTCGTTAACGATGACGCGTACTGTCTGATTTGACGCGGTGCCCTTGCGTTCATCGCGAGCAAGCTCGCTCCTACAGGGTGGAAGATGCTTTTCGGCTCACCGTCCACCCAGCGCTGTGATTCCTCCCGCAAATCCAGATGCGCCCGATTGTTAAAAAACACCTGCACGTCTAACCTTCGCGTCATATTCGACTCGGCAATCACGGGTCTTTCAGACGAAACGCAGTATCCACATCTGTAATGCGCTCAGGATCAGGCGCAAGGTTTCGTCATGCATGGCAGGAGGCGTCACATGCGCTCATTTCTTTTGCTGCTGATCGGGTTGGTCTGTGTGCCGGTTCTGGCCGCGCCAAGTGCCGAGGTGTCGGAACCGGTGGGCGGCTGGCGCTTCAACGGGTTGCTGGACCGCACGGAAAACCCGCAAGTCGCCTATCCCACGCCGCCGATTGATCGGGGCGTGCAGCGCAATCGCACGATGATCGAAGGCCAGCTCAAGGCCCTCGGCACTCAGCGCGGGCCGCACACGTTGGCGGTCAACGGCAATCCGCTGAACCTCTATACCGACGAACAAGGGCGTTTCGCCCGACCCTATGCGTTTGGCGCCGGTTCCAACAGCGTCGAAGTGCGTAGCGCCGAAGGCCAGTCTCTCAAGCGTGTTCAATTCTATGAAGCCAACAACCTGCGCACCCCGGCGCGGATTCGCGTGGTGCTGGGTTGGGACGATCCGAAAGCCGAACTCGACCTGCATATTGTCACGCCCGATGGCCAGCATGCCTTCTGGGCGCATTCGGCCTTGACCAATGGCGGCGGCCTCGACCCCGACGGTGTCGATGGCCCGGGTCCGGAAATGTTCACCATGACCGCACCGCTGCGTGGCACCTATCTGGTTTACGTGAACTATTGGGGCAACTTCGGCAGCGGCGGCTATAACTTCGATGAGACCAGCAACCAGAACGAGGTGATTACCTCGCAGATCAACCTGGTGCTCAACGAAAACACCGTCGATGAAAAACGCGAGACGTTCATCGTGCCCCTGCGCGCAATCGGCGACCTGCTGCTGGTCAAGACATTCAACTACTAAGCATCCCCGCTCCACGGATGAAATTCGGGTTTTGTGAACATGAGTGATAGCACTGTTACTCCGGCCGCTGGCGCACCCGCGGCCAAACCTCCCCTGCATTGGCCGACGCTGCTGATCGGGTTATGCCTGGTCGTTGTCGTGGCCGGTGGGTTGGGGTGGTTCATGCACAAGCCCAAGGCCCCGGCCCCCGTGTTGGCCAGTGACATACTGGGCATGAGCCGCCCGGATGGCCTATTGGAAACCCACTCCCTGAGCCAGTTGCCCAAGGACTTGCTGGCGGTGCCGTTCCTCAAGGAAACCCTGACCGAAGATTTCGTCTTCTATTACGAAACCCATGCCGATCGCTTGGGCTTGATCGGCAGCTTGCGGCGGATCATCTACGAACACGACCTGAAACTGCAGGACACCTTGATCGAGCAGTTGTTCGATCAGCCTGCCGATGTAGCGTTGTGGCGTGGGGCGGATGGGCGGCTCAAGGATTTCCTGCTGGTGATGGATCGTGGCGGGCTGGCCAAGGTGCTGGAGCCGCTGGCCAAAGTGGCGCTGGACGACTCGCAGCTGAGCAAGGTCGCTGACGTGAAGGTCGGTACCGACGACGTGGCGCTCTATCAACTCAACTACAACGCGAGCAAGGCGCTGCTGTTCGCGTCCCATGGCGACAAACTGGTGGTGTTGTCCAATCCGGCGAAACTCTACGACCCGCAAAGTGGCGCAACGGAAGAATCGGGTAGCGTGTCGACCACGGCCATTGCTGCGCTGCTCAATGGCGACAAACTGTTTCCCGAAGCCTTCGGCCTGCCGCCGCGCGCGCCGCAAGTGAAACAACGCCTGTCGGTGAATGCCAGCGTGCTGGCCATGGGTTACCAGCGTTTCATCCCTAACTTCGCCGGCCTGCGTTTTGACATGGACGACAAGGGCTGGCACAGCTTCCTGGCCATGGATGAACTGGAGAATCAGCCAGACTTCGATTTCAAACCGATCTGGCAAGCCATGCCCATGGGCGCCAGCGCTTGCGTGGCGTTGCCGCTGGCAGCCGAACAACAGACACCGCTGCTGGTGAAACTCGGTGCGCAGGAGAAGGTGGCCCAGGCATTGACCGAACACATGGCCGGCGCGGCAGGCCTGTGCTGGTATGCCGATTCGCGGTTGTACACACCCTTGCTGGTGGCCAGCCTCAACGATGATGACAGCGGCAAACTCGATGGAGATCTGGGCAGCCTGTTCGACTCGATGGTCGGTGCCTACGAGAGCAAGGTCGAGGACGGCGCCTTCCCGGTGGTGGAAAAACAGGAAAGCCAGAGCCACCAGTGGCAACGCCAGGTCAGCTCCAGTTTCGGTCCCTATGCGGCCAAAGAGGCCGAAAACCCCGACGCGATCACCGGCAAGACGTTCATGAAAGTCAGCCTGGCGCGGCATGGCTCGACGTTGCTTTTCTCCCTCGACGACAAGCTGGTGGAGAAGGCCCTCGGTACCCTCGACAAACGCTTCCCGCCGATGGCCGACGTGGTACCGAAAGACCTGCTGATGCCGGTCTATTTCGGCCCGGACTCCATGGCCCAACTGATGCAGCAGGAAACCCTCGACAGCCTGCCCCAGGACATGGAACCGGTGTTCTATAACGCCGCGCAAACCTGGCTGATCCCGAAACTGCGCAAGCTCGGCGGCTACGGCAAATACGCCCTGACCTTGCCCGAAGGCAGCGAGCCAGACGGCCACTGGCAGTGGCTGCCGCTGGAGTGGAAAGCCCTGTGACGGCATTGATCCGAAGTCTCGGCCTGCTGGCGTTGTTGCTGAGCGCAGGTGCCCGCGCTGTCGAGGCACCGTCGCTCGACCCACAGCAATCCCAGGTGTTTCGTGCCTGGTTCGTGCGCATTGCCCAGGAGCAACTGAGCCAGGGCCCGAGCCCGCGCTGGTATCAACAAGACTGTGCCGGGCTGGTGCGCTTCGCCGCTAACGAAGCGCTGAAAGTCCATGACGACAAATGGCTGCGCAGCAATGGCCTGTCCAATCGTTACCTGCCGCCGGAACTGCAATTGAGCGACGCCCAGCGTGGTCTTGCCCAGCAATGGCAGCAGGGCGGCGGCAAGGTCGGGCCATACGTCAATGCGATCAAATTGATCCAGTTCAACAGCCATCTGGTCAGCCGCGATGTGTCTCAAGCGCGCCCTGGCGACCTGATGTTTTTCGACCAGGGCGACGACCAGCACCTGATGATCTGGATGGGCCGTTACATCGCCTATCACACCGGCACCACCACCACCACCGACAACGGCATGCGTTCGGCAAGCCTGCAGCAACTCATGACATGGAAGGACACCCGATGGATACCCGACGCAGCCAACCCCAACTTCATCGGCGTCTATCGACTGAATTTTCTTTCCCAATGACCGGTACCCGCATGCTGCGCTTTCTGTCTCTGATGTTGGTATTGGTGCTGCCGTTCTCGGCGGTAAACGCCGAAGACTCGGTCCCGGCCAGTGGCTATGCGCCGGTGGCCGGCGAGAGTTTTTTCCTGCTGGCCGACAGCAGCTTTGCCAGCGATGAACAGGCGATGGTGCGCCTTGAAGCGCCGGGTCGCGACTATCGCCGGTTTCGCATGGAACCCTACGGCGGCGCCGATATTCGGGTGTATCGCATCGACAAGCCGCTGGACTTCCTCGAGCGCCAGAAGAACCTTCATCGGGTGGTCAGCGATGGCCAGTTCAAGGGGGAGGGGCTGTCCAATACCCTCGCGTACCTGTGGGACAACTGGTATCGCAAATCCCGTCGGGTGATGCAGCGGGCGTTTTCCTACGAGTCGCGTAAACAAGTCACCGAGGAAGTGCCGGAACTGAAGATGGGCAACGCGATGGCCGCGCCAACGCCCTACGATGCGCAGCCGCAATTTGCACTGATACCGGGTTTGCCGGTGGTCAGCCAGTTCCGTTATCCGTTGTGGCAGGCCAAGCCGATCCAGCCACCTGCCGGGGTGAACCTGGCCGGTTCTTCCAGCGAGTTCGTCAGCGTCGCGCCGGGCAACGTGTACATCCCGTTGGGCAATCTCAAGCCGGGTCTTTATCTGGTGGAAGCGCTGATCGGCAAGTACCGCGCCACCACCATGGTGTTCGTCTCCAACACCGTGGCGGTGAGCAAGATCGCCGGTGACGAATTGCTGGTGTGGGCCGCGCGCAAACACGAAGGCAGCTCGGTGCCGAAGGTCAATGTGCTGTGGACCGATGGCCTGGGCGTAATGAGCAGCGGCGCCACCGATACCGATGGCTTGCTGCGCTTGAAACACGTCAGCCCTGAGCGTTCGTTTGTGATCGGCGAGGACGAAGAGGGCGGGGTGTTCGTCTCCGAGAATTTCTACTACGACAGCGAAATCTACGACACCAAACTCTATGCCTTCACCGACCGGCCGCTGTATCGACCGGGGGATTGGGTGTCGCTGAAAATCGTCGGGCGGGAGTTCAAGAACGCGCGGGACTCGGTGCAGCCAAGCGCGGCCGACGTCAATGTGACCGTGCTGGATGCGACCGGCACGGCGCTGCAATCCCTCGATCTGAAGCTCGATTCCAAGGCTGGCACCCAGGGCCGATTCCAGTTGCCCGATAACGCTGTGGCCGGTGGCTATGAACTGCGTTTCAACTACAAGGGTCAGGCTTACAGCAGCGCCTTTCGCGTGGCTGAATACATCAAGCCGCACTTCGAGATTTCGCTTAACCTGGCCAAGCAGGATTACCGCACAGGCGAACCGGTCAAGGGCAGCCTGGTGCTGCTGTACCCGGATGGAAAACCGGTGGCCAATGCGAAATTGAGCCTGAGCCTGCGCGCCCAACAGCTGTCGATGGTCGACAACGAACTGCAATACCTCGGGCAATTTCCGGTGGAGCTGACCAGCACCGAATTGACTACCGACGCCAAGGGCAGCGCGTCCCTCGACTTGCAGGCAGCGGACAAGCCCAGTCGCTACATGCTCACGGTGTTTGCCAGCGACGGTGCGGCGTATCGGGTCAAGACCACCAAGGAAATCCTCATCGACCGTGGCGCGGCGAATTTCCGCTTGAGCGCGCCTCAACGCTTCAGCGCTGTGGGTGACAAGGTTGCCTTCAGCTATGCCCGCGAAGGCGAGCAAGCCGATGCCGTTACGCCAGGCAGCTATGGCTGGGTGCGTTTGGAGGACCAGAGCACCGGCGAAGGCAAGCTCGCGGCAACCGACAAAGGTTTCACCCTGGCCTTTGACCGCCCAGGCACCTACAACCTGACGCTCAAGGATGATCATGGCCGGGCGGTCGGCGCCACCGGCCATTCGGTGACCGGCGAAGGTGTCAAAGCTGTACCCGGCACCGTGGAAATCGTCCTCGACAAGCCCGAGTACATCGCCGGCGATGAAGCGCTGGCGCTGATCACTTTCCCCGAGCCAGTGAGTGATGCGCTGTTATCTCTGGAACGCGACAAGGTCGAAGCCACTGCGCTACTTTCCAAGGGCGGCGACTGGCTGACGATGGAAAAACTCAGCGATACCCAACACCGCGCGCGCATCCCGGTGAAAGACGGTTTCGCGCCGAACCTGACCTTCTCGGTGTTGTACACCAAGGGTGGCCAATACAGTTTCCAGAACGCCGGCATCAAGGTGGTAACGCCACAGATCGACGTGGCAATCGCCACCGACAAAGAAACCTACCTGCCGGGTGAAACCGTCTCGGTGGACCTGACCACCCGGTTCGCCGGCAAAGCGATCCCCGCGCACCTGACGGTCAGCGTGGTCGATGAAATGGTCTACGCCCTGCAACCGGAAGTCGCGCCGAGCATCGACCAGTTCTTCTATCACCCACGGCGCAACAACGTGCGCACCAGCGCCAGTTTGTCGTTCATCAGTTATGACGTCGCCTTGCCGGGCAGCCCCGGTGCACCGGGCAAGGCCAATCGCAGTGAGCGCGGTGTGAAGGTGCTGGAGCGGCCGCGTCGCGAAGACGTCGACACGGCGGCGTGGCAACCTGAATTGCTGACCGATACCAACGGTAAAACCCGCTTCACCTTCAAGATGCCCGACTCCCTGACCCGCTGGCGCATCACCGCCAGGGCCATCGCCGATGGCGGTCAGGTCGGGCAGAAGAAGCAGTTCGTACGCTCGGAAAAACCGCTGTACCTGAAGTGGAGCGGGCCGACCCGATTCCGCGCCGGTGACAAACCGGACCTCGGTGTGTTCGCCTTCAGTCAGACCGAGAAACCGGTCAAGGCCGAACTGGTGACCCGTTACGCCGGCAACGAACAGCGGGTGCCTGTAACTCTGAACAGTGGCATCAACTACATCCCGTTGCCGACCTTTGAACTGGTCAATGGCGAGTGGAGCGCCGAGCTGATGCAGGATGGCAAAACCGCTGATGCCCTGGCGGTGCGCCTGAGCGCAACCGGTGAAGGCTGGCAGGTGACTCAAACCCAGAGCCTTGATGTGGGTGAGGGCGATACGCCGCTGACGTTGCCGACAGACGCCAGTGATATCCGCCTGCGTCTGGACGACAGTCCGCAAGCGTTGTTCCGTTCTGCACTCGACGATCTGTTGAGCTACCCCTACGGTGGCGTCGAGCAGACCGCCAGCGGCCTGCTGCCATTGAGCATCGCCTACCCGACGCTGGCGGCGAATCCGCAGATCCGTGATCGCCTGCGTCTGATCATGCAAAACAGTCGCTTGCGTCTGGTACAAATGGCCGGCCCTTCGGCGAGCTTCACCTGGTGGGGCATGGATGGCGAGCCGGATGCATTCCTCACCGCCTACGCCTATTACGCCGACTGGCACGCCAGCCAGGTGCTGGAACTGAGCCTGCCGCCGGAGCATTGGCAGCGGGTGCTGGAGGTCTACGCCAAACAGGCGAAGAACACGCCGTTGTTGCAGCGGGCGCTGATCCTGTCGTTCGCCAAACAGATGCAGTTGCCGGTCAACACCTTGCTCAGTGGCTTGATGGACGACCTGGCGAAAGCGGGCGAGGGCACCGCGGCGAACCTGATGGAGAACGGCGAAGACAGCCTCGTCATGAGTGATCCGGATTCAGCCTTGGGGCTGGCGGCTGCACGCGTGCTGACGGCATCGTTGGCCAGGCAAGCGAAGGTCGCTTTACCGGACGTGTTCAATCGGCAACTGGCCGACGCGCAGCAACGTCTGGCGGTCAGTTCCCAGCCGTTTGCCGAAGCGCTGAACCTGTCGCTGCAACCCTTCGATCAGGCTCACGCCCAGGCCTTGCTGCAACGTTTGCTGCCTCAGCAATCGACCCTGGAACGTGCGTTGGCGTTGACCTGGCTGCAACGCAGCATCGAGCAGGCATCGCCCACCATTGCATTGGCGCCGGGTGAAGGCTGGAAGAAACAGTACGGGGTTTCTGGGGAGATGTATTGGACGTGGCAGGGGGCTGCGCCAGTGCCGACGGTATTGACGCTGACCGGCGCGCAAGAGCGTCCGCTGCGCGCTGCATTGAGTTACCGCAGCCAACAGCCGGCGGTCGATCCGATGGCCGTGACCATCACCCGTCGCCTGTCGCGATTGGTGCCGGGGGATGAGGCTTTCACCTTCAAACTTGAAGCGGTCGGCAACGCGCCACTGTCCAGCGACAACCTCTATCTCGATGAGGTGATCGTCACCAGCCAAGCCGCCAGACCGTTGCGTTACGGGATGCTGGAAGTGCCGCTGCCACCGGGCGCCGATGTCGAGCGCACGACCTGGGGCATCAAACTCATGGGCAAGGCCGGCACCGAGCCGACGTCCCTGGAGAAGGCGCGTTTCGAACCGGGGCAAATGGCTTACGCCATTCCGGTCGATGCCTTGAGTGGTGAATTGCGCCTGAGGCATTTGGTGCGTTTCTCGCAGAAGGGGCAGTTCAACTTGCCGCCGGTGCGTTTCACTCAGGTTTATGCGCCGCAGCATCAGGCGATGGAACAAAAGGCAGCCCTTGGCCAGGTCACGGTTCACTGACGTGCACAGGCGGCTGACAGGTTGGTTGTTGTGTTTGATCCCTGTGCTGGCAACGGCGCAGGACGAACCTTTGCGCCTGGCCTTCAAGGGCGATTTGTTGTCGCTGAGTCGAACGCAGGTGATCACCCGCGAGCCGTTGCCGCAGACGTTGCAGTCGCCATTGGGCAGTGTGTGGAAGTTGTTCGTCTACGCCTGGCTGGTGGACACCGGCGCACGTGAGCCGGCTTATGAATGCCGGGGCCAGTCGAAGGAAGAGGTTTATTGCTGCACGGCGGGCGGCAGGATCGAGCGTGATCAGGCGTTGGTGAAGTCATGCGGTCTGTATTTCGAACCCGCACGGTTGGGCATCGGCGATGCCGACTGGCGAGCCTATTGGCAGACGCGGCAGGCGCCGCAATGGTTGCTGGATTTGCCTTCGTTGCAACCGGCTACCCGGGTTTCGGTGGCGGAACTGTTGAAGATGTTGGCCGTGCTGCCGGCGCAGGATCAAGCCCGACGTGTGTTGCTCGATGTGATGCTCAATGCCGCCGATGGCCAGGTCGTCGGCGAACTCGGAAGCCGTCTGCGGGTGAAGACCTGGAGCTGGCTGGCGGATCAGGGTGCAACATCGCGACAGGGCGGGTTTGCCGGTTGGACGGCGGACGGTACACCGGTCTGGGCCGGCGGGCGCGGTACCAGTCAACGGGTACTGCGTGATTACGCGCAGGCACTGTCTACGGTGATTCCTGTTGCATGGCCTGTGGATGCAGGGCAGTGCGTAGAGGTCGACCTGTTCTCTCGCTATCCACTTCGGCGCGTGCTGTCCGGGGGCACCGCAGTGACTTCCGGGGCATTGCAGGGTGACTACCGCGTCGAATTCGCCAACGGTAATGCGCTGGATATCCACAGCGACGGTGAACTGTTTCTGCTGAGCGACAAGCTCGTGGCTCGTCTGGATCGCGAAGAGTACGTTGCCCGTGTGCTCCAGCGCGAAGCCAGTACCGAACCGGTCGAAGCCGCCAAAGCCCTGGCCGTGGCCATCCGCACTTACCTGCTGCAAAACGCCACGCGCAGCGGTGACTGCCTGAGCATCGACGACAGCAGCAGTCGTCAGCGAGTCGCGCCGCGTCCGGCGTCGCCCGAGTCTCGCGACATCGCCGCCTGGACCAGCGACCTGGTGCTGGCCGGCAGCACCATCACCTACCATTCCGATCAACCCGGCCCGGACAAACTGTCCTGGCAGCAAGCCGTCGAACAGGCCCGTGCCGGCCAGCGCTACGACGCCATCCTGCTGCACGCCTACCCACGCGCCAGTCTCAGTCGCTGGGACAACCCGGTCGCGTCCTGCGAAGCGTTGCCCGCCGCACAAGAATGGCTGCAGAAACAACGGCGCGGCTGGCGCCAAAAACTTGAAAGCGAAACCGGCTACAACGAAGTCAGCACCTTCGCCGTATGCCGCCTGGCATTCGGCCGCCCCTATGTCGACCGCGAACGTCAGCGTATCTACGTGCGTGGCGCGCGGACACTGCAAGACCGCCTCGACCTGACCCACGAATACCTGCACCTGGCCTTCGAAGCACACCCCAATGGCCAGGATGAAACCTACATCGAAGGGCTCGCCCGCCACCTCTTGCTGGAGTAGACCATGAAACTCCGTTATCCACAGGTCTTGCTGTTGCTCTGTTCGCTGGTGGCGTTGCCATCGGTGATGGCGGCTGACAGCGTCAAACTCGACACCCCCGCAGGCGGCTGGCGCACCGGCGCGCATGAGGGCGAAGGGGAAAACTTCCGGCAGACTGTCAACTACCCGGCCTCATCGGTGAATACCCCGACAGGGCAGGCCAACACGGCTCGCATCAGCGGGCAGATCAAAGCTACAGCCAAATCCACAGAGCCCGGCCGTCTGATCGTCAACGGGGTCAGCATGCCGCTGAAAATCGACCCGGCGGGGCGCTTCGATCGCCCGTTCTCATTCCCCAACGGCAGCAACAGCGTCGAGGTTCGCAGCCCTGATGGCCAACAACGTCAGCGCACGCAATTTCTCAACAGCAGCGGCGGCGCGACCCCGGCCAAATTGCGCGTATTGCTGGCCTGGGACAGCGACAACACCGACCTCGACCTGCACCTGATCACCCCCGACGGCGCGCACATCTGGTACGGCGAGCGCGTCGTCCCCAACGGCGCAGCGCTCGACGTCGACGTCACCACCGGCTACGGCCCGGAAATCTTCGCCATGCCTGCGCCGATCAAGGGGCAATATCTGGTGTATGTGAACTACTTCGGCGGCGGTTACAGCAGTGATGAAGAGGGGCAGGAGGACGCGGTGCAAGCGCTGACCACAGCCCAGGTGACGGTGATTACCGAGGAAGGCACGCCGAGCGAGAAGATGGAGACGTTCCTGGTGCCGATGCGTGCGGTGGGGGAGTTGACGTTGGTGAAAGGGTTTAGTTATCCGTGAGGGGTAAATGTGACAGCGGTGCTGACACAACTGGTTTTTCATTTGTCGCAGTAGCGCTGCGACAATTCAATTTGGCTGGCAGCTAATTGACCGATTGTCGACGAGGCCATGGATTTAAGCGGTGTAAAGGCACTTTGCCTTTACCTGGCTCTGCGTGCTGGATATTGTTGCATCCATCAAATTCCAGGTAGGCCGCTGTTTCCCAAGGATGGCATCTGGCGTTGCAAAGTATCGGCAACGTTTCCTTAAAGCCCTTCTTGTCGCGGCTAGCTGAAGCTGAGCATGGGTTTATCGTGCCCAGAAACCTCAATTGGCAAATGCCTCAAAAAATTAGCGGTGATTGACGTGAACTCAGGCCCTGAATCATTGGCTATCCAACGGTATGAACTCGTTCAGCAATGGATACTGGAGTTGGTCCCGGCAGACGGGACGGCCGTTGGTAACAAAACACTCCGGGACCGGATTGATCGGCGTGCGGAGCTTCAGAATTTTTCTATCACTGAGGAAGAGTACTGGAGTCTTCGCGATGAACTCATTTCCCAGGGGTTGCTCAACAAAGGGGCCGGTCGTGGTGGATCGGTTTATCGATTTGATAAAGAAGCCCAAAAATACTCGACGCCCGTTGATCCTGAGTCGTCTACCGATTGGGATGATCTTGATACACCGCCAAGCGAGATACCGGATAGCCTGGAAAAACTGAGGAGCAGGCTTCTTGATCTCAGCGCTCGCAATAGGCTGCTGAATTTTTCACATGCACGCTCCAAGCGTTTCGTGCGGATCATTGATGAGTTACCGGACCATCTATTTGTCTCTTTGGCAGACGAAAAAGCCATGCGATTCGCTGCTGTTCCAGAGCCAACGGAAAGGCAGCTGCTGACTCATGGCTTTTTAAGACTGGATGAGAAAACTGGTGCGGTTGTCGAGTTAAAGAAACAACCGACAGCAGAAGTCTGGGCACAGATTCTTGGCATGACGACTAGCTATGAACTGCCACGCCCCCCTGAAAATGGGCAAGCTGCCAAGCACTCTGACGATGCGATTCAGACACTTTATTACCCCGCAGAGATGGAGTCGCGGTTACAGGTTTTGTATACCCAATCGCGATCAGCTCTCGAAGAGACGGGGGCGAACATCCTTTATCTTGCGCTTGGGTTTCTGGAGTGGGATGAGTCAGTGGCGGGCAAAGACAGCACCCGTCTCGCGCCCCTGATGTTGGTGCCAGTGAATCTGGAGAAAGGCAAGCTCAACCCTCAAACCGCGACATTCGAATACCGCGTTCAACCTACTGGCGAAGACATTCTTACCAACCTGTCATTGCGAGAAAAGCTTCGTGTCGATTTTGGTATCGCGCTACCGCGCATAACCGACGACAGCACACCCGAGGAGTATTTCGAACGTATTGTCGAAACGGTGCTGAAGGTCAAACCTGACTGGAAGGTTCATCGCTTCGCTTCGCTTGGCTTGTTCGAATTTGGCAAGTTGATGATGTATCTCGACCTTGATCCTGCTCGTTGGAAAGACCAATCGTTGCTGGACCATGGCTTGGTCAATCGGCTTACAGGGATGGATGGCTTACCCGCCGATTCGTCAGGAAAACAAGGCGCCTTTTGCGTCGAGCATTCAATTGACGATATCGAGCAGGTGCACCTGCAGTTTCCTCTGATCGACGATGCCGACAGCTCACAGCACAGTGCCTTGATAGATGTCATTCGCGGTGATGATCTTGTGATTGAGGGCCCTCCAGGAACGGGTAAGTCTCAGACCATCACCAACATGATTGCAGCGGCGCTGGCCCAAGGTAAAAAAGTATTGTTCGTTGCCGAGAAGCGTGCAGCGCTTGAGGTGGTCAAGACCCGACTGACGAGAGCAGGTTTGGGCGATTTTTGTCTAGAGTTGCACAGCCATAAGAGTCAAAAAAGCGCTGTCATCGATAGCATTCGTCAGCGGATTCAGAAAAGTGGCGGCTATCGCTCGCCCAAGCAATTGACGGATCTGATCGCCAACTATGAGCGATTGAAGCAGCAACTCAATAAGCACGTACACCTCTTGCATGCCCAGTTCGAAGAGTCGGGCATGAGTATTCACGAAGTGCTGATGCAAGCAACTCGATTGCGTGAGGCATTGTCGATTAAACCGGCCGATCTCCATCCGCAGTCAGAGGTGCGAATCGATAAAGGGCATCTGCAAGAGCAGGCTGGCTTCTATGCACACATCTATCGCAAGACAGCTGAAGAAGCTGGTCACGCTGGCATGCTTGAGACGCACCCATGGTTTGGTAGCACCAAAACTCGTGTGACTGGCGCAGAGCGCTCTGCTCTTCTAGAGAGTCTTGCCCTGGCTCAGCAGGCATTGGGACGACTCGCCTCCCTTCGACCTCAATTAGCGGAGCAATTGCAGGTATCCGCTCTGGAAACCTACAGTCCAGATCAGTTGCGAAGTTTGGCCGCTTCAATTCCTGCACTCGCATTTCCCAAAGGTGACGAGGATTGGGATCTGCTAGGCCGACTGGATATCGAGTCGTGTGAGGCATTGAAGCTCTGGCTGCAAGGTATGGACTCCTTATTGGACGAGCAAGTGGTCCTGGCTCGGTCGCTGCGCGCAGATGTCATTGGCTCTGGACAAGCGATAGCGTCAATCAAAAAATCCTGCGCGTCCATTCGTTTGCATAACGGTGATGAGGCCCTGTCCCTCAATGCGTTGCTCGATGTGATCGAAGAAGCCGAGGAGTTGCTGGAGTTGGCCCCACGAGCCCAAATGCTGATTCGGCTGTTATCGGAAGAGTCTGCGGTTCAGGGTTTGCGAAGCGATTTTGTCGGAATTGAGCAACTGGTGCTTTTTCTGAAAATGCTTGCGGCGATGCCCGAGGATTTGGCACATCTTCGCCACAAACGCTTCGAAGATGAGAGCTTGGACGAGTTGGTCGCAGAGTTGGATAGCGACATTCCGGTCATCAAACAGTTGCAGGAGCAGGCAGCGAATCATTTCACTCTCGATCGATTGCCCAGTCATACGCGACTGGAAGATTTGAGCCGGGTTCTGGCGGACAAATCACTTTTCCGTTGGTTCAAGGGGCAATGGCGCTCTGCGAAGGCTGAAGTTCTGACGATGGCGCGGCCAGGGCTCAAGCTGAACCAGCTTCTGGTGAACTTGCCAGATGTCATCGCGTATCTGAAAAAGCACAAGCAACTAGATGAAAGCAAAGTGCTCACCGAGAAACTGGGTGAACACTTCAAAGGGCTTGATACTCCCATCGATGCGCTCAAGCGTATTCGGGGGTGGTACAAGCTCCTGCGTACCGAATGCGGGCGAGGATTTGGTGCAAAGGTATGGATCGCGGAGTACCTGCTCAAGGTAGATAGCGAGCATCTGGCCAAAGTTGCGACTGATAGTGCGGAGCTTGAACCTTACTTGTTGGATGTTCTGGAACATCGGCTGGATCTGGAAGAGCTGTTGCCTTTTGACAGTCATGATTTGCGTTCAGAAGACTTGCTCTCCTCAGAGGGTTTGTATGTTCGCCTGATCAAGGACATCGGAACTGCGCTGCGTTCTTTGCTACCCGTAATCAGCGAAGAGCAGCCGACCATGGGGCAAATGCTTCAGCTGATTCAGTCGGTGGAAAGTTGGCAGGCCCGCTCGGCAGCCTTACAGAACGACTCTGTACTACAAACGTGCTTGCAAGGTGAAGAGCTTCCTCGGATAGACAATCTTTCTGCGGCACGACCTCGCTTGACGAGTTGGCGGCATACCGTTGCCTTCGTTCAGCCCATTCTGGCATTGCCGATTCGAGATATTCTCATTCCGCGCTTGACCGCCTGCACGTCAAAAGAAGCCGAGTCCCTGATTCTTCATTGGCATCAACAAGCTAAAACGCTCGCGCTCGCTGTAGAGACTTGGGAACAGTCGATCGAGGCATTCTTCCAAAGTGCTGCAGTAACTGCTGGTCAATGGTGGCAGTCAATCGAGAAACAAGATTTCGAGCCAATGGCTGGCCGTTTGGCCTGGGCAGCTCAAAACCCTGATTTGCTCGACCATTGGTTCGAGTACCGTCGCTTGCGATTGCATCTGGTTGAGTTGGGGTTTGAGACAGTCGTCGAAGCAATCGAGACGCAAAAACTGGAATCTGAGCGCTGCGTCGATGCCTGCCTGCTAGGGCTTCTTGATAGCTGGGCATTGAAAGTCCTTGAGCTAAATCCCGCCTTGGGCCAGTTTTCGGGCAAAGAGCAGGAGGCTATCCGCGCTCGTTTTGCGGAAATCGATGAGCAGCTCAAGCGTCTTCAGCGCGAACAGGTTTCATCGCGTATCAGTCAAAACAATATCCCTGTCGGAAATAGCCATGGAGCGGTCAGAGACTTCACGCAATTGGCCCTACTGCAACGTGAAGCCGAGAAAAAGACACGGCACGTACCGATCCGTAGCTTGATGAATCGTGCGGCTGAAGCCCTGCAAGGCCTCAAGCCCTGCTTCATGATGTCGCCAATGGCCGTCGCTCAATATTTACCCGCAGGGCACCTCGAATTCGATCTGGTCGTGATGGACGAAGCCTCTCAAATGCGTCCAGAAGAGGCATTGGGAAGCATCGCCCGGGGCAAGCAGCTAGTGGTCGTGGGAGACCCGAAACAGCTGCCACCTACGAACTTCTTCTCCCGCAATGGCGGCGATTCGGATACCGACGAAACCGATGCTTCGTTAGCTGAGGACTCGGAAAGCATTTTGGAAGCTGCCATGCCGCTGTTCAAACTGCGACGTCTACGTTGGCACTATCGTTCTCGCCACGAGAGCCTGATCGCTTTCTCCAACAAAGCCTTCTATGAAAGCAATCTGGTGGTGTACCCATCACCGCACCGTGAGTCTGCAGAGTTCGGCGTCAAGTTTGTCAGAGTGCCGCGCGGGCGTTTTGTCGAACAGCGCAACCTGGAAGAGGCAGAGGTTGTCGCCAAGGCTATTGAACACCACGTGATTCATCGCCCTGATGAATCGCTGGGTGTCGTGGCCATGAACGTCAAACAGGCCGACCAGATTGAGCGGATGCTTGAACATCTGGCAAAACAGAGCCCGCAGCTACAAGTCGCGCTGGACCGTAATCAGAGTCAGGATGAGCCGCTGTTCATCAAAAACCTGGAAAACGTTCAGGGTGATGAACGAGATGTTATTTACATCTCCGGGACCTACGGTCCAATGGAGGTAGGTGGTAGCGTTCCTCAACGTTTCGGCCCAATCAACGGTGTCAGCGGATGGCGGCGTTTGAACGTGCTCTATACCCGTTCGAAGAAGCGCATGCAGGTTTTCTCCTCGTTTGGCTCAACCGATGTCCTTGTAACTGGGACCTCCAGTAGAGGCGTGCAGGCACTGCGTGATTTTCTGCATTTTGCTGAATCTGGCCGGATGCCTCACATCAAAGAAAACGATCGTGCGCCCGACAGTGATTTCGAAGTGGCAGTCATTGAAATGTTGGCGCGTCATGGCTATCAGTGCGAGCCGCAGGTTGGTGTGGCTGGTTTCTTCATCGATCTGGCCGTCCGCGATCCTGGGCAACCTGGCCGTTACCTGATGGGGATCGAGTGCGATGGAGCTGCCTACCATTCGGCCAAATCGGCGCGTGACCGTGATCGCTTACGCCAAAGCGTGCTGGAGCAATTGGGCTGGAATATTCGGCGCATTTGGTCGGTGGACTGGTTCCGTAATGCTCGCGTGCAAATCGAGCCGATTCTTCAAGAGCTGGCACGGTTGCGAACGGAGCCGGTTGAAGTCATCGAGGAGACAAGCACGGAATCTGAAGAGGTTTCGATCCAGCAAGTGGCTGATGAGCAGAGCGAACATGCTGAGCGAATTACCCTGGAGGGTAATTACAGCCTGCGAGAGAAGTTGACTTGGTTGGAAGAAAACGTAATTCGGCCAAACTTGCCAGAGATCCCAGCCAATCAGCGGTTGTTGAGGCCTGCGATGCTGGAAGCATTGCTTGAGTTTCTTCCAGCTGACCGTGTTGAATTTCAGCAAATGATTCCTGGCTACTTGCGTAATGGTACCCACGGCGCCGAAGGGCGATACATCGATGATGTACTGCTTGTGATTGGTGAGCAGTAATGGGCGGGCTATTGAAAGGCCATAGCAAGGAACGGTGATGGGATTTTATATTCGTAAAAGTATCAGGGTCGGACCGTTTCGTTTCAATCTGTCCCAGCAGGGTGTGGGCGTCTCAGTGGGGATCAAGGGCCTGCGCATCGGTACGGGGCCCCGCGGGAATTATGTTCACATGGGGCAGGGAGGTGTGTACTACCGCGCTACCGTACCCAAGCTGCGCAATGAGTCTCCAGTTTTGCCCCGGATTGAACATGGGGTAATACCTGAGGGGACTCACGCTCCTTTAGTCGAGATCGAGTCTGCGGATGTGTCGGAAATTGTCGATTCATCCTCGCGAGATTTGCTCGAAGAAATGAGTGAAAAACAGGCACGAAAGCGACTTTGGCCATGGATTTGTGCTTTGGGGATCGTTGCTGTTTTTCTTGCGCTGGGTAATGGCTTGCCCGGTTGGGCTGTGTGGGGAGCATTTATCCTTGGCACAGTCCTGACAATCGCCGTCGCGGTTCGGGATTCAATTGCAAAGACAGTGGTGCTTTTTTACGACTTTGACGCTGACATGGAAGAGGCTTACGAGGCTTTGCACAGCAGCGGTCAGCAAGTTTCGGCAGCGGATGCCGCATGGCATATCGAGGCCTCAGGCGCCGTTTATGATCGTAAATACCATGCTGGCGCGAGCAATCTTGTGCGTCGAAAAAAAACGACTATCGCTCGGTCCTCGCCGCCCTATGTAAAAACCAATATCGAAACTATCTCCATAGTTGTCGGACGCCAAACGCTGCATTTCTTCCCTGATCGAGTGTTGGTTTATGACGAGAACGGTGTGGGCGCGGTTGGCTATCGAGAGCTGCAGTTGCAGGTCAATGCAACGCGTTTCATCGAGAGTGCTTCGCCTCCCAGGGACGCCACGGTAGTCGATAGGACGTGGCAGTTTGTTAACAAAAAGGGTGGCCCTGATCGTAGGTTCAAAAACAACCGCGAACTCCCTATCTGTCTTTACGATGAGTTGAAACTATCTAGTGAGACAGGCCTGAATGAGGTTGTTCAGGTTTCACGAAGTGGTGTTGGAGAGGCATTTGCCAAGGCTATTTTCGGCCTTGCGCGAGTGATGCCTACTGAGCGGAAGTCTGATAAAACCGAGCCATGTTAGTAGACTAAAGCCTCTCTATCATGGCCGGCTGTTACCGGTCAGCATTGAAAATGACACACCTTAACAGGCAGTCATTTCAGGTCTAAAGCTACTGGAGGTAAGGCGTTTGATTGCAATATCGAGCGCCTGATTGTCGAACAGTTTGCTTTTGCGAGCCGCAGCGCCCGCTCCACCATCCCATTGCTTCAATGCATCACGCACCGCAGGAACAGTCGGAGGTACCCCTTCCTGACTAAGCAGCCAGTCCACTGTAGCGAGCAACTCCATACCAAAAGGTGATTCAAAGCCATCGATCAACTCGGTGGTACGCTCCAAGGCATCGGAGTATTCCTTGGCCTCTGTATTGAGATAGGTCTGTAGGAAGGTCTTGCGCTCTTGATCAAACCAAATCACATCACTGATACCTGCATCGCTAATGCGTTTATCGCAATGCAGGTAGCTGCCATCAAGGTTGTTGAGCAGATGCTCCAATCGATTGGCATACGGTCCATATTTATGAGCCACAAATTTAAGATTCAGCGGGTTCTCAGTTCCCGGCAACCTCTCTATTGCGCGCTCCAGGAACCATGCCAGCTTCTGAATCTCAAGCAGGCTACATTCCATGCCTAGAACCCAATAGCGTCTAACTAATTCGGCAATGAGCGCACGAGCAGGTGTGAGCTTTTCTACACCGCTACGTTTAGCGACATTCAAATATTGATTGGAGGGTTCGAATACCAATACATCGACATCCAGATCACTCAAAACATCAATAATCTGTTCGCGAACTTCAGGCCATTTCAATCCACCATTGCCCGCTCCTAGCGGTGGGACTGCTACAGACTTCACATGGTTTTCGATCAAGAACCGACGCAAGTCATGCAGGCCATCCGTCACCCACTCCATCTGCGAGGGAGATCGCCAGTGACGTTTGGTAGGGAAGTTGACGATCCAGCGAGGGCCGTCCAGCTCATTAACAGCAGTGACGTGGACCTTGCCGGTAACTACTTCACCCGCTTTGCAGGCCGCCACGTACAGACGGTAGTTCTGTGCGAAGCGCTCCTTGAACATCAGCGCGATGCCTTTACCCATAACACCCACGGTGTTCACCGTGTTGACGAGGGCTTCGGTCTTGGCTTCCAGCAGGTTGCCTTGGGTAAATCGGATCATTGGAAATACCATCCTGGACGTGCATGAACGGAAAGGGCCAAGCCTCTAGCGGCCGCCTCTTGTTCTATGCGTTCTTTCATTGCATCGGTGTAGCACATGATGCCCAGGAGTCCTGTAATCGGTAGGTGATGGTGAATCAGCGCTTCGGCCTGATAACGCTCCATTTTGCGGGGGTCATCAGGGTCACGTTTGAAGTCGCGCCGCTGAAGGATCGGCCAATCGATTTCGCCAAGGTGCGCCAGATCGCTGTAATAGTCTGTCCAAGCCGGATAGGCATGTGCATTTGTGAAGACAAACGGCAAGCCTAGCTCTTCAACGCGGTACAGGCTGGAGACAAGAATCACGATCTCGTCATTGCTGCGCTGCTGAACGCTCCACCCGGACTGAATATTTTTCATCATCACAGAGAAGGGCGTGAAATAGAAGGGCACGTAGTCGGCTAGAACCCCTTCGGGCGCGATAGGCACAGGGCGGGTTCGGCGCTTGTCGATCAATTCGACGTTGCCGATATTCACGTACTGCGGTGCCTGAACATCCGAGTTTGCGCAATGCAGACCGTTGTCCAGAATCCAGGGCAGGTTATCGCGATGGACGATACGCCAAATCAGAGCCTTCTCTGGATTCAGACTTTTGTAGTTCATTGATAAAACATTCTCTGATTCACGCCGGTGAGTACAGTAACACCGGCTTCGCGCATTTTAGCCGCGCAGAGTGCTTCTACCTCTGCATCAGGAGTGAAAACTTTGAAGAAAGCATCTGGTTTAACAACACCCGGCGCAAGGCATTCCGCCATGCAGATGCTTTTGCAATGAGGATCCTGATACTCGCGTGTGCTCATGACTTCCCAATCGATGGCTTCGAAACCCTCGTCGTAATCCAATAATTGGATCGAATCACTGGCCAGTGGATGGCGGGGAATGATTTTCCAACCGTTTTGTTTTGCAACGGTTCGATAAACCGAGATCAGAACGAATTTGGAGCCGGGTCTGCTGCGTTGCACGCTTCCATCAAATGGATTTGCAGCAAACCAGTGAAAGGGCACATAGCGGTCAAGCTCGAGGGCTTGTCGCTTTTTCAGGATTTCACCGTCTGCCACGTCTTTGAAGGCAGCGAGATCAGCGCGAGGTTTCAAACCTTCCTTGAAAATGCCACTCAGGTTTTCTACCGAGGTGAGGTGGTACAGAAGCTTTTGATCCTTGATGCTTTTGACGTCCGGCATATTCAGTCTCCTTGACTTCTACATTTGTCTGGCTCAGTCCTGAGCACTCTCCGATTCAACAATAATCACACTGGGTGAGTGATTGCAGTGTGCCATTATTTTGCCTTTGTGAGTTGAGCTCGATGTACAGAAAACGACTCTTCACTCCTCATCGAAATAATCGCGATCCAGTGCAGGCAGGCGCAACAACCTCGACGTAACACCCACTTCATGATCCATCATTAAATGCACCAAGCGTGTTCCGTCCACCAGCACGATGCCCTCCACCGATCTGGCGAAGTCGATGGAGTGAGCGGTAAACCCAGAGGTTGTAATGAACACCCCGCGTTTGGCCTTTTGCCCCGCGAGCGCACCATAAAAAGCCTGCAGTTCAGGGCGACCCACCGTGATATTCGCTTGGCTGAGCTTTTGCATGATAGCCATATAAGACTAGATTATTTCAGGCATTAAAAAGCCGGCTTGTGGCCGGCTTCTCGGGGACTGGCTTGGATCATTTTTGGTAAACCGCGCCAGCCTTCAAAACGTACACCCGGATCTTGCGTCCGGCTGTGGGGCCTGGTGAGAAAGTCATCTGCCAGGCCAGTGCATCTGAGCCGCAGGGCGGGTCGATGCACAAATGTGGGGCGCAGCATACGCAGGTTTGACGGAAATTCCCAGCGGGAAGTGCCGGGCAGAGCCGTTTGGCCACCGGGGTGGGTGGTCGATGGGCGTTCTGGAGCGCTTAAAGAAAGGGCACCGTCGGCCGTCGTTTGTTCAGGGTCGACCACCAGAACACCCAGCCCAGCACCCTGATGTTCTGCTCTTCGATCTGTGCGGCCCTGAAGATTTCATCCGGGTATTCGGCGCGGTTGTGGCTGCGCAGTCGCAGGGAGTTGCCGGGTAGTCGGTGCAGGTACTTGATGCGCAGCATGCCGTCATGTTCGATGGCGTAGATCTCGCCATCGACAATTTGGGTCAGGCCACGGTCAATCGCCAGGGTCGAACCGTCTTCAATTTTCTCACCCATGCTATTGCCGCTCATCAGGGTGCAGATGGCGTCGGCGTGGTTGATTTCCAGGGAGTCGAGGTGGCTGCGGGGCAGGCGGATGGATTTCTCGGGATCTTCTATGACATGGGTTTTGTTGGATCCCGGGGCGGTGACAGCTTCTTTGAGGAATGGCAGTTCGACGTCGACAGGCTCTATGACCGTGTAGACACCGCGGATGGTCTGGGCATCGAAGGTGTTGCCGGACTCGTCGAGCAGGCGCAGGTGTTGGGCGTCTTTCGAGCCTTCGCCGGTTTTTAGCCAGTCGCTGCTGACGGAGAGTTTTCTGGCGACTTCTTCCATGCAATGGGCAGGCACACCGCGGGTGTACCAGTTATGTACATTTTGCGGAGCCGTATCCAGGAATTCGGCAAATCCGGTGGTCGTGATGTTCGCTGCTTCGAGGAGCGCTTTGAAGCGTGGGCCGCTAGTGTTCTTTTTCATGAACGCGAGTCTACTGGCGGCTAACAAGGGTTTGAATAAACGCCTCGTTCAAATTTTGCGGGAAATTTACGACCGGATGTAAGACGCTCCAGGGGAATTTTAAACAAGCAAAAACCATGGGAAGGCGTGTTTAAACGTAGTGTTTTGTGTGCTTGTCAGGCACCCACAAAAAACCCCGGATCATCCGGGGTTTTTCTTGCCGCTTGCAGCTAAAAGCCTGCAGCCGGGCTTAGCCTTTGTAGGCAGCAACCGACTTGGTGATCGCTTCGCGGGCGGCGTCTGCGCCGGCCCAGCCTTCGATCTTCACCCATTTGCCTTTTTCGAGATCTTTGTAGTTCGCGAAGAAGTGCTCGATCTGCTGGATCAGCAGCGCTGGCAAGTCGGTGTATTCCTTCACGTCGACGTACAGCTGGGACAGCTTGTCGTGTGGGACTGCGATGACTTTGGCATCGCCGCCGCCGTCGTCGGTCATGTTCAGGATGCCGACCGGACGGGCGCGGATTACCGAACCTGGAGCAACCGGGTAAGGGGTTACGACCAGCACGTCGAGGGGATCACCGTCGTCAGCCAGGGTGTTCGGGATGTAACCGTAGTTGGCCGGGTAGAACATTGGGGTGGCCATGAAACGGTCAACGAACAGGCAATCGCTGTCTTTGTCGATTTCGTATTTGATCGGCGCGTGGTTGGCCGGGATCTCGATCGCGACGTAGATGTCGTTCGGCAGGTCTTTGCCAGCCGGAATCTTGCTGTAGCTCATTGGGCGTTGCCCCCGTTAGTTGACCAAAAACACTTGGCCGGATTGACCAAAAAGTGGCGGCGATTATAGGCATATTCCTGTGTCGACGCCATGGACCAGAAGTCGTATGGCGCTCACTGGTGTGCCTGATAGACAGGGTCATGCGCCTGAAGTTGCTTCAACCTCGCCAGCGGATCCTGGCGATAGAACAGCTTCAACTGCTGGTACACCTGTGGATAAGCCTCGTGCAGCAAATCCGGGGCGCTGAAGAAGTATTCGCTGGTGACGGCGAAGAACTCGGCAGGATTTTCGGCGGCATACGGATCGATGGCGGTTTCGGCATCGGGATTGCGTTCCAGTTGCCGGTCTAGGTCGTCGTAGGCCTCTTGCATGACGTTGGCCCAGTCGCTGACGCGCATGTCGGCATGCAGCGGCGGCAGGCCGTTGGCGACGCCGTTGAGCATGTCGAGCTTGTGCGCCAGTTCGTGGATCACCAGGTTGTAGCCTTCCCAGCCTCCGCTGGCCATTACGCCGGGCCAGGCGAGGATGATCGGGCCTTGCTGCCAGGCTTCACCGCTGTGCTCACCGTCCCATTCGTGCTCGACACCGCTGGCATCGCGATGGCGCTGGGGGCTGAGGAAGTCGTCTGGGTAGAGGATGATTTCGTGGAAGCCCTGATACCAGTTCAGGTCGCCGAGGTGCAGCAGCGGCAATTGCGCCTGGGCGGCGAGCAGCAAGCGTTGTTCCTGATGCAGTTCGACACCGGGCAGGGCGCTCAGGTGCTTGTCTTCGAGGAACAGCACGCAGGCTTCGCGCAGCCATTGGTCTTCGGCGGCGCTGATGCCGTCGAGAAAACTCAGGTGATGACGCACCCGTTGCCACATGTCGTCGGCAATCGGGTGCTTTGCCAGGGTGCGCCGGCGACGCCAGGCGCTCAGGGACCACATCGTGTCAGCGCGATTCGGCTTTGGAGTTCGAACCGGCAAGGCGGTTACGCACCATGCCAATGATCATCGGCACCAGCGAGAGCAGGATGATGCCGACTACCAGTAGCGACAGGTTCTTCTTGATGAATGGCACGTTGCCGAAGAAGTAACCGAGCGTCACCAGGCCGCCGACCCATAGGAGGGTGCCCAGCACGCTGAAGGCAAAGAAACGCGGATAAGGCATTCTTCCCACGCCGGCGACGAACGGTGCAAAAGTACGGATGATCGGCAGGAAGCGCGCCAGGGTCACGGTTTTGCCGCCGTGCTTGTCGTAGAAGTCGTGGGTTTGTTGCAGGTAGTCACGACGGAAGATCTTCGAGTCCGGATTGCTGAACAGCTTTTCACCTGCCGTTCGTCCGATGATGTAGTTGGTGCTGTCGCCCAGGATCGCCGCCAGCATCAGCAGGCCGGCGAGCAGTACCGGATCCATGCCGCCACCGGCCGCCACGGCGCCAGCGATGAACAGCAGGGAGTCGCCCGGCAGGAAGGGCATGACCACAAGGCCGGTTTCACAAAAGATCACCATGAACAGAATGGCGTAGATCCATGCCCCGTAGTTGGTTACAAGCATGTCGAGGTAGACGTCGAGATGCAGGACAATGTCGATCGGGTTGAAATCCATGGAAAGCACCTGTGGTGACGGCCCGACTCAGCAGACCTGTGCGGATGACTTCGCGTAAGACTACGGATAGGGGTAGTTTTTCTTACAAGCCGGGAATATCGGGATTATACGAGGCGAGTGGTG
Source organism: Pseudomonas sp. 2725 (assembly GCF_050434585.1). Lineage (NCBI taxonomy): Bacteria > Pseudomonadati > Pseudomonadota > Gammaproteobacteria > Pseudomonadales > Pseudomonadaceae > Pseudomonas > Pseudomonas sp. 2725. Next base: position 217,646 of record NZ_JBNDIV010000009.1, on the reverse strand, counting down.
AAAATCGCGTCGAGATTGTAGCGGGGAATGTCATGACAGGGCTGATGTTTGATAACGAACAGGCGGGAGCGAGCCTGCTCACGATGCCGTTACTTCGTTGGACCAGTGTAATCCAGTCGATGCCATCGCGAGCAGGGTGCAGGTGATTCAGAGTTCGTCGCTGATCGGCAGCACGTAGTTCTTGAATTCGGTGTCTTCCTTGAATCCGATGGACTCGTAGGTTTTCTGCGCGACTTCGTTGTTGCTGCTGGTGGAAACACGCATGCGCACGGCATTGGTTTCCTTGGCCATTTTTTTTGCGGTGCGGATCAGGTTGTCGGCCACCAACTGGCGGCGGGCGTCTTCGGCGACATAAATATCGTTGAGGATCCACACACGTTTGAGCGAAAGCGAGGAGAAGCTCGGGTACAGCTGGCAGAAACCCATCAGTTTGTTGCTGTCATCATCGGACAGCGCCAGGTAGATCACCGACTCCTTGCGACGCAGGCGTTTCTCGAGGAACGCCCGGGACGAGTCCGGATACGGCAGGGAACCATAAAACTCGCGATATTTGACGAACAAGGGGGTCAGCAGGTCCAGGTGTTCGAGGGTCGCTTGAATAATCCGCATGGTAGGTCTCGTCTTCAAGTGGCTGTCTTACGTCTCTGACGGCGATGGGAAACCCTTGGCGGCCGTGCAACGATCCTGCCTGAAACTGGTACGAATGTGCAATGCGCAAGCGGTTCAGGCATTCGGCGGTCCGAGCAGGAAATTTCCTTTCATGTCGCCTCCCGTGTCCGAGTCCAGTGTCTGAACCTGCGCTTCGTCCTTCAGATTGACCCCTGACAACTGCCGCCGGCAGGCTTCGCGCATCAAATACAGCAATCGGTGTGCCGCCATGCCGTAGCTCAGGCCTTCGAGCCGGACATTGGAGATGCAATTACGGTAGGCATCGGTAAGGCCGACCTTGGGATTGTAGGTGAAATATAATCCCAGGCTGTCCGGGGAGCTGAGGCCAGGGCGCTCGCCGATGAGGATCACGGTCATTTTTGCGCCAAGCAACTCACCGATCTCATCGGCGACGGCCACCCGGCCCTGTTCTACGAGTACGACTGGCGCAACAGTCCAGCTGTCGCCGGTCATTTGCTCTTCGAAGCGCGCCAGAAACGGCAGGGTATGGCGATGAACGGCCAATGCCGACAGGCCGTCGGCGACCACGATCACCAGGTCCACGCCTCCCGGATGAGCCACCACGTAATCACGCAGGGCCTGCGCCGAGGCATCACTGAGTTTTCGCCCCAGGTCGGGGCGTTGCAGGTACGTGTTGCGATCCGTCGCGGCACTGTGCAGCAAAAGGTACTCGCGATCACGTTCGACCAATTGCGCGCTGAGGGAGGCATGGTCAAACGGCAAGTGCACCGCATCCCGCGCTTGAGCGTGGGCGTATTGGAAGTCCAGTTGTGCGCGGGTGGGAATGCTGGTGCCGGTGCGGCCCAGGGCAATTCGTGCCGGCGTCAGGCGTCGTAGCTCCAGCCAAGGGTTGTGTGGATCGAAGGGTAATTTATCCATGTCAATGCTCATCCCAGTTGCGCCAAGGCCTGCCGGAAGGCTGGCGGCAGGCTGTCGCCGAAGAGAACCCTGCCATCGGCTTGAGTGAAGATGCCCATTCTCGCCAGCCACTGTTCGAATTCCGGTGCGGGCTTCAACCCCAGGGTCTGCCGGGCGTAAAGCGCATCGTGGAACGAAGTGGTCTGGTAGTTGAGCATGATGTCGTCGGAGCCGGGGATGCCCATGATGAAGTTGATCCCGGCGACGCCCAGCAGGGTCAGCAGGGTGTCCATGTCGTCCTGGTCGGCTTCGGCGTGGTTGGTGTAGCAGATGTCGCAACCCATGGGCACACCGAGCAATTTGCCGCAGAAGTGGTCTTCGAGACCGGCGCGGATGATCTGTTTGCCGTTGTACAGGTATTCCGGGCCGATGAAGCCGACGACGGTGTTCACCAGAAACGGTTTGAAATGCCGCGCCACGGCGTAGGCGCGGGTTTCGCAGGTTTGCTGATCGACGCCGTGATGGGCGTTGGCCGACAGGGCACTGCCCTGGCCGGTTTCGAAGTACATCAGGTTCTGGCCCAGCGTGCCGCGATTGAGGCTCAAACCTGCGTCGTAACCTTCCTGCAATATATTGAGGTTGATGCCGAAACTGGCGTTGGCCGCTTCGGTGCCGGCGATCGACTGGAACACCAGGTCCAATGGGACGCCGCGATTGATCGCTTCGATCGACGTGGTGACATGGGTCAGCACGCACGCCTGGGTCGGGATTTCGTAGCGCTGGATGATCGCGTCGAGCATTTCCAGCATGGCGCAAATCGAGGCGATGCTGTCGGTGGCCGGGTTGATGCCGATCATGGCATCGCCGTTGCCGTGCAGCAGGCCGTCGAGAATGCTTGCGGCGATACCGGCCGGTTCGTCGGTGGGGTGGTTCGGTTGCAGGCGCGTGGACAGTCGCCCACGCAGGCCGAGGGTGCCGCGGAATTTCGTGACCACACGGATTTTCTGCGCCACCAGCACCAGATCCTGCACGCGCATGATCTTCGACACGGCGGCAACCATTTCCGGGGTCAGGCCGGGGGCGAGGGCGCGCAGAGCCTGCTCGTCGGCGGCATCGCTGAGCAGCCAATCGCGAAAGCCGCCGACGGTAAGGTGGCTGACGCCCGAGAAGGCTTGTTTGTCGTGGGTGTCGATGATCAGGCGGGTGACTTCATCGGACTCATAGGGAATCAACACTTCTTGCAGGAAGTGGGATAGCGGAATATCGGCCAAAGTCATCTGTGCCGCGACGCGCTCGCCGTCATTGAGGGCCGCGACACCGGCCAGAAAATCCCCGGAACGCGCTGGGCTGGCCTTGGCCATCACATCCTTGAGGCTGTCGAAGCGATAGGTCTGGGCGCCGACGGAATGGGCATATACGGCCATGGGGCGGAGTCCTCCTGTTCTCTAGCTAACACTGTCAATCCCTGTGGGAGCGAGCTTGCTCGCGATGACGGTTTCAAATCCAACGCATGTGTCGAATGAATATCCGCTATCGCGAGCAAGCTCGCTCCCACATGGAGCCTCTGTGCACTTTGATAAGGCAGGCACCGGCAAAAATCCCGGTGCCGGTGCATTCAGATACCTTCGAGCATAGCGTCTGCCGGTGCCTCGGAACGTTGCTTGGCAGTCAACTGGAAGTACAGGTACCCGGCAACCATAAAGCCGAGGAAAACCAGGCCGATCAAGGTGTTGAACCAGGCCATCGCCACCAGGCACACCACCGCCAGGAACAACGCGATCCCCGGCACGATCGGATAGCCCGGCGCGCGGAAGGTGCGCTCCAGGTTCGGTTCGGTCTTACGCAGCTTGAACAGGCTCAGCATACTGATGATGTACATCACGATGGCGCCGAATACCGACATGGTGATCATCGCAGCCGTCAGGCTCATGCCTTGCAGGTTGACCAGACCGTCGCTGTAGATCGCCGCGATGCCGATCACGCCGCCGGCCAGAATCGCCCGATGCGGCGTCTGGAAGCGCGAGAGTTTGGCCAGCCCCTTGGGCAGGTAACCGGCGCGAGCCAGGGCGAAGAACTGCCGGGAATAGCCAAGAATGATCCCGTGGAAACTTGCCACCAGACCGAACAGACCGATCCATACCAGCATGTGCATCCAGGTCGAATTATCGCCGACCACAGCTTTCATCGCCTGGGGCAGCGGATCGTTGATGTTCGACAGTTGACGCCAGTCGCCGACGCCGCCGGCCATCACCATCACGCCGATGGCCAGGAACACCAGGGTCAGAATGCCGCTGACATAGGCTCTGGGGATCGTGCGTTTCGGGTCCTTGGCTTCCTCGGCGGCCATGGCCGCGCCTTCGATGGCGAGGAAGAACCAGATCGCAAAGGGGATCGCCGCAAAAATCCCGGGAATCGAGCCCATCGTGAACTCGTTCGAACCCGACCAGCCATTGAGCACGAAGTTGCTGAAGCTGAAGCCTGGGGCGACCACGCCCATGAATACCAGCAACTCAGCGACCGCCAGCACGGTGACCACCAACTCGAAGGTGGCCGCGATGCTGACACCGAGGATGTTAAGGCCCATGAACACGAAATAGGCGCCAACGGCGGCGATCTTCGGGTCCAGTTCCGGGTATTGCACGTTGAGGTAGGCGCCGATGGCCATGGCGATGGCCGGTGGCGCAAAGACGAATTCGATCAGGGTGGCGATGCCGGCGATCAACCCGCCTTTCTCACCAAAGGCCCGGCGGCTGTAGGCAAACGGCCCGCCAGCGTGGGGAATCGCCGTCGTCAGTTCGGTAAAACTGAAGATGAAGCAGGTGTACATCGTCGCCACCATCAACGCGGTGACGAGAAAACCCAGTGTGCCTGCGGTGCCCCAGCCGTAACTCCAGCCGAAGTACTCGCCGGAAATCACCAGGCCGACGGCAATGCCCCATAAATGCAGGGTGCCGAGTGTGGGTTTGAGCTGTGTGGAAGAAATAGTCATAAGTCCTCTCTAATTTTTATTGTTCGATCTTTTGGACTTTCGGGTGCGACGGGTTGGGTGCAATTCCTGAATGACGGGTACGCAAGGCCCGTGCCAGAGCGGCCAGCCTTTTGTGTTGTGTCATTTAAGTCGCTATCGCGAGCAAGCTCGCTCCCACAGGGTTCTGTGTCAGGTCTCAACAGCTGGATTCACCACAAAAACCTGTGGGAGCGGGCTTGCTCGCGAAGGCGGTAGAAAGGGCGACACAGAGTTACCTGTGTCGCCCCCGGTTTTAGAAGAAGCCCAGCGGATTGATGTCGTAGCTCACCAGCAGGTTTTTGGTCTGCTGATAGTGGTCGAGCATCATCTTGTGGGTTTCACGACCGACGCCGGACTTCTTGTACCCGCCGAACGCGGCGTGCGCCGGGTACAGGTGGTAGCAGTTGGTCCACACCCGACCGGCCTTGATGGCGCGGCCCATGCGGTAGGCGCGGTTGATGTCGCGGGTCCAGAGGCCGGCGCCCAGGCCGAACTCGGTGTCGTTGGCGATGGCCAGGGCTTCGGCTTCGTCCTTGAAGGTGGTGATGCTCACCACCGGACCGAAGATTTCTTCCTGGAACACGCGCATTTTGTTGGTGCCCTTGAGCAGCGTCGGCTGGATGTAATACCCGCTCGCCAGGTTGCCCTCGAGTTTTTCGACCTTGCCGCCGGTCAGCAGCTCGGCGCCTTCGCCCTTGGCGATTTCCAGGTACGAAAGGATTTTGTCGAATTGCTGTTCGGACGCCTGGGCGCCGACCATGGTGTCGGTGTCCAGCGGGTCGCCACGTTTGATTTGCAGGACCTTCTTCATCACCACTTGCATGAATTCGTCGTAGATCGACTCTTGCACCAGCGCCCGGGAAGGGCAGGTGCAGACTTCGCCCTGGTTGAAGAACGCCAACACCAGGCCTTCAGCGGCTTTCTCGATGAAGGATGGTTCGGCTTTCATGATGTCTTCGAAGAAGATGTTCGGCGACTTGCCACCCAGCTCCACGGTGGACGGAATGATGTTTTCGGCCGCGCATTTCATGATGTGCGAGCCGACCGGGGTCGAGCCGGTGAAGGCAATCTTGGCGATGCGTTTGCTGGTGGCCAGGGCTTCGCCGGCTTCTTTGCCGAAGCCTTGCACGATGTTCAGCACGCCCGGTGGCAGCAGGTCGCCGATCAGTTCGACCAGCACGGTGATGCCCAGCGGGGTTTGCTCGGCGGGTTTGAGCACCACGCAGTTGCCGGCAGCCAGCGCCGGGGCGAGTTTCCAGGCGGCCATCAGGATCGGGAAGTTCCACGGAATGATCTGCCCGACCACGCCCAGCGGTTCATGAATGTGATAGGCCACGGTGTTGCCGTCGATTTCGGCGGCGCTGCCTTCCTGGGCGCGGATGCAACCGGCGAAGTAGCGGAAGTGGTCGGCGGCCAGAGGGATGTCGGCGTTGAGGGTTTCGCGAACGGCTTTGCCGTTGTCCCAGGATTCGGTGATTGCCAGCAGTTCGAGGTTCTGTTCGATGCGGTCAGCGATTTTCAGCAGCACCAGCGAACGTGCCTGGGCGGACGTGGCGCCCCAGGCATCGGCCGCCGCGTGGGCAGCGTCCAGGGCCTTGTCGATGTCTTCGGCCGTGGAGCGGGGGAATTCGGCAATCGGTTGGCCATTCACTGGCGAGGTATTGGTGAAGTACTGACCTTTGACAGGCGCGACGAACTCGCCGCCGATGTAGTTACCGTATTTGGCTTTGAACGAAACGATAGCGCCTTCAGTACCGGGGTGAGCGTAACGCATGGTGGTCTCTCCTTGCTTTTGTGCTTATAGGGAGTCGCGCATGTGCGCTTGCTTTAAGCGTAGAGCAAGGGGCGGGCCAGTGCCTTGCATGTCAGGTAAATCAAGGCCTTGCGAGGTTTTTGTCGGACGGGCGGGTAGCGCCTGTGACGCTTTCGGTACAGCCTGGGTGACACTTTGTACCCTTTGTGGCACAGCTTGTGACCAGCCGGTCTTGCAGGCATTGCAATGCGGGCCGGGCTGGAGGATGCTCGGCATCACCTCATGCACGGGTCGCCGAGCCCCGGGGAGAATAATAAGAAATGCAAGACAACCATTTGAGTCGCCATGCCCAGCAAGTATTGACGGTGACCCAGGGCAAGACCCACCTGCACGGTCCGGGTAGCGATCCGTCCATCGCCCGTTCCTGGCTGCGCTGCCTTGAGGACTATCACCTCGATCCGGCCCTGAGCATCGCGCCGACGGTGCTGGAACATGGCCGTGTCCTGGAAAGCCGCGAGCGCTTGCAGCAAGTGCTGCACATCGCCGGCAATGAAATGACCAGCCTGCATCAACAGCTCTCCGGCGCCGGCCATGCAGTGCTGCTGACCGACGCCCGCGGTGTGATCCTCAACTGCGTCACCGCGCCCGCCGAACGACAGATCTTCGAGCGCGCCGGTCTTTGGCTCGGGGCCGACTGGAGCGAGGCCTGCGAAGGCACTAACGGTATCGGCACCTGTCTGGTGGAGCGTCAGTCGCTGACCATCCATCAGGACGAACACTTTCGCGGCCGCCACACCGGCCTGACCTGCTCGGCGAGCCCGGTCTTCGATCCCCATGGCGAATTGCTGGCGGTGCTCGACGTGTCGTCGGCGCGGCGCGATGTGTCGCGGCAAAGCCAGTTCCACACCATGGCACTGGTCAATCTGTCGGCGAAGATGATCGAGAGCTGCTACTTCCTGCGCTGCTTCGACAACCAATGGTTGTTGCGTTTTCACTTGCAAGCCGAGTCCGTCGGTTTGTTCAGCGAAGGGCTGCTGGCGTTCGACGGGGAAGGGCGCATTTGCGCGGTCAACCAGAGTGCGCTGAACCTGCTGGGACATATTCGCGGCGGCTTGCTGGGTAAGCCGGTGGAGGCGTTTTTCGATTGCTCGCTCGATGAGTTGCTCGGTCGCGCGAGCACCAATGCCGCCGCCAGTTGGCCGTTGCGCACCCGTGATGGTCGCAAGCTGTTTGCGGTATTGCGCGGTGAGGCACGGCGGCCGCTGCCAACTCCGTTGGTGCCAGCGGCCAAGGTCGCACAAGCACCGCGCCTGTCGGGCATTTGCCTGGATGACGCGACGTTGCAGGCGGACTTCCGCAAAGCCTTGCGCGTCTACGAGCGCGACGTACCGCTGCTGATCAACGGCGAAACCGGGTCCGGCAAGGAGGCCTTTGCCAAAGCGGTGCACCACGCCAGCCAGCGGGCGGAGAAAGCCTTTGTCGCCCTCAATTGCGCGGCCATTCCCGAAAGCCTGATCGAAAGCGAGCTGTTCGGATATCGCGGCGGCAGCTTTACCGGTGCACGCAAGGAGGGTATGCGCGGCAAGTTGCAACAGGCCGATGGCGGGACCCTGTTCCTCGATGAAATCGGTGACATGCCACTGGCCTTGCAGACGCGCTTGCTGAGGGTGCTCGAAGACCGGCAAGTGGTGCCGATCGGCGGCGAGCCGGAATCGGTGAATGTGCGGATCATCAGTGCCACTCACCGTAAGTTGCTGGATCGTGTGCAGGACGGCAGCTTCCGTGAGGATTTGTATTACCGGCTCAACGGGCTGGAAGTCGCGTTGCCAGCCTTGCGTGATCGTAGCGACAAATCCCGGTTGCTCGATTTTTTGCTGGCCGAGGAGGCGGGCGGAGAAACCGTATTGATCGACGGGCCGGCGCGGGAGGCCTTATTGGGGTTCGCTTGGCCGGGTAACGTGCGGCAGTTGCGTAATGTGCTGCGTACGTTGGCAGCACTGTGTGAGGACGGGCGGATCGGCCTGGAGAATTTGCCGGCGATGATTCGCCAGGCGCGGCCGGTAGTGTCGACGATTGAAGAAGCTTCGGAGCATCCGCTGGAAGATGCCGAGCGGCTGGCGCTACTCACGGCGCTGGAGCAGACGCGCTGGCATATGACGCACACAGCGGAGCAGTTGGGCGTCAGTCGCAATACCCTTTATCGCAAGCTGCGCAAGCACGGTATCGCCCGGTAAACCGCGTCGCACCATTCGCGAGCAAGCCCGCTCCCACAGGGTACACGCGGTCCCTGTGGGAGCGAGCCTGCTCGCGAAGGCGTCGTCAACTCTGAAACATCAGGTGCGATTTTCCCCTCCCTAAGCTAACCTGCGGCCATGTTTTACGAGGTCGACTATGCACATTCATATTCTTGGTATCTGCGGCACTTTCATGGGGTCAATGGCGGTTCTGGCCAAAGAGCTGGGCCATCACGTGACGGGCTCCGATGCCAACGTCTATCCGCCGATGAGCACTCAGCTGGAAGCCCAGGGCATTGAATTGACCCAAGGCTACGACCCGGCGCAACTCGATCCGGCCCCTGATCTGGTGGTGATCGGCAACGCCATGTCCCGGGGCAACCCGGCTGTGGAGTACGTGCTGAACAAAGGCCTGCCCTACGTCTCCGGCCCACAATGGCTGGCCGATCACGTGCTGCAAGGTCGCTGGGTACTGGCGGTTGCCGGTACGCACGGCAAGACCACCACCAGCAGCATGTTGGCCTGGGTGCTGGAACACGCGGGCATGAGTCCGGGCTTCCTGATCGGTGGCGTGCCGCAGAATTTCTCGGTGTCGGCGCGCCTGGGTGGCACGCCGTTCTTCGTCATCGAAGCCGACGAATACGACAGCGCCTTTTTCGACAAGCGCTCCAAGTTCGTGCACTACCGCCCGCGCACGGCAATCCTGAACAATCTCGAATTCGATCACGCGGACATCTTCCCGGACCTGCCGGCCATCGAGCGGCAGTTCCATCACTTGGTGCGGACCATTCCGAGCGAAGGCCTGGTGATTCATCCGACCACCGAGCCGGCGCTGCAGCGTGTCATCGAGATGGGCTGCTGGACTCCGGTGCAGACCACGGGTGCCGGCGGCCAGTGGCAGGTCAAATTGCTCAGCGAAGACGGCTCGGCCTTCGAAGTGATGTTTGAAGGTGTTTCCCAAGGCGTGGTCGAGTGGGACATGACCGGTCAGCACAACGTCGCCAACGCACTGGCTACCCTGGCTGCGGCGCGCCACGTCGGCGTCGTGCCGTCCATGGGCATCGCCGCGTTGAGCGCCTTCAAAAGCGTGAAGCGCCGGATGGAAAAAGTCGCGGAAGTGGGTGGCGTCACCATTTATGACGACTTCGCTCACCACCCGACCGCCATTGCCACCACACTGGATGGCCTGCGCAAACGCATCGGCGATGCGCCGTTGATCGCGATTATCGAGCCGCGTTCCAACTCCATGAAGCTTGGCGCGCACCGCGACGGATTGCCGGAAAGCGTGGTCGATGCCGATCAGGTGATCTGGTACGCCCCGGCCAACCTCGGCTGGGACCTGGCGGCCACGGCGGCGCTGTGCACCGTGCCGTCGATTGTCAGCGACTCCCTGGAAGGCATCATCGAACGCGTGAAGAGTCAGGCGCAACCAGGCACTCACGTGGTGATCATGAGCAACGGCGGCTTCGGTGGCCTGCACGGCAAACTCGCCGAGGCGCTAAAATGAACAACGGCCCGGACCGCATCACCCTGGCGATGACCGGCGCTTCCGGTGCTCAGTACGGTTTACGCCTGCTCGACTGCCTGGTGCGGGAAGATCGTGAAGTGCACTTCCTGATTTCCAAGGCAGCGCAATTGGTGATGGCCACCGAAACCGACGTCACGCTGCCGGCCAAGCCGCAGATGATGCAGGCGTTCCTCACCGAGTACACGGGGGCCGCCGCCGGGCAGATTCGCGTGTATGGCAAGGAAGACTGGATGTCGCCGGTGGCTTCGGGCTCCGGTTCGCCGGCGGCGATGGTGGTGGTGCCGTGTTCCACCGGCACTCTGTCGGCTATTGCCACCGGTGCCTGCAACAACCTGATCGAGCGTGCCGCCGACGTGACGCTCAAAGAACGTCGGCAGCTGATCCTGGTACCCCGTGAAGCACCGTATTCGAGCATCCATCTGGAGAACATGCTCAAGTTGTCGAACATGGGCGTGACGATTCTGCCGGCATCGCCGGGCTTCTATCATCAACCGCAAACCATCGATGACCTGATCGACTTTGTCGTGGCGCGGATCCTTAACGTGCTCAATATTCCTCAGGACATGTTGCCGCGCTGGGGCGAGCATCATCTGACCAGCGATGAATAAGCTACTGGTGATGTTGCTGGCGCTGCAATTGGCCGGGTGCGCCACGGCGCGCACCCTCGATGCGGCCAAGCCGGGGGCGCCGGTGGTGTACGCCGGGACTCGCCTGGATTTGTACGCAATGAACGGTGGGTGCTGTGCGATGGACCGATTCGGCGCCGAAGCACCGAGCTATCCGGGTGTTGATCTGCCGGCCAGTGCGTTGCTCGACACGCTGCTGTTGCCACTGTCGTTGCTGACGGTGATAGGGGTGAGTTTTCAGGCGACGGGTGGGTTGTAGGTATAGCGCTTTTGTGGCGAGGGGGCTTGTCGGAACGCCGCACCGCCCCGTTGGGCTGCGAAGCAGCCCCAAAACCGGCCATCTCCATTTTTCTGATACATCGCGAGTTCCATATTTACGACTGCTACGCAGCCGAACGGGGCGGTGCGGCGTTCCGACAAGCCCCATCGCCACAGGTTCGCGGTTTACTTGCCCAACTTCCTCAGCTCATCCGACTCTACAATCCTGATCCCGTCCTGCTCTTCCAGCGCCAGGCGCCACATCGCGCGAGCCAGTTGGCAGGCTTCGATACCATGGTATTTACCAGGGATCAGCCGAGATAACGGGCCGGCGACTTTCTCGCCCAGTCGCGGCTCGGTGCGATCACCCAGCAACAGCGAAGGGCGGCAGATGGTCAGCTGCGGCCAGTCCTGCGCACGCAGTGCGTACTCCATCTCCCCTTTGACCCGGTTGTAGAGAATCGAGGATCTGCGATCGGCTCCCAGAGCACTGATCACGATCAGGTGCCGTGCGCCCATCTCCCGTGCGCGTTTGGCAAAGGCCACGACCATGTCCAGGTCCACCGCGCGGAACGCCTGTTCCGAGCCTGCCTGTTTGATGGTGGTGCCCAGGCAACAGTAGGCGATGTCGACACGGCCGTTCAGCTGCGGCAGAAACTCCGCCGGGTCGCCGACGGGGTTTTCAAGGTGCGGGTGCTCGGCCAATGGCCTGCGTGAGGGGGCCAATACCCGTGTAATCGTCGGCTCGTTAAGCAGGCGATCAAGCAGATGTTCACCGGTCAGGCCGGTGGCTCCGGCAAGCAATACGTGCTGAGGCGTCAAGTACATAGTGTTTCTCCCTTGATACTATTCAGCTTAGTTGCTGTTTGCATCCTTGCTTTCGATGGACGCACTTTGCAGCGCTTTTCGTGCCTGCTGTTTGCGCAGGAGTTGCCAATGCGAGAGGACGGTTTTCGGTGCCCAGATCTGTGGTTCGGACGCTTCGAAACCGTCCGCCAGCTCACGTTCGGCGACGTTGGCCTTGGCCAGTTTGAAGGCTTGTTCCAGGTCATCGGTCTGGTTCAGGGCCTGGGCGAACAGGGCATCTCCGAAATAAGTGAAGTTGGCTTCCTCCGAGCAACCGAAGGACACTCGGTCGGCCCGCGAGGCCGTCATGATCAGGGTCCGCTCATCCTTGAGGGCGGGAATGAAACCGCCGGAGTAGCAGGACGAAATCACGATGATCTTGTCGCGGTTTTTCAGGGGGGCGAGAACAGCGGCCAATTCGTCGGCTGGCAGATCGGCCAATTCCATGCGTGGCTGGTCAAGCACCAGTTCGTGTTCGCTGGTGCCGTGGCTGGTCAGGTAGATGAAAATCAGGTCTTCCGGACCGCTGCGTTCGGCCAGCGCCAGGGCAGCCCGGCGCAGGTTTTCCCGGGTAGCCATCGGGCGGTCGGCGAGGTGGTCACGATGGTTCACCAGGCGGATCTGGCCAAGGGTGCGAAAACGGGTGGTGAGCATGTTGGCGACGTAGTCGGATTCGCGCAGAAACACGCTTTGCTTGCCATCACCCCCCAGGGTCAACGAGTACAGCTCCACCGCCGGCGTCGAGTGTGGAACGTTGGCCAGCGCTGCGTCGAGCAGGCGGCCCTGGGCCAGCAGGCCGAGCTCCAAGGTGTCGGGCAATAATTTGCCCTCGGTGTCGCGTACGCGCTGGCCGTTGATCCAGGTGCCGCTGAGCACGGTGCCATCGGTCAACACCAATGTGCCGCGCCCTTGGTAACTGTCGTTGTCGAACTGGCCGGTGTAAAAGCTGCCGTCGGACAGGTTCAGGCGGCCTTGGCCGGAAAAACGCCAGTCATTGAACTGGCCGATGTAGTGGCTGCCGTCAGTGCCGATCAACTCGCCCTTGCCGTTCAGCGAGCCTTCCTTGAACTGTCCCAGCCAGACATCGCCGTCGGCGTTTTCGTAGCGGCCCTTGCCATGCAGTTGATTGTTCTTGAAGCTGCCGACATAGATGTCGCCGTCGGCGCTGTTGAAAGTCCCGTTGCCTTCCAGCTGACCGTCGACGAAGTGCCCGGTGAACTGATTGCCGTTGCCGTCGCCGCGCTGGCCTTCGCCATTGGGTTTGCCGTGGGCGAACTGGCCCTGATAGGAGCTGCCGTCTTCGAGTTCGAGGCGACCCAGGCCGGCGTATTGATCGGCCTTGAACTCTCCGCGATAGCTCATGCCGTTTTCTTTGAGGGTACCTTCGCCGTTGCGCCGGCCGGCCTTGAAGCCGCCGCTGTAGCTGCTGGCGTTGGTGGTCAATGCCCCCTGGCCGTCGAACAGTCCCTGATTGAACTGACCGCGATAGACTTCGCCATTGCTGCCATGCCATTCGCCCTGGCCTTGCCACTGGCCCTTGTCGAATTCGCCGGCGTACCAGCTGCCGTTCGGGTAGTCGATACGCCCCTTGCCTTGCAGCAAGCCATTGACGAGGTCACCGCGATAACGTCCGCCGTCCGGCAGGCGGGCGTCAGGAGGAAATGGCGATTCGCCGTCGCCGCAAGCGGTGAGCATCAAGGTCAAGGCAAGGAGTGCAAGTGGGCGCATAGCGGATTCCGGGCAATTAGGCGAGGGAGTATGCCGCAGCTATGTGTCCTTAATATAGGGTGAGGTTCCGCGTAAGGGCGCGAAACAGCATGAGCTGCTTCGCATCCGGCAAGGTTTATACGAAGCACAGAGACAGGGGTTCGGCGATGTACGCCGGTTTGTCCGAACCTTCGATTTCCAGGGTGGTGGTGGCCTTGAGGAGCCACTGGCCGGGTTTCTTCTCGATGACTTCGGTCAGGTCGACTTTCAGGCGCACTTTCGAATTGACCTTGACCGGCTGGATGAAGCGCACGCTGTCGAGTCCGTAGTTGACCACCATCTTCAAGCCTTCGGGCATGACGAGGATGTCTTCCATCAGTTTCGGGATCAGTGACAACGACAGGAAGCCGTGAGCGATGGTGCTGCCAAATGGCGTTTGCGCGGCCTTGACCGGGTCGACGTGGATGAACTGAAAATCCCCTGTGGCTTCGGCGAACAGGTTGATGCGGTCCTGATCGATAGTGAGCCATTCGGAACGTCCAAGTTCCTTGCCGACATAATCTTTGAGCTCCGCAACTGGAACATAGGGCATTGAGACTCTCCTTGGGTTCATCGGTTTTATAGTTTTGGCTTGCGGGGATCTGACCTCCCGGCTTACTACTTTAGATCAACATGGCCAAACGCAGCGGTCAACTGACAATGCTTTTGGCGAATGCCGGTCTATAGCGCGAGCATGCTTATAATGCCCGGCCAATGCGGGTGACGGATTTTGCGGGAGAACTTTGATGTTGTTACGGGGCCTGACGTGGCTGGTGCTGTTCCAATTGCTCGGCACTGCGCTCAATCATTTGTTCTTGCCGGTGCTGCCGGGGCCGATTGTGGGGTTGCTGCTGTTGCTGGTGTACCTCATCTGTCGCGGGCAGGTTGGCGAGCCGCTGAACCTGGCGGCCAGTAGCCTGTTGCGTTACCTGCCCCTGTTGCTGGTGCCGCCGGCTGTGGGCGTGATGGTCTACGCCGCTGACATCGCGGCGGATTTCTGGGCCATTGTCGGTGCGCTGGTATTGTCGCTGCTGCTTTCCATGGCCTTCGCCGGGGTGCTGATGCATCGTATGGTCAAGGGGCACGCTCACTCCGAGGACAGCCAATGATCTTCGACTGGCACGGCGCCTGGACGTCGGTGATTCATCATCCCCTGTTTGGTATCGGCATTACTCTTGGAGCCTATCAACTCGTCCTGGCGGCATTCGAGAAAACCCGCTGGATCTTTTTGCAGCCGGTGTTGGTCTCCATGTTGTTGGTGATCGGCGTGCTGGTGGGCTGCGGCCTGACCTATGCCGAGTACCGCAAGAGCACCGAGATTCTCAGCATCCTGCTCGGCCCGGCCACTGTCGCGCTGGCGGTGCCGCTTTATCTCAACCTGCGACGGATTCGGCAGTTGTTCTGGCCGATATTTACTACGCTGGTGATAGGTGGGGTGGTGGCCACGGGGATGGGCGTGTTGCTGGGCTGGTCGTTCGGTGCCGAGCACATGATCCTGATGACCATGGCGCCGAAATCGGTGACTTCGCCTATCGCTATGTTGGTGGCCGAGCAGATCGGTGGTGTCGCGGCGCTGGCAGCGGTGTTCGTCTTGATTACGGGTGTGATCGGCGCGATTTTCGGCCCGGCGTTGTTGACCCGGCTGGGTGTGCATAGCCCGGAAGCCAGGGGTATGGCACTGGGCATGACGGCCCACGCGGTCGGCACGGCAGTGGCGATGCAGGAAAGTGAAGAGTGCGGCGCCTTCGCGGCGCTGGCGATGAGCCTGATGGGTGTGGCCACGGCGGTGCTCCTGCCGTTGGCGGTGTCGATGGTGGTGTAAGGAAATGTCTATGAGTCTGCCGCTTTTTCCGTTGAACACAGTGCTGTTTCCTGGCTGCATCCTCGACTTGCAGATCTTCGAGGCGCGCTATCTGGACATGATCGGCCGCTGCATGAAGCAGGGCGGCGGTTTCGGCGTGGTGTGCATCCTCGAGGGTGAGGAAGTCGGGATCGCCCCGGCGGGTTACGCCTTGGTCGGGTGTGAGGCGCTGATCACCGATTTCAAGCAACAGGACAACGGCCTGCTGGGGATTCGGGTTCAGGGCGGACGGCGTTTCCATGTATTACGAACGGAAGTCCAACGCGATCAGTTGACCGTCGCCGAGGTCGAGTGGCTGGAAGACGAACCCGAGCAACCCTTGCAGGACGAAGATGCCGACCTGGTTGCGTTGCTCAAGGCCTTGGCTGAGCACCCGATGGTGGAAGCGTTGAACATGGGCACTGAGGCGACCGGGCAACAATCACTGGCCAATCAATTGGCGTACCTGTTGCCTTTCGCGGAACTGGACAAGATCGACCTGCTGCAACTTGATGATCCGCAGCAACGACTGGATGCGATTCAGGCGTTGCTGGATGAGTTGCAGGGGGAGTTGTTTGCCTGAGTGATTTTGGCGAACTTCCGATGGCTTGGCTGTATGTTATTTTTAATGGCATTGTTTTTGAAGTTTATTTTAGGTTCAGCCGGCTGAGTCTGTATTTATTTCTAATAACTAAAGGTGATGGTTTGTATTGAGTGTTCACGCGGTGGTGATTATATTTGCTGCGTCTGCATGAGGCGGGCGTTACATATATAAGGAGCTGTTATTGTGAAGAATTTTACTGGTGCCGAGCGTGCTTTGTGGGAGTTGTGCTTTTCTCGAATTATGGTCAACTATGTTTCTGCGCAATCACCGCAGGGCGAAGTTCAGTTTGCCGCGGACTCTGCAGCCAATGCGGCCAATGCGTTGATCCTGGTGCGTCGTTCGGGCCTGAATGGTGATCGTGATAATTATGAGCAGCGGCTTTGGGATAGTTATGTAGGGGACGCTATGATCAAGTTTTCGACAGAGGTTCGTTGGAAACTTGAAGACTATGTTGTCATTGCCGGCCGCGTTGCCAAAAATGCCGATTCAGCCGTTGCGAAGTATCGCGGCACGGAAGGTTCGGAACTGCCAAGCTTTCCATTCGGAAGCTAAGTCGTAATATGGTTGTTTGGTAGTTGATGGTAAAGCGATTCCTTGAATGACGTTTTGTGGGCTGATGTTCCATTTGCGCCAAGGGACGAACGCAGGCTTCAAGAGCTCCATAACACCCTGTGGGAGCGAGCTTGCCCGCGAAGAGGCTCTTTCAGTCGATACTGATATCGCCTGACTCTCCGCCTTCGCGGGCAGGCCCGCCCCCACAGGATTCGATTTACTTCAGGTCCGACTCAGTCAGCTCAACACAAAGTAATCGCGATCTTCGAGCGGGCTAGTTCGACCTGCTGCAACTCGATGATCCGCAGCAGCGACTGAGTGCGATTCAGGCGTTACTGGATGAATTGCAGGGGGAGTTGTTTACCTGAGCAGCATTTGGCAAACATTGCACTCGATTGCCAGCATTGCTGGGTACCGGTGTTTTGATTAGTTTGGGGTTGTCCGCATAAAGCGGGTCACTTCAAAATATCAAAAGGATTTCAATGATGACTATTTTCACCAATGAGTGGGCGGCATGGGAAGCGGCCGCTGTAGGTTACCTGCTCAAACATGCAAGTTTTGGTCAGCCCTTCGAGGATACTGCAATTGCAGCAAGCCGGCTCGCTGATGCACTGATTCTGGAAATGCGTAAACGTCAACGTGCCTGATTGCAATTAGCGGAACGCATTCAAAAAGAACCCCGTCATATTGGTCGGGGTTCTTTTTTTATGAGAGGCCGAGATAAAACTGCACTCTTTTTAGTAGGCATACCGCAACATCGTATGGGGCAAGTGCCGCAATACGAAGAAGCCGAACAGGGCCGCCAACGCCGGTAGCAGCAGCCACCAGACCTTGGGCGGCATTGCGTTCAGTGGTGCCTGACGTTGATTCAGCCAGAGGCTGGCTGCGCAGACACAGGCCGCCAGCATTGCACCTGCCAATACATCCGTCGGCCAATGTGCGCCGAGGTAAACCCTGGAGAGGGCAATCGCCAAGGCTGGAATGCAACCCAGTAGTAACCAGGTCAATCGCATCCGTGGCGGTTGTCCGCGCCCGGCAAGTACGGCGAGGGTTAGAAACAGCGCGAAAGAACCCGAGGCGTGACCACTTGGCATGCTGTAACTGGTCAGTGGATCGCTCAGGACTTCCGGACGTACGCGAGCGAAGAAGTGTTTGGTCGCGGTGTTGGCCAGTGCCGTGCAGAGCAGGGTGCTGCAGGCGAAGATCGCTTGCGGCCATTGCCTGGCGATTACAAGTAGCGCTACGAGCAAAGCACTGAACACCAGCATGTTGCGGAATTCGCCGATCAGTGTGAAGACTACGGCTACTTCATCGAGCATCGGATTGCGATGCTCTTGCACCAGTGTCATCACGCCCTGATCGAGCGCGCTCAGATGCGAATAGCCGATAAACAACCCTGCCAGAATCAGAAAACTCATGCCGGTGATGAACATCGTGGCATTGCGATGCCGGCGCAGGCTACTGGTTGCGCTCAAGCCGACCATCACAGCAATGCTGCCGACAACAACTCCGGCCTGGAGCCAGAAGCCTTCGGGCAATGGCAAGCGGATTGCCGCGCCCGTGGCCCAGCCAGGCATCAGATAAGCTAACGACCAACCCGCGCCAGCCAACAGGCTGACAGCGAAGAAGCGCGGGAAAGGCATGTCGCACATTCCGGCCACCATCGGCAGCATTGGCCGCAAGGGGCCGATAAAGCGCCCAACCAGCAGGCTGGCGATGCCGTAGCGCTGGAAGTACGACTCGGCTCCGGCGATCCATTCCGGATGATGGCGCAAGCCCGGCAGGCGCCGGATGTTCTGATGGAAGTGCCGTCCCAGAAAATACGAAATGACGTCACCCAGCACCCCGGCGACGAAACCCAGCAAGAGCGTCTCACTGAGCGTCAGTGCGCCACTGCCTGCCAGTACCGCCACGGCGAACAGCAGCACCGTGCCGGGAACGATCAGCCCGGCAATCGCCAGGCATTCCACAAAGGCCACGATGAATACCGCTGCCGCCAGCCATTGCGGGTTGGCCGCCAACCATCCGGTCACGCTATCGAGCCATGGGCCCATAAAAACCACTCCATCAAATGTTCAATTTTCTACTTGTAGGCGCGAGCCTGCTCGCGATAGCGCACTTTGAGTCAACGGTGATGTTGATTGTGCTGACCTCATCGCGAGCAGGCTCGCTCCTACAGAAGATTCCTTCAGTTTCAAAATCCGGATCGGTCTCAGGACAGCACAAAATAATCGCGACCTTCGACCTGTCCCCGTCGTAGCGGGTTGCGCGTGCAATAAGGCGCGTAGGCCGCATCGACGAAGCGGTACATCAGGTGTTCATCGCGCCCGTGGGGAATGCCCAGGCGCGTGGTCTGGATGATGTGGGCGGGCGTCTGCCCGACGTGCTCTACCAGCAGCACTTCATGGTCGAAGCGTTTGGCGTCCCATGCCGGCACTTTCAGGCCCAACGACTTGCAGAGCAGGGTTTGCCCGGCACAGAGTTTTTGTGACGGGCGAGGGTGGCCCTGGGAATCGGGATTGTTCAGTAGCATCTGCGCCAGGCTGGCCGGCCCGCTCAATTGATCGACCCACGGGTAGGCGGATTTGATCAGTACCGCGTTTCCCGGCCCTTGAGCACTGAAGTTCAGTGAGTCGCCGCCCCGAGCGTAATACATATAGATGTGGCCACCATCCAGAAACAAAGCCTTACGCTTTTCTGTGTAGCCGAGGGATGCGTGGCTGCCCTTTTCCGCGCAGTAGTAGGCCTCGGTCTCGATAATTCGGGCGCTGAGCCACAGGTCGCCCACTCGATGGCGAATGACTTTGCCCAGTAAATCCCGGGCCAGAATTTGCGCGTCACGGTCGAAAAACGCGTCCGGGAGACCCGTGGGCAGGCTCGCGGCGGACGCTCGAACAGTCAGATTGGACATGATGACCGGCATTTGTCAGGGCTGAATGAGTCGTGATGATAACAATTTGCAGCTTAATCCCGGCTGAACATCGGCAATTTGCCCTCCATTTCGACCATCCGCCCGTCACCGCTGTTAGTCGGTGGGCGCGACAGCTATAATCTGTCGCTTTACTCTTTACCAAGACCTAATCAAAGACCACGCCAGACCATGACTGAGTCCGTTCTTGACTACATGACCCGCCTGGGTCGCGCTGCCCGCGAAGCTTCCCGCGTGATCGGCCGTGCCAGTACCGCGCAGAAAAACCGCGCCCTGCAGGCCGCCGCCAACGCGCTGGACGCTGCCCGCGCCGAGCTGACGGCGGCCAATGAACAGGATTTGGCTGCCGGTCGCGCCAATGGTCTTGAGCCGGCCCTGCTTGAGCGCCTGGCACTGACCCCGGCGCGTATCGACGGCATGATCGTCGGCCTGCGTCAGGTGGCAGCCCTGCCGGACCCGGTCGGCGCTATCCGTGACATGAGTTTCCGCCCGTCCGGTATTCAGGTCGGCAAGATGCGCGTGCCACTGGGCGTGATCGGAATCATCTACGAGTCGCGACCGAACGTGACCATCGATGCGGCCAGTCTGTGCCTGAAATCCGGTAACGCGACCATCTTGCGTGGCGGTTCCGAGGCCATTCATTCCAATCGCGCCATCGCCGCCTGCATTCAGCGCGGCCTGGCCGAGGCCGATCTGCCGGCCGCGGTGGTGCAAGTGGTCGAAACCACCGATCGCGCTGCCGTCGGCGCGCTGATCACCATGCCTGAATACGTTGATGTCATCGTGCCGCGCGGCGGTCGTGGCCTGATCGAGCGCGTCAGCCGTGATGCCCGTGTCCCGGTGATCAAGCACCTGGACGGCATCTGCCACGTTTACGTGAGTGAACACGCCGATCTGGCCAAGGCACAGCGCATCGCGTTCAATGCCAAGACTTACCGTTATGGCATCTGCGGTGCCATGGAAACGCTGCTGGTGGACCACACCGTTGCCAAGGATTTCCTGCCGGCGATGGCGGCACAGTTCCGCGAAAAAGGCGTCGAACTGCGCGGCTGCGAGCGTACTCGAGCAATCATCGATGCCGTGGCCGCTACCGAAGAAGACTGGAGCACCGAGTACCTGGCGGCAATTTTGTCGATCCGCGTGGTCGACGGACTGGGACAGGCCATCGAGCACATCAATCATTACGGCTCCCATCACACCGATTCGATTGTCAGCGAACATCAGGGCGACACCCGGCGTTTCGTGGCTGAAGTCGACTCCTCGTCGGTGATGATCAATACCCCGACATGCTTCGCCGATGGCTTCGAATACGGATTGGGTGCCGAGATCGGCATTTCTACTGATAAGCTGCACGCCCGCGGCCCGGTGGGCCTCGAGGGACTGACCTGCGAGAAGTACATCGTGGTCGGCGACGGGCAGTTGCGCGGACAGGAGCCGGTCTGACTTGGGCGACTTCGACCCGTCAGCCCCGGTCACCATCAGCGAGCCAGCCCCTCGCCGCATTGGTGTGCTGGGCGGAACGTTCGACCCGGTGCACATCGGCCATTTGCGCGGTGCGCTGGAAGTCGCCGAAACACTTGCGCTCGATGAGTTGCGCCTGACACCCAGTGCCAGGCCGCCCCATCGGGACAAGCCGCAGGTGTCGGCAAAAGACCGTCTGGCGATGGTCGAGTGCGCGGTGGCCGGTGTGGCGCCGTTGGTGGTGGACGCCCGCGAATTGCAGCGGGACAAACCGTCCTACACCATTGATACCCTGGAACTGATGCGCGCCGAACTGGCCGTATCCGACCAGGTTTTTCTGCTTTTGGGCTGGGACGCTTTTTGCGGCCTGCCCACTTGGCACCGCTGGGAAGAGTTGCTCCAGCATTGCCATATCCTGGTGTTGCAACGCCCGGATGCCGACAGCGAACCGCCGGATGCCTTGCGCAACCTGCTGGCAGCGCGCTCGGTGAGCGACCCGCTGGCCCTCAAAGGGCCGAGCGGACAGATTGCATTCGTCTGGCAGACACCGCTCGCGGTATCCGCCACCCAGATCCGTCAACTGCTGGCCAGCGGTAAGTCGGTACGTTTCCTGGTGCCCGACGCGGTCCTGGCCTACATCGATGCGCACGGACTCTACCGTGCGTCGAACTGAATGGGAGTGCCTCAAGGCACGTGGCAACAACGTGTATTGAAGCGCCCGAACAAACGAGCAAAACGAGTTTTATATGACGAGCAACAACGAAAGCAAAGTAAAACGCAAAGGCACATTCAAGAGTGCCCCGCTGCCGGAAAAGGTCCTCGCCGCCGAGCCGCCTAAAGGCGACGAGCTGGTCAAGATCGCCGTAGCCGCCCTTGAAGACGTCAAGGCCCAGGACGTGCTGGTGATTGATGTTCGCGACAAGCAGAGCATCACTGACTACATGATCATCGCCACCGGTACCTCCAACCGCCAGATCGGCGCGATGCTGGACAAGGTTCGCGAGGCCGTCAAAGCCCTGGGTATCAAGCCGCTGGGTGAAGAAGGCAAGGGCGACAGCGACTGGGTGCTGTTGGACATGGACGACGTGATCGTTCACATGATGACCTCCAACGCCCGTCAGTTCTACGACCTGGAGCGCCTGTGGAAAGGTGCCGAGCAGAGCCGTGCGGCCGATGGCAAGCACCACAGCCCTGAAGTTGGTCACGAGCACTTCAACAAGCTCAACAAAGACCAGGAATAAGGGACCGCTGTGCGACTGCGACTGATCGCCGTCGGTTCACGCATGCCCAAGTGGGTGGAAGAAGGCTGGCATGAATATGCCAAGCGTCTTCCGTCCGAGCTGGCGCTGGAACTGGTGGAAATTCCGCTCAATACCCGTGGCAAGAACGCCGACGTGGCCCGTTTCATCCGTCAGGAAGGCGAAGCCATGCTGGCCAAGGTCGGGCCGAACGAGCGGATTGTCACTCTCGAAGTCCATGGCAAGCCCTGGAGTACCGAGCAACTGGCGGTTGAGCTCGATCGCTGGCGGCTGGACTCGCGCACTGTCAACTTCATGGTCGGTGGCCCCGAAGGGCTGGCGCCGGAAGTCTGTGCCCGGGCTGACCAGCGCTGGTCGTTGTCGCCGCTGACCTTGCCGCACCCGCTGGTGCGGATCCTGATCGGCGAACAGATGTACCGTGCCTGGACCGTGCTGTCCGGTCACCCTTACCACAAGTAGTTCTGCCCTCATGTCCCAGCCGATCCGCATCAAGGACCACGAAAAAGACGCCCGTCTGGTGCGTGGTCGCGTCGTGTTCGGGGCCATTGCAGTGGTGGCGCTGATTGCGGTGCTGATCGCGCGTCTGTATTTCCTGCAGGTGATCCAGTACGAGTACCACTCGACCCTGTCGGAAAACAACCGCGTCCACGTGCAGCCGATTCCGCCGACTCGCGGGCTGATTTTCGACCGCAACGGTGTGGTGATTGCCGATAACCGGCCGAGTTTCAGCCTGAGCATGACCCGCGAGCGTTCCGGCGACTGGCAGCAGGTGCTCGACGTGATCGTCGAAGTGCTGGAATTGACGCCCGAGGACCGGGTGATCTTCGAGAAGCGCATGCGTCAGGGGCGTCGGCCGTTCGAGCCGGTGCCGATCCTGTTTGAGCTGAGCGAAGAGCAGATCGCCCGGATCGCCGTTAACCAGTTCCGCCTGCCGGGCGTGGAAGTGGTCGCGCAGTTGGTTCGTCACTATCCCCAAGGGGCGCACTTTGCTCACTCGGTGGGCTACATGGGGCGGATCAACGAGAAAGAGCTCAAGTCGCTGGACCCGGTCAATTACAGCGGCACCCACCACATCGGCAAAACCGGCATCGAGCGTTTCTACGAGCCTGAATTGCACGGCCAGGTGGGTTACGAGGAAGTCGAGACCAACGCCAGGGGTCGCGTACTGCGCGTTCTCAAGCGTACCGATCCGATTCCCGGCAAGGACATCGTCCTGAGCCTGGACATCAAATTGCAGGAAGCCGCCGAAGCTGCGCTCGGTGGTCGTCGTGGCGCGGTGGTAGCGCTGGACCCGAAAACCGGCGAAGTGCTGGCGATGGTCAGCCAACCGAGTTTCGACCCGAACCTGTTCGTCACCGGCATCAGCTTCAAGGCCTATTCCGAGCTGCGCGACTCCATCGATCGGCCGCTGTTCAACCGCGTGCTGCGTGGCCTGTACCCGCCGGGTTCGACCATCAAGCCCGCGGTGGCGATTGCCGGTCTGGACGCGGGCGTGGTGACGGCCTCGTCGCGAGTGTTCGACCCGGGTTACTACATGCTGCCCAACTACGATCACAAATACCGTAACTGGAATCGCACCGGTGACGGTTTCGTCGATCTCGATACGGCGATCATGCGTTCCAACGACACCTACTTCTATGACCTGGCCCACAAGCTGGGGATCGATCGGCTGTCGGCATACATGACCAAATTCGGCATCGGCCAGAAAGTCTCCCTGGACATGTTCGAAGAGTCGCCGGGGTTGATGCCGTCCCGCGAATGGAAACGTGCGACCCGCCGGCAGGCGTGGTTCCCGGGTGAAACGCTGATTCTGGGGATCGGCCAGGGCTATATGCAGTCGACCCCGTTGCAACTGGCCCAGGCCACCGCTCTGGTCGCCAACAAAGGCGTCTGGAACCGTCCGCACCTGGCCAAGACCATCGAGGGCGTGAAACCGGTGGATGAGAATCCGATGCCGGACATCATCCTGCGCGACCCCTCGGACTGGACCAGGGTCAACCACGGCATGCAGCAGGTTATGCATGGTGCCCGTGGTACGGCGCGCAAAGCCTCTATCGGCGCGCAATACCGGATCGCCGGCAAGTCGGGTACGGCCCAGGTGGTCGCGATCAAACAGGGTGAGAAGTATGACCGTTCCAAGGTTCAGGAGCGCCATCGCGACCACGCCCTGTTCGTCGGTTTCGCGCCGGCCGACGACCCGAAAATCGTGGTGTCGGTGATGGTCGAGAACGGCGAGTCCGGCTCCGGCGTCGCCGCGCCGGTGGTGCGCCAAATCATGGATGCCTGGCTCCTGGACCAGGACGGTCGGTTGAAGCCCGAATACGCCAGCCCTATCAGTGCAGAGGCTACCGCCCGTGATGAATAACTTCGATCGCATGCTCTCCAGTGAGGATGTGATGCGTCGCCGTGCGACGCTGCTGCAACGCCTGCACATCGACGGCCCGTTGCTGATCCTGCTGCTGACCCTGGCGGCCGGCAGCCTGTTCGTACTCTATTCGGCCAGTGGCAAAAGCTGGGATCTGCTGGCCAAACAAGCCACTTCTTTCGGCATCGGCCTGGTGTCGATGATCGTCATCGCCCAGTTCGAGCCACGCTTCATGGCCCGCTGGGTCCCGGTGGGTTATGTGATCGGCGTGCTGTTGCTGGTAGTCGTCGACGTCATGGGTCACAACGCCATGGGTGCTACCCGCTGGATCAACATTCCCGGGGTGATCCGCTTCCAGCCTTCGGAGTTCATGAAGATCCTGATGCCGGCGACCATCGCCTGGTACCTGTCCAAGCGCACCTTGCCGCCGCAACTCAAGCATGTGGGGGTGAGCCTGTTCCTGATCGGCTTGCCATTCATCCTGATCGTGCGTCAGCCCGACCTCGGCACTTCATTGCTGATTCTGGCGGGGGGCGCCTTCGTGCTGTTCATGGGTGGCCTGCGCTGGCGCTGGATCCTCAGCGTGCTCGCTGCCGCCGTGCCGGTGTCCGTGGCCATGTGGTATTTCGTTATGCACGATTACCAGAAGCAGCGCGTCCTCACGTTCCTCGACCCGGAAAGTGACCCGCTAGGCACCGGCTGGAACATCATCCAGTCCAAGGCCGCCATCGGCTCCGGTGGGGTGTTCGGCAAGGGCTGGTTGCTGGGCACCCAGTCGCACCTGGACTTCCTGCCGGAAAGCCATACCGACTTCATCATTGCCGTATTGGGTGAAGAGTTCGGCCTGGTGGGGATCTGCGCGCTGTTGCTGATCTACCTGCTGTTGATCGGCCGCGGCCTGGTGATTACCGCCCAGGCGCAGACATTGTTCGGCAAGTTGCTCGCGGGCAGCCTGACCATGACGTTTTTTGTTTATGTTTTCGTCAACATCGGTATGGTCAGTGGCCTGTTGCCGGTGGTGGGGGTGCCGTTGCCGTTCATTAGCTACGGAGGAACTTCGCTGGTGACGCTACTGTCAGCGTTTGGGGTTTTGATGTCGATCCATACCCATCGCAAGTGGATCGCGCAGGTTTGAATAAGGTGAAATTTTCAATGCAAGTAATGCGTGGCTGGGCGACTCGATACGCGCCATGGGTCAGCCTGGTAAGCATCCTTGGCACCATGCCGGACGCGTTGGCCGGCGACTACGAAGGCTCACCCCAGGTGGCCGAATTCGTCGGTGAAATGACCCGCGACTACGGTTTCGCCGGTGAACAATTGATGGGTGTGTTCCGCGAAGCCGAGCGCAAGCAGTCGATTCTGGACGCCATCTCCAAACCTGCCGAACGGGTCAAGCAGTGGAGCGAGTATCGCCCGATGTTCATCACCGATGCGCGCATAGCCCGGGGTGTGGATTTCTGGCGTCAGCACGAAGCGGTGTTGGCTCGTGCCGAGCAGGAATACGGCGTGCCGGCCCAGGTGATTGTCTCGATCATCGGTGTTGAAACCTTTTTCGGCCGTAATACCGGAAATTTCCGGGTGATCGATGCCTTGTCGACCCTGGGTTTCGACTATCCTCCCCGTGCCGAGTTTTTCCGCAAGGAGTTGCGTGAGTTCCTGCTACTGGCCCGCGAAGAGCAGGTCGATCCGCTGACGCTCAAAGGCTCCTACGCTGGCGCAATGGGATTGCCGCAGTTCATGCCGAGCAGTTTCCGCGCTTATGCAGTGGATTTCGACGGTGATGGCCATATCAACATCTGGACCAATCCGGATGATGCCATTGGCAGTGTCGCCAGTTACTTCAAGCGCCATGGCTGGGTCGCCGGCGAACCGGTAGTCAGTCGCGGCGATGTCCGTGGCGATCAGGTCGACGAAGGTTTGACCACCGGTATCGAACCGACGAAAACCGTCGGGGAGTTGCGAGCCCTGGGGTGGTCAAGTCATGATGCGCTGCGCGATGATATGCCGGTTACTGCTTTCCGCCTGGAAGGCGACAATGGCTCCGAGTACTGGATGGGCCTGAAGAATTTTTACGCGATCACGCGATATAACCGCAGCGTGATGTACGCCATGGCCGTACATCAACTGTCTGAGCAGCTGGTCCAAGCACGGGGCGTCAAGTAATGCGGGCATTGCCTATCAATAAACCCCTGAAGCTGATGGCATTCGCCGCGTTGGCAATGCTGGTCGCCAGTTGTTCGACCAGCCGTGCGCCGGCCCAGAAGACCAGCAGCACCGCTGTGCGCACGACGCCGGGGCTGGACATCAACCGCGCCCACAAGGATGGCGCGCCATGGTGGGATGTCGATGTTTCGCGTATCCCGGACGCCACGCCGACCCTGCACACCGGCCCGTACAAGGCCGCTCCTTACTCGGTACTGGGCAAAACCTACTTTCCGCTGCAGGAGTCAAAGACCTACGTGCAGTCGGGCACGGCGTCGTGGTACGGCACCAAGTTCCACGGCCAGAACACCGCCAACGGCGAAGTCTATGACCTGTACGGCATGAGCGCTGCCCACAAGACTCTGCCACTGCCAAGTTACGTTCGGGTGACCAACCTGGACAACAACAAGTCGGTAATCCTGCGCGTCAACGATCGCGGGCCATTCTATTCGGACCGCATCATCGATTTGTCCTACGCGGCCGCCAAGAAACTCGGTTACGCCGAAACCGGCACCGCGCGGGTCAAGGTCGAAGGTATCGATCCGCAGCAATGGTGGGCCGCCAAGGGCCGTCCGGCACCATTAATGCTCAACGAACCGAAAGTCGCGCAGAATAGCGCCCCGGTGATCACGGCTTCGGCCGGCACCGTCGAGCAATGGACGCCTCCGCCGCAGCAACACGCCGCCGCGGTGGTGCCCGTGCAGCTCGATGCAAAAAAAAACGCTTCTGTAGCAGCCTCTGGCCAGTATCTGCAGGTGGGCGCGTTCGCCAACCCGGACGCTGCAGAACTCCTGAGATCGAAGCTCAGCGGGATGGTGAGCGCTCCGGTGTTCATCAGCTCGATCGTGCGCAATCAGCAGACCCTGCATCGGGTTCGCATGGGCCCGATCGGTTCGCCGGGTGAAATCCAGCAAGTACAGAACAGCGTGCGCCTGGCCAATCTCGGTTCGCCGAGTGTGGTCACGGAGTAATACGTAGAGCTTGATTGACGGTTCGTCTGCGGTATTGGGGGGCGAACCAGGTTGTTGACTCGTTGAAGAACAAAAGCCCGGCAAGGGTGACTGAGTGAGCAACTGAACACGCGATGACTCGTTAGAAAGTCATTTGATTAGTTTTGCCCTTGGGCAAGTTTCCATTAGCGATTTCGAGAGACGGATGAACATCACCACCTTTGCCAAACGCCTGTTCCTGCTAGTCCCGCTGCTTCTCTCACCCGCCGCGTTCGCGGTCGAGATGATGCCTTCGCCACCACAACTGGCCGCCAAGGCCTATGTGCTCATGGATGCCAGCAGCGGCAACGTGCTGGTCGAGAACAACGGTGACCAGCGTCTGCCGCCGGCCAGCCTGACCAAGCTGATGACCGCGTACATCGCGACTCTGGAAATCCGTCGTGGCCAGATCGGCGAAAACGATCCGGTGACCGTCAGCGAAAACGCCTGGCGTACCGGCGGTTCGCGGATGTTCATCAAGGTCGGCTCGCAGGTGACTGTCAGCGACCTGTTGCACGGCATCATCATCCAGTCGGGCAACGACGCCAGCGTTGCGCTCTCCGAGCACATCGCCGGTAGCGAAGACGCGTTCGCCGACATGATGAACAAAACCGTTGGCGACCTGGGCATGACCAACAGCCACTTCATGAACCCGACCGGTCTGCCGAACCCTGAGCACTACTCGTCGGCTCACGACATGGCCGTACTGGCTCGCGCGATCATCCACGAAGACCCGGCTCACTACGCGATCTACTCGCAGAAAGAGTTCTTCTGGAACGGCATCAAGCAACCGAACCGCAACCTGCTGCTGTGGCGCGACAAGACCGTCGACGGCCTGAAAACCGGTCACACCGACGAAGCCGGCTATTGCATGGTGTCTTCGGCCGTACGTGATGGCATGCGTCTGATCGCCGTGGTCTTCGGCACCAACAGCGAAGTGGCCCGTGCCGCCGAAACCCAGAAGCTGCTGACCTACGGTTTCCGTTTCTTCGAAACCCAGACCTTCTATCAGAAGGGCACCGAGTTGGCTCAGGCTCCAGTCTGGAAAGGCTCCACCAACCAGATCAAGGCTGGCCTGGCGCAAGACCTGACCATGACCCTGCCAAAAGGCCAGCTGAAAAAGCTCGCTGCCAGCATGACCATGAACCCGCAACTGATCGCGCCAATCGCCAAGGGCGACGTGATCGGTAAAGTCGAAGTGAAACTGGACGACAAGGTGGTGCACAGCGCCGATCTGATCGCTCTGGACGCTGTCGAGGAAGGTGGTATCTTCCGCCGCATGTGGGATAGCATCCGTCTATTCTTCTACGGCTTGTTCAACTGAATTTAGTGTGCACCTGCATGGCTCCGCGCTGATCTGGCGCGCAGCCATGCCCGTCGCCACGGCTTACGCTTACGAGGCCGTTACGCCATGACCGATACCGAAGTAAAGGCGCCAAAGATCGAGTTCCCTGCCAATGATTACCCGGTTAAGGTGATCAGCGACACCGGCGTGGGCAACAAGGACAGAATCATCGACATCGTCCGCAAATATGCAACGATCAACGATGAGCGTGTTGATGAGCGCCAGAGCAGCAACGGCAAATACACCACCATTCAGTTGCACATCGTCGCGACCGACCAGGACCAGCTGTACAACATCAACAGCGAACTGCGGGCAACGGGTTTCGTGCACATGGTGCTGTGATGTCCGGTGTGCTGGGCTTTCGCGAGCTCGGCCAGATGGCTTACGAGCCGGTCTGGCATGCCATGCAACGCTTCACCAACGAACGCGGCAACGATGCCGCCGACGAGATCTGGCTGGTCGAACACCCTGCGGTGTTCACCCAGGGCCAGGCCGGCAAGGCCGAGCATCTGCTGCTTCCCGGTGATATTCCGGTGGTGCAGGTCGACCGTGGTGGTCAGGTGACCTACCACGGCCCCGGCCAACTGGTGGCTTATCTGCTGCTGGACGTGCGCAAGCTCGGGTTTGGCGTGCGCGATCTGGTCAGCCGGATGGAGCAATGCCTGATCGAGCTGCTGGCCAGTTACGGTGTCACCGCCGTGGCCAAGCCCGATGCGCCGGGTGTCTACGTCGACGGGGCGAAAATCGCCTCCCTGGGTCTTCGGATCCGCCACGGCTGTTCCTTTCATGGCCTGGCCTTGAACGTGGACATGAACCTGGAACCGTTTCGACGGATTAATCCCTGCGGCTACGCCGGGCTGGCGATGACCCAGCTGAGCGATCACGCAGGATCGATTGAATTTGCCGAGGTAAGTGCCCGGCTGCGCGCGCAGCTCGTCAAACACCTCGACTATGCTGAGCAGACGACCCTGACGGGCGGAATCGACTGATATGACTACTGATGCAGTGCAAACCATGATCCCGACGCTCGATGTCACCGAGCGCCCGGCCCCGCGTCCCAAGGTTGAAGCCGGCGTCAAGCTGCGCGGCGCCGAAAAGGTTGCACGCATCCCGGTGAAGATCATTCCGACCACCGAACTGCCGAAGAAGCCGGACTGGATTCGCGTCCGCATCCCGGTTTCGCCGGAAGTCGACCGCATCAAGGCCCTGTTGCGCAAACACAAGTTGCACAGCGTGTGCGAAGAGGCGTCCTGCCCGAACCTGGGCGAGTGCTTCTCCGGCGGCACCGCGACCTTCATGATCATGGGTGACATCTGCACCCGTCGCTGCCCGTTCTGCGACGTCGGCCACGGCCGTCCAAAGCCGCTGGACGTCAACGAGCCGGAAAGCCTGGCCATTGCCATCGCCGACCTGCGCCTGAAGTACGTGGTGATCACTTCGGTGGACCGCGACGACCTGCGTGACGGCGGTGCCCAGCACTTTGCCGACTGCATCCGCGAAATCCGCAAGCTGTCGCCGAACGTGCAGCTCGAAACCCTGGTCCCGGACTACCGTGGCCGCATGGACATCGCGCTGGAAATCACCGCCGCCGAGCCGCCGGATGTGTTCAACCACAACCTGGAAACCGTGCCACGTCTGTACAAGGCTGCCCGCCCAGGTTCGGACTATCAGTGGTCGCTGACCCTGCTGCAACGCTTCAAGCAGATGATGCCGCACATTCCGACCAAGTCCGGCCTGATGCTGGGTCTGGGCGAGACCGACGAAGAAGTCATCGAAGTCATGAAGCGCATGCGCGAGCACGACATCGACATGCTGACCCTCGGCCAGTATCTGCAACCGTCCCGCAGCCACTTGCCGGTACAGCGTTTCGTGCACCCGGACACCTTCGCCTGGTTCGCCGAGGAAGGTTACAAGATGGGCTTCAAGAACGTCGCTTCCGGTCCATTGGTTCGCTCCTCGTACCACGCCGACGAGCAGGCGAAGCTGGTCAAGGCCGAGCTGATGTCGTCCTGATCGACTGTGAAGCATAAAACGCCCGCAAGGTTTCAAAGCCTTGCGGGCGTTTTTTTGCCTGGCCTACGACAACGGCTGCCTTTTCCTGCAACCTGCGGGGCAACGGTTCCTCTTCTGTTTGTCCCCGTTCCTGACTACTGTGTGCTGATGTTTTCACGCAGGGAGATTCACGGATGACCGCTCGACCGACCCTCACCCTTTGCCCTCATGCTCCCGTCCCGGCGCTGCCGTCGGAAGGCATGATCGGCGTTATCGCACCCGCCGGTCCCGCGCCGCTAGACACCGACAAGGCGGTGCAATGGATGCGTGCCCGGGGTTATTCACTGAAAGTGTTTCCCGGGGTCTACGAAAAAAACGGCTACCTGGCCGGCAGTGACGAGGTGCGACTCGACGATCTGCATGCAGCGTTCGCCGACAGCGAGGTGGATGCGATCATCTGCCTGCGCGGTGGTTATGGCACACCCCGGCTGCTCGACCGCATCGATTTTGATTTGCTGCGTGACAACGCCAAGCCGTTCGTCGGCTACAGCGACATCACTGCGCTGCATTTGGCGATCAGTCGTTATGCCGGCTTCGTGACCTTTCATGGTCCGTTGCTCAATGCCGACCTGCTGGGTGAGAAGCAAATACCTACCGAGTCTTCGTTCTTCAACATGCTGCGAGGGAAGGTGAGGGCGGGAACAGTGCTGGCGCATCCGGTGGCCTACCCGCTGACCACGATCGAGCCAGGCGTGGCTCACGGGCGCTTGCTCGGCGGCAATCTGGCCATGATCGCCGCGACCATGGGCACGCCCTACGAAATTGACGCCGAGGGCGTCATTCTGTTGATCGAGGATATCAACGAGCCGCTGTATCGCATCGACCGGTTGCTCACCCATCTGCGGCTGGCAGGCACGTTGCACAAGCTGCGCGGTGTGTTGGTCGGGGATGTGGCGGGGGTTGAGGTGGCGGCGCTGGACAGGTTGCTCAAGCAGATCTTCGAGCCTTTGAAGATTCCGGTGCTGTCCGGGTGGCGCAGCGGCCATTGTGACCCGAACCTGACGTTACCCATGGGGGCGCTGGTCAGGCTGGATGCCGGAAACAAGGAATTGGTGCTGGAGCAGGATGTAGTGGTCAGGCGCTAGATTTTTATCGCCTGTCAGTCAGTCTTCGCGGGCAAGCCCGCTCCCACAGTGTCCGCGTCGTACACAAATCATGTGAACGCCCCTGAACCTGTGGGAGCGGGCTTGCCCGCGATGCTTTTAGCGGTTACGCAGTCCTTCGAGCAACTTGTGCGTCGGATACCCATCTGCCGGCCAGCCAAACGACTGTTGGGCGCTGCGAATCGCCTTGCGGGTGTTGGCGCCGATGATCCCGTCGGCGGTGCCGGCGTCATAGTTTTGCGCGCTCAATAGGCTTTGCAGCTCGATCCGCTCGGTACGGCTCAGAGGCAGGTCATCCTTTGGCCACGTACCGCTGATCAAGCCTGCGCCATTGAAGCGTTCGGACAACAGGCTCACCCCTAGGGCATAGGACGACGAATTGTTGTACTTGAGAATCGCACGAAAGTTGTCGAGCACAAGGAACGCCGGGCCGCGGTAGCCAGCCGGCAATAGCAGTGCCGCAGACAGTTGCTCCGAGCCTGCCGGGACCTGGCCACCGTTGGGCAGCGTAACGCCCAGTTGGCGCCACTCGGCAACACTCTTGCGAATCGTGCCATCGGCCAGTACGTAGTTGAAGCCGCTCGGCAGCTGGACTTCAAAGCCCCACGGCTGACCTCTCTGCCAGCCGGAGCTTTGCAGGTAATGCGCGGTCGAGGCCAGGGCATCAGCCGAACTGCTCCAGATATCGCGACGGCCATCGCCGTCGAAATCGACGGCGTGGGTGTTGTAGGTGGTCGGGATGAACTGGGTCTGGCCCATGGCGCCGGCCCAGGAACCGAGCATCTTTTCGGGTTCGATGTCGCCTTGTTGCAGGATTTGCAGGGCCGCGATCAATTGCGCGTGGGCGAAGCCGGGACGGCGGCCTTCGTAGGCCAGGGTCGCCAGCGAGTTGATCACCGACTTGCTGCCCTGGAACTGGCCAAAATTGCTTTCCATGCCCCACACGGCCACCAGCGCCTGACGATCAACGCCATAACGCTGCTCGATGCCTTGCAGGATGTCGGCGTACTGGTCGATCAGTGACTGGCCTTTGCGTACCCGCAGCGGCGACAACGCGCCATCGAGGTATTCCCACACCGGTTTTGCGAATTCCGGTTGGCTGCGATCGGCACGAATCACACTGGGGTCGAAGCTGACATTGGCGAAAGCGCGATCAAACAGATCGGCGCGGATACCGGCGGCCAGGGCATCCTTGCGGAAACCCGCCTGCCATTCGGCAAATGTCTGGGTAGGCTGGATGTCGAGGTTCTCACCCGTCGGAACCACCTGCGGAACAACCGCCGGGGCGGTAGCGACAGGAAGTGTCTGAAGCGGCTGAGCGTCGGCTGCGGTCGGTTTTTCCGCACAGGCGACAAGCAAAACAAGGCTGGAGGCAGCGATCAATTGGCGTAAGTGCCAACGATGGGGAAGACAAAAGGGCATGCACGGGTCCAGGGAATACGAATCAGGTACAGACCTTAACATGTTGAAGGGGGGTTCTGCTTTACGCAGCCAGAAAGTAAGAAGCCTCCCAGCTGTCAGACTGGAAGGCTTCGCGGCGGTAGCTGCCTTTGCCCTTGGTGGGGCGTTCCTGGCGGCTGCGGAACAATGGCTGGGCGATGATGGATTTGGCCTTGTTGGGGCCATGCTTTGATGGCTTTTTGCTCATGATGGTGCCTCGCAAGTGAGTGGTTTTTGCGGGGCAAATCATCGGCCGAAGTTGAGGGGCTGTCTAGTCCCGGTAGCTGTCGGAAAAAGCGCCGTTCTTTGTAGGAGCGAGCTTGCTCGCGAAGCACTTGAGGGCGCTGCGTTAAATCAGAAAGTCTGCGTTATCGTTAACGACCATCACGAGCAAGCTCGCTCCTACAGGAGGCGGTGTTATTCAGCGGGTAGGGTTAAGCGTTGCCCGGCCATCAACAACGTCAGCCGGCTCAGACTCATCCACGGCGAACCGGCCGCCTGGCCCTTGATCTGCGCGTCGATGCGCTGTGCTTCGAGCAGCAATTGCGCCCAGCGTTGCGCCGAGTAGCGTTGCAGGGCTTTGCTCATCAAGGGTTTTCGTTTGTCCCAGACCGGAGGTTTGGCCTGGCTGAAAGCCTTGTCCAGCGGCGTGCCCTGACTGTATTGCAGCGAAATATTGGCCAGCAGGCGCAACTCTCGGGCCAGGGCCCAGAGAATCACCGGCGGCTCGACGCCTTCACCGCGCAACCCTTCGAGCATGCGCAAGGCATGGGCTGCTTCACCATTGAGAACCGCATCGGTCAGGCCAAAGACGTCGAAGCGCGCACTGTCGGCCACCGCAGCCTGCACGGTTTCAACGGTGATCTGACCCCCTTCGGCCATCAGTTTGAGCTTTTCGATTTCCTGGGCGGCGGCCAGCAAGTTGCCCTCGACCCGTGCCGCGATCAGCTCAACGGCGTCCTGGCTGGCGGAAAGCCCGGCCTGGGACAAACGTTGGCGGATCCAGCTTGGCAGTTGGGCGACATCGACCGGCCAGATCTGCACGAACTGGGTCTGTTGTCCTTCGACCAGCGCCTTGCCCCACTTGGTTTTCTGTGCGCTGCCATCGAGTTTCGGCAAGCTGATCAGCAGCACGGTGTCGTCGGCCGGGCGCGAGCAGTACTCGATCAGCGCGGCAGCGCCCTTGTCGCCGGGTTTGCCGGACGGCAGGCGCAGTTCCAACAGGCGCTTTTCGGCGAACAGCGACATGCTGGCACCGGCTTGCAGCAGCGTCCCCCAGTCGAAACTGGCGTCGGCGGCAAACACCTGGCGTTCATCGAATCCCTGCTGGCGGGCGGCAGTGCGAACAGCATCGGCCGCCTCCTGGCACAACAACGGGTCATCGCCGCTGATGATATAGACCGGCGCAAGGGCGCCTTGCAGGTGTTTGGCGAGTTGGGCGGGGGCGAGCTTCATAAGAGAGGGCGAACGGGGCGCACAGGCGCCCCGTAAGTCTTACTGCTGTGGCAGTTCGACAGGCGACTGACGCGGGGTTTCCGCTTCAGCCTTCTTTGCCGCTTCCAGCGCCGCGGCATCAGCCTTGGCCCTGGCTTCGGCAGTCTGCTGCAACTGGTCCAGTTGGGTGGGGCTCAGTTGTTCCAGGCGCAGCATCATGCGTTGAACCAACTCCCGGCGGCCTTCTGTCCGGGCCGTTTCAGCTTCTTGGTCAGAGCCCACCAAGTTGTTGCCGTCGTGCATATAGATCTTCTGCACTTCAAGCTTGTCGCTCAACAGGGGCAGATCGCCGCGACCACGGATGTCGTAGCTCAACACGGTGGTGACCTGGTACTCGCCGGCACGACCGGCACCTGCGTAGGTGAGGATGCGCTGGCTTTCCTGTTCATTGGTCAGTACCAGCTTGTAAGGAGCGCCGGTATAGACCTTGACGCCGCTGCCAATCAGTACCTGACGCAACTGGGTAACGGTTGGGCCATAAGCGTTACGGGCGCTCAGGTCGAGTTCCTTGATCGCCAGTTCATTGGTGCCGGTGCCGCGCAGCTGGAAACCGCAGGCACTCAGCAGAACCGCGAGGCCCATCACCAGCAGATTGCGTTTGATCATCTTGTTGCTCCCCTTGAAACCATGTGGGCCGATCAAGCGGCCCGAAAGGTTTTACTCGGCGCCAGGCTCACCTGGCGCCTGATCCAATTAGCTGGCGACGATATTGACCAGTTTCCCGGGCACTACGATCACTTTACGAATGGTCAGACCGTCGACGAAGCGCAGCACGTTCTCGTTGGCACGGGCGGCGGCTTCGACTTCTTCACGGCTGGCACTGGCCGGCATTTCGATGTGGCCACGCAGCTTGCCGTTGACCTGAATCACCAGTTGCAGGCTGTCCTGTACCAAAGCGCTGTCATCCACCACCGGCCAACCGGCGTCGATCACAGGATCGGCGTGACCCAGTTGATTCCACAGCTCATGGCTGATGTGCGGCGTGATCGGAGCCAGCAGCAGCGTCACGGTTTCCAGGCCTTCGTGAATCAGTGCGCGATCCTGGTCGGTGGCTTGTGCGGCTTTTTCCAGTACGTTCATCAGCGTCATCACCTGAGCGATGGCGGTGTTGAACTTGTGGTTCTGGCCGACGTCCTGGCTGGCCTGCTTGATGGCCAGGTGAATCGAGCGACGAACGGCTTTCTGCTCGTCATTCAGGCTGGCGACGTCCAGTTTGCCCGGCAGGCCCTGAGTGACGTGGGCTTGAGCCAGGCGCCAGACGCGCTTGAGGAAACGGTGCGAAC
The DNA here is from genome assembly GCF_050434585.1 of Pseudomonas sp. 2725. Classification (NCBI taxonomy): domain Bacteria; kingdom Pseudomonadati; phylum Pseudomonadota; class Gammaproteobacteria; order Pseudomonadales; family Pseudomonadaceae; genus Pseudomonas; species Pseudomonas sp. 2725. Next base: position 181,203 of record NZ_JBNDIV010000009.1, on the reverse strand, counting down.
CTTCGACGCCGGAGTCGGACCATTCCGCGCTCATGTCAGGTGGCGAGGCGAACATCATGAACAGGCGGCAGGTGTCTGCGCCGAACTGGTCGATCATCGACTGTGGGTCGACACCGTTGTTCTTCGACTTGGCCATCTTCTCGGTGCCACCGATTTCCACCGGCAAGCCGTCGGCTTTCAACTTGGCGCTGATGACCTTGGCCTTGCTGTCACGCTCAAGCTCGACGTCCGCCGGGTTGAACCAGGTGTAAGCGCCATTGGCTTCGCGGCGATAGTAAGTCTCGGCGATCACCATGCCCTGGGTCAGCAGGTTCTTGAACGGCTCGTTGGAGCTCACCAGGCCTTCGTCGCGCATCAGCTTGTGGAAGAAGCGCGCATAGAGCAGGTGAAGAATCGCGTGTTCGATACCGCCGATGTACTGATCCACCGGCAGCCAGTGGTCGGCCGCCGATTTTTCCACCAGGCCGCCTTCAAAGTGCGGCGAGGCGTAGCGGGCGTAGTACCACGAGGACTCGACGAAGGTGTCCATGGTGTCGGTTTCACGCTTGGCAGGCTGGCCGCATTTAGGGCAGCTGCACTCGTAGAACTCGGGCATGCGCGCCAGTGGCGAACCGGCGCCATCGGGTACGACGTCTTCCGGCAGCACGACAGGCAGTTGATCTTCCGGTACCGGCACGTCACCGCAGGTGCCGCAGTGGATGATCGGGATCGGGCAGCCCCAGTAGCGCTGGCGGCTGATGCCCCAGTCGCGCAGACGGAACTGGGTACGCGAGGCGCCCAGTTCTTTCTTGATCAGCGCGACTTCGATAGCGTCGAAGGCGCCCGCGAAGTCCAGGCCGTCGAACTCGCCGGAATTGATCAGCGTGCCGTACTCGCCGTAGGCGTCTTGCCATGGCGCCGGGTTGCTGTCACCGGAGCTGGTGCGCACCACGGATTTGACCGGCAGGTTGTATTTGTGGGCGAATTCGAAATCGCGCTCGTCGTGGGCAGGAACAGCCATGACCGCGCCGTCGCCGTAATGCATCAGCACGTAGTTGGCGACCCATACCGGTAGCTTTTCACCGGTCAGTGGGTGCTCAACGAACAGGCCGGTCGGCAGGCCTTTTTTCTCTTGAGTCGCAACGTCGGCTTCCGCAACGCTGCCGCCCTTGCATTCAGCGATGAACGCTTGCAGCTCAGGGTTGTTCTGTGCGGCCAGGGTAGCCAGGTGGTGCTCGGCGGCGACGGCGACGTAGGTCGCGCCCATCAGGGTGTCCGGACGGGTGGTGAAGACTTTCAGCGCGCCCGCTTCGCCGATGGAATCGACGTTGTACGGGAACTGCACTTCCATGCCGCGGGACTTGCCGATCCAGTTGCGCTGCATGGTCTTGACCTGTTCAGGCCAGCCAGTCAGTTCGTCCAGGCTCTCCAGCAGTTCATCCGCGTAGGCGGTGATCTTGAAGTAGTACATCGGGATTTCGCGCTTTTCGATCAGCGCGCCGGAACGCCAGCCGCGACCGTCGATCACCTGTTCGTTGGCCAGGACGGTCTGGTCGACCGGGTCCCAGTTCACGGTGCCGCTTTTTTTGTAGATCACGCCTTTTTCGAACAGGCGGGTGAACAGCCATTGTTCCCAGCGGTAGTAATCGGGCTTGCAGGTGGTCACTTCACGCGACCAGTCCACCGCCAGGCCCAGGCTGCGCAGCTGGGATTTCATGTAGGCAATGTTTTCGTAGGTCCACTTGGCGGGCGCTACGTTGTTCTTCATCGCGGCGTTTTCCGCCGGCATGCCGAAGGCGTCCCAACCCATGGGTTGCAGAACATTCTTGCCTTGCATGCGCTGGTAGCGGGAGATCACGTCGCCGATGGTGTAGTTGCGCACGTGCCCCATGTGTAGCTTGCCGCTGGGGTAAGGGAACATCGACAGGCAGTAGTAAGTCTCCTTGCCTGGCTGTTCACTGACTTCAAAGGACTTTTGCTCGTCCCAGAACGACTGGGCGGCGGCTTCGATTTCACGGGGCTGATATTGTTCGTGCATGGCTACTTTTGAACTGAATAGGGGTGGCCTAATCCTCTTCAATGCAACGCTGGACGCTGATCACGCCGCATTGGCGTTTTCGATGTCCAGCCGAGCTGGAAGTGGAGTTACAGGAAGCGCCGTAGCATACATGACCGCGCTCTACCGAGGGAAACCCTGATTGCTGCCGCGCGTCCCGCAAAAACCGCCGCGAGGGCCGTTGGTCGCGGCGCTCAGCCGGTTTGTTCATGGAAGCTAAGCTCTAACTGGGGAGTAGGTCTTATCTTCCAATGAGGTGAGGGATGGTTGAGTCACAGCAAAAAGCTACAAAACCGGAGCTGTACGAAAGGCTGATCGATCGTTTGGCCCTGGCCTTGGAAGCGGCAAGAACTGCTGGCCGGTTGCGCGACGTACGCCCTCTGGAACTGGAACTGCGTGGCCTGAGCTCCGCAGAGTTTGCATTGATCAAGGCGTATCTGGATCGCAGTGAGCGTGAGACGCACGGATGCTTGTCAGAGGCGATAAAGCAACTCGACGCACCACGTTCGGCCAAGATCATCTGGCTCAAGGACAAGGTTCCCGGCAGAGACGCGGTAAAGGTCCGGTCTTTGCAGTTCAAATAAGACGCAGAGCCGTGCTCAATGGTTTTTTGAAGCATAGTTCTTCTGTATTGATTGTCGCATTGCGCTAACCCACTTAGGCTTCGGGCATCTCCAGGAGATGCTCGATGTCTTTTCGTTACTTTGTAAAACAACTTCTTTTGCCCCCCGGCATTCTATTGCTGCTGCTTTTGCTTGCCTGGTGGTTGCGCCGCTCAAGGCCAAGGCTCGCCGGTGTGTGCTTTGCACTGGGGCTGGGTGGCCTTTGGCTGATGAGCCTGCCGGTGGTGGTGCAGTGGAGTGCCAGCCTGCTCGAGCGCGAGCCACCGCTGGCCCGCGACGAATGGGCAGTGCTGGGGCGGCGCGCGGACGCCATCGTCGTCCTTGGTTCCGGGCGCGAGCGCGGTGACGTGGCCTGGGGTGCCGACCAGCCCACGGGTGTAGGCCTGGAGCGCCAGCGCTTTGCCGCGCGACTGACCAAGGCTTCCGGCCTGCCGGTACTGACCAGCGGCGGCTTGCATTACGGCACTCCGCCAAGCGAAGCGCAGATGATGGCTGATTCCTTGCGCGACGATTTTGGCGTGACCGTGCGCTGGCAGGAAGGACACAGCCGCACGACCTGGGAAAATGCGCAGTTCAGCGCCCAGGTGTTGCTACCACAGGGCATCAAACGTGTGGTGCTCGTGACTCATGCCGGGCATATGCCACGAGCGGTCTGGAGCTTCCGCAAGGCCGGGTTTGAGGTGGTGCCGGCGCCGGTAGGGTTTCTGAGCGGCGACAATGCGCGGCCACTGGGAGGCTGGATGCCGGAGTACAAGGCGATCTGGCAGAACGGGCAGTTGATGAACGAGGCGGTGGGGCAGATCGGTTATTCGTTGTTCTATCGTTGAGCGCTAATCCCTGTGGCGAGGGAGCAAGCTCCCTCGCCACAAATGATTTCAGACAGTCTTCGCCATCCTGCTCGCAACCAGCGCCCAGCCAAACAACAACACGCAGAGAATGAGCAATGGCCACGAACGCCATTCCAGGTACGGCGTGAGGTTGTGCATCGGCACCACTTCGCCATACAGGATGCCGCGTTCGAACTGCGGGATCTGATCGGTAATCTGACCGAACGGGTTGATCAGGCCGGACACGCCGTTGTTGGTGGCGCGGATCATCCAGCGGCCGGCCTCCAGCGCACGCATCTGCGCCATCTGCAGGTGTTGCAGCGGACCGATGGAGGTGCCGAACCAGGTGTCGTTGCTGATGGTCAGCAACAGGTCGCTGCGGGCGGCGAGGCTGGCGGCGAATTCCGGGTACACCACTTCATAACAGATGTACGGCGCGATCTGATAACCCTTGGCTTGCAGCAGCGGCTGGTCAGATGGTCCGCGGGCAAAGTCCGACATCGGCAGATCGAAGAAGGCGATCAGCCCGCGCAACAGATCCTCCAGCGGAACATATTCACCAAACGGCACCAGTTTTTGCTTGAGGTAGGTGCCGTCGCCTTCGCCGACAACGGTGATGCCATTGAAGAAGCGCTTCTCGTGGTGGACCTCCATGCGGACCGGGACGCCGGTAATCAGCGCCGATTTACGCTCGGCCGCGAAGCTGCCCATCATGTTCAGGTAGCCCTCGGCGGACTCCTTGAGCACCGGGATCGCCGTTTCTGGCCAGATGAGAAGGTCGGCTCGCCTGGAGCTGAAACTCATGTCGCGGTACAGCGCCAGTTGCGCGTTGAGCTGCGTCGGGTCCCACTTCATGCTTTGTTCGATGTTGCCCTGGATGGCTGCGACGCTCAGTGGCGGGCCTGAAGGGCTGGTCCAGGCATGATGTTTGAGAGCCATGCCGAGCAGCCATGGCCCGACCAGCAGCAATGCACCGGCGGCGATGAAACCTTTGCGCCCCGTTCGAACCAGACGAAAGCCGTTGTAGATCAATGCAGCTGTCAGGGCCAAGGTGAAGGAAATCAGCCACATCCCGCCGACAGGTGCGAGCCCGGCCAGCGGGCCATCGAGCTGGCTGTACCCGGAATACAGCCACGGGAAGCCTGTCAGGAACCAGCCGCGGAAGGCTTCCTGGCCGACCCACAGCGCTGCGAAGGCCAGGGCGTCGGCCAGCGGCGCTTCATTTCGGCGTAGCCAGCGCGCCCATATCCAGGCGGGCAGGGCAAAGAACCAGGCAATTGCCGCCGTGAAGAGCAGCATCAGGAAACCGGCCAGCAATACCGACGCGCCGCCGAAGTGGTGAATGCTGTAGTAGATCCAGCTGGTGCCGGCACCGAACAGGCCGAAACCGAAACACCAGCCGCGCCCTAGTGCCTGACGTGGGCTCAGCTCGCGCAGGCCGGCATAGAACAGGCCGACGGCGAGCAGTGCCAGGGGCCAGATATCGAACGGCGCCAGGGCCAGTGTGGTGATTGCACCGGCCGCCACGGCCAGCAGGTTACCGGGCCAGCCGGGGCGGGTTGTCCAGCGCATTTCAATCCTTAGCGAGCAATGGGCGTCAGGCGAAGCAAGTGAATCCGACGGCTGTCGGCGTTCAGGATGCGGAAGCGGTACGGGCCGATTTCCGTGATTTCGTTACGTTTTGGCAAATGCCCGAACGCGCTCATCACCAGGCCGCCAACGGTGTCGAATTCGTCGTCGGAGAACTCGCTGTCGAAAAATTCGTTGAAGTTCTCGATCGGTGTCAGGGCCTTGATCAGGAAATCACCGCTGGGCAGCGGCTTGATGTAGCTGTCTTCTTCGACGTCGTGTTCGTCTTCGATGTCGCCGACGATCTGTTCCAGCACGTCTTCGATGGTCACCAGGCCTGCCACGCCGCCGTACTCGTCAATGACGATGGCCATGTGGTTGTGGTTGGCGCGAAACTCGCGCAGCAGCACGTTAAGGCGCTTGGACTCCGGCACGAAGGTGGCTGGGCGCAGGAGGTCCTTGATGTTGAAGCTGTCGCCGTTCTCCCTGAGGATCAACGGCAGCAAGTCCTTGGCCAGCAACACGCCCATCACGTCATCATGGCTTTCGCCGATCACCGGGTAGCGGGAGTGGGCCGAGTCGACCACGGCAGGCAGGAACTCGCGCGGTGTCTGGGTCGCCTTGATGCTGACCATCTGCGAGCGCGGAACCATGATGTCCCGGACCTGCAAGTCAGCCACCTGGATGGCGCCTTCGACGATGGCCAGCGCTTCACTGTCCAGCAGTTTGTTCTGGTGTGCATCGCGCAGCAGCTCCAGCAGCTCCTGGCGGTTTTTCGGCTCGTGGGCAAAAGCCTGGGTGAGTTTACCCAGCCATGACTTCTGCCCGTTGCTCGATCGATCTTCGCTCATAGCGATTACTCTGAATCCTTTGTTGTTTCGGTAGGGAATGCGTCGGTTTCGTCGTCCGCGTACGGATCGGGAAAGCCCAGTTCTGCAAGCAACGTTCGTTCCAGTGCTTCCATTTCTTCGGCTTCTTCGTCATCAATATGGTCGTAACCAAGCAGATGCAAGCAGCCGTGAATCACCAGATGCGCCCAATGGGCCTTGAGCTCCTTGCCCTGTTCAGCGGCTTCGCGCTCGACCACGGCCACGCAGATCACCAGATCGCCCAGCAGCGGGATGTCGAGGAACTCATCCGGCACGTCGGCCGGGAATGACAAGACGTTAGTTGCGTAGTCCTTTTGCCGCCAGGTGTGGTTCAGCTCGCGTCCTTCGGCTTCGTCGACCAGACGAATGGTCATCTCCGAGTCGGCGGTGCGCTGGCGCAGGGCCAGTTCGCACCACTGGCGGAACTCGGCCTCGCTGGGGGCGCAGGCTTCGGTAGCGATTTGCAGGTCAAGCTCAAGCATCGCGGCGGCTATCCTTGGCGGCGGCATCATCGGCCGCTTTGGTTTCGAAGCGCTCGTAGGCTTCGACGATGCGCTGTACCAGTGGATGACGCACGACGTCCTTGGGCTGGAAGTGGGTGAAGCTGATCCCCGGCACATCCTTGAGCACTTCAATCACGTGGTGCAGGCCGGACTTGGTGCCGCGTGGCAGGTCGACCTGGGTGATGTCCCCGGTGATGACGGCCGTGGAGCCGAAGCCGATCCGGGTCAGGAACATCTTCATTTGCTCGACCGTGGTGTTCTGGCTTTCGTCGAGAATGATGAAGCTGTTGTTCAGCGTGCGGCCGCGCATGTAGGCCAGCGGCGCGACTTCGATCACCTGGCGCTCGATCAGCTTGGCGACGTATTCGAAGCCGAGCATTTCGTAGAGCGCGTCGTAGAGCGGGCGCAGGTACGGGTCGATTTTTTGCGACAGGTCGCCGGGCAGGAAGCCGAGTTTTTCACCCGCTTCGACCGCCGGACGAACCAGCAGGATGCGGCGAATCTGCTCGCGCTCCAGTGCATCCACCGCGCAGGCAACGGCCAGATAGGTCTTGCCGGTACCGGCCGGGCCGATGCCGAAGTTGATATCGTTACCGAGGATTTCCTTCACGTAGCGCAGCTGATTCAAGCCACGGGGGCGAATCATGCCTTTCTTGGTGCGCAGGGCCACGGACGGTTCGGCGGGGGAGTGGTTGTCCAGCTGCTCGACGGCCGATTCCTGCAGGAACAGGTGCACCATGTCCGGCGACAGCTCGGTACCCTTGGTTTCCCGGTACAGGCGGCGCAGGAGGTTTTCCGCGGAGGTGGTGTGTTTGGGTTCGCCGATCAGCTCGAACTGGTTTCCGCGATTGCGGATCTCGATGGTCAGGCGCTGTTCGATCAAGCGCAAATGCTCGTCGAATTGCCCGCACAGATTGGCGAAGCGGCGAGCTTCAAAAGGCTCGAGGATGAAACGATGTGGTTCTATGGGTGCGTTCAAGGTCGTATTTAGCCGCCCTGGGGCAATGGTGATGAGTTCAAGGATAGCGCCAGTGGCGTGGGTGCGAAAGCTCTTAAATAAGATGCAGGAATTTGGCACTTAAACTGTGGCGAGGGGGCTTGCCCCCGTTCGACTGCGAAGCAGTCGCAAAATCTTGGGACCGCTTCGCGATCCAGCGGGGGCAAGCCCCCTCGCCACAAAAGCTCCCACAGTGGAATGCAGTGTTACTGGATCAGCGAGCCCCGCAGCGAGTGCGGCTGGGCGGCATCGATGTGCACGTCCGCGAACTGGCCGATCAGGGTCGGATTGTCGCAGCGGAAGTTGACGATACGATTATTCTCGGTCCGGCCTTGGAGCTCGCCCGGGTCCTTTTTCGAGTAATCGGTCACCAGGATTCGCTGGATCGAGCCGACCATTTGTCGGCTGATCTCGAAACCTTGCTGGTTCAAGCGATGCTGCAGGGCATTCAGGCGTTCTTTCTTCAGCTCTTCCGGAGTGTCGTCGGCCAGATCGGCGGCCGGTGTGCCCGGGCGCTGGCTGTAGACGAACGAGTAGGAAAAGTCGAAGCCGACGTCGGCAATCAGCTTCATGGTTTGCTCGAAGTCTTTCTCGGTCTCGCCGGGGAAGCCGACGATGAAGTCCGAGCTGATGCAGATTCCCGGCACGGCGGCGCGCAGTTTGCGCAGTTTGGATTTGTATTCAAGCGCGGTGTGGTTGCGTTTCATCGCCGCGAGGATGCGGTCCGAGCCCGATTGCACCGGCAAGTGCAGGTGCTTGACCAGCTCCGGCACGTCGGCGTGGGCCTGGATCAGGCTGTCGGAGAACTCCAGCGGGTGCGACGTGGTGTAGCGGATGCGGTCGATGCCATCGACCGCGGCGACCACGCGGATCAGCTCGGCCAGGTCGGCCAGGCGCCCGTCATGGGTGAGGCCGCGATAGCCGTTGACGTTCTGCCCCAGCAGTGTCACTTCCCGCACGCCGTTTTCGGCCAGGTGAATGATCTCGGCAATCACGTCGTCGAACGGCCGGCTGACCTCTTCACCGCGGGTGTAGGGCACCACGCAGAACGTGCAGTACTTGCTGCAACCTTCCATCACCGACACGTAAGCGCTCGGGCCGTCGATGCGGGGCTCGGGCAAGTGGTCGAACTTTTCGATTTCCGGGAACGAGACGTCGACTTGCGGCAGCTTGCTGATGCGCGCGGCGTCGATCATTTCCGGCAGGCGGTGCAGGGTCTGCGGGCCGAAGACAACGTCGACGTACGGTGCGCGATCGCGAATGGCCGCGCCTTCCTGGCTGGCCACGCAACCGCCGACGGCGATCACCATGTCCGGGTTGGCCAGCTTCAGTTCGCGCCAGCGGCCGAGCTGGGAGTAGACACGATCCTGGGCGCGTTCGCGGATCGAGCAGGTGTTGAGCAGGATCACGTCGGCGTCTTCAGCGCGAGCGGTGACTTCCAGGGCCTGATGTTCGCCCAGCAGATCGACCATGCGCGAGCTGTCGTACTCGTTCATCTGGCAACCGTGGGTTTCGATGTAAAGCTTCTTGGCCATGGAATAGAGTCATCACGTGATTCAAAGAACCGCGCATTATAGGGAACATGTACCCAGGTTCCTACCGCTGCGCGTCCGATGGCTATGCTATAGTTCGCGCCCTCATTTTTATCCCCCGATGTGTTTCGCCCACCATGACCAAACGTGAAGCTCCAATCTACAAGGTGATTTTCCTCAATCAGGGCCAGGTGTTCGAAATGTACGCCAAGCAGATCTATCAAAGTGATCTGTGGGGCTTTCTGGAAGTGGAAGAGTTCGTCTTTGGCGAGCGCACGCAAGTGGTCGTCGATCCGAGCGAAGAAAAGCTCAAGGCTCAGTTCGAAGGCGTAGTGCGCAGTTTTGTGCCGATGCATTCGATCGTGCGTATCGATGAAGTCGAGCGTATGGGAACACCGAAAATCAGCGAAGCCCGTGGCGCGGTCGGCAATGTCATGCCGTTTCCGATGCCGATGCCCGAGAAGTAAGGCTCAAGACCGGGTCGCCCCCAATCGCGAGCAAGCTCGTTCCCACAGTTGGCCGAGTTCTCACATGGGAATGCAGTCGGATGTGGGAGCGAGCTTGCTCGCGATTGGGCCAGTCAGAACAACACGGAAGTCAGGGCAGTGGCGCGAACGGCGTACGCCCATCGGCGCTCTGCAATTCCATCAAATATTTACGGAAGATTTGCCCGAGCACCTGGGTAGCAAGCTCCAGTTCTTCGCGGGGCATCTTTTCGGTGACTTCGTCGGCGGTGTCCAGGGCCTCTTCGGCGCCGTTGACCGCCGCCATCTTCAGCAGGATGTACGCCTGAACGTTATTGGCCGGCACGCCTTCGCCGTGGAAGAACATGGTGCCGAGTTTGAATTGTGCCTGGGCGTGGCCTTGCAGCGAGGCTTTTTCGAAATAGCTCAGGGCTTGATTGAGGTCGCGCGGCGTGTTTTTGCCTTCGTAGTAGAACTCACCCAACTCGTATTGCGCTTGCGCATCCCCTTCTTCCGACGCTTTCTGGCAGGCGGCAAGCGCCTGTTCCAGGTCTTGCGGCTGGGTATTGAGGGTGCAGCGACCCATCGCTGGGATTAACAACGAGTTGCCGCCTGCTTGTGCGTGCGCGAGCAGGGGCTGAAGAAGCAACAGGCAGCCCAGTGCAAGGGTGCGGCCGGTGCGGTTCATGGGAATCGACTTACCTCTGAAGGGCGCGCGGACCCATCGAGGGATCCAATAAGCGCGCATTATGAAATAAGCAGGGCCAACCTTACAAAGTCTTTACTCGTTTTTCTGCTGCACGGGAAATTTATCGCCCACTTTGCGGGGGATTATTAGCAGATGAGTAGGAAAAATCGTGGGAGCGTAGGCGAAAGCTGACGCTGGCAAGGGCCAGCGTCAGCATTTGAACGTTACTTCAAGGCCGCGAAGGCGCGCTCGGCGGCGTCCAGGGTCAGCTTCAGTTCAGCTTCGCCGTGGGCGATCGAAGTGAAACCGGCTTCGAATGCGCTCGGTGCCAGATACACGCCACCTTCGAGCATCAGGTGGAAGAAGCGGCCGAACAGGACTGCGTCGCTGGCCATGACGTCATCAAAGGTGACGATGTCGTCGGCACCGCTGAAGTACAGGCCGAACATGCCGCCGGCCTGGGTGGTCACGAACGGAATGCCGGCCGCATCGGCGCGCTGTTGCAGGCCGTCGAGCAGGCGAGTGGTGTAGTCGGTCAGCTCGGCGTGGAAGCCCGGGCGGCTGATCAGACGCAGGGTGGTCAGGCCGGCGGCCATCGCCAGCGGGTTACCGGACAGCGTACCGGCCTGGTACACCGGGCCCAGCGGGGCGATGCGCTGCATGATTTCGCGCTTGCCGCCGAAGCAGCCAACCGGCATGCCGCCACCGATGATCTTGCCGAAGGTGGTCAGGTCAGGCGTCACGCCGTAGTACGCCTGGGCACCGCCGAGGGCGACACGGAAACCGGTCATCACTTCGTCGAAAATCAGCACCACGCCGTGCTTGTCGCACAGGGTCCGCAGGCCTTCGAGGAAACCCGGTGCCGGCGGCACGCAGTTCATGTTGCCGGCCACTGGCTCGACGATGATGCAGGCCACGTCCTGGCCGACTTCGGCGAGCATGGTTTCTACCGCGTCGATGTCGTTGAACGGCAGGGTCAAGGTGTGTTTGGCGAATGCCGCCGGTACACCGGCCGAGCTCGGTACGCCTTGGGTCAGTGCGCCGGAACCGGCCTTGACCAGCAGGCTGTCGGAGTGACCGTGGTAGCAGCCTTCGAACTTGATGATGCTGTCGCGGCCGGTGAAGCCACGGGCCAGGCGAATGGCGCTCATGGTCGCTTCGGTGCCGGAGCTGACCATGCGCACCATTTCCATCGACGGCACGAGGGAGCAGACCAGGTCGGCCATCTGCGTTTCCATCTCGGTCGGGGCGCCGTAGGACAGGCCGTGCTCAAGCTGTTTGCGCACGGCGTCCAGCACGTCCGGGTGGCTGTGGCCGAGAATCATCGGGCCCCAGGAACCGACGTAATCCACATAGCGCTTGTCGTCTTCGTCGGTGACGTAGGCGCCTTCGGCGTGCTTGAAGAACAGTGGCGTGCCGCCGACGCTCTTGAACGCGCGAACCGGCGAGTTCACGCCACCGGGAATGTGTTTCTGGGCATTGGCAAACAGCGTTTCGGAACGAGACATGATCGGGCTCTCAGACTTTTAGTAATTCATTGAATGCGCGGGCGCGGCGGGTTACTTCAGCCGTGCTCTCGGCGCCAAACAGGCCATGCACCACGGCCAGCAGGTCGACACCATGGGCCACCAGCGGCGCGGCGTTTTCCAGGGTGATGCCGCCGATCGCGCAGATCGGCAGGTGCAGTTTGCTGCGTGCCTGGTCGAGCAGGTCGAGACTGCAGGTCGGGGCGCCGGGTTTGGTGTTGGAATTGAAGAAGCGGCCGAACGCGACATAGCTGGCGCCTTCTTTGACGGCCTGTTCGGCGAGGTCGAGTTGCGCATGGCAGGTCGAACCGATGATTGCATCGCGACCCAGCAGGGCGCGGGTCGGAGACAATGGACCATCAGTTTGACCCAAGTGCACGCCGACATTCAGGCGTGCGGCCAACTCAGCGTCATCATTGATGATCAACCGGGTGTTGTAGCGTTCGCATAAATCACGCAAGGCTTCGGCTTCGCGCAGACGACGGGCTTCGTCACTGCTCTTGTCGCGGTATTGCAGCAAGGTGACGCCGCCTTCCAGCGCCGCCTCCACGTACTTGAGCAGCTTACCGTCCAGCAAATGGCTGTCGGTAATGGCGTACAGGCCACGTAGTTTCATCGGACAAGCCTCACCGCATTACAAATAGAAGTTACGAGCAGAAATCCAGTGGCAAGCGGCGCGGCACGAACTGGCCTTTGCCTAGTTGCTCGGCATCACGCAGGGTGCGCCATGTGTAGTTAAGCGCGGTCTGCACGGCACTGGCGAGGTTTTCGCCCTGGGCCAGACGACCGGCCAGCGCACTGGCCAGGGTGCAACCGGAACCGTGATAACTGCCCGGCAAACGCTGGCAGGTAAAGGTTTCGCGCAGACCGTCGCGGCTGTACAGGCGATTGTGGATTTCGGTTTCGTCGCCATGGCCGCCGGTGATCAGCAGGTGTTTGACGAACGGCAGGAGTTTTTCTGCGCACTCGTCCGCGGTGCCTTCGGGCAGTTCGGCGAGGATGCGGGCTTCGGGAAGGTTGGGGGTCGCAATGATCGAAAGGGGCAGCAAGCGTTCGCGCATGGCGTAGCCGACCTCGTCCTTGCCCAGGCGTCCGCCGCCGCCAGCGCGCAGCACCGGGTCGCAGACCACCGGCAAGTGCGGGTGCGCCGAAAGCAGTTCGACCACGGTGTCGACCATTTCCAGGGAACCGAGCATGCCCAGTTTGACGGCGGCGACTTCGGAGTCGTTGAGCACGGCATTGGCCTGGGCCAGTACCCACTCACGGTCCAGGACGCGGAAGTCAGTGACATTGACGGTGTCTTGCACGGTCAGGGCGGTGACGGCCGGAGCCGCATGGCAACCCTGTGCGAGCAGGGCTTCGATATCTGCCTGCAAGCCGGCGCCACCACTTGGGTCGTGGCCGGAGAGACAGAGGACAACGGGGCGAGAGCTGTAGATATTCATGGTGCGCGAGCTTACCACCAAACCTGTTTTTCGGGTGTTGTGGCAGTGTGTTTGGTCGATACATTGTGGCGAGGGGGCTTGCCCCCGTTGGGCAGCGAAGCGGCCCCAGTGACCCGTCAGGTTCATCGAGTCGGCTGGTTTTACGACTGCTTCGCAGCCGAACGGGGGCAAGCCCCCTCGCCACAGTGATATTCCTGTCATTGATAATCGTTCGTTGGTGTTGCTGGAACGCCCGTTCTAGAGCCTTTGTAGGAAAAATTTCTGTGGTTCTCATTGGCCATCAACGGCTATGCTAGAGTGGATCCAAACCAATAACAGGTGATACCGGTTTTACGTCTGCTCAAAAGGAATGGGGGGCTTCCTGACAGAACCGGACAGGCCACGCTGGGGCTTCAATGCGCTATTTGCTGATGTTGCTGTTGTGTTTGCCCCTCCTGGCAAACGCCGTCGAGTTCGATGAGTTCACTCAAAGCCTCCCCTTGGGCCGAACCCTGCAGGTCTATGAGGACGCAGGTGGTCAGGCGACCATCGCGGATATCCGTGCGCAAGCGGCGGCCGGCAACTTCAAACCGCACCACAAAGATACGCTTAACGCCGGGTACTCGCGTTCGGTGTTCTGGCTGAAAATCGACCTGCATTACCGTCCAGCCAATCCGGCGGCGCAAAGGACCTGGCTGCTGGAACTGGCCTATCCGCCCCTCGATCATCTCGATCTCTATTTGCCCGATGCGGCCGGCAACTATCAGTTGGTCAGGCAGACCGGCGATGCCTTGCCCTTCGCCAGCCGCGAGATTCGTCAGAACAACTATCTGTTCGACCTGACGTTCAAGCCGGACCAGGCCGAAACCGTATTCATGCGCTTGCAAAGCGAAGGCTCGATCCAGGCGCCGGTAACCTTGTGGTCGAGCACCGCCTACCTCGAAGAGCAGCCCGTGCGCCTCTACGTACTGGGGCTGATCTACGGCGTACTGCTGGGGATGCTGGTCTACAACCTGTTCATCTACCTCAGCGTGCGCGACACCAGTTACCTCTACTACATCTTTTATATCGCCTCGTTCGGCTTGTATCAGCTGTCGGTAAACGGTGCGGCCGTGCAGTATTTCTGGCCGGACAATCCGTGGTGGGCTAACGCTGCGACGCCGTTTTTCATCGGCTGTGCGGGGCTGTTCGGCAGTCAGTTCGCCCGCAGTTTCCTGCAGATGGCTACCCACAGTCGCTGGCTTGACCGCTTGTTGCTGGCGCTGGTTGCCTTCAGTGCGCTGGTGATCGGCCTGTCATTGATGACCAGCTATGCCCTGGCCTTGCGCCTGGCCACGGCCCTGGCGTTGACATTCACCGTGGTGATTTTTGCCGCCGGGATCTTTGCCTGGCTGCGGGGCCTGCGGGTGGCGCGGTATTTCATCATTGCCTGGTCGGCGTTTTTACTCGGTGGCATCGTCAATACGCTGATGGTGCTTGGATACCTGCCGAACGTGTTCCTGACCATGTATTCCAGTCAGATCGGCTCGGCCATCGAAGTGGCGTTGCTGTCCCTGGCGCTGGCCGACCGCATCAACGCGATGCGCGAGCAGCAGGCTCAAACCCTGTTCGACGCCAGCCAGAAGCTTGAAGTCCTCAACCAGCAACTGGCTCACAGTAACAAGCTCAAGGACGAGTTCCTTGCCACCCTGACCCACGAATTGCGCACGCCCATGAATGGTGTGATCGGTTCACTGGAGCTGATGCAGACGGTCGAGATGGACCCGGAACTCGAGTACTACCAGCAGACGGCTTCGGGGTCGGCGCGGGACATGATGCGCATGGTCAACGGCATCCTCACCCTCACCGAACTGCAGGCCGGCAAACTCAAGGCCTCGGCCGACACCTTCAGCTTGCGTGGCGTGGTCGAGGCACTGCGCACGCAGTTCGAGGGCAACGCATCGAGCAAGTCGCTGGACTTCAAGGTCGATGTCGCGCCAGGTGTGCCGGATCGCTTGCTCGGCGACAACGTCAAGATCGCGCAGTGCCTGGAATGCCTGCTGGATAACGCCATCAAGTTCACAAAGGTCGGCGGTCTGGCGCTACGGGTGACCGGCAAGACCATCGAGCCCGACCGGCTGGCGTTGACCTTTGCGGTGATCGACACGGGCATTGGTTTCACCGATTTAGGGGAGGCCACGATGTATCAACGGTTCTTCCAGCTCGATGGCTCGATGACCCGTGAATACGGTGGCCTGGGGGTTGGCCTGGCGATTTGCCGACAGTTGGTCGAATTGCTCGGTGGGCGACTGACTCATCGCTCCGAGCCAGGGCGCGGCAGCCGGTTTCAGCTGGATGTGGAAGTCGGGTTGCCGGCGGCCGAACGTCCGGTGACGCCGTTGATGACCCGGGATTTTCCGCGCCTGCGCTTGCCCCAGGATTGTGCCGTGCTGTTGGTGGATGACAACAGCATCAGCCAGTTGGTGATGCGCGGCATGTTGCTCAAGCTGGGCTTTCGCGTACGTACAGCCAACAGCGTCGATGTCGCGCTCGATCTGTTGCAGCGCGAAGTGTTTGACGCGGTGCTGGTCGATTGTCAGTTGCCGCTGCCGGACGGTGAGTCGGTGTGCTGCCGGATCCGCGCGTTACCCGGTTATGCCGAGCTGCCGTTGTTCATGATCGCCCTGAGCGGTGACCGTGAGCGCTGCCCGACCGGCGCAGTGATTGATCACTTGAGCAAACCGGTGAAATTCGAAGACTTGCAGGCCGCGCTCTACCGCCGTGTGCTCTGCCCGCAACAGGGCGAAAGCGCCGACAGTTAGGCGTATATGACACTTTGATCGGCCGAGGGGCGGTGCTTAACTGAAGTCCCTTGGCCGACCAAAGGAGCCCTGTCATGAACCTGCATCAGTTCGCCGAAACCCACGAAGTCACCAACCAGCCACCGTCACTGGACGGCGCCAACCTGTACCGCATCGACTTGCCGTTGCAGGAATGGTCGCGGCGCTTCGGGGCCGGTTGGGCCGAATCGCGGATCGACGCCTATGGCGCGCTGGCCGGTGGCCCGTTGATGGAAGCCGGGTTCCTGGCCAATCAGAACAAGCCGGTGTTCAACAGCCATGACCGGTTTGGTCATCGCATTGATCTGGTGGAGTTTCATCCGGCCTACCATCAATTAATGCGCACGGCGGTCGAACATGGCCTGACCTCGCTGCCCTGGGCGCACCCGCAGGACGGCGCCCATGTCGCCCGCGCATCCATGACCTATCTGCACAGCCAGGCCGAGGCCGGCAGTGGATGCCCGCTGACCATGACCTTCGCCAGCGTTCCGGCCATGCGCCTGCAACCGGACCTGGCGCAAAAGTGGCTGCCGAAAATCCTCGCCACCGAATACGACCCGCGCAATGTCGGCATGGTCCACAAGGCCGGAGTCACCATCGGCATGGCCATGACCGAGAAGCAGGGTGGTACCGACGTGCGGGCCAATACCACCAAGGCCTATCCGGTCGGCGCCAGCGGTCCGGGCCAGGCCTATGAACTTGTGGGGCACAAGTGGTTTTGCTCGGCGCCGATGTGCGACGCCTTCCTGACACTGGCGCAGACCGACAAGGGCCTGACCTGTTTCCTGTTGCCGCGCCATCGTCCGGACGACACGCGCAATCAGTTCTATATCCAGCGCTTGAAGAACAAGCTCGGCAACTGCTCCAACGCTTCCAGCGAAGTGGAGTTCCGTGGAGCATTGGCGTGGATGGTCGGTGAAGAGGGCCGTGGCGTTCCGACAATCATCGAAATGGTCGCCATGACCCGCTTCGATTGCATGGTCGGTTCCAGTTCGCTGATGCGTCAGGCGCTGACCCAGGCCAGCCATCACTGCGCTCACCGATCGGTTGGCGGCAAACTGCTCAGCGAACAGCCGTTGATGCAGAACGTGCTGGCGGATCTGGCGCTGGAAAGCGAAGCGGCCCTGGCGTTGAGCCTGCGCATGGGCCGGGCGCTGGATCATCTGGATGATTCGCAGGAAGCCAAATTCGCCCGCCTGGTGACGGCGGTGGGCAAGTACTGGATCTGCAAACGGGCGCCGGCGATGATCAACGAAGCGGCCGAATGCATGGGCGGCGCGGGTTATGTCGAAGAC
Source organism: Pseudomonas sp. 2725 (assembly GCF_050434585.1). Classification (NCBI taxonomy): domain Bacteria; kingdom Pseudomonadati; phylum Pseudomonadota; class Gammaproteobacteria; order Pseudomonadales; family Pseudomonadaceae; genus Pseudomonas; species Pseudomonas sp. 2725. Next base: position 164,032 of record NZ_JBNDIV010000009.1, on the reverse strand, counting down.
AGCATCCTGCCGCGGCTTTACCGCGAGGCGCCGGTGAATTCGACCTGGGAAGGCTCCGGTAATGTGCAGTGCCTCGACGTGCTGCGTGCCCTGTCGAAAGAACCAGGCGTGCTCGATGCGCTGTTCAGCGAGTTGGGCGATGGCCATGGCGACAAGCGCCTGGCTGCGCACATCCATCAATTGCAGGCGGCCTTCAAGGACACCAGCGACATCCAGTACCGCGCCCGGCAACTGACTGAAGACATTGCCCTGGGGCTGCAGGCCAAGCTGTTGCTGGAAGCCGGGAATGCGGTGGTCAGTGATGCGTTTATTGCCAGTCGCCTGGATGGCGGCGGCCGAGTGTATGGCGCGTTACCACGAGGGCTGGACGTGGAAGCGATTGTCGCGCGCTCGACTCCTCAAGGCTTCTGGTCAGCGCCGTAAACTCCTGTGGGAGCGAGCTTGCTCGCGATGACGGATCAACATTCAACAGTGATGTTGACTGATGCGCCGCTATCGCGAGCAAGCTCGCTCCCACAGTTGTTCTCTGTACACAGTCAATGCCACTGTTCCCGTGAAGCGACGATGCAGGCAAGATGAAGGTCTGCAAGTCAGAACACAGGATGCTGATCGTGACCGAAGCTTTTATTGTCGTTCAAACCGCCGAGCAAGCCGTGGATCGGCTTGCACTCTTGCACAATCGTGCAACCACCGCGTTGAGCCAGGCGCTCAAGCGCTACCTCAAGGATCGCGTCGAGCCCGATGCAGAACAGCGCTCGATGTTCCGCTATCCCGAATTGCGCCTGACCTATCACTGCCAGGGCGAAGTCCCGCAGACCACCCGTGCCTACGCCAAGGTTCAGCTGCCGGGCACCTACAGCGTCACCGTCACCCATCCCTCGGCTTTCCGTAAGTACCTGCTGGAACAGCTCGTTCCGCTGATGCACGACTTCACCGTGACCGTGGAAGTCGGTGTCAGCCAGCAGAACATCCCGTATCCGTATGTGGTCGAGCAGGGTGATGAGCTGGCGGGTTCCGGTGTCACTGCCCCCGTGCTGGCGCGGGTGTTCCCGAGTACCGACCTGTCGGCGGCGACCGACGGCATTGCCGACGGTCTGTACGATTGGGAAAACACCGATCCGCTGCCGTTGGCGCTGTTCGATGCCGCGCGAGTGGATTTCTCCCTGCGCCGACTGGTGCATTACACCGGCAGCGACTGGCGGCATGTGCAGCCGTGGATTCTGCTGACCAACTATCACCGCTACGTCGATCAGTTCATCGTCCATGGTCTGGAGCAACTGCGCAACGACCCGCGTTTCGTGCGCATGGTGCTGCCGGGCAACGTGATCATCGAAAAGAGCATGGATCACGGCGAAGCCTCGGCGATTGCCGCCGGGGTGGTCTGGCACCGCTACCAGATGCCGGCGTATCACCTGATCGCCAGCGATGGGCACGGCGTGACCCTGGTGAACATCGGTGTCGGCCCGTCCAACGCCAAGAACATCACCGACCACCTGGCCGTGCTGCGCCCGCACTGCTGGCTGATGATCGGTCACTGCGGCGGCCTGCGTCAGTCGCAGACCATTGGCGACTACGTGCTGGCCCACGCCTACATGCGTCGCGACGGAATTCTCGACCGGGTGGTGCCGCCGAACATTCCGATTCCGGCGTTGGCCGAAGTGCAGCTCGCGCTTCAGCAAGCGGCGGCCAACGTCACCGGCGAGAAGGGCGACGAACTGAAGAAACGCCTGCGTACCGGCACCGTGCTGACCTACGACGACCGTAACTGGGAGCTGCGCTGGGCGCAGGAACGGCCGCTGATCAACCTGTCCCGCGCCGTGGCGGTGGACATGGAAAGCGGCACCATTGCCGCGCAGGGTTATCGCTTGCGAGTGCCGTACGGCACGTTGCTGTGCGTCTCGGACAAGCCGCTGCACAGCGAAATCAAGTTGCCGGGCTCGGCCAACGCTTTCTATGAGCGCGCGGTCAGCCAGCACCTGAAGATCGGTATCGAGGCGGTGGATCTGTTGCGCACCGAACTCAACTCGCTGCACTCGCGCAAACTGCGCAGCTTCGACGAGCCGCCGTTCCGCTAACGGTTTGTCATGGTCATTTGGCGGTCAGGGCACTAGCATTAGCAGCCCTGACCGTTAGATGTTGTTTTGCCCATGTCGCGTCCATCTCGTCCACCTTCCCGTCGCCCCGGCGCGAAACCATCCCCATCAGCCCCGCGCCGTGTCGCCAAGGCGCCACCAGCCGAGCCGAAGCTGATCCTGTTCAACAAACCTTTCGATGTGCTGACGCAATTCAGCGACGGCGACGGGCGCGCGACCCTCAAGGATTACATCGATGTACCGGGCATCTATCCGGCCGGACGGCTGGACCGCGACAGCGAAGGCTTGTTGCTGCTGACCAACGATGGCCAGCTTCAGGCGCGGATCGCCGACCCGAAACACAAGCTGGCCAAGACCTATTGGGTGCAGGTCGAGGGCGAGCCGAACACCGAACAGTTGCAGCGCTTGCGCGACGGCGTCGAATTGAATGACGGCATGACCTTGCCCGCCGAGGCACGGCAACTGGACGAGCCTGAGCTGTGGCCACGCAATCCGCCGGTTCGCTTTCGTAAAAGCGTGCCGACCAGCTGGCTGGAGTTGGTGATTCGCGAAGGGCGCAACCGGCAGGTGCGGCGCATGACCGCTGCGGTCGGGTTGCCGACCTTGCGCCTGGTGCGAGTCAGGATCGGCGACTGGACGATCGAAGGGCTCGATCAGGGGCAGTGGAAAGAAGTTCCGGCGCGCTTATAAAGTGCCGGATTCGATCAGGCCGATGACCACACTTTTGATCACGAATGCAGCAACACCAAGGCCGAGCACGAAGAACAGAATGAACGAGCCAAAGCGCCCGGCCTTGGACTTCTTCGCCAGATCCCAGACGATGAAACCCATGAAAATGATCAGGATCGTGACCAGTCCGGTCATCATCCACTCTTCGAATACTGCAGGATCCATCGAACATCTCCAGCACAGGCGAGGCTAAAAGGGCGCGGCGAGTATACGCCGCACTGGCTTCGTGCAGTATTGACCTGCGTCGGTGTGTCGCAGTCATTCGTCGCCTGTGCCGGCCCCATCGCGAGCAAGCTCGCTCCCACAGGTTTTGTATGGATCACGATACTGCGGTCAACACAAAACTTTGTGGGAGCGAGCTTGCTCGCGATGGCGTCCTCAGCTGCGCAGATGAGTCAAAGGCAGTTCGGTGCTGTTCAACACCTGATTCAACACAAAACTCGATCGCACGCTGGTCACGCCTTCAATCCGCGTCAGATGCCCCAGCAGCAGTTTCTGGTAGTGATCCATGTCCGGCACCACGACCTTGAGCTGATAGTCGGCATCCATCCCGGTCACCAGGCTGCATTCGAGCACTTGGGGCAGGGTGCGGATGGCCGCTTCGAAATTCTCGAAACGCTCCGGCGTGTGACGGTCCATGCCGATCAGCACGTAAGCGGTCAGGCTCAGGCCGAGCATCTTGCGGTCGAGCAGGGCGACCTGGCGGGAAATGTAACCGTCGTCTTCCAGTTGCTTGACCCGCCGCGAGCACGGCGAAGGCGACAGGCCGATGCGCTCGGCCAGCTCCTGGTTAGAGATGCGTGCGTCGCGCTGCAATTCCGCCAGAATACTCAGGTCGTAACGGTCGAGCTTGCTCATCAATCGGTCCTTTGTCGTAACTATTGCGGAGGATTATGTATCTAGGGTTAAAAATTGCGCAAGTGATGTTTAATTCAGCAATCTTCGCAATCCTCTGCCGACGCTCCCGGCCTATTCTTATCACCAGAATCACTGCTCGGACAAACAGTCCAGTGCGGCTCGCCGAATCAGGCCCGCCGCGGTCGCCACCCCCACCGGGGATGTGCCGGCCCCCGAGCTACACACTGTCCAGAAGACGGCGTGAGGTGAGCCGACGCCACAAGTGTCGAGCCAGGACGAAGTTCTCCAAGGGGAGGCCGACGGGTCTCCCCTTTTTCTTGCGTGGAATTTGACCCGCTGGCCTCAATAAATAAGTTGTGTGACAGATAACCTGTCGCAGAACCGGCCAGCGCTTTCCCAGTCTTAAGTACAGGCCCTTACCCGCAATGAGGTAAAGCATGAAATCGCGCATCTGGCGTTTGGCCGGTGTTGGTTTGTTGTGTGTCAGTGTCTCGGTGCAAGCGATGGCCGATGAGCCGCAAAACCGTGGCCATGATGGCGGGCAACGCGGTCAGGGTGGGCATCAGGGCGATAACCAGGGCCGTGGTGGCGGTGACCAGCCGCATCCGCAAAACGGCCAGCAGCAGAATCAGCCCCGGGCGCAGAACAAGGACAACCGCCAGAAAGAGCACGGCGGCCAGAATCAACGTCAGGACAATGACCAGAGGCAGAGCCGTCCAGCGCCGGATTTCAACAACCAGGTGCGCTCGCCGCCGCCACCGCCGCAGATGCCGGCCACTGACATGCCAATCCAGCCCCGGCCCGACACCGTGCGCCAGACCCAGGAGCCGCAGCGCGGTTACTACAAGGACCAGCCACGTCGCAACGATGACAAACAGCGCTGGAGTGGTTACACAGTAGCACCGTCCTATGACAATCACGGGCAGGGGCGCCCGAGTGGACGCGGCAACGGCTGGGGGCCTGGCCCCAGGTATCGTCCCGGTCAAGTGATCGACCGCTTTCCCGAGCGCGACTACCGCGTGCCTTACCGTGGCATGGATTACTTCTATTCCGGTGGCTACTGGTATCGCCCGCTGGGCCCGCGTTACGTGGTGGTGCAGCCACCGCGCGGGATTCGTGTCAGGTACCTGCCCGATTACGCCGAGCAGGTATGGATCGGCGGGGCGCTGCTGTTCCTGGCGGCCGGTTCCTATTACGCCTATCAGCAAAGCACTCAGGATTACGTCGTGGTCGAACCGCCGGTTGGCCAACCGCAACCACCCGCTGGCAACAGCGGATATGACGTGGAGGCGTATCCAGCCAACGGGCAGTCGCCGGAGCAGGTCAGTCGGGACGGTTACGAGTGTTATCAATACGCGGTGCAGCAGAGTGGTTTCGATCCACGAACCGCCACCTACCAGCCAGACCCGTCGGTGGTGCAAGCCTACCGACAGGCCCAGGGTAACTGCCTGAGCAGTCGCGGTTATCAGGTGACTTACTGATCCCGCGCGGCTTTCACCACTTCCTGAGGGTCGGCGTGCACCAGCACTTCGGCCCGCGGGTAGGCGGTGTGAATGGCTGCGGCAGCCTGATCGCTGATGCCATGGGCAACGGATAACGTCAGCTCCCCCGGCAGCTCCAGATGCAACTGCACAAACCACTGGTTGCCGGAGATCCGCGTGCGCAGGTCATGGGCACCCAATACGCCGGGGACGCTGCACGCCAATTCCAGCATGTGCTGGCTGACCTCCGGCGGCAGTTCTTCATCCATCAACACCGCGAAGCTCTCCCTGGCGATCTGCACCGCGCTCCACAGAATGTAGGCAGCGATCCCCAGGCCGAACCAGGGGTCGACCTGATGCAGTCCAAACCCGGCCAACACCAGCGCGATCAGAATGCTGCCGTTGAGCAGCATGTCCGAGCGGTAGTGCAGGGAGTCGGCGCGCACCGCGTTGGAGCCGGTGGCCTTGACCACCCGATGTTGAAACATCAACAACGCCAGGGTCAGCACGAGGGAAAACACAATCACGCCGATACTGATCCACGGCGCGCCCACGGGCTCGGGATGCTTCAACCGATCGTAGGCCTGCAACGCGATCAGTACCGCACTGCCGCCGATGAACAACGCCTGGGCCATGCCCGCCAATGACTCGGCCTTGCCGTGCCCGTAGCGATGATCATTGTCGGCCGGGCGCAGGGCGTAATGCACCGCCAGCAGGTTGAGCAATGACGTGACGCCGTCGAGTGTCGAGTCGGTGAGCCCGGCGAGCATGCTCACCGAGCCGCTCAACCACCAGGCGATGGCTTTGGCGACGATCAGGATGCATGCCACCGCCACCGAGGCACGGGTCGCCAGCCGCAGCAGGCGGGCGTGTTCGGAGCTGGAGGTCATAGGGGCCATCGTTCCTTGAAGAGTCCTTTCGTGCGTAGGGATTTACGCGGCGGGTTGCAGGCCGAACATCGCCAGTTGCTGGGCGTTGCCTTTGCTCTGGATCAGGCGTGGATCGTCCAGCGGGAAGCTGCGACCCAGTTCGCTTTCCAGAATAGTCTGCAACTTGCGGTTATCGACTTTGCCGTCGGCGCCGATGGCTTCCTTGAGTTTTTCCGGTGCAACTTGTGCGGTCTCTCCCGGCGCGTAGTAAATCGCGCCGGTGGCGAAGTCCACGGCAAACGCAATCAGGCCGGGGATGATGTAGAACAGCAGGCCCACGGCGTCGAGCGCGGCGATGGCCGGGTCGATCTTGCCTTCGATCTGGCCACGGCGATCCGGGTAGAAGATCGAACCGCAGGCGGTCACTTGAGTCAGCAAGGTTGCGACCAGAACACCGCCAATCAGGCGAAAGGGAGCACGCATATGAAATCTCCTGGGTAATCTCGAAACGAAACGTCGTCGGTATGAATTAAGACCCTGACGAACGCCTTGCAGTTCGCCGTTATACTCGCCGCTCTGTTTGGGAGCCAGCATGATTTCTTTGCCGATCGATGAAGTTTTACCCGCCCTGCGTGAAGCCCTCGCTACACGCCACGAAGCCGTGCTCGAAGCGCCGCCCGGCGCCGGTAAAACCACCCGCGTGCCTTTGGCCTTGCTCAACGAACCGTGGCTGGCCGGGCAGACCATCCTGATGCTCGAACCCCGTCGGTTGGCCGCGCGCGCAGCGGCTGAACGGCTGGCCAGTGAGCTGGGGGAGAAGGTCGGCGAAACCGTAGGTTATCGCATTCGGCTCGACAGCAAGGTCGGTCCCAACACCCGCATTGAAGTGGTCACCGAAGGCATCCTCACCCGGCGTTTGCAGGACGACCCGGCGCTTGAGGGCGTGGGCCTGCTGATCTTCGACGAATTTCATGAACGCAGTCTCGACGCGGATCTGGCGCTGGCCCTGAGCCTCAATGGCCGGGAACTGTTCCGTGACGATCAGCCGCTGAAAATCCTCTTGATGTCCGCCACGCTCGAAGGCGAACGCTTGGCCGGGTTGCTCGACGACGCGCCGATTCTGCGCAGCGAAGGGCGCATGTTCCCGGTGGCGATGCGCTGGGGCCGACCGTTCCAGTCCGGTGAATTCATCGAGCCGCGTCTGGTGCAGACCATTCTTGAAGCCTTGAACGACGAAACCGGCAGTGTGTTGGTGTTCCTGCCGGGACAGGCGGAAATCCGACGTGTGCATCAGCAACTGGCCGATGCCTTGGGCGAAAACACTCAGGTTCTACTGTGCCCATTGCACGGTGAACTGGACCTCGCCGCGCAACGGGCAGCCATCGATCCGGCACCGGCGGGCAAGCGCAAAGTGGTGCTGGCCACCAACATCGCCGAAACCAGCCTGACCATCAATGGCGTGCGCGTGGTGATCGATGCCGGGTTGGCGCGGGTGCCGCGTTTCGACCCCGGCAGCGGCATGACCCGTCTCGACACCCAGCGCATTTCCAAGGCTAGCGCCACCCAGCGCGCGGGCCGGGCCGGGCGCCTGGAGCCGGGCGTGTGTTATCGCTTGTGGTCCCAGGATCAGCATGAGCAACTGGCGGCCTATGGCAGTGCGGAAATCCTTTCGGCGGACCTCGCCGGGCTGGCCTTGCAACTGGAACGTTGGGGCGTAAAACCCGAACAGTTGGTGTGGCTCGACGTGCCGCCTGCCGCCGCCTATGCACAGGCCCAGGACTTGCTCGAACGCTTGGGCGCTCTGCAGGGTGACACGCTGACCCGTCACGGTCAGGCCATGGCCGAACTGCCGGCGCATCCGCGCATCGCGCATTTGCTGTTGCGCGGCCAGGCGCTGGGACTGGCGGACATGGCCTGCGACGTCTCGGCACTGCTCGGCGAGCGCGATATCTTGCGCGGCGCCGGGGCGGACTTGCACAGCCGACTGGTATTGCTGTCTGGCGAAGAACGCGCCGCACGGGGTGCCCAGGGTGGGGTGCAGCGCGCAAGGCAACTGGCGCGGCAGTATCGTGGTTACCTACGGGGCAAAGCAGCGGAGCCGGTCAGCGATCCAGATCACCCGCGCTGGCTCGGCGCGTTGCTGGCGCTGGCCTATCCCGACCGGGTCGCTCAGCAACGGCGCGCCGGTGGTGCGGAATATCGCTTGGCCAACGGACGTGCCGCACTGTTCGCCGAGGCCGATAGCCTGATGAAGCAGCCGTGGCTGGTGATCGCCGATCTGGGCAGTCGCCAGGGCCAGCGTGAGGAGCGGATTTATCTGGCGACGGACTTCGATCCGGCACTCTTCGATTCAGTGCTGGCCGAGCAGGTTCGCTGCGTCGATCAACTGGATTGGGATGAACGTGAAGGCGTACTGCGGGCCGAGCGTCAGCGCAAGGTTGGTGAACTGATCCTCAGTCGTGAACCGCTGACCGGTCTCGATGAAACTGCTCGCAGCCAGGCGCTGGTCAACCTGGTGCGGCGCAAAGGCCTGGAGCTGTTGCCGTGGACCCCGGAGCTGCGTCAGTGGCAGGCGCGGGTCGCCTTGTTGCGGCAACTGGACCTCGCCGCCAAGGGCGAGAGCGAGTGGCCGGATGTCAGCGACGTGGCATTGCTCAAGAGTTTGGAGCACTGGCTGATGCCGTATCTGGGCAAGGTTTCGCGGCTCAGTCACTTCGCCAACCTGGATCTGTCGAGCATCGTCCACAACCTGCTGCCGTGGCCGCTGCCACAACGCTTGGACGAGCTGGCGCCCCATCATTTGAGCGTGCCGTCAGGCTCCTCGATTCGTCTGGATTACAGCGAACAGCCGCCGATTCTCGCGGTGCGCTTGCAGGAGTTGTTCGGACTGGCCGAGACCCCGCGCATCGCCGGGGGGCGGCAGGTGGTCAAACTGCATCTGTTGTCCCCGGCGCGGCGGCCGGTGCAGGTGACTCAGGACCTGGCCAACTTCTGGCGCAGCACCTACGCCGAAGTGAAGAAGGATTTGAAGGGGCGCTATCCGAAGCATTACTGGCCGGATGATCCGCTGGTGGCCGAGGCGACTGCGCGGATCAAACCCCGTAAATAACGGTTAACACCGGACTCTGTGGCGAGGGGGCTTGCCCCCGTTGGACTGCGCAGCAGGCCCTGCTTTTCAGGTGAAGAGTTGGGGCCGCTGCGCGACCCAACGGGGGCAAGCCCCCTCGCCACATGAAGTTACTGCGATCTTTCGGATTTGGCGGTGAGCTGTTCGCGGCAGTAGTCCGCAAACAACTGCGCCGGTTTGGTCAGTTGCCCACGCTTGAGCCATGCCGCCACGAGCCCTGAACCGGTGACGTCTTCGGCGATGTCCACGCACACCACTTTCTGCCCGTCGTAGGTGCACTCCGAATGCGGTTTGGTCACCAGGATCGAGAACCCGAACCCCTGGCCAACCATGCCCCGCACCATCTCGATCGATGGCGAGCTGAAGGCGATGCGTGGCGTCAGGCCCAGCTCATCGAACAGGCTGACGAAGTAGGTCCGACTCGGCTGCACGTCCAGAAGAATCATTGGCTCCAGGCACAGGTCCCGCAGCGACACCTGTGCCTGCTGGGCAAAACGGTGATCGGCTGGCAGCAGCGCGTAAGGTCGTTGCGCCGGCATCAGCGGTTCGGTCTCGATGGTGCCGTCCAGATCGTGCTCGTAAAGGATCGCCAGGTCGAAAGCGCCGGAGGTCAGGCCCTGCACCAGCTCTTGTTGCTCGCCGTCGCGGATGCGGATTTCCACCCCCGGATACAACGCCGAAAATCCGGCGATCAATTGCGGCAGGTACAGCGGTGCGACGGTTTCGAAGCAGCCGATATCGATCTGCCCGGAGACCACATCGTTGTCGGCCAGGGCGTTCTGTTCGAACTCCTTGGCCATGCGCAGCAGTTCCTGGGCCTTGCGGTAGAAGCGTGCACCACTGGGGGTCAATGACACGCCCTGTGCATGGTGACGAATCAGCAGCTGTACGCCGAAGCTGTCTTCCAGACCTTTGATGGCCGTGGAGATCGAGGGCTGGGCGATGTACAGCTTGCGCGAGGCCTCGGCCACGCTGCCGCACTCGACGGTGGTGATGAAGTATTTCAGTTGACGCAGATTGTAGGCAGCCACAGCGAACCTCGGGGGGAGAACGGATCAGGCATCCTGGCAATTTGCGCGCCACCCCTATCCGCTCGGGTAGCGATTTGTTGTGGTTGAACAATAACCACATGCTGCGCCAGAAGGGAGATTGGCTACGTAGTTTTTTCTTGGCCTGCGAACACATTTTTACTGGTTTTCCACCGCTTGGGCCTGAGCGACTATCCAATACACAAGAATGTCCTCTGGAGCATCTGAACGTGTTCGAGCTTGAGTATTGGCAACGCAAGGCCGCTTCCCTGCGGTTTCCCGACCAGGCCGTGATCGACGGCCAGCGCCGCCCGGCGCAGTCGGGGCAGACTTTCGCCGCGATCAACCCCGCCACCGGCCAATGCCTGGCCAACGTTGCCGCCTGCGGCGAAGAAGACGTGAACTCGGCGGTACACAATGCGCGGCAGGTTTTCGAGGCAGGCACCTGGGCTGCGCGCTCACCGACCGAACGCAAGCAAGTGCTGTTGCGCCTGGCCGATTTGATCCTCGAAAACCGTGAAGAACTGGCGCTGCTCGACTCGCTGAACATGGGCAAGCCCGTCGCGGATGCCTACAACATCGACGTGCCGGGTGCCGCGGGAGTGTTCCGCTGGTACGCCGAAAGCCTCGACAAACTCTACGATCAGGTCGCGCCGAGTGCGCAGAACGTGCTGGCAACCATTACTCGCGAAGCCCTGGGCGTGGTGGCTGCGGTGGTGCCGTGGAATTTCCCTCTGGACATGGCGGCGTGGAAACTCGCCCCGGCCCTGGCCGCCGGTAACTCGGTGATCCTCAAGCCTGCCGAACAGTCGCCGTTTTCCGCCCTGCGCCTGGCTGAGCTGGCGCTGGAAGCCGGTGTGCCTGCGGGTGTGCTGAACGTGCTGCCGGGGCTCGGCGAGCAGACCGGCAAGGCCCTCGGCCTGCACCCGGACGTCGATTGCCTGGTGTTCACCGGCTCCACCGAAGTCGGCAAATATTTCATGCAGTACTCGGCACAATCGAACCTCAAGCAGGTGTGGCTGGAGTGCGGAGGCAAGAGCGCCAACCTGGTGTTTGCCGATTGTCAGGATCTGGACCTGGCGGCCGAGAAAGCCGCGTTCGGTATCTTCTTCAATCAGGGCGAAGTCTGCTCGGCCAATTCGCGGTTGCTGGTGCAGCGCTCGATCCATGACGAGTTTGTCGAACGCCTCAAAGCCCAGGCCGAACGCTGGTTGCCGGGCGATCCGCTGGACCCGTCGAGCGCCGCCGGGGCCATCGTCGACAGCCGTCAGACCGCGCGCATCATGAAGTTCATCCAGCAAGCCGAACAGCAAGGCGCGACCAGGATCTGTGGCGGTCGGCAGTCGATCATCAACGGCTCGGACAACTTCATCCAGCCGACGATTTTCACCGGCGTGACGCCGGACATGCCGCTGTTTCGCGATGAAGTGTTCGGCCCGGTTCTGGCCGTCACGGCGTTCGACGACGAGGCCCACGCCTTGCAATTGGCCAACGACAGCGTCTACGGTCTGGCGGCTTCGCTGTGGACCGACGACCTCAACCGCGCCCACCGTGTGGCGCGACAATTGCGGGCCGGTACGGTGTCGGTCAACAGCGTCGATGCGCTGGACGTGACCGTGCCTTTTGGCGGTGGCAAGCAGTCGGGTTTCGGCCGCGACCTGTCCCTGCATTCATTCGATAAATACACCCAGTTGAAGACCACCTGGTTTCAATTGCGCTGATAACAAAACGGAGAACTGGCGATGACCACACCACGTGATACCCGCGACTACCAGGCCGCCGACGCTGCGCACCACATCCATGCGTTCGTCGATCAGAAAGCCCTCAATGACGAGGGGCCACGGGTGATGGTCCGTGGCGAGCGCCTGCACCTGTGGGACAACGATGGCCGGCGTTACCTCGACGGCATGTCCGGGTTGTGGTGCACCAACCTCGGTTACGGGCGCAAGGACCTGGCCGCCGCGGCAAGCCGGCAGCTGGAACAGCTGCCGTACTACAACATGTTTTTCCACACCACCCACCCGCAGGTGATCGAGCTGTCCGAACTGCTGTTCAGCTTGCTGCCAGCTCACTACAGCCACGCGATCTACACCAACTCCGGCTCTGAAGCCAACGAGGTGTTGATCCGCACGGTGCGTCGTTACTGGCAGGTGCTCGGCAAGCCCGAGAAGAAAATCATGATCGGCCGCTGGAACGGTTACCACGGTTCGACCCTGGCCGCGACGGCGCTGGGCGGCATGAAGTTCATGCACGAAATGGGCGGCATGATTCCGGACATCGAGCACATCGACGAGCCGTACTTCTTCGCCCACGAAGGCAACCTGACCCCGGCCGAATTCGGTCTGCGCGCGGCGCAGCAACTGGAAGCGAAGATCCTCGAACTGGGTGCTGACAAGGTCGCGGGCTTTATCGCCGAACCGTTCCAGGGCGCCGGCGGCATGATCTTCCCGCCGGAAAGCTACTGGCCGGAAATCCAGCGCATCTGCCGCAAGTACGATGTGCTGCTGTGCGCCGATGAGGTGATCGGCGGCTTCGGTCGCACCGGCGAATGGTTCGCCCACGAGTACTTTGGGTTCGAGCCAGACACCCTGTCCATCGCCAAGGGCCTGACCTCGGGCTACATCCCCATGGGCGGCTTGATCCTGTCGAAGAAAATGGCCTCGGTGCTGGTGGAGCAGGGCGGTGTGTTTGCCCACGGCCTGACCTATTCCGGGCACCCGGTGGCGGCGGCGGTGGCGATTGCCAACCTCAAGGCCCTGCGCGATGAAGGCGTGGTGACGCGGGTCAAGGACGACATCGGCCCGTACCTGCAGCAGTGTCTGCGCGAAGTGTTCGGCAAGCACCCGCTGGTGGGTGACATCCAGGGCACCGGCATGGTCGCGGCGCTGCAACTGGCCGAAGACAAAACCAGCCGCAAGCGTTTTGCCAATGAGAACGACATTGCGTGGCGCTGCCGTACGATCGGTTTTGAAGAGGGCGTGATCATTCGCTCGACCTTGGGCCGGATGATCATGGCGCCGGCGTTGATTGCCAGCCGTGAAGAGATTGATGAGCTGATCAGCAAGACCCTGAAAGCGGTGGATCGTACAGCGCAGGAATACGGCTGGCTCTGACATTTGTAGCGTTCTTGCGGGCCTCTTCGCGGGCAAGCCCGCTCCCACAGGTTATGTGTAATGCCCAAATATTGTGGCTGGCACAAACCCTGTGGGAGCGAGCTTGCTCGCGATAGCTATTGCTCAAACAACACATTTCCCAAGTCTTGCTCTCACCCTGTGCATCCCCGCCCACAGCGCCCTTTCGCGGTGCGCGCTAACGAGTTTTTTCATCGTTCGCATCCACATATTTCCTCATTTTCCTAATCCCGCCCTTGGGCCAACATCGATCTCGCCAGCCCACCGAATGCTGCCCGCCGAAGGGTCCCCGAGAGACCACAGGTTGCAGCCGATTCAGGGCTCGCCGTACTGCCCATGACAAAACTAAATCAACAGCTTTGGGAGTGCTCCATGATCAAGTCCTTGCTTACCCGCGTTGCCCATCCACTGGCGGTCACCGCCATCGCCGCGACGGTCGCCACCAGCGCCCAGGCCGGCACCCTGTCCATCGGTCATACCACCTGGGTCGGCTACGGCACCCTGTACCTGGCCAAGGACCTTGGCTACTTCAAGGAAAACGGTTTGACCGTCGAATTGCCGGTGGTCGAGGAGGCGGCGATGTACATGGCCGCACAAGCCTCCGGCGAGTTGTCCGGCTCGGCGTCGACCATCGACGAGGTGCTCAAGTACCGTCCGCAATTCTGCTTCAAGGCCGTGGCCGCGCTGGACGACAGCCATGGTGGCGACGGCGTGCTGGTGGGCAAGGACGTCAAGAGCCTGCAGGAACTCAAGGGCAAGGCCGTTGCGGTCAACGAAGGTTCGACCTCGCAGTTCTGGTTGTCCTATCTGCTGAAAAAACACGGCATGAGCATGAGCGACATCACCGTGCAGAACATGACGGCTGACGACGCCGCCACCGCGTTCATCGCCGGTCGCGTACCGGCTGCCGTGACCTGGGAGCCGCACCTGTCGATGGTTCGCGACAAGAAGCAGGGCAAGGTGCTGATCGACAGCAGCAGCACACCGGGGGTGATCGTCGATGTGGTCGCACTGAACTGCAGCGTGATCGAAAAACAGCCGGAAGACGTCAAGGCCCTGGTGGCCGGTTTGTACAAAGCTGTGCAGTACACCAAGGATCATCCACAGGAAGCCTACAAAATCATGGCCAAGGGTGTCGGCGGTTACCTGGCCGATCCGAAGGAAATGGAAGCGGCCGCACAGGGCGTGCGTTTCTACGATCAGGCCATGAGCGAAAAACTGCTGGGCTCGCCGGGTAAACCGGGTGACAGCGCACCGCTGATCAAGCTGGCCAACGAGACCGCCAGCGAGCTGCAAGGCAAGCCCTACAACGTCAGCAATGACGACCTGATCGACAACCGCTTCGTCACCCCGCTCTAGGAGGCTGCATGTTCAAGCGCAATTCATGGCTGAGCCGCTGCATCACGCCCAAGACCGGATTACCGGTCTCGGTGATCTGGAGCGCGAGCGGCCTGGCCTGGGTGCTGTTGGTCGGCCTGTGGGCCGGGTTGTCCTACGGTGGCGTGGTGCCGGGCATGTTCCTGCCGACGCCGGGCGCGGTGGTCGAGGCCGCCGTGCGGTTAGGCCGCGACGGCACCCTTGGCCAACATGTGTGGGCCAGTGTCGAAGTGGTGATGGTCGGTTTCATCGTGTCGTCCCTGGTGGCGGTGCCCCTGGGCTTGTTGATGGGCAGCTTTCGCATCGTCCAGGCCTTCCTTGAGCCGCTGGTGAATTTCATTCGCTACCTGCCGGTGACCTCGTTCGTACCGCTGTTCATCCTGTGGATCGGCATCGGTCTGGAGCAGCGTGTGTCGGTGATCATTTTCGGCGTGTTCTTCCAGCAACTGGTGATGATCGCGGACGTGTCCAAAGGCATCTCCAAGGACCTGATCAACGCCTCCTACACCCTTGGCTCTAACCGTCGTGACGCGGTGCTGCATGTGATTGCCCCGGCGTCCTTGCCGGGCGTGCTCGACACCCTGCGGGTGACCATGGGCTGGGCCTGGACTTACCTGGTGGTGGCTGAACTGGTGGCCGCATCCAGTGGCCTGGGTTACCTGAGCCTCAAGGCCATGCGTGGCTTCCAGGTGGATGTGATTTTCCTCGCCATCGCGATCATCGGCCTACTGGGCCTGGTCACCGATCAACTGTTCCGTTTCCTACGTCTGAGGATCACCGCATGGGCTCAGTAACCGCCGCCACTCATCGTTTTGTCGCCTCTCAGGCTGCCCCGGTGAACGCCCCCCGGCTGAAGGTGGACAAGGTCAGCCTGAGTTACAAGAAACCCGATGGCGGTACCTTTACCGCGTTGGAGGAAGTGTCGTTCGAAGTGCCGGACCAGCAATTCGCTGTGCTGGTGGGGCCTTCGGGCTGCGGCAAGTCGAGCCTGCTGTATCTCACCGCCGGCCTGGCCGAACCGACCTCGGGCGAGATTTACGTTGGCGGCCAGCAGGTCGAAGGCCCCGGCGCGGACCGCGGCATGGTGTTCCAGAGCTACACGCTGTTCCCGTGGCTGACGGTGCGCCAGAACGTCGAGTTCGGCCTCAAGCGGCGTGGCATGCCGGCGGCGCAACGCAAGGACATCGTCGACTACTACGTCAATGAAGTGGGCCTGAGCGGCTTTGCCGACAACTACGCCAAGCAGTTGTCCGGCGGGATGATGCAACGTGTCGCCATTGCCCGCGCACTGGCCAATGACCCGCAGATCCTGCTGATGGACGAACCCTTCGGCGCTCTCGACAGCCAGACGCGCCTGCAAATGCAGCAGCTGTTGCTGCGGGTGTGGGGCAACAGCAAGAAGACTGTGTTGTTCGTGACCCACGACATCGACGAGGCGATTCTGCTGGGCGACCGGGTGTATGTGATGGGTGCCAGGCCGGGGCGGATCAAGCAGATTCTGGATGTGCCGATCGAGCGTCCACGCAACCTGGACATGGTCATGGAGCGCTCGTTCATCGAGATGAAGCGCGAGATCTTCGGGCTGCTGCATGATGATCTGGAAGAGGTGCATTAAACCCGATTCCAGCCCGTGCACCATCCCTGTGGGAGCGAGCTTGCTCGCGATTGCGATTTGTCATTCAGCATTGATGTCGACTGACACGACGCCATCGCGAGCAAGCTCGCTCCCACAGGTTTTGTGTTTGGCTGGAGTGAGGTGTCAGGGCACAGCTGGCAACAGAAACCGCGCAATCACCGGCAGGTGATCGGAGATGCGCAATGTATCGTCCTGCCGCACCATCGCCTCCACCCGTTTGATCCGCGGGCTGTAGAACAGGTAGTCGACGGTCCGGTCCGGGCCGTTCAGTCCGGGGTCGTTCGGGTAGTGGGTCAGCCAGCGCTCGCGGTCGATACCACTGGCTTCGTTGTTGGTCGGGATCATCGGGTACTTGTCCCACAGCAGGTGCAACAGGCTGTCGGCGGAGTAGGGCGCGCGTTGTGCATCGGGCAGGCGCCGATACTGGCCCAGCGGCAACAGGTTGAAATCCCCACCGATCAACCACGGCGTGCCACGGCTTTCGAGTTTATCGAGGGCCCTGGCCACGGCGTTCACCTGTTTTTGCAAGGTGTTGTCGGCTCGATTGGCGCGCTCCAGATGGGTATTGAGCACCGCTATTTGCCCGCCATCACTCAATGGCAGGTAGCTCACCAGCAAGGCGTCTCTGGGTTTGAATTGGCGGCTGACCGGATTGCCCGAGGCGACTGGCAGTTGCAGCCGTTCGGCATGTTCGATCCGGTAACGGCTCAGGGTTGCCAGTTGCCGGCCGACACTGCCGAAGATGTGCGGATTCGGCACGAAGTCGGCCTTCCAGTCGAACGCGCTGGTACCACACGGATACAAGTCGGCGAGCCGCTCTTGCAGCAGCTTGAACTGGTGCTGGTAATCGCTGGCCTTGGCGCCGTCGTCCAGTTCCTGCAACAGCACGATGTCCGGTTGTTCGTCGCGAATCACCCGCGCCACTTCGTCAAGGCTGAAAGCCATGTCTTCCGCTGTGGGACGTTCGTCGGTGCCCGCGGCCAGGTCATTCCAGAATACGTAGCGCTTGCCGGCCAGGTACTGGACGTTCCAGGTCATCACCTTCAACGCCTGCCCGGGGACCAGGGAGGGGGCCTGGGCACTGCAACTGACGGTCAACACTTCTTTGGCGTCGGGGCGCCAGGTCAGGCTGTAGATCATCGCGGCGATCAGGCCGATCACGATCAGCAGGCCCGGCAGGATGTAGCGCAGTAGACGGGTCATGGCTCGGCTTATTAGCGTTACAGGATTGTTCCCGAGCATACCCGAGAGCGAGGGTCGCGCCCAAGGTCAGAGCGAGTTGTCATTTCTTTCAGGCAACGGGTTGATCAGCATGAACAGTCGGAACAGCACCACGCTGGTAAACAGCTGCAGGAAACTGTGGGCGCTGTCGATCAGCATGGATACCACCGGGTTCTGAGGTTCGGGGTACGCTGCCAGCGTCACGCCTTTGAGCAGCCACAACGGCCCCATCACACACAGAATGCACAGCAGGATGCGCAAGAAATGCCCTTGGGTCATGCGCAGGCTTTCCTTCATGGCCGCCAGTGGCGCCAGGCCGCGCAACACCAGCAGGTATTCGCCAAACGCCAGGGTCACCATCAGGTAGATACCCGGCAGGAAATACAGCGACAGGCCCAGCAGAATCAGCACGGTATTGAGCGCGGTCAGCAGGGCGAAGCGTGGCCACAGGCTCGCCGCCATCGCCAGCAGGTCGCGGTTGCGCGGCGACTCGCCACGGCTGCGGGCGTCGAGAAACAGGATCAGCGCAGCGGTGTACAGCGGGTACACCAGCAAGCCGACTATCACGCTGATGCCGGGGAAACTGTCCGGCTCGGTGGAGTGGTCGACCACTTGTTGCAGCAGCGCCTCAAGCATCACCAGCGGCAGGCACAGCTGCACGATCTGGCCCAGATTGCGCTTGAAGAAATACAGCGAGTCACGCAGGACATCTAACGGATTCATCAGTGGGTATCGCAGGTTGGAAGCAGTGGCTCACTTTAACCGATCAAGCGCTCGTAGACGCAAACGTAAACGTTCGGTAAATGTCATTGAAACATCTTGTTTCAGCCTCCATTAAGGTCGGGCACCTTATCCTCATTGGATAAAGGCAACGATTTTCCCGGCAATCTACGAGGTCGCCATGAACAGCGAAGAACAAACCCTGATCGATGGACTGTTTTCCCGGCTGCAGCAGGCCGAAACGGACTCAGCCCCGCGCGACGCCCAGGCCGAGGCGCGGATCAAGGAACACCTGACGCGCCAGCCCGCAGCAGGTTATTTCATGACCCAGGCGATTCTGGTGCAAGAGGCGGCGATCAAGAGCCTCGATGAACAGAACAGGCAACTGACCCAGCAAGTCCAGCAGTTGCAGGCCGAACTGCAACAAGCCAAGGCCCAGGCGACCCCGGCTCCAGCACCGAGCAGCGGTGGCTTTTTGTCGAGCATCTTTGGCGGCAACTCTCGTGAGCCACAGCCTGCACCCACCCAGAGCTCACTACCCTCGAGCGGTGGCTGGCGCGAGCCGGGACGCTCGTCGTTCGGTTCGCAACCGCCACAGCAGAACTTCGGCGCGCCGCAGAACTTTCCCCAGCAGGGCTATGCACCCCAGCAACAGGCTCCGGCAGCGGCCGGCAGCAGTTTCCTCGGTGGTGCGCTGAAAACCGCCGCAGGCGTGGCGGGTGGCGTGATGCTGGCACAAGGCATCAGCAGCCTGTTCCATCACAATCAGCAACCGGAAGTCGTCGAAGTCATCAAGGAAGAGCCGGCCCAGGTCAACGACCAGGGCAACAATGGCTGGGGCGATGACCAGCGCATGGCCGGTAACGACTCCTACAGCAACGATCAGGGCGGGTTCAGCGACGCTGACTACAGCGATGACTCGTTATTCGGCGGCGACGACGATTCCTTCGTCTGATACGCCATTCGTCCGGAGCGCAACCGCGCTCCGGGCCGATTATTCGCGGAACAATCCTCAGGGCTGGCATACTGGGCGACTTTTCGGGCCTGGTGCCTGATTCAGCCCTGAGGAAAGCCGGTGAAAAAAATCGCAGTGTTCGCCGATGTCCAGAACCTCTACTACACCGTGCGTCAGGCTTATGGTTGCCACTTCAACTACGCCGCACTGTGGGCTGACATCAGCAAGCAGGGCGAGATCGTCGAAGCCTACGCCTATGCCATCGACCGTGGCGACAGCAAACAGCAGCAGTTCCAGCAGATCCTGCGCAACCTCGGTTTCACCGTGAAGCTCAAACCCTATATCCAGCGCAGCGATGGCTCAGCCAAGGGCGATTGGGACGTGGGCATCACCCTCGATATCATGGATGCCGCCGACCATGTCGATGAAATCGTCCTGGCCTCCGGCGACGGTGATTTCGACATGCTGCTCGAACGCATCATCAGCAAACACGGCGTACAAGCAGTGGCCTACGGCGTACCGGGCCTGACCGCCAACTCGCTGATACGCGCCGCCAGCCGCTACGTGCCGATCGAAGGCGCGTTGCTGCTCAAGAATTGATTTTTACGGAGTTGAACCAGGTTTGGAACGCATCGCAGTCATCGACTTTGAAACCACCGGGATCTCACCGAGCAGCAGCTGCCGGGCCACGGAAATCGCCGTGGTGATCCTTGAACAGGGGCGCATCGTCGAGCGTTACCAAAGCCTGATGAACGCCGGCGTGCGCGTCCCGGCCTTCATCGAACAACTCACCGGCATCAGCAATGCCATGCTGCGCACCGCCCCGTCGGCCGAGCAGGTGATGAACGAAGTGAATGAATTCGTCGGCTGCACGCCGTTGCTCGCGCACAACGCCGCGTTCGACCAGAAGTTCTGGGACTTCGAACTGGGGCGAATCAAACGCACCCGCCTGCAGAACTTTGCCTGCTCGCTACTGCTGGCTCGCCGCCTGATGCCCGCCGCGCCGAACCACAAACTCGGCACCCTCACCACGTTCGCCAACCTGCCCCACACCGGCAAGGCCCACCGGGCCATGGCCGACGCCGAGATGGCGGCCAACCTTACGGCACACCTGGCCGAAGAGTTGCGCCAGAAACACGGCTTGCGCGAGCTGTCCCATGACTTGCTGTGCAAGTTGCAGAAAGTGCCGGCGGCGAAGGTAAACGAACACCTCAAGCGCTATCGCTGATCCCGAAAACACCGCAAATTCCCTGTAGGAGCGAGCCTGCTCGCGATGAACCCGAGAACAACACGGGGTGTCAGGTTTCCCGCGTTATCGTTGGCGACCATCGCGAGCAAGCTCGCTCCCACAGGGACATCATTGCCTCAGGATTTGCCATTCCCTTCAATGTGCCCCAGCGGCACCCGCTTCTCTATCGCGCTCGACAACACAATCGACGTCTTGCTGAACCCGAACGTGGCGATCCGGTTGATCAGCTCTTCCAGCTCCGGCATCGAGCCCACCGCCGCTTGCATGATCACGCAGGGATCGCCGGTCACCCGATGGCATTCGGTCAATTGCGGGATTTTGATCAGGTCGTCGTAGGCTTTCTGGTTGCCGTGCTGGTTCAGGCGCAGTTCGATCACGCACTGGATGGGCAAGCCGAGCTTGGCCATGTCGACCTTCGCCTGATAGCCGGTGATCACGCCGCTGGCTTCAAGCTTGGCCACGCGCTCGGCCACCGCCGGGGCGGACAGGTTGACCTTGCGCGCCAGGTCCGCGTAGGACGCGCGACCGTTTTCCAGCAGGGCGCTGAGCAGCATGCGGTCGTACTTATCCATCGGGGTGACTCCTGAAAATAGCCGACTTTCGAAAACACGGTTTATAGCGCTGAACTCCGTGTTTTGAAAAGTGTACCGGCGCTTTAAACAGGTTTTGTAACTTATTTTCCGGCTCCAGCCTTTCTAGAATAGCCGTTCACTTGTACTTGCCTGTGAGCTGCCTCCATGTCCGGCCTTCGTCGCTTTCCTTTACCCTTGATCGCTGCCTTCTTCGCCTTGTATGTGATTTGGGGCTCGACCTACCTGGTGATCCGCATCGGCGTGGAGTACTGGCCGCCGTTGTTGCTCGCCGGTATCCGTTTCGTCATTGCCGGGACTTTGATGTACGCCTTTCTGCGCTGGCGCGGGGCGCCGGCGCCGACCTGGGCGCAGTGGAAAGCCGCCGGGATCATTGGCGTATTGCTGCTGGCGTGCGGTAACGGAGCGGTCAGCGTGGCCGAACACACCGGCGTGGCTTCTGGAGTGGCCGCTTTGGCGGTGGCAACGGTGCCGCTGTTTACCTTGCTCTGTGGCTATTTCTGGGGCGCGCGTAATACCCGTCTCGAATGGGCTGGCGTTGCGCTCGGAATGATCGGCATCGTCATGCTCAACCTCGGCTCCAACCTGCAATCGAGCCCGTTGGGTGCAGCCCTGCTGATTTTTGCGGCGGCCACCTGGGCCTTCGGCTCGGTGTGGAGCAAGCATTTACCGTTGCCTCAAGGGGCGATGGCCAGTGCCGTGGAAATGCTGGTGGGTGGCGTGGTGTTGCTGATCGGCAGTGCGGTCAGCGGTGAGCATCTGGACAAGGTTCCGCCGATTGAAGGCTGGGCTGCGCTGGCGTACCTGACTGTGTTCGGTTCGATCATCGCCTTCAACGCCTACATGTACCTGTTGAAGCACGTGCGTCCGGCCGCTGCCACCAGTTATGCCTACGTCAACCCGGCGGTGGCGGTGTTGCTGGGGATCGTGTTTGTCGGTGAGACCATTGGAGTCGAGGAAGCACTGGCCATGCTGGTGATTATCAGTGCCGTGGTGCTGATTGGCTTGCCGCAGTGGCGTCGTAAGCCGCAGCAGCCGGTGGAGAAGGTCGTGCCGACGGTAGTGCCGACAGAATCCCGTGTGAATTAGGGTAAACTGCGCGCCATTGCACTCTTGTTTCGCACAACCGCGCTGAATTTTCCTACGGTACTCCCATGACTTTCGCCACCCTTGGCCTGATCGAACCCTTGCTGCGCTCCCTCGAGACGCTCGGCTACCAGACTCCGACGCCGGTTCAGGCGCAAGCCATTCCGGCGGTGCTGGCCGGTCGCGACCTGATGGCCGCCGCCCAGACCGGCACCGGCAAGACCGCCGGTTTCGCCCTGCCGCTGTTGCAACTGCTGGCCATGGAAGGGCCGAAAGTCACCGCCAACTCGGTCCGCGCGCTGATCCTGGTACCGACCCGCGAGTTGGCCGAGCAGGTTCACGAAGCCGTGCGCCAGTACGCCGAAAACCTGCCGCTGCGTACTTACGCGGTGTACGGCGGCGTCAGCATCAACCCGCAAATGATGAAGCTGCGCAGTGGCGTCGACTTGCTGGTAGCGACTCCGGGCCGCTTGCTCGACCTGTTCCGCCAGAACGCGCTGAAGTTCAACCAGCTGCAAACCCTGGTGCTGGACGAAGCCGACCGCATGCTCGACCTGGGCTTTTCCGAGGAGCTGGCGAACATTTACCGTGCGCTGCCGAAGAAACGTCAGACGTTGCTGTTCTCCGCAACCTTCTCCGATGACATCCGCCTGCTGGCCGGGCAGATGCTCAACGATCCGCTGACTATCGAAGTCAGCCCGCGCAACGTCGCAGCCAATACGGTCAAGCAATGGATCGTGACGGTGGACAAGAAGCGCAAGCCGGAACTGTTCGTGCACCTGATGCGCAAGGGCAAGTGGAAGCAGGTGCTGGTGTTCGCCAAGACCCGCAACGGCGTGGACGCGCTGGTGGAGAAACTTCAGGGCCTGGGCATCAACGCCGACGGCATCCACGGCGACAAACCCCAGGCGACCCGCCAGCGTGCGCTCGACCGCTTCAAGGCGAGTGACGTGCAGATCCTGGTCGCTACCGACGTGGCAGCCCGTGGCCTGGACATCGAAGACCTGCC
Source organism: Pseudomonas sp. 2725 (assembly GCF_050434585.1). Taxonomy (NCBI): domain Bacteria; kingdom Pseudomonadati; phylum Pseudomonadota; class Gammaproteobacteria; order Pseudomonadales; family Pseudomonadaceae; genus Pseudomonas; species Pseudomonas sp. 2725. The sequence goes on along the minus strand of NZ_JBNDIV010000009.1, from coordinate 140,873 downwards.
GTTGGTGGTCAACTTCGACTTGCCGATCGTCGCTGAGGATTACATCCACCGCATCGGTCGTACCGGCCGCGCGGGTTCGACCGGCGAGGCGATTTCCCTGGTCTGCGCCGATGAAGTGAATCTGCTGTCGGCCATCGAGATGCTGACCCGCCAGACTTTGAAGCGGCAGAACGAGCCGGACTTCGAACCCGAGCACCGCGTGCCGGACACCGATGCCAGTGGCCAGGTCGTCAAAAAGCCGAAAAAACCGAAGAAGCCCAAGGCTTCCGGTGGTGGCGGTGGTAAACGCAATCTGGGTCGGTGGGTTGATAGCGGTGAGGTTGCGCCGGCGGAGCCTTCGATCAAGCCTGTGCGCAAGGTGCCGGTGTTCAATACCGGGCCGCGTAAGCGTAAGCCTTGATTAACTTCGGCGTCTGTTAAGCCGCCATCGCGAGCAAGCTCGCTCCCACAGGGGATTTGTGATCGACACAATTCCAATGTGGGAGCGAGCTTGCTCGCGATGGGCGCGCTGCGGTCTTCAATCTTTGCGCTGTAACCACTCCACCATCCCCAACCCCGCCGCTCGCCCACTGGCGAAACACGCGGTCAGCAGATAGCCGCCGGTCGGCGCCTCCCAATCGAGCATTTCTCCTGCGCAAAACACGCCAGGCAGTTGCTTGAGCATCAAACGCTCATCCATCGCCTCAAACACCACACCCCCCGCGCTGCTGATCGCCTCGTCCAGTGGACGGGTTTTCACCAGTGTCAGTGGCAAAGCCTTGATCGCGTTGGCCAGCAAGGCCATGTCGGCAAAGCAGTCGGCGCTGGTCAGTTCACGCAATAGCGCCGCTTTGACCCCATCGATGCCCAACTGACTGTGCAGGTGGTTGGCCATGGAGCGCGATCCCCGGGGTTTGCTCAACGCCGCTGCAACTTTATCCACAGGCCGGCCCGGCAACAGGTCCAGATGAATGGTTGCCGAACCGTGCCGGTTGATTGCCTCGCGGATCGGTGCTGACAGGGCGTAGATCAAACTGCCTTCAATTCCGGTGGCGGTAATCACACATTCGCCGAGTCGCGGCACGTCATCGTTAAGGCCGATGGCGATGTTTTTCAGCGGCGAGCCGGCGAATTTGCTGACCATCAATTCGCTCCAGGCCTGCACCTCGAAGCCGCAATTACTGGGTTGCAACGGCGCCAGTCCTACGCCGCGTTGCTCCAGTGGCAGCATCCACGCGCCGTCCGAACCCAGGCGCGACCAACTGCCGCCACCGAGGGCGAGCAGGGTGGCATCGGCTTGCACGGTTGTTTCGCCTTCCGGGCTGTCGATACGCAATCCGCCACGCTCGTCCCAGCCGAGCCAGCGGTGGCGGGTGTGGATAACTACGCCACTGTCGCGCAGGCGTTTGAGCCAGGCGCGCAGTAGCGGTGCGGCCTTCATGTCGGTGGGGAATACCCGGCCGGAGCTGCCGACGAAGGTCTCGATGCCCAGTTCATGAATCCACTGACACAACGCTTCGGCGCCGAAGCCGCGCAGCAGCGGGGCGATCTGCGGGGCGCGTTCGGCGTAGCGTGAGAGAAATGCCGGGTAGGCTTCGGAGTGCGTGATGTTCATGCCGCCGACGCCGGCCAGGAGGAATTTTCGCCCCACTGAAGGCATACCGTCGTACAGGTCGACCTTGATCCCGGCCTGGCTCAACACTTCGGCCGCCATCAGACCGGCGGGGCCGCCGCCGATGATGGCGACGTGAGGGGAGAGGGCTGGTAAGGATTGAGTCATGGAGTGCGCTGCGGTCTGGCGGGATAAGCCGGGCATTCTACCAGCCCAAATCCATGTGGGAGCGGGCTTGCTCGCGAAAGCGGAGTGTCAGCTGACATCTATGGCGCCTGACACACTGTATTCGCGAGCAAGCCCGCTCCCACATTTGGTTTTTGTTGTTTATAAAAGGCTGGTTAAAAAACAACCAGCGCACTGTAGCCCAAGCTCCGCATGGGCTGCAGGCCCTTTCACTCAGGTTATCCACAGGCAGCTCCACAGGCATTGTGGGTAAAGCATCCACAACTCAGTGACAACCTGATGACTGCCAGACGCGCTGCGCGCTGTGATGGAGGATGCCGTGACGGCGGGCCAGGGCCTGGCGGTCCTTGCTGTAGCCGCCGCCGATTACCCCGACCACCGGAATGTCACGGCCCAGGCAATGGCGCATCACGCTTTCATCGCGGGCGGCGACGCCTTCGTCTGTCAGCTTCAGATAACCCAGGGCGTCGTCCTTATGCACATCGACCCCGGCGTCATACAGCACCAGATCCGGTTGGTAGAGCGGCAGCAGGTAGTTGAGTGCATCGTCCACCACCTTCAGGTAGTCGGCATCGCCCATGCCTTTGGGCAGTGGAATGTCCCAATCACTTTCGGCCTTGCGTGCGGGAAAGTTCTTCTCGCAGTGCAGGGAAACGGTCACCGCTTCCGGGGTGTTATGAAGTATTCGTGCAGTCCCGTCGCCCTGATGCACGTCGCAATCGAAGATCAGCACGCGGTTCACCCGACCACTTTCCAGCAGGTAATGGCTGATCACCGCCAGGTCATTGAAGATGCAGAACCCGGCCGGGTAATCGTAGTGCGCATGGTGGGTGCCGCCCGCGAGGTGGCAGGCCAGACCATGCTCCAGCGCCTGCTCGGCCGCCAGCAACGAGCCGCCCACCGCCCGCACCGTGCGTCGGGCCAGGGCTTCGTTCCAGGGCAGGCCGAGGCGGCGCTGGTCTTCGCGGGATAATTCGCCACTCATGTAACGCTCGATATACGAAGGGTCATGGGCGAGGGCGAGAATCTCTGCGGGACACAGGTCCGGGCGCAGCAGATCGGCGTCGCGGGTCAGGCCGCTGGCCACCAGGTGATCGCGCAACAGGCGGAACTTGTCCATGGGGAAGCGGTGATCCGCCGGAAACTCTGGACTGTAGTCTTCGTGATAAATCAGCGGCAGTGGCATGGTCATTTCATGTAGGAATGAGAGACGGATCCTACCAGCGTTGTAGACTGGCGACATTGAAATGGAGGGGCGGGGCACGATGGAGCCAATACTGGAGCTTGAAAGCGCTCGGCTGCTGTTGCGCCAGTGGCGCGATGAAGATTTACCTGACTTTGCGGCGATGTGTGCCGATCCGCAGGTGATGCGCTATTTCCCGGCAGCCTTGAGTCGGCTGGAGAGCGCCTCATTGATCGGGCGAATCCGTGGTCATTTCGCCGAGCACGGTTTCGGCCTATGGGCTCTGGAACGCAAGGACACCGGCCAATTCATCGGTTTTACCGGGCTCGGTGTGGTCGGTTTCGACGCGCCTTTCACCCCGGCCACGGAAATCGGCTGGCGCCTGGCCCGCGAGCACTGGGGGTTGGGTTACGCCAGTGAAGCGGCGTGGACCGCTCTGCGCTGCGGGTTTGACCGCTTGCTGCTGAGCGAAGTCGTGTCCTTTACCGCTGACAGTAACCTGCCGTCGCAGAAAGTCATGCAGGCGATTGGCATGCATCACGATCCGGCCGATGACTTCGATCATCCCAAGCTCTCCGTCGATCATCCCCTGCATCACCACGTGTTGTACCGCATCAGCCGTGAACAATGGCTGCAAACCTTGCATGGATAACCTGACACGGACGTTTACAATGGACCACATGTTGGCCCGGGCCAGAAACTGAATCGACCGCCGCAGCCAAGACTGCGCGGTATTGCGTTGTGTGAGGAGAGTCTGAATGAGCCAAGTGTTGGAAGATCTGGTCGACCTGCTGACGCTGGAGCCGATCGAAGAAAACCTGTTCCGTGGCCGTAGCCAAGACCTGGGTTTTCGTCAGCTGTTCGGTGGTCAGGTGCTCGGTCAGTCGCTGTCGGCGGCCAGTCAGACGGTTGAAGAGGCGCGCCATGTGCATTCGATGCACGGCTATTTCCTGCGCCCAGGCGATGCCGGGTTGCCGGTGGTGTATCAGGTTGACCGGGTGCGTGACGGTGGCAGTTTCAGCACGCGTCGGGTGACGGCGATCCAGAAGGGCCACCCGATATTCACGTGCAGTGCGTCGTTCCAGTACGACGAAGAAGGCTTTCAGCACCAGACCGAAATGCCGCAAGTGGTCGGTCCGGAAAACCTGCCATCGGAACTGGAGATCACCCAGCAGCGCGCGCACCTGATCCCCGAGAAAATGCGCGAAAAACTGCTGTGCCCGAAGCCGATCGAATTTCGCCCGGTGACCGAGAAAGATCCCTACAACCCGCTGCCCTCCGATCCGGTCAAGTACGTCTGGTTCCGCGCCGACGGGGCGTTGGCCGATTCGCCGGCGCTGCATAAATATCTGCTGGCCTATGCATCGGACTTCGGTCTGCTGGTTACCTCGATGCAGCCCCACGGCAAGTCGGTGTGGCACAAGGATATGCAGGTCGCCAGCCTCGATCACGCGCTGTGGTTCCACCAGGATCTGCGTGCCGATGACTGGTTGCTCTATGCGATGGACAGTCCGTGGGCGGGCAATTCCCGTGGCTTCTCCCGTGGCAGCGTGTTCAATCGCGCCGGGCAACTGGTGGCCTCGGTCACCCAGGAAGGCTTGATCCGTCACCGCAAGGATTGGGCATGAGCCTGGCCGACGTGCGTCACTGGGTGTTCGACATGGACGGCACCCTGACGGTGGCCGTACACGACTTCGCGGCGATTCGCGTGGCGTTGGCGATCCCTGCCGAACACGACATCCTGACCCACCTCGCCGCACTGCCGGCCGATGAAGCCGCAGCCAAACATGCATGGCTGCTGGAGCACGAGCGGGACCTAGCCCTTGGTTCGCAACCGGCGCCGGGCGCGGTGGAACTGGTGCGCGAACTGGCCGGGCGTGGTTATCGCCTGGGCATTCTCACGCGCAACGCCCGGGAGCTGGCGCATGTCACGCTGGAGGCCATTGGCCTGGCCGACTGCTTTGCGCTGGAGGATGTGTTGGGCCGCGATGATGCTCCGCCCAAGCCGCATCCGGGCGGGTTGCTGAAACTGGCCGAAGCATGGAAGGTGCCGGCGAGCGAGATGGTGATGGTCGGTGATTACCGCTTCGATCTCGATTGTGGGCGGGCAGCGGGAGCGCGGACTGTGTTGGTGAATCTGCCGGATAATCCATGGCCGGAATTGACCGATTGGCATGCGGCGGATTGTGTCGAGTTGCGGCAGATGCTTTCAGCCTGATCAGGTGGTTGCCTGGTAAATCGCCATCGGGAGCAGGCTCGCTCCCACAATGATTCCCTGGTGTTCACAAATCATGTGTTCACATTGATTCCAATGTGGGAGCGAGCTTGCTCGCGATGGCGTCAGACGCGGCACTGCAAAACTTACTGACTGAACAACGCCCTTTGTCCCTCTGGCGAGGTAAACATCCCATCCCCGTTATGCCCGACCCCGGGCACTTCAACCAATTGCTGCTTCAACCCTTGCGGTTGCAGCCGCTTCAGATAATCGAAGTAAAAACGCCCGCGGGCCAATCGAGACGGCCCTTGCGCCCTGGCTTCACAGCTTTTATCCAGCGCCGGATGATTCGGGTCGGTGTCCTGCTGCCCCAGCAGATAAACAACTTCACGCTTGAGGTAACTTTCCTGCAACTGTGCTGCGGTTTGTCCTTCGGCGTAAGCCGGTAAATCCGCCAGCCCGTACTTCCAGCGATGGAAATTCGGGCAGCCGGCGTGGCTGAACGCCACGGGCCTGCGCTCATCGAAATAAGCGTAGGAGGACGGATTGGCGATCACGTAGCGCACCTGCACGCCGGCTGCATCGAGGTCGGATTGCGCGTGGCCGAGCAACGCATAGCGCTGAACCACCTGCGCGCCGCCGGAGTGCCCGGCGATGACGATTTGCTTCACATCCGGAAACTGCTGACGGTCACCCAAGCGGGCGATGATTTCGTCGAGCGCCGCGTAGGAACTCAGCCGAAAGGGTGCCGTGGATTCGCCGCCGGCCATCCATTCATTGCCTTGCCAGCGCAAAACGGTGTCGGCCACCGGATGGACCGCAACGTCGGTTTCATTGAGGAATTGCGGGGCGATCACCAGGGTCGTTGCGCTTTGCCCCGCCAGTTCGGCCGCGTGCTCACCACTCTGCAGATAGGTTTGCGCATTGCGCAAGCGACCGTGGAGGATGATCAGCACCCGTTCGATTTTTGCCGGGGCGGGGCTGATGCCCACCGCGATTTCACCTGACTTCAACAGCAGGCGCCCTGAGCTGAGTTCCTTGACCCCATGCTCGGTGGCCTGGGACGTTGTGCAAGTAAACAGAACAACCAACAACCACTTCTTCATTTACAGATTTTTCGCCGCAAAGGTATCGCACTGGCCAACCTGGCCTTGGGCGAAACCGGTTTTGAACCAGCGCACCCGTTGCGCCGACGTACCATGGGTGAATGAGTCCGGGACCACACGGCCCTGACCCTGTTGCTGCAAACGATCGTCGCCGATGGCGTTCGCGGCGTTCAGTGCTTCTTCGATGTCGCCCGGTTCCAACCAGTTCAGGCGCTTCTGCGCATTGTTGGCCCAGACGCCGGCCAGGCAATCGGCCTGAAGTTCCTGGCGAACCAGCAAACCACCGTCGCCTTCCATCTGCCGGCCTTGTTGGCGCGCTGCCTGAATTTTCGTGGACACCCCAAGCAGGGTCTGCACATGGTGTCCGACTTCGTGAGCGATCACGTAGGCCTGGGCGAAGTCGCCCGCGGCGGAAAAGCGTTGGGACATCTCCTGGAAGAATGCCATGTCCAGGTAGACCTTCTGGTCGCCCGGGCAATAGAAGGGGCCGGTCGCCGAGGTGGCCAGACCGCAGGCCGAATTCACGCGGTTGCTGAACAACACCAGGGTCGGGTCCTTATATTGGCGGCCGGCCTGCTGGAATATCGCGCCCCAGGTGTCTTCGGTATCGCCGAGGATCGAGCGCACGAATTCCGCGCTCTCATCATTGGCCGGCGGTGCCTGGCGACTCTGGTTGGTGGCGGGCGCCGATTGCTGCTCCATTTGCCCGGTCAGTTGTCCGAGGATCTGCAGTGGATCCTGGCCGGTGATCCAGCCGATGCCGACAATCAGGAGGATCGCCGTCAGGCTCAAACCCTTGCCACCGCCAAAACGCATGCCGCCGCCACCACCGCCGACATCATCGCCACGGGCGTCGACCACGTTGTCGCTGCGTCGGCCTTTTTTCCATAGCATGTGGGAATCCTCTTCTGTTCCGGGGAAAGCGTCGTCCGATGAGTGTTGCTGCCAAGTGGGAGCGGCGCCAGTCCGGCCGTCCGTCTTTTTTCCGCGCACAGGTTGATTCTCGGCTACCCGTGAAGGGTTGCCGAGAAGGTCTCAGGCTTGTATTGAACACGGATAACCCATCGAATTCCCTCGGGCGATGGGTTTTTATCGTGAGAGCGATCGCCGGTCCTGCGGATTATTCGTCGAATGCATCCCACACCGGCGCAAAGTCAGGGCTGACCTGGCGCTCGCGTTTGGACAGGCTGGCGATCAAGGCACGGTCTTCATCATCCAGTCGCACATCCAGCGCCGCGAGATTGGCCAGTTGATTGGGCTCGCTGCTGGCCTTGGGGATCGCGGCCACGTTGGGTTGATCAAGCAGCCATTTGAGCGCGACCTGCGTCGGCAGTACGCCGTGTTTCGCGGCGATCAGCCGGATGGCCGGAATGTCGGATACCTTGTTGCGCGCCAGTGGCGTGTAGGCTGTCAGCGCAAGATCCTGTTGACGGGCGTAGTCGAGCAGGGCGTTTTGTCCGAGCAGCACGTGGTACTCGACCTGGATCGCCGACAGCGGCGCCCCCAGTTCTTCGACGACTTTGCGTAGCAGGGGTAGTGGAAAATTCGCCACGCCAATGTTGCGCGCCAGGCCTTGCTCCTTGAACGACACCAGGGTTTCTATGGTGCGCGGCAAATCCCAATCGGTGGTTGGCCAATGGAGCATGAACAGGTCGACGTATTCGCTGCGCAGGGCTTCGAGGCTACGGTCCATGGAGTGGCGCATGGCATCGGGTTGCAGTTGGTCCCACCAGACTTTGGTCGTGACGTGGATCTGTTCGCGGGGTGTCGGACTGTTCGCCAGCGCCTGACCGACAGCGTCTTCGTTGTTGTATGCCGCTGCCGTGTCGATGTGCCGGTAACCCAGGGCCAGAGCCTGCTCCACTGCTCGGGTGCATTCCTCGCCGAGCATTGGCCAGGTGCCGAGGCCGAGTTTCGGCATGTTCAAACCCTGAGCGTTAATGATGTGCTGCATGGTCGATCTCCTTTTCATAAGCAGTGACACCTGCGATATGGCGCGCGGCGATGTAGCCGAAGGTCAGCGCCGGGCCGAGATTGATGCCGCCAGCGGGGTAGTGACCGCCCATGATGCTGGCCATGTCGCCGCCCGCCGCGTACAGCCCGGCGATGGGTTGCGCCGCGCCATCCAGGACCTGGGCATGATGGTTGACCTTGAGCCCGGCGAAGGTACCGAAGCAGCCCGGCTGGACTTTCACGGCATAGAAGGGGCCTTGTTCGATCGGTGCGACGCATGGGTTGGGCTGTTGCAGTGCGTCACCCTGCTTGCGGTTGTAGGGTGTGGAACCACGGCCGAATTGCGGGTCCTCGCCGTTGCGCGCGTGGCGGTTGTAGTCCGACACGGTGGTGCGCAAGCCAACCGGGTCGATGCCGCAGGCTGCAGCCAATTCCTCAAGGGTGTTGCCGGTTTTCAGATAGCCGCTGCGGATGAAGGATGACAGCGGCACCGGAAATGGCCGAGAGATGCCCAGGCCATATCGACGCTGAAAACCATGGGTGCAGATCAACCACGACGCCACTTCCTCACCCGGCGGGGCGGCGGCGACCATGGCCGTGACGTAGTCGTAGTAGCCGTTGGCTTCATTGACGAAGCGCTGGCCGTTGCTCAGCACACCGATGATGCCCGGTTTGCCGCGCTCGATGATGTGCGGGAAGTGTCCCGTGCTGCCGTCGCTGTGCGGCACCTGCGAAACCGGTGCCCAGGCGACGGCGGACGCCATGTCGCTATTGACCCGGGCACCGGCACTTTCGCCCAGGCGCAGGCCATCGCCGCAAACGCCGAGGGGCGGCAAGGCCAGATGCTCATGCCCGGTCGGTGTGCGGGGGAACAGTGCCTTGCGGCGGTCGATGTCATTGGCGAAACCACCCGCGGCGAGCACCACGGCCTTGCGTGCATGGATGCGCACCGAGCCTTTGCCGGTGTTGACCACCGCACCTCGTACCTGGTCATTCTCGCGCAGCAATCGACTCACGGGCGCTGATTCCCAGAGCAACACACCGAGGTCATCGGCGGATTTCGCCAGGCGCGCCACCAAGGCCACGCCGTTGACCAGTTGCATCGCCCGGCCATGTACGACGAGATCGAACAGGTGGCGGCTGAAGCGCCGCGTAACGTGCCAGGCCGCCGACAGTGAACGGGTCAGGTTGAGGAATGCCGTGAGGTCCGCCCCCGCCATGATCGGCATGCCCATGAACGATGTTTCCCGCATGGTTTTGCGCAGACGCTTGAGCAGTGTGCCGATTTTTCGTGCGTCGTACGGGGCGGCGATTACCGAGCGTCCACCGGTGCCGGCCCCCGGCGTGTCGCCATGAATGTCGGCAATGGCGTTGCCGTCGGCGAATTGCAGCGAGGTGTACTGCTCGAAGAACGACACCATCCGCGGGCCGGCTTCCAGGAAAGCGTCGATCATTGCCGGATCAAAGCGCTCGCCCAGTTCGTGTTTCAGGTAAGTGCGCGGCAGTTCAACGTCTTCGACGATACCTGCGCGTCGGGCCAGCGGGTTGCAAGGCACCCAGGCCCAGCCACCGGACCAGGCCGTGGCACCGCCGAACACCGGGTCCTTTTCTACCACTATGACTTTCAGTCCATGCCACGCGGCGGTCACGGCCGCCGACAGTCCCGCCGCACCGGAACCAACGATCAGCACATCGCAGTCGATGTCGGGAAGAAAGTGCGCTTGGGCAGGCATTGTTTGAACTCCGGTGTTTTATTGTTTTGGAATCTTGTTCCAGAAAATATAGGAATCAGGTGAAGCCGAACAAGTCTTGAGGGTGTAAAACGGGCGGTTATCGAACGTTCAGTTCCAGATTTCGCATTCGTTCAGATGTCTTCTAGAATCGAGCAAATTTTGCGTGGAAGCGACCATGGCCGGCAGTCAGATCGAACGTGTTTTCAGTGTGCTCGAAAGCCTCACCAGCGATCCCCGTGGCCTGCCGATGCAGACCCTGGCAGAGCAACTGGATATCCCCAAGAGCGCGACCCATCGCCTGCTGGCCGAGCTGATCCGCCTCGGTTACGTGCGGCAGAATCCGGATAATCTGCGTTATCACCTCTCGACCAAACTGGTGGCGATGGGCTTCCGTTACCTGTCGAGCAGCGGTGCCGACATCGTGCAGCCAGTGCTTGACCGCTTGGCGCAGGAAACCGGCGAACTGGTGCGTCTCGGGGTGATCGACGGTGAGCGTCAGACCTGGATCGCCAAGTCCCAGGGCGCGCGCTCCGGTCTGCGTTACGACCCGGACATGGGCCGCGATGCGCCGTTGTTTTACACAGCCTCGGGGCATGCGTGGCTGGCCTGCATGAGCGATGCCGAAGCCTTGTCGCTGGTGGAGCGGCAGGGCGCACAAGTGCCGGAACATGTGGGGCCGAACGCGCCGCGCTCGAACATCGAATTGCTCGAACGCCTGCGTCTGGCGCGGGACCAGGGCTACGCCTGGGTCGAGGAGAGCTCGGCGGTCGGCACTTCGGCGATTGCGGCAGTGGTGCGCCATCCCGCCGATGGGCGGGTGATCGGCGTGCTCAGCGTCGCCGGGCCGAGTGCACGGATGCCGGGGGCGCGGCTGCATGAGCTGGCGCCGTTGTTGCTGGCGTACACCGAGGAGTTGAGTGCAGCGAGCCTGGCGTCGGAGTTGTTCAACTAAGGCCTGTGCAAATCGACTGCATTCGCGAGCAAGCCCGCTCCCACATTTTGAACAGTGTCCAGCTTGAGAAGCTGTGCGCTGTTCGAACACTTTCAGGATAGGTCTGTGTAAGAATCTGGAACCAGGTTCTAAATTATTGGAGTTCATCGCTCCAATAACACTCACAAGAGGACCGTATCTTGAATTCGCCACTTCGCATCGCCCTGATCGGTGCTGGCAACATGGGCCAGCAGCACTACCAGCATCTGCAATCCCTGACTGAAGCGACGTTGTGCGCCGTGGCCGATCCGGGACCGCAGGCGGCCAGTCTTGCGGCGCAATGGGGCGTAGCCTGTTTCGCCGATCATCGTCAGATGCTGGAGCAGGCGAAACCGGACGCCGTGATAGTCGCCAACCCGAACACGCTGCACGTCAGCACGGCCCTCGATTGCCTCGCGGCCGGCGTGCCGGTATTGCTGGAAAAACCGGTGGGCGTGCACCTGGATGAAGCCAGGGAGCTGGTGACTGCCTCGAAGACCAGTGGCGTTCCGGTACTGGTCGGACATCATCGTCGCCACAACCCGTTGATCGCCCGCGCCCACGAGCTTGTCCACAGCGGCGCATTGGGTCGGTTGACCACGGTCACGGCGCTCTGGCAGTTGCGCAAGCCCGACAGCTATTTTGAAACACCCTGGCGGCGCGAGGCCGGCGCGGGGATGCTGTTGACCAACCTGATCCACGACCTCGATCTGCTGCGGCATTTGTGCGGTGAAGTGCGCCAGGTTCAGGCCATCACCAGCAACGCCATTCGTGGGTTTGCCAACGAAGATTGCGCGGCGGTACTGCTGCAATTCGACAACGGTGCACTGGGCAGCCTGACCGGCTCCGATGCGGTGGCTGCGCCCTGGAGCTGGGAGCTGGATTCGGGGGAGAACCCGGTGTACCCGCGTCATCCTGATCAACCGTGCTACTTGCTGGCCGGGACAGGTGGGGCGCTGAGCATTCCGCAGCTTAAACGCTGGCACTACAACGATGTCGATGGCGGCTGGCATCAACCGTTGCTGGCAACCCAGGAAAACTTCAGTGCCGATGAAGCCCTGCGTCTGCAGTTGCAGCACTTCGTGCGTGTTGCACGCCGGGAGGTCGAGCCGCTGGTGAGTGCCGCCGATGCCGCGCGTACGTTGGCGCTGATCGAAGCCATCCGCGAAGCCGCCGAAACCGGGCGTGCCTGCGCGCCATCCTTGATCGAGGGGTGAGCATGAGCGAGCGTATCTTCTCTCTGGCCAGCCTGACCGTGCTGGAGTTGTCACCGCCCGATATGGTCGAGGTCGCCGCGCGGGCCGGTTACAGCCATGTCGGCTTGCGTCTGGTACCGGCAACCCCGGAGGAGCACCATTTTGCCCTGGTGGCCGACCACGAACTGCGGCGCCAGACCCTGGCGCGTCTGCGCGATACCGGTATTCGGGTGCTGGACGTCGAAATCCTGCGGCTCAAACCGGAAACCGTCGTCGCCGATTTCGAAAGAGTCCTCGCTGTGGGTGCCGAGTTCGGCGCCAGTGAGTTGCTGGTGGCCGGTAACGACCCTGATGAACAACGGCTGACGGAACATTTTGCCGAACTCTGTGATCTGGCGGCACTCTATGGGCTGCACCCGCATCTGGAGTTCATGCCCTGGACCGATGCGCGCAATCTTCAACAAGCCGCGCGAATCGTGGAAAACGCCGGGCGTGAAAATGGCGGCGTACTGGTGGACGCCTTTCACTTCGACCGCTCTGGATCGCTGTTGGAAGAACTGGTCAAAGTTGCCCCCTCACGGTTACGGTATGCACAGTTGTGTGACGTCGCAGGACCACGGCCGGCGGATATGGCGGAGATCTTGCGTCAGGCGCGTAACGAGCGGCGTTTCCCCGGCGATGGCGATTGTGACCTGCCGGGGTTGTTGCGCGGTTTGCCGGCTGACATTCCATTGAGCCTGGAGATTCCCACCGTGCAGTTGCTGGAGCAGGGCGTGAGTGGGTTGGAGCGGGCGCAGATGGCGCTGGATAAAACCCGGGAATTGTTTGCGCGGCTCTAATCGGTGCTGCGCACCTTTCGCTGGTAGGAGCGAGCTTGCTCGCGATGGTCGTCAACGATAATGAAGGCTGCCTGGAAAAACATGGCGCCCTCAGGTTCATCGCGAGCAAGCTCGCTCCTACAAAATAAGGATGTAATAAAGGAAACCCAATGACCGTCAGCACCCCGCTTTCCGGCGTCAATCAGCCCTTCAAAGGGATCCTGCTGATCGTTGTCGCAACCTTCCTGTTTTCCACCCACGACGCCTTTTCCAAATACCTCTCCGGTTTCTATCCCATTGTCATGGTGGTCTGGGCGCGCTACGTGGTTCACACCTTGTTGATGGCCGGGATTTTCCTGCCGCAGTCCGGGTTGCGGGTGCTTCGCACCAAACGGCCATTGCTGCAGGTGATCCGGGCGCTGTGCCTGCTGGGCACCAGTCTGTTTTTCACCACGGGACTGATGTACATCCCGCTGGCCGAGGCCACGTCGGTCAACTTCCTCGCTCCGGTATTGGTCACCGCGCTGTCGGTACCGCTGCTTGGCGAGCGGGTGACCCGGGGGCAATGGCTGGCGGTGATTTTCGGTTTTAGCGGAGTGCTGATCATCGTTCACCCCGGGGGCGATCTGTTTACCCCGGCGGTGTTGCTGCCGTTCTGCTCGGCGCTGTTTTTTTGCTTCTACCAACTGCTGACCCGCAAGCTCAGCGAGATCGACAGCCCGACCACCAGTAACTTCTTCGCAGGCTTGTGCAACACGCTGGTGATGAGTGCGCTGGTGCCGTTCTTCTGGCAGACGCCGAACCTGGTGCATGGCGCGATGATGCTGGCGCTGGGGGCCTGCGGGATGACGGCTCACCTGTTCCTGACCCAGGCTTTCCGCCTCGCGGCACCGGCACTGCTGGCACCGTTCAGCTATTGCCAGATCATCTTCGCCGGCCTGCTGGGCTGGCTGCTGTTTTCCCATACGCCGACACTGACCACCGTGCTCGGCATCGCCGTGATCTGCTGCAGCGGGTTGGCGGCGGCCTGGCAGCAAAGCCGCCGGTAAAAAAACCTGTGGGAGCGAGCTTGCTCGCGAAGGCGATGTATCAGACAACATCAATGTTGAATGACAGTCCGCTTTCGCGAGCAGGCTCGCTCCCACAGAGGGTGACGATGTTTTATTCGGTGACGGTCGGAATCTTGCGCGGTGCCATGAAGTACATCCAGATCAGCGCAATGAAGTACATCGCCGGAATCATGGTGAACAGCACGGTGTAGTTGTTGTTGGTGATGGTCAGGATGTGGCCGACCAGTTGGGTCATGAACATCCCGCCAATCGCCGCACACATGCCACCGAAGCCGAACACCGTACTCATCATGTGCTTGGGCGTGTAGTCCATCACCAGGCTCCAGATGTTCGCGGTCCAGGCCTGATGCGCGCCGATGGCCAGGGAGATGGCGGCCACCGCAACCCACAGGTTGCTGGAACCGGCCGCCATGATCACGCCGATGATGCAGCAGGCGAACAGGAACATGGACATCAGTCGCGCCTTGATCGGGTTGACGCCGCGACCGATCAGGAACGAGGAGAGGATGCCGCCGCCAACGCTACCGAAGTCGGCAGTGAGGTAGATGATGATCAGCGGGATACCCATCTGGGTGACGTTGATGCCCAGGTTGTATTGCTGATTGAGGAACGGTGGCAGCCAGTACAGGTAGAACCAGAACACTGGCGCAGTGATCGAGTAGGCGAGGGCGAAGGCCCAGGTGCCGCGCATGCGCAGGATTTTCGAGAACGGCACGCGGGTTTGTTCCGGCTCGACTTCTTTCTGGATGTAGTCCAGCTCCGACTGTTTCACGCTCGGGTGGTCTTCCGGGTTGAAGTACTTCAAGCCCCAGAACAGCAGCCAGATCCCGCCCAGTGATGCCATGCACAGGAACGCGGCCTGCCAGCCCCAGACGTGCAGGATCAGTGGCAGCAGCATCGGCGTGAACATCGCGCCGACGTTGGTCCCGGCATTGAAAATACCGGTGGCTACCGCACGTTCACCGGCCGGGAACCACAGGCGCGTGGTTTTCACGCAGGCCGGGTAGTTGGCCGCTTCGGTCAGGCCGAGGATGAATCGGCAGACCATGAAGCCGACCGCCGAAGTGGCCAGGCCGTGGGCACCGGTCGCCAGGCTCCAGAGCAGCACGGCGCAGAAGAACACGCGCTTGACGCCGACCCGGTCGATCAAACGGCCTTGCAGCACGAAACCGATGGCGTAACCGACCTGGAACCAGAAGTTGATGTTGGCGTAGTCCATCGCCGTCCAGCTCATTTCCTTGGCCAGGATAGGCTGCATCACGCCCAGGGCGGCGCGGTCGATGTAGTTCAGGGTGGTGGCGAAAAACACCAGCGCCAGCATGCCCCAACGGGTTTTGCCGACTGCCATGGCGCCGCGAATCTTGTCGCCGATGCCACCTGTGGCGGTGCTCATGGCAGGTGCCATGCGAGAACTTTGAGAAGGAATCATGTGTGCCATCCGTTCAATGACTGACAAGCGGGGCTCGTCGTGACTTCAAGGGCGCGTGATCAATCGGTCTGTCGCGGCGTGCGCGAAAGGGCTGATCGGCTGTGTTCGTCGGCTGACGGGTTATTCAGCGAGCGGCACGGTTGTGCCGGCGGAGCGCGGGGTTCGGATGGACGCCAGGCAAGGCGTAATGACGGTAGAGCGAGTGAGCAAGGCGTTGAATGAGCGCATGAGCGTATACCCGTTTTTTGAAATTTTTATGTGGTGTTCTGGGTCTTGTTGACCGGGGCCGACGATTTCAAGACCGGACCCAATGTGGTGTTGATGTTGCGCAGTGAACAAAAAATCGTCAATTCGCTATCGGCCATTGTGTTCGATAATCGCACGCAAAACTAACTGGGTAGTACACTTTAAATTGCTCAATGCATCGACCAGCTCAATAATCCGTTCACTCTTTTAAAAGCGGCGCAAATTCCCTGTAGCCGAAGCCTCCACCGGGAGCCGAAACATGCAGCGTTCCATTGCCACCGTATCCTTGAGCGGTACCCTGCCGGAAAAACTCGAAGCCATTGCCGCCGCCGGGTTCGACGGCGTCGAGATTTTCGAGAACGACCTTCTCTACTACGACGGTAGTCCACGGGAAATTAAACAGATGTGCGCCGATCTCGGGATCGCCATCACCCTGTTTCAACCGTTCCGTGATTTCGAAGGTTGCCGCCGCGATCGCCTGTCGCGCAACCTGGAGCGCGCCGAGCGTAAATTCGACCTGATGCAGGAGTTGGGCACTGACCTGGTGCTGGTGTGCAGCAATGCCTCGGCCGAGTCCATCGGTGATGAACAGGTTCTGGTCGACGACTTGCGACTGCTGGCCGAGCACGCCGGGGCACGTGGCCTGCGCATCGGCTACGAAGCACTGGCCTGGGGCCGGCATGTGAACACCTGGCAACAGGTGTGGAACATCGTGCGTCAGGCCGATCACCCAAGCCTCGGCGTGTTGCTGGACAGCTTTCACACCCTGTCGCTCAAGGGCGATCCAAGTGCTATCGCCGAGATTCCCGGCGACAAGATTTTCTTCGTGCAAATGGCTGACGCGCCGATCCTGGCCATGGACGTGCTGGAGTGGAGCCGGCATTTTCGCTGCTTCCCGGGCCAGGGTGAATTCGACTTGCCGGGGTTCCTCGCGCCGATCATCAAGAGTGGCTACACCGGGCCTCTGTCGCTGGAAATCTTCAACGATGGCTTCCGCGCCGCGCCGCCACGAGCCAACGCCGCCGACGGCTTGCGTTCGTTGCTGTATCTGGAAGAGAAAACCCGCGAGCGTCTGGCCCAGGAAGCCAAGCCTGCGGCCAACTCTGAGATTCTGTTCGAGACGCCCAAGGCCAGTGAGTACAACGGCATCGAGTTTCTCGAGTTCGCCGTGGACGAAAGCCTCGGCGCCAAGCTCTCGCATTGGCTTGAGCGACTGGGTTTCGTCAAGGCCGGGCAGCATCGTTCCAAGAGCGTCAGCCTGATGCGCCAGGGCGATATCAATTTGATCCTCAACTCCGAACCTTACTCCTTCGGCCACAGCTTTTTCGAAGCCCACGGCCCTTCGTTGTGCGCTACCGCCGTGCGGGTCAAGGACAGCGCCAGTGCGCTGGCACGAGCCGTGGCTTACAAGGGTCAACCCTATCGCGGGCTGGTGGGCCCCAATGAACTGGAACTGGCGGCGGTACGTGCGCCGGATGGCAGCCTGATTTATCTGGTGGACCAGGATGCCGACGTCTACGGTACCGACTTCAATCTGCTGGCGGATGCACCGGTCAGCGGTGGCCTCAAGCGCATCGACCACATGGCCATGGCGCTGCCGGCCGACAGCCTCGACAGCTGGGTGCTGTTCTATAAGAGCCTGCTGGATTTCGAGGCAGACGATGAAGTCGTGCTGCCGGATCCTTATGGTCTGGTGAAGAGCCGTGCCTTGCGTAGCCGGGACAGTTCGATCCGCCTGCCACTGAACATTTCCGAGAACCGCAACACCGCGATCTCACACGCGCTGTCGAGTTATCGCGGCTCCGGCGTGCACCACATCGCGTTTGATTGTGATGACATCTTTGCCCAGGTCAGCCGTGCAAAAGAGGCGGGCGTGCCGCTGTTGGATATTCCGCTCAACTACTACGATGACCTGGCGGCGCGGTTCGATTTCGACGACGAGTTCCTCAGTGAGCTGGCCTACTACAATGTGTTGTACGACCGCGACGCCCAGGGCGGTGAACTGTTTCATGTGTACACCGAGCCGTTCGAGGGGCGGTTCTTCTTCGAGATCATCCAGCGTAAAAACGGTTATGCCGGCTACGGCGCGGCCAACGTCGCGGTGCGCCTGGCGGCCATGGCCAAATCCCGTAGCGGTGCATTGCGCCAGGCGAAGTTGTAGGTAATTCGTAAACGCGGGATTAAACGTGGGCCGCGCGGCTTCCTTCACTGTGCCGTGCAGCCCATAATCGCCAGCCTGTGCAGTGATGGCCGTGAGCCCGCAATGACAATGACTTCAGAACTCCCCGCAGCCTCCGTAGAACCTGGTGCCGAGCCGCGCAAGAGTCGCAAGAACAACCCGGAAAAGACCCGCGAAAACATCCTGCAGGAGGCGATTGTCGAATTCGTCCAGCAGGGGCTTTCCGGTGCCCGTGTCGATGCCATCGCCGAGCGCATCCACACCTCCAAGCGCATGATCTATTACTACTTCGGCAGTAAGGAACAGCTCTACGTCGAGGTGCTGGAGAAACTCTACGGCGATATCCGCAACACCGAAAATCGCCTGCACCTGGCAGAGCTGGCGCCGGTCGAAGCCATTCGGCGGCTGGTGGAGTTCACCTTCGATCACCATGATCGCAACGTCGATTTCGTGCGCATCGTCAGTATCGAGAACATTCACAACGCCGAGTACGTGAAGCGCTCCGATGCGATCAAGGCGATGAACAACACTATCCTCGATTCACTGGGCGAGATTCTGCGTCGCGGCGCCGAGCAGGGGCTGTTCCGTACCGGGCTTGATCCGCTGGACGTGCATTTGCTGATCAGTTCGTTCTGCTTCTATCGCGTCTCGAACCGCCATACCTTTGGTGAGATTTTTCAGATCGACCTGCCGGACGAACGTATCAAGCAGCGTCATCGGGAGATGATTTGCGAGTCGGTTCTGCGGTACCTGCAAGCCTGAGGCGAGGTGAGGGGGTTGCCCCCTCACTTCACTCATTCAGTCATTCATGCTCTGGAAATGCTCAAGCATCCGCTGGGCATCCGGGACTACGCCGCTGAACAACTCGAATGCTTTGACCGCCTGAAACACCGCCATGTTGCCGCCGTCCAGCGTCCGGCAACCGAGGGCGCGGGCGTTGCGCAGCAGTTCGGTTTCCAGTGGGAAGTAAACGATCTCCGCCACCCACAATTCGGTTCGCAGCAGCTCGACCGGCACGGGCATGCCCGGCAGTTTTTTCATGCCCATCGGCGTGGTGTTCACCAGGCCGTCAGCCTGGGCCAAGGCGTCGGGCAGGTCATACCCGGCCACCGCCCGACTGACGCCGAAATGCTGATTGAGGTTGTCAGCCAGATCCTGAGCGCGGCGGATGTCCACGTCAAAAATGCTCAGCTGTTGTACGCCTTCGCTCAATAACGCGTGGGCCACCGCCGCACCTGCGCCACCAGCGCCCATCTGTACGACACGTTCAACGGCAACGCCTTTCAAACCCCGGCGAAACCCCTCGGCAAAGCCCAGGCAATCGGTGTTGTGGCCGATGCGTTTGCCATCCTTGAGCACCACCGTGTTGACCGCACCGATACCGCGGGCCTCCGGCGAAAGTTCGTCGAGCAGCGGGATGATTGCCTGCTTGCATGGAAAGGTAATGTTCAGCCCGGTGTAGTTCATGCGCTCGGCAGCCATCAACAGGTCGGGCAGGGCGTTGCTGTCGAGCTTCAACTGATCAAGATCAATCAGGCGATACAGGTAGCGCAGCCCCTGGGCATCGCCTTCATGCTCATGCATGGCCGGTGTGCGGGAAGCCTGGATGCCGGCGCCAATCAGCCCGGCCAGTATCACGTGGTTCTGAGTCACGGCGATCACCCCTTCAAACGATGACTGAAGTGTTCCAGCGCCAGGCGATAGCCATGACTGCCAAAACCGGCCATCACCGCCGTTGCAATGGCGGATACGAACGAATGGTGGCGGAAGGGCTCGCGGGCGTGCACGTTGGACAGGTGGACTTCGATCACCGGCAGTTCGCTGGCGACCAGGGCGTCGCGGATGGCGACCGAGGTGTGGGTCCACGCGGCAGGATTGATGACGATCCCGGTGCAACGACCGCGGGCGGCGTGAATCCAGTCGAGCAATTCGCCTTCATGGTTGGTCTGGCGAAACTCCACCGCCAGGCCGAACTCTTCGGCGGCGCGCGCGCACAGGGCCGAAATGTCTGCCAGGGTTTCGTGGCCGTAAGTCGCCGGTTCACGGGTGCCGAGCAGGTTCAGGTTCGGGCCGTTGAGCACCAGAACGATAGGGGGCATCGGAATCTCTCCACTTGTTATTTTTGGAATCGGCCGAGTGTTTCAGCCTGTGGAGATAAATTGTACTAACTGGTTAATTTGGTCAATTGAAGTGAAGGTATGCAGGCTGTTTGTGGGCGGTGATCGGACACTTTCGCAGGTCAGCGCGGCAGGTGCTCCACGAGGAAATCGATAAACGCCCTCAAGCGCAGCGGTACATGGCGACTTTGCGGGTACAGCAAGGTAAACGGCCGCGAGCGCCCGCCATAGGGCTTGAGCACTTCCACCAGCGAGCCGTCGGCCAGTTCCTTTTCCACGATAAACCGGTAGGTCTGAAACAACCCCGCCCCGTGTTTGGCCAAGGTCACACCGCCCAGCACATCGTCGGAGCAACTGAGGTTGCCCTCGGCCAGAATCTCCCGGGGCACGCCTTCATCGTTGAACAGCCAGGCAATGCGTCGGCCGCTGCTGGGCAATTCGTACTGGATGCATTCGTGGTTTTCGAGGTCGTCGAGGGTTTGCGGAGTGCCGGCCCGTTTCAGGTAATCAGGACTGGCGATCATCACCAGGGCGGCATCTTCCAACGGTCGGGCGATCAGGCCGGAATCCGGGATGGCTCGCACGCGAATCGCCATGTCGTAGCCTTCGCCGACGAAATCGATGTTGCGATTACTGATGTGCGACTCGACCTTCACCGCCGGATAACGCGCCCGAAATTCGGGCAACAGCGGCAGAATTCGATGATGCGCGTAGGTGGTCGGAATACTGATGCGCAACGTACCGGACGGCACTTGCTGCTGACCCATCACCTCGCGCTGGGCCTCGACCAGTTGCGCAAGGGCCTGGCGACATTCTTCGTAGTAACGGCGACCACTGTCGGTCAGCTTCACACTACGCGTGGTGCGCGCGAACAGGCGCACACCAAGGCGTTCTTCCATGCGCGACACCGAACGGCTCACGGCAGCGGGGGTGACACCCGCCACCAGCGCCGCGGCAGTAAAACTGCCGGCCTCGGCGGCCAGGCAAAACAGCTCGATGCTGCCCAACTGAAGATCGTCGAATTGTCGCTGCATGATTGATTACACCGGGGATCAGATGAAGAAACTGGACCAGTATTTATCAGGTGCCAGCGTCGTAATGAAAGGATTTCTTACCATTGCGCGTGGTGTTCCGCAGGGCCGGGTAACGCCAGGACGCTAGTCTGAGGACGCAAGAATTGATTCGACGGCCAATGCCAGCGGTCGGATTCTCCAGGGAATGTCGAATCCTCGGACTCATAAACCTAACGGATGGGTTAGCATGAAGGTATGTAATCACAAGGGACTGTCGGTGGTGATCATGTTGCGAGACGAGCATTGTCCGCCTCATGCGCATGTGGAGGCGGGTACATGGAGTGCGAGGTTCAGGTTCAGCTTTTGGCACAACGGTGTCGAGCTCTGGGATGTAGTTCCGCTTTCGCGTCGGCCACCGTTAGCAGTGCTTGAGGGATTGCGCCAATCGCTCCAGCAGCCTGCCCATTTGCGGCGCGCCCGGGGCATCTGGTGGCGAAAATTGCAAACGGCTTGTCTTGATAATCAATTGTGGGACTGGCAAAGCAACGAAGTCGTTGTGGTGAAAAGGGTTGTCAGTACGACCAACATGATTGGGTCGGCTTGCTACGAACCTGAATCGAACAAGACGTTGCTGTCCCTGATAGGCACACAGGAAAGTGTAGAGATCGAGTTATGAAAACGATAAAAGCCAAGGTTCAGGCCGATAATCCCGTAACGGAAAGCAGCCTGGACAAAGCCATTGAACGTGGCGAGTTACGTAGAAAAAATAGCCTGCAAGCGACGGCGGTTACCTACCTGCCCCCCTGTCTGGCCGTCAGCTTCGAAGACGGCAGCGGCGTATTGTTGCCCGTAGCCAACTATCCGGAGTTCGATGATTTTGAGGGCGAGGAACTTGCCAGTCTGACTGTTGGCTACGCGGGTACTGCCCTGTGCCATGAAGGCAAGGACCTGCATGTATCTATTGCCGGGTTGATTTCTGCGAGCAAGCCCCTGATGGCCATGGCGGCGTCGGTCGTTGCTTCGCGCAATGGTCGCCAGAGCAGCGCCGCAAAGTCTGAAGCTGCGCGGGCCAATGGCAAGAAGGGCGGGCGCCCGCGCAAGGTCGATGTTGTCTTGCCGGTACCCACAAAAAAGCCGTCGTGAAGACGGCTTTTTTGTGCCTGGCAGGTGTCATCAACGCCGGGTCAACATCACCCCGGATTCCATGTGATGGGTCCACGGGAACTGGTCGAACATCGCGCATTGGCTGATGCGGTGGGTGTCGTGCAGTTGGGCGATGTTGGCTGCCAGGGTCTGCGGGTTGCAGGAGATGTACAGGATGTTGTCGAAGCGCCGGGTCAGCTCGCAGGTGTCCGGGTCCATGCCGGCGCGGGGCGGGTCGACAAAGACGCTACCGAACTCGTAGCTCTTGAGGTCGATGCCGTGCAGGCGGCGGAACGGACGGACTTCGTTCAGGGCTTCGGTCAGCTCTTCGGCGGACAAACGCACCAAGGTGACGTTATCTACCGCGTTTTCGCTGAGATTGCTCAAGGCCGCGTTGACCGAGGTCTTGCTGATTTCGGTGGCCAGCACCTTGCGCACGCGGGTGGCGAGGGGCAGGGTGAAGTTGCCGTTGCCGCAGTACAGCTCCAGCAAATCATCGGAGCGATCGCCGAGCGCATCGTATGCCCAGTTGAGCATCTTCTGGTTCACCGTGCCGTTGGGCTGGGTGAACGCGCCTTCAGGCTGGCGATAGCTGAAGGTGCGGCCGCCGACTTCCAGCTTCTCGACCACGTAATCGTGACCGATGACTTCGCGCTTGCCCTTGGAGCGGCCGATGATGCTGACGTTCAGGTCCGTCGCCAGTTTCGACGCCGCCGCATGCCAGTGCTCGTCCAGCGGGCGGTGATAGCACAGGGTGATCATCGCGTCACCGGCCAGAGTGGTCAGGAACTCCACCTGGAACAGCTTGTGGCTCAGGGGCGCGCTGGCTTGCCACGCTGCCTTCAGCTGCGGCATCAACTGGTTGATGCGCAGGCTGGCAATCGGGAACTCTTCGATCAGGATTGGCGTGCGTTTGTCTTCCTGGGAAAACATCGCGTAGTGACGCTCGCCGGCCTCGCGCCACAGGCGGAACTCGGCGCGCAGGCGGAAGTTTTTCAGCGGCGAATCGAAAACGGCTGGCTCCGGTGCATCGAACGGGGCCAGCAGGTCACGCAGGCGCGTGACCTTTTCTTCGAGCTGAACGGCGTAGGCCTGGGAATCAAAAGTCATGCGTTGAACCAACCCAGCTTGATCACGAACAGAATCGACAGGATCACCAGCGCCGGGTTCAGCTCACGGCCACGACCGGACATCAGCTTGATGGCGGTCCAGGAAATGAAACCGAAGGCGATGCCATTGGCGATGGAGTAAGTGAACGGCATTGCCAGCGCGGTGATCACCACCGGCGCGGCGACAGTAATGTCGTCCCAGTCTATTTCGGCCAGGCCGGATGTCATCAGCACGGCGACGAACAGCAGTGCCGGCGCAGTGGCGAAGGCCGGAACGCTGGCGGCCAGTGGCGAGAAGAACAGCGCCAGCAGGAACAGGATCGCCACCACGATGGCGGTCAGGCCGGTGCGGCCACCGGCACTCACGCCGGCTGCGGACTCGATGTAACTGGTGGTGGTCGAGGTGCCCAGCAGGGAACCGGCCATGGCGGCGGTGCTGTCGGCGATCAGCGCGCGGCCCATTTTCGGCATGTGACCGTCCTTGCGCATCAGACCGGCGCGCTTGGCCACACCGATCAGAGTGCCGGAGTTATCGAACAGATCGACGAACAGGAAGGCGAAGATCACGCTGACCAGACCGATGTCCAGCGCACCCTTGATGTCCAGTTGCAGGAAGGTCGGGGCCAGGGACGGCGGCATCGACATCACGCCGCCGAACGGGGTGAAGCCCATCACGATGGAAATGATGGTCACCACCAGAATACCGATCAGCACTGCGCCGCGCACGGCAAGGGCTTCGAGGGCGACGATCAGGGCAAAACCGAGGGTGGCGAGGATCGGGGCCGGTTGTTTCAGGTCACCGAGGCCGACCATGGTCGCCGGGTTGCTGACCACGATGCCGGCGTTGTGCAGGGCGATCAGTGCCAGGAACAGGCCGATACCGGCAGCAATCGCCGAGCGCAGCGGCAGCGGGATGCTGTTGATGATCCATTCACGGATGCGGAAGATCGACAGCAGGAAGAAGCACACCGCCGAGATGAACACCGCACCCAGCGCCACTTGCCAGGTATGGCCCATGTGCAGGACCACGGTGTAGGTAAAGAAGGCGTTCAGGCCCATGCCTGGTGCGAGTGCGATCGGGTAGTTGGCGATCAGGCCCATGGTCGTCGAGCCGATGGCAGCTGCCAGACAGGTGGCGACAAACACTGCGCCCTTGTCCATGCCGGTCTCGCCGAGGATGCTCGGGTTGACGAACAGAATGTAGGCCATGGCCAAAAAGGTCGTGACGCCCGCCAGAATCTCGGTCCGCACGTTGGTGTTGTGTGCCTTGAGTTGAAACAGCCTTTCCAGCATGTCTGCTCCCCGTGGCGCGCCGGGCGCCGTGAATGTATCGACCTCAACAGCAAAGCACAGGCAGCAGAACGCGCCTGGAAATTACTGTGGGCCGGAAAAAGCCGCGCATCATACCAGTAGCTTGGGAATATGGCTGCTTTGGCGGTGATCGTCGTCGATGTTTTGCGACAAAGCCAAGTGCGCCATACTGCGCGCTGGTTTTTTGGGGTGGATGGGTCCTGCATGAAAAAGCGTCTGGTTGCCGCCCTCGGAATAGGGGGAGCGTTGTTTCTCGGGGCGCAAACGGCCGTGGCGGCTTCGGCTCCACCGCTGACGCAATTGAGAGTGCTCAAGGTCGCGTCGTCGTCCTGTGGTGTCGAGAATATCGACGAAGGGCAAACCCGGACTCGCTGCGATCACATTGGCCCGAACATCATGGTGTACGTGCTGGAAGTGGGTTATGGGCGTGAGGCCCATGTCGCCCTGGACGGTTTCGAGGTGAATGGCACCCGCACACCCGTTTGTGCGTTCAAGAACGGCAACCTGACCAGCTGCACTCCCGGGGAAAAAACCGTCGGCTATTTGTATGCCCTCGATCTGGCGGGCAAGCAGGAAGGCACGCTGACTTTCAGCAATACCTCGATCAACGCGCCCGGCAATACGATGTCGACGCAGCTTTATATCCAGTAACCGCACGTATCGAACAAGGGTCAGAAAGCTGACTACGCTTAAAAGATCATTCTGTGGACAGTACCCGATGACTTTTAGAGCCTTGATTGCCCTTGCCGAGGGCACCGACGACCTGCAAACCGTGACCCTGATCGACGTGCTGCGCCGCGCCAAAATAGAAGTGGTGGTGGCCAGTATCGAAGGGCGGCGCATGCTCACTTGCGCCCGCGGCACTCGCCTGACGTCCGATGCGATGCTGGTGGACTTGCTGGCGCAACCCTTCGACCTGATTGCCTTGCCCGGTGGAGCGGTGGGTTCGCAGCACCTGGCAGCCCACCAACCCCTGCAACAATTGGTCAAGGATCAGGCGGCGGCTGGTCGCCTGTTCGCCGGCATCGCCGAAGCGCCCGCCGTGGCACTGCAGGCCTTTGGCGTATTGCGTCAGCGGCGCATGACCTGCCTGCCCTCGGCCAGCCATCAACTGCTGGGCTGTACCTTCGTCGATCAACCAGTGGTGGTCGACGGCAATTGCATCACCGCCCAAGGCTCGGCCGGCGCATTGGCATTTTCCCTGGCGCTGGTGGAGCAACTCTGCGGTAAAGCCACTCGTATGGCCGTGGCGGGGGAGTTGCTCGTTTAGAGAGTGTCAGACCTTCGCCTCTTCCTTCTCTTCATCTTTAGCCATGTGCATGCGATCGCGGCTGGCCAGTGTCGGGAACAGTTTGACCCACACCCCGGTCACCACCAGCGTGCCGATCCCGCCCATGACCACCGCTGGCACGGTGCCGAACCAGTGGGCAGTCAGTCCCGATTCGAATTCGCCCAACTGGTTCGAGGCACCGATGAACAGTCCATTGACGGCGCTGACCCGGCCGCGCATTTCGTCCGGGGTTTCCAGTTGAACGAACGAGGCGCGGATCACCATGCTGATCATGTCTGCCGCGCCCAACACCACCAACACCGCCAGGGAAAACCAGAACGAGGTCGACAGGCCGAAGGCGATGGTCGCCACGCCGAAGATGCCCACGGCCGTGAACATCACCCGTCCGACGTTGCGTTCCACGGCAAACCGCGCCAGGAACAGCGACATCAGCAGCGCGCCTACCGCCGGCGCCGAGCGCAGCAGGCCAAGCCCCCACGGGCCGGTCAGCAGAATGTCCTTGGCGAACACCGGCAGCAGCGCTGTGGCGCCACCCAATAGCACCGCAAACAGATCGAGGGAGATCGCCCCGAGAATGTCCGGACGACTGCGGATGAAGCGAATGCCCGCCAGCAGCGAATCCAGAGTGGCCTTGCCCTTGTTCAGCGGGGTTTGTCGGGCCGGCAGGTTGAGCATCAGCGAGCAGGCGATGACATACAAAAGCACCGTCGGGCTATACACCCAGACGCTGCCGAAGGCGTAGAGCAAGCCGCCGAGGGCTGGAGCGACGATGGTTGCCGATTGCTGGGCCGATTGTGCGGCGGCCACTGCACGGGGAAACAACGCGCTGGGCACGATACTGGGCAACAGGGCCTGGGTGGTCGGCATTTCAAAGGAACGAGCGGCACCGAGCAGGAAGGCCAGGATAAAGATCATTTCCCGGGTGACATGGTCGGTGGCGCTGCCGATGGCCAGCGACAGGGCGATTAATGCCTGGAGGGACTGGCAGATCGCCGCGACCTTGCGCCGGTCATAACGGTCGGCGACGTGCCCTGTGTGCAGCATGAACAGTACGCGCGGGGCGAACTCGACCAGGCCGACCAGACCCAGGTCGAGCACATTGCCGGTCAGTTGGTACAGGTTCCAGCCGATGGCCACGGTGAGCATCTGGAAGCCGCTGGCGGTAAATACCCGGGCCAGCCAGAACGCGAGAAAAGGGCGATGGTGACGTAACAGCAAGGGCTCTTGGCTGGGCATCTTCGCGAAGATCTGGGGAGAGGGGAGTGGCGAGATTATCACCAGCCTGTAACAAAAAGTTGCTGTGACAAAAGATTTAGTTAGCCAGACATCGATTTTCATGTGGGAGCGGGCTTGCTCGCGAAGGCTGAGTGTCAGTCGACATTGATGTTGAAGCTGATGCCCCCTTCGCGAGCAAGCTCGCTCCCACAAGGAGATATGTTTCTGCCTGTTACCCCGGCCGTGAGGCAACTTGTCACGCGGCAAAAGACCACGCGGTTCATCCCCGAAATTGGGACTACTCTTTCAACGTTGATTGATCCAGATCAAAACCCACAAAAGGAATTGATCCGGCGGCCGCAAGGCCAGACTCCCTGCGTTGTGATGCGTGCAAAAAAAGAACAAAAGGGGATTCGCCACACTCCATACCCGTGGGGGCCGTGGGTGCAGGCTTCCAGCCCGCAGCCGTACTACCTGACAGAGGAAGACTTATGTTCGGTTTAGAGGCACTTGATCTCGCCCGAATTCAGTTCGCGTTCACCATCTCGTTCCACATCCTGTTTCCGGCCATCACCATCGGCCTGGCGAGTTACCTGGCGGTACTCGAAGGCCTGTGGCTGAAAACCCATAACGACACCTACCGCGACCTCTACCATTTCTGGTCGAAGATCTTTGCCGTCAACTTCGGCATGGGGGTGGTTTCCGGGCTGGTAATGGCCTATCAGTTCGGCACCAACTGGAGCCGCTTCTCGGACTTCGCCGGTTCCGTGACCGGGCCGTTGCTGACCTATGAAGTGCTCACTGCATTCTTCCTCGAGGCCGGGTTCCTCGGTGTCATGCTGTTTGGCTGGAACAAGGTCGGGCGTGGCCTGCACTTCTTCGCCACCGTGATGGTGGCCATCGGTACGTTGATCTCCACGTTCTGGATTCTCGCTTCCAACAGCTGGATGCAGACCCCGCAGGGCTTCGAGATCGTCAACGGTCAGGTCATACCCACCGACTGGCTGGCGATTATCTTCAACCCTTCGTTCCCGTATCGCCTGATGCACATGGCCACGGCAGCCTTCGTCGCCACGGCCTTCTTCGTCGGTTCCTCCGCGGCCTGGCATTTGCTGCGCGGCAAGGACAATCCGGCGATCCGCAAAATGCTCTCGATGGCCATGTGGATGGCGTTGATCGTGGCGCCGATACAGGCGGTCATCGGCGACTTCCACGGTCTCAATACGCTCAAGCATCAGCCGGCGAAAATCGCCGCCATCGAAGGCCACTGGGAAAACAAGGGCGACGAGGCGACGCCGCTGATCCTGTTCGGCTGGCCGGACATGAAGGAGGAGAAGACCAAATTCGCTGTCGAAATCCCGTACCTGGGTAGCCTGATTCTCACGCACTCCCTGGATAAACAGGTGCCGGCGCTCAAGGAGTTCCCGCCTGAAGACCGGCCGAATTCGACCATCGTGTTCTGGTCGTTCCGGATCATGGTGGGGCTGGGCTTGCTGATGATCTTCACCGGATTGTGGAGCCTGTGGCTGCGCAAGCGCGACACCCTCTACACCTCGCGGCCGTTCCTGTACCTGGCGCTGTGGATGGGGCCGTCCGGCCTGATCGCGATTCTCGCCGGCTGGTTCACCACGGAAATCGGCCGTCAGCCTTGGGTGGTCTATGGTCTGATGCGTACGGCGGATGCGTCGTCCAACCATAGCTTCATGCAGATGAGCATCACCCTGATCCTGTTTGTCGTGGTTTATTTCGCGCTGTTTGGCGCCGGTCTTGGCTACATGATGCGCCTGGTGCGCAAGGGGCCGAAGATCGACGAAGGCAAGGAAACCAACGACGGTGGCCCCGGCCAGAAGCGCACACCGGCCCGGCCGCTGTCCGCCGCCGACGACGATCACGCCGATGCCGGCCACAGCCTGACCAAGGAGATTTGAATCATGGGTATTGATCTTCCGCTGATCTGGGCCGTGATCATCATCTTCGGCATCATGATGTACGTGGTCATGGACGGTTTCGACCTGGGCATCGGGATTCTCTTCCCGTTCATTCCGGGCAAGACTGATCGCGATGTGATGATGAACACCGTCGCCCCGGTCTGGGACGGCAACGAGACCTGGCTGGTGTTGGGTGGCGCGGCGTTGTTCGGCGCGTTTCCGCTGGCCTATTCGGTGGTGCTCTCGGCGTTGTACCTGCCGCTGATCCTGATGTTGATCGGGTTGATCTTCCGCGGCGTGGCCTTCGAGTTCCGCTTCAAGGCCAGGGACGACAAGCGCCATCTGTGGGACAAGGCGTTCATCGGTGGCTCGGTCACCGCGACGTTCTTCCAAGGCGTTGCGCTTGGCGCGTTCATCGACGGGCTGCCTGTGGTCAACCGGCAGTTCGCCGGTGGTTCACTGGACTGGCTGACACCGTTCACGATGTTCTGTGGTGCGGCGCTGGTCGTGGCCTATGCATTGCTCGGTTGCACCTGGCTGATCATGAAGACCGAAGGCAAGTTGCAGGAGCAGATGCATGACCTGGCACGGCCATTGGCCTTCGTGCTGCTGGCGGTGATCGGTATTGTCAGCATCTGGACCCCGTTGGCCCACACGGATATCGCCGCACGCTGGTTCACCATGCCAAATCTGTTCTGGTTCATGCCGGTGCCGATCCTGGTGCTGGTGACGATGTACGGACTGATCCGCGCCGTGGCCCGCAACGCGCATTACACGCCGTTCCTGCTGACTCTGGTGTTGATCTTCCTCGGTTACAGCGGGTTGGGCATCAGTCTGTGGCCGAACATCATCCCGCCGTCGATCTCGATCTGGGACGCCGCCGCGCCGCCGCAAAGCCAGGGCTTCATGCTGGTGGGCACGCTGTTCATCATCCCGTTCATCCTGGGCTACACCTTCTGGAGCTACTACGTGTTCCGCGGCAAGGTCACCCATGAAGATGGTTACCACTAGTCTGCTGCACAACGAATCTGTGGGAGCGAGCTTGCTCGCGATGGCGTCCTGACAGACGCCATTGATCTACATCGGAGGATTTATCAATGAACGGCAAACATTCCCTGCACGACATTGAAGAAGCCGAAAAAAAGCCGCTGTGGCAGCGGCTCGGTTGGTTGGCCCTGATCTGGGTCGGCAGCGTGGGCGCCCTGTTCATCGTCGCCAGCCTGATGCGTCTGTTCATGAACGCGGCCGGCCTGACCACGCACTGACATCTCTCCCGTGGCCTCGAGGCACGGATTTACGACCCTCCTGCCGGAGGGTTTTTTTTGCCTGTTACTTGCGCGCCTTGAGGATCACGAATTTCGGATTGGCCGCCACTTGCTCGACGCCACGGAACAATCGCGCCAGCTTGCTGTGGTAACCCAGGTGACGATTGCCGACGATGTACAGCGCGCCGCCCACCACCAGCGCTTCGCGGGCCTGCTGGAACATCCGCCAGGCCAGGAAGTCGCCCACCACCTGTTGCTGGTGAAACGGTGGATTGCACAGCACGACGTCAAGCGATTGCGGTTCCTGGCCGGCCAGGCCATCACCGGCGCGCACGATCACTTCCCGTTCACCCAGCGCTGCGCGCCAGTTTTCGGAGGCCGATTGCACGGCCATGTACGACTCGTCCACCAGTGTGTAGTGGGCCTCGGGGTTTTGCAGGGCGCTGGCGATGGCCAGGACGCCGTTACCGCAACCGAGATCGGCGACCCGCGCCGAACCGAGGTTTTTCGGCAGGTGTGGCAAAAACGCCCGGGTACCGATGTCCAGGCCTTCGCGGCAAAACACATTGGCGTGGTTGAGCAGTTCGATGGCCGGTTCGTCGAGTCTGTATCGCGTTGGGTAGGGCGACACCGCCGGGGTTTTGTCTTCGGCGGTGGCAATCAATAGCCGCGCCTTCTTCACCGCCAACGAGGCTTGCACGGGGCCGATGTAACGCTCCAGCAAGTCGCCCGCCGCCCGGGGCAAATGCTTGATCATGGCTGCGGCAACCACTTGGGCGCCAGGTGCCAGTTGACCTTGCAGGCGGATCAGTTGTTCTTCCAGCAGGGCCAGGGTTTTCGGTACACGAATCAGCACGCAGTCGAACAGCCCGGCAGGGGTTTCGCTGGCGGGTACGCTCGGCACGGCATCAAAGGCCAGGCCGTTGCGCACCAGGTTCTTTTCCAGACCCTGGAAAGCCAGGAACGAATCACCGCTGCTGATCACCCGCACCTTGCCCGCCAGGCTGGCCGCCAACGCGCCGAAACTGTCATTGAGCACCAATACCCGGGTGTCCGAAGCCGGTTGCTGTTCGGCCAGATGATTGAGCAGGTATTCATCGGCCGCATCGAAAGCTTGCAGCGGTTCATTCTGCTGTTCGGGCTGGCGGATCAGGTCGAGGCTGGCGAAGGGTGTTTCGAGCAAAGGCATGGGGCGGGGCTCTGGGTAATCAACGGATGTCCCGCTGCCCGAAGGCGGTGGAGCGGGCGGAGCCGTCCGAGTGTAATACGTCGTGAAGGTTTACACGCCATCACTCAGGAGGGACCGCAAATGGTACGTTTTTTTTGCCTGGATTACTCGCAGGTTTTCCCGCAGCCGGGCGCTTTCAGATGGCTCCGGACCGGGCCGCGGCGATGACGGCCGCCATCTTGTTGTTGACGCCGAGCTTCTCGATAGCCCTGTGCACATGAAAGTTGATTGTGCGTTCACTCAAACTGAGGATCCTGGCAATTTCATAGGCCGTCTTGCCATCGGCCGACAGTTTCAATACTTCGAGTTCCCGCCGTGACAAGGGGGCAGCCTGGGGGTGAGCCGGTTTTCTCGGTTGCCTTGCGATCGCCAGCGCGTGCAAATGGCGAGTGATGAACACCGAGAATCCAAGATGCTCGTACAGCTCATAGGCTGAAATCGGGCAGTGGCTTCTGGCCAGGCTGAGAATACTGCGCTGACCGGTTTCCTCATCAGAGATCGCCTGGGACCAGCCATGCTGCAAACCTTGTTGCTGCAGCAAGTGCCATAGCCATGGCGTCTTGGAAAAAAGCTCTTCGCTCCAGAGAACAGGCAGCGTTGAACGATTGCAATGCGCCACTATCGGATCTATTTGCGTGGCGTTGTTTTTTTCATATTGAGTGTTCCACTCATGGGGGAAATTATTCAGGTTCACCGCACTGCTATCGACTCCGACTGAGTTCGAAGTAATTGAAAAGCCACAAAATTTATATCCAAGGTTTCTAGCGAAGTTGAGCGCGATTCGATAGGCGGTTTTGATCTCTTGCGTGTGTGACAATTGCTTGAGCTGTGACTCCTTCCAGATTTCCATACAAGGGTCTCTCCATCACCGTTTCTTCTGGGTGCGATCTTGGATCCAAGATTCGGCACGTCACGAAGTGTAGGATAATTCCTACGGTGATGCTGCGACAATTTTGCTCTTTTGACTGTTGGAAAAGTGTATTTCAGGTTCTTAGGCAATCGATGGGATATAAAATGCCATATGTCATTTTATAATGATGGGTATGCGCCACATTTGGTAAACAGTCACTAGTGCAGATTAATGTCACTACAAACTGTCGGTGGTTACGCTGCTTTCTTTGCGGGACACTGGGGTGTCTTTTGATTGGAGCCTTCCATGTCCGTCAGTGAAGAAAAATTTACCCGTCAGACCTTGCTTGAGGTTCATCCGCTGACCCAGAGCCTGTTTACCTTGCGTGCCACCCGGGATGCAGGGTTTCGTTTTCGGGCGGGGCAGTTTGCCCGGTTGGGCGTCACCAAGGCTGACGGCAGCACGGTATGGCGCGCCTATTCCATGGTGTCCTCGCCTTTTGACGAGTTCCTCGAGTACTTTTCCATTGTCGTACCGGGCGGTGAGTTCACCAGCGAGCTGAGCCGACTGGGTGTTGGCGATGCATTGCTGGTCGACCGCCAGGCCTTCGGTTATCTGACGCTGGACCGGTTTGTCGATGGGCGTGATCTGTGGTTGTTATCCACAGGCACGGGCATCGCGCCGTTCCTGTCGATACTCCAGGATTTCGAAGTCTGGGAGCGATTCGAGCGGATCATTCTGGTCTACAGCGTTCGCGAAGCCCGGGAACTGGCGTATCAGGAGCTGATCGCAGGGCTGGCGAAGCGTGATTATCTGGCGGAGTACGCCCATAAACTGCAATTGATCACCACGGTCACTCGTGAACAGCATCCCGGCTCATTGAACGGGCGGATCACCGCGCTGATTGAAAACGGCGAACTGGAGCGGGTCGCGGGTGTTGCGCTGACGCCTGAGCATTCACGGGTCATGCTGTGCGGCAATCCGCAGATGATCGATGATACGCGCAAGCTGCTTAAACAGCGGGACATGCACTTGAGCCTCAGCCGGCGACCTGGTCAGGTGGCAGTGGAAAATTTCTGGTAAAAAAAAGGCGCCTCGAAGGCGCCGTTTTTTTGCTAATGCCGTCAAGGCCGGTTGTTCTGGGCCTTGAGCAAGTCGCGGATCTCGCCCAGCAACTCTTCTTCCTTGGTTGGAACCGGCGGCAGGCTAGGGGCCACGGCCTCTTCGCGCTTCAGGCGGTTGATGACCTTGACGCCCATGAAGATCGCGAGAGCGACGATGACGAAGTCGATGATGGTCTGGATGAATTTGCCATAGGCGAGCACCACCGCCGGAATCTCGCCCTCCGCTGCCTTGAGCGTTATGACCAGATCACTGAAGTCCACGCCACCGATCAGCATCCCGATTGGCGGCATGACCAGGTCACCGACAAACGAGGTAACGATCTTGCCGAAGGCCGCACCGATGATGATGCCGACGGCCATGTCGACCACGTTGCCTTTGACCGCGAAGGCCTTGAACTCATTTAGCACGCCCATAGGTTATTTCCTTGTTACAGATGAGGTTGATGAACGCAGTGTAAATCAGCAAATCGCATTCTGCTTGAATCAACTGCCTGCCGTGCTTGCCAGCAATCGACACCGGGTGGTGTAAAAAATTCACCGATTGATCTCATCTGTGGGCGGCCGGGCCTTGCGCGGTGTTTTGAATGTGATGTTTTTTCAGCGATATGGTTTCGTTTGTGTGAGCAAACCAAGGTTGAGGGAGGCCATCCCTGAAGCGGGACGTTAAAGTTGGTCGTGTAGTTAGTGGTCAGGGGCGGTATTGAAATTGATTGCAGTTGTAGCGATATTAACTGTTTCGTTAGTTAGCAAGTAGCGTGCTTCCCTGAATTAATCACTGTGCTCTGTGTGAGTGATTCAGAGTTGTACATTAAGTGTGTAAGTGAATAAAGTTTGTATAAGTTTTCAGGTTGTTCAGACAGGCATGCCCTTAGAGTTTGTTGAGTATATTGAACGAAAAACCTATACAAGGTTTTGTTTGGCGGGTGTTTATCAATATACCTGATTTTTATGGGGGTATTTGTAATCATCAAAAGGGTTGCGAAGTATCCGGCCGCACTCGCGCGCTTCAGCTGAGCTATCATCGCGTTTTTTTCCGGGAGTTCCGATGGCCAAGGCCAAGCGCATGTACGGCTGCACCGAGTGCGGCTCAACCTTCCCCAAATGGGCCGGCCAGTGCGGTGAGTGCGGAGCCTGGAACACGCTCACCGAAACCATGGTGGAAAGCGGCGGGGCAGCCGCCCCCAGTGGTCGTACCGGCTGGGCCGGCCAGCAGGCGCAAATCAAGACCCTGGCCGAAGTCAGTGTCGAAGAAATTCCGCGCTTCTCCACCGCTTCCAGCGAGCTCGACCGGGTTCTGGGTGGTGGTCTGGTGGATGGCTCGGTGGTGCTGATCGGTGGCGACCCCGGCATCGGCAAGTCGACCATTCTGTTGCAAACCTTGTGCAACCTCGCCAAGAGCATGCCGGCACTGTACGTCACCGGTGAGGAATCCCAGCAGCAAGTGGCCATGCGTGCACGGCGCCTGGGGTTGCCCCAGGATCAACTGCGGGTCATGACCGAAACCTGCATCGAAGCCATCATTGCCACGGCCCGTCAGGAAAAGCCCAAGGTGATGGTGATCGACTCGATCCAGACGATCTTTACCGAGCAACTGCAATCGGCACCGGGCGGTGTGTCCCAGGTGCGTGAAAGTGCAGCGTTGCTGGTGCGTTATGCCAAACAGAGCGGTACGGCGATTTTCCTGGTGGGCCACGTCACCAAGGAAGGTGCTCTGGCTGGCCCTCGGGTGCTGGAACACATGGTCGACACCGTGCTGTATTTCGAAGGCGAGTCCGACGGGCGCCTGCGTCTGCTGCGGGCGGTGAAGAACCGCTTCGGTGCAGTCAATGAGCTGGGTGTGTTCGGCATGACCGACAAGGGCCTGAAAGAAGTCTCCAACCCCTCGGCGATTTTTCTGACCCGTGCCCAGGAGGAAGTCCCGGGTAGCGTGGTGATGGCAACCTGGGAAGGCACGCGGCCGATGCTGGTGGAGGTACAGGCGCTGGTGGACGACAGTCACCTGGCCAATCCGCGTCGGGTCACGCTGGGGCTGGATCAGAACCGGCTGGCGATGTTGCTGGCGGTGCTGCACCGTCACGGTGGCATTCCGACCCACGATCAGGACGTGTTTCTCAACGTGGTCGGCGGGGTCAAGGTGCTGGAAACGGCGTCCGACCTGGCGTTGATGGCGGCGGTGATGTCCAGTTTGCGTAACCGACCGTTGCCCCACGATCTGCTGGTGTTCGGTGAGGTCGGGCTTTCCGGTGAGGTGCGTCCGGTGCCGAGCGGTCAGGAGCGATTGAAGGAAGCCGCCAAGCACGGGTTCAGGCGGGCCATCGTGCCCAAGGGCAATGCGCCGAAAGAGGCGCCGGCCGGGTTGCAGATCATTGCCGTCACGCGTCTGGAGCAAGCGTTGGACGCGTTGTTCGAGTAACTCACAGAGGAAACACAAACCCTGTGGGAGCGGGCTTGCTCGCGAAAGCGGTGTGTCAGTCAACAGAGATGCTGAATGTAACGGCCTCTTCGCGAGCAAGCCCGCTCCCACACTGGATGGATGCCGGGCGGTCAGACTTCGATCAGGGCACCCAGTTCGCGCTCAAGCTCCTGCTGGTCGCCCAGGTTGAGCTCGATCAATCGCCGAAGGCGCTCGATGGACTCCAGACTGATGTGCAAGCAGACAAAGCCGAGCTGACCATGGTCGTCGTGGGCCAGTTGCACATCCATGGTGATGTCGGCTTCTTCGCTCAGATGAATGTCGACCAGAAAATCCTGCTGCGGATTGCCCTGCCAGTGTTCGGGTCGTTCAATCAGCAAGCCCTTGAGCGACAGGTCAATCAACTTCACCGGCCAAGTGGACTCCCCCTGACTCAGCTCGGTTCGGGCATCGAACGCAATACGTTTGAAGCGGCGACGTTCGGCAGGGTACTCGCTCATGGCGCGATCCTCGGAAATGTACGCTGACTATAGACCCGCATGATCAAAGGCTGCCAGCGCGTGCAGGTGTCCAGACCAATGTCGGGCTATGGTCATTGCCGTCAGGAGAGCTAAACTCGGGATTGCTGTCTTTCTTGTCCACTCTGGCTGGAATAATAAAATGAAAAATAATAATAGCCCGCTACGCCATTTGCCTTGGCTGGTGCTGGCAATCGTAGGTGCGTGTGCGCTGGGTGTCGTGGCATTACGCCGAGGCGAGGCAATCAACGCCTTGTGGATTGTGGTCGCAGCCGTCGCCATCTATCTGGTCGCCTACCGCTACTACAGTCTGTTCATCGCTAACAATGTCATGCAACTCGATGCGCGACGGGCCACTCCCGCTGTGCTCAACAATGACGGTCTGGACTACGTGCCGACCAACAAGCACATTCTTTTTGGTCACCACTTCGCGGCCATTGCCGGCGCGGGGCCTTTGGTCGGTCCGGTGTTGGCGGCGCAGATGGGCTACCTGCCCGGCACGCTGTGGCTGATCGCCGGCGTGGTGCTGGCCGGTGCGGTGCAGGACTTCATGGTCCTGTTTATGTCCACCCGCCGCAACGGTCGTTCCCTGGGCGACATGGTCCGCGAAGAAATGGGCCGCATCCCCGGCACCATCGCGCTGTTCGGCTGCTTCCTGATCATGATCATCATCCTCGCGGTGCTGGCGCTGATCGTGGTGAAGGCCTTGGCCGAAAGCCCTTGGGGCATTTTCACGGTGATGGCGACCATCCCGATCGCGATGTTCATGGGCATCTACATGCGCTACATCCGCCCGGGTCGCATTGGTGAAATCTCGGTGATCGGCGTATTGCTGCTGCTGGGCTCGATCTGGCTCGGCGGGCAGATCGCCGCCGATCCGGTGTGGGCCAAGGCATTCAGCTTTACCGGTATCCAGATCACCTGGATGCTGATCGGCTACGGTTTTGTCGCGGCGGTATTGCCGGTGTGGCTGATCCTGGCGCCCCGTGACTATCTGTCCACCTTCCTGAAAATCGGCACCATCGTTGCCCTGGCCATCGGCATCCTGGTGACCATGCCCGAGCTGAAAATGCCGGCCCTGACCCAGTTCGTCGACGGCACCGGCCCGGTATGGAAGGGCGGTCTGTTCCCGTTCCTGTTCATCACTATCGCCTGTGGCGCGGTGTCGGGTTTCCACGCGCTGATTTCCTCCGGCACCACGCCGAAGCTGCTGGATAACGAAACCAACGCTCGCTACATCGGTTACGGCGGCATGCTGATGGAATCGTTCGTGGCAATCATGGCCATGGTTGCCGCTTCCGTGATCGAGCCTGGCGTGTACTTCGCCATGAACAGCCCGGCGGCCGTGGTCGGCGGTGATGTGGTGGCCGTTGCGACAGCCGTCAGCAACTGGGGCTTTGCAATCACCCCGGAAGCCCTGCAAGCGGTGGCCCACGACATCGGTGAAACCACCATCCTGGCCCGTGCCGGTGGTGCGCCGACCCTGGCGGTCGGGATCGCGCAGATCCTGCACAGTGTTCTGCCGGGCGAGAACACCATGGCGTTCTGGTACCACTTCGCGATCCTGTTCGAAGCGCTGTTCATCCTCACCGCAGTCGACGCCGG
Organism: Pseudomonas sp. 2725; assembly: GCF_050434585.1. NCBI lineage: Bacteria > Pseudomonadati > Pseudomonadota > Gammaproteobacteria > Pseudomonadales > Pseudomonadaceae > Pseudomonas > Pseudomonas sp. 2725. The sequence goes on along the minus strand of NZ_JBNDIV010000009.1, from coordinate 102,868 downwards.
CACCCGTGCCGGGCGCTTCATGCTCCAGGACTTGCTCGGCTCCTTCGTCCCGGCGCTCAAACGCACCGAATCCTGGACCGCCAACCTGATCGCCACCGCAGGCTGCGTGGCGATGTGGGGCTGGTTGCTGTACCAGGGGGTGATCGATCCGTTGGGTGGCATCAATACCCTGTGGCCACTGTTCGGTATCTCCAACCAGATGCTGGCCGGTATCGCGCTGATGCTCGGCACCGTGGTGCTGATCAAGATGAAGCGCCAGCGTTATGTCTGGGTCACCATGTTGCCGGCGGTATGGCTGTTGATCTGCACCACGACGGCGGGCTTCATCAAGCTGTTCGACGCCAACCCGGCGATCGGCTTTCTGGCCCTGGCCAAGAAATACAGCGATGCCTTGGCCAACGGCCAGATCCTCGCCCCGGCCAAGGACATCACCCAGATGCAGCACGTGATCTTCAACGCCTACACCAACGCAACGCTGACTGCGCTGTTCCTGTTCGTGGTATTCAGCATCCTGTTCTATGCACTCAAGGTCGGCATTGCCGCCTGGGGTAAAAAGGAACGTACGGACAAAGAATCGCCATTCCAGGCGCTGCCGGATGCGTAACCAGAGGATTGCAGCATGTTCAATGACTTGAGTCGCCTCGGTAAATACCTCGGTCAGGCCGCGCGCCTGATGGTCGGCATGCCCGACTACGACAACTACGTCGAGCATATGCAGACCAAGCACCCGGACAAACCGGTGATGAGCTATGAGATGTTCTTTCGGGAGCGTCAGGAAGCCCGTTACGGTGGCAAGGGTGGGCCGAAATGCTGTTGATCCGGTTGTCGGATTAACAGCCATACCTGTGGGAGCGAGCTTGCTCGCGATGGCGGACTGTCAATCAACAGTGATGTTGAATGTTAAGCCTCTATCGCGAGCAAGCTCGCTCCCACATTTGTTTTGTGTTGTTTTTTCACTGTGTGAAAAAGGAGATCCAGTTTGTCCTCTCCCATCCCGGTCACGATCCTCAGCGGCTTCCTCGGCGCCGGCAAGACCACTTTGTTGCGTCACCTGCTCAAGGCCGAGCACGGCCTGAAAATCGCCGTGATCGAGAATGAATTCAGCGATGCCGGTATCGATACCCAGTTGTTGGGCGATGAGCCGGTACAAGTGATGACACTGTCCAACGGCTGCGTTTGCTGCACCATCCACACGGACCTGACCAAAGCGCTTTATCTATTGCTCGAGCGTCTGGACCAGGGCGACATCGCCTTCGACCGCCTGGTGATCGAATGCACCGGCCTGGCCGACCCGGCGCCCGTGGCACAAACCTTTTTCATCGACGAAGAGTTGCGCGAGCGCTATATCCTCGACGGCATCATCACCCTGGTCGACGCGGCACATGCCGACTTGCATCTGACCCAGACCATCGCCCAGGCGCAGATCGGTTTCGCCGACCGCTTGCTGGTGAGCAAGCGTGACCTGGTGGACGAAGCAAAATTCACCGCGTTGAGCGAGCGCCTGACCCGTATCAACCGACGCGCCCCGATCCGCGTGGTTGATCACGGAAAGATCGACCTGGCCGAATTGCTCGACGTGCGCGGCTTCAACCTCAATGCCGACCTCGGTGGCGGCGTGAGTTTGCGCCCGGTCAGCCAGGCACCGTCCATCGACCGCATTTCCAGCCTGGTGCTGCGCACTGAAAAAGCGCTGGATATCGACAAGCTCAGCGAGTTCATGAACGAGTTGCTGGAGGAGCATGGCAAGCAGTTGCTGCGCTACAAAGGCGTGTTGAACATCCTCGGCGAATCGCGTCGCATGGTGTTTCAGGGGGTGCTGAAACTTTATGGTTTCGACTGGGATACCGAGTGGGCTGAAGACGAGGTGCGCGAGAGCGTGATCGTGTTCATTGCCGATGACTTGCCGGAGGAAAAGATTCGCGAGGGATTTGCGCGGGTGGCGGCGGTCTGAAGTTTTATGGCGTCTGTGAGGACGCCATCGCGGGCAAGCCCGGCTCCCACAGGTTTCTGGTTGAACACAAAGTCTGTGCTTGGCCTCGAACACTGTGGGAGCGGGCTTGCCCGCGATGCGATCTAGCCGGCAACACAATGTTCACGGGGTGTATTGAGCAGTGTCTGCTCCAGATGATCCAGATGCCGGTTTATCAGCATGGCCGCTGTCGCAGCATTTCCACGTTCAACAGCATCAACAATCGCCAAATGCTCCTGCCACGCGCAAAAACTGTGCGTCTGCTCCTCACACTGCGCAATCGCCAATGACGTCAGCGGCACCAGACTGCCAAGAAAATGCGCCAGCGGTGCATTTCCAGCCATTTCGGCCAACTGCAAATGAAACTCTCCCGACAAACGAATCGCCTGGCCACGCTCGGCGCATTGACGCTCGTTATCGACCAGTGTCCGCAGGCGCTTCAAGTCTTGCGCGCATGGCCGCTGACACGCCAGCCGTACCAGCATGATCTCGGCCAGACGCCGGGCATGCAGTGTCTGCCGGGTCTGCTCGGCATCAAGTTCGGCGACGCGGGGACGATGGTTGGCTCGAAGTATGATGATTTGCTGGTGGGACAGTCGCGTCAGCACATCACGCATGTCGCTGCGCCTTGCACCGAACATCTGCGCCAGGCTTTCTTCGGTAAAGCGACTGGCTGAATGGATGCGCTGCTCGAAAATGGCATCGAGGACCCGCGAATACAGATCATTCACCGAAGGGCGGACGGGCAGGGTAGCGAGCGTTTGTGGCGAAGCGAAGCTGTTCATGGCCAATCTCCAGATCGAAGAGGTTTCAACTGCCGAGGTTGTCTTCCGGGATGTTCAGTTCGATGCCCATGCGCTGGCCTTCGCGCAAAATGTGCCGACGCATCTCGGCGCTGGCCTGCGCGCTGTTCTTGCTGCGGATCGCCCGCACCACGGCTTCGTTTTCTTCAAGGCGTTCAGCCAGATGCTCCGGGGAGTTGCGCAACACTTCGGCGCTTTGCTTGAGGGCATTGCTGGTTTGCTGGACCACGCTCTGGAAGATCGGGTTTGACGTCAGCGTGAACAGCTCTTCGTGGAACGCGATGTAGGCGCTTACGCCGGCTTCACTGTCATTGGCCTCCAGGGCTTCACGCATGTCCATCAGGGTCAGGCGCAGTTGCCCGACTTCCTTGCTGCTGATCGACTGCGCCACGAGGCCGACGATGAATGGCTCCAGGGTGTAGCGCAGTTGCAGCACGTCTTCCAGGCTCGCGGCGGCCACCGCGCTGTCGTAGGGCTGGTCATCGCTGAGACTGGTCTCGAGTACGACGACGCCTTTGCCCGGCATCGAACGCACCAGGCCAAGGGTTTCCAGGACGATGACCGCTTCACGCAGGCTTGGGCGGCTGATACCCAGTTGTTCGGCCAGCTCGCGTTGCCCCGGCAGCATTTCGCCGGAGCGCCACTGACCACGGGCCAGTGCGGCCCGAAGTTTTTCTACGACTGAATTGACGACCGTTGAGGTGGTAATCACTGTGTGCTCCATGGATAAAGGCAGGGGAACCCGCCATCTGGCGGGCTCCCACATGATTCAAAACTCCTGCTGATGCGCCGGCGCGACCGGTTTTTTCGGCTGGAAGGTATAACCCATCTGGCCGGAAAGCACCTTGTTCGCACGCTGGATATCGATGTCCTTCTCCCAGCGGGCGATGGCCACGGTGGCGACACAATTGCCGATCAGGTTGGTCAGCGCGCGGCCGATGCCCATGAACCAGTCCACCGCGAGCACCAACACCAGACCGACCACCGGAATCGCCGGGATCGCCGTCAAGGTTGCCGCCAGAATCACCAGTGCCGATCCGGGAATCCCGTGGGCACCTTTGGAGGTGATCAGCGACACCAGCAAAATGGTCAGCAGGTCAGTCATGGCCAACGGCGTGCCGGTGGCGTTGGCGATGAACACGATGGCCAGGGTCAGGTAGATCGAGAAGCCGTCGAGGTTGAACGAGTAACCCGTTGGAATCACCAGCCCCACCGTCGAACTGCCGATGCCCAGATGTTCGAGCTTGCGCATGATTTGTGGCAGCACAGCGTCGGACGAAGCGGTGCCCATGACGATCAGCAACTCTTCGCGCAGGTACTTGAGCAATGGCCACATCTTCAAGCCGGAGAGGCGCATCACCAGGCCGAGAATCAGGGCCACGAAGGCCACACAGGTCAGGTAGAAGAGGCCGACCAGGTTGCCCAGGTGTTGCAGCGAGTCCAGGCCATATTTACTGGTGGTGAAGGCGATCGCGCCGAATACGCCGATCGGTGCCAGTCGCACGATCATGCCCATGATGCGGAAAATCACGTGGCTGAGTTCATTGATCAGCCGCGAAATACCCGATGCCGCCTCGCCCACCAGATTCAGTGCACTGCCGAACAGCACGGAGAACAGCAGGACCTGCAGGATGTTGTTATCGGCAAAGGCACCGATCACCGACGTCGGAATCAGGTCCATCAGGAACTGTGTGGTGGTGTGCATGTGCTGTCCGCGCTGGGCAATGTCGCCCATGTCGGCTGCGGAAAGCTGCTCCAGGTGAATGTTCGCACCGCTGCCGATGCCGGTGCTGAAGGCGAACACCAGGCCGATCACCAGGGCGATGGTGGTCAGCACTTCAAAGTAGATCACCGATTTGAGGCCGATACGGCCGACCTTCTTCAGGTCGCCGGCACCGCTGATGCCGCTGACCACTACGCAAAACACAATCAAGCCAATGAGCATTTTGATCAGCTTGATAAAACCGTCACCGAGCGGTTTGAGCTGAGCGGAGTATTCGGGAAGGGTCAGCCCACAGACGATGCCGAGCACCAGTCCGAGAACCACTTGGAGGAAGATTGAACGCGAGCACCATCTGAGCATGGGAGGAATCCTGGTCGGTGTCCTGGCTGCCGTGCGCAAGGCGCATCGACTTCAGGACTTAATTATTGTGGTCTTACCGGTATGTCCAGTGCAGGCGCAGTCTAGGCGCTATTTTTAGGTGTTCGCAAGTAAAAATTAGAAAATTGGCATGACCGGTCTTACCAGTTGGTGCTGGGCCTGTAGGAGCGAGCTTGCTCGCGAAGGTCGTCAACGATAACGAGTGCTTGCTGGTTCAACGCATCATCATTGAAATCATCGCGAGCAAGCTCGCTCCTATAGAAGCATTTCACGGGCGAAAAAAAACCGGCCATCTCTGGCCGGTTTCTCATGACTGCGGTTTAGCGGGGCTGATTAAGCGCCGTATACCGGCAGCTTCTTGCAGATAGCCTTGACCTTCTCACGAACGGCATCGATCACCGCTTCGTTGTTCAGGTCAGCCAGGATGTCGCAGATCCAGCCAGCCAGTTCCTTGCACTCTGCTTCCTTGAAGCCACGAGTGGTCACAGCCGGGGTGCCGAAGCGCAGGCCGGAGGTGACGAACGGGGAGCGTGGGTCGTTTGGCACGGAGTTCTTGTTCACGGTGATGAACGCTTTGCCCAGAGCGGCATCGGCGTCTTTACCGGAGATTTCCTGCTTGATCAGCGACAGCAGGAACAGGTGGTTCTGAGTACCGCCCGACACTACGTCGAAGCCGCGCTCGATGAACACGCCGGCCATGGCCTGGGCGTTCTTCACCACTTGTTGCTGGTAAGCCTTGAACTCAGGCTGCAGCGCTTCCTTGAAGCAGATCGCCTTGGCCGCGATCACGTGCTCCAGCGGGCCGCCCTGGGCGCCCGGGAATACCGCGGAGTTCAGCTTCTTCTCGATGTCGGCGTTGGCGCGAGCCAGGATCAGGCCGCCACGTGGACCACGCAGGGTCTTGTGGGTAGTGGTGGTCACCACGTCAGCGAATGGAACCGGGTTCGGGTAGACACCAGCGGCAACCAGGCCGGCCACGTGGGCCATGTCGACGAACAGGTAGGCACCTACCTTGTCGGCGATTGCACGGAAGCGCGGGAAGTCGAGGATCTGCGAATAGGCAGAGAAACCGGCCACGATCATTTTTGGCTTGTGCTCAACGGCCAGGCGTTCGACTTCGTCGTAGTCGATCAGACCGTTGGCGTCGATGCCGTACTGGATGGCGTTGTACAGCTTGCCGGAGGACGAAACGCTGGCACCGTGAGTCAGGTGACCACCGTGGGCCAGGCTCATGCCCAGGATGGTGTCGCCGGCCGACAGCAGGGCCAGGTAAACGGCGCTGTTGGCTTGCGAGCCAGCGTGCGGCTGAACGTTGGCGTAGTCGGCGCCGAACAGCTCTTTGGCGCGGTCGATAGCCAGCTGCTCGACGATGTCTACGTACTCGCAACCACCGTAGTAGCGCTTGCCCGGGTAACCTTCGGCGTACTTGTTGGTCAGTACCGAGCCTTGAGCTTCCATCACCGCAGGGCTGGTGTAGTTTTCCGAAGCGATCAGCTCAATGTGCTCTTCCTGGCGCTGAGCTTCTTGCTCCATGGCGGCAAAGAGATCGGCGTCGTACTTGGCAATAGTCAAATCACGGCTGAACATGGCGGTCCTCAAGGATCGGGGGCGGAAAAGGGGGGCATTCTAACCTAATGGGTTTTAGATGGCATATGAAACGGCATCATGTCGCAGACAAGCGGGCTTCATGACGGGGTCAGCGGTGATCGTGCCGGTCTCATCGCGAGCAAGCTCGCTCCCACAGGGCTCTCGGGTGTACACAAAGTGTGCGAACACTGTAGATCCACTGTGGGAGCGAGCTTGCTCGCGATGAGGCCAGTTGCCGCGCCGCAAATCTCAATCGAACATGAACAGGGCATCATTGCTGAACTGCCCTTCGAACCGGCCCGCCGGCATCGGCCGACCGAACAGATAACCCTGTACCTCGTCGCAACCGTGCTCCCTCAGGAAATCCAGCTGCTCATGGGTTTCCACGCCTTCGGCGATCACCGCCAGGTTGAGGCTGTGGGCCATGGCAATGATTGCCCGGGCGATTTGTGCATCCTGCTCGCCGCTGGGCAGGCCATCGACAAAGGTGCGGTCGATCTTCAGAACGTCGATCGGGAACTGCTTGAGGTAGTTGAGCGATGAGTAACCTGTACCGAAATCGTCGACCGCAATGCTAAGGCCGAGGTTTTTCAGGCCGTCGAGGATCTGCATCGCCTCGCTGACTTCGCGCATCAGGATACTTTCGGTCAGTTCCAGTTCCAGGCACGCCGGCGGCAGGCCGGTTTCCTTGAGGATGGTGGCGATACGCGTACCGAGCTGGCCGTCGGAGAACTGTCGCGCCGAGATGTTCACCGACACCTTCGGCACCCGTACCCTGGCCTGATGCCAGGCCTTGAGTTGACGGCAGGCTTCGCTGATCACCCAGTCGCCGACATCCACCACCAGCCCGAGCTCTTCGAGCACCGGAATGAAATCCCCCGGCGGCACCAGCCCACGGCGTGGATGGCGCCAGCGCAACAGTGCCTCGGCACCGGTCAGGCGCTTGCCGTCACCGCTGAACTGCGGCTGGTAATACAGCACGAATTCGTTCTGTTCCAGGGCATGGCGCAAGTCGCTTTCCAGCTCCAGACGTTCCAGCGCACTGGCGTTCATGTCCGCCTGATAGAACTGGAAGTTGTTCTTGCCACGCTCCTTGGCGTGGTACATCGCAGTGTCGGCATTCTTCATCAACTGGCTGAGTTCGTTGCCGTCCTGCGGACTCAGAGCGATGCCGATACTGGCGGTGACGAAGAACTCGCGGCCTTCGAGCACGAATGGTTTCACCAGGCTGGCGAGAATCTGTTCGGCCACATGGATCGCCCGGTTCAGGGCGATTTCACGGTTGGCTCGCGGTTGCAGGAGCAAGGTGAATTCGTCACCGCCCATGCGCGCCACGGTGTCGTCTTCGTCGACGCAACCGAGCAGGCGCGTGGCCATTTCCTTGAGCATGCGGTCGCCGGCGGCGTGGCCCAGGGAGTCGTTGATCGGCTTGAAACGGTCGAGGTCGAGGAACATCAGCACCACCCACGACTTCTGCCGTTCGGCCGATTGCAGGGCCGTGTGCAGGCGATCCTGGAACAGTGAACGGTTGGGCAGGTGGGTCAGGGCGTCGTAGTAGGCGAGGCGGTGGATCCGTTGCTCGCTGGCCTTGCGCTCGCTGATGTCGCTGAAGAAACACACATAACTGGCCAGGTCGCCTTCGTCGTCGAGTACGGCGGTGATCCCGACCCAGGCCGGGTAGTGCTCGCCGTTGCGACGCTTGAGCCAGACTTCGCCTTCCCAGGTGCTGTGCTGGCCCAATTGCTTGAGCACATAACGCAGATGGGCTTCTTGCTGGTCGTCGACGGTCAGCATGTTCGGCAGTTGGTCGAGGACCTGCTCCACGGCGTAACCGCTGACACGACTGAAGGCTTCGTTGGCCTGGACGATGTAGCCGGCCGGGTCGGTGATCAGGATCGCCGAGGTCGAGTGTTCGAATACCGTGGCGGCCATGCGCAGATCTTTTTCGGCCCGGCGTTGCTGGCTGATGTCGCGGCCGACGCCGAGCACGCCTTCGAACGTACCGTATTCGTCCCAGACCAATACCAGGCGCAGTTCGATCGGGATCTTGCGCCCGTCGGCCCGCAGGCAATCGAACAGGAACAGTTGGGTTTGCACCTGGCTGCGCAACAGCGCCAGTTGGTCCGGTTGATCCAGCGCTTTGCTGACCCGGTCCATCAGGTGGTAGATGCCGGTCAGTTGTTGCGGGTTGGCAATGGTCGATTGCCAGCCGTTCTGGAAAATCCACTCGGCGTCGTAGCCCAGCACTGCTAGTACCGAAGGGCTGACGTAATTGAGGTTAAGGCGGCTGTCGGTGGAGAAGATCACGTCGCTGATGCTTTCGGCAAGCATGCGGTAGCGCTGCTCGCTGTCGCGCAGCGATTCGCTGGCTTCGATCTGGTCGGTGATGTCCTTGGCCACGCCGATGATCCGCGTGACCTGGTCGTCCTTGTCCCGCGCCAGTGCCTGCTCGCGAATCTCGAAGCGTCGCCACTGGCCGTCCCGATGGCGGAAACGCAACTGGCACTGCATCAACTGGCGATAACCGGCCTGGCGCTGGATCTGGCGAGAGCGGTGGTAATAGTCGGCGTCTTCGGGATGCAGGAGGATTTCCCAGAAGTATTCGCCCATCTGGTGCAGTTCGTTGCGGTTGTAACCCAGGGTCTGGCCCAGATGGTGGTTGCTGTAGATCATGCGCTGGCTGATCACATCCTGCACATACAGATGATCCGGCACGGTGCGCACCACGTCCGACCAGAAGCCTTCGCGCTCCTGCAGCGACAGCTCGATGAGCTTGCGACTGGTGATGTCAGTGATGCTCAGGATCACCGCATTGTAGTCGTCCGGGGTTTGCGGCAGACACAGCACCAGCCACAGGTGCTGGACGCGGCCGCTGGCGTCCTGCAACTTGATTTCCAGCTCAAGCTGTTGCTGCTGGTTGAGCATCGCGTCGAGCACCTGGTTGCCGATGGCGGTGCCGTCCTGCGGATTACCGTCGATCAGCAGTTTCCAGGCTTGGTCGGCGCTATCGACATTAAGCAGTTGCAACGCCACCTGGTTGACCTCGGTGATCCGCAGTTCCTTGAGCAATGGCCGGCGTTGCTCCGGGATCGCCAGCCACGCTTGCAGTTGCTCGCTGCCCTGCAGTTGTGCCTTGTCGAAAAAGACCTTGAGCCCGGACATATCGAGGACGCACAAGGCCACGCCGGTGCCTTCGAAAATGTCCTGGTAACGCCGGCGGCCTTCATTCAACTGGCGCTGACGCCGGCGCGTGTTCAGCAAGGCGAGGAACGGCAGCATGGAAAACGCCAGGCCCAGCAGACATTTGCCGATGAACGCCGGCAGCAGCTCTTCCAGCACGCGCTGACGGTCGAACAGGCCGCGCAATTGCCAATCGCTGCTGCTCAGCGGAACCGTCAGCACGCTGTTGGCGACATCGTCCTCGGTCAGCGTGCCCGGATTGACCGAGGGCAGCGCTTCGTCGCGGCTGATTATTTGATGACTGATGCGGTTCTCCACCAGCCACAACGGGCGGCCACCGGCCTCGCGTTGCTTGGTCAGGGACGAAAAGAAGGTGGGCGTCAGGCGCAGGACCCAATAGCCTCGGGAACTGCCGCTGGCCTGATGCAACAATAAATGCACCACGGAACCGTCGGTGGCGTTGCTGAAGTAGTGCGCCTGGGCGTGGCTGCGGCGTACCAGTTCACCCAGGTAGTTGTTGTCATCGCTGTCGGGAGCGCTGTCACTGATGACTCTTCCCGAGGGACTGAGCAACGCCAGGCTGCGCAGATCAGGCAGCGACTGTTGCAGCTTGCGCAACAGGGCCTGCAGTTCATCGGCGCCCTGCGGTTGCTCGACGATCGGCAACAGGTTGAGGGCGATCTGCGCGTTGAGCGCCATGTTCAGGCTGACCTGCGCGGCCAGATCGGCGGTGTAGTCGATGGTGTACTGACGCTGGTTCTTCTGGGTTTCGCGCAACTGGTCGAGCAACTGCCAGAACAGCAGGGCCAGCAGCAATAATACGAGTGTCGCCAAGGTGCCCTTCAAAGTCCCGCGCAGGGGGGAGCCGAGCACTGTGGCCGGCGCACTGGAAATCGGAGGCGGAGGGACAATGGACAAGCTGTAATCCTGCGGTTTGGCTGGACTGGCGCGACATGCACTATAAGCCGGACGCCCGAAGGGCGGCTAGCATGCCTTGAGTTGTGGCGAAGTGCCAGCCCCTGTCCGTCGGCTGGACTGCCACCGGTCATTAAGGTAGCTTTGCGGGTTACGCGGGAGCGTTCCAGCTCCTAGACTCAGACTTTTTTCAGCGCGCACGTCTTGATCTCCTCAAGCGGGCGACGCGCACAGTCTGGCCGGGCATTGCCTGCGCTCCAATCATTCATCAGTCACTGACCCTAGGTTCTCCATGGCTCAATACGTATTCACCATGCATCGGCTGGGCAAAGTTGTTCCGCCGAAGCGGGAAATCCTGAAAAACATTTCTCTGTCGTTCTTCCCCGGCGCCAAGATCGGCGTGCTCGGCCTCAACGGTTCGGGTAAATCCACGCTGCTGAAAATCATGGCTGGCGTCGACACCGAGTTCGAGGGCGAAGCCCGTCCGATGCCGGAGCTGAACATCGGCTACCTGCCCCAGGAACCACAACTGGATCCGACCAAGACCGTGCGTGAAGTGGTCGAGGAAGCGGTCAGCGTGATCAAGGACGCCCAGGCACGCCTGGACGAGGTCTACGCCGCCTACGCCGATCCGGATGCCGACTTCGACAAGCTGGCTGCCGAACAGGCCAAGCTCGAAGCGATCCTGCAGGCCAGCGACGGCCATAACCTGGAGCGTCAGCTGGAAGTCGCCGCCGATGCACTGCGTCTGCCGGCGTGGGATGCCAAGGTTGAAGTCCTCTCCGGTGGTGAAAAACGCCGTGTGGCCCTGTGCCGTCTGCTGCTGTCCGCACCGGACATGCTGCTGCTCGACGAACCGACCAACCACCTGGACGCCGATTCCGTCGCCTGGCTGGAGCACTTCCTGCACGACTTCCCGGGCACCGTGGTCGCGATCACGCACGACCGTTACTTCCTGGACAACGTTGCAGGCTGGATCCTGGAACTCGACCGCGGCGCGGGCATTCCTTACGAGGGTAACTATTCGGGTTGGCTGGAAGCCAAGTCCGATCGTCTGGCTGCCGAATCCAAGCAGCAGTCGGCTCACGAAAAAGCCATGAAGGAAGAACTGGAGTGGGTGCGCAAAGGCGCCAAGGCCCGCCAGTCGAAATCCAAGGCTCGTCTGCAACGCTTCGAAGAAATGCAGTCGCAGGAATTCCAGAAGCGCAGCGAAACCAACGAGATCTACATCCCGGCCGGTCCACGCCTGGGCGACAAGGTCATCGAATTCAAGAACGTCACCAAGGGCTATGGCGATCGCGTGCTGATCGACAACCTGTCGTTCTCCATGCCTAAAGGTGCCATCGTCGGCGTGATCGGCGGTAACGGTGCCGGTAAGTCGACCCTGTTCCGCATGCTGATGGGCAAGGAAACACCGGATTCGGGCAGCATCGAAGTCGGTGAAACCGTGCAGCTCGCTTGCGTGGACCAGAGCCGTGAGGACCTGGACGGCAGCAAGACCGTGTTCCAGCAGATCTCCGACGGTTCCGACCAGATCCGCATCGGCAACTACGAGATCCCGTCGCGTACCTATGTCGGTCGCTTCAACTTCAAGGGCGGCGATCAGCAGAAGTTCGTCAAGGATCTGTCCGGTGGTGAGCGCGGTCGCTTGCACCTGGCCCTGACCCTGAAAGAGGGCGGCAACGTCCTGCTGCTCGACGAACCGTCCAACGACCTCGACGTCGAAACCCTGCGCTCCCTGGAAGAGGCCTTGCTGGACTTCCCGGGCGCCGCCATTGTGATCTCCCACGACCGGTGGTTCCTTGACCGCGTCGCGACGCACATCCTGGCGTACGAAGACGACTCGCAAGCGGTGTTCTTCGAAGGTAACTACAGCGAATACGAAGCTGATCGCAAAAAGCGTCTCGGCGAAGCAGCTGCCCAGCCGCATCGTGTACGCCACAAGAAACTGGCCTGATTTCGGGTTGGTTGCATAAAGAGCGGAGCCTTCGGGCTCCGTTTTTTTTGCGCGTTTTTTCAGTGATACCGCGGCGCATTCATCGCGAGCAAGCTCGCTCCCACAGGGGAATGCATTTCAAACTGTGGGAGCGAGCTTGCTCGCGATAGCGATCTCCCTTGTGGTGCAAAAGCCAGATCTTGAATCCCTGTTCGGGTGCAAAAAAGGCCAGAAAACCGGAATAATTTATATCCTGTGCACCATTTAATTTCATGAATGCGACATTCTGCTCTGTTCCTGTGCGTGAATCGTTTGTTACAGTCCGGCTCAATCTCCTCCAACGACAATAAATTTGCCGAGACTTTTCCATGATCGAATCCGTCGAATCCTTCCTTGCGCGCCTGAAAAAACGCGACCCGGACCAACCCGAATTTCACCAGGCTGTCGAAGAAGTCCTGCGTACCCTGTGGCCGTTTCTTGAAGCCAATCCGCATTACCTGACCTCCGGCATCCTGGAGCGCATCTGCGAGCCGGAGCGGGCGGTGGTGTTTCGCGTGTCGTGGGTCGACGATCAGGGCAAGGTCCAGGTCAATCGTGGTTTCCGCATCCAGATGAACAGCGCGATCGGCCCGTACAAGGGTGGCCTGCGTTTCCACCCGTCGGTGAACATGGGCGTCCTGAAATTCCTCGCGTTCGAGCAAACCTTCAAAAACTCCCTGACCTCGCTGCCCATGGGCGGCGGCAAGGGCGGGTCGGACTTTGATCCGAAAGGTAAAAGTGATGCGGAAGTCATGCGCTTCTGCCAGGCCTTCATGAGCGAGCTGTACCGCCACATCGGCGCCGACGTTGACGTACCGGCCGGTGATATCGGTGTCGGCGCGCGGGAAATCGGTTTCCTGTTCGGCCAGTACAAGCGCCTGAGCAACCAGTTCACCAGCGTGCTGACCGGCAAAGGCCCAAGTTACGGCGGCAGCCTGATTCGCCCGGAAGCCACCGGTTTCGGTTGCGTGTACTTCGCCGAAGAAATGCTCAAGCGTCGGGGCCTGGCCGTGGAAGGTAAGCGCGTAGCGATCTCCGGTTCCGGCAACGTCGCGCAATACGCGGCGCGCAAGGTCATGGACCTGGGCGGCAAAGTGATTTCGCTGTCCGACTCCGAAGGCACGCTGTATTGCGAAAGCGGTTTGACCGAGGAGCAATGGCTGGCGGTGCTGGAGCTGAAGAACGTACAGCGCGGGCGTATCCGTGAACTGGCCGACCGTTTTGGCCTGGAGTTCCGCGCAGGTGAGCTTCCGTGGAGCCTGAGCTGCGACATCGCGCTGCCGTGCGCGACGCAAAACGAACTGGATGCCGAAGCCGCTCGCACCTTGCTGCGCAACGGCTGCATCTGCGTGGCCGAAGGCGCGAACATGCCGACCACCCTTGAGGCGGTGGACCTGTTCATCGAGGCGAACATTCTGTTTGCGCCGGGCAAGGCATCCAACGCCGGCGGCGTGGCGGTGAGCGGGCTGGAAATGTCGCAGAACGCCATGCGCCTGGCGTGGACCGGTGGCGAAGTGGACAGCAAACTGCACGCGATCATGCAGTCGATTCACCACGCTTGCGTGCATTACGGCGAAGAGAATGGCCGGGTCAACTACGTCAAGGGCGCGAACATCGCTGGCTTCGTCAAAGTCGCCGATGCCATGCTCGCCCAAGGCGTCGTCTAAGTCGGTTCGATACGGATCACTTCAATCAGTTGATCCCCGGCGGGGCGCTGCCACAGCACTTCGTCGTTGAGTCGTGCGCCGAGCAGCGCCCGACCCAGCGGTGAGCTCCAATTGATCAGGCCGTGGGCGGCATCGGCCTGATCTTCGCCCACCAATTGTACCCGGCGTTCGGTGGCGTGTTCATCGGCGTAGGTCACCCAACTGCCGATCTGCACTTTCTCGGTCGAAGTCGCGGCGGGAACCACTTGAGCGCTGCCCAGGCGCTGCTTGAAGTAACGCAAATCACGTTCGAGATCCGCCAGGCGCTGCTTGTCGGCCTGTTCGCCTTTTGCCGATTGTTCGGCGTGCAGGGATTGCAGTTCGGCGACTTTTCCCTGCAACAGGTTCAGGCCTTGCGGCGTGACGTAATTGGTCTGCGCGCTGACCTGCCGTTCGACTGGCTGATCGGCTTGCGCGGCGGCACTATCTTCATTGACGAAGGCACGGCTCATGGAATTCTCCCGGTATAGGATTTGGGCCATGGTCGCAGGCATTTGGTTTCACTGGATGTCTGAAAGCGACTTACGGCGAGTGATAGCCTGTCTGCAACCGACGATTCTCAGTGGGAGCGAGCTTGCTCGCGATGAGGGACTGACATTCAACAAGTGTGCTGGCTGAAAGGCCGCCATCGCGAGCAAGCTCGCTCCCACAGGGTGGGAGGTGTGTCAGGTCAGTAGTGATACCACTTCAGCTCAAGCATCACTTCGTTCTCGGCCGTCGCCAAATGGCTGAATTCGCGCTGGGCGCTCAAGCGCAGTCCGAGATTGCGGGATATTTCCCATTGCTGATTCAGGCTCAGGCTACGGCGCACTTCACCATTGGTGAAAAAGTCGCCCTTGGCTTCCAGGCTCAAATTGCCCAGCGGGTTTTTCCACAGCACACCACTGTTGAACCCGGCGGCCGGGGCAATGAAAGCGGCGAAATCGTTGTTGTGCTCGATGCGCACAGTGCCCAGGGCAAATCCGAGCAGGTCATCGCCCAGTTGCCAGGTGCCACCGCCACCGCCGTTGACGTGGCTGACCAGGGTTTGGTCATCGTGCTTGCCCGGCACTCGCTCCAGACCACCGGCGACTTGCCATGACAGCGGTTGCAGCAGCTCGTTACGCGGGGTCAGGGAGCGAATCGTTGCCAGGTCCAGTTGTTGCACTTGCCATTCATTGCTTTCGTACTGGCGCAGTTTCAATTGCAGGATTTCGATCTGCGCGCCAAGGGGAAAGCTTTCGTTGTTGTCGTTGAGGTCGTGATAAGCCATGCGCAAGCCGTACTCGCCAAAGGCTTTATCTCCATGGCTGCCGAGGCCGAGCTGCCAGGTGCGGGACTCGTGACCGTCTTCAGGCAGGCCCGGTTGCGGGATATCCAGCTCCGGCGCCGGGTTCTGGTTGATGGCCCGCAGCAGTTCGAAGCTGCGCTGGGCGCGTGCCGGGTCGCGTTCCTGGCCATTGGCGCGGTAACGCTCCAGACGATAGGCCGCATCGATGATCAGTGCCTGACGGTCGCGGGCTTGCGCCTTGAACGCCGGGTCCTGCAATTGTTTCTGATCGGCGCTGACTTTCAGCACCCACTGTTGCTCTTCAGGGTCCAACGGCTCGGCGCGGCTGAGCAACTCGCGCTCCCGGGACGGACGATACTGGATCGATTCCACCAATCCGGCATCTTTCACGGCTTTGACGGTGTCGGTCGGGATGGCGGTGAGTGGGAATTGCTCGGTCAGGCGCAGGCCCGGTCGGGCCACTTGCAGCAGTTCCAGCAAGCGGTATGAGCAGTTTTCGTCGAAGAAGAAATAGTCGAACTTGATCTGCTTCAGCTCCCAGACGTGCTCGACCATGCGCGCGGTTTCCTGTTGCGTCAGGTTCAGGCGGTACTCCCACAGGTCGCGGTTTTCCAGGCTGCGGTATTCCGAGAGCTTTTCCTGATAGGGCACCATCGCGAACAGGCCGGGATAGCCGCCCATCAGGCCTTTCCAGGCATAGATGATGCTGTTGTCCGAGCCCTCGATGTAGGCGCCGAAGTTGATCGCGTAACTGAGCAGCGAAGTCTTGTCGCTCTTCACCTCGGCCTGGTCGATGCGCAACAGGGTATGGCCGAACATCGAGGACGGGCTGTTCAGGTAAGCCGCCGGGAAGATCATCACCGCGCTGTCGGGCGAGACATCCTTGAACCATTGCTTGAACCCGGCGCAGTCCGGCGTCGGCAGTCCGGCCAGGCCGAGTTGCTCTTTCAGCCAGCGGGTGCGGGCCGGGTAGACGCATTGAGCGTGTGTTTCACCGGCACTGGCCGGGGCGTACAAGGCTTGTACAGTCGCCGCCAGTTCATGGTCCGGATGTTCATTGCCGTCAGCGGCGAGGAAGAACTTGCGGTCACTGACATAGCTGCGCCAGCCGCCGAGCTTGGCGGTTTCGTAATGGCCCAGGGATATCCAGAAAGGGTCGTTGGCCAGTTGCTGCAAACGTTGTGGTTCGATGTGAGGCGCGGCGGATAGCGGGGCGCAGACACACAGCGCCAGCCAGGCAAGGCGTTTGAGCATAGAAGGCAACTTAAACAGGGAAAAATAAAGACCCAACGAGGTGGATGCCGTTTGCCTGTAGGAGCTGGCTTGCCAGCGATGGTTTCAAAGGCGCTGTGTTTATCCAGTAAACACGCGTGATCGTTAACGACCATCGCTGGCAAGCCAGCTCCTACAGTCAGCGACATTACCCAAAGAGGGGCAGGTCCAAAAAACAAAACCCGCTTCCCGAAAGAAGCGGGGCGGGTCGAGCTTAAGCCTGAGTCGCGTACTTGGCCAGACGAGGGTCGGCTTTGAGCACGGCCAGGGTGTTGGTATGCACGTCTTCTGCGGTCACGTCAGCCTTGCTGAAGATCTGCTGGAAGTGCTCGTGAGTGACGGCGGCGAAGTGCGCACGGTCTTCCGGCGCCACGCCCAGTACCACGGCATAGGTGGTCAGCGCTTCGCCCTGACCCTTGGCCATGTCTTCGGACAGCTCGTTCATCATGCCATTCATGGCAAACCAGGATTTGCCGCCATAGGTCAGCGACGCATTGGTTGCGCAACCGTTGGTGCCGGAGGTCATGCCGAAGGTTGCGTTGCCGGAGGTGCCGTTGGTGGTGGATGCCAGGAAGTGAGCTGGAGTACCACGCTGGCCTTCGAACAGCATGTTGCCCCAACCGCAATCCGGACCGCCAGGCGCTTGCGCCATGGCATTGATGGATACAGCGGTGAAGAGAGTACCAAGAAGAATCCGTTTCATAGCTTTGTTCTCTTTGTGTGCGTACCAATAGACAAGGGAGTCTGGCCTCGGCTCTGCATGCAAACTGCCTGCGCGACGATCATGCTGCGTTGAAAGCAGGCTCGGAATGCTCATGTAGGCCCCTACACTCCGCTTCCTCGCCTGCTTTCGCCTTGCCTGATCGCCGCTCGGCGAGTTTTCCTGCAGACCCTTCCGGTGCCAGTGGGCCGGTCATTAGTCCAGCCGCGCAGTTTGGAGTTTAGGCACGATCACAGGGTTCCGTGATTTTTTGCAAAACATTCATGGAAAACGGCCGCGCAAGCCCGGCCCGCCTGGGGTTGGCCGGTTGACGGTGATCAGGCCTGCGGCGCTCCTTGCCAGTCGGGCATGGGCGGCGCCAGAATGCTGCCATCTGCCCCGCCTGATTGTTAAGGAAGCCCGATGCCTGATCCTGTTGCTGCCAGCTTGCGTCTAGCGCCCGAAGCGCTGACCCGTCCGTTTTCCGCTGAACAGTTCAGCTTCTCTACCACCAATGATCTGGAGCCCTTTCGCGGTGTGCTTGGCCAGGAACGTGCGGTCGAAGCCTTGCAGTTCGGTGTGGCCATGCCACGCCCCGGTTACAACGTATTCGTCATGGGCGAGCCCGGTACTGGCCGGTTCTCGTTCGTCAAACGCTACCTCAAGGCCGAAGGCAAGCGCCTGCAGACCCCGGCGGACTGGGTCTACGTCAACAACTTCGATGAACCGCGCGAACCACGTGCCCTGGAGTTGCCGTCGGGCACTGCCGGTAACTTCATTGGTGATATCAACGGTTTGATCGACAACCTGCTGGCGACATTTCCGGCAGTATTCGAGCATCCGTCCTACCAGCAGAAGAA
The DNA here is from genome assembly GCF_050434585.1 of Pseudomonas sp. 2725. NCBI lineage: Bacteria > Pseudomonadati > Pseudomonadota > Gammaproteobacteria > Pseudomonadales > Pseudomonadaceae > Pseudomonas > Pseudomonas sp. 2725. The sequence goes on along the minus strand of NZ_JBNDIV010000009.1, from coordinate 84,530 downwards.
AAGCAGTATCGACCGCGCCTTCAACCAGCGCTACGACAAGGCCCTGGACGTCATCGAGCGACTGGCGCTGGAAAAGGAAGTTGCGCTGTACCGCGACGCCAGCAACATCGCCTTCACCCCGATGAGCGACGGCAAGGCGTTGGACGAAGCTGAGTTCGCCCAGTTGCCGGAAGCCGAGCGCGAGCGCTTTCACGAGGATATTTCGGCACTGGAGGAGCGCCTGAACGAAGAGCTCGCCAGCCTGCCGCAATGGAAACGCGAGTCGAGCAACCAGCTGCGTCATCTGAACGAAGAAACCATTACCCTGGCCTTGCAGCCATTGTTGTCGCCATTGTCGGAGAAGTACGCCGAGAACGCGGCGGTATGCGGTTATCTGCAGGCGATGCAGGTGTACTTGCTCAAGTCCGTGGTCGAGCAGCTGGTAGACGACAGCAAGACCGACGCTGTCGCCCGCAAGTTGCTGGAAGAACAATACGCGCCGAGCCTGGTGGTCGGTCACTCGGCCAGCGGCGGTGCGCCGGTGGTGTTCGAGCCGCACCCGACCTACGAAAACCTTTTTGGCCGGATCGAATACAGCACCGATCAGGGTGCGCTTTACACCACCTACCGCCAACTGCGGCCGGGTGCCTTGCACCGGGCCAATGGCGGTTTCCTGATCCTTGAAGCGGACAAAATGCTCAGCGAGCCGTTCGTGTGGGATGCACTGAAACGCGCCCTGCAATCACGCAAACTGAAAATGGAATCGCCGTTGGGGGAGATGGGCCGTTTTGCGACCGTAACCCTGACGCCGCAACACATTCCGTTGCAGGTCAAAGTCGTCATCATCGGTGCCCGTCAGCTGTATTACACGCTGCAAGACCTCGATCCGGACTTCCAGGAGATGTTCCGCGTCCTGGTGGATTTCGACGAAGACATCCCGATGGTCGACGAGAGCCTGGAGCAGTTCGCCCAGTTGCTCAAGACCCGTACTTCCGAAGAAGGCATGGCACCGCTGACCGCTGATGCGGTGGCACGTTTGGCGACCTACAGTGCACGTCTGGCCGAGCACCAGGGGCGCTTGTCGGCGCGTATCGGTGACTTGTTCCAACTGGTCAGCGAGGCGGACTTCATCCGCCATCTGGCCGGCGATGAACGGACCGACGCGGGGCACATCGAACGCGCGCTCAAGGCCAAGGCTACCCGCACCGGTCGTGTGTCGGCGCGGATTCTCGATGACATGCTGGCCGGGATCATCCTGATCGACACCGCGGGCGCGGCGGTCGGCAAGTGCAATGGCTTGACGGTGCTGGAAGTCGGCGACTCGGCCTTTGGTATACCGGCGCGGATTTCCGCCACGGTGTACCCGGGCGGCAGCGGTATCGTCGACATCGAGCGCGAGGTCAACCTCGGGCAGCCGATCCACTCCAAAGGCGTGATGATCCTTACCGGTTATCTGGGCAGCCGTTACGCCCAGGAGTTTCCGCTGGCGATTTCCGCGAGCATCGCCCTGGAGCAATCCTACGGTTATGTCGATGGCGACAGTGCTTCCCTGGGCGAGGCCTGCACCCTCATTTCGGCCTTGTCGAAAACCCCGCTCAAGCAGTGCTTTGCCATCACCGGTTCGATCAACCAGTTCGGCGAAGTGCAGGCGGTCGGCGGAGTCAACGAGAAGATCGAGGGCTTCTTCCGTTTGTGCGAAGCCCGCGGGTTGACCGGCGAGCAGGGGGCAATCATTCCTCACGCCAACGTCGCCACCCTGATGCTCGATGAGAAGGTGCTGGCGGCGGTGCGTGCGGGTCAGTTCCATGTCTACGCGGTCCGTCAGGCCGACGAAGCCTTGAGTCTGCTGGTCGGCGAGCCGGCCGGCGAACCGGACGAGAATGGCGAGTTCCCTGAAGGCAGCGTGAACGCGCGGGTCGTGGAGCGCCTGCGGGTTATCGCGGAAATGATCAGCGAAGATGATCTCAAGGAAGCCGAGAAGGAGTTGGCGCAAGAGGCTTTGGCGGAAACCAAGCCGGCCTGATGCAGTAACTCATGTGGGAGCGGGCAAGCCCGCTCCCACATTTGTTTGTGTGAACCCTGGAAAAGCGTCGTCGAACTGACGTCAATATTCACACTATGACCATTCGGCGCCTTTCGGTCTTGTCTCGGCCTGCAAGGCAGACTTTTCTTCTATTCTCTGCTCAAGGATATCGACGTAATCACAGGATCGAAACAGCCTTCCCATGGGGGCTGAACACCGGATCTACCGAGGGTCGCCGCCATGTCGCGCAACCTCTGCCTCACCCGTCAATGCCTGGGCCTTGTGACCCGTATCGAATGTGCCATCCGTCCATTGGCGGGAGATACGGGCATGTGGACTCTGCTGTTCGCCGCCGGAATGGCCGGTGAACAACCTTCGGCCATCAAGGCCCAAGGCCCGTTCCACGGTCCGTTCGTCGCTGAATCAATCCTCGACACCATCGTTGAAAGCCTGACCCTGCACGGCTACGAGTTGGCCGACGATCCGCAAATCTGGTGCCTGCACCTGCAAGCCCAACTGCGGGAAATCAACGGTGGTCGCTGCCGGAACATGGGCGGCTTCGAGTTTCACCCCGAGCACTGAGTGGCACTATTGATCAAGGCGCGTCATGTCGGCCTTGTCGAGTTTGACTTCGAAACCATATTGCACGGTGGTGAGATCAGTGCGCTGATAGGTTTCCAGGCGCGTAGGCTGCCCGTAGAAGTAATGCACGGCAAACTGCGCCGGCCCCTGTGCGCTCGCGCCATGACTGACCGATAGAATCTCCTTCAAGTAACTACCGCTGTCGTCCTTGGCGAAAAAGCGCCAGTCCTGGGCGGGAAATACCTTCAGGTCCACCACCAGTGCATTGTCTTTGAGCGCGAGGCCCTTGGGCAGTTGACGGGCTTCGACGGTTTGCTTGTCGACCGTGGCCAGGAACAACGGCATCGAGCCCACCGCATAGGCCGGGGTTTGTGGAAACAGATTCAGATCGTAAGTGATGATGCCGCGCAGGGGATCGATCTGGTATGCCTCTGACGGCAGTTCGATCGGCTCGTCGCGATTGCCACGAGTGTCTTCGGTAAAGAAGCTCACCGGACTTTCACCGGGGTTGAACGATGTGCCGAGCAGCTCATCGTTGAAGGTACGCAGGTGAGTGAATTCGATTCGCGCAGCGCTGGGGTCGTCGACCGACTGACTGATGCTGACGTTCTTTTTCAGTTGATCCTCACTCAGCGTTGCCCCTTTCAGCCAGCCCGCCGCCTGGTCGTCATAGACCACCACGGACAGGTTCAAGGGCTGGATGGACTTGTCCGTGGTATAGGCATCGAAGCGCCGGATCGGCAGGTCGAGGTCCTTTCGGGTGACCGTGACGGCGGAAAAATCCAGCATGCTGACTTCGAGAGTTTCGATCGTCCCGTTGAAGTACACCTTCGAATAATGTCGAGCCTGCTGTTTCTCAAAGTTGCGTTGTTCTTCATCGAGCTGTTTTTCCAGGGACTCGCTCCAGCTCTTTTGCTGCTGCATCTTGGCCAGTTGCTGCTGATAGAAGGCAATTTGTACCGAGGTTTCGTTGATTGAACCGGCGCGCGCGATGAATTGCCCGGTGCTGTCCCTGGCCTGGACGATCAGCGGGTTGAGCGGTGCTTCACTGACTTCGGGGGCCAGCGGCGTGCTGTTGTTGTATTCGATTTCCGCGTAGTTGTTCGTCAATGTGAGGAGGGTGACGCTCAGGTTGTCATTGGTGCGGGTCTGGCCTACGTCCTTTTTCGTCAGGTCGAAGCTGTAGAGGCGCCGTGGCGCGATGACTTCGACTTTGCCTTGCAGGCTCACCGGTTGCGGTTGCTGCTTTCTGTCAATGTCGAGGCCTTCGATGAAGGGGTAGGCCACGGTCAGGTCATCGGGGTTGGTCAGGTTGGAGCTCGATGGGCTGAGCTGAATGCCGGGGTCGGTTTCCGACCATTCCGGCTGGAAGGGAATCACTCGTTTGTTGCTTAGCGTGACCGACTGCCATTCCAGGCCATGGGGAAACAAAAACGCGGCAGGAACGCTGAACGTGAAGGGGAACACTGGCTGCAGATCGATCAGATAGTCGGAACCGGAGTCCTTTTGCAGCACGAACACCCCGTTGATGTAGGTGTCGACCAGGGCCTGCGGGCTCGGGTAGTGCTTGAGCATGGCGAGGGCGTCTTCGCCGTATTCGGTTTCCACCGGCTTGCTGTCGAGCTTGAGTTGCGCGCGTTCGAGCAGCAGCAGTGAGCCACCCAGTTCCGACACGGCATCCTTGAGCTTCGGATCCTGAATGGCGTCCAGCGACTTTTCGAACTGCGCGGTTTTTTCTTCGAGGCTGACCTGGCGTTTCTCTTCGCTGGGTGAGCAGCCGCTCAGCAGCAGCGCCAGGCAAATTCCGGCACTCGTCAAAGGCAATTGCACATCCATTTCCAGTCTTCCTGTCCGCCATCACTGAGCAGTCAATGATTTGGACACTAGCAGAAAAACTTTGATACACAGGCGCAGGTGACGGATTTTTCGACGGTTTCTGGCTGCTTCTGGGTATGGACGGGTGGCTGGTATACTCGCCGCCATTTCCAGTCCAACGTGTGAGATTCAATGGAACGCTTTATCGAAAATGCAATGTACGCCTCGCGCTGGCTGCTGGCGCCGATCTATTTCGGCCTGTCCCTCGGACTGCTGGCGCTGGCACTGAAATTCTTCCAGGAAGTCTTCCACGTCATCCCGAACGTGTTTTCGATGGCCGAATCGGACTTGATCCTGGTGCTGCTGTCGCTGATCGACATGGCCCTGGTGGGCGGTTTGCTGGTGATGGTGATGATCTCCGGCTACGAGAACTTCGTCTCGCAACTGGACATCGACGACAGCAAGGAAAAGCTCAACTGGCTGGGCACCATGGACTCTTCGTCGCTGAAGATGAAGGTGGCCGCATCGATCGTGGCGATCTCGTCCATTCACCTGCTGCGCATCTTCATGGACGCCAAGAACGTCGATCCCGAGCATTTGCAGTGGTACGTGATCATCCACATGACCTTCGTGGTTTCGGCCTTCGCCATGGGTTACCTGGATAAAGTCACCAAGCACTGATTTCAACTTCCATTGTGGGAGCGTGGCTTGCCCGCGATGGCATCACTGCGGTTCATCGTTAGACCGAGGTGATGCCATCGCGGGCAAGCCACGCTCCCACAGGGTTGCAAAACAGACGGGCGGCGTCGTTTGTGGCTTGTGCTTTGATGCGCCGAGGCCTATCCCTGTAAGTATGTTGGTTCGCCACTGCGTGAGGTGCGCTCATGACCCTGAATGAGTTGAATGCGTATGCCGTCGCCGGGAAGGTCGATGAGCTGAACCTGATCTCGATGGAGGGGGGCATCTACCTGCTGGAGGCGCGGATGCATGGCGCGGCGTATCCATTGAGCGATACCCACGGACACATGATGAGCCTGCGTTCGGTGGAGCATGCCCGTGATGTGCTGCGCTCCTTTCCCAAGTTGCACTTCAACCTTGTGCACACGGTCGTGCACGACGAAATGTGCGGTCTGGTTGCCGATGTTGAGGAAAACCTGAAGGTGCCGATCGCCTGAGGCCCCTCATCAATGGCATGACATCTGTGCTAGTCTGCTGGCCCTTTTGGTTCCGGGCGCTCCGGGACGCGCTGTGCACGCATGGCAAGTTCCCGAGCCGTCCGCACAGCGGAGCAGTGTCATGTCCGAAGTAAATCTGTCCACCGACGAAACCCGCGTCAGCTACGGTATTGGCCGTCAGCTGGGCGACCAACTGCGCGACAACCCGCCACCGGGCGTAAGCCTGGACGCGATCCTGGCGGGTCTGACCGACGCATTCGCCGGCAAGCCAAGCCGTGTGGGTCAGGAAGAAATGTCCGCCAGCTTCAAAGTCATCCGCGAAATCATGCAGGCCGAAGCTGCAGCCAAGGCTGAAGCGGCTGCTGGCGAAGGCCTGGCCTTCCTGGCTGAAAACGCCAAGCGTGAAGGCATCACCACTCTGGCTTCCGGCCTGCAGTTCGAAGTCCTGACCGCTGGCGAAGGCGCCAAGCCATCCCGTGAAGACTCCGTGCGTACTCATTACCACGGCACCCTGATCGACGGCACTGTGTTCGACAGCTCCTACGAGCGCGGCCAGCCAGCAGAGTTCCCGGTTGGCGGCGTGATCGCTGGCTGGACCGAAGCCCTGCAACTGATGAACGCCGGTAGCAAATGGCGCCTGTACGTGCCGAGCGAGCTGGCATACGGCGCTCAAGGCGTTGGCAGCATTCCGCCGCACAGCGTACTGGTATTCGACGTCGAACTGCTCGACGTTCTGTAAGACCCGCTGATTACCTGTACCTGTAGGAGCGAGCTTGCTCGCGATGGGCGTTAACGATAACGCGGCCATCCTGAATGAACGCGGTGTGTTTGAGTTCTTCGCGAGCAAGCTCGCTCCTACAAAGTTTTGCAGCGTTTTTCATATTTCGATCTTGTGGTGCAGTTCACTGTGCGGGCGCAACGCCCTGGCATAGCAGAACAGAAACAGATTACGCACCAGTTCCTTGAGCACCACCGGCTCGCTGGAACTCAGGCCATTGAGGTCAAGATCACCTTGGTCCTGCAGTTCGCTCAAGGCTTCTTCTTCAAGCACTGCACAGACTTCCCCGGTTTCCCGATGCAGGATCCTGAGGTAAGGGTGTGGGCGGTCCAGCCAGGCATCGATCAGATAAGTCATGGTTCTCATCTCCATTGAAGGTTTGATGAGAATAATTCTTATTCATCAAATAGCAAGGGCCTATTGGCGGTTTGCGCTTTTTTCCGGGTAAAGATTGCGTCAGGTCAAACCGACCGGCGTTTGGCTATTGCGAGGATTTATTGGGTGAAGCGGGGAGGGAGGGCATCCCGCGCCAGGCGCGGGATGGATAACAGCAGGCTCAGACTTTTCTGACGAACTCGGACTTGAGTTTCATCGGGCCGATGCCGTCGATCTTGCAGTCGATGTCGTGATCGCCATCGCACAGGCGGATGTTCTTGACCTTGGTGCCGACCTTGACCACCAAAGACGTACCCTTGACCTTGAGGTCCTTGATCACGGTGATGGTGTCGCCGTCTTGCAGGACGTTGCCGACCGAATCCTTTTTCACTGTGTCATCGGACACAGCTTCGGCTTCACCGCTGGCGGACCATTCGTGGGCGCACTCGGGGCAGATCAGCTGGGCGCCGTCTTCATAGGTGTATTCGGAATTGCATTTTGGGCAGGGTGGCAACGTGCTCACTAAGGCTCCTTGGATTCAGGATCGCTAAAAAGCGCACATTATATAGGGTTTTAGCCGGGAGGGGTGCAGCGCAGGAAAACCTGTGGGGAACAAACCTGTGGGAGCGAGCTTGCTCGCGATGGCGTCCTTTCAGTCAACAACAATGTTGAATGTAAGTGCCTAATCGCGAGCAAGCTCGCTCCCACAGGGGGCTTGCAGTGTTGTCAGTGCGTACGCGCGACCGCGAACTCGCTCAGTTCAACCAGTGCATCGCGGTACTCGCTGGCAGGCAGCGCTTCGAGACACTTGATTGCGCGTGCCACATAGTCGCGTGCCAGTTGTGCGGTGTACTCCAGCGAGCCCGAGGCTTCCACGGCTTCGCGGATGCTTTCCAGGTCTTCGATTCCGCCTTTCTGGATCGCCTTGCGCACCAGGGCGGCCTGTTCCGGCGTACCTTCGCGCATGGTGTAGATCAGTGGCAGGGTCGGCTTGCCTTCGGCCAGATCGTCACCGACGTTCTTGCCCAGGGTTTCGGCGTCGCCTTTGTAGTCGAGCAGGTCGTCGACCAGTTGGAAGGCCACGCCCAGATGATCACCGAATGTACGCAGGGCTTCGGCCTGTTCCGGCGTGGCCTGGCACAGGGCGGCGGCGCTGTGGGTCGAGGCTTCGAAAAGCATCGCGGTCTTGCCGCGGATGACTTCCATGTAGGTTTCTTCGGTGGTGCTGGCGTCCCGCACCTTCGACAGCTGCAATACTTCGCCTTCGGCGATGATGCGCGTGGCTTGCGAAAGGATCTTCATCACCGGCATCGAGCCAAGTTCGACCATCATTTCGAATGAGCGCGAATACAGGAAGTCGCCGACCAGTACGCTTGGCGCGTTGCCCCACATGGCGTTGGCGGTCGAGCGGCCACGGCGCATGCCGGACATGTCGACCACATCGTCATGCAGCAGGGTGGCGGTGTGCAGGAACTCGATGGTCGCGGCCAGCAGACGCAGTTCGTCGCCCTCACGGCCAAGAGCCTTGCCACACAGCAACACCAATAAAGGGCGCAGGCGTTTGCCGCCGGCCGAGGTAATGTAATCGCCGATTTTCGATACCAGCGGCACTCGGGAAGTCAGCTGCTTCTTGATGATGCCGTCGACGGCGCTAAAATCGTCCGCCACCGCGCGGTAGAAAGCTTGGGGTTGCATCAGCGACAGTCGCTCCAGAAGGGTTGCGCGGCATGCTAGGACCCACGCTTGCAGGTGTCAAGGCGCGATGGACGGCCTCTTGCAAGGCTAGCGTGGCTTGCGTACAATCGCGCACCCTGAACTTCCTGGGCAGCACCTGCCTTACGCAATTGCAAGCGGGCCTCCAGCCCCACGCAGCCATGCCAGCCAATACCTCTTCTTATAAAGAGCTGGGTGAGCAGGATTATCGGAGAAATACCATGTCTTATGCAGTAATCGTTACTGGCGGCAAGCAGTACAAAGTCGCCCCAGGTGAATACCTGAAGATCGAAAAACTGGAAATCGCTACCGGCGAATCCGTTACCTTTGATCGCGTTCTGTTGGTTGCCAACGGTGATGACGTGAATATCGGCGCTCCAGTTGTTGCTGGCGCTACCGTTGTGGCTGAAGTGATCTCCCAAGGTCGTCACGATAAAGTCCGCATCATCAAGTTCCGTCGCCGTAAGCACCACATGAAGCGTATGGGCCACCGCCAGTGGTACACCGAGATCAAAATCACCGGTATTCAGGCTTAATTACAGCCTAATTCCTCACTAGGAGAATTGAACTCATGGCACACAAAAAAGCTGGTGGTAGTACCCGTAACGGTCGCGACTCAGAAGCCAAACGCCTTGGCGTGAAGATGTATGGCGGCCAGGCTATCAAAGCAGGCAACATCATCGTGCGTCAGCGCGGCACCCAATTCCACGCTGGCTACGGCGTTGGCATGGGTAAAGATCACACCCTCTTCGCTAAAGTCGAAGGCGTGATCAAGTTCGAAGTAAAAGGCGCCTTCGGTCGTCGTTACGTGAGCGTAGTCGCAGCTTAATTGCGCGATCGCTGGAAAAGCCCTGTCTCGCGACGGGGCTTTTTCGTTTGTGGGGTGAGTCTCTTGCAAAGCTGTTTGTATGGGCTGTCGGCGTACGATGTAGGTATCGTGGTTCAGGGTCGCTGCGCTCATTTTTGCAAGAGTCTTATGTCTTGATTGTTTTTCGGCTCGTCCGTATGGCGAGAGGCGTTTGTTATGAAGTTTGTTGATGAAGTATCGATTCGCGTAAAGGCTGGTGATGGCGGCAATGGCGCCATGAGTTTCCGTCGGGAAAAATTTATCGAGAACGGTGGCCCGAACGGCGGTGATGGCGGCGACGGCGGTTCCATCTACATGATGGCCGACGAAAACCTCAACACCCTGGTGGACTACCGTTACACCCGGCACTTCGATGCCGAGCGTGGCTCCAACGGCGGCAGCACCGACTGCACCGGCAAGAAGGGTGAAGACCTGATCCTGCGTGTTCCGGTCGGCACCACGGTGATCGACTCCGCGACTCAGGAAGTCATCGGCGACCTGACCAAGGCCGGTCAGAAATTGATGGTGGTGCAGGGCGGCTGGCACGGTCTGGGCAACACCCGTTTCAAATCCAGTACCAACCGTGCGCCGCGCCAGACCACTCCGGGCAAGCCGGGCGAGCAGCGCGACCTGAAGCTGGAAATGAAAGTACTGGCTGACGTAGGTCTGCTGGGTTTGCCGAACGCCGGTAAAAGTACCTTTATCCGTTCGGTTTCGGCTGCCAAGCCGAAAGTTGCCGACTACCCGTTCACCACGCTGGTGCCGAACCTGGGTGTGGTCAGCGTCGATCGCTGGAAGAGCTTCGTCATTGCCGATATTCCGGGTTTGATCGAAGGCGCTTCCGAAGGTGCTGGTCTGGGCATTCGCTTCCTCAAGCACTTGGCGCGTACGCGTCTGCTGCTGCACCTCGTGGACATGGCGCCGCTGGATGATGCTAGCGCACCGGATGCCGCTGAAGTGATCGTCAACGAGCTGATCAAGTTCAGCCCGTCCCTGGCGGAGCGTGATCGCTGGCTGGTCCTGAACAAGTGCGACCAGATCCTTGATGAAGAGCATGATGCTCGCGTCAAGGAAATCGTTGATCGCCTGGAATGGACTGGTCCGGTCTACGTGATCTCGGCCATCTCCAAGCTCGGTACCGAGCGTCTGTGCCACGACATCATGCGTTACATGGAAGATCGTGCCGATCGCCTGGCCAATGACCCGGCCTACAAGGAAGAGCTGGCTGATCTCGATCAGCGCATCGAAGACGAAGCTCGCGCGCAACTGCAGGCGCTGGATGACAAGCGTGCCCTGCGTCGCAGCGGCGTGAAGTCGGTCCACGACATCGGCGACGATGACTGGGACGAAGAAGATGTGGATGACGAAGACGGTCCGGAAATCATTTACGTGCGTGACTGATTCGTTGCGATAAACTTAAGCGCCGCTCAATCGAGCGGCGTTTTGGTATCTGGAAATCGATTGTTGGTCACGAGTAACCACGAATAACGTCACGGGCAGCGCTGGGTCGCGCTGCCCTCAAGCTAAGGTTGAAGATGATGCGGAGCAAGGTGACAGGTGCGCAGCGTTGGGTCGTGAAGATCGGCAGCGCTTTGCTGACGGCGGACGGCAAAGGCCTGGATCGCGCGGCAATGGGTGTCTGGGTTGAGCAGATGGTGGCCTTGCATGAGGCGGGTGTCGAGCTGGTGCTGGTGTCCTCCGGGGCGGTGGCGGCCGGTATGAGCCGTTTGGGCTGGACCTCGCGACCCAGTGCGATGCACGAACTTCAGGCTGCCGCCGCAATCGGCCAGATGGGGTTGGTGCAGGCCTGGGAGTCGAGCTTCGCCAAGCATGGCCGGCATACCGCGCAGATTCTCCTGACTCACGACGACTTGTCCGACCGCAAGCGCTACCTGAACGCCCGCAGCACCTTGCGTGCGCTGGTCGAACTGAAGGTTATCCCGGTGATCAACGAGAATGACACCGTGGTCACCGACGAAATCCGTTTTGGCGACAACGACACCCTGGCGGCGCTGGTGGCGAACCTGGTCGAGGCGGACTTGCTGGTGATCCTGACGGATCGCGACGGCATGTTCGATGCTGATCCGCGCAACAATCCGGATGCCCAGCTGATTTACGAGGCGCGCGCCGATGATCCGGCGCTCGACGCGGTGGCGGGTGGCACCGGTGGTGCGCTGGGGCGTGGTGGTATGCAGACCAAATTGCGTGCTGCGCGTCTGGCGGCCCGTTCCGGTGCTCACACCATCATCGTTGGCGGGCGGCTTGAGCGTGTGCTGGATCGCCTCAAGGCGGGCGAGCGCATCGGCACCCTGCTGTCGCCGGAGCGCGGCATGTTGGCGGCGCGCAAGCAGTGGCTGGCCGGTCATCTGCAAACCCGTGGCACTCTGGTGCTGGATGCGGGTGCGGTGACTGCGTTGTCTCAGGGCAACAAGAGCTTGCTGCCGGTTGGGGTCAAATTGGTGCAGGGCAGCTTCCGTCGCGGCGAGATGGTGGTTTGCGTGGCGCCGGACGGTCGCGAGATTGCCCGTGGCCTGGCCAACTACAGTGCACTGGAGGCGCAAAAAATCATCGGTCAGTCGTCTGAGGCGATTGTCGGTCTGTTGGGTTACATGGCGGAACCGGAGCTGGTTCACCGCGATAACCTGATCCTGGTCTGAAGGAATACCTGAATGCGCGTGGCAAAAGGATTGTTGGGATTGCTGTTGACGATGCCGCTGCTGGCGTCGGCCGAAGAGATCGGTCAGGTGTCGACGGTGTTCAAGTTCGTCGGGCCGAATGATCGGATCGTGGTCGAGGCCTTTGATGATCCCAAGGTTGACGGCGTGACCTGCTATCTGTCGCGGGCCAAGACCGGCGGGGTGAAGGGTGGTCTTGGTTTGGCCGAGGACCGTGCCGAAGCGTCTATCGCTTGCCGGCAGGTCGGACCGATCAGCTTCAAGGGCGAGCTCAAGGATGGTGACGAGGTGTTCAAGGAGCGCACGTCCCTGGTGTTCAAGACCATGCAGGTGGTGCGCTTCCTCGACAAAAAACGCAATACGCTGGTGTATCTGGTGTACAGCGATCGCCTGATCGAGGGTAGTCCGCAGAATGCGGTGACGGCGATTCCGATTTTGCCGTGGGCGCACGCTCAGTAATTTCACGCAAGTCAAACTGTGGGGGCGAGCCTGCTCGCGATGACGGATTAACATTCAGCATCTACATTGGCTGGATATCCGCTATCGCTAGCAGGCTCGCTCCCACAGTTTTTTTGTGCCCATAAAATCGCAGGCAATAAAAAACCGACCCTGAGGTCGGTTTTTTAATGAACGAGTCGCTTAGGCAGCAGCGGCAACGTTCAGGGCCTTCACGTGGCCATTCAGGCGGCTCTTATGACGAGCGGCCTTGTTCTTGTGGATGATGCCTTTATCGGCCATACGGTCGATAACTGGCACAGCCAGAACGTAAGCAGCTTGAGCTTTGGCAGCGTCTTTTGCGTCGATGGCCTTAACTACATTCTTGATGTAGGTACGAACCATGGAACGCAGGCTGGCGTTGTGGCTGCGACGCTTCTCAGCCTGTTTTGCACGTTTTTTGGCGGAAGGTGAGTTGGCCACCGTCGAGCTCCTCGAAAGACTTTTTAGGAAATAGCAAACAAAATAGGCCGCGAATCATGCCGATGAGTTGAGGTCTTGTCAAGGGCGGTTGAGACGTTCCGCTAAGTGGTAGGCGCTACACCTCTGGATATTTCTTTCCAGCGTGCGACCTGTAAACTCGCGAGCTTTGGCTCTGTGCTGTTGCGGCGCGGAGTATCGCATAAGTGGGCGCTTAGTTCGCCTGCTGTTTATCGACAGGCACAAACTCTTTCAATGAATCTGCTCAAATCGTTGGCCGCCGTCAGCTCTATCACGATGCTTTCCCGGGTTTTGGGATTTGTTCGTGACACCCTAATTGCACGTGCATTCGGCGCGGGAATGGCGACCGACGCCTTCTTCATCGCCTTCAAACTGCCCAATCTGTTGCGGCGGATTTTCGCCGAAGGGGCGTTTTCCCAGGCATTCGTACCGATTCTTGCCGAATATAAAAGTCAGAAAGGGGATGAGGCGACGCGAACCTTCATTGCCTATGTTTCCGGCCTGCTGACGCTGGTGCTGGCACTCGTCACGGCATTGGGCATGATTGCCGCCCCGTGGGTCATCTGGGTGACCGCGCCGGGTTTCATCGATACGCCCGAGAAGTTCGAGCTGACCACGAGTCTGTTGCGTGTGACCTTTCCTTACATATTGCTGATTTCCCTGTCGTCGCTGGCGGGTGCGATCCTCAACACCTGGAACCGTTTTTCGGTCCCGGCATTCGTGCCGACGCTGCTTAACGTCAGCATGATTATTTTTGCGTTGTTCCTGACACCGTACTTCGATCCGCCCGTAATGGCGCTCGGTTGGGCGGTGCTGGTGGGTGGTCTGGCACAGTTGCTCTATCAGCTGCCGCACCTGAAAAAGATCGGCATGCTGGTGTTGCCGCGCCTGAACCTGCGCGACAGCGGCGTCTGGCGGGTGATGAAGCAGATGTTGCCGGCGATTCTCGGCGTATCGGTGAGCCAGATCTCGCTGATCATCAATACGATTTTCGCTTCGTTCCTGGTCGCGGGTTCCGTGTCCTGGATGTACTACGCCGACCGTTTGATGGAGTTGCCATCCGGCGTGTTGGGCGTGGCGCTGGGGACGATTCTGCTGCCGACTCTGGCCAAGACTTACGCCAGCAAGGATCGCCACGAATACTCGCGCATCCTCGATTGGGGCCTGCGTCTATGCTTCGTGCTGGTATTGCCTTGCGCCTTCGCGCTGGGGATTCTGGCCGAACCGTTGACGGTTTCGCTGTTCCAGTACGGCCAGTTTGATGCCCATGATGCGGCCATGACTCAGCGCGCGTTGATCGCCTATTCCGTCGGTTTGCTCGGAATTATCGTGATCAAAGTGCTCGCGCCGGGCTTTTATGCGCAACAAAACATTCGCACGCCGGTAAAAATCGCAATTTTCACGTTGGTCGTCACTCAGTTGTTCAACCTGTTGCTGATCGGTCCGCTGGCTCACGCGGGCCTGGCGCTCGCCATCAGCGCCGGCGCCTGCCTCAATGCAGGGCTGCTCTTCTATCAGCTGCGTAAACAGCAGATGTACCAGCCGCAACCGGGCTGGGCAAAGTTCGGCTTCAAGCTGGTGGTTGCGGTAGCGGTGATGTCTGGCGTGTTGCTGGCAGGGATGCATTTCATGCCGGTCTGGGGCGAGGGGCAGATGCTTGAGCGTTTCCTGCGTCTGGGTGCCTTGGTAGTTGCCGGTGTGGTGGCTTATTTCGGCATGTTAGTGTTGATGGGCTTCCGTTTGCGCGACTTCAATCGCAAGGCACTGGGCTGAGGTTCTGGCCTTGATAAACACGGGCGAGCCGGCGGTTTTGTCGGCTCGATCACTTTGGGTTACGGTGTTGCCTGTCGTCGGCCGCCGGGTGTGGTTATAATCGACCACTTTATGAGCAAGAAGCGCGTTATGCAGCTGGTTCGAGGCCTCCACAATCTGCGCCCCCGGCATCGGGGCTGTGTCGCCACTATTGGCAACTTTGACGGTGTACACCGCGGCCACCAGGCTATCCTGGCGCGCCTGCGTGAGCGTGCGCTCGAGTTGGGCGTGCCCAGTTGCGTGGTGATTTTCGAGCCGCAACCGCGAGAGTTCTTCGCTCCGGACACCGCGCCGGCCCGTCTGGCCCGCCTGCGGGACAAGCTGCAATTGCTGGCTGCCGAAGGCGTCGACCGTGTTCTGTGCCTGGCTTTCAACCAGCGCCTGAGCAAGCTCAGTGCCAGTGAGTTCGTCGATACCATTCTGGTCGATGGTCTTGGCGTCCAGCACCTGGAGGTCGGGGATGACTTCCGTTTCGGCTGTGACCGCGCGGGAGATTTCGATTTCCTGCAACAGGCCGGCATCGTTCAGGGTTTTACCGTCGAGGCGGCGCAAACCGTTGAGCTGGATGGTCTTCGCGTCAGCAGCACTCAGGTCCGCAATGCCCTGGCCGCAGCTGATTTTGCCTTGGCCGAGCGACTGCTAGGTCGCCCGTTCCAGATTACCGGGCGGGTACTCCACGGCCAGAAGCTGGCTCGCCAGTTGGGTACGCCCACGGCCAACATACAACTCAAGCGCCGTCGCGTTCCGCTTTCCGGGGTTTACCTGGTCAACGTCGACATCGACGGCAAGACCTGGCCAGGCGTCGCCAATATCGGCGTGCGGCCAACGGTACAAGGTGATGGCAAGGCCCACCTCGAAATACATCTTTTAGATTTTGCCGGCGATCTGTATGACCGGCGTTTAACGGTGGTTTTCCACCACAAGCTGCGTGAAGAGCAGCGTTTCGCCTCTCTGGAGGCGTTGAAAACGGCGATCAACGCGGATGTCGCCGCCGCCCGTGCACTAGCCGCACCTAGCGCCCATCGCTAATGAAGAGCCTTAAATGACCGACTATAAAGCCACGCTAAACCTTCCGGACACCGCCTTCCCAATGAAGGCCGGCCTGCCACAGCGCGAACCGCAGATCCTGCAGCGCTGGGACAGTATTGGCCTGTACGGAAAGTTGCGCGAGATTGGCAAGGATCGTCCGAAGTTCGTATTGCACGACGGCCCTCCGTACGCCAACGGCTCGATTCACATCGGTCATGCGCTGAACAAGATTCTCAAGGACATGATCATCCGCTCGAAGACCCTGTCGGGCTTCGACGCGCCTTATGTTCCGGGCTGGGACTGCCACGGCCTGCCGATCGAGCACAAGGTCGAAGTGACCCACGGCAAGAACCTGGGCGCGGACAAGACCCGCGAACTGTGCCGGGCCTACGCCACCGAGCAGATCGAAGGGCAGAAGTCCGAGTTCATCCGCCTGGGTGTGCTGGGTGACTTCGCCAACCCGTACAAGACCATGGACTTCAAGAACGAGGCCGGTGAAATCCGTGCCTTGGCCGAAATCGTCAAGGGCGGTTTCGTGTTCAAGGGCTTGAAGCCTGTGAACTGGTGCTTCGACTGTGGTTCGGCCCTGGCCGAAGCGGAAGTCGAGTACGAAAACAAGAAGTCCTCAACCATCGACGTGGCCTTCCCGATTGCCGATGAAGCCAAACTGGCTGCCGCTTTCGGTCTGCCGTCGCTGGCGAAGCCTGCCTCGATCGTGATCTGGACCACCACCCCGTGGACCATCCCGGCCAACCAGGCGCTGAACGTTCACCCGGAATTCAACTACGCCCTGGTCGACGTCGGCGACAAACTGCTGGTGCTGGCTGAAGAGCTGGTCGAGTCGTGCCTGGCGCGCTACTCGCTGGAAGGCTCGGTCGTTGCGACCACCACCGGTAAAGCGCTGGAACTGATCAACTTCCGTCACCCGTTCTACGACCGTCTGTCGCCGGTATACCTGGCCGACTACGTTGAACTGGGCGCCGGCACCGGTGTGGTTCACTCATCTCCGGCCTACGGCGTGGACGACTTCGTGACCTGCAAGAAGTACGGCATGGTCAACGATGACATCCTCAACCCGGTACAAAGCAACGGCGTTTACGTGCCGTCGCTGGAGTTCTTCGGCGGCCAGTTCATCTGGAAGGCCAACCCGGCCATCGTCGACAAGCTGACCGAAGTCGGTGCGCTGCTGCACACCACCGTCATCGAACACAGCTACATGCACTGCTGGCGCCACAAGACCCCGCTGATCTATCGCGCTACCGCGCAGTGGTTCATCGGCATGGACAAGCAGCCGACCACCGGCGACACCCTGCGCCAGCGTTCGCTCAAGGCCATCGAAGACACCAAGTTCGTCCCGGCCTGGGGCCAGGCGCGTCTGCACTCGATGATCGCCAACCGTCCGGACTGGTGCATCTCCCGTCAGCGCAACTGGGGCGTGCCGATCCCGTTCTTCCTGAACAAGGAAAGCGGCGAGCTGCACCCACGAACCGTCGAGCTGATGGAAGAAGTTGCCAAGCGTGTTGAAGTCGAAGGCATCGAGGCCTGGTTCAAGCTGGACGCCGCCGAACTGCTGGGCGATGAAGCGCCGCAGTACGACAAGATCAGCGACACCCTCGACGTCTGGTTCGACTCGGGTACTACGCACTGGCACGTTCTGCGCGGTTCGCACCCGATGGGTCACGAAACCGGCCCGCGCGCCGACCTGTACCTGGAAGGTTCGGACCAACACCGTGGCTGGTTCCACTCGTCGCTGCTGACCGGTTGCGCCATCGACAACCACGCACCGTATCGCGAACTGCTGACTCACGGCTTCACGGTCGACGAGTCCGGCCGCAAGATGTCCAAGTCCCTAGGCAACGTGATCGCGCCACAGAAAGTCAACGACACCCTGGGCGCCGACATCATGCGTCTGTGGGTCGCTTCGACCGACTATTCGGGTGAAATGGCGGTTTCCGAGCAGATCCTGCAACGCAGTGCGGACGCCTACCGGCGTATCCGTAACACCGCGCGTTTCCTGCTTTCGAACCTGACCGGCTTCAACCCGGCCACCGACCTGCTGCCGGCCGAAGAAATGCTTGCTCTGGACCGTTGGGCCGTGGACCGTACCCTGCTGTTGCAACGCGAACTGCAAGAGCACTACGGCGAATACCGCTTCTGGAACGTGTACTCGAAGATCCACAACTTCTGCGTGCAGGAACTGGGCGGCTTCTACCTCGATATCATCAAGGACCGTCAGTACACCACTGGCGCCGACAGCAAGGCCCGCCGTTCGTGCCAGACCGCGCTGTTCCACATCTCCGAAGCGCTGGTGCGCTGGATCGCGCCGATCCTGGCGTTCACCGCCGATGAACTGTGGCAGTACCTGCCGGGCGAGCGTAACGAGTCTGTCATGCTCAACACCTGGTACGAAGGCCTGAGCGAATTGCCGGAAGGCATCGAGCTGGATCGCGCTTACTGGGACCGGATCATGGCGGTCAAGGTCGCGGTCAACAAGGAAATGGAAATCCAGCGTGCAGCCAAGGCTGTCGGTGGCAACCTGCAGGCCGAAGTGACGCTGTTCGCCGAAGACGCGCTGACCGCCGACCTGGCCAAGTTGAGCAACGAACTGCGCTTTGTACTGATCACTTCGACCGCCAGTGTTGCGCCATTGGTGCAGGCACCGGCCGATGCCGTGGTCACTGAAGTCAGCGGCCTGAAGCTGAAAATCGTCAAGTCGGGCCACGCCAAGTGCGCTCGTTGCTGGCACTGCCGTGAAGACGTCGGTGTGAACCCGGAGCATCCGGAAATCTGCGGCCGTTGCGTCGACAACATCAGCGGCGCTGGCGAGGTTCGTCACTATGCCTAATGCCGTTGGCCGTTTCGGACGGCTGAGCTGGCTCTGGTTGAGTTTGCTGGTCCTGGTCATCGACCAGGCCAGCAAGTTCTACTTCGAAGGCAAGCTCCAGATGTACCAGCAGATTGTAATCATCCCCGATTACTTCAGCTGGACCCTGGCCTACAACACGGGTGCGGCGTTCAGCTTCCTGGCTGACAGCTCCGGCTGGCAGCGCTGGCTGTTCGCGTTGATCGCTGTCGTGGTTAGTGCGGTGCTGGTGGTGTGGCTCAAGCGTCTGGGGCGCAACGAGACCTGGCTGGCGGTTGCGCTGGCACTGGTGCTCGGCGGCGCGCTGGGCAATCTGTATGACCGCGTTGCCCTGGGCCATGTGATCGATTTCATTCTGGTGCATTGGCAGAATCGCTGGTATTTCCCGGCGTTCAACTTTGCCGACAGCGCAATCACGGTTGGTGCTGTCATGCTGGCACTGGATATGTTCAAAAGTAAAAAGACCGGAGAAACCGTTCATGACTGAACAGGTATTGGCTGAGCAACGCATCGGCCAGAACACGGAAGTCACCTTGCATTTCGCATTGCGCCTGGAGAACGGCGACACGGTGGACAGCACCTTCGATAAAGCCCCGGCGACCTTCAAGGTCGGTGACGGCAACCTGTTGCCAGGTTTCGAAGCGGCGCTGTTTGGTTTCAAGGCCGGTGACAAGCGCACGCTGAGCATCGAGCCGGAAAACGCTTTCGGCCAGCCCAACCCGCAAAACGTGCAGATCATCCCGCGTTCACAGTTCCAGGACATGGAGCTGTCGCCAGGTTTGCTGGTGATCTTCAACGATGCGGCCAATACTGAACTGCCGGGCGTGGTCAAAGAGTTCGATGACGCGCAAGTGACCATCGACTTCAACCACCCGCTGGCGGGCAAGACGTTGACCTTTGACGTAGAGATCATCTCCGTCAAAGCGCTGTAAGGCATTACGGGGCAGCTTCTGTTGCCACCGGACCCTGTGGGAGCGAGCTTGCTCGCGATGAGTACCTGACATTCAATATTGATATTGACTGACACTCCGCCATCGCGAGCAAGCTCGCTCCCACAGTTTGTTTTTCATTGTTTTCGCGCGCAAGACACGAGGCACAGCATGCAAATCAAACTCGCCAACCCCCGTGGCTTCTGCGCCGGTGTGGACCGGGCGATCGAAATCGTCAACCGCGCCCTGGAAGTCTTCGGGCCGCCGATCTATGTGCGCCACGAAGTGGTCCACAACAAATTTGTCGTCGAGGACCTGCGCTCCCGTGGTGCGATCTTCGTCGAAGAGCTGGATCAGGTGCCGGACGACGTCATCGTGATCTTCAGTGCCCACGGCGTTTCCCAGGCCGTGCGCAGCGAAGCGGCTGGCCGTGGGTTGAAAGTGTTCGACGCCACGTGCCCGCTGGTGACCAAAGTCCACATCGAAGTGGCGCGCTACAGCCGTGACGGCCGAGAGTGCATTCTCATCGGCCACGCCGGTCACCCGGAAGTCGAAGGCACCATGGGCCAGTACGATGCTGGCAATGGCGGCGCGATCTACCTGGTCGAAGACGAGAAGGATGTCGCGGCTTTGCAGGTGAAAAACCCTGAAGCGCTCGCCTTCGTGACCCAGACCACATTGTCGATGGACGATACCAGTCGCGTTATCGACGCTCTGCGTGCGCGCTTCCCGGCCATCGGTGGACCGCGCAAGGACGACATTTGCTACGCCACGCAAAACCGTCAGGACGCGGTCAAGCAACTGGCCGACGAGTGTGATGTGGTGCTGGTGGTCGGCAGTCCGAACAGCTCGAACTCCAATCGCTTGCGCGAATTGGCAGAGCGCATGTCCACTCCGGCCTACCTGATCGACGGCGCCGAAGACCTGCAAAAGAGCTGGTTCGACGGCGTCGAGCGTATCGGCATCACCGCTGGCGCATCCGCCCCGGAAGTCCTGGTGCGCGGCGTGATCCAGCAGTTGCAGGCCTGGGGTGCCACCGGAGCCGATGAATTGGCAGGTCGCGAGGAGAACATCACGTTCTCTATGCCTAAAGAACTGCGCGTTCGTTCGTTGCTCTGAATTTATTCCCTTTTTCGCATAACGGCTGCCCAACCTTGTCGTTGCGCAGGCTGACGCGACCGGTCCGTGCCAACACCACTTGATGTTGGCTTACCGGTTCGCGAACGGTGCAAATGTATAACGTCCCTCCAATCAGTGACTCGCCCTGACCTCTGAATCGTATGGAGCTTTCGACCGGACCGTTCCCCACAATCGACACGCGTGCGCCGCTCTGGCGTTCGGCCAGCAGTGGGTTGTCGCTGTCCATCTCCCCCTTGCCGCTGATATCCAGAATCATCCGCCAGCCTTGGCTCCAGTCGCCATTGATGCCGTGAATCACCACGGCCTGGTTGCGGACGATGGCTTCGCTCCGGGCGGTGCGAATACTGCTGAAAAGGGCCTGCGCCGCTTGCTGTCTCTGGTTCGACTCGATCAGCGTTGCGAACGCCGGGCTGACCAACTGCAGAACAATTCCTGTAATTGCCAGTCCCATGAGCAGTTCGATCAGGCTGAAGCCTTGTTGCCGCATGACATCTCCCTCCGTGGCGTGCTGTGGCCCGCGCAATCCCTGCACGAGAAATGGCAACGCAAACGCACCGCATCGCTCGAATGTTGTGCTGCGCAAGAGCAGGTATAGCCGAAGGAAACAGAAGGCCCCGATGGATCATCCTACAAAAGGTTTCACGCTGATCGAGTTGCTGGTCGCGATCGCGATCCTTCTGATTCTGCTGACTCTGGCTGTCCCGGCGTTTACCCGCCCGATGCAAACAACGAGGGCGGATACTGAAATCGCTGACCTGCGACGAGCCCTGAATTTTGCCCGGCTCGAAGCCATCGAGCGGGGCAATGCCACACGGGTGCGACCGACGGCCGGTGGGGTTGCCTGGAGTGGGGAACTGACGGTTTACGACGGTACTGGCGCTTTGGCCAATGTATTGCGGGTTGTTCCGGCGATGAGCGGCGGTGCAACTCTGGCACTAACCTCTGACGTCACTGCCATCGATTTCAACAGCATGGGCGGATTGTCATCACCGTCCTCAGAGGTGGTGATCAGCTATGGGCGGGGAGCACAAAGCAGGACGCTGACGGTGTGTTTGAACGGACGAATTCTATTGGGTGGGAGTTGCGGATGAGGGCAGGGAGGCAAGGCGCGCAGGAGGGCATGACGCTGGTCGAAGTCCTGGTGGCGTTAGTCATTCTGGGAGTGGGCCTGCTGGGGGCGGCGGCGGTTCAGCTCAATGCGCTGAAGTACACGGACAGTGCGCGCATGACCAGTCAGGCCAGTTTTATCGCCTACGACCTGATGGACCGCATTCGCGCCAACGCCGCAGCGGATTACACCATTGCGCCGCCGGCCTCGGGCAATCCGGACGTTACCCGGGATCAGGACCTGTTTGATTTCAACGCCAACATCGTCAGTTCACTCGGAGCCTCCGCGACGGGCAGTGTGACCGTCAACCGGCAGGTGTACACCATCACTATTACCTGGGACGACTCACGGGCCGCGAATACTGCCGATTCACGACGCAGCTTCATCCTGAGCAGCCGCGCGGCCATTGATCCGATGGTGATCCCGTGAGGCGCCGCAGCAAGGGTTTTAGCCTGGTCGAGTTGCTGATCGCCATGGCGTTGAGCCTGATCGTGGTGCTGGGCGTGGTGCAGGTTTTCATCGCGGCCAAGAACACCTATCTCAGCCAGAATGCGGCCGCGAACATGCAGGAGGACGCACGTTTCGTTTTGAGCAAAATGATTCAGGAGATTCGCATGGTCGGCATGTTCGGTTGCCTGGAAAGGATCACTGATTCCAGCAAGAAAGGTGATTTCCATGCCAATCGTGTAACGCCGATCCGTTGGGACAATGGCAGTCGCAGTTTGACGCTGGTTACGGCGGATGTCGGCAGCAATGGCGACAAGCCGGACTGGACCGTGCTTTCCGATTGTAGAACCAATTCGACGGCCTACAGTGAAGGTCGGACACCAGTGGCAGGGCAACTGGCATTTCCGATCCGGCGGCTGATTTACAGCTTCAACAACAACCAACTGCTCATGAAGGGCGGGGATGCAGCAGGCCAGGTATTGGTGGATAACGTCGGCGCTTTCGACGTGAGCTTCGGCCTGGCCAGCACGGCCACTGATCTGGCTGCTTCGCGCTACAGCAGCAACCCGCCGAACCCCGCGCTGATTCGTAGCGTTCGCCTGAGCCTGACCCTCACCGATCCGAACCACCGCGTGAGCGATCAAACCTTCAACGTGGTTGCCGCTCTGCGCAACCGCTTGCCATGAGAGGGTGCCAATGAATCGGTCTCCCATGACGTGTTACACCCAGCGCGGCATGGCCCTATTGGTCAGCCTGGTGTTCTTGCTCTTGCTGACGTTGATTGGCCTTTCATCGATGCAAAGCGCCACCCTGCAGGAAAAAATGGCCGGTAGTGTCGCCTTGCGCAACCAGTCGTTTCAGCGTGCCGAAGCCGCATTGCGGGTGGGCGAGAGTACAGTGCAACGGGACAGTTATGCGCTACCTGTTTGTAGCGGCACCGTTCAATGTGCGCCACCGTCCGAGTCTTCGACTATTACCGCTGCCGGTTTCAACGCTTCTTCTGGAGTGACCTGGATTGCATCGGGCAACGGCTTTTATGGTGTGCAAAATATTGGTGACAGCGAAGATGCGGTGAATGTGCCAATCAATACCCGGGCGATGTTGTATCGGGTAACGGCGGTCGGCATCGCGGGGCATTCGCGCAGTGTGGTGGAGAGCATCTATGCGAAGTACTGAGCGACCTGTCAGGTTATGGCCACAACTGTTTGGTGCCGTCGTCGCGCTTAACCTGTCGGTGTCGGCGCACGCTGCCATATCAGCGGATTCGCCAGCGCTGAACCGGCCCACCTGTCTGGCCAATGGCAACTGGTACGGTTTTTACCATGGCAATCAGGGGTTGAAGGCCGTCTGCCTGAAGCTGCCCGCTGCGATCAGCGTTAAGATGCTCGACAGCAACGCCGATGGAGTGGTCGACAACAGCGACACGCTATCCGATGGCGTGATCTTTATCGGGGAACATTCGACCCAGGACGCCAGCGACAATGGCGGGGCCGTGAACGATTCCACTGGCGACGGTACTGCGGGGATGGAAAAATCCGGCGGCAGCCGTCGCATCATGTGGCGACAAATACAGTGAGTGAGAATTGAGGCATGCGTAGTTCCAACCGCGGTTTTACCCTGATCGAAATCATGATCGTGATTGCGATCATCGGTATTGTCATGACCATTGCTGCCCCGAGTTTCACCGAATACCTGAACAAGGGCCGTCGCGCAGAAGTAGCCGGTCTGCTCTCGGAGCAGGCGCAGCTCCTGGAGCGCTTCTACTCGCAGAAAAATGCCTACACCGATGCGACGGGCCTCAGTACCGGCAATGATTACTACAGCATCACACCGACCCTGACCGACCAGACCTTTCTGCTGACGGCGGTGCGCAAGGCTGACTCGAGCATGGCCTCTGACAAGTGCGGTGATCTGACCATCACCAACACCGGTGTGCTCGGTATGGTCAACGCGAAATCCGGCCTGACCAGCAAAGACTGCTGGGGGCGCTGAGTTTCTATTTCGGGTGCCTTTTGTACCCTCTGTCTATTTAACGATTGGATCAGAACATGACCAGGCAACAGCAAGTGGTGATTGTCGGCGGTGGGGTGATTGGATTGCTGACGGCCTTCAATCTCGCCTCCGAAGTGCAAAGCGTTGTGCTGCTGGATCGCTCGAGCGTCGGCCAGGAATCGTCCTGGGCCGGCGGCGGCATCGTTTCGCCGCTTTACCCGTGGCGATACAGCCTGGCGGTCACCGCGTTGGCTCACTGGTCCCAGGACTTTTATCCACAGCTGGGCGAGCGCTTGTTTGCCGCCACTGGCGTTGATCCTGAAGTGCACACCACCGGTCTGTACTGGCTGGATCTGGATGACGAGGCTGAAGCGCTGGCTTGGGCTGTCCGGGAAAATCGCCCGCTTAGCGCGGTGGATATTTCGGCAGCACACGACGCCGTGCCGGTGCTGGGCAGCGGTTTTTCCCGGGCGATCTACATGGCCGACGTCGCCAACGTGCGTAATCCGCGTCTGGTGAAGTCACTCAAGGCTGCGTTGCTGGCGCTGCCGAACGTGACGATCCATGAGCAGTGCGAAGTCAGCGGGTTTGTTCGTGAGGGCAACAAAGTGGTCGGCGTGCAGACCTCCACAGGTGCTGTCCCGGGCGATCAAGTCGTCCTGACGGCGGGGGCCTGGAGCGGTGATTTGCTCAAGCTTCTTGATCTGACGCTGCCGGTCGAACCGGTGAAAGGGCAGATGATTCTCTACAAGTGTGCGGCGGACTTCCTGCCGAGCATGGTCCTGGCCAAGGGCCGTTATGCGATTCCCCGGCGCGACGGGCACATATTGATCGGCAGTACGCTGGAGCATGAAGGCTTTGACAAGACGCCGACCGGGTCGGCACTGGAAAGCCTGAAGGCGTCCGCGGTGGAATTGATCCCGGCGCTGGCCGATGCCGAAGTGGTGGGGCATTGGGCCGGATTGCGCCCGGGATCACCCGAGGGCATTCCCTACATCGGCCCGGTGCCGGGTTTTGACGGGCTCTGGCTCAACTGTGGGCATTACCGAAACGGGCTGGTGCTGGCGCCAGCGTCATGCCAGTTGTTTGCCGATGTAATGCTGGGCCGTGCGCCGATTATCGATCCGGCGCCTTATGCGCCTGCCGGGCGGCTCTGACTGCTGGATCGCTGTCGTTTACCCGGTCGCTATCGCGAGCAAGCTCGCTCCTGCAATGGTTCTGAGGTGTTCGCAGTTGTTGTGTTCACCAATGACCCTGTGGGAGCGGCTTGCTCGCGATAAGGGCCTCAATCCAATCCAAACTTCTTGAGCCTATAGCGCATCGACCTGAATGACAGGTTCAACCGCTGAGCCGCCGCCGTGCGGTTCCAGCGGGTTTCCTCCAGGGCCTGGAGCAGTAGTTGGCGTTCGATGTTTTCCAGGTAGGCTTCCAGATTGTCGATCCGGGTCAGGTCCGGCACGCCACCCTCAGCCCCACAGTTGCCTTCAGCCAGGCGCAGGTCACCGGCTTCGATCTGTTTGTTCTCACACAAGGTGTGCGCCCGTTCGAGCATGTTTTCCAGTTCCCGCACATTGCCCGGGAAGCGATAGCTCTTCAGCGCATCGAGGGCTAGGGGGTGGAGTCTCGCCGCAGGTTGACCGGTATCGGCGGCCAGACGCTTGAGAATGTGGCTGGCTAGCATTTCGATGTCATCACGGCGCTCGCGCAAGGGCGGCACCCGGAGTTCGATCACGTTCAAACGGTAGTAAAGATCATGACGAAATCGTCCGGCGGCGACTTCGGTACCAAGGTCCTTGTGCGTGGCGCAGAGAATGCGCACATCCACCGCCACTTCCTGCTGCCCGCCAACGCAGCGTACGGATTTCTCCTGAATCGCGCGCAGCAATTTGACTTGCATGGACAGCGGCAGGTCGGCGACTTCGTCGAGCAGCAGGGTGCCGCCGTGGGCTGTCTGGAACAGACCGGGCTTATCTTCGATAGCGCCGCTGAAACTGCCTTTGCGATGGCCGAAAAACTCGCTCTCCAACAGTTCCGAGGGAATCGCCGCGCAGTTGATCGCAATGAACGGCTGATTGGCGCGAGGGCTTTGATCGTGGATCAGGCGCGCGACCAACTCCTTGCCGCTGCCGGACTCTCCGCTGATGTATACCGTCGCATGGCTGCCAGCCAGTTTGGTGATGTGTTCGCGCAGGTTGCGCATGGGCAATGAGTCGCCCAGCAAGCGACGATCGATGCCGACCCCGCGGGCAGGAACCAGCAGGGCGCTGGTGACCAGCTCACGCAGACGCGTAAGGTCCACCGGTTTGGTCAGGAAGTCGAATGCCCCGGCCTTGAGCACACTGATCGCGTTTTCGAGACTGTCATAGGCGGTGATCATCGCCACCTGGACCCGGGGGTGGCGTTGCTGGATGTGCTGCACCAGCTCCAGGCCGGTACCGTCCGGCAACTGCATGTCGGTCAGGCATAGATCGAAGGTTTCGCGTTTGAGCAGGGATTGCGCTTCGCCGACGTTGCGGGCGTTGAACGTCTCCAGCTTCATCCTTCCCAGGGTGATTTCCAGGAGTTCGCGAATGTCCGGTTCGTCATCGACAATCAAGACTTTTTGTCGTGGTCTGGTGTTCAACGTGGGTTCCGTCCGAGAGCAAAGGTCATGCAAAAGCAGCCGCTTTCCTGGCGTGCCTTGAAGTCTAGGCGGGACAGAATGCTTTCGCCCGGCTGGCCGGACAGATAAAGCCCCAGGCCCTTGATATGGCGGGCTGGGGCTTCATTTTCGAGTATTTCCAGTGATTTCAGCTCGAGCCGTAGCGGCGACATTTGCTCGCGGCGCTGCAGGTGCAGGACGTTTTCGATTACCCGGTTCATTCGCAGAGAGAGGTCTTGAATAATCTGTGTCAGACGTCGATCTGCACCTTTCAGTTCCTTGGGTGCGCGCGATAGTCCTTAATCGGCCGCTATTTCGGGTGACGTGTCAGCGGCCGCTGGAATCCTTGTCTTGCTCGAGGTGAGCCTGGCTGCAATACCAACGTTGGTCGAGGCTCAGCGCGCGGTCGCGGGGCAGGTGGACGCCACAATGGGCGCAACGGACCATGGGCGCCGCGTCCCGCTCGGCAGGGGGCCTGGGGGTGGAAGCCTGACCCTTGAACTTGCGCCAGAACCACACTGCAGCGGCAATCAGGGCAATCCAGAACAATAAACGAAGCATGGTGAGCTGCTTTTTGATTGATGAAGCGGCAGTTTAGCCAAGGACCTGACAGGCGCACAGTGTAATAAAGCGCTGAAATAAAAAAGGGAGACTCGAAAGTCTCCCTTTTTGCACAACCCGGGGTGTCAGTCGAACACGCCGAAGGTCATGTAGCTGAACCACGAGCGGTCACTGTTGTTGCCTTCCGCTTCGTGATTTTCTTCTTCGATCGCGTCGCCATTGTCGTCTTTAGGCTTGAGCTCGCTCGGGATGGCGTCCTTGGCGTCCTGGAACTGCCTCTGTACGTCCTGGTTGGCGCGGGTTTCGCCTGGTGGCAGCGGCGGACGGGACTCGATCAGGCCCAGGGTCGCCTTGCTCAGCCACGAACGGTTGTCCGCTTCGGCGACGGTCGGTACGAACTGGCCGTCCACCAGCGTCGGGTGGTTCGGGTAGTTGAGCTTCAAGGTTTCCAGGCTGGTGGCAGCCAGTTCGTCCAGGTGCAGGCGCTGGTAGGCCTCGGTCATCACCGCCAGGCCGTCGCCGACCGAAGGGGTTTCCTGGAAGTTTTCCACCACGTAACGACCGCGGTTCGCGGCGGCGACATAGGCCTGACGGGTCAGGTAGTAGTCGGCCACGTGAATTTCGTAGGCCGCCAGCAGGTTGCGCAGATAGATCATGC
The DNA here is from genome assembly GCF_050434585.1 of Pseudomonas sp. 2725. Classification (NCBI taxonomy): domain Bacteria; kingdom Pseudomonadati; phylum Pseudomonadota; class Gammaproteobacteria; order Pseudomonadales; family Pseudomonadaceae; genus Pseudomonas; species Pseudomonas sp. 2725. The sequence continues at coordinate 56,452 of NZ_JBNDIV010000009.1, read as the reverse complement.
GCTGCTTGGCATCCGGTGCGTAACGGCTGTTCGGGAAGCGGCTGGTCAGCTGGGCGAACTCGTTATAGGAGTCGCGGGCGGCGCCCGGGTCACGCTTGGTCATGTCCAGCGGCAGGAAACGCGCCAGCAGGCCGACGTCCTGGTCGAAAGAAGTCAGGCCTTTGAGGTAGTAGGCATAATCGACGTTCGGATGCTGTGGGTGCAGACGAATGAAGCGTTCCGCAGCGGACTTGGCCGCTTCTGGCTCGGTGTTCTTGTAGTTGGCGTAGATGAGCTCGAGTTGCGCCTGATCGGCATAGCGACCGAACGGATAACGCGATTCCAGAGCCTTCAGCTTGGCGATGGCACTGGTGTAGCTACTGTTGTCCAGGTCATTTTGAGCCTGTTGGTACAGCTCGACTTCACTGAGGTTTTCGTCTACGACTTCCTTCGATGAGCAAGCAGCGGTCAATGCGAGGATGGCGATCAGCAGCAGGTGTTTCACTTGCATGGCGGCTTGCGTCCCTATGACGGCCGCTGTCTTGGGCGTGGCCGTCCTGTTATGATGAGCGCCCCGTTGAATAGCCTCGGGGCAAAAGACGCCGTATTTAACCACAAGCGCGCAGCCGAAACCAAAGGCTGTGCCGACGCCTAGTCTGAGCATGTCCGATAAAATTGAACTTCGCGCAGAGGTGCCGTCCGAATTGGGCGGCCAACGCCTCGATCAAGTCGCCGCACAATTATTCGCTGAGCACTCGCGCTCGCGCCTTTCCGCCTGGATCAAAGACGGCCGCCTGACTGTGGATGGGGCGGTTATCCGCCCGCGAGACATCGTCCACGGCGGCGCCATCCTTGAGCTGACTGCCGAGCAGGAAGCTCAGGGCGAATGGGTCGCTCAAGACATAGCCCTGGATATCGTCTATGAAGACGACGACATCCTGGTGATCAACAAGCCTGCGGGCCTGGTGGTGCACCCGGCTGCCGGTCATGCCGACGGCACCTTGCTCAATGCCTTGCTGCACCACGTGCCGGACATCATCAATGTGCCCCGCGCCGGTATCGTGCATCGCCTGGACAAGGACACCACCGGTCTGATGGTGGTGGCCAAGACCATTCAAGCGCAGACGCAGCTGGTTACACAGTTGCAGAGCCGCAGCGTCAGCCGGATCTACGAGTGCATCGTGATCGGTGTGGTGACCGCCGGTGGCAAGATCAACGCGCCGATCGGTCGTCACGGCCAGCAACGCCAGCGCATGGCCGTGATGGAGGGTGGCAAGCAAGCCGTCAGCCATTACCGCGTGCTCGAACGCTTCCGCTCCCACACCCATGTGCGGGTGAAGCTGGAAACCGGTCGTACGCACCAGATTCGCGTGCACATGGCGCACATCAACTATCCGTTGGTCGGAGATCCTGCCTATGGCGGTCGTTTCCGTATTCCGCCGGCCGCCAACCCAACCATGGTCGAGTCGCTGAAAAACTTCCCGCGTCAGGCGCTGCATGCGCGTTTCCTGGAACTGGATCATCCGACCACCGGTCAGCGCATGAGCTGGGAATCGCCATTGCCGGAAGATTTCGTCTGGTTGCTGACCCTGCTCAAGCAAGACCGTGAGGCGTTCATCGGATGAGTGACTGGCTGATTCCTGACTGGCCCGCGCCGGCCGGGGTCAAAGCCTGTGTGACCACCCGAGCGGGCGGCGTCAGTCTGGCGCCGTTCGACAGCCTCAATCTCGGCGATCACGTCGACGACAGCCCTGAAGCTGTTGCCGAGAATCGCCGTCGTCTGACTGATCATTTCTCCATTCAACCGGCCTGGCTGCAGCAGGTCCACGGGATTGTCGTGGCCCATGCCAATCCAGGCCGGGTGGACACTGCCGATGCCAGTTGGACATCAACGCCGGGCGTCGCCTGCGCGGCGATGACCGCCGATTGCCTGCCTGCGCTGTTTTGCGACCGTGCCGGTACTCGCGTTGCGGCAGCCCATGCCGGCTGGCGCGGGTTGGCGGCGGGTGTGCTGGAAGCTACGCTCGACAGTCTGGCGGTACCGCCTGCCGAGGTATTGGTGTGGCTCGGTCCGGCCATTGGTCCACAAGCGTTTGAAGTTGGCTCCGAAGTGCGCGAAACCTTCGTGCAGCAACTGCCTCAAGCCGCAGAAGCCTTCGTGCCAAGTCAAAACCCCGGCAAGTTCATGGCTGACATCTATATGCTGGCGCGTTTGCGTCTGGCGGCTCGCGGTGTAACGGCTGTCTATGGTGGCGGTTTCTGCACCGTGACCGATCCTCGCTTCTTTTCTTACCGCCGTGCGCCCCGCACTGGCCGATTCGCCTCCCTGATCTGGCTGTAGCGCCCTGTCTCACGAATACTGTTCCTCTTTGACGGCGTCTGTTGCCGTCATGCTGCGTTGCCGCTCTTCGCCATAGCGGGCTATGACTCGTCGCGGCGCCTTGCCTGACGACAACAGCCACTCGCCAAAGAGGAACGTATTCGTAAGGCAGGGCGCGACCGCTAGACTTGCCTGACCTGCATCAACGTCCCGACGCTTGAAACTCCCAGAATCGACCACATCTATTGTGGTATCTGGCAGGTTTCTTCATTCAGGATGTTTTATAGGTCCGGCCTGCTCAAAAGGAAGGTGACCCATGCGTATAGACCGTTTAACCAGCAAATTGCAGTTAGCGTTGTCCGATGCCCAATCCCTGGCAGTCGGCCTCGATCATCCGGCCATCGAGCCGGCGCACTTGATGCAAGCCTTGCTCGAACAGCAGGGCGGCTCGATCAAGCCCCTGTTGATGCAGGTGGGCTTCGACGTCAACAGCCTGCGTAAAGAGCTGACCAAAGAGCTCGACCAGCTACCGAAAATCCAGAACCCGACCGGCGACGTGAACATGTCGCAGGATCTGGCGCGCCTGCTCAACCAGGCCGACCGTTTGGCCCAGCAGAAGGGCGACCAGTTCATCTCCAGCGAGCTGGTGCTGCTCGCCGCCATGGACGAGAACAGCAAGCTCGGCAAGCTGTTGCTCGGCCAGGGCGTGAGCAAGAAAGCCCTGGAAAATGCGATCAACAACCTGCGTGGCGGCGAAGCGGTAAACGACGCCAACCACGAAGAATCGCGTCAGGCGTTGGATAAATACACCGTCGACCTGACCAAGCGCGCCGAAGACGGCAAGCTCGACCCGGTGATCGGCCGTGACGATGAGATTCGCCGGACCATCCAGGTGCTGCAACGTCGTACCAAGAACAACCCGGTGCTGATCGGTGAGCCTGGCGTGGGTAAAACCGCCATCGCCGAAGGCCTGGCCCAGCGCATCATCAATGGCGAAGTGCCGGATGGCCTCAAGGGCAAGCGCCTGTTGTCCCTGGACATGGGGGCGCTGATCGCCGGGGCCAAGTATCGCGGTGAGTTCGAAGAGCGCCTGAAATCCCTGCTCAATGAGCTGTCGAAGCAGGAAGGGCAGATCATCCTGTTCATCGACGAACTGCACACCATGGTCGGCGCCGGCAAGGGCGAAGGCTCGATGGATGCGGGCAACATGCTCAAGCCGGCCCTGGCCCGCGGTGAGCTGCACTGTGTGGGCGCCACTACGCTCAACGAGTACCGCCAATACATTGAGAAGGACGCCGCTCTCGAGCGACGTTTCCAGAAAGTGCTGGTGGACGAGCCGAGCGAAGAAGACACCATCGCCATCCTGCGTGGCCTCAAGGAGCGTTATGAGGTTCACCACAAGGTGGCGATTACCGACGGCGCGATCATTGCCGCGGCCAAGCTCAGCCATCGCTACATCACTGACCGGCAGTTGCCGGACAAGGCCATCGACCTGGTCGATGAAGCCGCCAGCCGCATCCGCATGGAGATCGACTCCAAGCCGGAAGTGCTGGACCGTCTGGAGCGGCGCCTGATTCAGTTGAAGGTGGAATCCCAGGCGCTGAAGAAAGAAAGCGACGACGCGGCGAAGAAGCGTCTGGAAAAATTGCAGGAAGAAATCGCACGTCTAGAGCGTGAGTACTCGGATCTCGAAGAAATCTGGAATTCGGAAAAAGCCGAAGTCCAGGGTTCTGCGCAGATCCAGCAGAAAATCGAGCAGTCCCGTCAGGAGCTGGAAACGGCCCGCCGCAAAGGCGACCTGAACCGCATGGCGGAGTTGCAGTACGGGGTGATCCCGGACCTGGAACGCAGCCTGCAAATGGTCGACCAGCATGGCAAACCCGAAAACCAGCTGCTGCGCAGCAAGGTGACGGAGGAAGAGATCGCCGAAGTGGTTTCGAAGTGGACCGGTATTCCAGTGTCGAAAATGCTCGAAGGCGAGCGCGAAAAACTGATGAAGATGGAAAGCCTGTTGCACCAGCGTGTGATCGGCCAGGACGAAGCGGTCGTTGCGGTTTCCAATGCGGTGCGGCGTTCCCGCGCCGGGTTGTCCGACCCGAACCGGCCAAGCGGCTCGTTCATGTTCCTCGGCCCGACCGGTGTCGGTAAAACCGAGCTGTGCAAGGCCTTGGCCGAATTCCTCTTTGATACTGAAGAGGCGATGGTGCGGATCGACATGTCCGAGTTCATGGAGAAACATTCCGTGGCTCGCTTGATCGGTGCGCCACCAGGCTATGTGGGCTACGAAGAGGGCGGTTACCTGACCGAGGCCGTTCGTCGCAAGCCGTATTCGGTGATCCTCATGGACGAAGTCGAGAAGGCGCACCCGGATGTGTTCAACATCTTGCTGCAAGTGCTCGAGGATGGTCGTCTGACCGACAGCCATGGCCGCACGGTGGACTTCAAGAATACCGTGATTGTCATGACCTCCAACCTGGGGTCGGTACAGATCCAGGAACTGGTCGGTGACCGTGAGGCGCAGCGCGCGGCGGTGATGGATGCGATTTCCAGCCACTTCCGGCCGGAGTTCATCAACCGGGTCGACGAAGTGGTGATCTTCGAGCCGTTGGCGCGGGATCAGATCGCCGGCATTACCGAGATCCAGCTGGGCCGTCTGCGCAGCCGCCTGACCGAGCGCGAGCTGAAGCTTGAACTCAGCCCGGAAGCCATGGACAAGCTGATCGCGGTCGGTTACGACCCGGTATATGGCGCACGGCCGCTCAAGCGCGCTATCCAGCGCTGGATCGAGAACCCGCTGGCGCAGTTGATCCTGTCCGGTCGATTCATGCCGGGCGATACCGCTCACGGTGTGGTGGAAAACGACGAAATCGTCTTCGTCTGATCCAGATCGGCAACAAAATTGAAAAGGCCTCGCATTGCGAGGCCTTTTTTTCGTTAGGCTGTTGAACTCAAAGGAAAAGGCTTGTAAAGTGCGCCCCGCAGTAAGTCACCCGCCAGGGTTTCCGCTCCCCAAGCAGGAATCCAAAATAAGTTGCAAATCATTAACTTGAAAGCAATTTAGGGGGTTGACAGAGGTGCTGAAGATTGTAGAATAGCGCGCCTCAGACACACGAACGCAGCGATGCGAACGGGTTGAAGAGAACGCAGTAAAGCTTCAAAGTTGTAAATTGAAATGTGTAGTTCCGTGATAGCTCAGTCGGTAGAGCAAATGACTGTTAATCATTGGGTCCCAGGTTCGAGTCCTGGTCACGGAGCCAATTTCAAACCGGGGTATAGCGCAGTCCGGTAGCGCGCCTGCTTTGGGAGCAGGATGTCAGGAGTTCGAATCCCCTTACCCCGACCATTTTTGGGTCGTTAGCTCAGTTGGTAGAGCAGTTGGCTTTTAACCAATTGGTCGTAGGTTCGAATCCCACACGACCCACCATTTTTGAAACCAGTTAGCGCTGGAATCGAATCTTAAGATCAGAGGCCAAAAGCGCTGATCGAAGAAGGCGCCTTTCAAAGGTGCCTTTTTTTTACCGGGGTATAGCGCAGTCCGGTAGCGCGCCTGCTTTGGGAGCAGGATGTCAGGAGTTCGAATCCCCTTACCCCGACCATATTAAAAATCCTCGTATCGAAAGATACGGGGATTTTTTTTGTCCGCAGGAAACTCAAGAACGCCGCAAAACCAGTGTGAGAGCGAGCTTGCTCGCGATGACGGCCTGACATTCAACACATGTACTGAATGCCAGACCGCTATCGCGAGCAAGCTCGCTCCCACAGTGGTTGAGGTGTTAGTGCAACTTGAGGCGCGGCTCGGTGCCGCGACCGATCTTGCTGCCCAGCATCAGCATCGCTGTGCGGAACGGCCCGTACAGCGCCATCTGGTGCATGCGGTACAGCGACACGTAGAACATCCGCGCCAGCCAGCCTTCGAGCATCACGCTGCCGGTGAGGTTGCCCATCAAGTTACCCACAGCCGAAAAACGCGACAGCGAGATCAGCGAGCCGTAGTCGGTGTACTTGTACTCCGGCAACGCCTTGCCTTCGATGCGCAGTTTCAACGATTTGGCCAGCAGCGAAGCCTGTTGGTGAGCGGCCTGGGCGCGTGGCGGCACATTGCGGTCGCTACCCGGTTGCGGGCAGGCGGCGCAATCACCGAACGCGAAGATGTTTTCGTCACGGGTGGTTTGCAGGGTCGGCAGCACTTGCAGCTGATTGATGCGGTTGGTTTCCAGGCCATCGATGTCCTTGAGGAAACCCGGTGCGCGAATCCCCGCGGCCCAGACTTTCAGGCTGGCCTTGATTTCGTTGCCGTCGGCGGTGATCAGGCTGTCGGCCGTCACTTCGCTGACAGCGGCATTGGTCATGACGTTGACCCCGAGTTTCTCCAGGGTTTTATGCACAGGCCCGCCAATGCGCTCCGGCAGCGCCGGCAGCACCCGTGGACCGGCTTCGATCAGGGTGATGTGCATGTTTTCCGGTTTGATCCGGTCCAGACCATAGGCTGCCAATTCGTGGGCGGCGTTGTGCAGTTCTGCGGCCAGTTCGACCCCGGTGGCACCGGCGCCGACGATGGCCACGCTGATTTGCTCGATCGTGTCGGTCTGACCGGCGTGCGCGCGCAAATAGTGATTGAGCAGTTGCTGGTGGAAACGCTCGGCCTGTTTGCGGGTGTCGAGGAACAGGCAGTGTTGCGCCGCGCCCTGGGTGCCGAAATCATTGGTGGTGCTGCCGACGGAGATCACCAGCGAGTCGTAAGGCACTTCGCGGGCCGGCACCAGCTCCAGACCGGCTTCGTCGTAGGTGGCGGCCAGCTGGATTTTTTTCTTCGCGCGATCGAGCCCGCTCATGCGCCCCAGCTGGAACTCGAAGTGGTTCCATTTGGCCTGGGCGACATAGTTGAGTTCGTCTTCGGAAGAGTTCAGGGAACCGGCCGCCACTTCGTGCAACAAGGGTTTCCAGATGTGGGTCAGGTTCGCGTCGACCAGCATCACGCTGGCCGTACCGCGCTTGCCCAGAGTCTTACCCAGACGGGTAGCCAACTCCAGACCGCCGGCGCCGCCGCCGACAATGACAATACGATGGGACATGGGGATAACTCGCAAGGCTAAAGGAAATCGGTGCAATTACCCGAGCGAGCGCAAGGCAGCTCATAGCGTCAGGTAACTGATAAGTCGGCTCAACAGGCCCAGACCAATGGTCACTGCCAATACCAGTACAAGGAGCATCCACGGCCGGAAAGGCCGGCGCTCGACTTGGTGCTGGGACAACTGCAGGTACTCTTCGACATGCTTTTGGTCGTCGGGGTTCAGGCGGCTGGTCATATCGGGCCTCGTCAGGAGTAGACGTTGCTGAATGTGTAGAAGCTACAGTGTTTTTACCCAGGGTTGAACGCAGCATAGCCGCTGTCCGCAATGGGTTCGACGCTAACGATGTCGTCCAGGCGAATGATGCCACTTTGTAACACCCGGGCAGTGATTCCGCCATGTCCGCGCACGGCCTGAAAGGTGCCGATGCCCAGGTTGCTTTCCAGACGCGCGCAGGGCTGGCACCAGCCGGTGGTTTCGAACGTTGCCTGGCCGATCCGGAAGCGGCGGCCCTTGAGGCTGAACAGGTTGATGCCACTGATAACGAGATTGCGCCGCAGATCTTCAGGCCGGACCGGATGATCCTGTGCTCGCCCCATCAGTGAACTGATCACTGCCAGGTGCTCCCACTGAATCAGCGTTACCTGCCGCGCATTGCGCACGCCGGGGCGGGCGTGGTCGCCGGTCAGGCCGGCCTCCAGGCGCGCTTCCACGGCATCGAGTGCAAGCATCGCCGAACGTGATTGCGGGCGCACGCCGATCCAGCGTACACGACCCTGTTGTGGCACCTCGGCGATCAGCTCCTGCAGCGGGCTCACAGACTGATCCCGACGTCGAACACAATGCTGCGCCCCAGGTTGCTGCGCAAGAAGTCCGGCGCATCCGGGTGAGCGAACAGCACGCGGGCGAATGTCGGCCCAACCAATGACAGCGAGCGCCAGCCCTGGCGCAGGTATTCGGTCGGCGGCGGGAAATGGCTGTTGAGGTCCAGCACTTCGCGTTTGAGGCTGGCGAAGGCAATGATGTCCAATTCACCCAGATCCATGCCGCGCTCTTTGTAGTTGTGCGCTTTTTTGCGCAAGGTCGGCGCCAATCGCAGCAAGAACTCGTTGGCGGGGATGCGTCGTGGCTTGGCCTCGCGGCGCACCAGTTGGCTCAGGGAAAACGCGCTGCGTCGGCGTTGCAATTCGTCGCGCCATTCATCGTTGAGGCGCCGGCCCTCGTCGAGCACGAAGAACACCTCGAAACTGGCATCGCGAAACAACACATCCGGCGGCTCCCCGGCGGGGGCGAACTCATCGGCGCGATAGGGAATGTTCAAGCCTTGCAGCAGGCGCTGGCAGACCCAACGCTCACGCTCCCACTTGCGGGCATTGGACAGGAACGCGTTGGCTTGCTCGGCCGCGATGGTCAGCAGGCGTAAGTAATCTGAGTCATCCATAGGCCCAAGCTTAGCGTTCAAATGTGATCGCAAAGAAGACAATTTGTCGGAGAGGGTCAATGCCTCCCGCTCCCATGCCCGTTTCAGGGCCCTGCACAAAATGGATAGTGATCTGCGCGCACTGGATATTGCCACGTATCGGGCGGCTCTACCCTCGGCTGTACGGACGTAAGCCGTGTTACCGCCGCTCTAAAAAAACAACAACAAGAGATATATGCCATGCGCAAGATCGACGTACATGAGGTTATCGACAACGCTCGTTTCAACCGCTTTCACTGGATGGTGCTGTTCTGGTGTGCCCTGATCATCATCTTCGACGGTTACGATCTGGTGATCTACGGCGTGGTCTTGCCGATGCTGATGAAAGAGTGGGGGCTCAGTCCTCTGCAAGCCGGTGCACTGGGCAGCTATGCACTGTTCGGCATGATGTTCGGTGCGCTGTTCTTCGGTCCGCTGTCGGACAGGATCGGTCGCAAAAAAGCCATCACGATCTGCGTGATGCTCTTCAGTGGCTTCACCGTACTCAATGGTTTCGCCCGAAACCCCACCGAGTTCGGCCTCTGTCGCTTCATTGCCGGGCTCGGCATTGGCGGCGTGATGCCTAACGTCGTGGCACTGATGAACGAGTACGCGCCGAAAAAAATCCGCAGCACTCTGGTCGCGATCATGTTCAGCGGTTACTCGGTGGGCGGCATGCTGTCCGCCGGACTGGGCATTGTGCTGATCCCGAGTTTCGGCTGGCAGTCGGTGTTTTACGTGGCGGTCCTGCCGTTGCTGTTGTTGCCGCTGATCATGTATTTCCTGCCCGAATCGGTGGGCTTCATGTTGCGTCAGGGGCGTAATGAAGAGGCGCGCAATATTCTTCAGCGCATCGATCCGGCCTACGTCGCGCAAACCTCTGATCAATTGCACATGGCCGAAGTGAAAGGCACGGGCACCCCAGTGTTGCAGTTGTTCCGTGAAGGCCGTGCGCTGCGCACGCTGATGCTGTGGCTGGCGTTTTTCTGCTGCCTGTTGATGGTGTACGCGCTGAGTTCCTGGCTGCCGAAACTGATGGCCAACGCCGGTTACAGCCTGGGTTCGAGCCTGTCGTTCCTGCTGGTGTTGAACTTCGGGGCGATCTTCGGCGCGGTCGGTGGCGGGGTGCTGGGCGACAAACTCAATCTGCCGAGAGTGCTGGCGGTGTTTTTCGCCATGGCGGCGGTGTCGATCACGCTGTTGGGCTTCAACAGCCCGATGCCGGTGTTGTACTTGCTGATCGCCATTGCGGGTGCCACCACCATTGGCTCGCAGATTCTTTTGTACGCCTGTGCCGCGCAGTTTTACTCCATGACGATTCGGTCTACCGGTCTGGGCTGGGCGTCGGGCATTGGGCGCAACGGGGCCATCGTCGGTCCGCTGCTGGGTGGTGCCTTGCTCGGGATCAGCTTGCCCCTGCAACTGAACTTCATGGCGTTTGCCTTGCCCGGTGCGGTGGCGACCCTGGCCATGACCGTGTTCGCCATCAGCAGCCGACGCAGCGTTGCGGGCGTCAACCCAGCGTTGTCAGCGACCGGTGCCTGAATCATGAAAGCGTTTTTCCAGGACTTCTCGTTGTCAGCCGCCGTGGCTGGATTCATTGCCACGGTGATTTCCTACGCCGGCCCGTTGGTGATCATCTTTCAGGCGGCAGAAGAGGCACATCTTTCGCGGGAAGTGTTGTCGTCCTGGATCTGGGCGATCTCCATTGGCAGTGCCGTGCTCGGTATCGGTTTGAGCCTGCGCTACCGCGTTCCGGTGATCATCGCCTGGTCGGCGCCGGGCTCGGCGTTGCTGGTGACGCTGTTGCCGGACATCTCCATGGCAGAGGCGGTGGGGGCGTATCTGGTCAGCAGCCTGATCATTTTCGTGGTTGGCATCTCGGGCGCTTTCGACCGGATCATCAGCAAGCTGCCCGCCGCCATCGCGGCGGCGATGCTGGCGGGGATCCTGTTCAGTTTCGGCACTGGCTTGTTCGTGTCGATGCAGCGCAAGCCGTTGCTGGTCCTGGCGATGTTTGCCTGCTACCTGATCTGCAAGCGTGTGATGCCGCGTTATGCGGTGATGATGGTGCTGCTGATGGGCTGTTCGATTGCCGCGTTCACCGGTGATTTACATCGTGAAGCGCTGGTGATCGACCTGGCCACGCCGGTGTGGTTCACGCCCGAGTTCAGTCTGGGCGCGATCCTGAACATTGCCTTGCCGCTGGTGATGGTGGCGCTGACCGGTCAGTTCGTGCCCGGCATGGCGGTGCTGCGCGCCAGTGGCTATCCGACGCCAGCGAGCCCGATCATCGCCAGTAGCGCGCTGGGCACCGCATTGCTGGCGCCGTTTGGTTGCCATGGGCTGAATCTGGCGGCGATCACCGCGGCGATCTGCACCGGTCGCGAAGCTCACGAAGATCCTCGCAAACGCTACGTGGCCGGGGTCGTCGGCGGCCTGTGCTACCTGCTGCTGGGGATCTTCGGCGCCACGCTGGTCTCGCTGTTTTCAGCGTTCCCCAAAGAGTTGATCGCGGCGCTGGCCGGGCTGGCCTTGTTCGCCGCCATTGCCGGCGCGTTGACCGGCGCGATGGCGGTGCCGAGCGATCGTGAAGCCGCACTGGTGACCTTTCTGGTCACGGCTTCGGGCATGTCGTTGTTCGGTTTGTCTGCCGCTTTCTGGGGGCTGATTTTCGGCATGGTCACCCATGTGCTGTTGAGCGCCCGTCGTCCCGTTCCCCGTCGCAAATCCACTGCAACTGAAGTCTTTCAACCAGTCGATCAATAACAATAAGAGAAAAACGATGAAACAGATTCTCCCAACAACCGGTTCGGTGTTGTCCCTGGCTGTCGTCTCGAGTTTTTCCACAGGCACGATGGCCGCTGAAAAAGGCTTTATCGAAGACACCAGCGCGACGTTGCAGGCGCGCAATTACTACTTCAGTCGCGACTATTCCGACATCGTCGGCGCCAACCAGCAATCGAAGGCTGAAGAGTGGGCCCAGGGTTTCATCCTCAACGTGAAGTCTGGATACACCCAGGGCACCGTCGGGTTTGGGATGGACGTCATCGGCTTGCTCGGTCTCAAGCTCGACAGCGCTCCGGACCGGACCAATACCGGTTTGTTGCCGGTGCAGGACGACGGCCGCGCGGCAGACAACTACAGCCGTCTGGAAGGCGCGTTGAAGATGCGCTACTCCAAAACCGAGCTGAAAGTCGGTGAGTTGCAACCCAACCTGCCGGTGTTGGCATTCAGCGATATTCGCCTGCTGCCACCCAGTTATCAGGGCGCAAGCATCACCTCCAACGAGATCAATGGCCTGACTGTGCAGGGTGGTCACTTGAGTTCAACCAGCCTGCGCAACGAGGCTGGCGACGAAAAAATGCAGGCGATGCTGGGTCACGTGCCGCAGCGTCAGGTCAGCAGTGACGGTTTCAATTTTGCCGGCGCTGACTATGTCTTCAACGACAAGCGCAGCTCAGTCAGTGCCTGGTACGGGCAACTGGAAGATATCTACAACCAGCGTTTTCTGGGTTTAAAGCACAGTGAGCCGGTGGGCGACTGGATCCTCGGCGCCAACCTCGGTTACTACGATTCGCGCGAGGACGGCAAAAAACTGCTGGGCAACATCGACAACCAGGCGTTCTTCTCGCTGCTATCGGCCAAGCGTGGCGGTCATACGTTTTACGTCGGCTATCAGGGCATGTTCGGCGACAGTGCATTTCCACGGGTATTTGCCAACATCTCTCCACTGGGCAACGAGGTGCCGACCTACGAGTTCGCCTTCACCGATGAGCGTTCCTGGCAGGCGCGTTACGACTACGACTTCGCGGCGCTCGGCGTACCGGGGCTGACCAGTACCGTGCGCTACATCAGCGGCAACAATGTCGATACCGGCAAGGGCTATGAGGGCAAGGATCGCGAACGTGACCTGGACATCGGCTATGTGTTGCAGAGCGGCAGCCTCAAAGGTTTGGGCATTCGCGTGCGCAATGCGATGGCGCGTTCAAACTACCGCAGTGATATCGACGAGAACCGCTTGATCCTCAGCTACACGTGGACCTTGCTGTGAGCCCGGTGATCACAGGTTGCTGGTGCAATCCCCCATGACGTTGTAGGTCACACGGTGGGTCTGGCCTTGATGATCGACATACACCATGGTCGCCGGTACGACCCCGCACGCTGTCGCGGTGTTCGACACAGAAACCACGCTGGCGATGTCCAGTGGCTGCGCCGGGTTGTACAGGACTGCGAGGGGCTCGTTGTCAGCGGCCATGGCCGAGGTGGCGATGACGGTCAGCAACAGGCTGATCAACGTTTTCATGTTGGCGTGCTCCGTGTCGGTTTTGATGTCTGAATTTTAGTCTTTGCCACCGACGGATAAAGGGGCGAACGGCGGATGCAGCCTTACATAAAACGTAACAGTCATCGCCCGAGGGGGGCTTATGGATGTGCTTAACAACTTGCGCGTATTCATCCGGGTGGTGGACTGCGCCAGTTTCACCGGGGCTGCCGATGCGCTGGATCTGTCGACCGCGCAGGTATCCCGATTGGTGGCGGATCTGGAGGAACATGTACAGGCGCGTCTGCTACAACGCACCACGCGGCGCTTGAGCCTGACCGACGCCGGCGAGCGCTTCCTGCTGCGCAGCCGGCAAATCGTCGAGGCCATGGATGAGGCGACGGCCGAGGCCCGCGGCGCTCATATCAATCCGGCCGGACGCCTGCGGGTGCACAGCATGAACGGCCTGGGTGTGCTGCTCACGCCGTTGATCGCCCGCTACAGCGAGCTTTATCCCGATGTGGTGTTCGAGCTGACCTTGTCGCAGCGCAATCCCGATCCGCTGGAGGAAGGGCACGATGTGGTGATTTCGATCGCTCCGGAACTTGCCGATTCGCAAATGGTTGCGCAAGCCATCGGGCAGATCTACAGCGTGCCCTGTGCCTCCCCGGCCTATCTGCGACGCCGGGGTGTGCCGCAGCAGCCGCTGGCGCTGAGCGATCATCATTGCCTGCGCATGCTCGACCCGCTGTACGGCGATCAATGGCTTTTCCAGGACCAGGACGGCGAGCACGCCGTCAGCCCGGCCAAGACCTTTCAGTGCAATGTTGCCGAGTCGATGGTCAAGGCTTCGGAGGCGGGCATGGGCATCAGCCTGCTGCCGTTCTACACCGCGACGCGGCCCTTGAGCGACGGTACTTTGCTGCGTGTGTTACCTGCATGGCGCCTGCGCGAGCGCAATGTGTATGCGCTGTATCCTTCGCGACGCTTTCTCGATGCCAAGGTCCGCACCTGGGTGGACTTTCTCAAGTCTGAGCTACCGAAGCTGTTCGCCGAACATGACGCGGTGATGAACGATCCGCAGCATTGGGCTTGAAGTCGAAGGGCATGCGGGCGGCGGTGTAGACTGAGTGCCTGTTGTTCTTCGCCTGGGAGGCGCACCTAGCCATGATCGGTGCAGAGTTGCTGTCATCGCAAACCCTTGCGGTCGGCTGGCTGATCTATGTGCCGGTTTTGATCTGGGCGATCTGTCGCGCGCCGTGGGTTGAACTGTTCACCGACAGCCGTCGTCAGCATCTGCTCTTTGGAACGGTGTTTGCGCTGTTTCTGTTGTGGCTGGTGCGGCGCGACTTTGATACCGGGGTGTCTTACCACTTCATCGGCATGACCGCAGTGACGCTACTGCTGGACTGGCCGCTGGCGCTGGTGGGTGGCCTGGTGGCGCAAACGGGGCTGGTGTTGCTCGGGCGACAGGACCTGGTGGCGGTCGGGATCAATGGCGCGCTGTTGATCGCGTTGCCGGTGCTGGTCACCGAGTGCTGCGCCATTCTGGTGGAGAGGGCGCAGCCACGAAATCCCTTCGTGTATATCTTCGTTTCCGGATTTTTTGCCGCCGCGCTGTCGGCGTTGCTGTGTCTGCTGCTGGCGCTTTGGTTGTTATGGTTCGACGAGCGTTTTGCCATGCCGTACTGGCTGGAAGATTTTGTCGGATATCTATGGCTGATCATTTTTCCCGAAGCGTTTATCAACGGCATGATCGTCAGTGCGCTGGTCGTGTTTTGTCCGGAGTGGCTTGAGACGTTCAACCGCACGCGCTACCTCTCGGCTCCCTGGAAGGACGACGATCCCAAGTCCTGATCCGCATCAAAACCTGGAATCGCCCACTCGATGGATCAATGGCGCGGGTCGAAGTCACCGCTGAACATCTCGTCCTCGGCATCGGGTGCCACTGGAATCTTGTGTTCTTCGGACGCCCAGGCACCCAGGTCGATCAGTTTGCAGCGGTCGGAGCAGAATGGCCGGAATTTGCTCTCGGCGGTCCATTCCACGGGGGCGCCACAGGTTGGGCAGTCGACGGTTGTTGGTTGGCTCATGACTGGCCTCCACGCAAAGAAAGATAAAAATGATGCAGGCGTTCGACCTCGCTGTGCAGCCAGGCAAGGTCGCGGTCGTTGACCACGACGTCGTCGGCATGGTTCACGCGATCCTGACGGCTGGACTGGGCCTTGAGGATCGCCTGGACTTGCTGCTC
Source organism: Pseudomonas sp. 2725 (assembly GCF_050434585.1). Taxonomy (NCBI): domain Bacteria; kingdom Pseudomonadati; phylum Pseudomonadota; class Gammaproteobacteria; order Pseudomonadales; family Pseudomonadaceae; genus Pseudomonas; species Pseudomonas sp. 2725. Next base: position 41,110 of record NZ_JBNDIV010000009.1, on the reverse strand, counting down.
GCTGGTCTGGTCACGTTGCAGGGTACGCTCGATCTGCAATTGTTCGGGGGCATCGATCACCAGCACCCGTTGGGTCATGGCGTATTGCCCGGACTCGATCAGCAGCGGCGAAACCAGAATCGCATAAGGCGATTTTGCCAGCGCCAGGTGGTGAGCGATTTCTTCGCCGATCAGCGGATGCAGGAGGGCCTCCAGCCAGCGGCGTTCTTCTGGCACTTCGAAAATCAATTTGCGTAGCGCGGCGCGGTCCAGTTGCCCGTCGGCCTGCAGGACGCCGGGGCCGAAGTGTTCGGCGATTTGTGCCAGTGCCGGGCGACCGGGTTCAACGACCCAGCGAGCGGCATGATCGGCGTCGACCACATGCACGCCAAGATCGATGAAGTGTTGGGCGGCCGCACTTTTGCCGCTGCCGATGCCGCCGGTCAGGCCGAGAATCCAGGGTTTTTCCACAGGGCTATTCATTTCAAACCGACAAACTGCCAATAGAGGTCGGTTATTTGACCACCCCAGAGCAACGCAATCCAGCCGGCAATGGCCAGATAGGGACCGAAAGGGATCGGCGTCGAGGTTTTTGCATTGCGCCAGCGCAGCAGCATCAGCCCGATAATGGCCCCCACCAGCGAGGACAGCAGGATGGTCAGCGGCAAAATCTGCCAGCCACCCCAGGCGCCCAGCATCGCCAGCAACTTGAAATCACCGTAGCCCATGCCGTCCTTGCCCGTGATCAGCTTGAACAGCCAGAACACCGACCACAGCAGGCTGTAGCCGGCTATCGCCCCCCAAAGCGCCTCATGCAACGAGACGAACAGGCCGAAACTGTTGACGATCAACCCCAGCCATATCAACGGCAGCACCAGTACGTCCGGCAATATCTGATGCTCGGCGTCGATCAGGCTCATCGCCAGCAAACCCCAGCTCAGGACCAGCATCAGGCAGGCGGGCCAACCGAAGCCGAAGTGCCAGGCAACAAATGCCGACAACAGGCCGCAGGCCAGTTCGGTCAACGGATAGCGCGGGCTGATCGCGGCCGCACAGGCTGAGCAGCGGCCGCGCAAAAACACATAACTGAGCAGCGGGATGTTTTCCCAGGCGCGGATGCGGTGACCGCAGTGCGGGCACTGGGAGTGGGGCAGCAACAGGTTGTAGGTCGGCAGCGGCGTTTCGCCTGGCAGCCCGAGAATGTCATGGGCCTGCTCGCGCCAGTCGCGTTCGAGCATTTTTGGCAGGCGCCAGATCACGACATTGAGGAAGCTGCCGACCAGCAGGCCGGTGATGCCTGCGAGAAGGACAAAGGCCAGCGCAGATTGAGTCAGGATTTCATTCAAGGGCATGTCAGATCGCTGAGCCAAGTTGGAAGATGGGCAGGTACATGGCAACTACCAGTCCACCGACGATAACACCCAGCACCACCATGATGAACGGCTCCATCAGGCTGGTGAGGTTATCGACCATGTTATCGACGTTGTCTTCGTAGAACCCCGCGACTTTGTCGAGCATAGCGTCCAGGGTGCCGGACTCTTCGCCAATTGCAGTCATTTGTATCGCCATGTTCGGAAAGACGCCGCAGGTGCGCATGGCGAAATGCAATTGCATGCCGGTCGAGATGTCCTGCCGGATGCGCAATACCGCGCGCTTGAACACGCTATTGCCGGTCGCACCGGCCACTGATTCCAGGGCCTCCACCAGCGGTACACCCGCTGCGAAAGTGGTCGACAGTGTACGGGCGAACCGGGCCACGGCGGACTTGTGCATCAGGGTGCCCACCAGCGGCAGTTTCAGCAGCCAGGTGTCCATCCGGTCACGCAAGGCCGGGGATGTCCTGAGGGCGTGGCGTACGCCGAAGGTCATCGTGATCAGCGTGACAAGGACCACCCACCACCAGGCTTGCATGAATTGCGAGAGGCCAATGACCATCACGGTGAAGGCCGGCAGTTCGGCGCCAAAGCCTTTGAACACCGATTCGAACTGCGGCACGACATTGACCAGCAGAATCCCGGTGACAATCGTCGCGACGAACACCACCACCAGCGGGTAGGTCATGGCTTTCCTGATCCTGGCCTTGAGGCTTTCGCTTTTTTCCTTGTAGGTCGCGACTCGCTCCAAAAGGGTGTCGAGGGCACCGGCCTGCTCGCCGGCATCCACCAGGTTGCAATACAGCTCATCGAAATACCGGGGCTTCTTGCGCAGGGCGGCGGCGAAACTGCTGCCTGCCGCAACTTCCTGTTTCAGTTCGTCCACCAGCTTGCGCATGGCCGGATTGTCGAAGCCCTCGCCGATGATGTCGAAGGACTGCAACAACGGCACGCCGGCCTTCATCATCGTCGCCATTTGCCGGGTGAACAGGGCAATGTCCTGGGCCTTGATACGCTTGCCCATGCTGAAAACCGAATGGTTTTTTTTGCGAACCTTGCCCGGACTGATGCCTTGCTTGCGCAGTTTCGCCTTGATCAGCGCCGGGTTTTGAGCGCTGAGTTCGCCGGTCACTTTTGTGCCTTTGCGGTCGATGCCTTCCCATGCATACACGCTGATTTTCGCTGCTTTGACCGCCATGTTCAGTCCTGGGTATTCCGATTGAATTGCTCTTATAGCCTAGTCAAAGGATGGGGCCAAACCCGCAGGGGTGATGTGACAAAAAACGTCAGATAGTACTGATCCTGGTAGCAAGTAAGGGCTTTGCGGCCACCATGCCCCCTGCCAACAGGGGCTTCTGGCCTTGGCACAGGCTGTGCTGCCATGGGGCAGGTCATGAGCCTTCGACTCATGCATGGAGCTTGTAAATGAACAATCAAAAAGGTTTTACCCTGATCGAGTTGCTCGTCGTGGTGGCGATCATCGGGATCCTGGCAACCCTGGGCCTGCCGATGTATTCCAAGTACCAGGCACGGGCCAAGGTCACGGCGGCGATGGCTGAGCTGACTGCAATGAAGGTGCCGTTCGAGGATGTGATCAACCAGGGGGAAACCCCGACAATTGCCAACGTGGCGCCGGCCGGCAAGACATCGACCAACCACTGCGCCCTGTCTGTGACGGCTACAACGCCAGCGGGAGCGGGATCAATCGTTTGTACGTTGCACAATGCCCCGGGGGTGGTCCAGGGCAAAACCGTCACCCTGACACGGGACGAAACCAAAGGCTGGTCATGTAAAAGCAGCGTTTCCGAGGATTACTTGCCTAAAGGGTGTTCCGGTTCTGCGGCATGAATTGCTGAATCAAGTCCCCGCTTTTGCGGGGATTTTCCTGTTTGTCGACCCGTCGTCAAATGTTGCAGATAAAGCTCAGAAATTTCAGCATCTTAGGAACTTTCCATAAACCCGCAACTTGCATGCAGTGTTTCTGCTTCTCGTGCATTTTGCATGATTCCGAAAATTGGCTGATTTCATAACTTTTTGATTTTTAAGGTTTTTATCTTTGTTTCAAAGTTGGCACAGCGTTCGCAATACCCTTGGTAACCCTGCCGACAAGACATCCGGCAGACTTTCCGAAAAACAGGAGTTACTCGTATGAAGAAGTTCGCTATCACTGCCGCTGCTGCTACCGCGCTGACCCTGACCATGGCCAACGCCGCGTTTGCTCAAACCACCCAGGCAACCCAGTCGCCAATGGTGCTGGCTGCCGGTGAAATGACCGAAGTGAAAGAAGATACTTCCGATACCTGGATCACCACCAAAGTCAAGGCTGACCTGATGACTGAAAAAGGCATTCCAGGTAGCGACATCAAAGTTGAAACCAAAAAAGGCGTGGTATCGCTGTCGTCGACCACCGCCGTGACCGATTCGCAAAAAGAAGCGGCTGTGGCCATCACCAAGAAAATCAAAGGCGTCAAAGCGGTCTCCGCTGACGGCCTCAAAGCCGAGTAAGGCAAGGCTTCTCGCCTGGACCGGGAGAAGGCGCGACAGACGGGCAGAGTCATACGTCTGTTGCAACCTGAGTGTTCATGCGAAGGGCCATAAGGATGTGGCCGTCACAGGCCCCGCGCATTTATTGCCGGGGCCTGTTCTATATGTAACGCTGAAAACCCAATGTGGGAGCGGGCTTGTTCGCGAAAGCGGTGTGTCATTCAACCAATAAGTTGACTGATCTATCGCCTTCGCGAGCAAGCCCGCTCCCACATTGGATAGTGCTAATCAATTTCCGCGTTTACTGGTGATCTGCTTCAACCGATTACCTTCGAACCGCAAGTATTGATACATCCCGCCATTCGGTCCGTAGGTCCACTCCTCGACCTGAAACTCCTCGCGTCGATCGGCACTGCGCTTGTACCCCAGCAAGTCGCGGCTGACCGGCTCACCGCATTTCTGCACGACCTCACTCGAGCGGTCGCCGACGCTGATCAACTGGCTGCCACAGCGCAGGGTATCGGCCGCCCAGGCCTGACTGACGGAGAGCGCCAGAGCCAAGCCTGCCAGCTGCCGATGCATCACTCGGCATCCAGATGCATCGGCGTCACCACGCGGCCGTCGCTTTGCGCCTCGCCCAGATTGGCATCGATGAAGTACACCCGGTCATCTTCCAACTGGGCCTTGTCGACCAGATAATCCTTGATGCTGCTGGCGCGTTCCTGGCCCAGTTGACGCAACAGTACGTCGCTGGCACTCCAGAACTTGATCACCTCGGCACGCATTTTCGCGGTGCGTTCTTCCTTGCCCAGGTCCTTCCATTCGGCAGGGGGCTGGGTTTTCAGGCGGGTGCGGTAGATACCTTCGAGCAGCGGGCCCTTTTCTCCGTCCGGCACTTCCAGCAACGAAGCCTGGGCCGGGACCTTGTCACCGCGGCGCTGGAGCATTTTGTAGTAGTTGTACTGGTATTCACGCTCCAGGCGTTGTTCGGCGATCAGCGGGCCATCGCTGCTCTGGGCGGCGGTGCCTTCGATTTCCAGGCGCAGGGCCGGGCGTTCCTTGAGCGCCTTGGACAGTTTGTCTAGGGCGCCTTCGGCGTCCTTGCTCAATTCGCTGGAACCGGCTGCGAATGAAACGCTGCCCAGGTCTTCCGAACCACCACCGTTGACCAAGCCGCCAATGAGTTTGAACGGTGCTGCCGCGGCCTTGACGATCAGGTTGCGCAGGGTCTGCCAGATAATCGGCATGACGCTGAACTGAGGGTTGTTCAGGTCGCCAGTGACCGGCAGTTCGATGGAGATCTTGCCGTCGACGTCCTTGAGCAAGGCAATGGCCAGTTTCAGTGGCAGGCTCACGGCATCCGGGCTGTCGACTTTTTCACCCAGTTGCAGTTGTTCGACCACCACTTTGTTTTCAGCTTTGAGCTGACCCTTGGTGATCTGGTAGTGCAGGTCGAGATTGAGCCGGCCCTTGCGGATACGGTAGCCGGCGAACTTGCCGGAGTAGGGCGTCAGCGTGGTCAGTTCCACGCGTTTGAAGCTGGTGGCGATGTCGAGGCTGGCCATCGGGTCGAACGGATTGACCGAGCCCTTGATGGTCACCGGTGCGTAGCGATCGACCTTGCCCTTGACGTCGACACTGGCCGGTTTCGGCCGGCGGCTGTCGATGGTGCCGATCTGCCCATTGAGTTGCTGGATGGCGGTGGCGAAGTTCGGGGTCAGGCTGAAGTCGGCAAAGTTGGCCGAACCGTCATTGATGAAAATGCCGCCGATGTGGATGCCCAGCGGTTTTTCGTTGCTGGCCGGTTTGTTCGCCGCCGTTTTTGCCCCGGAATCCGCTGGCTGTGGAATCAGCAGGTCATCGATGTTGGTGGTGCGATCATCGTTGATCATGAAGCGCGCATAGGGCTGGAACAGGTTGATCTTGTCGATCGACAGGCTGTCCCCATGCTGATAGTTCAGGCCTTCGACCACGACCTGCTGCCACTTGAGGAAGTCGCGGGTTTTCAAGGTGTCCAGGGTATGCAACTGATCGACCTGGGCACGGCCGGTGACGCCGAAGGCCAAGGGCTCGGTGCTTTTCAGGTCGACCGCCAGATCGCTGCCGAGCATGCCGCTGCGCAGTTCCAGGCGAATGAACGGCGTGATGTAGGACTGGGCAACCCGCAGGTCGATGTCCTTGGTCTGTACCTTCAGCCTGGCGCTGACCGGGGCCAGGTTGACCTCGCCGTCGGCCATGATCTTGCCTTGCTTGCCTACACCGGTATCGAGCTTGAGGGTAAAGGGGGAACCGTTGAGGCTGTCGAAATTTTGCAGGTCGAGGTTCAGCGGACTCAGTTCCAGGGCGACGGCGGGTTGTGCCTTGCGGTCAGCCAGATGCACCTTGTAGTCGCGCAGTTGCACATCCTTGAGCAGCACTTGCCAGGGTTTGTCTGGTGCGGCCGGTTCAGGTTTCGGTGAGTCTGCCGCCGCCGGAGTGCCGGTCGGTTCGGCATCCGCCTTGGCTTTGGCAGCGGGTTTGGCCGGCTGGCTGGCGAACAGTTTCTGCCAGTCGAGTTGGCCGTCCGATTCCAGCGCGGCCCAGGTTTCCAGTTTGTGGCTGCGGATCTTGCCCACCACCACTTGCTGCTTGGCCAGGTCCACGGTGGTTTCGCTGACGTCCAGGCGCTCGAGCTTTACCAGCGGCCGGCCATCCGGAGCCTTGATCGCGAAGGGGGCGATGCTGACCGCCACATTGCTCAGTAGCAGCTCGGTTTCCTTGGCCAGGTTGAGTTTGTAGTCGGTGCTGATGCTCATGACGCCGTTTTCGAGATCCAGTGGCACGGCATCGCGCACATAGGGCCAAAAGGCTTTCATCTTGCCGTCAGTGATTTTCAGCTTACCTTCGGAGGCGATCGGGATCAGGCTGAAGTTGCCGGTCCAGTCGATCTGTCCGCCATTGGGGCCGACGGCCACCAGGGTCATGTCTGCGCTGTCATCGGGCAGGGTACTGAGGTTCTTCAGTTCGAAATCGAGTGTGTCGTAGAGAAACTCGATGGGCTCGCTGGGCCGGGCATCTTCAAAATGCACGGCGCCGCCCGCCAGTTTGATCCGCTCGATGCGCAGTGGAAACGGCTTGGCATCCGGGTCGGCCGGCGTGGGTTCGCTCTCTGGCAGTTTGAACAGCCCGAGCAGATTGAGTTTGCCGTCCTTGCTGAACAGGATTTCGGTCTTGGGCTTGGTCAGTTCGACATCAGACAGGTGCACCGCCTTGGTCCACAGGCTGTCGAATTGCAGATTGGCGTACAGGCGCTCGAAACCGACCTGCTCCTTGCCGGGTTCGCCGATGTTCAAGCCCCAAAGGGTCAGTTCAAGGCTGAACGGATTGAATTCGATCCGCTGGATGGTCGCGGGTGTGGTGGCGTAGTTGGCCAGTTGCTGGTTGGCAACGCGCAACGCGACACCCGGTAAAATCAGAAAACCCAGCAAGCTGTAGAGGGCCAGAGCAGTCAACAAGGCGCCGATGGCGCGAATCAATCCTTTGTGCATGTGCGGCTTCATCTGTCTGAATCGGAGTGCGTTGGAGTATGGCACGCGTTTCCGGTTCCGAAGTGATTGGCCTGTTCAGGAATTTTCAGATTTCTCCGACGACGGTCAGAGCTGCAGGATCAGGGTTTTCAGCGGTGGCTGTTGATCCATTGACGGAAAATCGGCGCCCGGTTTCATCACGGTCCATTCACGCACCGGCCGCCCGGCCTTCTCTGCACAACGCAAAACCTGTTCGCGCCAGTCGTCCATGCTGACTTTCGCCAGGTTGTTGCAGCAGATCAGCACGCCGTTGTCGGCAGTGGTCAGCAAGGCCGGTTTGAGCAGGCTCTGGTAGTCGCGCAGCAGGTCGACGGTGCCAAATGCACTCTTGGCCCAGGCCGGAGGGTCCAGCAGCACCAGATCGTACTGGCGCTGTTCCAGGCGCTGATAGCTCGGCAGCTTTTGCCCGCGGCGCTGGCTGATCGGCAGGCCGGCCAGTTGGCGAATGGCCGGGAAGTAGTCGGACTGGATAAATTCCATGGTCGGCAACTGCGGGTTGAGCTGCCCGTTCTCCCGACCGACCGCCAGGTTGCCTTCGGCGAAGTCCAGGTTGCACACCTCGCGTGCGCCACCAGCGGCGGCACTGAGGCCGACACCACAGGTGTAGGCAAACAGGTTCAGCACGCTTTTGTTCTTGCTGTGATCCTTGACCCAGCCGCGGGTGTTGCGCAGGTCGAGGAACAGCAGAGGGTCCTGTCCGGCATGGCGACCGCGTACCCGATAGTTCAGGCCCCATTCGTGGCCGACCAGGTCTTGCAGGGCGGCTTCGTCGGCGCGGTAGACGATGTCATCGCGATCGATGCGCGAGTTGCCACGGGAGCGGTCGTTGTAGACCAGCAGGGTTTCAAAACCCAGGTGTTGATTGATCGCTTCGTGCAGTTGCAGCAGCGTCTCGCGCTCCAGCGCATGGTGGAAACTTTGCACCAGCAGCTGCGGGCCGTAGCGGTCGATGGTCAGGCCAGCGGCGCCTTCCTGGCTACCGTGGAACAGGCGATAGCAATCGGTGCCTTGCAGGTGCAGTTCGGCGAGCAGGTCCTGGCGTTGATCGAGGGCGGCGCGCAGCGCCTGATTCAAGGAAGACATGCTGGGCGCCTTGCAGGAGAGAATTGGGCGCGGGAGTTTAACAGTTTTGGCGCGGGACCGAGGCGCTGCCTTCGCGAGCAAGCCCGCTCCCACATTGGATTTTCTGTGAACATAAAACTTGCGATCGACATAGATCCAGTGTGGGAGCGGGCTTGCTCGCGAAGCTTTTGACTTTGTTCTTTCTAAGTAATCCCCATCCGCCGTTTAGCCCGCTGCACCGAACCGTTACGCACCGCCCAGCGCAGCATCGGCGCACTGCGATTGACGCTGGCGCGGATCAGCTTGCGTTGCAGCGGGTTCTGGCTGACGCCGAGCATGTCGCTGGCCCAGTCCGGCAGCAGGTCGATCCCGGCCTGCATCATCAGACCGCCGAAAGGCTTGACCAAGCGACTGGGGGAGGGGGCGTTCAGCAACAGGCGCAGGACTTCACGACTGCGCTCGTCGCACAGCAGTTGAGGACGGATGCGCTTGAGGTAGTCGGCAATTTCCCGCCGCGAGCGGGGCACATCCCGGGCGCCCAGGCGTTCGGCGACCAGGGCGATTTCCGCGTAATAGCGATCCTGATCGACCGGGGACAGGTGCGGGTTGCGATAGCGCAAATGCGCGGCGAGGAAGTTGCTGACTTCCGCCACATGCACCCACGTCAGCAGTTCGGGATCGCTGGCGGCGTAGGCACGTCCGTCCGGCGCTGTACCGGTGATCTGCAAATGGATGGTGCGGACTTTTTCGATCAGCCAGTCGGCATCCTGTCGAGAGCCGAAGGTGGTGCCGGAGATGAACTGCCCGGTGCGGCGCAGGCGGCCGAGCATGTCTTCACGAAAGTTCGAATGGTCCCAGACCCCGGCCAATGCCAGCGGGTGCAGGGCCTGCAGCATCAGGGCACTGATGCCACCGATCAGCATGCTGCTGAAATCGCCATGGACTTGCCAGCTCACCGAGTCTGGCCCGAACAGCCCGGGGTCGCCCTTGGGGTTTTCCAGGTCGAGTTTGCCCAAAGACAAACCGGTCAGGCTCATGATCTGGGTTTCGATGCGGGTGCGGATGAATTCCATGGCCACTCTGTAATTTTCTGTAGGAGCGAGCCTGCTCGCGATGGACGTTAACGGTAACGCGTTTCTCCTGAATGTACGCGGCGCGCTTGAGTTCATCGCGAGCGAGCTCGCTCCTGCAGAAGACAGAACGTTATTGATTCAGGCGTTTATCGATCAAGCCTTGTACCACGCTTGGATCGGCCAAGGTCGAAGTGTCGCCCAGATTGTCCAGTTCGTTGCAGGCGATCTTGCGCAGAATGCGCCGCATGATCTTGCCTGAGCGGGTTTTCGGCAAGGCCGGCGCCCACTGGATCAAGTCCGGTTTGGCGAAACTGCCGATTTCCTTGCTGACCAGGGCCAGCAATTCTTTCTTCAGTTCATCGTTGGTTTCGACGCCGTTCATGGGGGTGACGAAGACATAGATGCCTTGGCCCTTGATGTCGTGGGGATAACCGACCGCAGCGGCCTCGGCGATGTTCTCGTGCAGCACCAGGGCGCTTTCCACTTCGGCGGTGCCGATACGGTGGCCGGACACGTTGATCACATCGTCGATGCGCCCGGTGATCCAGTAGTCGCCATCTTCATCGCGCCGCGCGCCGTCACCGGTGAAGTAGTAGCCGGGGTAGGGCTTGAAATAGGTGTCGACCATGCGTTGCGGGTCGCGATAGACACTGCGGATCTGTGCAGGCCAGCTGGACTTTATGGCCAGTACGCCGCTGCCGGCGCCCTTGATTTCCTTGCCTTGCTCGTCGAGCAGCACCGGTTGCACGCCGAACATCGGTTGTGTCGCACAACCGGGCTTGATCCGCTGGGCACTGACCAGCGGGCTGAGCATGATGCCGCCGGTTTCGGTCTGCCACCAGGTATCGACGATCGGGCAACGCTCTTCGCCGACCTCATGGAAATACCATTCCCAGGCTTCCGGGTTGATCGGTTCGCCAACCGTGCCGAGTAGCCTGACGCTGGCGCGGGATGTTTGCTTCAACGGTTCCGGGCCTTCGCGCATCAGTGCGCGCAAGGCCGTCGGGGCAGTGTAGAAAATGTTCACCTTGTGCTTGTCGATCACCTGCCAGAAGCGCGAGGTACTCGGGTAGTTCGGCACGCCTTCGAAAATCAGCGTGGTCGCGCCGTTGGCCAGCGGACCGTAGACGATGTAGCTGTGGCCAGTGACCCAGCCTACGTCGGCGGTGCACCAGAAGACTTCGCCGTCGCGGTAGTCCAGCACGTACTTGAAGGTCATCGCTGCTTGCAGCAGGTAGCCACCGGTGGTGTGCAGCACGCCTTTGGGTTTGCCGGTGCTGCCGGAGGTGTAGAGGATGAACAGCGGGTCTTCGGCGTCCATCGGCTCGGGCGGGCAATCGGCGCTGGCTTCGCGCAGGGCCTGCTGGTACTTGATGTCCCGTCCTTCGACCCAGTTCACCAGCCCCTTGGTGCGCTCGACCACCAGAACGCTGCTCACGCCCGGGCAGCTTTGCAGCGCCTTGTCGACGTTCTGCTTGAGTGGCACGACCTTGCCGCCGCGCACGCCTTCGTCGGCAGTGATCACGGTGCGGCAGTCGGCGTCGAGAATGCGGTCGCGCAACGAGTCCGGGGAGAAGCCGCCGAACACTACCGAGTGCACTGCACCGATGCGGGTACAGGCCAGCATGGCGTAGGCCGCCTCGGGAATCATCGGCATGTAGATGCACACGCGGTCGCCTTTTCTCACGCCACGGTTTTTCAGCACATTGGCCAGGCGGCAGACGTTTTCATGCAGTTTTTTGTAGGTGATCGATGTCGAGTCGGCAGGGTCGTCGCCTTCCCAGATGATGGCGACCTGATCGCCGCGTTTCTCCAGGTGCCGGTCGATACAGTTGTAGCTGACGTTCAATTGCGCACCGGCAAACCAGCTGGCTTCACCGGTTTTCAGGTTGTAGCGCTGGACGGTTTCCCAGGGCGCGCTCCAGTCCAGAAAGCGCGTGGCCTGTTCGGCCCAGAAGGTGCTGGGGTGTTCGACGGATTGGCGGTACAGGCGCTGATAGTCGTCTTGACTCAATTGTGCGGCCCGGCGGACGGCATCGGCTTTGGGGAACGTGCTGATATCGAACATGACGGTTCCTTATGCTTGTTTTGCGACAAGGATAAAGATGCGCCGAGAGGTCCATGGGTTCAAGTCAGATACAAAACAACTGTGGGAGCGAGCTTGCTCGCGATGAGGGCATGGCGGTCAACATGGTTGTCGACTGACAGTCCGTCATCGCGAGCAAGCTCGCTCCCACAGGGAATTGTTTTTGCCCACAGGATTCGGGTTGATCCAAAGCCCGTGGGTTGTGCTATCAAATCACCCGCGGTGACGACCACGGAAGTAGTTGATCAGCCCTTGGGTCGAGGCGTCCTCGGCCGGGGTTTCTTCGCTGCCGACCAGGCGGTTGTAGACGCCTTTGCCCAGCTCCTTGCCCAGTTCCACGCCCCACTGGTCGAAGGCATTGATGCCCCAGATCACGCTTTGCACGAAGACTTTGTGTTCGTACATCGCCACCAGAGCGCCGAGGCGACGCGGGCTGATGCGCTCGACCACCAGGGTGTTGCTCGGACGATTGCCCGGGATCACCTTGTGCGGCGCGAGTTTCTGCACTTCGGCGTCACTCATGCCTTTGTCGCGCAGCTCGGTTTCGGCCTCGGCAAGGGTCTTGCCGAGCATCAGCGCCTGGCTCTGGGACAGGCAGTTGGCGTACAGCCACTGGTGGTGGTCGGACACTGGGTTGAAGCTGACGATCGGCACGATGAAGTCGGCCGGGATCAATTGGGTGCCCTGGTGCAGCAACTGGTGGTAGGCGTGCTGACCGTTGCAGCCGACGCCGCCCCAGATTACCGGCCCGGTGTCTGTGGACACTGGCTTGCCGTCCTGGCGCACGCTCTTGCCGTTGGATTCCATGTCCAGCTGTTGCAGGTGCTTGGTGATGTTACGCAGGTAGTGATCGTACGGCAGGATCGCGTGGCTTTGCGCGCCCCAGAAGTTGCCGTACCACACGCCGAGCAAGGCCAGCAGCACCGGCATGTTCTGTTCGAAGGGCGCGGTCAGGAAGTGCTGGTCCATGGTGTAGGCACCGGACAGCAATTCCTTGAAGTTGGACATGCCGATGGCCAGGGCAATCGGTAGACCAATGGCCGACCACAGCGAGTAGCGCCCGCCGACCCAGTCCCACATCGGGAAGATGTTCTCTTCGCGGATGCCGAACGCTACCGCGGCGGCGTTGTTGCTCGATACCGCGATGAAGTGGCGATACAGCTCGGCTTCCGAACCACCCTGGGCCAGATACCAGGCACGGGCAGCCTGGGCGTTCTTCAGGGTTTCAAGGGTGTTGAAGGATTTCGACGAGACGATGAACAGCGTGGTCTCGGCGCGCAGCTTCATGGTCAGTTCGTGGAACTCGCTGCCGTCGATGTTCGCCAGGTAATGGCAACGCACGCCTTTCTGGGCATAGGACAGCAAGGCTTCGGACACCAGCTCAGGGCCGAGGAAGGAGCCGCCGATGCCGATGTTCACCACGTCAGTGATCGGCTTCTCGGTGTAACCGCGCCACAGACCGTCGTGGATACGGCCGACGAGGTCGGTGATCTGGTTCAGTACCTTGTGCACTTCCGGCATCACGTTGACGCCATTGACCGACAGCTTGTCGCCGACCGGGCGGCGCAATGCCGTGTGCAGGGCCGGACGACCTTCGGAAGAGTTGACGATTTCGCCATCGAACAGCGACTTGATCGCGCCCTTGAGGTCGACTTCGTTGGCCAGGCCCACCAGCAGATTGCGGGTCTCGGCGTTGATCAGGTTTTTCGAATAGTCGAGAAACAGGCCGCAGCTGCTGAGGGTGAATTGAGTAAAACGCTGCGGATCGGCATTGAAGGCTTCGCGCATGCTGAAGTCCTGCATGGCTTGGCGGTGGTCATTCAACGCTTGCCAGGCGGGCAGAGCGGTAACGTCGTGAGGAGTGCGGTAATACGCCATCGCTGCGGGTTTCCTTATTACTTGAACGGCCTTTTGAACACTAAAAATCCCGGAGCGCTGTGGGTGGGCGTTCCGGTCAACTGCGTCGACACGATTTCATGGCGCAGGGCGAATACAGTAAACCCCACGCAATGATCTGTCTTGACTTTGTCTGACCTGTTTCCGGTACTTTTTTAACATCGAAGTTAGGAACGGCCCGACAAACGGAAGAGACAAGACTCGTATCAGGCAACCTGGACCGGAATGGCATTGCTGGTGTGGCTCAGTTCATTGCCCGGTGCCATGTAGAGCATGCGTGGCTTGAAGTTGAGCAGTTCGGCTTCGCTGTAATGAGCGTAAGCGCAGATGATCACGCGATCACCGACCTTGGCCTTGTGGGCAGCGGCGCCGTTGACCGAGATCATGCGCGAGCCTTCTTCGCCACGGATGGCGTAGGTGGTGAAGCGCTCGCCGTTGTCGACGTTGTAGATCTGGATCTGCTCGTACTCACGAATACCGGACAGGTCCAGCCATTCACCGTCGATGGCGCAGGAGCCTTCGTAATCGAGTACAGCGTGGGTGACTTCGGCGCGATGCAGCTTGGCTTTGAGCATGATGGCGTGCATGAGTATTTCCCAGGTCGGAATCGAACGGCGGGCAGTTTGCCCGAAGGGGTTGTGGGCGGCAATACGAATGAAGCGAAGGGTTTGAAGTGTACTTTTGTGGCGAGGGGGCTTGCCCCCGTTCCAGTGCGTAGCACTGGCAAAATTTCGGAAACGCTCGAAAGTTTGGGGCCGCTTCGCAGCCCAACGGGGGCAAGCCCCCTCGCCACAGACTCACTCCACAGAATTCGAGAGTGTTTAGATTGGCGCGTCGAGGTTCAGGTGCAGGTTGTCGATCAACCGCGTCGTACCGAGGAACGCCGCCACCAGAATCACCAGGTCACGATCCTGCGCCGTCGCCGGGCGCAAGGTCAGGGCATGGCGGATTTCCAGATAGTCAGGACGCAGGCCGGCTGCTTCGAGCTGTTTGATCTGGGTGCCGATCAGCGCCGGGTAGTCGCGTTCGCCCTGCTTGATCGCTTCGCCGATCGCTTTCAGCGTGCGATAAACCACCGGTGCCACAGCGCGTTGCTCTTCGCTGAGGAAACCGTTGCGCGACGAAAGCGCCAGGCCATCGGTTGCGCGAACAGTGGGCTCACCGATGATCTGGATCGGCATGTTCAGGTCATGAACCAGCGCGCGAATCACCGCCAGTTGCTGGAAGTCTTTCTCGCCGAAAATCGCCAGGTCCGGCTGGACCATGTTGAACAGCTTGCTGACCACCGTCGCCACACCTTCGAAATGCCCCGGACGACTGGCGCCGCACAGACCTTCGGACAATTGCGGGACACTGACGCGGGTCTGGCCGGCCATGCCGTCGGGATACATTTCTTCAACGGTGGGGGCAAACAGCAAATGGCAACCGGCCTGGAGCAGTTTTTCCTGGTCGGCGGCGAGGGTGCGCGGGTACTTGTCGAGGTCTTCGCCAGCACCGAATTGCAGCGGGTTGACGAAAACGCTCGCCACCACGAAGTCCGCCCGTTGGGAGGCTTTGGTCACCAGCGCCACGTGGCCGCTGTGCAGGTTGCCCATGGTTGGCACAAAGGCGATGCGTTTGCCTTCGCCACGGGCTCGGGCCACGGCGGCCCGCAGTTCGCGTACGGTTTTTACGGTGTTCATGCAGAGAATCCGTGTTCGATCCCAGGGAAAGTTGCCGCTTTGACTTCAGTCACGTAGGCATTCAATGCAGCGTCAATGCTGGTCTGGCCAGTCATGAAGTTTTTCACGAATTTCGGCACGCGACCGGTAATGGACAGGCCCAGCATGTCGTGCAGAACCAGCACCTGGCCGTCGGTGCGATTGCCGGCACCAATACCGATCACCGGAATCTTCACCGCCTGGGTGATTTCTTCCGCCAGTTCGCTCGGGACGCACTCGAGCAGCAGCATTGCCGCGCCAGCCTGTTCCAGGGCGATCGCGTCGGCACGCATCTGCCGCGCCTGGTTTTCATTGCGACCCTGGACCTTGTAGCCGCCAAGGATGTTCACCGACTGTGGCGTCAGGCCCATGTGCGCGCAGACAGGGATGCCGCGCTCGGCCAGCAGGCGGATCGAGTCGGCCAGCCACAATGCTCCTTCGACCTTGACCATGTGCGCGCCGGCCTGCATCAACAGGGCGCTGTTGGTCATGGCTTGCTCGGTGGTGGCGTAGGCCATGAAAGGCAGGTCGGCGAGGATCAGGGCATCGCTGTTACCGCGTTTGACGGCGGCCACGTGGTAAGCCATTTCCGAGGTGGTGACAGGCAAGGTGCTGTCGTGGCCCTGCAGAACCATGCCGAGGGAGTCGCCCACCAACAGCACTTCGACGCCGGCCTGATTGCAGGCGTGGGCGAAGGTCGCGTCGTAGCAGGTCAGCATGGTGATTTTTTCACCTTTTTGCTTCAGACCTTGCAGGGTGGTCAGGGTGATGGCTGGCATGAAAAGTTCCTCATTCAGGCGCTGTGGAAACTACTGCGAGTAACGCGCGTGATTCTTCGTTGAATACAGGCGCACGCTCTTTCGTCGTGCTTTTAAGGCCTGGATTGCGCCCTTGAACGCCGTGTAGGCGGCAGCGGGACGCCTATAGTCGTGAGGAGAACGAGGGAAGTCAATTGCGTGTGTTACCGCATTGTTACGGGTGGGGTGTTACCGGGGTAACTGATGCGATTCAGCAGCAGATCTTGTGCGCGACACAAAACCAATGTGGGAGCGGGCTTGCTCGCGAAGGGCGCATCAGATTCAACATTAATGTTGATTGATACACCGCTTTCGCGAGCAAGCCCGCTCCCACAGGGTATTTGTGTCACGTCGGGAGGAGGCGTTCCAGGCCGACGAACGGGCATGCCTTGAGCAGTTCGGTCAAGTTCCGGCCATCGGCCAAGTGCAGATCCGCAGGTGCCAGTTCCGCCAGCGGATACAGTACGAAGGCCCGTTCCTGCATGTGGTAATGGGGAACCTTGAGGCGCGGTTCGTCGATCAGGCGATCACCGAACAGCAGGATGTCGAGGTCCAGCGTGCGTGGTCCCCAACGCTCAAGACGTTCGCGACCCTGGCCGTTTTCGATGGCCTGCAAGGCATCCAGAAGATCCAGCGGCGCCAGTGTGCTGTCGAGAGCGGCGACTGCATTGGTGTAACGCGGTTGGCCGGGCAGAAGCGAGTCACTTTGGTAAAACGCAGAAACCCTGACCAGCTGCGATTGCGGCAACTGCGCCAGCGCTTCGACGGCGCTGCGCAATTGTTCGGCGGGGTCAGCCAGATTGCTGCCCATGCCGATGTAGATGCGTTCCATGGATTACTCGCCCGTGGTGCTCGAAGCGCCGGCAGCGCGTTTGCGCTTGGAGCCACCGCTGCGGCGACGCTTGCGCGGGGCGCCGGTGCCTTCGTCCTTGCCGCTGAGGTCGCGAATCATGTCGCGACGCTCGCTTTCGTTGGCGTCCTGATAGTCCGTCCACCATTCGCCCAGGCCATCGGTCTGCTCGCCGGCGCTTTCACGTAGCAGCAGGAAGTCGTAGCCGGCGCGGAAGCGCGGATTGTCCAGCAACAGATCGGCACGCTTGCCGCTGCGGCGGGGCAGGCGTTCCTGCATGTCCCAGATTTCGCGGATCGGCATGGTGAAGCGTTTCGGAATCGCAATGCGCTGGCACTGCTCGGCAATGAGCTCGTGCGCCGCTTCCTGCATCGCCGGAATCGGTGGCATGCCACGCTCCTGCAGGCGCAGGACGCGGGCCGGCAGGGCAGGCCAGAGCAGGGCTGCAAACAGGAATGCCGGGGTTACCGGTTTGTTCTGCTTGATCCGCAGGTCGGTATTGATCAGGGCTTCGCTGATCAGGGTGTGGGTGTACGTCGGGTTGTATTCCAGTGCTTCGGCGCTGGCCGGGAACAGTGGATCGAACAACTGCAGGTCGACCAGCATTTCAAACGTGTCGGCGGCATGGCCGGAGAGGAACAGCTTGAGCACCTCTTCGAACAGACGAGCCGACGGGATCTCGCGCAGCATCGGCGCCAGGCCGCGGATCGGCAGGGCGCTGTGTTTTTCGATGCCGAAGTTCAGCTTGGCGGCGAAACGCACGGCCCGCAGCATCCGTACCGGGTCTTCCTGGTAGCGTTGCGTCGGATCGCCGATCAGGCGGATCAGGTGATTGCGAATGTCGTGTACGCCGTTGGCGTAGTCGAGGATGCGTTCGCTGACCGGATCGTAATACAAGGCATTGATGGTGAAGTCGCGACGTTGCGCGTCCTCTTCCAGGGTGCCGTAAACGTTATCGCGCAAGATGCGCCCGCTTTCGTTGCGCGAAGACTGGTTGCTGTCTTCCTCGTCTTCGTTTTGCGGGTGATTGGCGCGGAAGGTCGCGACTTCGATGATTTCGCGGCCGAAGTGGATGTGCACCAGTTTGAACCGGCGCCCGATGATTCGCGCGTTACGGAATTCGGCCCGTACCTGCTCGGGTGTGGCGCTGGTGGCAACGTCGAAATCTTTCGGGGTGATACCCAGCAGCATGTCGCGCACGCAACCGCCAACCAGATAAGCCTGATAACCGGCGTTCTGCAGGCGTTCAACGATATTCACCGCGTAACGGCTGAATTGCGCCTTCTGCAGCGAGTGTTGGCCGCTGTTGAGCACTTCAGGCGTGCTGCGAATGTGTTGCGTAGGACGCTTGGGAGAACGGAATGACTGGAACAGCTTCTTCAGCATGGGATGCACTGTTTGAAGGAATATTCGGCCATAACAGAAGAATGACCGCATGATGGGCGGGGATTCTAGCATTTAGTCGGGGGATGGTGTAGGACACTGTGGGAGCGAGCTTGCTCGCGATGGTCGTGAACGATGACGCGGAAAACCGGATGCCCAGTGCTGCCTGTGGTTTTTTCGCGAGCAAGCTCGCTCCTACAGGTACAGGAAGCGGTTATGGGGGGGGAATCGCAGAAACCACAAGGGGAGCCGAAGCTCCCCAAGAAGTAGTTGCATGCTCTATTTTTATTTTTGGTTTCGGGCTTCTTGTTTTTGTTGAGTGCCCTCGCCATGAAGCTTTCCTTCATGACCCTCCCAATCGGGAGCCAAGAGCAAACGGATTGCTTTGGTCGCTGAATTGCAGTGATCTTTCGATCCAACCAGTACAGGCTCTGTCTTAAGACAGTTTTTTGTTGTTCTCGGCCTGGTCGTGGGGCAAGCCCCAAATACAACGCCTCTCCAAAAGAATCAGTTAGCTGCGCCTCTCGCCGTCTTGTTTTTATTGTGCGTGAGTCGATTCGTCTTATTTTTATTGTCTTGTGCATTGCTTGTTATTGTTCTTGTACCAAACATATAGCAGGGTGCGTGCCAACTTTTGCGAAACCCAATAAAACAAGGGGTTAGGTCGGTCGGCAGGCATTTCGAGGGCCAAAAAAAGCCGGGGCTTCGTTACCGTAAGCCCCGGCTTCTGTTACGTGAAAAAACTGAGGTAACAGTTTTTTCACCAAAGTCATGTGTTACCCGCACATGAGACAGGTACGGTTCAGCTTTCGCTGGTCACCCCGGTCTTGCGACGTGGGATTCCCAGGCGTTGACGGCGCTCCCAAAGGCATTTGCGACTGACCCCGAGCTTGCGGGCCAGCTCGGTTTCGGTCATGTGGTCCTGATGTTCGAGGACGAAATGCTGGAAGTAGTCTTCCAGGGAGAGATCTTCGGTCGGTTCGTGGTTGCTGTTACTGGCGTTGCCCTGTTGTGGCGCCAGGCCAATGAATTCGTCGTCTTCCAGGTCGCCCAGTTCGATGTCGATACCCAACAGCTCGGCTGAGATTTCCGGGCTTTCGCACAGGATAACGGCGCGCTCGACGGCGTTTTCCAGTTCACGAACGTTGCCGGGCCAGGAGTAGTGACGAATGGCTTGCTCGGCATCCGCGGCGAATTTCAGGTCTGTGCGGTTGATCCGCGCACTTTGCCGCGCCAGGAACGCATTGGCGATTTCGTTGACGTCCGCACCGCGTTCGCGCAGGGCTGGCAACTTCAGCGCGATAACGTGGAGGCGGTAATACAGGTCTTCACGGAACTGGCCGATCTTCGCCAGGCTCTTGAGGTCGCGGTGGGTCGCGGCGATCAGGCGCACGTCGACTTTTTGCGACTGCACCGAGCCCACGCGACGAATCTCGCCTTCCTGCAATACGCGCAGCAGGCGAGCCTGGGCTTCCAGTGGCAGTTCGCCGATTTCGTCGAGGAACAAGGTGCCGCCGTCCGCCGCTTCCACCAGGCCGGCGCGCCCGGCGCTGGCGCCGGTGAATGCGCCTTTTTCGTGGCCGAACAGTTCGGACTCGATCAGGCTTTCCGGAATGGCCGCGCAGTTCACCGAAATCATCGGCGCCTTGGCACGTTTGGACAGGTTGTGCAGGGCGCGCGCCACCAGTTCCTTACCGGTACCCGATTCGCCCTGGATCAGAACGTTGGAGTCGGTCGGTGCCACTTTGCGGATCTTGCCGTACAGGTCCTGCATCGGTGGGCATGAGCCGATAATGCCGATCTCACCGTTGCTGTTGTCGGTACCGGACTTCGCCGCACCGTTGGCAGCTTTGCCGGCAACCGCTTCACCGCCGGCTTGTACCGTTTGTCGGTCACGCAGGATTCGTGCGGCCGCTTGCAGCATTTCGTCATGGTCGAATGGCTTGGCAATGTAGTCCACCGCGCCCATTTTCATCGAGTCGACCGCCGAGCGCAGGCTGGCATAGCTGGTCATGATCAGCACCGGCGTGCCCTGGGCGAGCTTGATCAACTCCGTGCCAGGCGCGCCCGGCAGGCGCAGGTCACTGATGATCAGGTCGAACGAGGGAATGGTGAAGCGTTCTTGTGCTTCCTGCACTGATCCGGCTTCGCTGACCTGGTACTGGTTACGTTCCAGCAGGCGGCGCAAGGCGGAGCGGATAATGGTTTCGTCTTCGACGATCAAAATGTGCGGCATTGATTCGATACTCTCGACGGTCTCAGTTCACAGCGGACGTCGCTTCGACATGACGCGGCAAGGTAACCCTGATTCGGGTACCGCGTTGGCTTTGAACATCAGCCGGGCTGTCGATGGTGATTTGTCCATAATGCTCTTCAACGATGGAATAGACCAGTGCAAGGCCCAGACCGGTGCCTTCGCCAGGGTCCTTGGTGGTGAAGAAAGGTTCGAACAATCGGTCCATGATGCTCGACGGAATACCGCTGCCTTCGTCCTCCACGATCAGATCGACCGTGTGTTCGCCGGCTTCGCTCTTGACCCGTACCGCACTGCCGGGAGGCGAGGCGTCACGGGCGTTTGAAAGCAGGTTGATCAATACCTGGGCCAACCGTTGCGGGTCGCCTTCGACCCAGTGTTCGGGGTCGCACAGGTTGTAGAACTGCACTTCGAAATTGCGTCGGTTCAGGGCCAGCAGGCCGATGGCATCCTGAGCCACTTCGGCCAGACAGACGGGCTCGTCGTTGTGCTGATGGCTGCCGGCATGGGCAAAGCTCATCAGCGACTGGACGATGCGCGACACGCGTTTGGTCTGCTCGAGGATCTGGCCGCTGATTTCCTTCAGCTCGCCGTCTTCTTCGCGTTCTTCGCGCAGGTTTTGCGCCAGGCACGCGATACCGGTGATCGGGTTGCCGATTTCATGGGCCACGCCGGCCGCCAGTCGACCGATGCTGGCCAGGCGCTCGGAGTGCACCAGTTTGTCCTCGAGCATCTGGGTTTCGGTCAAGTCTTCCACCAGCAACACCAGGCCACTGTTGCCCGGCGCGAGGGGTTCGTCGATCGCCGCTTTGTGCAGGTTCAACCAGCGTGTCTGGCCGTCGAGGGCCAGGTGCTGTTTGTGCAAGTGCTCGTCCGGCAGATTGATGAAACCTTGCAGCAGGTCTTTCCATGGGTCGGCAATGGTACTCAGGCGCGAACCGACCACGCGCTGCGCGGCGATGCCGGTGAGTTCCTCCATGGCCTTGTTCCACATGAGGATCTCCTGATCCTTGGCCAGTGAGCAAACGCCCATCGGCAATTCCTGAAGGGTCTGGCGGTGATAGCGGCGCAAGGCATCGAGCTCGGCGGCCAGGCCGGTCAGGCGCGAGTGGTAATCCTCGAGGCGGCTTTCGATGAAGTGAATGTCTTCGGTGACGTAGTTTTCGCCGCCAGCCTTGTACGGCAAGAACGTCTCGACCATGTCCTGGGCCACGCTCGGGCCCATCAGGCCGGAGAGATTGGCTTCGATGCGGTCACGCAAGCGACGCAGGGCATAGGGGCGGCGCTCGTCGAAAGGCAGATAGAGGTCGCGCAGTGCCTGTTCCACTTCTTTCTGCGCCGCTTTTGCACCCAGTGGCTTGGCCAGTTGCGTGGCGAACTCCTGGGGCGAGGCGGCGTGCAGTTCCCGGCGTTGCGGGCGGCGAACGTTATCCACAGCGCAGGCTTCGGCAGCGCTGGCCTCTTCGGTGCTGGCGTTGGTGAACAGCGAGATCAGCGTGAACATCAGTACGTTGGCCGCCAGCGAGGCAATCGCCGCCATGTGCCAGCTGGTGTCGTCCAGCACGTAGATCATGTTCAGCAGTGGAATGTAGAAGCCTTGCAGGTTGCCAACCAGCGGTAACAGCATGGTCACCAGCCACACCAGGATCCCCGCCAGCAAGCCGGCGATGAAGCCGCGACGGTTGGCGGTCGGCCAATACAGGACCGAGAGCACGCCCGGCAGGAACTGCAACGTGGCGACGAAAGCGACAATGCCGAGGTTGGCCAGGTCCTGCTCGGCTCCGAGCATCAGGTAGAAACCGTAGCCGGCCATGATGATTGCGACGATCAGCGCCCGGCGAGTCCACTTCAGCCAGCGGTAGATGTTGCCTTCGGCCGGTGGTTGATACAGCGGCAGGACCAGGTGGTTCAAGGCCATCCCGGACAGTGCCAGCGTGGTGACGATGATCAGGCCACTGGCGGCGGACAGCCCGCCGACATAGGCCAGCAACGCCAAAGCCTTGCTGTTGGCGGCGATACCGATTCCCAGGGTGAAGTATTCCGGGTTGGTGGTGGCGCCCAGTTTCAGGCCGGCCCAGAGAATCAGCGGCACTGCCAGGCTCATCAGCAACAGGAACAGCGGCAGGCCCCAGCTCGCACTCACCAGCGAACGCGGGTTGAGGTTCTCGGTAAAGGTCATGTGATACATGTGCGGCATCACGATCGCCGAGGCGAAGAACACCAGCAGCAGCGTACGCCACGGGCCTTCCTGCAACGGTGTGTGCAGGGCGGCGAGCGCGGTCTGGTTTTGCAGCAGCCACAGTTCAAGCTGTTGCGGGCCGTCGAACACGCCGTAAAGCGCATACAGCCCGACACCGCCGAGAGCGATCAGCTTGATCACCGACTCGAAGGCAATCGCGAACACCAGGCCTTCATGCTTTTCGCGGGTGGCGATGTGACGGGAACCGAAGAAAATCGTGAACAGCGTAATCAGTGCGCAGAAGCTAAGGGCCACGCGATGCTGTACCGGCTCTCGGGTGAGGATGCTGATGGAGTCGGCGACCGCCTGAATTTGCAAGGCCAGCAGCGGCAGTACGCCGACCAGCATGAAAATCGTGGTCAGCGCACCGGCCCAGGTACTGCGGAAGCGGAAGGCAAACAGATCCGCCAGCGACGACAGTTGATAGGTGCGGGTGATCTTCAGGATCGGGTAGAGCAGCACTGGCGCCAGCAGGAATGCCCCGGAAACGCCCAGGTAGCTGGACAGAAAACCGTAGCCGTATTGATAGGCCAGGCCCACGGTGCCGTAAAACGCCCAGGCACTGGCGTAGACGCCCAGTGACAGGGTGTAGGTCAGCGGGTGGCGAATGATCGCCCGAGGAATCATGCCCCGTTCGCTGATCCAGGCCACACCGAACAGCACCGCCAGGTATGCGGCGCTGATCAGGATCATCTGGGTCAGACTAAAGCTCATCGGCATCTTTTTGGCTCTGCAGGATGAAGGTCACGACGATCAGAATCAGCCAGAGCAGATAAGGGCGATACCAGGCGCCAGTGGCGTCGATCCACCAATCCATGATGGCCGGGGAAAACAGGTAAATCCCCACTACCAAAAGCAGGACCAAGCGATAGATGTACATCCCGGCCTCTCTTTTTTATGCGCGTGCCCGAAAACGTGCGGCGATGGTAACGGATGGGTGCGCCACTGCAAGTGCGATCACAATAGCTGTGCCTCGGGCAGGCTCAGTGTGCGCGGGATCAGCGAAGCATCCCAGTGGGCAACGCCCCAATTCAGCACTTCCCGTGGCGTAGCGTACGTCAGTTCGGTTCCCGGGTTCTGTCCCAGCGCCCGTAGCGCCCGCAGCAGCAGGGGCGTTGCCTGATCCTCGGTCAGCGGCGGCGAACGGTAGGATTTACCGAGCTTGTTGCCATCAGGCTGGGTAATCAGCGGGATATGCAGATAACGCGGTTGAGGCAGGCCGAGCAGTTCTTGCAGGTAGAGCTGGCGGGGCGTGGAGTCCAGCAAGTCGGCACCGCGAACGATATCGGTGATGCCCTGCCAGGCGTCGTCCAGGACCACCGCCAATTGATAAGCGTAGAGCCCGTCACGGCGGCGGATCACGAAATCGCCGACTTCCCGCCCCAGATGCTGTCGGTATTGGCCCTGCACCCGGTCAATGAAATGGTATTCCAGTTCGGGTACGCGCAGGCGGATGGCCGCATCGTCGGTGCCGTGACCGGCATTGCGGCACAAGCCCGGATAAATTCCGTGATACGGCTCCAGCTGTTTACGCGAGCAGGTGCAGGCGTAGGCCAGGCCTTGATTGAACAGGCGATTGAGCACCTCGGCGTAGGCATCGTGCCGCTCGCTTTGGCGAACCAGGTCGCCATCCCACTCAAAGCCATAGCTTTCCAGTGCCTTGAGTATGGCCGCCTGGGCGCCGGGTTCCTCGCGGGGTGGATCGAGGTCCTCCATGCGCATCAGCCAGCGTCCGCCCACCGAGCGCGCGTCAAGGTAGGAGGCCAGCGCGGCGACCAGCGAGCCGAAGTGCAGATGGCCGCTGGGCGTCGGGGCGAAACGCCCAATGTAGGTGGGGGAGGTGGTGGCGGTCATCAGGGCAAGGCAACTTATTCCAGGCTGTCGTCAGATTCCTGCAGGAGCGAGCTTGCTCGCGATTGCCGTCAACGATAACGCCGGGAGCCTGGTACCCCGCGGCGTTCTCAGGTTCATCGCGAGCAAGCTCGCTCCTACAGTGATGGCGATTTTAATCGCAACGGGCATCGGCGAACTTTGGAAACAAAAACGGAGCGTTCGCACGCTCCGTTCTTCGTTCAAGTCGCAATTATTTGCCGACTTGCTTTTCCTTGATTTCCGCCAGGGTCTTGCAGTCGATGCACAGATCGGCGGTAGGGCGTGCTTCGAGGCGCTTGACACCAATCTCGATGCCGCAGGATTCACACCAGCCGTACTCTTCGTCTTCGATCAACTGAAGGGTCTTGTCGATCTTCTTGATCAACTTGCGTTCACGATCGCGGGCACGCAGTTCGAGGGCGAATTCCTCTTCCTGGCTGGCACGGTCTGCCGGATCAGGAAAGTTGGCCGCTTCGTCCTTCATGTGGTCCACGGTCTTGTCGACACCTTCCATCAGCTCTTTCTTCCACTGATTCAGGACCTTGGTGAAGTGCTTGCGCATGGGCTCGCCCATGTACTCTTCGCCGGTTTTCTGAACATAGGGCTCGAAGCCGCTGATCGTCTGGTTTTGCTGCTTTGCTTGGGTGGACATGAAATAGACCGCCTCTACTCTTGTAATCCATCTGCGCAGGATTGCTCCATCACCGACACCTGCCGGCCCTGCGGCTGCAAGCGGGCGAACTTACCAGATCAACTCGGGCCGCGCTACTCCCGGATGTCGAGCTCGCGGCACAGGGTGCTTGCAATTGATGACAAACCGTTGTCTGGTGGCTCTGGAACCCTGCTCAATTATTGATTTTAGTCAAACCTTGCGCGCGCGCCTGAGTCGTTTGTGATCTGCCTTACAAGGCCTCTGACCGCTTTAGGTTCTCGCTCGTTCCTGCGCTTGGGTAGAATCGGTTTTTTTTCCGTTGAAGGAAGGCCAATGGCTCAGCCCTACAGTGCCCGCAGTCGCGCGATCGAACCTTTCCATGTCATGGCGCTGTTGGCGCGGGCCAATGAATTGCAGGCCGCCGGCCACGATGTGATCCACCTGGAAATCGGCGAGCCGGACTTCACCACCGCCGAACCGATCATCCAGGCCGGCCAGGCTGCGCTGACAGCGGGAAAGACCCGTTACACCGCCGCACGAGGCATTCCAGAGCTGCGCGAGGCCATTTCGGGCTTCTATCAACAGCGTTATGGTTTGAACATCGATCCGCGGCGCATCCTCATCACGCCTGGCGGCTCCGGCGCGTTGCTGCTGGCCAGCGCTTTGCTGGTCGACCCCGGTAAACACTGGTTGCTGGCGGATCCGGGCTACCCGTGTAACCGGCATTTCCTACGGCTGGTCGAAGGCGCGGCACAACTGGTGCCGGTCGGTCCGGAGGTGCGCTATCAATTGACGCCGGACCTGATCGAGCGTCATTGGGACCACGACAGCGTCGGCGCATTGGTGGCGTCGCCAGCCAATCCAACCGGCACGATCCTGACCCGCGACGAGCTGGCGAAGCTGTCTGTCGCGATCAAGGAGCGCCACGGTCATCTGGTGGTCGACGAGATTTATCACGGCCTAACCTACGGCACCGATGCGGCCAGCGTGCTGGAAGTCGACGACAGTGCATTCGTTCTGAACAGCTTTTCGAAGTACTTCGGGATGACTGGTTGGCGGCTCGGCTGGCTGGTGGCCCCCGACGCGGCCGTCGGTGAGCTGGAAAAGCTCGCCCAGAACCTCTACATCAGTGCTCCAAGCATGGCGCAGTACGCTGCGTTGGCCTGTTTCGAGCCGGCAACCATCAGCATTCTCGAAGAGCGTCGCGCCGAATTTGGCCGGCGTCGGGATTACCTGCTACCGGCCTTGCGTGAACTGGGCTTCGGTATTGCCGTGGAGCCGGAAGGGGCTTTCTATTTGTACGCCGATATCAGCAAGTTCGGCGGCGATGCCTTCGCGTTCTGCAAACACTTTCTCGAAACCGAGCACGTGGCATTCACCCCGGGGCTGGATTTCGGGCGTTATCAGGCCGGGCATCATGTGCGGTTCGCCTATACGCAAAATCTCGAGCGTTTGCAGGAGGCGGTCGAGCGCATTGCCCGTGGGTTGCGGAGTTGGCAAGGCTGATGCGTTTTAATCCTCCCCTCGAAGAAGGGCGCCTGATCCGACGTTACAAGCGTTTTCTCGCCGATATCGAAACCGTTGGCGGCGAATTGCTCACCATTCACTGCCCGAACACTGGCTCGATGCTCAATTGTCAGGTCGAAGGCGGGCAGGTCTGGTTCAGTCGCTCCAACGACCCGAAACGCAAGTTACCTGGCACCTGGGAGGTCGGTGAAACCCCGCAAGGGCGGCTGTTTTGCGTGAATACCGCCCGAGCCAATGGTTTGATCGAAGAAGCGCTACGGGCGGGTGTCATCACCGAGCTGAACGGTTTTACCGGGCTCAAGCGTGAAGTGGCCTATGGTCAGGAAAACAGTCGTATCGATTTCCGCCTTGATTACCCCGAAGGGCCGGCCTACGTCGAAGTCAAAAGCGTGACCCTGGGCTTCGACGGTACGGCGGTGGCGGCGTTTCCCGATGCGGTCACCCAGCGTGGCGCCAAGCACTTGCGGGAGCTGGCCCACCTGGCCAGGGACGGTATTCGCGCGGTGCAGTTGTACTGTGTTTGCCTGACCGACATCGAGGCTGTGCGCCCGGCGCAGGAAATCGATGCCGCTTATGCGCAAGCCTTGCGTGAGGCGATTGCCTGTGGTGTCGAGGTGTTGGCTTACGGTGTGCGGTTGAGCCACGAAGAAATGCTGGTCGACCGACGTCTGGACGTGTTGCCGGGTGGCTAAAGGCTGATCCAGATCCCTTGTTCATCCTCGCGGCAGACCACGCTGGTCAAGGCTTGCCCCGCGCAAGGGCCGGCGACGCATTCACCGTCTTCGATCAGGAACAGTGCGCCATGGGTGGCGCACTGGATCAGGCTGTTGCTGGGGTCGAGAAACTGGTCGGGATGCCACTCCAGGGCAACGCCCCGGTGCGGGCAGCGATTGATGTAGACGTAAACCTGTCCGCTGCGGCGCACTGCAAAAAACTTTTGGTCATCGATGTCGAACCCGCGGCTGCTGTCATTGACCAACTCGGCGCCTGCGCAAAGCAACTTCATGTCTATCCTCGGTCCCGCAACTCGTGACCGGATATGTCCGAGCTGGGCGGTTAAATGCTGTCAAATGGCGGTCTTGCCCGCCGGGGACAAGTGCCTGGCGTCGAGGATACTTGGCCTGATCATCCGATGCCCGGGAAACCTTCAAAGAAAGCTGTTTATGCGCCTGACCACCCGCGTCGTCGTGATCTGCCTGGAGCATCCATCGCGGCATCCTGTCAGTACTTTTCCACAGGCAAAAAAAGACCCGGCAAGAGCCGGGTCAAATAACCGTGATTAGCCTGATGAGGAGATAATCCGAGAGTCCGAACCAAGGGCTTTTCAGAATATCGACCAGTCTCGCGACCAGTTGTGATAATCATATCGATTCTCATTACCAAGTCAACCGCTGTTTTTCGATTTCCTTGCGATTTGCCGGATTTGTGTCTGCAGGCCCCGCAATCATTGGGTTCCAGGTTGCAAAACTTCAGAAATAGTTGTCGGATCAATTCTTGTTGCGTGTAGAGATGGCTTCCAGTTGTTTGTTCAGGGCTTCCTTGCGCTCGGCAGGAATATCATTCCAGTGAACGTCCATCAGGGCGCCTTCAATTGCGTACAACAACACCTTGGACGCCCGAAAACCGCGCGTGCGCACGGCCCGATAAGCATCCACCGCCCCGAGGCGACGCAAGTCCGAAGCGCTATGGATGCCCACGGCATGCAGCCATTGCGCTGACGTCTTGCCAAGATTCTTCAGGTGTTGCAGTTCATCATTCATCAAGCCTCCTTGCGATGGCCGAATGGAGAGCGTGGGCAATCTTCTGAGGAGTGTAGCCATCAGTAGGAAAAGCGTGATTGTTTGCTCGTTTACGACGCAAATGCTTCTAAGAAACGAGCATTGGCAGTGCATGAACAAGTCTATGAGCGCAGTGGAGAGAGAGGCGGGGAAGAATCTGGAAACAAAGGGCGAACATCCCCACCGTCCAGCGCAACGAGAGGCGCCGGACGTGTCAGTCAGCGACGATGATCAGCGGGTGCGATAGCGCAATCGCGTACCGAAGTTCATCGACATCAGGATTTCGTCGGCACTGAGTTCCACTGGAAAGTACGTACCGGAGATCTGCGCGTGGGCCAGGCTCGCGCCTTCCAGGTTCGCTTTGCGAAAATCGATGCCACGCAAGTCGGCGGAACGGAAGTAGGCGTCGCTGAAATCCACGCCGTCGGCATTCAATTCGCGCAGGTCCAGCCCCCGGAAATCTCCACCCACCATGTCGATGGGGCCATCCTTGGGGCGTTCACTGTTGAAGCCTTTGATGTCGTCTTTGTGCAGCAGGGCATATAGCGGTGTGTCGAGAAGTTTTGGCTGGCTCATGTCGCATCACCTGATGTTTTTATGACGCCAGTATAGTGCCACTATTTGACAGTCGTGAAGCCAGCGAGGGCCTCACGACTGAAATAGTTCTTACAGCCCTGGCAGGCGCTGGCGAATTTGCTCCACAACGGTATCGAGCGTCCCGCTTTCATTGGTCTGGACGCGTTTGCTGCAGAGGATTTCCGCGGGTGTCAGCGCTTCACGGCTGTCTTGCTGGGCGGCGATAACAGCCAGGGTGGCGTCGGACGGGTCTTTCTTGTCTGCCTGGCGCATGGCCAGCCAGCTTTCGATTACAGCCTGTGGCGCATTGCAGTCGAGGATCAGGAAGGGTGCACCCGTGGCCTCGGCCACCTTCGCTGCACTGTCACGCTGATCACGCTTGAGGTAAGTGGCGTCGACCACCACCGGGAACCCCGCACGCAGAATGACGTCGGCGATTTCGTGGAGGCGGGCATAGGTCGCCGCGCTGGCGTCGGCGCTATAGATGCCGGCCTGTACGTCATTCTCGACGGTTTGCTCGCCGAACAGGCGCTTGCGCTCGACATCGGAACGCAGGCGAATCGCGCCCAGGGCTTCGACCAGGCGCATGGCGACATGGCTCTTGCCGACAGCGGAAACACCGTGGGTAATGGCCATGAAGCGTGAGGGAATGGTGCTGTAGCTTTCGGCCAGGTTGGCGTAGTTGCGGTACTGGCGCAAGGTCGTGGCGCGCTGCACCGCAGTGGCGTCGGCCGGCATGCTGAACAGGGCAACCTTGGCGCGAACCAGTGCGCGGTAGGCTTTATAGAAGTTCAGCAGTTCGAGACCGCGATAGTCGCCGGTCAGCTCCAGGTACTGGCTGATGAAGCGACGCGCCAGGCACTTCAGGCCGCGATCTTCCAGGTCCATCGCCAGGAAACCGGTGTCTGCATAAACGTCGGTAAAGCGAAACGGTTCGTTGAATTCGATGCAGTCGAAGATCACGACCTTGCCGTCGATCACGGTTGCATTGCCCAGATGGATATCACCGTGGCATTCACGAATGAAACCTTCGGCCTTGCGCTGGGCGAGCAGCGGTTTGAGGCGCTCGAAGCTGCTTTCGGCCCAGGCTTGCAGGGCGTCGAGTTGCAACAGGTCGGCTTTGTCGCTGAGGAACGGACGAATCTGTTCGAAGTTCTGCCGCACCGGCGCCATGACGCTGTCCGGGGTGCCGGCTTCGTGCCCGGCCGGCACTTTCGGCGCGCTGAGGTGGAAGCGGGCGATTTGCTCGGCCATCTCGTCGATGTGCGCGGTGGTCAGTTCGCCATTGGCTTGCAGGGTGCTGAGCAAGCCGTTTTGCGGGAACTGACGCATCTTCAGTACATAGTCGATGGCCGGGCCTTCACCGCCCAGTTGCGGAGCCTCGGCGCTGCCGGTGACGGGCAGCACTTCGAGATACAAATCGTCGGTCAGACGCTGGTTCAGGCGCAGTTCTTCAGCGCAAAAGTGTCCGCGAGCCTCAAGGCTGGTGAAGTCGAGAAAACCGAAATTGACCGGCTTCTTCACTTTATAGGCATAGGGGCCGGTAAGCAGTACCCAGGAAATATGGGTCTCGATGACCTGGAACCCCTCTACAGGATGCGGGTAGAGGGCAGGGTTTTGCAGGGCAGCGATCAGGGACTGGCTCACAGGCGATCCTTCAGAGTCTGGGAAATTCAAGGCCGTCATTATGGCCGCAAGTCCGCTTGACGCAAACCTCGGAGCGCTCCTGTTGAGGATGAATAAAGTGCGTATAATCCGCCGCCATGACTCGTACTCGAACTCCCCGTACCCCGAAAAAACCACCCTCCAGGGGCCTGCGCCCCTGGCTGGGCTGGGCCATTAAACTCAGTCTGGTCGCCCTTGTGGTGCTGGCCGGATTCGCCGTTTACCTTGATGCGATCGTCCAGGAGAAGTTTTCCGGCAAGCGCTGGACCATCCCGGCCAAGGTTTACGCGCGCCCGCTCGAACTGTTCGTCGGACAGAAGCTGAGCCGGGATGATTTCCTGACCGAGCTCGATGCCTTGGGCTATCGCCGCGAAAGCGTGGCCAACGGTCCGGGGGCGGCGTCGGTCAACGGCAATACCGTTGATCTGAATACCCGTGGCTTCCAGTTCTATGAAGGCATGGAGCAGGCGCAACCGGTGCGGGTGCGTTTCTCCGGCGATTACGTGGCCGAGTTGGCGGGGGCAAAAGGCTCGAAGCTGTCGGTGGTGCGCCTGGAGCCGCTGCTGATCGGCGGCCTGTACCCGAAAAACCTCGAAGACCGGATTCTGATCAAGATCGATCAGGTGCCACCGTACCTGCTTGAAACGCTGGTGGCGGTCGAGGATCGCGATTTTTATCATCACTTTGGTGTTTCGCCGAAGTCGATCGCCCGTGCAATCTGGGTCAATGGTTCATCCGGGCGCATGCGTCAGGGCGGCAGTACCCTGACGCAGCAGTTGGTCAAGAACTTCTACCTGACCAACGAGCGCAGCCTGAGCCGCAAACTCACCGAAGCGATGATGGCGCTGCTGCTTGAACTGCACTACGACAAGCGCGAAATCCTTGAGGCTTACCTCAACGAAGTGTTTGTCGGGCAGGACGGTCAGCGTGCGGTGCACGGTTTCGGTCTGGCCAGCCAGTTCTTCTTCAGCCAGCCGCTGGCCGAGCTCAAGCTGCATCAGGTCGCGCTGCTGGTGGGCATGGTCAAGGGGCCTTCTTCCTATAACCCCCGTCGTAATCCGGAGCGTGCCCTCGAGCGGCGCAACCTGGTACTCGATGTGCTGCAAGAGCAGGGCGTCGCGACCGCCGAGCAGGTTGAGGCGGCGAAGAAAATGCCGCTGGGCGTGACCAAGCGCGGCAGTCTGGCGGACAGCTCGTTCCCCGGCTTCCTCGATCTGGTCAAGCGTCAGTTGCGTGAAGACTATCGCGACGAAGACTTGACCGAAGAAGGGCTACGCATCTTCACCAGTTTCGACCCGATCCTGCAGATGAAGGCTGAGGCCTCGGTCAACGACACCTTCAAGCGTCTGGCAGGACGCAAGGGGTCCGATGACGTCGAAGCGGCAATGGTCGTGACCAACCCGGAGACCGGAGAAGTGCAGGCCATGATCGGCAGCCGCCAGGCCAGTTTTGCCGGGTTCAACCGGGCGCTGGATGCTGTACGGCCGATCGGCTCGCTGATCAAGCCGGCTGTTTATCTGACCGCACTGGAGAAACCGAGCCAGTACACATTGACCAGTTGGCTGTCGGACGAGTCCTTCTCGGTCAAAGGCGCGGATGGTCAGGTCTGGAAGCCGCAGAACTACGATCGCCGTTCTCACGGTACGGTGTTCCTCTATCAAGGCCTGGCGCATTCCTACAACCTGTCGACCGCGCGTCTTGGTTTGGCGGTCGGTGTGCCGAACGTATTGAAGACGGTGGCGCGCCTGGGTGTGACGCGTGAATTCCCGGCCTTCCCGTCGATGTTGCTCGGGGCCGGCGGCATGACGCCAATCGAAGTGGCGACCATGTACCAGACCTTGGCCAACGGCGGCTTCAATACGCCGATGCGCGGGATTCGTAGCGTGCTGACTGCCGAGGGCGAGCCACTCAAGCGTTATCCGTTCCAGATACAGCAGCGTTTTGATCCGGCCTCCATTTACCTGATCCAGAGCGCCATGCAGCGGGTGATGCGTGAGGGTACCGGCAGCTCGGTTTATAACGCGTTGCCAAGGACGCTGACCCTGGCGGGCAAGACCGGTACCAGTAACGATTCGCGAGACAGTTGGTTTGCCGGTTTCAGCCAGGACTTGCTGGCGGTGGTCTGGCTGGGTCGCGACGACAACGGCAAGACACCATTCACCGGCGCCACCGGGGCCTTGCAGGTCTGGACCAGCTTTATGCGCAAGGCCGACCCGTTGCCGCTGGACATGCCGCAGCCGGATAATATCGTTCAGGCTTGGGTGGACTCGCGAACCGGGCAAGGTTCTGACGCCGGTTGCCCTGGTGCCGTGCAGATGCCGTATATTCGCGGCAGCGAACCACCTCCCGGTGCTGCTTGCGGTGGTGAAAACCCTGCCGAGACGGTGATGGACTGGGTCAAGGGCTGGATGAATTAAGCAAAGAGGGTTTCAAGTGAACAAGTGGTTGATTCCAGCGGTTGCCGCCGTAGCTTTGCTCAGCGGTTGCTCTAGCGTACAACGTGGCTCGATTCCGGTCGTGGATTCCGGCACCGCCGTGTCCAACAGTGAGCGGATCTCGGCCAATGGCGGTTTCCGCCAGACGACCGTCAAGCGCCCTGCGCAGGGTCAGTCGCAGACCCAGGCGATTCCGCAAGGTGACAGCGGCGTAGTGGTGATGGTGCCAGGCGCGGCAACGACTTCGACGCCGATCAGCACCACGCCGATTACCCCGGGTCCGATCACGCCGGGGCCGATTGACACGTCGCCGGTCCAATCGGCGCCGATCAATCCGGGCAGCTACAGCATGCCGTCGTCGCCAAGCGGGATTCCATCGGCCAGTTCGGGCGGGCTTTCTGCCGACGAGCAATTGGACGGCCCGGTATTGGCTTTGCTGACCACCGCTCAACAGCAACAGGCGAGCGGCGATCTCAATGGTGCCTCCTCCAGCCTCGAACGCGCCCAGCGCGTTGCTCCGCGTGAGCCGCAGGTGCTTTACCGTCTGGCCCAGGTACGCATGGCTCAGGGCGATGCGGCCCAAGCCGAGCAGTTCGCTCGCCGTGGGCTGACCTTTGCCAATGGCCGTCCAGCCCTTCAGGCCAGCTTGTGGGAGCTGATTGGCCAGGCGCGCGAAAAGCAGGGTGACTCTCAGGGCGCGGCATTGGCTCGTCAGAAGGCCAAGGTAACGCTGTGATGGATGTGCGATTTCTGAAAATCGCCGATCAACTGTTGTTGATCGAGCGCGAGTTGCGGGTGCAAGGGTGGTGGGATGAAGTCCCGCCCTCTGCCGAAGCGCTTTCCAGTGTCGAGCCGTTTTCGGTCGACACACTGGATTTCGAACAATGGCTGCAATGGATCTTCCTGCCACGCATGAAGATGATCCTCGAGCAGGATTTGCCGCTACCCAATGCTTCGGGCATTCAGGAAATGGCTGAAATGGTCTTTGCCGGGCGCAATGTCCAGGGTAGGGATCGGCAGTTGCAGGTGCTGCTCAAAGAATTCGATCAACTGATCACCGCGTCCCGCTGAGCCAGAAGCTGCCAGTGTCCGCTGGCAGTTGTTCACAATATCTCTCTATTTTGTCGGCCGTTTCAGGGTAAGTGCATTCGCGTGCCAATTTTTTGCCAAAAGTTGCGCAATCAAAGCTAACACGGGGTGGATTTACGGGTTTTTTCTTGCGTTCTCATGTGCTTAGTAGAATAAAGCACATAGACGACTTGACTTGCGAAGGCCGAAACAGAAGAATCCAAAGTCCGCTGTACAGGGACTGCCAGAAGCAGACCCTCTCAGCAGATCATGAGGCGCATATCCGCGTCGACCTGTTACACCCGCAACGCGTTACCTCGCGCTGGGTGGGAAAGCCCCGCAACACTTGGGACGATCCCAATACTTGCTCAGTCAGTGCTGACGTAGTCGGCGACCACCGTCGCTCATGCTCTGCCGAGAAGTAAACCTATTAAGACCCGTCCCATTTTTCGTGGGCGGTATTCTGGCGTTTTAGAGGTGAGCAACGTGGAGCTTTTATCTGGCGGTGAGATGCTCGTCCGCTTCTTGCGTGACGAAGGCGTCAAATATATCTACGGGTACCCGGGTGGTGCTCTTCTTCATGTCTACGATGCCCTGTTCAAAGAACCGGAAGTGACCCACATCCTGGTTCGTCACGAGCAAGCGGCTACCCATATGGCTGACGGCTACGCCCGTGCCACCGGTAAAGCCGGCGTGGTACTGGTGACTTCCGGTCCTGGCGCAACAAACGCCATCACCGGTATCGCCACCGCCTACATGGACTCCATTCCAATGGTGATCATTTCCGGCCAGGTGCCTAGCACCATGGTTGGCACCGATGCGTTCCAGGAAACCGACATGATCGGTATCTCCCGGCCGATCGTGAAGCACAGCTTCATGATCAAGCACGCGTCGGAAATCCCGGAAGTCATGAAGAAGGCGTTCTACCTGGCGCAATCCGGTCGTCCTGGCCCGGTCGTTGTCGATATCCCGAAAGACATGACCAACCCGGCCGAGAAGTTCGAATACGTCTTCCCGAAAAAAGCCAAGCTGCGTTCCTACAGCCCGGCTGTTCGCGGTCACTCCGGTCAAATCCGCAAGGCGGCAGAAATGCTCCTGGCGGCCAAGCGTCCTGTGTTGTACTCGGGCGGCGGCGTGATCCTGGGCGGTGGTTCCGCACCACTGACCGAACTGGCGAAGATGCTCAACCTGCCAGTGACCAATACCCTGATGGGCCTCGGTGGCTACCCTGGCACCGACCGTCAGTTCATCGGCATGCTCGGCATGCACGGCAGCTACACCGCCAACCTGGCGATGCACCATGCTGACGTGATCCTCGCTGTCGGCGCACGTTTCGACGACCGTGTCATCAACGGCGCGTCGAAGTTCTGCCCGAACGCCAAGATCATTCACATCGACATCGACCCGGCTTCGATCTCCAAGACCATCAAGGCCGACGTGCCTATCGTGGGGCCGGTTGAGAGTGTCCTGACCGAAATGGTCGCGATCCTCAAGGAAATCGGCGAGACCCCGAACAAGGAGTCCGTTGCCAGCTGGTGGAAGCAGGTTGACGAGTGGCGCGGTGATCGCGGCCTGTTCCCGTATGACAAGGGCGACGGCAGCAAGATCAAGCCTCAGACCGTGATCGAAACCCTGTGCGAAGTGACCAATGGCGATGCCTTTGTGACCTCCGACGTGGGTCAGCACCAGATGTTTGCTGCGCAGTACTACAAGTTCAACAAGCCGAACCGCTGGATCAACTCCGGTGGCCTGGGCACCATGGGCTTCGGTTTCCCGGCAGCCATGGGCATTCAGTTGAGCTATCCGGATGCCGACGTCGCCTGTGTGACGGGCGAAGGCAGTATCCAGATGAACATCCAGGAACTGTCCACCTGTCTGCAATACGGTTTGCCGGTAAAAATCGTCATTCTGAACAACGGCGTTCTGGGTATGGTTCGTCAGTGGCAGGACATGAGCTATGGCAGCCGTCACTCGCACTCCTACATGGAGTCGTTGCCTGACTTCGTCAAGCTGGCTGAAGCCTATGGTCACGTTGGCGTGCGCATCACTGAATCGAAAGATTTGAAGTCGAAGATGGAAGAAGCGTTCGCCATGAAAGATCGCCTGGTGGTGATCGATATTTCGGTCGATACCAGCGAGCACGTCTACCCGATGCAGATCAAAGACGGCTCCATGCGCGATATGTGGCTGAGCAAGACGGAGCGTACCTAATCATGCGGCACATTATTTCCTTGCTTCTGGAAAACGAACCCGGTGCTCTGTCTCGTGTGGTTGGCCTGTTCTCGCAGCGCAACTACAACATCGAAAGCCTGACTGTGGCACCAACCGAAGACCCGACCCTGTCGCGTCTGACGCTGACCACGGTCGGTCACGATGAAATCATCGAGCAGATCACCAAGAACCTGAACAAGCTGATCGAAGTGGTAAAACTGGTCGACCTGTCGGAGAGTGCTCACATCGAGCGCGAACTGATGCTGGTCAAGGTCAAGGCCACCGGCGCCCAGCGTGCCGAGATCAAGCGCACTACCGATATTTACCGTGGACAGATCGTCGATGTCAGCGCCAGCGTGTATACCGTTCAACTGACCGGTACCAGCGACAAGCTCGACAGCTTCATTCAGTCCATTGGCACCGCCTCGATTCTGGAGACCGTCCGTAGTGGCGTGACCGGCATTGCCCGCGGCGACAAAGTACTCAGCATCTAAACCAAATTAGCGAACGGCCTGAACGGCCTGATATAGGGGAAATTCATGAAAGTTTTCTACGATAAAGACTGCGACCTGTCGATCATCCAGGGCAAGAAAGTTGCCATCATCGGTTACGGTTCCCAGGGCCACGCTCAAGCGTGCAACCTGAAAGACTCCGGCGTTGACGTGACTGTCGGCCTGCGTAAAGGTTCGGCTACCGTTGCCAAGGCTGAAGCCCACGGCCTGAAAGTGACCGACGTTGCTTCTGCTGTTGCAGCTGCCGACCTGGTCATGATCCTGACCCCGGACGAATTCCAGTCCTCCCTGTACAAGAACGAAATCGAGCCGAACATCAAGAAAGGCGCCACCCTGGCCTTCTCCCACGGCTTCGCGATCCACTACAACCAGGTTGTGCCGCGCGCTGACCTCGACGTGATCATGATCGCGCCGAAGGCTCCAGGCCACACCGTACGTTCCGAGTTCGTGAAGGGTGGCGGTATCCCTGACCTGATCGCTATCTACCAGGATGCCTCGGGCAACGCCAAGAACGTCGCCCTGTCCTACGCTGCCGGCGTTGGCGGCGGTCGTACCGGCATCATCGAAACCACCTTCAAGGACGAGACTGAAACCGACCTGTTCGGCGAACAAGCCGTTCTGTGCGGCGGTACCGTTGAGCTGGTCAAGGCCGGTTTCGAAACCCTGGTTGAAGCTGGCTACGCGCCGGAAATGGCCTACTTCGAGTGCCTGCACGAACTGAAGCTGATCGTTGACCTCATGTACGAAGGCGGTATCGCCAACATGAACTACTCGATCTCCAACAACGCCGAATACGGCGAGTACGTGACCGGCCCTGAAGTCATCAACGCCGAATCCCGTCAGGCCATGCGCAACGCCCTGAAACGTATTCAGGACGGCGAATACGCCAAGATGTTCATCAGCGAAGGCGCTACCGGCTATCCTTCGATGACCGCCAAGCGTCGTAACAACGCCGCTCACGGTATCGAAATCATCGGTGAGCAACTGCGCTCCATGATGCCGTGGATCGGTGCCAACAAGATCGTCGACAAAGCTAAAAACTAAGTCACGCGCTTGTACGAAAAACGCGGCTTAGGCCGCGTTTTTTCGTTTGGGGGGCCGGTTCTGGTATAAAGCTGCATCGTTTGCGGCCGAACCGTCGTCCCAGACACCTGTCCAAACTTTCCACCCGTTGCAAGGTAATGTCCATGAGCGAACGCCCCGAAGAGCCAAACCAGGCTTCCGACGCCGAAAGCCTGCTGCCCATCGATGAGCATGTCGAGGAAGGGCATGACGCCGAAGGTCGTAAAGTCCGGCATCGTGGTATCTATCTTCTGCCGAATCTGTTCACCACTGCGAATCTGTTCGCAGGGTTCTATTCCATCATCAACTCAATGAGCGCCCAGGCGGCCTTGAGTGCCGGTGACTCGACCAATGCGAGCAAATATTTCGCGTTCGCGGCCATCGCGATCTTCGTCGCAATGGTGCTCGATGGTCTTGATGGGCGCGTGGCCCGCATGACCAATACCCAGAGCGCCTTCGGTGCCGAGTACGACTCGCTGTCGGACATGGTTGCCTTTGGTGTTGCCCCGGCATTGCTGGCCTTCGGTTGGGCCTTGGGTGACATGGGCAAGGTTGGTTGGATGGTCGCCTTCATCTATGTGGCGGGCGCGGCCTTGCGCCTTGCGCGCTTCAACACTCAGGTCGGTACCGCGGACAAGCGCTACTTCATCGGTCTGGCCAGTCCTGCCGCTGCGGGTGTGGTTGCAGGTATCGTCTGGGCGTTCAGTGACTACGGCATTCAGGGTTCCAAGATGTCCTTCCTGGTTGCGCTGATGGTTGCGGCGGCCGGCATGCTGATGGTCAGCAACATCAAGTACAACAGCTTCAAGGAGCTGGACCTGAAGGGGCGAGTGCCTTTCGTGGCGATTCTCGCCGTGGTGCTGGTGTTCGCAGTGGTGTTCAGTGACCCTCCGCGTATCCTGCTGCTGGTGTTTCTCGCCTATGCAGCCTCCGGCCCGGTTCAATATCTGTTACGTCTTCGCCGTAACAAGAGCGCGTAATTTCCCTCATACTCCGCAGTCTATGGGTGCATCTGTCCTCCAAAGCTGCGGAGTAACCATGCTGATCAAAGTCCCCAGAGCGTCCGACTGCCACGAGTCGGACGTCACGCCTGAATCCCTCTATCTTTCTCGACGCAAAGTGCTCGGCGCCACGGTTGCGGGCTTCGCTCTGGGCAGCCTGCCGCAATGGGCCAGCGCTGGCGATGCTGTGCGTTATCCGGATGTCGAGCCCGGCAAGGCGCCTTCCTGGTTCAGCGAAAAACTTCCGGCTACCCAGTGGGGGGTGATCAGCGTCAAGGATGAGGCGATCACGCCGTTCAAGGATGCGACCCACTACAACAACTTCTACGAGTTCGGCACAGACAAAGGTGATCCGGCCGCCAATGCCGGCACGCTGAAGACGGAGCCGTGGTCGGTAGTGGTGGACGGGGAGGTGGGCAAGCCTGGGCGGTATGCGCTGGAGGACCTCATGAAGCCGTATCGGTTGGAGGAGCGAATCTACCGGCTGCGTTGCGTGGAAGCCTGGTCGATGGTCATTCCCTGGATCGGTTTTCCGCTCTCGGCCTTGCTCAAGGAAGTCGAGCCGACCTCGAAAGCCAGATTCATCCGCTTCGAAACCTTGCAGGATCCCCAAAACATGCCGGGTCAGCGCTCCGGTTTTGCCTTGATCGACTGGCCCTATGTGGAAGGGTTGCGACTGGATGAGGCCATGAATCCGTTGGCGATTCTCGCAGTGGGGATGTACGGGCGTGAATTGCCTAATCAAAACGGCGCGCCGTTGCGTTTGGTGGTGCCTTGGAAATATGGCTTCAAGAGCATCAAGTCAATTGTGCGCATCAGTCTGGTCAGCGAGCAGCCGAAAACCACTTGGCAGAGTATTGCTGCGGATGAATATGGCTTTTATGCGAACGTGAATCCCACCGTTGATCATCCTCGTTGGACTCAGGCGCGTGAACGCCGCCTGCCCAGTGGCTTGTTCAAGCCCAATGTGCGCGACACGCAAATGTTCAACGGCTATTCAGAGGAAGTCTCCTCTCTATATGCGGGGCTCGACCTGAGGAAGAATTACTGATGCGCTATCCGTTTTGGCGTATCGGTGTCTTTGTCGTGGTGCTGGTGTGGCCGCTGCTGTGGCTGTACCAGGCCTGGGAGGATGTCCTCGGGCCGGATCCGGGCAAGGTGCTGGTCGATCGATTGGGTTTGGGGGCGCTTGTTCTGCTGCTTGTAACCTTGAGCATGGCGCCTTTGCAGAGACTCACCGGTTGGGCGGGGTGGAATGCCGTGCGGCGACAGTTGGGATTGTGGTGCTTTGCCTATGTGCTGCTCCACCTCGGTAGCTACTGCGCATTCATTCTTGGTTTTGACTGGTCGCAGTTGGGTGTCGAGTTGCGCAAGCGGCCTTACATTATTGTCGGGGCGTTGGGTTTTCTTGGTTTGCTGGCATTGGCGGTGACTTCCAATCGATACAGCCAGCGACGATTGGGCGCCCGCTGGAAGAAGTTGCATCGCCTGGCTTATGCCATTCTCGGGCTTGGATTACTGCATATGCTCTGGATTGTGCGCGCCGACCTGAAAGAGTGGGTGATCTATGCATCTATAGGTGCATTGCTGTTAATGCTGCGGCTACCGCCTGTGGCTCGTCGAATCCCGCGTCTAATGGCTAAAAAGGCCTCTTCTGCCAAAAAGGCGTAAATAGTGGTTGACGGCAGATTCCAGGTGTCTATAATTCGCCCCACTTCCGGCGCAGTCGAAACGGAAAACTCCTTGGTAAACAAAGAGTTATGCAGTTTTCGGCAGCAGGTTGCTTCAGTTCATCGAAGCCGAAAGGGAGTTGAAAAAGAGGTGTTGACAGCAGCGTGTAACGCTGTAGAATTCGCCTCCCGCTGATGAGAGATCTGAGGCGCAAGTGGTTGAAGTTGTTAAGGATTTCCAAGCGAAACTTTGAAAGCTTCTGAAAATAATCACTTGACAGCAAATGAGGCTGCTGTAGAATGCGCGCCTCGGTTGAGACGAAAGATCTTAACCAACCG
>NZ_JBNDIV010000008.1:0-336731 GCF_050434585.1 Pseudomonas sp. 2725 | reverse complement strand
AACAACTATCTGTCGCCAATAGCCATGGAGCAAAAAGCGGCATAAACACCGTAACCGGTGTCCGGGATTACTTGACCAGTTCAGCTTGCTCGCGAAGGCGGAGTGCCAGTCGACATCTCTGTTGAATGACACAGCGCTTTCGCGAGCAAGCCCGCTCCTACAGGGGTCGGTCATGGCATTTCCGGCAGTTCCTGTGGCCGCAGGTCAAAGACCAATACTTCAGCATCCACGCCATTGCTCAAGGTCAGTACCTGTTCTTCGCGAACCCGCACACCGTCGCCTTCCTGCAACAACACACCGTTGAGTTCAACGCTGCCCCGAGCCACATGCACATAGGCGTAGCGGTTGGCGGCGAGCTCCAGGGTGGCGCTTTCCTTGCCGTCGATCAGGCCGGCATACACCCGTGCATCCTGACGCACCTTCAGCGAACCCTTGGCGCCGTCCGGCGAGATGATCAGTTGCAGGCGCCCGCGTTTCTTCTGGGGGCTGAAATGCTCTTGCTGATAGCGCGGTTTGGCGCCGCTGACGTCGGGCACGATCCAGATTTGCAGAAAGTGCACCGGCCGGGTTCCGGAGTGGTTGAATTCACTGTGGGCCACACCGCTGCCTGCGCTCATCAGTTGCACGTCGCCGGGGCGGATCACGGAACCTGTGCCCAGGGTGTCCTTGTGTTCCAGGGCACCTTCAAGCACATAGGAGAAAATCTCCATATCGCGGTGCGGGTGCTGGCCGAAGCCTTTGCCGGCGGCGACGCGGTCGTCGTTGATCACCAACAGGTCGGAAAAACCCTGCTCTTTCGGGTTGCGATAGCTGGCGAAGGAAAAGGTATGGAACGACTTCAACCAGCCGTGATTGGCCAGGCCACGATCCGAGGCTTTGCGAAGAGTCAGCATGATGAAATCTCCTTTGGGGACGTGAATTCGTCCGAGTGAGGAGAAGGTTAATGGTTACTGGTTGATTCAATAAGTAGGTTGAAATTGAAATACTGTCTCTTTCAGGTTGACAGTATTCGGGCACGAATCAGTTATTCTTTTCCGATGCCTGGCCTGTGTTTGTCCATAATGCACAGTACCGAAACCTGTGGGAGCGAGCTTGCTCGCGATAGCAATTTTCCAGTCACCTCATCTGTCGAATGTGATACTGCCATCGCGAGCAAGCTCGCTCCCACAAAGGGATAGCGCTCGACAAACCGACCTTATTTGATCCCAGTGAATTCCAATCCATGAAAACCGTGGCAATGGTGCTGTTTCCCGACTTTCTCCTGCTCGACATGGCCGGGCCCATGGAAGTGTTTTCCATCGCCAATCGTTATCTGAAACCCGAAGATCACTATGTGCTGACGACCATCGGCACCGAGCCCGGCGCACTGCGGGCGTCCAACGGGGTGAGCGTGCACGCCGACCGGCACATCGATCAGGCCTGCGAGGGTTT
Source organism: Pseudomonas sp. 2725 (assembly GCF_050434585.1). Classification (NCBI taxonomy): domain Bacteria; kingdom Pseudomonadati; phylum Pseudomonadota; class Gammaproteobacteria; order Pseudomonadales; family Pseudomonadaceae; genus Pseudomonas; species Pseudomonas sp. 2725. Next base: position 335,300 of record NZ_JBNDIV010000008.1, on the reverse strand, counting down.
TGATTTGCTGCTGGTGCCCGGTGGTCCCGGTGCCTACAACGAAAAGCATCCGCCATTGCTCGACTGGCTCAGGCACAACGTCAGCCGGTCCGCCGGTTATGGCTCGATCTGCACCGGGGCGTTCGTGTTGGGGCATGCGGGTTTGCTCGACGGCTATCGCGTCACCACCCACTGGCACTACACCGAGCGGCTGATCAAGGGCTTTCCGAAGGCGACCGTCGAGACCGATCAGATCTTCGTTCAGGACCGCAACCTGATCACTTCCGGTGGCGTCACCGCCGGGATCGACCTGGCCTTGTCGGTGGTCGCCCAGGATCATGGCAAAAAAGTCGCCCAGGACGTGGCCAAAGTGTTGCTGGTGGTCATGAAACGCCAGGGCGGGCAAGCGCAGTTCAGCCCGTTGATGGCGGCGGTGGCCCCTCACGAAACGGCGATTACCCGGGTGCAGAACCATGTGCTTGAACATCTCGATGAAACCTACAGCATCGAGCGAATGGCCGGTCTGGCCAACATGAGCCCGCGTCATTTCGCCAGGGTGTTCGCCCGGGAAGTGAACATGACGCCGATGGAGTTTCTGCAAAGCGCGCGTATCGATTGCGCCAGGAACCTGCTGGAAACCACCGAGTTGCCACTCAAGACCGTGGCCTTCAAAAGCGGCTTCGGCAGCGTGCGGCACATGCGTTTTCTGTTCAGTGAAAAGCTCGGCCTGACTCCAACCCAATACCGCGAGCAGTTCAGCTAGCTCGTATGTCCGTCGTGCGCACCGCAATGGCCGTGACGCTCCCCCCGCGGCAGTTGTACCGTCACCGAGGCCTGCCAAGATACCGCTGAACTCATTGCAAGGACGGTGCAGAGCCTGGGCTGGAAGCCAGGCTTGCAGCGAGTGACAGCCCATGAACAGCCTCAGAGATATAAACAGCGAAGCGGTGCTGCAATTCGGGCCCTACGCTTTCCACCTCAGTCAGCGACTGGTGCTGGAGGGCGATCGACCGCTGCGCCTGGGCGGCCGCGCCCTTGACGTGTTGCAGGTGCTGGTCGAACACGCAGGCTCGGTTGTCAGCAAGGAAGAGTTGATTGCGCAGGTCTGGCCGCGCTCCGTGGTCGAAGAGATCAACCTGCGGGTACACATTGCCGCCCTGCGCCGAGCCCTGGGCGACGGCCAGAACGGCCAATGCTACATCGTCAACATTCCCCAGCGCGGTTACAGTTTTGTCGCCCCGGTACAGCATTCGCCGCAGCCCGTCTCGTTCCCGAGCGAGACCGTAAAAAAGCCCCTGCACAACTTGCCGGCGCGGCTCACGCCGATCACCGGGCGCGATGCGGTTGTCGGCAGCCTGGTGCGGCAGTTGCCGGTGCGCCGATTCATGACCCTGGTCGGGCCTTGCGGGATCGGCAAGACCACCGTGGCGCTGCGCGTGGCCGAACTGTTGTTGCAGCACTATCGGCACGGCGTGTGGCTGGTGGACCTGGCGGCGATCGATGACCCGGCGCAAGTGACCGACCACCTCACACGAACCCTTGGGCTGGAGGTCGGCACCACGCTGGAGGCGCTGGCGCAGCGGCATGCCTTGTTGGTTCTGGACAACTGCGAACACCTGCTCGAACGCTGCCAGACGTTGATCGAAACACTGCTGGCTTCGCTGCCTCGTCTGTCGATCCTCGCCACCAGCCGCGAGCCGCTCCAGGCAGCGGGCGAAACCGTATTGCGTCTGCCACCGCTGGCGGTGCCGCCGGTGTCAGCGCTGCGCAGTGTTGACGAGGTCATGGGCTATTCGGCGGTGCAGTTATTCGTCAGCCGTGCCCGGGCTCGTCAGCAAGGGTTCACCCTGCGCGAACAAGACCTCAAGACTGTACGGGAAATCTGCCGGCGCCTCGACGGCCTGCCGCTGGCGATTGAATTGGCGGCGGCGCAAATCGATGCGCTGGCGCTGGTGGGGTTGCAAGCGCAACTCGATAACTGTTTTCAATTGCTGTCCCAGGGCCGCCGCACGGCCGTGCCCCGGCACCAGACGCTCAAGGCGGCGCTGGACTGGAGCTACGAACGTTTGACTGCCGTGGAGCAAACCGTGTTGCAGCGCCTGGCGGTGTTCAAAATGGCCTTCACCCGGGACGCAGCGATTGGCGTGATCTGCTGCGACAGGCTGCCCGCCGCCGACCTGGTCAAGGTGATGGAAAGCCTGGCCCTCAAGTCGCTACTGACCCTGGAGCAGGGGAGGGAAGTGGCCCGTTACCGCTTCCTCAACACCACCCGCACCTATGCGCTGGAAAAACTCGAACTCAGTGGTGATTTGCGCGCCCTTGAAATGCGTTATGCCGGTTACGTCAGTCAAACACGCTGGCCCTCAGGCGGGCAGGTGGCATTGCAGCTCGTCGAGTAGCCGGCGAACGGTCATCAAGTCTGGCGTGGCGAAACCTTCGGTGTAGCGCTGATAGATCGGGGCCAGCAATTGATGCGCCCGCTGGGGATCGCCCTGACGCTGCCACAACTGCGCCAGTGAGGTGGCGCTACGCAGCTCCCAGGCCAGGGCACCCTGGGCCTTTGCCACGTCGAGTGCCTTGAGCAGCATGGTTTCGGCCGTCGCGGTCTGGAGCGGGCAATCGGTTGCCAGCAACGTCCTGGCCCTGGCCCGCAGTATCTCTGCCGTGCTCCAGTCCGAAACACCGCTTTGCGCACGTTCGAGCAAATCATCGTCGACACAGGTTGAATCCAGCGTGACCATGATGTCCTTGATCAAACCGACGCTTTGTCGGCCGATTGGCTGAACATCGGTACCGCCGATCACCCGCGCATAGTGTTGCGCCCAGTCATGGAACAGCAGGACCGAGTGCTTCCGCGCTTGTTGCAGCAGCAGGCGCAGGAGTTTGCGGGCGCTGCGGGTATCGCCGTTGTAGTGGGCGATCAGGCAGCCGGCGAGCGCCAGGGTGTAGCAGATCGACGTGCCGTGGTTGATCTGCAATGCGATGTCCAGCGCCTGGCGGGCAGTGCGCCAGGCCTGTTCCGGCTGGCCTTGCAGCCAGAGGATGCGCGCGTGGAGGGTCAGCGCCGCCACACTCTGGTCGTATTGCACGCCAAAGCCATGGGTGAAACGGTTGAGATGACCGCTGTGGGCCATGCGTTGCAGCACTTGTTCGGCATGCTCCCCTGCCTGATGCTGGTTGCCGGAGAAGTGCAGGGCGAGCACCCGCAATCGATGCATGCTCAGGGACATCAGGGCGTCGTCATGCAGCCCCAGGTGATCGAATTGCCGACTCTGTTCCAGGGCCATCTGGTATTGGCCGCAGCTGAGATTGACCGCCAGGTGCCCGGAAATCGCCCGCAACTGACCGGCCACATCGTTGAGTTGGCTGGCCAGGGCTCTGGCGCTGACGAAGGCGCCAACGGTTTCGCTGCTACCTCCTTGAACGTGATAACAGGCACTGCCCAAAGCCAGCTTGAGGGCCATCTGCAAGCGCGGGCAAGGCTCGGCAGACTGCTCGAGCAAGGCCAGCGCCTTGCGCACATAACCGCCGTGTTCCTTGAGCAGTGACAACTCCTGCCACAGCGGCGTGGACGTCGCGGCCAGGCGTATCGCCAGTGCCTGCGGCCCTTGCCCGTGCAAACCCCAATCGAGGGCTGCACGGATGTCCTCCAGGGCCCGGCCATAGCGTTCGAGCCACAAGCCGGTGGACGTTTTCTCCCAGTCGTCCTGCGCCTGTTGCATCGTTGCCAGGCAACGCTCGGCATGCCGCTCCCGCGTCCCGGGCAGGTCGGTGGTTTGCGCAAGTTTTTCCAGGGCATAGCTGCGGGTGGTATCGAGCAGGCGGTAGTAAACATCCTCGTCGCCCACCTCCACGTTCAACAGGGACTTGGCGACCAGTTGGGTGATCGAGCCGAACACCTCGCGCGGTTCGATGTGTTCGCCGACAATCACCGCCGCTGCGGACTCCAGGGTGAAACCGCCGCGAAACACACTCAGTCGGCGCAGGCAGGTCTTTTCGCAGGCGCTGAGTAGCTCGAAGCTCCAGTCCAGTGTCGCGCGCAGGGTCTGATGACGTGCCGGGGGCGTCTGGCTGGGCTGGGTCAACACCCGGAAGTTGCTTTGCAACTGCGTCAACAAGCCGGGCAATCCGAAGTTGCCCACTTGCGCCGCCGCCAGTTCGATGGCCAGTGGAATGCCGTCCAGTCGGTGGCAGATGTCGATCAACAGCGGCAGTTCATCGTCCGTCAGTTCAAAGCTGTCATGGCTGGCCATGGCCCGCTCGACAAACAGTTGCAGGGCGGAAAAGGTCATCGCCTGGGCGCAGTCGAGGACGGCGATGGGCGGAGGGCAGTCGAGTGATTCCAGGCGCTGGACGAATTCGCCTTCGGCCCGCAGGCTCTCGCGGCTGGTGGCGAGAATATGCACGTGCGGCGCACTGCGCAGAATGGTTTCGCAGAGATGGGCGATGGCGTCGACCAGGTGCTCGCAGTTGTCGATGACCAACAGCATTTGCCTGTCGCGCAGACAGTCGGCAATACCGCTCAGGGGGGCGTCGTTGTGCAGGGCCAGTTCGAGCAACGTCGCCAGATGACCGTCGATCATCAGCGGGCAGTTGATCGGGGCCAGGTCCAGCAGGCGAATGCCGTCCCGGTAGCGACCGATCATTTGTTCGGCGACCCGCAAGGCCACGGTGGTCTTGCCGATGCCGCCGGGACCGACGAGGGTGATGAAGCGCTGGCGTGGCAGTTGCACCACCAGATTGTCGACCAGGGTCTGCCGGCCGATCATTCGCGTGCGGCGCACCGGCAGGTTATGCCGGCTCGGTGCGCAAGCCTCGGGCGCTGGCGGTTGCTCGGCCTGCTCCAGTGAGTGCGGGGCGACGAAGCTGTACCCGCGCTGGGCCACGGTGACGATGTAGCGCTGGCCGGCCTGACCGTCGCCGAGCGCCTTGCGCAACGCGGCCATGTGCACCCGCAGGTTGATGTCTTCGACCACGCTGTTGGGCCAGACCCGGGCGATCAGTTGCTGCTTGCTGACCACGTTGCCGGCGTGCTCAAGCAGGATCAACAGGATGTCCATGGCGCGCCGCCCCAGGCGCAAAGGCTGGTCGGCCTCCATCACCAGGCGTTGTCCGGGGTAGACCCGGTAGGGGCCGAAATGCACAGCCTGTTCGGGGGAAAGGGTCAACGAGTCGCTCCTGCTGCATCCGTCTGGTACGCGGTTTTCGAGCATATTCCTCAGGTTTTTTACGGAGCGCAATGCGTCGCTTGGGTGACTGAAGGGGCAGGCCTTGACTCTAGCGTATCGGCCAGCGGCTGTCGGCCCCGTGATCGTTGGGCGCGACAGATGGACAGCGTCTGCCGGGGCTTTTTGCGCGCCTGGGAAAATTAACAACGTTTAACTCGTCCTGCGTCCGGTCTGCACCCAAAACTATCTTCCTGTAGGAGCGAGCTTGCTCGCGATGGAGTATCAGTCGACACCAATGTGGCTGACACACCATCGCGAGCAAGCTCGCTCCTACAAGGGATTTCAACCCATCTCAAGGACAAACCAATGAGCAACGTGGTGGTGGTCTATCACAGTGGCTACGGGCACACCCGGGTCATGGCCGAAGCCGTGGCCGGTGGCGTGGAACGGCACCTTGGCAGCACCTGCCAGTTGATCCCGGTCGAAGAGGTAGACGAGCACTGGGAGCGGCTGCACAACGCCGACGCTATCATTTTCGGCGCGCCGACCTACATGGGCAGCGCCTCGGCGGCCTTCAAGGCGTTCATGGAGGCCACGGCGGCGTTCTACCTGACCCAGCCCTGGCGCGACAAACTCGCGGCGGGTTTCACCAATTCCGGCTGCCTGTGCGGCGACAAACTCAACACCTTGCTGCAAATGGCGGTGTTCGCCGCCCAGCACTCGATGATCTGGGTCGGCCTCGACCTGCTGCCGGCACGCTCCAGCACCGGCGCGTTCAACGGCCAACTCAATCGCCTGGGCAGCTCACTGGGTGCCATGGCCCAGTCGAATGTCGAGCAATCCCCCGACGATGCCCCTCCGCCCGAGGATCGCTGCACCGCCGCGCACCTGGGCGAGCGAGTGGCGCGCCTGGCCGATCGCCTGCGCCACTGACCCTTTTGATTCACCCCCAACCCTCGTTAAGGAGGCATCACCCATGAGCACTTTCATTACCCGCGATGGCGTCGAGATTTACTACAAGGACTGGGGCACCGGTCAGCCGATTGTCTTCAGTCACGGCTGGCCACTGAACGCCGACAGCTGGGAATCGCAGATGATCTTCCTGGCCTCCAAGGGCTATCGGGTCATCGCCCACGACCGTCGCGGTCATGGGCGTTCCAGCCAGCCGTGGTCGGGCAATGACATGGACCATTACGCCGACGATCTGGCGCAGTTGATCGAGCTGCTCGACCTGCAAAACGCCGTGCTGTTCGGCTTCTCCACCGGCGGTGGCGAGGTGGCGCGTTACATCGGTCGCCACGGCACCGGCCGCGTGGCCAAGGCCGGGCTGATTTCCGCGGTGCCACCGCTGATGCTCAAGACCGAAGCCAACCCCGGCGGCCTGCCGCTGGAAGTGTTCGACGGCATCCGCCAGGCCTCGCTGGCCGACCGTTCGCAGCTGTACATCGACCTCGCCAGCGGCCCGTTCTTCGGCTTCAACAAGCCTGACGCGAAACCGTCCCAGGGCATGATCGACTGGTTCTGGATGCAGGGCATGATGGCCGGCCACAAGAACGCCTATGACTGCATCAAGGCGTTCTCGGAAACCGACTTCACCGAAGACCTGCAGAAGTTCGACGTGCCGACGCTGGTGGTGCATGGCGACGCGGATCAGGTCGTGCCGTATGAAGCGGCGGGCGTCTCCTGCGCCAAACTGGTAAAGGGCTCGACCCTGAAGATTTACCCGGGCGCCCCTCACGGTTTGACGGACACCCATAAGGACCAGCTCAACGCTGACCTGTTGGCGTTCTTGAAAGGTTAAAAAGCCGGATCAAGGGATCGCAGGTTTCGCCAGCGCCTACACGTGCATACCCGTAGGCGCTGGCGAAGGCTGCGATCTTTTGCTTTTAAGGCCATGCACCGCCTGACAGCGCCAGGCAAACGGATTGATGCCTTCGCTGCGGGTGAAGATGTGGCAGAAGTGCGCCTGATCGCAGAAGCCGCATTCGAGGCTGATCTGCGTGAGGCTGAGGTTGGTGTACTGGATCAATTGCTTGGCCAGGGCAATGCGCTGCTGGCGAATCCAGTCCTGTGGCGAGAGGCCGGTGCTGCACTTGAACGCGCGGGAGAAGTGACTGCGCGACAGGGCGCAGGCCTGCGCCAGTTCAGTAACTTCCAGGCTGTCGCCCAGACGTTCGAGGATCAGTTGTTTAACCAGCTTTTCGCGCTGCGGGCTGAGGCAGCCGGTGCTTTTCTTTGGCACCGGCGTGAATGACGCGGGGGCGGCATTTTGCTGAACGTGAGCCATGGCGAATGTCCGTGTCGGTAGGCTTCATTCTTGGACCCGAAGGCTCTGGCTTACGAGTTAATCGTTGTTAATTTCTCGCTCACCGCGGGAAGTCTTGGGTAAAGTCAGACACAATTCTCATCCTCGCGCCCGGCCGAACACACACAAGGAACCTGTGCCTATGAACCGTAACGATCTGCGTCGCGTCGACATGAACCTGCTGGTGATTTTCGAGGCCCTGATGTTCGAAAAGAACCTGACCCGAGTCGCGGAAAAACTGTTCATGGGCCAACCGGCGGTGAGCGCCGCGCTGGGGCGTTTGCGCGATCTGTTCGACGATCCGTTGCTGCTGCGCAACGGACGCGGCATGGAACCGACGGCGCGCGCATTGGCGATTCTCAAGGAATTGCAGCCAGCGATGGACACCATCTCCGGTGCGGTCAGCCGGGCCAAGGAATTCGATCCTGCGACCAGTTGCGATGTGTTTCGCATCGGGTTGTCGGACGATGCCGAGTTCGGTTTGTTTCCACCGTTGCTGCGTCAGTTGCAAGAGGAAGCACCGGGCATCGTCGTGGTCGTGCGGCGGGCCAATTACTTGTTGATGCCAGCGCTGTTGGCGTCGGGGGAAATTTCGGTGGGTGTGAGCTACACCACGGATCTGCCGGCCAATGCCAAGCGCAAGAAGCTGCGCGATATCCCCTGCAAAGTGCTGCGCGGCGACACCCGGCCGGGGACGCTGACCCTGGATGAGTACTGCGAGCGGCCCCATGCGATGGTGTCTTTTTCCGGCGACCTGAGTGGCAACATCGACCTGGATCTGGCGAAGGTCGGGCGTAGTCGTCGTGTGGTGCTGGGGGTGCCGCAGTTCAGTGGGTTGCGGGCGTTGCTCGCCGGGACCGAGATGATTGCCACTGTGCCGGATTATGCGGCGTGTGCGTTGGTCGAGGGCTGTGGCTTGCGCGCTGAGGATCCGCCGTTCGAGATTGAGGCGGCGCAGTTGTCGATGGCCTGGAGCGGGGTGCATGACAATGATCCGGCGGAGCGGTGGTTGCGGTCGCGGATCGGTCAGTTCATGTCTGTGGCTTTGGATGTTTCTTAGGTGTTGACCTTGGCGGCCTCTGGGCCGACCAGGTTCTTTGTTGATTGAGTACATATCCGTTTCTTCGGTAACGGCGGCTGGCGGTTTCGCCCTTACGGCGAGTCCCTTTTGTCAAACGACACAAAAGGAACCAAAAAGTCTCGCCCCTTACGTACGGCCCCTCGCTGAGGCTCGGGGTTCCTTCGCTCCGGCATTCATCCGGGGGCATCGCCCTCCGGTTGGCTTCGCTGGCACCTACATGCGATGTGTTCGACTGCGTCGAACGGCGCTGCGCGCCAATCCCCGGATAAACACCTCCACTCAGCCTGCCGAGGGGGCGGGTGGATCAAGATCAAAAGCTGCAGGCGAGCTAACGCTCGGCCTGATGAGTGGTGAGAAGCGACGCGGTGGTGCGGGATGCTCTGCTTTTTGCTCTTCTGTGGGAGCAAGCTTGCTCGCGATGGCGGCCTGACAGCCGACCACTTTCTTACGAGTGTACCCAGCCCAACTGTAGGGGCGAGCCTGCTCGCGAAGGCGGCCTGCCAGCCAATCAATTTCTTGCTGATGTACACCGATCAAATTGTGGGAGCGAGCTTGCTCGCGAAGGCGACCTGCCAGCCGCCCAATCACTTGCTGATGTACACCGACAAATTGTGGGAGCGGGCTTGCCCGCGAAGGCGACCTGACAGCCGCCCAATTACTTGCAGATGTACACCGATCAAATTGTGGGAGCGAGCTTGCTCGCGATAGCGGTGTATCAGTCCACACCAATGCCGGATGTAATGCCGCCATCGCGAGCAAGCTCGCTCCCACAGGGAATGTGCAGTGTTCTGAAAGCCCTGTTTAAAAGCGGTCAGCCTCTATTCCTGAAAGCCACACCGCCTTGCGTCGTTGCCTACAACTACGCCAGAATCCGCCGGCTTGTGAGTCTTGGCCCTGATCTCTATCGTTCTCCACGTCGCTGCCCATTCAGCGATCGGGTTTAGCAGCTCGGTAAATTTCAAGGCTCGCCAGTGTCACCTTCAGATCAGTTCGATCTGCAATTTGGTGGCTGTGCGTGGGGCACTTCGGTGCGCCGGGTTCCTTGATCCCTGGTCTGCTAACCCGCGTACAGCCGCCACCCAATTCGTTTAGCAGCGACTTGTGGCGGCTCCATTGATCAAGGAGCTTGACCATGTTCAAACCCACCCCCAATCCCCCGAAAGCCCCGGCACCACCACACAATCCCAGCACGATGTTTCTCATCGCCCCCGACATCAACACCGAAACCCTCTTGGCCCACGCCTGCGAATCCCTGGCCTCGGCCAGCATCATGGCCAGCGATCTTGCTGGATTTCTGCAAAGCCCTCATCGCAATGCGCTGCTGGGGATTGCGCAGATCATCATGTTGGGTGAGCTGGCGGTGAATCAGGCGTTGGATAATCTCGACCCGCAAGACTAGTCCAGTAGCAGCAAGCAACGAGTAACCCTGTGGGAGCGAGCTTGCTCGCGATGGACGTCAACGATAACGCGTGTTGACTGATTGATCGCGTTGTTCAGACGTTTTTCGCGAGCAAGCTCGCTCCCACAGGGATCTGTGTCGATGGGCCGTTCTCGGTCCACACCGGCAAACAGAGCACGTACATTCAATTTTTCCTCCCCCCGTCCCGGCACTATCGAATCCTGTCCCGGCGCATCGACGCCGGTGGTTTTTCATTTGTGCGGGTAGGCCATGGACACTTCGCGAAGTGATGATCGGGCGCAAGACTGGGGGCTGCTGTTCCTGCGGGTCAGCGGCGGGTTGTTCCTGTTGTGGGTGCATGGCTTGCCCAAGCTGCTTCACTACAGTGCCGAGCTGCAAAACATCGAAGACCCCTTCCACCTGGGCACGAATCTGACGCTGATGCTGGCGATTTTCGCCGAGGTGGTGTGCCCGCTGCTGATCGTCGCCGGGTTGCTGGCGCGTCTAGCGTGTTTGCCTATTCTGTTTTTGCTGTGGGTGTCGATGTTGATCGTGCATCCGCAGTGGACGCTCTTCGAAGGCCAGTTCGGCTGGCTGCTGCTGATCGTGTTCACCAGCATTTTCATCGCCGGGCCGGGACGCCTGGCACTCAATGTCCGTTTTGTCGGAGCCTTGCGTTATGTCTGAATCCAATCGCCGTGAGCCGGCAAGTCCGGGGCCTGATGAGGTGGTGACCCTGATCGTCAAGCACCGGGTCAAGGCCGGTTTCGAAGTGCCTTATGCAGCCTGGCTGCGCAACATCGTCAAGGTGGCCGCGCAGAACGTCGGGCACTTGGGCGTGGATGTGGTGCGTGGCAAGAATGCCGGCCTGGACACCTACACCTGCGTGCTGCGCTTTTGTTCGACCGAGGCGATGCAGCGCTGGCTCGATTCACCGCAACGCCAGGAACTGGTCGATGAAGCCGCGCCGATGCTGGCCGATGGCGACCAGACCGAAGTCAATCCGGTCAACGAGTTCTGGTTCTCGCCCCAGGCCGAGGCCAGTACGCCATCGCCGCGCTGGAAGCAGGCCGTGGTGACGCTGCTGGTGATCCTGCCGCACACCTTGCTGGTGCCGCTGCTATGGGGGCCGTTGTTGCGGCTCAACGCCTTGCTCTCCAATTACGTGGTGGCCACATTTCTGATCACCCTGACCATCGTGCTGTCGGTGGTTTACATCTTCATGCCCATGGCGACGCGTCTGTTCGCGCCCTGGCTGTCTCCCGCCACATTGCACGAGGAACCGTGATGAACGCCGATCTGATTCTGTTCAATGGTCAATTCCATACCGTTGACCGCACAAAACCGCTCGCCAGCGCCGTGGCGATCAGCGACGGGCGTTTTGTCGTGGTCGGCAACGATGCCGAAGCCATGGCCCTGCGGGGCTCGAACACCCAGGTGATCGACCTCAAGGGGCGTTGCGTGATCCCCGGGCTCAACGACTCACACTTGCACCTGATCCGTGGCGGCTTGAACTACAACCTGGAACTGCGTTGGGAAGGTGTGCCGTCACTGGCCGATGCCTTACGCATGCTCAAGGAGCAGGCCGACCGCACGCCGACCCCGCAGTGGGTGCGGGTGGTCGGTGGCTGGAACGAGTTCCAGTTCGCTGAAAAGCGCATGCCGACCTTGGCGGAGCTCAATCAGGCGGCGCCAGACACGCCGGTTTTCGTGCTGCACCTGTACGACCGCGCCTTGCTCAACCGCGCCGCGTTGCGTGTCGCCGGCTACACCCGTGATACACCGAATCCGCCAGGCGGCGAGATCGTGCGTGACGCCAATGGCGAGCCGACCGGCATGCTGGTGGCGCGGCCCAACGCGATGATTCTGTACTCGACCCTGGCCAAGGGGCCGAAGCTGCCGCTGGAGTATCAGGTCAACTCGACCCGTCAGTTCATGCGCGAACTCAATCGCCTGGGCCTGACCAGTGCCATCGATGCCGGCGGCGGTTTCCAGAATTACCCGGACGATTACCAGGTGATCGAGCAGTTGGCAAAGGACGAGCAACTGACCGTGCGCATCGCCTACAACCTGTTCACCCAGAAACCGAAGGAAGAGTTGACCGACTTCAAGAACTGGACCGGCAGCGTGAAGCTGCACCAGGGCGACGATTTCCTGCGGCACAACGGCGCCGGGGAAATGCTGGTGTTTTCGGCGGCGGACTTCGAAGACTTCCTCGAACCGCGCCCGGACCTGCCGCAAACCATGGAAGCCGAATTGGAACCGGTGGTTCGCCATCTGGTCGAGCAACGCTGGCCGTTCCGTTTGCACGCCACCTACAACGAATCCATCAGCCGCATGCTCGATGTGTTCGAGAAGGTCAATCGCGACATTCCGTTCAACGGCTTGCCGTGGTTTTTCGACCACGCCGAGACCATCACCCCGCAGAACATCGAGCGGGTGAGGGCGCTGGGCGGCGGCATCGCGATTCAGGATCGCATGGCGTTCCAGGGTGAATATTTCGTCGAGCGTTACGGCGCGAAAGCGGCCGAAGCCACGCCACCGATCAAACGCATGCTGGCCGAAGGCGTACCGGTGGGTGCCGGTACCGACGCCACGCGGGTGTCGAGCTACAACCCGTGGACCTCGCTGTACTGGATGGTCAGCGGTCGCACCGTCGGAGGTATGGAATTGCACGCCGAAGGCCTTTCACGCCTGACGGCGCTGGAACTGTTCACCCACGGCAGCGCCTGGTTCTCGTCGGAGCAAGGCAAGAAGGGCCAGATCAAGGTCGGGCAACTGGCTGACGTCGCGGCCCTCAGTGCGGATTTTTTCAGCGTCGATGAAGAGGCGATCAAGTGGATCGAGTCGGTGTTGACCGTGGTCGGCGGCAAGGTGGTGTACGGCGCCGGTGACTTCGAGAAGCTCGGGCCGGCCAGCGTGCCGGTGCTGCCGGACTGGTCGCCGGTGGTGAAGGTGCCGGGCCACTGGCGCCCGACTTCGCCGATGCAGGCCCAGGTTCACCATTGCAGCGGCCCGTGCGCGGTGCATTCCCACAGTCATGAACGGGCGCGCCTGTCGAACGCGCCGGTCAGCGATTTCGCCGGTTTCTGGGGCGCCTTTGGCTGCTCGTGTTTTGCCTTCTGACTCTTTTAAAAAAGCGCCGGCCCAACAGGTCGGCGCTGCCTGCAACAACCATCCACCAAGGAGTTTCCAATGAGCAACGTTCCGTACAAACGCCTGAACAAAGACGATGCTGTGGTATTGCTGGTCGACCACCAGACCGGTCTGATCTCGCTGGTACAGGATTTCTCGCCCAACGAGTTCAAGAACAACGTGCTGGCGCTGGGCGACATCGCCAAGTTCTTCAAACTGCCGACCATCCTCACCACCAGTTTCGACAGCGGTCCGAACGGTCCGATCGTGCCGGAGCTCAAGGCGCAGTTCCCGGACGCGCCGTTCATTGCACGCCCGGGCCAGATCAACGCCTGGGACAACGAAGACTTCGTCAAGGCGATCAAGGCCACCGGTCGCAAGCAACTGATCATTGCCGGTGTGGTGACCGACGTGTGCGTGGCGTTCCCGACACTGTCAGCCATTGCCGAAGGCTTTGAGGTGTTTGTGGTGACCGACGCTTCCGGCACCTTCAACACCACCGTGCAACAAGCGGCCTGGGCGCGCATGTCGGCCGCCGGTGCACAACTGCTGAACTGGTTCTCCGTGGCCTGCGAGCTGCAAGGCGACTGGCGCAACGACATGGAAGGCCTGGCCAACCTGCTGTCCGAACGCCTGCCGAACTATCGCAACCTGATCAACAGCTACACCAAATTTACCGCTAAGTAAGAAGTACACCTGTGGGAGCGAGCTTGCTCGCGATGGCGGCGTATCAGTCGACACACATGTTGACTGACAGAAAGCTATCGCGAGCAAGCTCGCTCCCACAGATTTTTTGTGTGATCACTTGATCAGCGACTCTGCAACCAACTCAAAAACCCACCTTTCCTGACCGCTACCGGTTTGGCCATCAACGCCATCCGGCTGTTCTGCTGGCGCACCGCCTGCAGCTTGTTCAACGCCCGGTCGACTTCCCGTCGTTGCGCCATGCAGTTGCGGGTCAGTGATTTGTCGAGGCGGTAGATGATGCTTGAGGTCATGGCGGTGAACCGTGCCTGGGACGGCGTGTCGGCGAGGATGCTTTGTTCGCCCATGACTTCACTCGGCCCCATGCGCCCGGCTTCGATCTGCGTGCTGCCGTTGGGGACGGTGGCGCTGACCACGCCGGTGGCGATGACGAACAGGCTGTCCGGTACTTCCTCCAGATCCAGCACCACCTCACCGGCCGCGTATTGCTGCGCCACCATGTTCTGGGCCAGGTGATCCCGTTCCTCGGCGCTCAGGGAGCGGAATATTTTCACTTCATCGAGCAAGGCCCGTGCACGGGTCGACGGCTCGATCACGCCATCGGGTTGCCGGGAAATGCCTGCCGCTTCGAGGTGCCGATGGGCCAGGTCGAACAGTTGATTGCGCACTTCACCCTTTTTGCCCAATTCGGCGATGAAGCCGCTGGCCACGTATTCGGACATGGTTTCGCCGGCCTCCTTGAGCACGGCTTTCGGCGCCGGATCGAGCAGCAGACTGCTACTGCCCTGAAGGGTGCGGTCCAGGGCATCGAGTACCCGGCGCGGGCGGATGTGGTTGGGCACCTGAATGCTGATCGACACGCCGTGCATATTGAACGGGCGGCTGAGATTGACGATCTTTGCCTTGGCCGCCACCGAGTTCGGCACCACAGCGGTGCTGCCGGCGCTGGTCAGCAGGTGGGTGGCACGCCAGTCGATGTCCAGCACCTTGCCTTCAATACCGTCGATGGAAACCCGGTCATCGACCTGATACGGCTTGGTGGTATTGAGCACGATGCCGGAGAACACGTCGCTCAAGGTGCTCTGCAATGCCAGACCCACCACGATGGCGACGACGCCGGAGGTCGCCAGCAAACCTTTCACCGGCAGCTCCAGCACGTAGCCGGCGGCGGCCACCACGGCAATCAGGAACACCAGTGCACCGATGACATCCTGCAACAGCCGGCCGCTATGGCCGATGCGCCGCATCAGGGCCAGGCCGATCACTTCGGTCAGCACCCGCGCGGCGTACAGCCACCAGAGAATCCCCAGTGCCGTGGCCCCCAGTTGTGCCACGCGATCATCGGCAAACAACGGCGCCTGCAACGGGCTGACGCCGGCGTTGATGAGCACCGCGCTGAACAGCACAAACAGCGCCAGGCGCACACCGACCCGGCTGACGCGATGCTTGAATGGCGCGAGGTGCCAGAGCAGGGCGTCGATGGCCAGCAGCAGGGTGCTCAGTGAGAGCAGGTGACCGAGGAGAAAGGACATGGGGAAACTCCATTTAAATGCTTGCGGCAAACAGATTGCAGATCCTTCGGGGAAGGTGATTTCAGTGCGGTGAACGAAGATTAATGGTGTGTCAGGAAGAGAAAAAGCGGCTATAACGTGTTTGACTGTCAACCGGGAAGTGACAATGAACCCCTTCGAAGATATGCGTATTTTTTGCCAGGTCATGGACTCCGGCAGCTTCACGGCGGCCGCCGATCAACTGGGGCTGTCCAAGCAGTTTGTCAGCCGCCGCTTGATGCAACTCGAAGAGCGCCTGGGTGTGCGCTTGCTCAATCGTTCGACCCGGCGCCTGGATGTCACGCCGCTGGGGCAGAGCTATTACGAGTCAGCCTTGCGCCTGCTCAGCGAAGTCGAACAAGTGGAGCAGGGCATCGCCGGCCAGACTACCGAGCCACGGGGGACCATTCGTGTGAGTGCGCCGCTGTCGTTCGCGCTGGCGCATCTGGGCTGCCTGTTGCCGGTGTTTTTGCAGCGCTATCGCGACGTGACGGTGGAGATGGATTTGAGCGATCGTCCCGTGGATTTGCTCGGTGAGGGCTACGACCTGGCGCTGCGCATCGGCACACTGGAAGACTCGACACTGATCGCCCGACGCATTGCCTCCATTGAGCGGGTGTACTGCGCAAGCCCGGCGTACCTGACCGAACGCGGCACACCGCTCAAGCCTGAAGATTTGCACGGTCACGACTGCCTGCCGTACGGCCATGGTCGACAGGTGCAATGGCGGTTTGCAGGGCAGGGCAAGCCATTGAGCGTCAATGTCAGCGGGCGGATGCGGGTCAACAACGGTGAATTGCTCAAGGACGCGGCGATTGCCGGGCTGGGGATCACGTATTTGCCGACGTTCATTGTTGGCTCGGCGTTGAAGGATGGACGGCTGGTGGAAGTGCTGGAGGATTTTCGGCCGGAGCCGCTGACGTTGTCGGCGGTCTATCCGCAACACCGGCAGAGTTCGCGGCCGGTGCAGGCGCTGGTTGAGTTCTTGCGCGAGGAACTGGATCAGTCTGAGGGTGGGTTGTAGAGCGGCGGATTGCCTGACTCACATCGGCCACTGTGGGAGCGAGCTTGCTCGCGATGGCGTCCTGTCATCCAACATTGAAGTCGTCTGACACTCCGCCATCGCGAGCAAGCTCGCTCCCACAGGGTTTTGTGTTGCATGGGAATCAGTGGGAATCAGCTCCTTTTGTCATCACCGGGCTCGGCATGGACACCACGGTCATCACCGGGCTCGCCATTGGCATGAACGCCATGATCGTCGCCGACTTCACCGGACCGATGAACGCCATGGTCGTCCCCAGGTTCATCATGGGTGCCGCTGCGTCCTGAGGACGAGACCGATCCGGAGTGGCTCGAACCGCTGTTGGCACTGCCATGGCCACTGTTGCTGCCATGGTCGCCACTGTGGCCGCTGCCGCTGCCGCCGCCGCTGCCGCCGCCGCCGCTGCCGCCACCACCGCTACCACCACCGCCGCCACCGTGACTGCCGCCACCACCACTTCCGCCACCACCGCCACCACTACCCCCATCCTTGGCCTGAGCGCTGGAAACTCCAGACAGACTGTCCGGAATCAATACGGTAGACGCCGACAGAACCGCGCCAATAGCTACTGCCAGTAAAAGCTTATTGATGAGCATGTCGTTCTCCGTCCTGTAATTCAGATTGGAACCTTCATGAACAGTGCAATGTGCTGATTTTTCCCCGTGGGAAGTTGATGAACAGTTCAGCGCACCGATTTATTCGGCGGGAACATTGAAAAAGAGTGCAGCGTTCAGCCGGACCCGCGTCTGAAGGGTCAGCTTCAAAGAGTCAGTGAATGCTCGAGGCCAGCTCGAAAATCGGGATGTACATCAGGATCACGATCACCCCGATCAACAGACCGATGAAGGTCATGAGCAAGGGTTCGAACAGCCGCACGAACCATTCGATCCAGCGGCTGATTTCTTCGTCGTAGAAGTCGGCGCTGCGCTCCATCATCTGCCCGAGGTTGCCGGACTGTTCGCCGGCTCGCAGCAGGCGCAGGGACACGGGGGTCACCAGGTGATTGAGTTCCAGCGCGGCAGAAAGTGATTGCCCCTCGCGCACCCGGTCGCAGGCCTGGTCCAGGCGTGTGCGGGAGGCGACGGTGAGCAGGCCACGGACCATGCCCATGGCGGTGACCAGGGGAATGCCGCCTTGCAGCAGAATCCCCAGTGAACGGTAGAAGCGCGCCAGTTCATACATGAAGATGCGCTGGTGCACCGCAGGGAGTTTTTCGATCAGGTGGTCCAGCCCCCGACGAAAGGCCGGCTGGCGCTGGAGCAGGGTGAGGGCGACGATGATGGCCAGCAAGCCACCGAAGAATTCACCCTGGTGGGCGTGCAGGAACATGCCGCTGCTCATCAGGATCTGCGACATCCAGGGCAGGTTCGACCCCAGCCCTTCAAACACCAGGCTGAAGCGCGGCACGACATACCCCATCAAAAACAAAACCACGCCACCGCCCACCACCAGCAACAGCAAGGGGTAGATCGAAGCGCTGATGATCTTTTGGCGAACCTCGTCCATGCGTTGGCGATAGCTGACATAGCGGCCCAGGGCATCGCCTACGGCGCCAGTCTTTTCACTGGACTGCACCAGCGCCACGTACAGCGGGGGGAACACGGCTGACAGCTGGCTCAGGGCCTGGGAAAACGATTTTCCCTCGTAAAGCAGGCGGACCAACTCGTTCAAGGTCTTGCGGGCCTGTGGCGCGTTTTCCTTTTCCGCCAGGCTTTCCAGGGCATCGATCAACGGCAGGCCGGCATTGAGCAGAGTGGTCAGTTCCTGGCTGAACAACACCAGGTTGAACGTCTCGCGCTTGTGCAGGCGCAATGCGCGCCAATGGCGCTCGGCGTGCAGGCTGACCACTCGCAGGCCCTGGTCTTCGGCGATGCGCCTGGCTTCGCTGTGCCCCGGTGCCTCGACGGTCATCGAGACCACACCGGCCTTGCCGACAGCCTTGAGATGAAAGCGCATGGTCGCCATTCCCGTCAGTTCCAGTTGGTGACTTCGGCGTTCTCGCCTTCGCCACCGGGCTGCCCGTCCTTGCCCATGGACAACAGGTCGTACTCGCTGTTCTCACCGGGATAGCGATAGGCGTAGTTGCGGCCCCAGGGGTCTTGCGGGAGTTTTTTCTGCAGGTACGGGCCGGTCCAGCGCGGTTCGTCGGCGGGGGCGGTGACCAGCGCCTGCAAACCCTGTTCGGTGGACGGGTAATGGCCAACCTCCAGACGGTAAAGGTCCAGTGCCTTGCTCAAGCCTTCTATCTGCGCCTTGGCCACTTTCACTTCGGAGCGGCCCAGTTGGGCGAAATACTTCGGCGCCACGATGCCGGCCAACAGCCCCAGTACCACCAGCACCACCAACAGTTCGAGCAAGGTGAACCCGCCTTGGGTTCGCCGGGCATAACACAGTCGCTGATTCATGATGACCTCATAACAGTCGGCAGCAGAGTTGCCATGTAGTTGCATGCAATTGCCATGCTCACGGTTGCTGACCCTTGCGCGCCCCCCTTGCTACGGGCCTTCTCGCTTACGGCACAGTGCTTGCGTATGGCTGGTGCACGACTGGCCATTGGGGCAATACCCCCAATTTTCGGGGCCGGAAAGGGGAGGTATAACAATGAAGACACTCACCGCCGGATTGCTGGGTTTCCTTGTGTTGGCCAGCGCCGCACAGGCCGATGTGTTTGTTTCCGTGGACGCCAATGGCGGCTACGTCCTGTCCAATGTCCACCGCCCCGGACGCCACTATGAACGGGTGATTCGTGAGCCCGATGCGCCGGTGGTCAGCCTCGATCAGCAACCGCAGATGATCGCCGCGCAACCCTATGCCGAGCTGGTGGCGGCGGCGGCCACGGCCAACGAACTGCCGGCGGCGCTGCTGCACGCAGTGATCAAGACCGAATCGAGCTACAACGCCCGCGCCACCTCACCCAAGGGCGCACGCGGGCTGATGCAATTGATGCCCGCCACCGCCCGCGAAATGGGGGTGACCAATGTCTACGACCCCAAGGCCAACATCCAGGGTGGCGCCCGCTATCTCAAGCGCCTGATGACGATGTTCGACAACGATATCCGGCTCGCCGTGGCGGCCTATAACGCCGGCCCGCAAGCGGTGCTCAGCCGGGGCAACGTGGTCCCGCCGTTCGCCGAAACCCAGCGTTATGTGCCCAGTGTGCTGAACCAATATCGACGTTTGCAGGGGTTGCCCGCGGATGCGCCGCTGTGATCGAACATCCGGGGAAATTTCCCCAATAGTGGGGAATAGTGGCCCCGGCGAAAAAGGGGGGGATTGGGTGGGGAATATCCCCCGGCCTATCAAGTCGTGATCATAACAAGCTGATTAATAACGTATTTTTTTGTGGCATGCGGATTGCTCCGGTCGATTTGTCGAGAAGTGTTCCCCGATAACCCGCAGCGAGGCCCGAGTCCATGATCGGCATATCCCACGCTTGGTCCTTGATTGATTTGCTTACCCCCCCTGTGGGAGCGAGCTTGCTCGCGATGACTGCTTTCCAGTCGCCAACGATGTCGACTGTCAGTCCGCTATCGCGAGCAAGCTCGCTCCCACAACGGGGCGGGTAAGACAGGTACAGATCGGTAAAGAGGAATGTTGCTGAAAACAGGACCAACCCTTGTCCGGCGTCGTGCCGGGATTTCGGGTCAGTCCCGGTGATACCCACTAACGAGGAAACCGACATGGACCGATTCGCGCATTGCGGCCTGCTGACGTTTTGCCTGTTGGCCTTCGGTATCGACCAGGCGCTGGCTCACTCGGCGGACGAGCACACCGGGCACGACACGGCGGCCAGCACCGCCAGCCCGGAGAACGCCCGGATCAGATTTGCCGACGTGGCCTTACTGGACCAGAACGGCAAGGTCGTCAACCTGGAAAAAGACCTGGTCAGCAACAAAATCGTGGTCATGGGTTTCATTTACACCCGTTGCACCACGGTCTGCCCGGTGATGTCCTCGATCATGGGCAGGGTACAGAAACATTTGGGCGCGCGGGTCGGCACCGAGGTGCAATTGGTGTCCATCAGCATCGACCCGCAGCGTGATGATCCCCAACGCCTGAACGACTACGCCCGCACCTTCCAGAAAGGGCCGGGCTGGAGCTGGCTGACCGGTTCGCCGCAGGCGGTCGATGCCACCCTCAAGGGCCTGGGTGTCTACAGCGGCAACTTCGAGAACCACTCGCCACTGATTCTGGTGGGGGACGGCAACAACCGCTACTGGACCCGCTACTACGGTCTCACCGAACCGGCGGAGCTGGCCCGGGCCGTCGAGAGGCTCAGAGGCGAACGCAACGCCCACGCCAAGCACACCGCCATCGCCATGGAGCACCAGCCATGAGCGCCTTCGACAGGAAAACCTGCTTCCCCGACATACCCGTGCAGGACCAGAACGGCAGCACCTTTATCTCCCTTACCAGTGATCCGCTGCGCAACACGCCAGCGGTACTCAAGGCTTGCACCTTGAAACAGGGCATCGATGGGCCCCACTGGTTTTTTCTTACCGAAGACAAGGTGCAAATGGACCTTGTATGGGGGCGCATCGACCAGATCGTGCCGACCCCCTTGCAGCACTCCACACGGTTGATCGTCGGTGACGCGGCGAACAAGCGCTGGAGCAAAATCCGTCCCGCCGCCATTGCCCAGCGCTTACAGTTGCTGACAATGCCCGTGGCCTGTCGTTGAGCCACGGCCATGAATACTGCCCTCGTCCTTGGCCTGCTGCTCTTCGGCAGCATCGCGCTCACCGCCCAGGCGCTGCCGCTGAGTCTCAGCGAAAGTGCCGGTAAACGGTTGTACCACGAAGGTGTGTCGGCCAGCGGCGAACCGATCATGGTCCGGGTCGGCGCAGAGGGCGTGCTGCTGCCGGCCACCCGCCTGCCGTGCGCCAATTGTCATGGCGAGGATGGCCTCGGGCGCCCGGAAGGCGAGGTGCGACCGCCGGACCTGCGCTGGTCGCGACTGGCCAGCAGCCAAGGCCAGCAGCACATCAACGGCCGCAGTTATCCGGCCTACAGCGAAATCACCCTGGCGCGGGCGGTGCAGGAGGGGCGCGACCCGGGCAACAATCGGCTCGATCCGACGATGCCACGGTTCGTGTTGTCGATGATCGATCAACGCAACCTCACGGCGTACCTCAAACACCTGGCCGAAGACCGCGTTCCGGGACTGGCCCCCGACAGTCTGCACCTGGGTACGTTGTTGCCGGGTTCCGGCCCCTTGGGCGAGGAGGGCATCACGGTGGCGGCGGTGCTCAATGGCTGCGTGGCGCGCATCAACGAGGCGGGAGGAATTCATGGCCGGCAGTTGCGCCTGACCATCCTCGACCCCGGCGCCGACCGCGCCAGTGCCGAAAAGGCGCTGGACCGGTTGATCAATGAAGAGCAGGTGTTTGCCCTGATCGCACCGATGGCGCCGGCATTGGACCTGAACTTCGCCATGCGTCTGGAACAGGCCGGCATTCCCCTGATCGGGCCGCTGTCCTTGCAGGGCACGCTCCACACCAGCCCGCAGATATTTGAGCCACTGCCGGGCCTTCGCGACCAATTGATCGCCCTGGCCAACTACGCCAGTGCGAGCCTGCGGGTGCTTCAGGGGCCGACGCTGATCGCCTATCCGGACGAACCCGGCCAACGGCTGGCGGCGCAGGAACTCAGCAAGTACTTGCAGGGGCACGCCTGGCAAAAGGTGCGCCTGCAAGCCTATGACCCGGCCGGGGATGATTTTCCCTTGGGGTCGCGTTCGGTGTTTTACCTGGGCAGCAGCAGCGGCTTCAGTCGTCTGGCCGAGCGCTTGCAAACGGCGGGGCAGGTGCCTTACCTGTTCGCCGCCTCGAACCAGGTGGCGGGCAATCTGATGCAGGTGCCCAGCGGATTTTCCCGACGGGTATTCCTGGCCTATCCGTTCGTGCCAAGCGACTGGACCCAGGCCGGGCGCCTGGCCTTGACCCAGTTGCGCGAACACCAGGGCCTCGGTGGCCAGCATGCGGTGCTGCAAGTGGGCGCGTTCAGTTCGATGATGCTGCTCAGCGAAGGCATGAAGCAGGCCGGGCGCAATGCCAGTCGCGAGAAGCTGGTCAGGGCCCTGGAAGGCTTGCGTGACTTCGATACCGGGCTGACACCGCTGATCAGTTTTGGTCCGGGCCGGCGCCTGGGCTTGAGCGGTGCCCATATCGTCACGGTGGATCTGCCGGACCAGCGTTTCTATCTTGTCGCGCCCTATAAACCCATTGCTGCCACGCCCTGACCGGAGGCCGATCATGAAACTCGATACCGCCCGGTGCAGACGCTTCCACTGGCGAAACCGCAGGGCTACGCTTAACCGGGATGAGGGCGTCGGCGCCATTGCGCTCGCGCAATCGAATCGAACGGATTGCCGATCAATAGGGGGTTTCCCCAACAGTGGGGGGAAAAGTCCAGTGCCAATCACGTCGCTTTCCCCGTTTTTGGGGGATGGAACTGCGCTACGAAAAGGCATTGTTTTTTAAATTCAAGGACATGAAGTCCTCAAATTACCGGTGCCCAGCCTGGCATGAAGTGTGCGTTAGTCCTGTCAGGACGCGCACTCCGTCAGGTTCAAAATCCGGACCTGCGGTTTCAAGGAGTCCACCTTGTTGAATAAAGTACTGGTTGTTGATGACGAACAGTTGCTGGCGCAGAACCTCCAGGATTACCTGCAGGCGCAAGCACTGGAAGTCCGGATTGCCCACGACGGTGCGAAAGGAATCGCTGAAGCCGATGATTTCGCGCCCGATGTGATGGTGTTCGATTACCGCTTGCCCGATATGGAAGGCTTTCAGGTGCTCGATGCCGTCCGCCAGAACAGGAAGTGTCATTTCGTGCTGATCACAGGGCATCCAACCGCAGAGGTTTGCGAGCGGGCCCGGCAACTGGGCGTCAGCCATATCCTGTTCAAACCGTTTCCATTGGCGGAATTGGCCCGTGCCGTGCTTGATCTTCTGGGCAGGCAACGCGAACCCAAAGTGGGGGTGAGCACTTCCGAAGGCTTTGTCGAACGACGCCAGAGCAGGACCGAGAGTTTCCCGCTGCAGTTGTACGACGGTAGCTGGGTGCTGGCAGATCGCCGAAAAAATACATCGGCCTCCAAGGCGCCAGACGACGAACAGTTGCTCACCGGGGAGTAGTGGCGCGACAAGACGTTCCGGCCTCCGCCGAATGGCTCGCCGCGCCGACAGGGCCCAAAGCCCCGGGCGTAGGAGAGCAAGCCATGGACCGTCTATCCTTTGCCGTAGAACCGGCGCAACCGGAATGTTCACCGACTCGTTTTACCAGTGAGCAACTGGCCCAGGCCCGAGCCCTGGCCACCAGTTCCGGCGAGCGGATGCTGGACGCCCTGGGGCGGCTGTGCGCACTAGCTCCCATGCCTTTCATTCAATGCCTCGGCGTAACCCTGCACTACCCGGTGCTCGACACCGACAGCCTGTTCAATTCCACGCCGGTGTTCGACCGGGTGACCCTGGCCCAATGCCTCAAGCGCGAATTCACCCTGTTGCGTCACAACGATGCGGTCATCGGTGTGTTCGCCGACCCCTTCGACAGTGCGCGCCTGGCCTGGATCGATGAGTGCCTGCAAGGCGCGCCGCTGTACCTGGTGCATGCCGATGACCTGAAGGCCTATCTGGCGCGTCACGAAGAAAGCTTCCATGCGGTGGAGTCGCTCAACGCCCAGAGCGACGCCGGCGCCGAAACCGATAACCTGCAAAGCCTGTCCCTGACCAGCATCAGCGAAGATTCCAGCGTCGTGGTCAAACTGGTCAACTCGACCCTGTACGACGCGCTGAAAATGCACGCCAGCGACATCCACCTCGGCACCACCGGCAGCGGCCTGGTGATCAAGTACCGGATCGACGGCGTGCTCAACAACATCAGCAAAATCCAGGGCAGCGAGTTCGCCGAGCAAGTGATTTCCCGGGTCAAGGTCATGGCCGAACTGGACATCGGCGAAAAACGCGTGCCCCAGGATGGTCGCTTCAAGATCGGCATCAGCGGCCGGCAGATCGACTTCCGGGTGTCGATCATGCCGAGCATTTTCGGCGAAGACGCGGTGCTGCGGGTACTCGACAAACAGGACCTGGCGGACAAGGTCTGTGGCGTGCAGTTGCAGGCCCTGGGCTTTGAAGAAGAAACCCTGCGCCAGCTGCGCCGGCTGGCCGCCGAACCCTACGGCATGGTGCTGGTGACCGGGCCGACCGGTAGCGGCAAGACCACTACCCTGTACGCGATGATCACCGAGATCAACCACGGCGTGGACAAGATCATCACCATTGAAGACCCGGTGGAATATCAACTGCCGGGCGTGCTGCAAATCCCCGTCAACGAGAAGAAAGGCCTGACCTTCGCCCGGGGCCTGCGCTCGATCCTGCGCCATGACCCGGACAAGATCATGGTCGGTGAAATCCGCGACCCGGACACCGCACAGATCGCCGTGCAATCGGCGCTCACCGGTCACCTTGTGTTCACCACCATTCACGCCAACAACGTGTTCGACGTCATCGGCCGTTTCACCCAGATGGAAATCGATCCCTACAGCCTGGTCTCGGCACTCAATGCCGTACTGGCCCAGCGTTTGATCCGCCTGGTCTGCACCAGTTGCAGCAGCCCCTACAGCCCGACGCAAGAAGAGCTGGAGGTCTCGGGGCTTGATCCGCAAAAGGTCGCTCACTACCGGTTCGTCCACGGCAAGGGCTGCGGGCATTGTCGGGGTACCGGTTATCGCGGGCGTAGCGCAATTGCCGAGTTGCTGCACCTGGACGACGAATTGCGGCAAATGATCGTCGAGCGCCAACCCATTTCGAAAATCAAGGCGCACGCCTGTAAACGTGGCTTGCGCCTGTTGCGCGAGTCGGCGCTGGAGATGGTGGAACAAGGCCGGACGACTCTCGAGGAGATCAATCGTGTCACTTTTATCTCGTGAGCAATTTGTCGCCGTGCTCGGCGCAAGCGGTGTTGGCCTGGGGCAGCGGCAAGGCGCTGCAACCCACTGGCTGGGCAGCGTCGGCTACATTGACGAAGGCTTCCAGGCCTGGACGGTGGCCCTCGATACCCTCGACCGTTTGTTGGCCGAACACACCGTTGCCAGGGCGGAACTGACGGTGGTGATCTCCGGGCACTTCAGTCGCTATTGCCTGGTGCCCTGGAGTGAGCAGATCAGTAGCCCGGCCGAATTGCTCGGCTTCGCCCAACTGTGTTTCGAAGACCTCTACGGTGCCCCGACACAACCCTGGAGCCTGGTGCTGTCGGCCGAACCCGCCGGTTACGACCGCATCGCCACCGCGCTGCCACAGGACTTGCTCGAACGCCTGCGCGCCCTGGTCAGGGATCGCGGTTTGCGCTTGCGTTCGGTACAGCCGTACCTGATGACGGCGTTCAACCATTTCGATAAAAGCTTTGAGGCCGGGGATTTCCTGTTCGTGGTCGCCGAACCGGTGCGCAGCGTGTTGCTGCTGGCCAGGGAAGGGCGCTGGACCTCGGTGCGATCGGTGGGCAGCAGCGACAGCGATGCGGCGCTGACCGCGTTGATCGGTCGTGAACACCAGTTGCAGGCTTCCAGCAGCGAACGGCCGTTGAATGTCTACCTGCATGCACCGGCGCGCATCGATTCGCCTCCTGACGTGCCTGGTGTGCATCTGCGCACCCTCGAAGAAGACCGGACAGCCGTACGCGATTGCCTGTACCTCATGTCTCGGGCGGTGGCCTGACATGCGCCCCCTGATGCTCGACTTTCAGCCGCGCCGCCGTGCAGGCCCCTTGGGCTGGAGCCTGCTGGCCGGTGGCGTGGTGCTGACACTGACCTGCCTGCTGGTGCAACAGCACCTGAGCCACCAGGCCGAACAACAGCAAGGTCATCTGCAAATCACACAGCGAGTGCTCACCGGCGATACCGGCAGCAAGCTCAGCCTGACCCCGGCGCAAATTCGCGAACAGGCGCATAACCTGGCGGAAATGCGCAAGGTCTCCCAGCAGTTGCGCCGCCCTTGGGAACGCCTGTTCGCCACCCTCGAAGCCATGCCGCGGGACAACATTGCCCTGCTGACCCTGACCCCGGACGCCCGCAAGGGTCAGGTGCGGATCAGCGCCGAGGCGCTGGACCTGGACGCCATGCTCGATTTCCACCGCCGTCTCGAAGCCAGCGACGAGCTGTCCGACGTATCGCTGCTGAGCCACGAAATTGTCGCCAATGTGCCGGAACACCCGGTGCAGTTCAACCTGTCGGCTACCTGGGAGATCGGCGATGCAAATCCATAAATTGATCGTCCACGAATACCTGCAAGGCCTGGGCGTTCCGGGGCTGGCAGGGATGGCCATGCTGGTGCTGGCGCTGAGCTATGGCCTGGTGGGGTTGCTGCCGGACTGGGAGTCGCTGCAAAGCCTCAGCCAGCAGACTCGCGAAGCCACCGAGTACCTGGCCAAGGTCGAAGACGGCAGCGTGGCCGCGCCGGTGGTGCCGCAGCGCCAACTCGACGATTTTCGCAGCAAGTTGCCGTCCCAGCCCCAGGCCACCGTGGCCATCGACAAGATCTACGCCCTGGCCGCCCAGGAACGCATCACCTTGTCCCGGGGTGAATACTCCCTGGGCGTGGACCCCAAGACCCACCTGGCCCGTTATCAGATTCTGCTGCCGGTACGTGGCAGCTATCCGCAACTGCGGCGTTTCCTGCACGCCTTGCTCGGCCAGTTGCCGGCGGTGGTGCTCGAGGATGTGGAGCTACAGCGCAAGAACATCGCCGATACCGACCTGACCGGGCGGATCCGCATGACCCTTTACCTGTCGAGGTCATGATGAATACCAAACGAGTGTCGGGTTGGGTGGCGTTCTTCGGTGTAGCGGCAGCGCTCGCCTGGCTCCCCGAATACTTCAATCAGGCCGGCGACAGCGACCTTGCGGTGGCAACCGTGGCTACGCCAGCCAAGGGCAAGACCCCTGGCGCATCGACGGCTGCATCGAGCGCCGCTGCGCTGGCGCCGATCAAGGACCTGAGCCCGGCAGGCGACCTGTTCGCCGCCCGTAGCTGGATAGCGGCGCCGGCCCTTGGCACCGTCACTGAACAACCGGTAGTCGTTACTCCTGTGGTGCAAGTCCCCACTGCACCACCGTTGCCCTTCCAGTTTGTCGGCAGGCTGGATGACCGTTCCGATCTGCAGGTGTTTTTGCAGAGCGGCGAAAAAATATACGTCGTGCGCAAAGGGGATGTCATCGACGAAACCTGGCGGATCGAGCGGATTTCCGATAAGGAACTGAGCCTGGTCTACCTGCCTCTGCATTTGGCGCAGACCTTGTCTGTGGGGAGTACGGAATGAACAAATCCCGTTTGCTGATGAGCCTTTGTCTCTGCGCGGGGCTGGCCGCATGCAGTTCGGCGCAGGTTGCCAGGGATGAAGCTTCGGCCCTGATCGAATCGGGCCAATATGAAGCCGGTCTGGCGCGCATCGAAGAAGGATTGCGGGAAAACCCTCGCGATACCGAACTGCACATGGCTCTCAACAGCGGACGGGCCCGCGCCGTGACGGCGCTGCTGACCCAGGCCGACATGGACCGCACCCAGCGTAATTTCGCCGGGGCCCGCATGACTTATAGCCGGGTCTTGAACATCGAACCGAACAACCGTCGTGCCCAGGATTCCCTGCGCCAGCTCGACTACCTGCGCAGCATGGATGAGAAACTCGAACTGGCCCGTGGCGACCTGCGTCGCGGTGACATCTACGGTGCCGACCGCCAGGTCAGACAGATTCTCGAACTGGACCCGAAGAACGAAGGCGCCCTGGAACTGCAAGGCAGCATCCGCCTGGTGCAGAGCCGCAACGTGGTGCAGTACCCACAACTGCGCACGCGCCTTGACCGACCGGTGACCCTGGAATTTCGCGATGCCAACCTCAAGACCATTTTTGAAGTGCTGTCCCAGGTCGCCGGCCTGAACTTCATCTTCGACAAGGACCTGCGCCCGGACATGAAAGCCACGATCTTCGTACGTGACGTGCGTATCGAAGACGCCGTGGATCTGCTGCTGCAACAGAACCAGCTGCATCAGAAAGTGGTCAATGAAAACACCGTGCTGATCTACCCGGACTCGCCGCAGAAACTCAAGGATTACCAGGAGCTGGTGATGCGCACCTTCTACCTGACCAGCATCGATGCCAACACGGCGTTGAACATGATCAAGACCATGCTCAAGACCCGCGATGTGTTCGTCGATGAGCGCCTCAACACCCTGACCATGCGCGATACCGGTGACGCGGTGCGCATGGCGGAAAAACTCCTGCAATCGCAGGACCAGTCCAACCCGGAAGTGGTGCTGGAAGTGGAAGTGATGGAAGTCGCCCGCCAACGTATTCTCGACCTTGGCTTGCAATGGCCCAACACCTTCGGCGTGGTCAACAGCGACGGATCGGCGGTGACCCTTCTCGATCAGCTCAAGGGCATCAACTCCGGCCGCATCACGATCTCGCCATCGCCCCAGGCCAAGATCAATGCCCAGGACAAGGACATCAATACCCTGGCCAGCCCCGTGATTCGGGTCAGCAACCGCGAACAGGCGCGCATCCACATCGGTCAGCGCGTGCCGATCATCAGCGCCACCTCGGTGCCTTCGACCCAGGGCCCGGTGATCACCGAAAGCGTGACCTACCTCGACGTCGGTCTGAAGCTCGAAGTGCAGCCCATCGTGCACCTGAACAACGAAGTGGCGATCAAGATCGCGCTGGAAGTCAGTAACGCCACGCCGCTGACACCGACCGCTCAGGGCACCATTCCGGTCCAGGTCGATACCCGCAACGCCCAGACCACCTTGCGTCTGCATGACGGCGAAACCCAGATCCTCGCCGGTCTGGTGCGCGACGACCACGGCGCCACCGGCAACAAGATTCCCGGCCTTGGCGACATTCCCGGCCTGGGTCGCCTGTTCGGCAGCAACAGGGACGACGTCATCAAATCCGAACTGGTGCTGTCGATCACCCCGCGGATCGTGCGCAATCTGCCGTACCAGAGTCCGTCGGACATGGAATTCCCGACCGGTACCGAAACCAGCATGCACATTCAGGCACCGGACCGTTCGATGAGCACCACGGTTCAGGTCAACCCCATGACCGCCCCGATCGCCACCACCGTTACCGTCGGGAAGCCTTGATCATGAACGCCTCGCAACGCGGTTTTACCCTGGTCGAAGTCGTGGTGACGCTCGCCCTGGTCGGCCTGCTGGCCGGCATGGCCGCACCGCTGACCGAGACCGTGGTGCGTCGGGGCAAAGAGCAGGACCTGCGAACCGCGCTGTACCAGATCCGCGATGCCATCGACGCTTACAAACAAGCCTTCGACGCGGGCTACATCGAGAAGTCGCTCGATAGCAGCGGCTACCCGCCGAACCTGCAAGTACTGGTCGAGGGTGTGCGTGACACGCGCAGCGCAAAGGGCGCCAAGTTCTACTTCCTGCGGCGCATCCCCCGTGACCCGCTGGCAGCCGTCAAGCGTGACGACGAGGGCGGCTGGGGCCTGCGTTCCTATGACAGTTCGGCTGAGAACCCGCGCGAGGGCCAGGACGTCTTTGACGTTTACTCCAAGGCCCGCGGCAAGGGCCTCAATGGCATCGCCTACCGAGAGTGGTGAGCATATGCGTCGGCAAAAGGGCTTTACCCTGATTGAACTGATGGTGGTCATGGCAATCATCGCGACCCTGATGACGATCGCCTTGCCACGCTACTTCAGCAGCCTGGAAGCTTCCAAAGAGACCACCTTGCATCAGAGCCTGTCGTCCATGCGCGAGGCGCTGGATCATTACTATGGAGACACCGGGCGTTATCCCGACTCCATCGAACAGCTGGTCGAACTGCGCTACCTGCGCAACCAGCCGCTGGACCCGATTGCCGAGCGCAAGGACACCTGGGTCATAGTCGCGCCACCGGATGGCGTGGCGGGCGGGGTGGCCGATATCAAGAGTGGGGCCAGCGGGAGGGCGCGTGATGGCAGCCTGTATTCCGAGTGGTAAATCTTCGAACCAGGACGGCTTCACCTACCTGGGTGTGCTGTTTCTGGTCGTCGTGCTGGGCATGGGCCTGGCCAGTGCCGGCGAGTTGTGGGCCACCGCTGCGCGCCGTGATCGCGAAAACCAGTTGCTCTGGGTCGGTACGCAATATGCCCAGGCGCTGCGCAGCTATTACCGCAGTTCGCCCGGTATGGCCCAGTATCCAAAAGAACTCAAGGACCTGTTGCAGGACGAGCGTTTTCCGTCGGCCAGGCATCATCTGCGGCAGTTGTACCCGGAGCCGATGACAGGGGGCGAATGGGAGCTGATGCGTGATTTTGACGGGCGGATCAGCGGCGTGTACTGCCCGTCCGAGCAGAAGCCGCTCAAGCAAGAGAATTTTCCCAGCCAGTGGTCGGACTTCAAAGGCATGGCCAGCTACAAGGATTGGCAGTTTGTGGCCGAGAAAGTCTCCTTCGAAGGTACCGACGGGCCGCCGAAAGCACAGTCCACTGAACCTCAGGCATTGCAGCCTTGAACCTTCAGCCAACACATTTCCGCCAAATGTACCCGGTCCAATTGTGGGAGCGGGCTTGCTCGCGAAGGCGGCCTGCCAACCGACCTGAATCTTTGGTCCGTACGCATTTCAAAACTGTGGGAGCGAGCTTGCTCGCGAAGGCGGCCTGACAGCCGACCTGTCTTTTGTTGACCGTGTACATATCCATTGCTGCGGTAACGGCGGCTGGCGGTTTCGCCCTTACGGCGAGTCCCTTTTGTCAAACGACACAAAAGGAACCAAAAAGTCTCGCCCCTTACGTACGGCCCCTCGCTGAGGCTCGGGGTTCCTTCGCTGCGGTATTCATCCGGGGGCATTGCCCTCCGGTCGGCTTCGCTTCGACCTACATGCAATGAGTTCGACTGCGTCGAACGGCGCTGCGCGCCAATCCCCGGATGAACACCTCCGCTCAGCCTGCCGAGGGGGCGGGTGGATCAAGATCAAGAGCTGCAGGCGAGCTAACGCTCGGCCTGATGTTTGGTGAGAAGCAGCGGGTGTACGCTGCTCTGCCTTTGCTCTTCTGTGGGAGCGAGCTTGCTCGCGATGGCGGTCTTACAACCAACGATAATCCTTTGGCTCACACCACAGGAATTTGTGGATGTCAGAGGCGGCTGTAGGACCAGGAGTGAGGCTACACCGCCTTGCGTCGTTGCCTACATCTACGCCAGAATCCGCCGGCTTGTGGGCCTTGGACCCTGATTCTATCGTTGCCGGGTCGCTGCAAATTCAGCGATCGGGTTTCGCAGCCCAGGTTAATCAAGGCGCTCAGCGCCACCGTTTCCTTGCAGTTGGCGCTTTTGTTCGCCCACTGTTTTGCGTTATGGCGGCTGTGCGCGGGAGACTTTCGGGTCTGCCGGGTTCCTTGATTCCCGGTCTGCGAACCCGCGTATGGCCGCCACCTTCTTCGTTTCGCAGCGAATTGTGGCGGCTCCATCAATCAAGGAGCTTCGTCATGGTCAAACCCACGCCAAATCCCCCCGAATCAAAAGCCGATACCAGTCAGCG
This sequence comes from Pseudomonas sp. 2725, assembly GCF_050434585.1. Lineage (NCBI taxonomy): Bacteria > Pseudomonadati > Pseudomonadota > Gammaproteobacteria > Pseudomonadales > Pseudomonadaceae > Pseudomonas > Pseudomonas sp. 2725. Next base: position 303,408 of record NZ_JBNDIV010000008.1, on the reverse strand, counting down.
TGCATCAACTCTCCACCTGAAACCTGCCATCCTCAAAAGCATCGCCCCCCACAATCCCAGCACGATGTTCGTCATCGCCCCGAACATCGACACCGAAACCCTGTTGGCCCACGCCTGTGAATCGCTGGCTTCAGCAAGCGTGATGGCGACTGATTTCGCCACGTTTCTGGACGGCCCCCAGCGCAGCATGCTGCTGGGTATCCAGCAGGTAATCATGCTGGCCGACCTGGCAGTCAACCGCGCTCTGGATAATGTTGCCCCATTGGACTAAACACAGAACCTTTGTGGCGAGGGGGCTTGCCCCCGTTGGGCTGCGCACCGGCCCCAAAATCAGGCAATGCGGTTTTTCAGGCTGACCGCGCTGAGTGGATTTGCGACTGCTGCGCAGCCGAACGGGGGCAAGCCCCCTCGCCACAGGGGTTGTGTTCGCTTGCACGCTTCAGGCGTTTTCCAGCATCGTGATCAACTGCTCCGGCCACACCGTTTCTCGGGTCTCTTGCAGCTCTGCCACCGACCACCATTTATGGTCAGCCATTACCCGGACTTCGTTAGCCGTCCATCCCTCCCGGGACAGGTGTTCACTGTCGGTATGAACCACGAAATAGCGCTCAACGGACAACACCGTTTCGCCGCTTGGCAGCATCATCGGAAAACTGCGTTCTGCAACGCTCGGACCCACCGTGTCGATGCGTAAACCCGTCTCTTCAAACAGTTCACGAACCGCCGCAACCTCAAAGGATTCACCTTGCTCAAGACCTCCACCGGGTGTCGCCCAGTGGCTTTGGCCAGCGAGGGCATCGTTTTTGTGTTGGAAGTGAAACAGCAGAACCTGTTGCGAGGGATTGATCACCAGCAGTCTGGCGGAATTACGTTGGCGCATTTTTTTCTTTCCATAGAGTGCCGCGAACCGCAGCTTTCACTGCGGCTCGCGACGGTAAAGCTCATGTCGGCGTTATTACACCGAAAGGGTTATGCCACCACCCGATAACACGGCACATACGCCGCGCCGCCCGGCAGTTTCATCCGGTGCTGGGCGACGAAGGCTTTGAGCAGCAGGTCCAGCGGTTGCATGATCGCCGCGTCGCCACGGATCTGGTACGGCCCGTGTTCTTCGATCAGGCGGATGCCCTTGTCCTTGACGTTGCCGGCGACGATGCCGGAGAACGCGCGGCGCAGGTTCGCTGCCAGTTCGTGGGACGGCAGGTCGAGGCTCAGTTTCAGGTTGGCCATGTTTTCGTGGGTCGGGTCGAACGGGCGCTGGAAGCCTTCGTCGATTTTCAGCAGCCAGTTGAAGTGGAACGCGTCGTTGCGCTCGCGGCGGAACTGCTTGACCGCCTTGAGGCCCTGGGTCATCTGCCGCGCCACTTCGGCCGGGTCATCGATGATGATCTGGTAGTGCTGCTTGGCGGTTTCGCCCAGGGTCGCACCGACGAATGCGTCCAGTTGTTCCAGGTACGGCGCGGCGTGTTTCGGCCCGGTGAGGATGACCGGGAAGGGCAGGCCTTCATTGCCCGGGTGCATCAGGATGCCCAGCAGGTACAGGAACTCTTCGGCCGTACCGGCGCCGCCCGGGAAGATGATGATGCCGTGGCCGACGCGGACGAAGGCTTCCAGGCGTTTTTCGATGTCCGGCAGGATCACCAGTTCGTTGACGATCGGGTTCGGCGCCTCGGCGGCGATGATTCCGGGTTCGGTCAGGCCCAGGTAGCGGCCGCCGTGGATGCGTTGCTTGGCGTGGGCGATGGTGGCGCCTTTCATCGGGCCTTTCATCACGCCGGGGCCGCAACCGGTGCAGATGTCCAGGCTGCGCAGGCCCAGTTCGTGGCCGACTTTCTTGGTGTATTTGTATTCTTCGGTGTTGATCGAGTGCCCGCCCCAACACACCACGATCTTCGGCTCGACGCCAGGGCGCAGGGTGCGGGCGTTGCGCAGCAGGTGGAAGACGTAATCGCTGATGCCCTGGGAGCTGCTCAGGTCGATGCGTTGGCTGTCGAGTTCGTTTTCGGTGTAGACGATGTCACGCAGGGCGCTGAACAGCATTTCCCGGGTGCTGGCGATCATTTCACCGTCGACGAAGGCGTCGGCCGGGGCGTTCAGCAGTTCCAGGCGCACGCCACGGTCCTGCTGGTGAATGCGGATTTCAAAATCCTTGTAGGCTTCAAGAATGGTCTTGGCGTTGTCGACATGGGCGCCGGTGTTGAGGATGGCCAGGGCGCACTGGCGGAAGAGGGTGTAGGTGCTGCCGGAACCGGCTTCGCTCAATTGCTGGACTTCCCGTTGCGAGAGTGTTTCCAGGCTGCCTTTGGGACTGACGGAGGCGTTGATAACTTGGCGTTGGGTCATTCAATGATCCTTAAAACGATGTCATTCACACAACAACAACGAATGGCATCCGAATAATGTGTACTCATGAAAGAAGATGGCACGAACTGCGCAGTCTCGCCATGTCCCCGCTTGACGATGAAAAGATGAAAAGGAGCCCCAGCATAGCTAAATCCCGCGCAGAGGCGATAATGGCCCGCAGTCTTTTTGCCTCAGACCCCTTTTTACCATTGAAGCTCAGGAAACCCGACGCAATGTTCGAAATCCAGCCGATGAACGCCGATACCTACCGGCAACAGACCCGGCGCAGCACGGTCATCATTGCCCTGATCTTTCTGGCGCTGGCGATGGTGCTGTCCACGGCGGCGGTGGCTCTGTTCGGCACGCCGGGAGGCGACAATCTGCGCTTCAATGCCGGTGGCGTGTTCGTTGCGGTGCTGGCGATGGCAGCGTTGATGCGCAAGGTGTTCTGGCGCCAGGAATGGATGGCGCCGGCGGTCTACAGTTGGCAACTCAAGCGCAGCCTGATGAGCGTTACCAATGTCATGCATCATGTAACGACGGCCGTGGAAAAGGGCGATCCGGTTGCGATGAAGCTGTTGCGTTTCTACCATTTGGGGTTGAACCAGATGCATCAACTCGATGGCAACTCCAGCGACCACGGCCAGTTACTCCGCGAAATGGATCAGCACAAGGAACGAATGCAAGCGCTGGGCATCGACACCGAACAGACGCGGCTGGATCCGGCGTGGCTGGAGGCGGTAAAGCAGGCGTCGCGCTAACATCATTGCGAGCCTGTATCAGGCATAGTCAGCAAAAGAGGCGATCAGGAAGAATCGCCCTGTCACAGACAATCAGGGAGCAGCATGGTACATCCATCGATCAACGATCATATTGAAATGCTCCGGCCAGCGGTGCCCCGGCTCAAGGTTCGCTCGGCGGTGATCCTGCTGCTCGCAGTGTGCCTGTCGATGGTGGCTATCGTGATCTGGGAAGCCTGGAGCTCGCGCCAGTACTACCTGCATGACAAGGAAGTGACGATGTCCAACCTTGCGCAGACCCTGGCATCGCAAGCGCAGGCAACGATCAAGCAGGCCGACACACTGTTGTTCACCCTGGTCGATCGGCTGGAGCACGAGGGTGTGGATCAATCCCGGCTGCCGGCATTGCTCAATGCCCAGCGCAGTGAGTTGAGTCAGCTCCATGGCGTGTTCGTTTTCGACGAAAAAGGGCAATGGATCGCCAATTCCAACGGCGCCGGCCAAACCGGCGTCAACAATTCCGACCGCGAATACTTCACCTTCCATCGCGATAACCCCAGCCGTGGGCCGCACATCGGGCCGTCGATCAAGAGCCGTTCGAGCGGTGAATGGATCATGACGGTTTCGCGCCGGTTCAATCATCCCGACGGCAGCTTTGCCGGGGTGGCGGTGGCGACGATTTACCTCAGCCATTTCCTGCAGCTCTACGACAGCATCGACATGGGCAGTAACGGCGTGATCAACCTGATCGGCGACAATGCCCGCATTGTCATTCGCAGGCCCTTCAAGGAAGCGGAGATCGGTTCCAGCCTCGCCAAGAGCCCGTTGTTCAACGAGTTGTTGCCCAAGGGCGACGCAGGTACCGCCACGCTCAGGTCGATCGTTGACGGTGTTGAGCGGGTGACTGGCTATCGCCGGGTCGAGGGTTATCCGCTGATCGTTTTTACCGCGGTGAACAAGGATGAAGTGCTCGGCAGCTGGCGCAAGGAGACGCTGCTCAGCGCCGGTATCGTCACGCTGTTGCTGGGTTTTCTCGGGGTACTGGGGTTTCGGCTTATCAAGCTGATGAGGCAGCAGAATCTGGTGCAGGTCGAGTTGCTGGACACCCAGGACAAGCTCCTGGAGGTCAATCGCAACCTCGAAGGCCTGGCCCTCAAGGACGCGCTGACGGGACTGGCCAACCGCCGTCAGCTCGACGCTTTCATCGATGCCGAAATGGGCCGTGCCCGACGCAGCCAGTCCGAATTGGCGCTGTTGATGATTGATGTCGACCATTTCAAACCGTTCAACGACTGCTACGGCCACCTGGCCGGTGACGAGTGTTTGCGCAAGGTCAGTGCGATCATCACGAACAGCATCAAGCGTCCCGGTGACCTGGCCGCCCGCTATGGTGGCGAAGAGTTTGCCGTGGTGCTGCCCGGCAGCGACTACGTGGGGGCATTTCTGGTGGCGGAGAAAATCCGCCGTGCGGTACTGCAGGCCGACATTGCCCACAGTGACAGCCCGGAAGGCATCGTGACCGTCAGTGTCGGCGTCTGTGCCAGCAATGCCGCGTCCCAGGTCCGCCCCGAAGACCTGATTGGTGCGGCAGACAAGGCGCTGTACGTGGCCAAGGCCAGTGGGCGGAACATGAGCGTGATTGCCAACTGAACGTCGGGCTGGTTGAAGATCAGGCAGCCCATCGCTTGATCAACCGAAGATAGATCAGCACGTTGATCAGCAACACCACGGCGCCCAATCCCAACTGAATGCCGGGCGTCAGGCCCGCCGGGTAAATCACCGGCCAAATGTAATGCTCGATGAATCCTCCGCCATAGCCGGTTTGCCCGGCTTCATGGCGCATGCGGTTTTCCCAGTCGGTCAGCGGGCAGGGCAGGTGGAAGAACTCCACCGCCATACCCCACAGCGCGGCCGGCGGGTGCCACCAGATCAGGTGGCGCCATTTGAGCACCAGCAACCCGCCGAACAACACAAATACGATGAACAGCAAGTGAAACAGCATCAGCCCGTCGGCGGCGATTCGGTACAGCATGTCGGTGCCCCTGAAGGCTGAACGAATCGCTCCATGTTACTCGGGCCGCAGGCCGTTGCTCTATCGATTGTCGCGGCCCAATGCGCTGAGCACACCCTTCAAACGCTCGGTCATCGGTTCACTGCTGCGTTGCATGGGCGCGCGCAGTTCGTCACCGATCAAGCCTTGCAGGGCCAGCGCGGTTTTCACCGGGGCCGGGTTGGGCTCCAGGAACAGGCTGTTGATCAGTGGCAGCAAACGGAAAAACGTGGCGCGGCCCTCGGCCAATTGGTTGTCGCGGATCTGTCGGTGTAGTTGTACGAACAGTTCGGGACGGACATGCGCCGACGCGGCAATCGCACCTTTGGCGCCCAGGCACAGGGCATTGAAGATCTGGTTGTCTTCGCCGCACAGCACGTCGACAAGGCCGCTGTTGAGCAAGGCGAGGGTGTTGGAAAAATTACCGCCGCAATCCTTGATGGCGACGATCCGCTCGTGGGCGACGATGTTGAGCAGGGTCGCCTGTTCGAAGGCCACGCCGGTACGGTATGGGATGTCGTAGAGAATCAGCGGTACGCTGGAGGCATCGGCGACCGTGCGGAAAAACGCTTCGAGGCCGGCCTGGGAAGGGCGGATGTAATACGGTGCCGGCACCAGCAGGCCAGCCACCGGGCGCTTGAGGATCTCGCTCTGGAACTGCAACAACTCGGTCAGGTTGTTACCGGCCAGGCCCATGACCACCTGTTGCGCCGGCACCAGTTCCAGCACCGCATCGAGCACCGCCAGTTGCTCATGCTTGCCCATCGCCGCCGGTTCGCCGGTGGTGCCGCAAACGATGAGTCCGTCGACACCTTTTTCCAGCAGATGGCTGACCAGCCGGCGCAAGCCGACAAAATCGATGGCGCCGTTGTGGAAGGGTGTGACCAGTGGAACCCAGATACCTTGAAACGCTGACATGCACTTTCTCCTGATGGTTGACCGATTTCGTCACCGTCAGGGGCATGGAAGGAGAGTAAGCAAGGGGAGGGTGGTCCGTCGCGCTCAATGTCCTGTCAGCTCATCTGACGGGACAGCGCGCCCCGGTCACATGAGCGACTGTTTCTTCGATTTGAGGGCGTGCGCAACGCAACCTTGCGCCTTGGCAATCAAGCCAATGACGGAAGAGTCGAGATTGAAGGTTGCGGACATACTTGCTTACACCCTGAGTGAGGCGCTCAGTTTTAAAAGCCGGCGCGCCGTTTGTCAATCACGAAAATCAGCGTACTCGGCGCGCATTCGGCCATTGTGCTTGGCCTTGTACAGCAAATGATCGACCTGTTCGACGAATTCCAGGGCCGTCGCGTGCATCGACGCCAGGGTGGTGCCGACGCCGAGGCTGATACTCAGCAGCTTCGACACGTTCGAGAATTCATGGGGGATCTGCTGCTGACGAATCAGGTGCAGGCACTTGTGCGCCACCAGCCGCGCTGACTCGGCATCGGTTTCCGGCAGCAGCCAGACAAACTCTTCACCGCCGATCCGCGCAATGAAATCCCGTGGCCGGTTCGCCGCCAGGGACAAGGTTTGCGCAACGCGGCGCAGGCATTCGTCGCCCTTGATGTGGCCGTAATGGTCGTTGTACTGCTTGAAGTAGTCGATATCCAGCACGATCACCGACAATGGCAAGCCGGTGCGCTGGGCATTGTTCCACTCGCGCTCCAGCACGGTGTCGAACATGCGCCGGTTGGCGATGCAGGTCAGGCCGTCCTGGAAGGAATACTCTTCAAGCTGCTTTTGCAGGCGGACCAGGTGCTCTTCGGTTTTCTTGCGCTCGCTGATATCGAACATGAAACCTACCAGCGCCTCGACTTCGCCGTCCTTGCGCACCACATGCACCACATCGCGGATCCAGACGTACTCACCGCTTTCGGTGAGTGCGCGATAGTCGGCCTCGTGATCGATACCGGCGCGCGATTGCGAGACGCAGAAGTCCATCACGTAGTCGCGGTCATCCGGATGCATGCGCTCGACCCAGTCATTGACCGACGCCCAGCTGTGCTGTTTCCAGCCCAGCAGTTCTTCGATCTGTGGCCCGATGTAGCTGAACGTCATGGTTTTCCAGTCGATGCGCCAGGGAATCGCCCGGGTCGATTCAAGCAGGGTTTTATAAACGTCGCTGTCGGTTTCCACTGAACTCATGAAGGGCCTGCCTCGATGAAAATGCAGGGCCATCATGTTGCTAGCACTTTGGCGAATCAAGCGGGCAGCCGATGAATGGCACGCCACGTATCAGTGAGCAAGATTGTTCAAGCCTTCGGCCGCGACTGCTGGCACAGTCTGGGGTCTATCCCTGTCTGTAGAACGTTATGTCCAACTCAATCATGCCGCGCAGTGCCTTTTTGCGCGGCGCAGCGGCGATCATGCCGTTGTCCCTGGCCACCGCGCCCTGGGGCTTGCTGGCCGGTTCCATGGCCATCGAAGCCAACCTCACGCCCCTGCAAGGCCAGGGCCTGTCGAGCATTGTGTTTGCCGGTGCCGCGCAACTGGTGGCCATCGGCATGCTCAAGGGCGGTGCCGGGATTTTTTCGATCTTGCTGACCACACTGCTGCTGACCTCCCAGCATTTGCTCTACGGGATGAGCATGCGCTCGGTGATTTCGCCATTGCCGGGGCGCTGGCGCGCGGGCCTGGGGTTCTTGCTCACCGATGAGTTGTTCGCCCTGACCAGCCAGCACGACAAACAGCAGTTCAACCGCTGGTACGCCCTGGGCGTGGGCCTGACGTTCTACATCGCCTGGAACCTGTTCACCCTGGCGGGCATTGTGCTCGGCAGCAGCATTCCCGGCCTTGAACACCTGGGCCTGGATTTCTCCATCGCGGCGACCTTCATCGCCCTGATCACCCCGGTGGTGCGCAATGTGCCGACCGTGGTGTGCGTGGCGGTGTCGCTGTTCTGCTCGGTGCTGTTCAGCTACTGGCAATGGGGCTCGGCGCTGGTGCTGTCGGGGCTGGCGGGCATGACCGCCGGGTTTGTCTGCAATAAATTCTACGGTGGACGCACATGATGGTCTGGGCAGTGATTATCGGAATGGGCGTGTTGGTGTTCCTCAACCGCTATGTTTTTCTGGAACCGCGACTGCCGCTACGCTTGAGCAGCAATGCCCGGCAGTTCCTCGGGTTTGCCGTACCGGGCATGTTGACCGCCATCTGCGGGCCGATTGTGTTCATGCCGGAAAAACAGCTGAATCTGCACTGGGACAATCCCTATCTGATCAGCTCGCTGGTGGCGGTCGGGCTGGTGCTCTACACGCGCAATACGTTGCTCAGCATGCTGTTGAGCATGGGCTTCTTCTTTTTGCTGCGCTGGTGGCTCTGAGCGGGGCAGGGGAACTGATCTAAGCTTAAGTTGATGACCGATCCCTTCAGGAAGAGAGGTGAACATGGCCAATGAACCCAAGCAACCGGACCCGGAAGAAGATGAGGACGAACCCACGGAAGAAGAGATTGAGCAGCAGAAACGTTCGGTACCGGACTGGAAGCATCCTGACGACGGTAAGGAACTGTCAGAGCCTGACCGCAAGTTCTGAGCAGCACGGGAATACAACGAAGCCCCTCCATTGAGCGTAATGCTGCTGTAGGAGCGAGCTTGCTCGCGATGGTCGTTAACGATTACGCGTGTTTACTGGCTAAACGCGGCGCTCTTGAGTCCATCGCGAGCAAGCTCGCTCCTACAGCTGTTGATCAGTTCATGGGACTTCCTTGATCAGCGTGGCGCCCTGGTTCCTGACGTTGCCAACGGCCCTGTCGACCTTGTACCACTCGAATACATCGCTGGCCTCGCCCTGGGATAACGCCATTTCTTCGGCTCGCTCCTTGGGCGTGGCCGGGTCCAGCCATTCCCGCGCCAGTTCGGGCGAGAACACCACCGGTCGGCGGTCATGCACGTCAAGCATGCCGCCCGCGCTGTCGGCCGTCAGAATGACGAAACCGTCGTGCTCCCTGTGGGGCGCTCCACCGATGGGGTACTGGCCGATGGCCGCGCAGAAAACCGGGGCGCGGTCCCGTCGCCGGATCAGCCACGGTTGTTTGTTGGCCTCGCCGGTGTCGACCCATTCGAACCAGTTATCAATAGGGCAGATCGCGCGATGGGGCCAGATCGCCCGAAAGTACGGGCCGTGGGCGACTTTCTCGACCCGGGCATTGACCGGCTCCACGCGATCCGTCGCCCAGTGCGGTCGCCAACCCCAACGCACGGCGTCGGCGTGCAGCCGCTCGTTCTCCAGGTGCAGCAGGGCGAGTTGCGTGGTGGGGGCGGCGTTATAGTGCCCCAGGGGTTCGTTGCCGACGCGATTGATCAGCGCGTCGGGGATGCTCAGCACCGCTACGAAGTCGTGGATTCCACGGTATTGCGACAGTCGTCCGCACATGGCCTGACACTCCGGTTAAGACGCTCCGACCGAAGCTTTGAGTTTAGTTGCTCGTGGCGAAACGGGCCTGGCAAGCACCGGAACCAAACCCTGTGTACCCTATCCAACCTCGGCCCGTCGTCTCGATGCGGCCCGTCGTCTCGATGCGGGCCGACGACGGATGAGCGGGCGAAGGATCCTTGCCCATTGAAGTATCGACCGTGATGGTCTGGCCCAAGGCAAAAGATGAAACGATTGTTCAAGTGTTTAACGGTGTGCGCCCTGGCAGTGGGTTTGTTCGGCTGTATCGCCGCACCCATCGAAATGACTCCGCGGACCGAGCAGCGTTTGCAGGCGCAACCCCCCATCCGGTTTCTGCTGACCTTCGATGACGGCCCCAGTGCATCGAGCTGGTGGAATCCGACCGTCACTGTATTGGAGAGCCTGGCGCAAAACCCGCTGCAATCGGACATCAAGGCCGTGTTCTTCGTGCAAACCCGCGCTCCGCGAGCCGGTGGCAGCGAATTGGGCCGGGACATCATGCGTCGTGAACATGCCGAAGGTCATATCCTGGGCTTTCACACGGCAACACCCCGGCACACCAATCATCGCTCCCTTGACCCACCGGTGTTGGAGCAGGCCCTCACCGATGGCAGCGCCGACATCGCCGCGATTACCGGCGCTGCGCCAACCCTGTTGCGCCCGCCATTCTGGAACTACGACAAACGCACCTTCGCCGCTTATCAGCGGCATGGCCTGCATGTACTGCTCACCGACTTGAGCGCCAATGACGGCAAGATCTGGGGCTTCAACGCCAGCCCCCGGCGCCGGTCGCACATGCTGCGCTCGATGTCCGAAGTTCGCGAGCGCATTGCCCGCGGCGAGTTGCCGGTGGTCGATGGCGTGATTCCGGTGGTGGTGACCTTCCACGACCTCAACCGCTATACCGCCCGGCATACCCGCGAATACCTGCAGATTCTGCTCGACAGCGCCCGGGAGACCGGAGTGAAAACCGCCGACAAGCCGTTTTACGACGATCAGGCTGCGTTACAGCGGGCGGCCATGGCGCGCACCGTGCGTGACGGTTCGCAGCCAGTCGAATTGCCGGGGTTCTGGAACTGGATCTGGGGCGGGAACACCCGTTAGACGCTTGCAGAAATGAGAACTGGATCGCACTCATTGCGAATTTCACCGGGCGGGTTGCGGGCTGACCCAGGTTCCCAGTGAACACTGACCTGTGGCGAGGGGGCTTGCCCCCGTTCGGCGGCGCAGCCGTCGCAAGCTCAGATGGTTTTAGGGCCGCTGCGCGCCCCAACGGGGGCAAGCCCCCTCGCCACAGGTGATTATCGCCTGTTCTATTGCCTTACGCTGCTGGTGGCAGCAGCTCATCAATCATCCGCAAACAATGGTTCAACCCCGGCGATACATCGCCCACCCGTCGGCTGAGAATGATCGGCGAGGTGGCGTTGTCTTCCAGCAGCGGGGTGAAGCCGATGTCGTCGCGGTGCAGCAACTGCACCGAGGCCGGTACCAGCGTGACGCCGATTCCCGCCCCCACCAACCCGATCGCCGTTTGCAGCTCGTTGGTCCATTGCGCGACGTGGATGCTCACGCCGTAGGACTCGAACAGGGCAATCACATGGTCGGCGTAACTCGGCCTTGGATTGCCGGGGTACAGCACAAAGGGTTCCTTGGCCAGTTCCCGCAAACTGATGGGCCCTGCGAGCAACGGATGCCCGGCGGGCAGGGCGGCGACCAGGCGGTCTTCGGTGAGCACGGTCTGGACGATGGCCGGGTCGTCGATACGGATTCGACCGAAACCGATATCGATGCGCCCGGCCTTCAACGCCTGCACCTGTTGCAGGGTGGTCATTTCAGAAAGCCCCAGCTCCAGCTCCAGCGGCTCGCCACTGCGTAACCGGCGGATCAGTTCCGGCAGCACGCCATACAGTGTCGACGGCGCAAAGCCGATACCCAGCCAGGTTTTCTCACCCAACCCGATGCGCCGGGTGTTGTCGCAGACCTTGTTCAGATGTTCGAGCAGGGCGGTGGAGTGCTCGTGGAAAAACCGCCCGGCGTCGGTCAACTTCAGCGGTCGGCCGCGCTCGAGCAGCATCACCCCCAGTTCGTCCTCCAGTTGCTGGATCTGCCGACTCAAGGGCGGCTGGGCGATGTGCAGCAACTCGGCCGCGCGGGTGAAGTTGAGGGTTTGAGCCAATACCTGGAAGTAACGCAGGTGCCGCAGTTCCATGGGGCCTCCAGTCAATCAGTTGCATACCTTTAAGGTATCAAGTCAGACCAATTCTATATTGGCTTCAGGAAAAAAGCCGTACGAGAATCGATTCCAGAACTTCAAGAACCTGACGGGTATCGAAATGCTTGCAACAGCCATTGAGTCGATCGAGACGATCATCGTCGATCTGCCGACCATCCGCCCGCACAAGCTGGCGATGCACACCATGCAGAACCAGACCCTGGTGATCATCCGCGTGCGTTGCGCCGACGGCATCGAAGGCATCGGCGAATCCACCACCATCGGTGGTCTGGCTTACGGCAATGAAAGCCCGGACAGCATCAAGACCAACATCGACGCGCACTTCGCGCCACTGTTGATCGGCCAGGACAGCAACAACGTCAACGCTGCCATGTTGCGCCTGGAGCGCAGCATTCGCGGCAACACCTTCGCCAAATCCGGTATTGAAACCGCACTGCTCGATGCCTTGGGCAAACGCCTCGGCCTGCCGGTCAGCGAATTGCTTGGCGGCCGTGTTCGCGACGCGCTGCCCGTGGCCTGGACCCTGGCCAGCGGCGACACCGAGAAGGACATCGCCGAAGCGGAAAAAATGCTCGACCTGCGTCGCCACCGCATCTTCAAACTGAAGATCGGCGCCGGGGAGGTCAACCGCGACCTGGCCCACGTCATCGCTATCAAGAAGGCCTTGGGCGACCGCGCCAGCGTGCGGGTCGACGTCAATCAGGCCTGGGACGAAGCGGTGGCGCTGCGGGCCTGCAGGATCCTCGGCACCAATGGCATCGACCTGATCGAACAGCCGATCTCGCGTAACAACCGCGCCGGCATGGCTCGCCTCAACGCGATGAGCCCGGCGCCGATCATGGCCGACGAATCCATCGAATGCGTGGAAGATGCGTTCAACCTGGCCCGCGAAGGCGCAGCTTCGGTGTTCGCCCTGAAGATCGCCAAAAACGGTGGCCCACGTGCCGTATTGCGCACCGCCTCGATCGCTGAAGCGGCCGGTATTGCCCTGTACGGCGGCACCATGCTTGAAGGTGGCCTGGGCACCATGGCCTCGGCCCATGCCTTCGTCACCCTGAACAAGCTGGCGTGGGACACCGAACTGTTCGGCCCGTTGCTGCTGACCGAAGACATTCTCAGCGAACCGCTGGTGTATCGCGATTTTGAACTGCACGTGCCGAAAACGCCGGGCCTGGGCCTGAGCCTGGATGAAGAGCGCCTGGCGTTCTTCCGCCGCGACAAGACATCCACCGCCATTCATCAAGCCTGAGGAGAGCATTATGCTGTTCCACGTAAAAATGACCGTGAATCTGCCGGTCGACATGAATCCCGAAGCGGCAGCCAAACTCAAGGCTGACGAGAAAGCCCTGGCCCAGCGCCTGCAAGAGCAGGGCAAGTGGCGCCACCTGTGGCGCATCGCCGGGCACTACGCCAACTACAGCGTGTTCGATGTCGACAGCGTTCAGGAACTGCATGACCTGCTGATGCAATTACCGCTGTTCCCGTACATGGCCATCGAAATCGACGCGATGTGCCGGCATCCTTCTTCCATCCGTGACGATGACCGCTGAGCCCAGCCTGTTCAGCGCGCTACGCTAATAATTACAAGATGAGGAACCCTTCAAAATGAACGTCAAGATTTCCCACACTGCCGAAGTCCAGAAATTTCTCGAAGAGGCCAGCGGCCTGCTCAACGACGCCGGCAACCCACGGACCAAAGCGCTGGTGTACCGCATCCTGCGTGATTCGGTGAACATCATCGAAGACCTGGCCGTGACCCCGGAAGAGTTCTGGAAAGCCGTCAACTACCTCAACGTGCTGGGCGCTCGCCAGGAAGCCGGGCTGGTGGTGGCCGGTCTCGGTCTGGAGCACTACCTCGACCTGCTGATGGACGCCGAAGACGAGCAGGCCGGCAAGTCCGGTGGCACCCCGCGCACCATCGAAGGCCCGCTGTACGTGGCGGGTGCGCCGCTGTCGCAAGGCGAAGCGCGTCTGGACGACGGCGTCGATCCGGGTGTGACCCTGTTCATGCAAGGCCGCGTGTTCAACACCGCTGGCGAACCCCTGGCCGGTGCCGTGGTGGATGTCTGGCACGCCAATACCGGTGGCACCTACTCGTACTTCGACACCACGCAATCGGAATTCAACCTGCGTCGCCGTATCGTGACCGACGCCGAAGGCCGCTATCGTTTCCGCAGCATCGTGCCGTCGGGCTATGGCTGCCCACCGGACGGTCCGACCCAGCAACTGCTCGATCAACTGGGTCGTCATGGCCAGCGTCCGGCGCACGTGCACTTCTTCATTTCCGCGCCGGATCATCGCCACCTGACCACCCAGATCAACCTTGACGGCGATCAGTACCTGCACGACGATTTCGCCTACGCCACCCGTGACGAACTGATCGCCAAAATCACCTTCAGCGACGATCAGCAGCGCGCGGCGGCCCATGGTGTCAGCGGTCGCTTTGCCGAAATTGACTTCGATTTCACCCTGCAGTCCTCGGCCCAGCCTGAAGAACAGCAGCGCCACGAGCGGGTTCGCGCACTGGAAGACTGATAGCACGACCCTGTGGGATCACCACTCTGTGGGAGCGAGCTTGCTCGCGATAGCGGTTTTACATTCAACATCCATGTTGACTGGCACTCCGTCATCGCGAGCAAGTTCGCTCCCACAAGGGTTTCGGCTAACTGTCTGGAAAATCTCAAGGGACTGATGCAGTGTTCTAGAATGCCCCGACGCAACCTATAACAACAACGAGAGTGACCCGATGATGCAAGCTCAACTGTTGAGTCAGCGCAGCAGAGTATTCGACCATGCTGACCCCTATGCGGTGTCGGGCTACGTCAATCAGCATGTCGGTAACCACTGCATTCTCATGCCCCGTGCCGGCAGCCCGCTGGCCAGTCTCGACCATCGCAAGTTCGCCAGCCTCGACCTGTGTCGCATCAGCTACGGTGCCAGTGTGCGGGTGACGTCCGGTGCGCTGGACAGCATCTATCACCTGCAAGTGCTGCTGCGCGGCAATTGCCTGTGGCGTGGCCACGGCCAGGAGCATTACTTCGCTCCCGGCGAATTGCTGCTGATCAATCCTGACGATCCGGTGGACCTGACGTACTCCGCCGATTGCGAAAAATTCATCCTCAAAGTCCCGACCCGCTTGTTTGAATCGGTCTGCGATGAGCAGCGCTGGCGCTATCCGGGGCAGGGCGTGCGGTTTCTGGAAAACCGTTATCAGCTCGATGAACTGGAAGGCTTCGTCAACCTGTTGGCGATGATCTGCCAGGAGGCCGAATCCACCGAGCAGATCCCCAGGGTCCAGGAGCATTACACGCAGATCATCGTCAGCAAGATGCTCAGCTTGATGAAAACCAACGTCAGCCGCCTCGAACTGGGCTCGCAGACGGCCACGTTCGAGGCGATTGCCGACTACATCGCCAATAACCTCAAGCAGGACATCGACAGCGAAGAGCTGGCACGCCAGGCCCACATGAGCCTGCGCTCGTTGTACGGATTGTTCGAGCGAAATGCCGGCCTTACGCCGAAAAACTATCTACGCCAGAAACGCCTGGAACGCATCAACGCCTGCCTCAGCGATCCGACCTGCAACGTGCGCAACGTCACCGAAGTGGCAATGGATTACGGCTTCCTGCACCTGGGCCGGTTCTCCGACAGCTACCGCAAGCAGTTCGGCGAATTGCCGTCCGATACCCTCAAGCGCCGGCATTGAGGCGCCAGCAATGGCGCCCGATCTACTGTAGGAGCGAGCCTGCTCGCGATGGAGGTCAACGATGACGCGGGGAACCTGACACCCCGCAGTGCTCTCAGGTTTTTCGCGAGCAAGCTCGCTCCTACAAAAAACACACTGCACAAAACGGATAAAGATCTGCACTGCGCGGATATTCCAGCCTGACCCCCCGTCCTAGCATGACCCCTGCCTGAACAATAACAATGGAGGCGGTGGCCATGACCCTGCGACCCGAATATTTGCATTCCCTGCTTGAAGACGATCCCGAGCAAGGCCTCTATCGCTGCAAGCGCGAGATGTTCACCGACCCCCGGTTGTTCGATCTGGAGATGGAACACATCTTCGAAGGCAACTGGCTGTATCTGGCCCACGAAAGCCAGATCCCCAACATCAACGATTTCTACACCACTACCATGGGGCGCCAGTCGATCTTCATCGCGCGCAACAAGGACGGTGTGCTCAACGCCTTTATCAACGCCTGCAGCCATCGCGGCGCGACCCTGTGCCGGCACAAGTCCGGCAACAAGACCTCCTATACCTGCCCGTTCCACGGCTGGACTTTCAACAACTCCGGCAAGCTGCTCAAGGTCAAGGACCCGGCCAACGCCGGATACCCGTCGAGTTTCAACTGCGAAGGCTCCCACGACCTGACCAAGGTTGCGCGGTTCGAGTCCTATCGCGGCTTCCTGTTCGGCAGCCTGAAAGCCGATGTGCTGCCATTGGTCGAACACCTGGGCGAGTCGGCGAAGATCATCGACATGATCGTCGACCAGTCCGCCGATGGCCTGGAGGTGCTGCGTGGCTCCTCCAGCTACATCTACGAAGGCAACTGGAAACTCACCGCCGAGAACGGCGCCGATGGCTACCACGTCAGCTCCGTGCACTGGAACTACGCGGCCACCCAGAACCAGCGCAAGCAGCGCGAAGCCGGCGACACCAACCCGACCATGAGCGCCGGCAGCTGGGCCAAGCAGGGCGGTGGTTTCTATTCCTTCGACAAGGGCCACATGCTGCTCTGGACCCGTTGGGCCAACCCCGAGGACCGTCCACTGTACGAGCGCCGCGATGAGCTGGCGCAAGACTTCGGCAAGGCCCGCGCCGACTGGATGATCGAGAACTCGCGCAACCTGTGCCTGTACCCGAACGTGTACCTGATGGACCAGTTCAGCTCGCAGATCCGCATTGCCCGGCCGATCTCGGTCAACCGCACGGAAATCACCATCTACTGCATCGCCCCCAAAGGCGAGAGCGACCACGCCCGTTCCAGCCGGATTCGCCAGTACGAGGATTTCTTCAACGTCAGCGGCATGGCCACGCCCGACGATCTGGAAGAGTTCCGCTCCTGCCAGACCAGCTACCAGGGCAGCGTCACCACCTGGAACGACATGTCCCGTGGCGCCGAACACTGGATTGAAGGTGCTGACGAGGCTGCAAAAGAAATCGACCTGCATCCGCTGCTCAGCGGCGTGCGCACCGAAGACGAGGGCCTGTTCGTGCTGCAACACAAGTACTGGCAGCAGACCATGCTCAAGGCATTGGCTGCCGAACAGTCGAAGCTGATCGCCGTGGAGGACGTGTAATGACCATTTCTTACGATGACGTGCGCGATTTCCTCTACCGCGAGGCGCGCTACCTCGACGACCGCCAGTGGGACGAGTGGCTGGAGCTGTACGCCCCCGACGCGACATTCTGGATGCCGTCCTGGGACGACAACGACGAATTGACCGAAGACCCGCAGCGGGAAATCTCGCTGATCTGGTACGGCAACCGCACGGGCCTTGAAGACCGCGTCTTCCGCATCAAGACCGAGCGCTCCAGCGCCAGCGTGCCGGACACCCGCACCTCCCACAACATCAGCAACATCGAGCTGCTCGAACAGGCCGACGGACTGTGCAAGGTGCGCTTCAACTGGCACACCCTGAGTTTTCGCTACAAGACCGTCGACAGCTATTTCGGCAGCAGTTTCTACACCCTCGACGTGCGCGGTGAAAACCCGCTGATCCTGGCCAAGAAAGTGATTCTGAAGAACGATTACGTTCGCCAGGTCATCGATGTCTACCACTTGTGAGACTGCCGTCATGACCCATTCCATTGCGTTCAATTTTGAAGACGGCGTCACCCGGTTCATCGACGCCAACGTCGGCGAAACCGTGGCCGATGCCGCGTACCGCCAGGGAATCAACATCCCGCTGGACTGCCGCGACGGTGCTTGCGGAACCTGCAAGTGTTTTGCCGAAGCCGGCACCTACGATCTGGGCGAGGAGTACATCGAAGACGCCCTCAGCCCTGAAGAGGCCGAGCAGGGTTTTGTCCTGACCTGCCAGATGCGTGCCCAGAGCGATTGCGTGGTGCGGGTGCCGACGTCCTCCGAGGTTTGCCGCACCCGTCAGGCCAGCTACGACGCGACCATCAGTGCCGTGCGCCAACTGTCCGACAGCACTATCGCGCTGTCGATCAAGGGCGAATCCCTGAGCAAACTGGCGTTCCTGCCGGGGCAATACGTGAACCTGGGGATTCCCGGCAGCGAGCAGACCCGTGCCTATTCGTTCAGCTCGTTGCAGCGCGACGGTGAGGTCAGTTTCCTGATCCGCAACGTGCCGGGTGGCCTGATGAGCAGCTTCCTCACCGGCATGGCCAAGGCCGGCGACTGCATGAGTCTGGCCGGTCCCTTGGGCAGCTTCTACCTGCGCGACATCCGTCGGCCGTTGTTGCTGCTGGCCGGTGGCACCGGGCTGGCGCCGTTCACCGCGATGCTGGAGAAGATCGCCGAGCAGGGCAGCGATCACCCGCTGCATCTGATCTACGGCGTGACCCACGATTTCGACCTGGTGGAACTCGACCGCCTCGAAGCCTTTGCCGCGCGCATCCCCAACTTCACCTTCAGCGCCTGCGTCGCCAGCCCCGAGAGCCAACACCCGCTCAAGGGCTATGTGACCCAGCACATCGAGCCCAGGCATTTGAACGATGGCGACGTCGACGTCTACCTGTGCGGCCCGCCGCCGATGGTCGAAGCCGTCAGCCGGTACATTGGCGAGCAAGGCATCAAACCGGCGAATTTCTACTACGAAAAATTTGCTGCCAGCGCGGCGTGAGTCGCAGGCGATTTCCCTTGCTTGGTAAATACCCCCTGTGGGAGCGAGCTTGCTCGCGATAGCGGTCTGGCAGTCACCAGATATGTCGACTGGAAGGACCTCTTCGCGAGCAAGCTCGCTCCCACAGTTGAACGGCAACCTTCTTCATGAGGTACACATGAACAGATTTCACGAAAAAGTCGCCCTGATCACCGGTGCCGCCCAAGGTATCGGGCGGCGGGTGGCTGAGCGTATGGCCGCCGAAGGGGCGAAGCTGATCCTGGTGGATCGCTCCGACCTGGTGTTCGAAGTCCAGCAACAGTTGGCGCCAACCACCCAGGTACTGGCCCTGACCGCCGACCTTGAGCAATACGAGGAATGCAGTCGGGTGATGCAAACCGCCGTCGAGCGCTTCAGTCGCCTCGATGTGCTGGTCAATAACGTCGGCGGGACGATCTGGGCCAAGCCGTTCGAGCACTATGAAGCGTCACAGATCGAGGCCGAGGTTCGCCGTTCGCTGTTCCCGACCTTGTGGTGTTGCCATGCCGCGCTGCCGTTCATGTTGCAGCAGGGCAGCGGTGCGATCGTCAACGTTTCCTCCATCGCCACCCGCAGCCTCAACCGCGTGCCCTACGGTGCGGCAAAGGGTGGGGTCAATGCCTTGACCGCTTGTCTGGCATTCGAAACCGCCGGTCGCGGCGTGCGAGTCAATGCGACGGCGCCTGGTGGCACCGAAGCACCGCCGCGACGCATACCCCGCAATGGTGCCGAGCAGAGTGAGCAGGAAAAACTCTGGTACCAGCAGATTGTCGACCAGACCCTCGACAGCAGTTTGATGAAACGCTACGGCACCCTGGATGAGCAGGCGGGGGCTATTCTGTTTCTGGCCAGCGACGACGCGTCCTATATCACCGGCATGGTCATGCCCGTGGGCGGCGGCGATCAGGGCTGAGGCGAACGACAGACAACCCCATCGGCAAACGGAGTCATGGTGATGAGTGATAAACCCACGATCGTGCTGGTCCATGGTTTTTGGGGCGGCGCTGCCCACTGGAACAAGGTCATCGTTAAATTGGTCAGCCGGGGTGACACGCGCATTCGTGCCGTCGAGTTGCCACTGACTTCGCTGGCCGATGATGCCGAGCGTACGCGCAAGATGGTCGCCCAGGTGCCCGGTCCGGTGCTGCTGGTGGGGCATTCCTATGGCGGCGCGGTGATCACCGAAGCGGGTGATTTGCCGAATGTGGTGGGCCTGGTGTACATCGCCGCGTTCGCACCGGACGCCGGTGAAAGCCCCGGTGGCATCACGCAAAGGCATCTACCAGCGGCGGCGGCCAACCTGGCTCCCGACAGCGACGGATACCTGTGGGTCAAGCCTGAGCTCTACCACGAAAGCTTCTGTCAGGACCTGCCGGCGACCGAAGGGTTGGTCATGGGTATCACCCAGAAAGCGCCGCTGGCGAGTACCTTCGGTGACACGATTGGAACGGTGGCCTGGAAGAAAAAGCCATCGTGGTATCAGATTTCGACCGCAGACCGGATGATCGCGCCACAGAACCAGCAATGGATGGCGGAGCGGCTCAACGCCAGGGAGATCCTGACCTTGAATGCCAGCCACGCGTCATTGGCGTCGATGCCCGCCGAAGTGGCGGCTTTGATCGACAGGGCTGCGACGGCGTTGGCCAAAGGCTAGGGCCTACAAGCGGCGCACAAAGGTGCTGACAATACTGCGCATGGCGTCGCTGATGTTCAGGTTGTGTAGCGCATCAAGCGGGTGCCAGATGCAATCGGTGATTTCGTTCAGCGGTCGCAATTGCTCCAGATTCAGCACCGACACCTCGAATACGTGGTGTCGGGTGCCGCCCGACTCCAGTTCCAGCACGTATATCAACTCGTCGACCCGCAGGCCGGTTTCCTCCAGCAGCTCGCGAACGGCGGCATCGGCTGCGCTTTCACCCCGTTCGAGCTTGCCGCCGGGCAGCGTCCAGCGTCCTCCTCGCTTGCGTACCAGCAGTACATGCCTTTCCTGCTCGAAGATGATCGTTGCGCGTACTTTCATTGATTACCTAATGGCTGGTTGAGATGGTGCAGGCATTGAAATGCAGCATTCGGGCCAGGGCCGATTGAGCACTTTACGAGTAATTCGAGGGGGCAATGCGAGGAAAAGTGCAATCGATTTCGGGAATTTCCATGGCGACGTCTGGTCGGTATTTTGGACAAGGGTGGGTGTAAGGTAGGCAAGTCAACCTGAGATCACTGCCCGAGAGGAGGTGACTATGAGCGTTCCGATGTTGAACAAGATGCACATGAATGGTTATGACGTACTCAGCGTGAACAACGGCCCCTGGCGGGTATGTACCCAGGGTGACCGGCTTGGCTCGTTTGCCAGTCGGGAAGAAGCGCTGGCATTTGCCGCATCGCTGCCCGGCTACAGGGCACGTGCCGGCAGGCCTGCGGGAAAATGAAGCCCCCCTGTAGGAGCGAGCTTGCTCGCGATGGTCGCTAACGATAACGCGTGTTTCCTGGTTAAACCCGGCGCGCTTGAGTCCATCGCGAGCAAGCTCGCTCCTACAGCCTGCAAAATCCTTAAGGGCGCTAGTAGCCGCCGCCTCCGCTGGGGCGAGAGGGTTCCCGGGCCTTTTGCTGCGTGTGGCTCCACTCCGCGCAGGTCATGAAGCTCTTGTGGTCGACCATGCCGCGGCCGTCGAAACTGACGTTGTACGGCTGCTGATGGTCGGCATGAGTCAGTTTGTAGTCAAAGCACGTACCGGGTTCGACGCTACGATCGCTGACCGCCAGTGGCTGGCCGCCGATTTGCCGGACTTGCTCCTGGGTCATGCCGGTGTCGACTTTCGCGACCAGCGGCTGATCCTTGTAGATCGAGTTGGTGCTGCAGCCTGCCAACGCGGTCAGTACGACGACCAGCGTGAATAGAGGTCTGTTCATGGCAGCGCTCCCGCTATTGAGCCTTGTTGCGGCTAATGACCTTGGCCTTCACTTCCTCGGCGTAGCCGGACAGTTTTTCTTCATCGCCCTGAAATAAAGAACACAGTCTTTGAACGGCTTGCGCGTCGACTTCGCTCCCGAGCAGGCGCAATTGTTGCTCGATGCGCAACAGCTCGACGGCCGACCAGCGCAAATCTGACGCAAGCCCTTGCAGATCGCGCCGAAGTTCCTGTTCCGATTTGTTAAGCCACATGATGACCTCCTGAACTTTGCACACCAAAATTTTAGACCTGTTTACCGCGCCGTATGTTGTGTTCGTCTGAGTCAGCGAGGTCTCCTTTGGTCGGGAAAACTACAGTGAACGAAAAAATAAGCTGTCCTACTCAAGTGCTGATTGTTCCTGCGGGGGCGACGTAAAATGACCACAATCGATGATTTCAGGGACATGGCCCAGGAATTGATCGCTGACCTGGAGGCGGCGACCAACGAGACGATGCAATTGATATCGGCCCATCAACTCAGCGAGCCGCAATGGGAGCAAGGCACACAACGCCAGCATGACGCCTGCGAAAGATGGATGGATTATCTGAATTCAAGGAACTAACCGGGGCAAGCGATATCAATGACAGTCGCTGAATCGTTGGGGATGGCTGTAGGGACGACGGCGAGCTACATTTTCTTATTTCAAATTAAAGGAAACAGCATGCGGATGTTGATGGGGGGAGTCGTGTTGGCATTGCTGGGCGGGTGCTCGTTGCCGGCTTCGTTGGTACCGGGTGAGCCGAATGTCAGCAAGCACAGCGAGAAGACGCCAAAAGAGTATGCGGCGTGCGTGTTGCCTGCCTGGCAAAAGGAAGTATCGAATACGACCCAGGTTTCGATATCCAACGGATTCCGCATCACCGCGCCCAGCGTGATCACGGCCGACGAAGTGCTGGATATCGTGAAGTACAAGGAAGGCAGCCGGGTTTCGCTGTATCAGGGGCCACCTTGGGCCAAGTCCGGCGACCTGCGCAAAATCGTGCGCGACTGTTTGTAAGCGCGGGAGGCTGAAAATCGGTCAGCGACCGATGTTCGCCTGAATCCAGAAAAAAACCGGATGCCTGGCGCGCATCCGGTTTTTTTTTGTGTGGATCAGTCTGAAAGGTTGGTCGTCGGGATGATTTGCTCGCTGGCCTGGGCGGCACTTTTGCGTTCCCGGCGCTCGTTCATCCAGCTTTCCACTTTGACGCCGAACTCTGGCGGGGCCTTGCGCCCGAATTTCCTGGCAATGTCGAGGATGGTTTGTTGCGCGAGGGCCTCTTCCATGCGTTTTTGCGCAACCATCATCGCGCCATGGATCGCGCACAGACCCTCCAGTGCCCACTCAGGCGGGGCGCCGTCAAACACGGCGCAACGACCACGGATCTCCCGACAATCGAAAATCGACTTGCGGCCGTCGATGGCATTGACGATATCCAGCAAGGTGATTTCGTCGGCGGGCCGGGCCAGCTTGAAGCCACCGCGCACGCCTTCGGTGGCGACCACCAGTTTGGCTTTGGCCAGCTTGGTGAAGATTTTCGCCAGATAGTCCTGAGGGACGCCTTGCAGATCGGCAAGGTCGCGCACGCTCGCTTCGCGCGAGTCGCCGCCATTACCCACCAGAAAAAGCAGGCAGTGGATGCCGTATTCGACACCCGCGCTGTAAAGAGACATGCAAATCTCCGACTGAATTAGTCGCAAATTCTAACAGCCGAGAGCAAGCAAGGCAACGAATCCCTTCTCGTTTGATCTTTTTTCATGACAGCAAAATACTCCTGTGATGCGCTGAATACAGGGGGCTCAGGTCATGGCTCACGTTTTTCGGTGGCAGCCCTCGATAAAAACCTGTTGCGGGATTTAACTAGGATCAATACAGTCGTAGTTACTCGGTCGCAGTGGCAGGCGCTTATCTGGGTACAAGCCCGCGTCGGTCCTTAAACCGCTCAACGATTTTCAACACTTGGTCATTCCCCCCCAGGAGTCAAAAAATGAAACAGCACATTCTGGTGATCGGCGCAGGTTTCGGTGGCATGTGGACCGCATTGAGTGCCACGCGCCTGTTCGACATTCACGGCCACAACGATGTTGAAGTGACCGTGCTGGCGCCTCAGGCCGAACTCCGTGTGCGTCCGCGCTTCTACGAACCGAATGCCCATCAACTGGCCGCGCCGATTGGCGATCTGTTTGATGCTGTAGGGGTCAGGTTCATCAAGGGCGCGGCGCAGACCATCAACGTCGAGCAAAAGCAGGTCGGCTATGTCGATGCCGCAGGGACCCGACAAGTCTGCAGCTACGACAAACTCGTTCTGGCTACCGGCAGTCGCTTGGCTTCGTCGAGCACTCCGGGCGTGGCCGAACATGCCTTCGATGTCGATCAGATCGAGCAGGCCGTTCGCCTGGAAAACCACCTCAAGGCGCTGGCCAGCCAGCCCGAAAGCAAGGCGCGCAACACAGTGGTGGTGGCCGGTGGCGGTTTCACCGGGATCGAAACGGCGACTGAAATGCCGACCCGCCTGCAGGCCATCCTCGGCGACCGTGCCGACATCAATGTGATCATCGTGGACCGCGGCGATAAAGTGGGCGGCTCGATGGGTGAGCAAATCGCCGAATCGATCGTCGAGGCCAGCGTGGCGACCGGCGTGAAATGGCACTTGAAAGCTTCGGTTGTGTCGGTCGATGCCGACGGCGTCACCCTGTCCGACGGGGCGCGCATCGATGCAAAAACCGTGGTCTGGACCACCGGCGTTCGCGCCAGCTCCCTGACCGAGCAGATTCCCGCCGAACGTGATCACTTGGGCCGTCTGCATGTCGACGCGCACCTGAAAGTCATTGGCCAGAACGACATCTTCGCTACCGGCGACGTCGCCTATGCGGCCAGTGACGAGATCGGCAATTACGCCTTGATGACCTGTCAGCATGCTATTTCGCTGGGCCGCCATGCCGGCAACAATGTCGCCGCGCAGCTTCTCGGTGTCGACCCGACGCCGTACAGCCAGCCGAAATACGTGACCTGCCTCGATCTGGGCGCTTGGGGCGCGGTGTACACCGAGGGTTGGGATCGTCAGGTCAAATTGGTCAAGCACGAAGCCAAGGCATTGAAGACTCAGATCAACACCCAGTGGATCTACCCACCGGCGGCTGATCGCGCCTCGGCGCTGGCTTCGGCGGATCCGATGATTCCCGTGGCCTGATTGATTCGAACGTCACGTCTGAATAAAAACATCCCGCTCGGGTTCGCCTGAGCGGGATTTTTTACGCGTTGATTGCTTGTGTGAAATTTACCGTGTATTTTTTCATGAAATTAAAAATACAAAATTTCACGAGGCCGTATGTTTCAGCAATCCACCCGGCATGTCGCCAGTTACTACGCCCATACCTGCGCCGATCGTCTGGTCGATCGAGCCGCACTGGAGGGTGAACAAGACACTGAAGTGCTGATCATCGGGGCCGGGTTCAGTGGATTGCACACGGCTTTGCGTCTGGCGCTGGCCGGCAAGCGCGTGACTTTGCTCGAAGCCAGCCGGGTGGCGTGGGCCGCGTCCGGGCGTAATGGCGGCCAGGCGATCCTCGGTTGGTCGTGCGACATGCCACCGCTGGAAGCGGCGCTGGGTTACGAACGGGCGCGGCGCCTGTGGGACGGCATGCGCTGGGCCGCGCGCGAGCTGCGTGACTTGCCCGGCCGCCATGAGTTCGATTGCGACTATCGCGCCGGTCATCTCTGGACCTCGGTGATGCCCCGTCGGGTAGGCCTGCTGACCGAGTGGCAACACGAGGCGAGTCACAAGTGGGGCCACGACAAACTGCAATTTATCGAGCGCAGCGATTTGCCGCAGTGGGTTGCCAGCGAGCGTTATCAGGCCGGCCTGTTCGATCCCGAGGGCGGGCATTTGAATCCGCTGAAACTGGCCCTGGGCCTTGCGGATGCGATCGAGCGGGCCGGTGGCCGCATCCACGAGCAAAGCAAGGCGCTGAGCTATGGCGAGGAGGGCGACGGGTTTGTGGTGACCACCGAACGTGGTCGTATTCGCGCCGATGTACTGGTGCTGGCATGCAACGCTTACCTCGATCGACTCGACCCGCAACTGGCCAGTTGCGTGTTGCCGGTCGGGACCTATCAGGTCGCGACCGCGCCGCTGACGAAGGAGTTAGCCACCACGCTGTTGCCGAGCAATGTGTGCGTGACCGACAACCAGTTCGTGCTCGATTATTTCCGCCGCACCCCGGATAACCGCCTGCTGTTCGGCGGCGGTTGCACTTACCTGGGCGGCATGCCCAAGGACATCGCCGCCGCGACCCGGCCGTTCCTGGAGCGCGTGTTCCCGCAACTCACCGGCGTCGATCTGGAGTTTGCCTGGGGCGGCCACATTGACCTGACCCTCAAGCGCACACCGGATATCGGACGGCGGGGCGATCTGTACTGGATGCAAGGGTATTCCGGGCATGGCGTGCTGCCGACACTGGCCGCGGCGCGGGCGGTGTCCGACGCGGTACTCGGTCAGCCCGACGAATTGTCCCTGTACCAGGGCCTGAACAACGGCAGTTTTCCCGGCGGCAAATACCTGGCCGCGCCGCTGGAAGCCATCGGCAAGGCCTGGTATCGACTGCGCGACAGCATTTGAAGCGACACTTTCTGGAAGCCTCTAGATGGACATGCAAGAAGAAATCTCGGCGCTGGCGATCCTGATCCAGGACCTGCGCAAACACAAGAAGTACACCCTGAAGGAACTGGCGGACAAAATCGGCCGCTCCGTGGGTTTTCTGTCCCAGGTCGAGCGCGGCCTGTCGCGCCCGACGGTGGCGGACCTGACCGCCATCAGCGAAACCCTGGGGGTGCCGACCACCTATTTCTACAGCCTGCCCAAACCCATGGCCTTGTCCTGGGTCACCCGCCCGGACGAGCGCCGCACGCTGTACTACGCCGATGGCATCACCGACATCCTCGTGTCGCCAAAGATGCGCGCGTCCTTTTCGATGCTCGAAAGCCAGCTCGAACCCGGTGCCAGCAGCGGTGACCGGCACATGAAGGACAGCTCCGAGCAGGGCGGTTATGTCCTGGAAGGGGAACTGACCCTGTGGCTCGACGACAACGAACCGGTGACCCTGCACCCCGGCGACAGCTTTCAACTGGCCAGCCATGCGCACTGCCGCTACGGCAACCTGTCCGACCAACTGACCCGCGTGCTTTGGGTTTACACCTGATAACAACAAGGAACAAAACGATGGATGCTGTGTGCTCTGAACTGCTGGCCGAGGTTCGCAACTTCCGCCACTGCAACCCCGAAGTGCGTTACGTCGACCTGATCTCCCTGGACATTCCGGGGCATTTCTACGGCAAGCGCTACCCGATCGAGATGCTGGAAAAAGTCGCTGCCGGCAGTGCATTGAAGCTGCCGCAGAACTGCGTGCTGCTCGGCACCCAGGGTGGGCTGTTCAAGATCGGCGATTACTGCTTCAACGATGGTGACCCGGACGCGCTGCGCCGTTTGGTGCCCGGCACGCTGAAGCTGGTGAGCTGGGAAAAGCAGCCCTTGGGCCAGATGCTGATCACCTCCGACGGCACCGAAAAACCCATCGAATTCGAACCCCGTGAAGTGCTGGCGCGGGTGCTGGACCGTCTGCACCGTAAAGGCATTTTCCCGGTGGTAGCCTTCGAGCTGGAGTTTTACCTGTTCGACAGCCGCTTGAAGGACGGCTTGCCGCAATTTCCCCGTGATGAGTTGACCGGCGATGCCGACGATCAGCCGAACATGCACATCGAGCGCTTGTCGCGCTTCGCCCCGGTGCTCGATGAAATGGTCGAGACGGCACGAGCGCAGGGCGTCGATGCCACGGTGATCACCGCCGAACTCGGCCCGGGCCAGTTCGAAATCAACTTCGGCCATTGCGATGACGGCCTGCGCGCCGCCGACTGGGCGGCCCTGTTCTGCCGCAGCACCCGGGGCGTGGCGCTCAAGCACAACCTGCGCGCCAGCTTTATGGCCAAACCTTACTTGCAGCACCCCGGCAGCGGCATGCACGTGCATGTCAGCCTGTATGACGAGGCCGGCAACAACCTGTTGGCGGCGAACGGGCAGCGGGCGCTGCGTCATGCGGTGGCCGGTTGCCTGGACGTGTTGCCGCACTGCATGCCGATTTTTGCCCCGAACCACAATGCCATGCGCCGCCTTAGCGGCACGGTGAACGTCGCGTCCCGTGCCAGTTGGGGCTTCGAGGATCGCGATGCGTGTTTGCGTATTCCGGAGTCGGACATCAAGAACCTGCGCATTGAACACCGCTTGGCCGGCGCCGATGCCAACCCGTATCTGGCGTTGGCGGCGATTCTGGTGGGGTTGGAGCAAGGTCTGGAAGGGGAGCGCGAGCCAATTGCACCGCTCAACGAAGACCGCGGCAGTGGCATCGATTTTCCGCTGGAAATGCTTGAAGCGGTGCAGTCCATGCAAAATCATGCAGTGCTGCGCGAAGGCTTGGGGGCGGAGTTCGTGGACGTCTACTGCGAAAACAAGCGTCAGGATCATCTGGCATTTCTGCATGACATCAGCGCGCGGGAGTATCGCTGGTTCCTGTAGTCGCCCTTAGAAAATATGTGGATATTTAATGGGTTAGAGCGTTTAGTAACTGGATAGTGAATAAAAATATCTTGTTACAGGCCGAAATATTCCGTAATATCCGCGCCGCGTTCACCACCACGGTTTATGCATTTTTAAATCCCAGGCGTCCATCAGCTGCCTGGGATTTTTTTTGCCTGGAATTTAGTCGGCCGCTGACTCCATCATCGGCGCTCGCTTGCCGAGCTTCATCAGCCAATAATAACTCAACGCCGGCACCAGCAACCCGACGATCCACGCCAGGTCCACTCCGTCCAGCGCCCTGGCCACCGGGCCGACATACAGCGTGGTGTTCATGAACGGAATTTCCAGGGCAATCGCCAGCAGGAAACTGCCGCAGGCAATCCGGTTGACCCGCCCGTAGATTCCGTTCAAGTCGAAGATGTCGTCAATCCGGTACTGGCCTTTGCGCAGGCAGTAGTAGTCCACCAGATTGATCGCCGTCCACGGGATCAGGAAGTAGCTCATGAAGAAGATGAAGTTGAGGAAGAAGCTGATGAAGTCGTCCTGACTGATGGTGCACAGGGCCGTGGCCAGCAGGCTGATCAGCAGCATGAACACACCGCGTACCCGCGGGGTCACCTTGAGCCGGGCGAAAGGTTCGATCACGGTGATGGTCGACATGAACGCGCCGTACAGGTTGAACACATTGATCGACACCTGGCCGTAGACGATGAAGGCGAACAGCAGCACCGCGCCAGCGCCGAACAGACCGGCGACATGCCCGCCGACGTTGCTGGAAAAGTCGCCGATGCCGACGCTCAGGATCGCCCCGAGAATCATCATCCACGCGCCGCCGCTGACCGTGCCGGCGTAGCTGTACCAGAACACCTGGGCGGTGGGCGTGTTGCTCGGCAGGTAGCGCGAATAGTCGGCGACATAAGGTGCATAGGACAGTTGCCAGGTCACGGCAATGCTCACCGCCACCAGGAACTTCGACAGGGAGAAGCCTGTTGGCAGCCATTGTTCGGCCGGGATCGGCAACTGCAAGGCGAGCACCGTGGCGGCCACGAACACCACCAGCGACAGAATCGACAGCAGCTTCTGCAAGCGGTGAATCAACCGATAGCCATAGAGCGCGACGACGAAGCACAACGCGCCGATCAGGTAGATATTGCCGGACATCGGCAGTGGGCTGACGGACTCCAGCGCCTGGGCCGCGAGCAAGGTGTTGCTGACGAAGAAACCCAGGTAGATCAGCATCACGAACAGCAGCGGCAACACCGCCCCCAACACGCCGAATTGTGCCCGGCTCTGGATCATTTGCGGAATGCCCAGCTTCGGTCCTTGGGCCGAGTGGGAGGCCATGAAAATCGCCCCCAGCAACGAGCCGATGATGATCGCCAGCGCACTCCAGAACAGGTTGAGTCCCATCACCACCGGCAACACGCCGGATGCAATGGTGGTGATGTTCATGTTGGCGCCGAACCAGATGTAGAACAGCGACCCCGGTTTGCCGTGACGTTCGGTTTCGGGGATGAAATCGATGCTTCTTTTTTCGACTTGCATGGCGATCACTCCTGAGTCCGGACGAGGTGGGATTGCAGACGGGCGATGGTGCTTTGCAGCTCATGGGGCTGGTGGGCAAACAGGTCCGGCTGCTCGGGGATCAGGCTGATGTGATCGAGCTGTTGCAGGGCGCGCTGGCACTCAGTCGTGGTGAGGATTTCCAGCGCGTAGACCCAGTTGGCCATGATCAGCAGGGCCGAGTAATGCCCGGCCTCGGTGGTCGTGGTGCAGGCATCGCTGACCAGGCGCACGCGATAACCCAGGGCGAAGGCATCGAACACGCTGGTCAGCACGCAGACGTCGGTCAACACGCCGCAGACGATCAGCGTGTCGACCTCCATTGCCTTGAGTCGGGCATCGAGGTCGGTGCGGTGGAAGGCACTGTAACGGCCCTTGTCGATGATCAACTCACCGGGCTGAGGCGTCAGTGACTCGATGATTTCCACTTGGCGGGTGCCGGCGCGGTAACTGCCGGGGCCACCGTCGGTGGCCAGAGGTTCGCCGTGGGGCAGGTCACTGCCGTCGGCCTGATTGATGTGGCGGGTATAGATGACAGGCATCCGCTGACGGCGGGCGGTATCGAGCAGGGTGGCGGTATTGGTAGCCACTGTGTCGAAGTTTTCCAGGACGAAGCCGTCCTCCTGCTGCATGTCGATGATCAACAGCGCGTTGTTATTGTTCATTGGGCAAACCTGATCAAGACGAAACACGATGCACCGTACGCGCCATGCAATGGCGAGACGCGGGGTGCGTGATTGGCTGTTCGGGTGGGCTCAGTGAACTATTTGCCAGAAGCCGTTCTGCTTGGCCGAAACGCTGGCGCGCAGGCGCTTGAAATGCAGGTGCGAAGCGGTCCATTCACCGCGCAGGTAAGCCTGCGCGGCGCCGGAGGGAAGGGCGAGTGATGGGAGGCGACCAGTCATCATTGGAATCGACCCTCGTAGGAGCGAGCCTGCTCGCGAAAAACTCTGGACAACGCGGTCATTCAGATGGCCCGCGTTATCGTTGGCGTCCATCGCGAGCAAGCTCGCTCCCACAGTTGAGGTGTGCTGACCCCCGGCTTCGCGTCCGGGGAGCAGGGCGGCGCAATCAGCGGAACGCTGGCACCACATGCTTGATGAACAGCTCCAGGGATTTTTTCTTCTCCGCGTGGGGCAGGCTGTTATCGCACCAGAAGCTGAATTCGTCGACCCCCAGTTCCTGGTAGTACTTGATGCGCGGAATGATTTCTTCCGGGGTACCGATCATGGCGGTCTTGTGCAGGCTTTCCAGTTCGAACTCAGGGCGACCGGCGAATTTCTCTTCCGGGCTCGGCGCGAGGAAGCCATTGACCGGGGTGGTCTTGTTGCCGAACCAGGCATCGAAGGTGCGATAGAACCTGGAGATTGCCTTGGCCCCGACTTCCCAGCCTTGAGGATCGTCGGCGGTGTGCACGTGGGTGTGACGCAGTACCATCAGTTGCGGTCGCGGCACGCCGGGGTTGTTGTCGAGCGCGGCCTGGAATTTGTTCTTCAGGTCGAGGACTTCCTCGTCGCCTTTCATCAACGGCGTGACCATGACGTTGCAACCGTTGGCTACGGCGAAGTTGTGCGAGTCCGGGTCGCGGGCGGCGATCCACATCGGCGGGTTCGGCTGCTGGATCGGCTTGGGTACGCTGGTGGAGGTCGGGAATTTCCAGATGTCGCCGTCATGGGCGTAGTCGCCGTTCCACAAAGCCCGCACCACCGGAACCATTTCCCGCAACGCCTGGCCGCCAGAGGAGGCCGGCATGCCGCCGGCCATACGGTCGAACTCGATCTGGTAGGCGCCACGGGCCAGGCCGACTTCCATGCGTCCGTTGCTGATCACATCGAGCAACGCGCATTCACCGGCCACCCGCAGCGGATGCCAGAACGGCGCGATGATGGTGCCGGCGCCCAGGTGAATGGTGGTGGTCTTGCCCGCCAGGTAAGCCAGCAGCGGCATCGGGCTTGGCGAGATGGTGTATTCCATGGAGTGGTGTTCACCGATCCACACGGTGCTGAAACCACCGGCCTCGGCCATCAGCGTCAGTTCGGTCAGGTCTTCGAACAACTGGCGGTGGCTGACGCTCTCGTCCCAACGTTCCATGTGTACGAACAGGGAAAACTTCATGACGCTTACCTCGGATCTATTGTTGTCGGCCAGTCGATCGCGGGCCTGTTGATTATTGGTATACCATAATACGAAATCTGTGCAAATGTTTCTCACTGGTCAGTGAGCAACCTGTGGGAGCGAGCTTGCTCGCGAAAGCGGTCTGCCGAGCCATGTGGATGTGACTGACAAACCGTCTTCGCGAGCAGGCTCGCTCCCACAAGGCGGAGATCAGGCCAGAACGGGCAGGGCGCCCATCTTGCCGTGGCAATACACCAGTGGCCCGCTGCTCTGGCGGGGCACGATCAGGTTTTTCACCGCGCCGACCATGATGGCGTGGTCACCGCCTTCATATTCGCGCCACAGCTCACATTCGATGACCGCCGTTGCATTGGCCAGAATCGGGTTGCCCAGCTCGCTGAGCGTCCACTCGATCCCCTGGGCCTTGTCCTTGCCTTTGCGCGCGAAGGCATAGGCTTCGCTTTGCTGGCCGCCGGAAAGCACGTGGATGGCAAAACGTTTGTTCTTGATCAGCACCGGGTAGGAGTTGGAGCTGTAGTTGGGGCAGAACAGCACCAGAGCCGGGTCCATCGACAGCGAGCTGAAGGCGCTGGCGGTCAGGCCGACGATTTGCCCGTCGTCATCCAGGGTGGTGATCACGGTCACTCCGGACGGGAACGAACCCATGACTTGTTTGTAGATGGCGGCATCGATCATTGGACGGTCCTCGGGTGGTGTGACGCGTTTTTATGTGTTTATAGGTCTGATGGTATACCGTAATACATCGATTGCAAGGTCTTTTTAGGTCAACCGATAAACGTAAGGCTTTCGTCTGGAACCCAATGATTGCTGGGCTTTAAGCTAGCAAACGCTGGCGTGGATCGGGCAGGATGCCGGCTCAGATGCTTGTTCAAAGACCGGATCAGTCTTGTTTAAAGTTTGGAATACCATAATATGGTCCGCATCTGAGGGGCGGCCAGAGAGTCCCCCCGGTTTGGCTTCATACAAAGATAAGAACAGACAAACTCGAGTTCATGCACATGTCCCAGATGTCCAGGCAAGACCCGTTGATCGAGAACCATACGGTCGACTACGTTCCACTCGCAGAGCGCCACGGGAAGGCCCGCGATCTCTTCACCCTGTGGTTCAGCACCAACATCGCGCCACTGCCCATCGTCACCGGCGCCATGGTGGTCCAGGTGTTCCACCTCAACCTGTTCTGGGGGTTGCTGGCGATAGCCCTCGGGCACATGGTCGGCGGCGTAGTGATTGCGCTGGCGTCGGCCCAGGGACCGTGCATGGGCATCCCGCAGATGGTGCAGAGCCGTGGTCAGTTCGGCCGCTATGGCGCGCTGCTGATCGTGTTCTTCGCGGCAATGATCTACATCGGTTTCTTCATTTCCAACATCGTGCTGGCAGGTAAATCGATTGTCGGCATTGTGCCCTCGGTTCCGGTGCCGGCCAGCATTCTCATCGGCGCCTTAAGCGCCACGGCCATCGGGGTGATCGGTTATCGCTTCATCCATACCCTGAACCGCATCGGCACCTGGGTGATGGGCGGTGCCTTGCTCGCCGGTTTCCTCTATATCTTCGCCCATGATCTGCCGGCGGACTTCTTCACTCGCGGCGGGTTCAACCTGTCCGGCTGGCTGGCCACGGTGTCGCTGGGCATCATCTGGCAGATCAGCTTCTCGCCGTATGTGTCGGACTACTCGCGTTACCTGCCTGCGGATATTGGGATCGCCAAGCCATTCTGGGCCACGTATCTGGGGGCGACCCTGGGCACGATCCTGTCGTTCACCTTCGGCGCCGTGGCGGTACTGGCGACCCCGGAAGGCACCGAGGCGATGGCGGCGGTCAAGCAGTCCACCGGTTGGCTGGGGCCGATCCTGATGGTGTTGTTCCTGCTCAACATCATCAGCCACAACGCCTTGAATCTGTATGGCGCAGTGCTGTCGATCATCACCTCGATCCAGACCTTCGCCAGCCAATGGACGCCCAGCATCAAGGTGCGCGTGGTGTTGTCGGGCATCGTGCTGGCGGGTTGCTGCGTGGTGGCGCTGGGTGCCTCGGCGAATTTCATTTCGCAATTCATCGGCCTGATTCTGGCGCTGTTGCTGGTGCTGGTGCCGTGGGCCTCGATCAACCTGATCGACTTTTACCTGATCAAGCGTCGTCGCTATGACATCGCCTCGATCTTCCGGGCTGACGGCGGCATCTACGGTCGCTTCAACCTGCATGCGATCATTGCCTACTTCATCGGCATCATCGTGCAACTGCCATTCGCCAATACTTCACTGTACGTCGGACCGTATGCCAATCTGGTGGAGGGCGCTGACCTGTCGTGGCTGGTGGGGCTGGTGGTGACGTGCCCGTTGTATTACTGCCTCGCTACGCGAAGCCAGGCGCAGGAAAGCCGTTCGGTGAAGTTCGGCTACACCGACTGAGGCAAAGTCGTTTCGTGTTCGTCAGAAAATGCCCGGCGACATGGGGGCATTTTTGTTTTCGGCGAACGCTCAGGAATGGTTGAACACATTCAGGCCGCGTTGAACCGCCGGCCTGGCTTCGACTGTGTCGAACCAGCGCGATAGCTGAGGCAGTTGCTTCCAGTCCAGCCGATCACGGAACGCCGTGGCAATGGTGAAGGCCGAAATGTCGGCCATGGAGAACTGCGCTCCGGCCATGAAGTCGTCCGTCAGAAAGCTTTCCGAGTAGGTGAGCTGTTCAATCACCCGCAGATCGATGATCGCCGCCGCCTTGGCCTGCCCCGCCTGGTGCAGAAAAAAGGCGGCATGGCTGGGGGCGATGACGTCGGTCACGAAAAAGAAATAGCGGTCGATCACCCGGGTGCGATCAGGTCCTGGCTGCGCCGGTGCCAGCCTTCCGGGCGCAATGGAATCGGCGTACTGGATGATGGCGTTGGACTGGTTGATGACCAGAACCGGAGTTGTCCCGTGATCGATCAGGGTCGGCACTTTCCCGGCCGGGTTAAGCGCCAGGAAGGCCGGGCCACGGTGTTCCTGTGCATACAGGTCGAGCCTGCGTGCCGTATAGGCGATGCCCGACTCTTCCAGGGCAATCGCGGCCCTCAGGCTGTTGCCGGTGTTCGCGCCGTAAAGTTCGATTTGATCGTTCATGGGGCATTGCTCTTGTAGTGACATACCAGCAGCCACCGATCGCTGCCGATGAAGTCAGTATGATGAAAATCCGCCGCACCGATATTCAAAAACAGTGATCGTCCATACCCCTGTGCGACAAGGCTTATCCCTGTACGAAAACTACTTTCACCGCGTTTGATAATAGCCTCTCGAAGTGTTTTAAGAGTTTCACAAGCCAGTCAGTCAACCCTCACCTCGAACGTCCGATGACTCATGTCACTCATCGAGCGCTGATGCGTGGGCGATAATCGGGTCCTGTCTGGCGGTGAAACCTTCAAATAACGATAAGAAACACCCAGGAGCCCCCTATGTTCAAACGAGCGATTCCCACCGCAGTCCTGCTGGCCACCAGTTCGGTGTGCGCACAGGCTGCCGATACCGCAGGCCATGGTTTTCTGGAAGACAGCAAGGCCAGCCTGTCGATGCGCACCCTGTACTTCAACAGCGACAATCGCGATGGCAGCGCCGCCCCCTCGAAAACCGAAGAGGCGGCCCAGGGTTTCGTGTTGCGCTATGAGTCCGGGTTTACGCAGGGCGCGGTGGGGTTCGGGCTCGACGCCCAGGCGTTGCTCGGCATCACGCTGGACAGCGGAGCGGGGCGCCACGTCGGTAGCGGCATGATTCCCTCTGATGGCGACGGCGCGGCCGATGCCTGGAGCAGCTTCGGCCCTACGGCGAAAATGCGCGTGGCCAAGACTGAATTTCGCTACGGTACCTTGCTGCCGAAATTGCCGATCCTTCTGGCGAACGATGCCCGTGTGTTGCCGCAATCGTTTACTGGCGCGCAGGTCACCTCGAACGACATCGATGGCCTGACGTTGACCGGCGGTGTGCTGGAGCACGCGGTAGGGCGCGCCTCGACGGACCGCACAGGCTTGTCGGTCGCCGGCAGCACGCAGGACAGCAACAAGTTCTACTACGCGGGCGGTGACTACAACCTCGCCAGGAACCTGAAGACCCAGTATTACTTCGCGCAACTGGAAGACTTCTACAACCAGAACTTCCTCGGCCTGACGCACATCCTGTTCATCGACAGCGCAAGCTCGCTCACCACCGACCTGCGTTACTTCCGTACCACATCGAGCGGTGCCAACAGCTCTGCCTCCGGCCGCGCGCAAGGCTATCGGGTATCGGGCTACACCGACGACAACGATGGTGAAATCGACAACAGCACCTGGGCCGCGATGGTCACCTACAGCCACGGTGGTCACGCAGTGTCGGTGGGGCATCAACGTGTGGGCGATGGCAGCAACTTCGTCCAGCCCAACCAGGGCAGCCTGGTGGACAAGGGAGCGGGCGGCGGCAGTGTCTACCTGCCCACCGACAAGATGATCCAGAACTTTGCCCGGGCCGGCGAGCAGACGAATTTCGGCCAATACACCTACGACTTCGCGCCCTTGGGCGTGCCGGGCCTGAAAGCCTCGATCGTGTATCTGAAGGGGACGGACATCAAGGCGCAAAACGCCAGTGACCAGTCCGAGTGGGAGCGCGACATGACCCTGGACTACGTGTTGCAATCGGGTACGTTCAAGGGGGTGGGGTTCACACTGCGTAACGCCAGGTCCAATACCGATGCCGGGCGCAACGTGGATCAGAACCGGTTCATCATCAATTACACCTTGTCGTTGTTGTAATCACGGCGCACCCCCTGTGTGCGGGCTTGCCCGCGAAGGCGGCCTGACAGCCGACCATTTTCTACGGTTGGTCCGGCATTCTCACCCCTGAGCCAAACCCTTTTGCCCCGGCAATCGCAACTCCGCACACAACCCGCCCCCTTCGCGATTGCTCAAGGTCAAGGAGCCTCCAATCGCGACCGCCAGTTGCTGGGCTATCGCCAGCCCCAGCCCGGTGCCGCCGGTGCTGCGGTTGCGGGAATTCTCAACGCGGTAGAACGGTTCCATCACTTGCTTGAGTTCTTCCTCGGCGATCCCCGGACCACGGTCGAGGATCTTGATCGAGAGGTTGCCATCGGCCTGCTTTTGCACCCGCAACTCGGCGGCACCGGCAAACTTCAATGCGTTGTCCGTCAGGTTGACCAGCACCCGGCGCAAGGCGTGGGGGCGTGTGTCGATGACGGCGGCACTCTTGCCGCTGAGCTGAACATCCTTGCCCACGTCCTGATAGTCGAACACCAGGCTGTCGAGGAACGAGTCGAGGTCGGTGCGGCGGCTTTCTTCGGTGGCGCCGTGGATGCTGCGGGCGTAGGCCACGCCTTCGCGCACCAGGTGTTCCATTTCGCCCAGGTCATTCCACAGTTTGTCTTTTTCGCTGGAGTCGTCCATGAACTCGGCGCGCAGTTTCATGCGGGTGATCGGGGTTTGCAGATCGTGGGAGATTGCCGCGAGCAATTGCATGCGTTCCTTCAGGTACGCCGCGATGCGTGCCTGCATCGCGTTGAAGGCCTTGGCGGCGTGGGCGACTTCGGTCGGGCCTTTTTCGTCCAGGAGTACGGGATGGGCGTTGGGGTCCAGGGTTTCGACCGCACCGGCGAGGCGGGTGAGGGGGCGGATGGCGATTCTGACCGCCAGCCAGGAGCAGGCCAGCATCAGCGCCAGTTGCCCGAGCAACACGACGGGCAGCCAGGGCGACAACGGCACCATCGCCGGGCGGACGTCGATGGTCAGCGGGCTGCCATCGGCCAGGTTCAAGTGCACCTGGAAATGTTTTTTCGGCCCGGGGATGTCGGTAAAGGTCATCGGGTAATCGTGGCCGATGGCGTCTTTGATCGAGGCAATGGCAATGGGCGCATCGGGCATGTCGGTGCGGATGGGCGTGCCCGGCGACCCCTCATTGAGCATGTAACTGTAATTGCGCCGCTCCAGTTGTTTGAGCCAGGCGGCTCGCTCATCGGCGGGCAAGCGGTCGAGGATGGCAACGGACGTGGAAACGTCGGTTTCCAGGTTGCCGAGCATGGTGTTTTTCGAGGACTCGTAGCGTTCGTAGTACTGCGCGCCGAAGGACAGCGCCTGGGCGAGGATCAGGCCGATCAGGAATATCAGCGACAGCCGCGAGGCCAGGGTCCGCGGCCAATGCAGCGCCAGGGTCATGATTGATCGCCCAGGATTTCCACCGGCAGGGAAAACACATAGCCTTCGCTGCGCACGGTCTTGATGTAGGCCGGTTCGCGAGCGTCGTCGAGCAAGCGCTGGCGCAGACGACTGACCAAAAGATCGATGGAACGGTCGAACAGGTCGGCGTCGCGGCCCTGGGTCAGATTGAGCAATTGATCGCGGTTGAGCACCCGTTGTGGATGGTCGAGAAACACCCGCAGCAATCGATATTCAGCACCGCTCAGGGCCACCATGGTGCCGTCTGCATCGAGCAGGTGACGGGCCGAGGTGTCCAGGCGCCAGCGCCCAAAGGCCAACAGGCGGCTGGCTTCGGTCACCACCAGGTTCGGTGGCAGCATGCGGGTGCGTCGCAGCACCGCGTTGATCCGCGCCAGCAGTTCACGGGCAGCGAATGGCTTGACCAGATAGTCGTCGGCACCCATTTCCAGGCCGAGGATGCGATCGGTTTCATCGTTGCGGGCGGTGAGCATCAGCACTGGCGTGGCCTTGTGCTTGCCGGCGCGCAGTTCGCGGCAGAGCAGCAGGCCATCGTCACCCGGCATCATGATGTCCAGCACGATCAGGTCCACCGGGGTGGTTTCCAGAAAGGCGCGCATTTGCCGTCCATCCGCCACGACCGTGGTGCGCAGGCCGTTCTTCTTCAGGTAGTTGCCAACCAGTTCGCGGATTTCGCGGTCATCGTCAACGATGAGAATGTGATCAACGTGATCCATTGGGCCAAACCTCTGGTGAATGGGGAATGCCACACAGTCTATCGAGCCTGGGCGGGCTCGCCTGCCGCCCTTTGTATTGCAGTGTATCCGGCTTGCCTGCGGATACACAGGAAGGCAAAAAAGCCGATTTCCAGCGGTTTTGTATTGCTTTGTATCCAGGCACCGTTCTGATACGTACCGATTGATTCTCGCCGATTCCCGACACAGACGAGATACCTCGCAGGCTTTTAATAGGTTCCATCGAGGCAAACCAGAGCGCCTCGGCCCAACGAACAGTTGACCTGTTGAAACCTTGAGGAGTCCGCCATGAACACCAAAGCCATCTACGCAGCCTGCCTGTTTGCCGCACTGAACATCTGCACCTTGTCGGCCCGTGCCGAAGCCGATGTCGCTCCCAGAACCTACACCTATGGCACCCAACTGGATATCCGGAAAGTGGTGTCGCTGACCGAGGACACTACGCCTTCCTGCGGCGTGGTGAATGCGCGGCTGACGTACCTCGACTCCCAGTCAAAAACCCAGGTGCTGGATTACAGCAAATTCGCCGACAACTGCAACTCGGAAAACTGAGTGTCGCGATCAACCCCCGCCAAATCCATTTGCAACAGGAAGGACATCATGAACAACGTTTCCCGCTACCTGACCGCCATCGTCTTTTCCGTCGCCGGTGTGGCGGCCCATGCCAACGCCGCTGTCGAGCAAAGCGCCTGCGCCAGCAACACCTGCTTCCAGCTCACGCCGGTTGCAGAGAAGGGCACCCAGGGCTTCCTGGCGCAAGACGGTTCCAGCCGCACGCCGCAGGGGCAGTTGCTGGATGAGCAGACGGCTTGAGAACACCCCCGATCCACTGTGGGAGCGAGCCTGCTCGCGATAGCGATGGTTCAGTCAACGATGTGTCGCCTGACCGGACGCCATCGCGAGCAGGCTCGCTCCTACAGTGGTGATGTGTTGCCCTCTAATTTGCATTAGGTGATCCCATGTTACTCATCGCTTTCCTGGGCGGCATATTGACCGTCCTCAGCCCTTGCATCCTGCCGGTCGTTCCATTCCTGTTTGCCGGGGCCGACCGTACACGCTCCTCGATCCTGCTGACCCTCGGCGGCATGGTCCTGACCTTTGCCCTGGTCTCCAGCCTGGCCGTGGTCAGCAGTGAGTGGGTGATACAGGCCAGCAACACCGGCCGCCACGTGGCGCTGGCGGTGATGGTGCTGTTCGCCCTGTCGCTGATCTCCGCCCGGGTCGGTGACTGGCTGGCCCGTCCCTTCGTGTTGCTGGGCAATCGCATCGACCCAGACTCGCGCAAGATGTCCGGGCCGCTGGCTTCGATCATGATCGGTGTCGCCACCGGGCTGCTCTGGGCACCCTGCGCGGGGCCGATCCTCGGGGTGATTCTCACCAGCGCCATGTTGCAAGGTGCGAACGCCGGCACCAGTCTGTTGCTGGTGGCCTATGGCGCGGGCAGTGCGCTGTCCCTGGGCATCTTGATCTTTGCCGGGCGCGGCCTGGTCAATCGCTTGAAACCGTCGATTCCGGTCACCGGCTGGTTGCGCCGTGGCGCCGGGGTTGCGGTGCTCGCCGGTGCGGCGGTGATTGCAACGGGGGCCAATGACCTGTTGCTGGCCAACACCTCATCGGAAGGTGTCAACAGTGTGGAGAAAGGCGTGCTGGAAGCCGTGCCGAAAGTCGTCGATTACCTGGTCAGCAAGGTCAAGGCAGACAGCACCATGGGCGATGCCCAAGGCGCCATGCCCTCGCTGTCCGGCGCGGTGGAATGGCTCAACTCGCCGGCCCTGAGCAACGAGGCCCTGAAAGGCAAGGTTGTGCTGGTGGACTTCTGGACCTTCGACTGCATCAACTGCAAGCACACCCTGCCATACGTGAAGGAGTGGGCGAAGAAATACGAAAAGGACGGGCTGGTGGTGATCGGCGTGCACACGCCTGAATACGGCTTTGAGCGCATCATCGACAACGTCAGGGCCAAGGTGAAGGAATACGGCATCACCTACCCGGTGGCGATCGACAACAACTACGCGATCTGGCGCAACTTCGACAACCAGTACTGGCCGGCGCACTACCTGATCGATGCCAAGGGGCAGGTGCGTTACACCCACTTCGGTGAAGGCAGCTACGACACTCAGGAAAAAATGATTCAGCAGTTGCTGGAGGAGGCCAAGGCCGGCGCGCCAGCGGCGTAACTTGCTCGATCAATGGCTCACGGGTCTTGCCCCGTGGGCCATGGTTTTTTTCTCCTGTCCGCGCCGCCACGCCGCCGGTGGCGCACCGAACTCGCGACGGAAGGCGCGGCTGAAAGCGGTATCGGTCTGGTAACCGACTTCTTCGGCGATGCGCGTCAATGAGCTGTTGCTGCTGCGTAACAGGTTAGCGGCGAGCAACATGCGCCATTGCGTCAGGTACTGCATCGGCGACACCCCCATCAGTTGCTGGAAGCGTTCGGCCAACACCGATCTTGAGGTGTTGGCGGTGCGCGCCAGTTCTTCCAGTGTCCAGGCGTGGCAGGGTTTTTTGTGCAAGGCGTTGAGGGCGGCGCCGACGATGCGGTCGCGCACACCGGCCAGCCAGCCGGTGCGGCCTTCGCCTTGTTCGTTCATGTACAGGCGCAACACTTCGATGAACAGCACTTCGGCCAGTTTGGCCAATACCCCTTCACCGCCAGGGCGGGGCGAGCGGGCTTCGGCGAGGGCATAGCGCACGGAGGATTCCAGCCAGATACCGGCATCCGAACCGCGCACATTGACCCGCACCACCGCCGGCAAGCCCTTGAGCAACATGCCCGCCAGGCGCGTGTCGCACGCCAGGTAACCGCACACCAACCGGGTGACCGCGCCACCCCCGCCATAACTCAACTGCCGGGGCCGGCGCGCCAGCACGGCATCCAGTCGCGCACCCGTGGCGGGGGGCAATCCAGGGCGTGAGCACATGCGATGGGCGTCGCCCTGGGGGAAGATCACCACATCGCCCGCACTCAGATGCAGCGGCGGGTCATCGCCCAGTTCAACGTAGCACTCACCTTCGGTTATCAGGTGAAAGATCACTACCCGTTCCGCATCGGGCTCCAGAAACGGCGCAGCGGTGTCGGCGCTGGGCGACTGGTAGCACCAGGGCGCGGTGAACCGGGCGTTGATAAAGATCGCGCCGACCAGATGCACGACGCGCAGGGTCTGCGACAGAGCGTCCATTGGGGTTTCCCGTGGAAGGATTCCTGATTGTGAGCGCCTCGGCGCGCAACGTGGAATCTCCGGACGATCGGGCAGGGTTGGGCGACGATCGGACAGGACGCCAGCGCCCGTCAGGGCGATAGTTTGATCACAGGGTGAGTGCCGCCCTGCCATCAAGAACAATAAAGAGAGGTTGCCATGCCTAAGTTCGTCATTGAACGTGAGATCCAGGGCGCCGGAGCATTATCGGATAGGGATTTGAAAGCCGCTTCGCAAAAGTCCTGCCGGGCGTTGCGTGAGTTGCCTGAGGTGCAGTGGCTGCAGAGCTATGTCACCGGTGACAAGCTCTACTGCGTGTACATCTCGCCGAACGAAGAGCAAATCAGGGAGCACGCTCGGGTGAGCGGGTTTCCCGCCAATCGCATTTCCCAAGTCATGAACATCATCGATCCGACAACGGCGGAGTGAATGCCCGCCAGGCCCGACTCGTGTTTCAACCCAGAGACCTTCTCCATGAGTACACCTATTGATCTGACTGCCTTGAAAAACCGCCAGATGGCCTCCTGGGCCAGCGGCGACTACGCCGTGATCGGCACCACCCTGCAGATCGTCGGCGAGCAACTGGCCGAAGCCTGTGACCTGTTGTGCGATGAGCGGGTGCTCGACGTTGCCGCCGGCAACGGCAACGCAACCCTCGCGGCTGCGCGCCGTGGCTGCCAGGTGACGTCCACCGACTATGTCGCCGCCTTGCTCGAACGCGGCGAAGAGCGGGCCCGGGCAGAACGGCTGAATGTCTCCTTCCAGGTCGCCGATGCCGAAGCATTGCCCTTTGCCGACGGCAGCTTTGATGCCGTGCTGTCGACCTTCGGTGTGATGTTCACGCCGGACCAGCCCAAAGCCGCCGCGGAGCTGGCACGGGTTTGTCGCCCGGGCGGGCGGATTGGCTTGGCCAACTGGACGCCGGAAGGTTTCGTCGGCCAGATGTTCAAGACCCTTGGCCAGCACCTGCCACCCCCTCCGGGTGCCAATCCGCCCTCACGCTGGGGCACCGAAGCCTGGCTGCACGAGCATTTCGACGAACGTGAATTCCTGCTCCAGGTGACGCGTCGCACGTTCAATTTCCGCTATCGCTCGGCGGAGCATTTCATCGACGCCTTCCGCCAGTGGTACGGGCCGGTGCACAAGGCCTTCGCCGCGCTGCCCGAGGATGGCGCCAAGGCCCTGGAGACCGACTTGACCGAGCTGATCAACCGGTTGAACCGGGCGGGCAACAAATCGCTGGTGGTGCCGAGTGAATACCTGGAGGTGGTGATCACGCGGCGTTGAGTTGACACAAGTCCAATGTGGGAGCGGGCTTGCTCGCGAAGGCGGTGGATCAGTCAATATTGATGTCAACTGACCCACCGCTTTCGCGAGCAAGCCCGCTCCCACAGGGGTTGTGTGATGGTCATGGCATCTAAATCACTACGGCCCCACGCGCCTCCAGCAACTCGCGCAACACCGACCGATGGCAATGCGCTTCATCCTCGCAATAACAGCCCACGGCCAGGGACGTCTGATGGGACAACGCGGCCAGCAGATCCAGTAACTGACTGGCAGCGGGCTGGCTCATCTCGGCCTTGAACTTGCGCCGGAACACCTCCCAGGCCTTGGCATCTTGCGCGGCCTTGGCCTCGGCCACCAACTGCGTACTGGGCGACAGCAGCGGCTGCCAGACATCATAAAAGTCTCGACGGGCGAATTCGGCTTTCGGTACGCCACGGGGAGGGCGGCGTACCGTGCCCAGGCGCAATCCTTCATCGGGTCGACGGGGTGAGCCGAGTTGAACGATATGGACCGCCATGGCTACTTGAGCCTCGATTCGTCGAACCACTCCAGCGCCGTGCGCCACAAGCAGATGCCCAGGAAGTACGCCGACATCAGCAGCCACAACCCCATCACCCACGGGTTGATCAGCGGATGGTTGAGCACCAGTGACAGGCTGCACAGCAACCAGATGGCCGTCACCGCAATGTTGATCGGCATGAACCGGCGCACGCGAAACGGGTGCAGGAATTTCATCCGGGTCACGGTCAGCAGGGCCAGGCCAACGACTGTAATGAAGGTGATCCACGGCGAGGGGGCGATGATGTAAAGGCACAGGGCAACCACGTTCCAGGCGGCGGGGAAGCCCTGGAAGTAGTTGTCCTTGCTCTTCATGTTGACGTTGCAGAAGCAGAACAGCGACGACACCAGAATCAGCGACACGCTCAGCAGCAAGGTGTAGTCCGGCAACGGGATATAGCGATAGATGAACAGTGCCGGGATAAACACGTACGTCAGGTAGTCGATCACCAGGTCGAGGATCGAGCCATCGAAGCTCGGCAACACCGACTGCACGTTGACCTTGCGTGCCAGCGCACCGTCCAGACCGTCAACGATCAGGGCGACACCCAGCCACAGCAGGCAATGGGTCGGCTGGTTTTCCAGCAGGGACAGGGTGGCGAGGAAAGCGGTGACCACGCCAGTGGCGGTAAAACCATGGGCGCCCCATGCTTTGAGCCTAGCGATGTACAGGGTTGAAATCACAGGGGCGTTCTCCAGTGAATGAAGCAAGCCAGTTGTCACCTCGTGTACGGGGTGGTGGCAAACCGGGTCGGGTTGCAGGTATCGACCGGGTATCCGGGAATAAGGTTCACCACTCATGAATCTTAGCTGCGCCGCAAGAAAATACCCCGGACGAATCCGGGAAAGCGCGGATGGGTCAGCCCAACGGTGCTGGCACATTCGCCTGCGGGGGCTATCGTTGCCTGACTGGATAAACGCCCTTCAAGAGGACAAACGTCATGAACACCAGCGATCTGCTCGAACAATTACTGCGCGCCGGCCAGGGCTCGATGGCGCGACAGGGTGGCGGTGGCGCATCGGCCCAGGGTGG
Organism: Pseudomonas sp. 2725; assembly: GCF_050434585.1. NCBI lineage: Bacteria > Pseudomonadati > Pseudomonadota > Gammaproteobacteria > Pseudomonadales > Pseudomonadaceae > Pseudomonas > Pseudomonas sp. 2725. Next base: position 258,631 of record NZ_JBNDIV010000008.1, on the reverse strand, counting down.
GCTCGGCGACCTGGGTGGATTGCTCGGCGGTTTGTTGGGCGGGGGTGCCGGTACCAGTGCTGGCGGCGGTGGCGCAGGGTTGGGTGGTTTGCTCGGTGGTTTGCTTGGCGGCGGTTCGCCGATGGGCGGTGCACCGCAAAGTCGCTCCGCTGGCGGCACCAATTATGCGGCGCTGGCGTCCCTGGGCATGATGGCGTTCCAGGCGTACCAGGCCTGGCAGCGCAGTCAGGCCTCGGCGCCGCAGGAAGCGCCACGGACCGTGGACTTGCTGGCCGGCCCGGAGGCCGAGGAACACAGCCATGCGATCCTGCGGGCATTGATTGCCGCGGCCAAGGCCGATGGCCGCATCGATGACACCGAGAAACAGATGATCAGCACTGAAATCGGCCGTCACACCGACGATCCGCAATTGCAGCAATGGCTGGACGACGAGGTCGCCAAGCCACTGGATGCCTATGACGTCGCGCGGTCGGCCACGGACCCGGGCATGGCCTCGGAGATGTACCTGGCCAGCGTCATGCTGGTGGACGACCAGCAGGACGCCGAGCGCAACTATCTGGATGAACTGGCCGCGGCGTTGCAGATCGACCCGCAGTTGCAAGTCCACCTGGAGCAGCAGGCCAAGGGCACTGCCTGACGGGGTGCTCCCACATTTTGATCGCCGCCGAGCGCCGATGCCGTGTGCGCTGAAAATCACTGTGGGAGTGAGCCTGCTCGCGATGCGGTCGACCCAGTCAATATCCCTGGAGCCTGACACACCGCCATCGCGAGCAAGCTCGCTCCCACATTTTGATCGCCGTCGAGCGCCGATGCCGTGTGCGCTAAAAATCACTGTGGGAGCGAGCCTGCTCGCGATGCGGTCGACCCGGTCAACCTCCCTGGAGCCTGACACACCGCCATCGCGAGCAAGCTCGCTCCCACATTTTGATCGCCGCCGAGCGCCGATTCCGTGTGCGCTGAAAATCACTGTGGGAGCGAGCTTGCTCGCGAAGAACGATGACTCAGTCAACCTGCCGGAACACCAGCTGTACCCCGCGCCACAAGCCCGTCCGTCCGGGCCTTTTCAACGCCGATTGAATTATTGCGCCGTTCGCTGGCTCTGCTTGGTTAGGAGACGTTTGCATTCAACGTCCAGGCGCGAAGCAGGTGAGCCATGCCCCGCAACCTCGATGACTACAACCGCGTGCGTGATTTTTCGGCGACCACCAAGCCCGCCGCCAAACTTTCACGCCCGGGAAAATCATCGTCACTGACCGGCGCGCGCAAAGCCAGGCTGCCGGACCTGCTAAAGCCGGAGTTGGCGACGCTGGTGGAAAAAATCCCCGACGGACCGTGGCGCTACGAAATCAAATTCGACGGCTACCGGATCATGGCCCGCATCGATCATGGCGAGGTGAAGCTGATCACTCGCAATGGTCACGACTGGACCCACAAACTGCCAGGGCAGGCCATGGCCCTGACCGCGCTGGGCCTGGAATCGGCATGGCTCGACGGTGAAATGGTGGTGATGGACGAACAGGGTGTCCCTGACTTTCAGGCGCTGCAAAACGCCTTCGAAGCGGATCGCAGCGACGACATTCTCTACTACCTGTTCGACCTGCCGTACCTCAATGGCATGGACCTGCGCGAGGTGCCGGTCGAAGAGCGTCGAGCTGCGCTGGCGACGGTGCTCAATACCAGTGAGGAGCCGTTGCTGCGTTTCTCCAAGTCGTTTGGCGAGGAGCCCCGCGCCTTGCTCGACAGCGCCTGCCAGATGCACATGGAAGGGTTGATCGGCAAGCGCCAGGGGTCGTCCTATGTATCCCGGCGCAGCAGCGATTGGATCAAGCTCAAATGCCAGCATCGACAGGAATTCGTCATCGTCGGTTTCACCGAGCCGAAAGGCTCGCGCCATGCCTTCGGGGCGTTGCTGCTGGGACTGCATGATCACGATGACGGCCAGTTGCGTTATGCCGGCAAAGTCGGCACCGGGTTCAACGAGGCGACCCTGCGCAGCCTCCATGATCAGCTCAAGCCCCTGCAGGTGAAAAAGCCGCCGGTGGTCAATCCACCCGGCGGTTCGCAGGCCAGGGACGTGCACTGGCTCAAACCCCGGCTGCTGGCGGAAGTGGCCTTCGCTGAAATGACCAGGGACGGTTCGGTGCGCCATGCCGTGTTTCATGGACTGCGCAATGACAAACCGGCACGAGCCATCACCGAGGAGCGCGCGAAAACCGTGAAAACCTCCACTGCGAAAAAGGCTGGCACGGCGAAGCCCGCTGCCACGGGAAAGAAAACCGCACCCGCCCCCTCACAACTCGGTCTGGAGGAGGGCAAGGTACGCATCACCCACCCGGACCGGATGATCGACCCCGGCAGCGGCACCACCAAACTGCAACTGGCGCAGTACTACGCCAGCGTCGCCGAGTGGATCCTGCCCGAACTCAAGGATCGTCCGGTGGCGCTGGTGCGTGCGCCGGACTGTATCGCTGGCGAGCTGTTTTTCCAGAAGAATGCCGAGCACCTGGCGATCCCCGGCATCACCCTGCTGGACAAACAGCTTACCGGCCAGCCGATGATGCTCATCAACAACGTCGAGGCGCTGGTTGGCGCGGTGCAGATGAATGCCGTGGAACTGCATACCTGGAATGCGACGTCTGACAAACTCGACAAGCCGGATCGTTTTATCCTCGACCTTGACCCGGACCCGGCGCTGCCATGGAAACGCATGGTCGAGGCTACGCAGCTGACGCTGTCGGTGCTGGATGAACTGGGGCTCAAGGCGTTTCTGAAAACCAGCGGCGGCAAGGGAATTCACGTGGTGGTGCCGTTGACCCGCAAGCTCGGTTGGGATGAGGTCAAGGATTTCAGCCATGCCATTGTCAGTCACATGGCCAGGCTGTTGCCCGAGCGTTTTTCCGCGGTGTCGGGACCGAAGAACCGTGTCGGACGGATTTTCATCGATTACCTGCGCAACGGTCTGGGGGCGACCACCATTTGCGCCTACGCCGTACGTACCCGCGAGGGGTTGCCGGTGTCGATGCCGATCTGGCGCGAAGAGGTGGCCGAACTCAAGGGCGCCAATCAATGGAATCTGCACAACGTGCATGAACGTCTGGCCGAAGTCGGGGATGAGCCTTGGGCGGACATGCCCAAAACCCGGCAAGCGATCACTGCCGAGATGCGCCGGCGGGTGGGGATGAAGAAGTGAACTGTGCCGATGGGAGCTGCTGAAGGCTGCGACCTTTGCATGGTTTCAATAACCTGAAGATCAAAGGATCGCAGCCCGCGGCAGCTCCTACGCGAGCAACCTGTTCTTACTTGAGGAATGCCTGGAAGTCGGTACCCAGTTTGTCGATCGCTGCCTTGAAGTCCTTGGCGGTAATCTTCTGGCTTTCGTTTTTCAGTTCGGTGCCGAACACCTTGCGCACCACTTTGGCTACGGTCTGGTTGCTCTTGGCGTCGACGAACTCGGCTTCGATGAACAGGGTGGTTTCCTGGTCACGGTGACCGGTGGCTGCCTGGGTTGCCCCGACTACGGCCGCGATGGGCACCACTTCATACCACTTCATGCCTTCGTTCTCGGCGTTCACCCCGGTAATCGCCGCGCGCATGATCAGGGGGCGCGAACCCGCCGGTGCGGAAGAGGTGTTGGTCACTACGCGGTATTTCTGGCCCAGCGTAGCCTTGGCCTTGCTGGTCATGTAGTTCTGAATGTCGGTCAGTGTCTGCTGGTTGACACGCTCATCGGGTTTGGGGGCCGGGTAGAGCTCCAGTTTGTTGAACACCACGGTGTCATAGGCATTCGGGTTCCACGCAGGGCTGACCCAACGCATCGCGGTGCCGCCGCTCGGCGTTTCGACTTCCTGCAGGTTGTTGTAGTTGGACAGGAAGCCTGAATATTGCTCCTTCTCAGTCACTTTCGAGGTGCAGCCGCCTAGCAACAGACTGGCCAGCGTAGCGCCGACGAGCAGTTTTCGGGACAGATTCATAGTGGTGTTTACTCCTTGGTTTAAATCGTCATTCTTTCGTTTACAAGACATCAGAATCGCCAGGTCATGTTTCCGTTTATAGCCTGAATCCAGGCATTGTCGAATTGACCGGAGATTCGATTGCCCGATACGGCCTTCGCCTGGTCCACCGGCATGTCGCCGAGCCAGACCATGGCCCAACTGACGTTGACATCGGTGTTCTCGTTCAGAGCATAGGTGGCTCCTGTCGCAATGCGCCAGGATTCACTCATCGGCACGACCACGCTGCGGTTGCTGTCCGAGACGGCGCTGCTGTCGTAGGCCACACCGACGTTCCACAACCATTGCTCGGTGGCCTGGTATTGCGCGCCAAGGGAGAGGTGCCAGGTGTCCTTGAAGCCGGCGTCGACTGTTGTCGATTGCGCTCCAAACGCCGTGGTGTCGACCTCTACGGCGATGTCGCCGAACTCGGACCAGTCCTGCCAGTTGGCCGAGGCGAGCAACGCCCATTGCCGGTCCAGTTGCTGGAAAAGGCTCAGGGTGACGGTTTGCGGCACCTTCATGTCCAGTTCGGTATCGGTGTTGTTGACGCGCTCGAGCAGGCGGCCGTCGCCCTTGACGTCCAGCCGGTCCTTGAAGTCCAGGTCGACCTGGCTGGTGTAGGTCAGGCCGATGCGCGTGCCGGGTTGCGGGGCGTAGATCACGCCCACGTTGGCGCCATAGCCCCAGGTGTTGTCCCGGTACTTGTATTGGCCGTCAGAGCGGTCAGTGAAGCCGAAAGGGGAGCGGTCGATGGCGGTGTCTGCCTTTAACATGCCGTACATGGCCTTGACGCCCAGGCCGACCGACCACTGCTCATTGAAGCGATAAGCCACGCTCGGTACCAGCGACAGGCCGAGCAGGCTTGAGTTCTGCGCAAAGTAGCGGCCGGACCAGTCGTTGTCGTAATTGACCGCCAGGCCAAAATCGCCGTACTGGCCGAAACCGACGCTCCAGTGCTCGTCGAGTTCATGGCTGATGAAGAAGCTGCCACCGGGAATCGGATCGAGGGCGTTGCCACTGCCGCTGCCCGGGGTGTTGGTGCCGGAGTCGCGGTCGAAGCTCAGGTCGCCGTACAGAACCTGCAAGCCGGCGGTGATTTGCGTGCCTGGCAGATAGCTCATGCCCGCGGGGTTGCTGGCGATGGTCGAGGGGCCTTGGGCACGGGCGGCGGCACCGGCGTTGGCCAGACCGGCGTTATCGGTGCCGATTTCATAGAGCATGATGCCGCCGGCCCAGGCTTGCTGGCAGCACAGGGCAAGTAGCGCAGAGGTGGGCAGGGCTGCTGTTTTTATCGGCATTGGAACCCCTCGGCAATTGTCCATTTCGAATACGGGTGGACTGCACCGGCTACCCGTGGATTCGGTTGTTATTTGGCCTTGTCAGTGGCCAGGGTCAGGCCGGGTAACGCCATCGCAGACAGCAAAAGGAGGATCGCAAACTTCGAGGAGAAGGTTGTCCGGTTCCTGTCGAGCTCCTGCGTTCTTGCGTGAGTACATCGAGACGAGCCCCCAACCGTCATTGAATTTCGTTACCCCCGCCAAGAGCGTAGGTTTGAATGGCGGAATATCCAGTACTGGATAATCAGAAAGTTAGTGTTTCAGGCGAGTTGCACCGAAATCGCAAAATCTCCCAAGGAAGGCATAGCAGTGTCCCGCGATTCATGAGTGACCACCGATCCTGTTTCACCAGCGAAACATGGGCAGCGGGCGCAGCGGCGAGCGAATGAATTGACGGGCTGAAAGCTTCATCAGCATCGAGTGAAAGCCGTGATCGGGAAAGGTCGCCTGCACGGTTTTGATGAAGCTGCGGGGCAGGCCGAAACGCACCAGGCCCAGGGACACATCCACCAGATCGGCCTGGCGGAAGGGTTCGACGCTGGCAGCGTAGGCGCCGCGATACCGGCGCAGTTTGTGATGCTCAAGTATCAATGCGCTGACTTCATCCTTCAGTTCCGCTCGTTGCTGGTTGTCGAGGTACTCGGTGGCCAGGGCAATGGACGGCGGCAGGTAGTCGAGGGTGTCATCGGTCCAGATGCCCAGGTCATGAAACGCCGCCGCGATTTGGACGGCGGCCGGGGGCAGGCCATCGGCACCACTGAGGGCTCCATGGAAATTCAGCACCCGGTAAATGTGGTTGCGGTAGCCCTGCAGGTCGGCCCCGATGGCCAGGGCGAACGAGGTGAGAATCTCGTCGGTGAGGGGGAGTTCGAGAAGAAGCTTCATCAGGCGTCACGCAACAGGTCGTTGGCATTGAGCAGTTCGTAGGCGATCTCCGGGCGCTTTTCCATGGCCCGGCGAATGGCGGCGGGGATGTTGGCGCGGGTCTTGCGGCACAGCCCCGGCAGTTCGCCAATCTGGATGCCGATGCCGCGCATGGTGCGCACTTCGTTGAAACCGGGAGCGATGTCCACGCGGATGCCCAACTGTTCGAGCATGCGCCGTTGCAGGTGCTCCAGATCGCTCAGGCTCTGCAGGTTCTCCAGGCGTTCGATCAGGCGTTTTTCTTCGTTGCGGGTCAGAAACAGAATGCGCAGGTCCGCCCCTGGTGTTTCCAGCAACGGGTCACGCCCGCAGTCGCAGGCGCCGGGCGGGCAGGGTGAGCGGATCGCAGCGGTGGTGGTCATGGGGATCAATCATAGAGCGCTGTGATCGAGTTTGCCCATAGGGATTTGGTGTGAAGGCGATCTAAAAATGTGGGAGCGGGCTTGCTCGCGAAAGCGTCCTGTCAATCGACAATTGCGTCGACTGACACTACGCCTTCGCGAGCAAGCCCGCTCCCACAGGGGGGCGGTGAGCCAGCTTGTCTTACTTCAGTACCAGCATCCGGTAAACGCCATCTTCGACTTCGATCCCGTGGGTGTCATGGGTGAAGCCGGGGAAGGATTTGTCGAAGGCTTCCAGTGCCTTGAGATACGCCAGCAACGGACCGTCCGCAGGCCCTGCGTTCTCACCCGGCATGAGCAGCGGGATGCCTGGTGGATACGGCACGATACCGGTCGCGGCAAGGCGTCCGGCGGCTTCGTTGAGCGTCACCAGCTCGATGTCGTTACGCACCAGTTTTTCGTAGGCCTCCACCGGGCTGAACTCGGCTTTTGGCAGGGTGCCGAAGGCCTGGGACATGTTGGCGGTGGTCTTGTGTTTCTTCATGGCGGCGAAGATTTCGTCGGCCAGATCCTTCAGGCCCATGCCGGCATAGCGATGCTGGTTGGCGTTGTACAGGTCGGGCAGGCACAGCTCGAGCTCGGCGTTGTCGTCGTAGTCACGCTTGAAGTCGAGCAGGGCGTTGAGCAGCGTGCCCCACTTGCCTTTGGTGATGCCGATGGAGAACAGGAACAGGATGGTGAAATCGGTGGTTTTCTCGACCACGATACCCTGACGGCCCAGGTACGCCGTGACCACGCAAGCGGGGATACCGGAGGCGAGCAGGCTGCCGTCGTCGCCCATGCCCGGGCTGAGCACCGAGACCTTGATCGGGTCGAGCATGCAGTAGCCGTCTTCGATGTCGCCGAAGCCGTGCCATACCGCGTTCGGGTGCAGGACCCAGCAGTTCGGATCGGTTTTCAGCGTAGTCGGGTCGACCTCGTGGAACGGCACGGCCGCTGCGCCAACCTGTACGGTCGGCGGCTGCCAGCAGGTGAAGAACCAGTCGTTCTTGCCCACCATCTCGTTGTGCATGCGCGAGAGTACCTGGCGGAAGCTGATGGCTTCTTCAATCGACTCGTTGGTGAGGATCTGCCCGCTCGGTGCTTCCATCATCGCCGAGCTGACGTCGCAGGACGCCATGATCGCGTAATTTGGCGAGGTCGAGGCGTGCATCATGTACGACTCGTTGAAACGCGCATGTTCGATCGGGTTACGCCCGTCACGCACGTGGATCATCGAGGCCTGGGACAGGGCAGCCAGCAATTTGTGGGTCGACTGGGTGGCGAACACGGTCGGCTTGGACTTGTCGTGATCGGCAGGGTTGCCGTGCATGGCATGGCGTCCGCTGTACAGCGGGTTGAAGCGCGCATAACCGTACCAGGCTTCGTCGAAGTGCAGACGGTCCACGCTTTCGCCCAGCAGTTCTTCGACCCGGGTGACATTGTAGGTCAGGCCGTCGTAGGTGGAGTTGGTGACAATGGCGTGCACTGGCGTCGGGTCGATGCCTTGCTTGACCAGCGGGTTGTTGGCGATGGCGGCTTTCACGCCTTCGGCGCTCAGGGTCTGCGGCAGGATCGGGCCGATGATGCCGTAGCGGTTGCGGGTCGGCACCAGGTAGGTCGGAATCGCCCCGGACAGGGTCATCGCGTGCTCGGCGGACTTGTGGCAATTACGGTCGCACAGGGCGATCTGGTTGCGCGTGACGCTGGCCATGAGGATGACGCGGTTGGACATCGACGAACCGTTGGTCACGTAATACGTGCGGTGGGCGCCGAAGACCTTGGCGGCATAGCGTTCACCCTGGCCGATAGGGCCACTGTGATCGAGCAGCGAACCGAGTTCGCCAACCGAGATCGACAGGTCGGAACGCAGCAGGTTCTCCCCGAAGAACTCGTAGAAGGCCCGGCCTGCGGTGCTCTTCAGGAAAGCCGTGCCGCCGGCATGGCCTGGGGTGTGCCACGAGTATTCATAGTTGCGGGCAAACTTCACCAGCGCGCCGAACATCGGCGGCAGGGCGGCCTGACGATAGCGTTCGATGGCCGCCAGGATGCGCCCGCTGAGGAAACGGGAGGTGTCCTCGGGCAGCCAGATGAAGTCGTCGGCGTGTTGCATGACCAGCAACGGAATGCTCGACGCGGTGGTACGGTCGCTGATCAGGAACACCGGCACTCGCGTGTTGCGCTCGCGCAGCTTGACCAGCAATTTGGTGCAGTCGGCGTGGCCTTCGCTGGTGTCCATTTCCCACCGGATGAGCACGCATTGAATGGCAGGGTCCGAGCGCAGGATCGAGGCGGCATCGGTGAGGCTTTCCGAGGCCAGTACGCTGACGCCACGTCCCTCTACGTCGTGGACCAGTTGATCCAGGGCGCGGCCAAACACCGTTCGCTTGTCCGGCGGACTGCTGACCAGTAGCGCCAGCATGCCCAGCGAGTGTTTATATTCCGTCATGATTGATCCTCCAGAGTTAATTCAGGTTGTTGACCGGCACTGGCTCGGCAGTGAGGTGCTGCGCGCTGACGGTTTGTGTCGGTACGCTGTTGTTGAGCGCTTCGAGGCGGATCAGGCGGTTGTTGACGAAGCCGAACAGGGTGTAACCAACGATCGTGGCCACGCCGCCCAGCATCAGCGCCTGTTCACCGGAGCTGTACAACGCCAGGTAGCTGTAGGCCGCCGCGATCAGGGCGATGACGTTGGTCGCCAGTGCCTTGCCTTCCGGCACGTTGGAGACTTTCTGCATGGTCATCAGCGCGGCCATGGACAGGATGTACGGCACAAGGTTAGTGACCACCGCGAGGTTGACCAGGGTGTCGAACTGCTTGCTCAAGTCGGGGCTGATGGTGAGCAGGGCCAGCGCGGTCTGTGCCGCCAGCAGCACCAGCATGCCGACAATCGGCGTTCCCGCTTTGTTGCCCTTGGCAAAGATCGGCAGGAAGTAACCGGTGTCCGCCGAGCTTTTGTACACCTGGGCGATGGTGAACTGCCAACCCAGCAGTGAACCGATGCAGGCGAGCACCATGGCCGCCATCACGATGTCGCCGACCATCGGGGTGAACATCTTGGCGAACACCAGGCCGAACGGCGCAGTGGACGCGGCCAGTTCTTCGTTGCCGACGATACCGAAGATGACGTTGGTGGAGACGATGTAGATCACCGCTGCACCCAGGGTGCCGCCCAGCACGGCAATCGGTACGTTGCGCTCAGGGTTTTCCACCGCGTCGGTGTTGGCGCAAGCCGATTCAAGGCCAAGGAAGGCCCACAGGGTAATTGCCACCGAGGCGCCTGCCGCTTCGAACCAGCCTTTGTCGTGGGGGTTCCAGCCAGCGGCGTATACGCTGCTGTCGAACCAGAACCAGCCCACCGTTGAGACCAGCACCACCGGTGCAATCACACCCCAGACCGTCACCGCGCCGATACGGCCGGTAATGCTGGCGCCGCCAAAGTTGGCGAAGGTGGTGATCCACAACAGGGCAATAGTGGCCAGGCCTACTTGCAGTGAGTCGAGTTCTATCCCGAACAACACCTGGATATAACCGACCGCTGTAATACTGATCGCCACGTTGGCTATCAACAGCGAGAGACCGTAGGTGTAGTTGGTGATGTAGTTACCTGCTTTACCGAAGGTGTATTCGGCATAACCGCCCATGCCGCCGGTCTTGCGGCTGAGCATCCCGCATCGCGCAAAGGCGTACGCCAGAGCGAGGGAGCCGGTGGCCGTTATCAGCCAGGAGAGGATCGAAATTGCACCGACTTCCGCGAGTTTCGTCGGTAGCAGCACAATACCTGAGCCCAACATGTTGACCGCGGTCAACATTGTCAGTTGCCCCACACTCATTTTCTTTGCGACTGACATTCCGTTGCCTCACTTAGTTGGCGATTGAGAGTCTTAGCTATAGCAAAGGATTGAAAACTCGCAAGAAATAACGTCACACATCTCGTTTTCGCATTAATTTGCAAAAAAGGCACGATGCTGGCCCCCAAGTTTAAAAATCCTCAGCAAAATTAGTTCATTTTCAGCTAGTTAAACAGGTCAAGATGCGCAAGACATGGATCTCGTTAATGCCGTTAGTTATCGCGGGTGTAGCCCATTCGGCTCAAGCCAAAGAACTGGCCACCCATGATCAATACATGTGCAGTTGGGGGGCGGGAACCGCCGCAAGGGCACAGGAGCTCAAGCTTTCAGGCGTTTCTCTGTACGCCGCACGCCAAAAAATCCAGGTCTACAAGTTTGCAAAATCCTGGATGCGCATGATGGCACTTGGCATTACAGAGCAAACTTATGACAGTCCGTCGCGATTCAAACCGACTGCTGTACGCCAGAGCTTTTATGAGGACTGCGTCAGGTACAAGTTGGCGCGTAAATAAAGTAGAAGGGGGCGCTGGTCGGATCGACCGCGAGGCGGGGCTGCGACGACTATATTGATTGACCATCCCAGCGACCCGATGGGGTGAAAACCGGTTTTTTACAACTCAATCAGGAGGTCATCATGAGCCAGATCGATAAAGTGTTGTACACCGCCCAAACCCACACCACCGGCGGGCGTGACGGCGCGTCCCGCAGCTCCGACGGTATCCTCGATGTGAAGCTGTCGTCCCCGGGCGCAGGTGGCGGTGGAACCAATCCGGAGCAACTGTTCGCTGCCGGGTGGTCCGCCTGTTTCATCGGCGCCATGCAAGTTGCAGCCAGGGAAATGAAAGTGGCGTTGCCCAAGGATGTGGCCGTCGATGCCGAGGTTGATTTGGGCACCAATGAAGGCGGCTATCTGCTGCAGGCGCGGCTCAATGTCAGCCTGCCGGGGCTGGACCGTGAAACCGCACAAAAAATCGTCGACACCGGGCACCAGTACTGCCCGTACTCGAAAGCCACGCGCAACAACATCAACGTGGTGCTCAAGCTTGTTTGAGTTGACGTGAAAAGGACTCGTATTCACTGAAGATCAAACTGTGGGAGCGAGCTTGCTCGCGATGGCGGAGTGTCAGGCGACATCGATGTCGAATGTTCCTGCCTCATCGCGAGCGAGCTCGCTCCCACAGGCTCTGTGTTTTAACTGACGGAGCAATCAATTCATCTTGCTGTGATCATGCATCATCTTACTGTGATCCATGGTGTTAATCGCCTTGGCAACGGCTTCAATCTGAATCGACTCTTTCTCGCCCTTGGCGTCTTCCACGGTCAGGGTCAGTGGCACCTTGTCGCCTTCGTTGATCTGACCTGTGAGATTCATCAGCATGATGTGATAGCCGTTGGGATTGAAGCTCACCGGCTTGCCGGCTGGCAGCACAACGGACTGCACCTGCTGCATTTTCATCACGTCGTCTTTCATGCTCATTTCATGAATCTGCACTAGCTTGGCAACCGGAGTTTGCACGCTCAGCAACTTGCTGTCGCTGCTGGCGGTGACGGTCATGAAGGCGCCGCTCGACGGCTGGCCGGCCACGGTGGCGCGGACCCAGGCGTCGTCGACCCGGGTTTGTGCCGATACCTGAAAGGCCAAGCCGACCAGGGACAAGCCCAGTGCCAGTTGTTTGCAGCCTTGCACGAAGCGTTTTTTAGCTTGCGGGGCATTCATTTCAGCAAACCTCCATCACGGTGAGCAGGTCTTCTGCGCACTCTTTGGCCGTCAGGGACGCGGACAGCCCCAGGCGCAGATTGCCCCGGGAGTCGAAGACAAAACTGGTCGCGGTATGGGAGAGGGTATAGGTATCGCCGCTCGGGACCTTCTCAAAGAACACGCCGAATTCCTTGGCGGTGGCGGCGGTTTCTTCAAGCGTGCCGTACAGGGCTTCGAAACTCGGGTCGAACGCCTTGACGTACTGGTCCAGCAACTCTGGCGTGTCGCGTTCAGGGTCCAGGGTGATGAAGATAACCTGCAGCCTTTCGCCATCGCGCCCCATCAGCTTCTTGGCCTGCGCGGCGCGGGCCAGGGTGGTCGGGCACACGGCCGGGCACTGGGTGAAACCGAAGAATACCATCGGCATCAGGCCGCGATAGCTGCCCAGCATCCTGGTTTCGCCCTCAGGGTTCTTGAGCTTGAAGTTACGCCCCATGATCTTGTCGCTGAGGTCCTTGCCGTAGTTGAACGACAGCTTGCTGCTGTCGTCGCAACCGGCGAGCAGGCCCAGGCTCAACAGGCCCATGCCTTGCAGGACAGTCCGGCGGGTATACAAAGTACTCATGAAAAAAGCATCCTGTTGAACAGGCTGAAATGACAGCGTGATGACTGTACAGACGAAAAAATCGCGGGGATGTTAACAAACTGTGCCGGTGTCGGAGGGGCGGATACGACCATTGGACCGGCGTACAGGCGTGACATAGTGTCGCGCCGGCAGGCCGACACCTGTGGCGAGGGGGCTCGCCCCCGTTGGACTACGAAGTAGTCCCAATCCAGGCAATGCGGTTTGTCTGAGTAACCGCGATTGCAGGGTTCAGGGTCGCTGCGCGACCCAACGGGGGCAAGCCCCCTCGCCACAGGCAAGCCCCCTCGCCACAATGTTTCGGTCGGGTTTAGCGACGCAATTGCGCGCAATGATCCTGTTCCGGTTGCGCGGCGGTGTACCACACGTAATCCGCATTCTCGGCGGTCACGGTCTTGCCCGCTTCGGCCAGGATCAGCACCGCATTCCCTTCACCGGCACCGAGGTCCTTCAGGTGCAGTGGCACCCCCAGATCCTTGCGCACGTGGAAGGCACCGGCCAGCAGCAACGCCGGCGTCGGTGCGGCTATCAGGCGCTGGGCCATGCGCCGGTCACGCTGTTGTTGCACGGCGAGCATTGCCGGCATCTGCGCTTCGGGCAGCAGGCCGCAATGGGATTGGCGGATGTCATCCCTCAAGGTCGCCCGCACCTGTTGGGTGGTGGACGCTTGCCCCGTAAGTACCGGGCGCTGTTTGTAGATCTGCATGATCTGCGCGCGGTCCAGGTTCGCCGCCAGCAGCGGATACGGTTGCCGCAGCGCGTAGGTGACGAGTGCGCCATAAACACTCCAGTCCCAATTGGCCTGCCAGGCCAGCGCCGTGAACGCATCGGCCGGTGGCTGGCCCGCGCGGGTCACGGCTTGCGCGGCATCGACCCTGGCCTGTTGATCGGGGTTGAGCATCTCCATCAGCAGGCTGCCCTGGGGGCGTTGTGTCGCCAGTTCGCGCAGCAACCACAATTGCAGGGCGTGGTGGTCCGGGTTGTCGTGCTGTTCACCGACCAATACCCGAGGCACAACGGCCAGGCGTTGGACAAGTTCTTGCTGCGTCAGCGTACGGCCCGTGGCGAGTTCGCGGATGACTCCGAGGTCGGCGTGATCACGGCCGTGCGGGGCGATCGGCGCCGGCAATGGTGTGACCTGATGGATTTGGCAGGCAGCCAACAGGCTGAATGCACAGAGCAACAGAAAGCGCATCGGTTTTCCTTATTGGACAGGTGCCCCCTCGATGACGGAAGAGGGGGCGGCATCAGCGCGCGATGATCAGCGGGTGGCCGCGTTCCGGATGCTGGTGAATCAGCACTTGTAGTCCATACACCGCCGCCATCGCTTCGGTGGTCAGTACTTCTGCCGGTGGACCGTAGGCGTGGGGCAGGCCCTGATGCAACAACAGTAGTTGATCGCAGTAACGGGCGGCCAGATTGAGGTCGTGCAGAATCACCAGCACGGCGACCCCGCGCTCGGCGAAGTCACGCACGGCTTGCAAAATGGTGTGCTGATGCAGCGGATCGAGCATCGACGTCGGTTCATCGAGCAGCAGGGTTTGCCCTTCGGCACCCGGCCAGAGCTGAGCGAGCACCCGCGCCAGATGCACGCGCTGGCGTTCACCGCCGGACAGGGCCAGGTAGCTGCGTCCGGCAAGATGAAGCGCATCGGCGGCTTTGAGCGCCTCGGCGACGATTTCGGCATCGCGCACGCGGCCGCTGGCGTGAGGCAAGCGACCCATGCCGACGATTTCATTGACCGAAAACGCAAAGCTCAGGCTCGAACTCTGCGGCAGCACGGCCAGGCGCTTGGCCCGTTCCTGTCCCGGCCAGTCGGCGAGTGGACGCTCGTCGAGGCTGACCCTGCCTTCACTGGTCGCCAGCTCACCACACAAAGCGGCGAGCAGGGTGCTTTTGCCGGCGCCGTTCGGCCCCAGCACACCCAGCACTTCACCGGGGCGCAACTCGATATCGATGTTGGTCAGCACCGTGCGCTTGCCACGGCGTACCAGCAGGTTGTTTGCCCGCAGCATCAGGAGCGTCCTCGCACCAGCAGATAAAGAAAGAACGGAGCGCCGATCAGTGCAGTCACGATACCAATTGGCAATTCGGCTGGCGCCAACAACAAACGCGCCGCCAGATCGGCCAGCAACAGCAGGCTGGCACCGGCCAGCAACGACGCGGGCAGCAACACCCGGTGATCCGGGCCGACCAGCAGGCGCATCAGATGCGGCACCACCAGGCCGATGAAACCGATCAGTCCGGCCGCCGCGACTGCCGCGCCGACGCCGAGCGCCGTGCACAACACCAGCTCAAGTTTGATCCGCTCGATGTCAAAACCCAGGTGACGGGCCTCCGATTCACCCAGCAGCAATGCATTGAGCGCCGCCGCCCTGCGGGGCAACCACAACGCCACGCCCAGGGTGACGATCAGCAACGGCCACAAGCGCGGGTAACTGGCACCGTTGAGGCTGCCCAGGTTCCAGAACGTCAGGGTGCGCAAGGTGGCATCGTCGGCCAGGTAGGTGAACAGTCCGACCCCGGCACCGGCCATGGCCGTCATCGCCACACCCGCCAAGAGCATGGTGGCAACGTCGGTTTGCCCGTTGCGGCGACCGAAGCGATACACCACCGCCGTGACGATCAAGCCACCGACGAAGGCGCTCACCGACAGCAGGTAGGGTTCGATCGCAGGCGGCAAGCCACCGAGCAGGCTGCCGCCGACGATGGCAAGGGCGGCACCGAGCGCAGCACCGCCGGACACACCGACCAGACCCGGATCGGCCAAGGGATTGCGGAACAACCCCTGCATCGCCACGCCGGACAACGCCAGTACCGACCCCACGGCGATGCCGAGCAAGCTGCGCGGCAGGCGAATCTGCCCGAGGATCAACTCCGCCTGCTGCGTGTCACCACCGTCAAGTGGCAACCCGAGCAGGCGCATCCCGCCCAGCAAGGTATCGCCCAGGGGCAGGCTGACCGGTCCGAGGGCCAGGGACAGCCAGAACACCAGCACCAGCAACAGCAGCAAAAAGATCAACGTCGGACGCGGCCGAAAAATGGCCGTCATGGGCTGATCCCGGCGGTCTGCGCTTTGGCGTCCGGGTAGAGCGCCGTGACACAGGCCAGCAGTGTTTTGATACGCATCGGGACTATTCCTTAGCCGATCAGAGGGGGGCAGGTATCGAAACTTTCGTAGCGGGTGATGATGCCATTGACGCGCGGCTTACGCACACGCCACGGGCGAGCGCCTTGAACCAGATGTCCATCCAGCGCCAGCTGCGCAGTGCTTCGGATCATGAGAAGAACTTGTGATCATCACGATTAAAATGAGTTTGTCTCACTCGCTGACACTGTCGACAATGGCTCCCATCGAACGCATTGGAGTTATTTGACATGGCTGTGGCCCATTCCCTTGGTTTTCCGCGCATTGGTCGCGACCGCGAACTGAAAAAGGCTCAAGAGGCGTTCTGGAAGGGCGAACTCGACGAAGCCGGTCTGCGCACCGTGGGCCGCGACCTGCGCAAGACCCACTGGGACTTGCAGAAAAAGGCCGGCATCGAGTTGCTGCCGGTCGGCGACTTCGCCTGGTACGACCAGGTCCTGACCCACTCGTTGATGTTCGGTGTGATCCCTGAGCGATTCCGCCCGCACGATGGCAAGGCCAGCCTGCAAACCCTGTTCGGCATGGCGCGCGGTGTGAGCGACAGCTGCTGCGGCGGCGCGCATGCCCAGGAAATGACCAAGTGGTTCGACACCAACTATCACTACCTTGTCCCTGAGTTCAGCGCCGATCAGCAGTTCCAGCTCGGCTGGGACCAGTTGTTCGAAGAAGTCGAGGAAGCCCGCGTACTGGGGCACAACGTCAAGCCGGTGATCATCGGCCCACTGACTTACCTGTGGCTGGGCAAGGCCAAGGGCGTCGAGTTTGACAAGCTGGAGCTGCTGGATCGTCTGTTGCCGTTGTACGGCCAGATCTTCCAGCGCCTGGCGGCACAGGGCGTCGAGTGGGTGCAAATCGACGAGCCGATCCTGGTGCTCGACCTGCCGCAGGACTGGAAAAACGCCTTTGAGCGGGCCTACAACCTGATTCAGCGTGACCCGTTGAAGAAACTGATCGCCACGTACTTCGGTGGTCTTGAAGAAAACCTGGGCCTGGCCGCCAATCTGCCGGTGGACGGCCTGCACATCGATCTGGTGCGTGCGCCTGAGCAGTACCCGACCATCCTCGATCGTCTGCCGGCCTATAAAGTGCTGTCGCTGGGCCTGGTCAACGGCCGTAACGTCTGGCGCTGCGACCTGGAAAACGCGTTGGCCACCCTGCAGCATGCTCATGAGCGTCTGGGTGATCGGCTGTGGGTCGCGCCATCCTGCTCTCTGCTGCACAGCCCGGTTGATCTGGAGCGTGAAGACAAGCTCGATGCCGAACTGAAAAGCTGGCTGGCGTTTGCCGTGCAGAAGTGTGAAGAAGTCGCGGTGCTGGCTCAGGCCGTCAACGAGCCGGAAGCGCCGAAGGTGCTTGAAGCGCTGACCCAAAGCCGCGCCGTACAGGCTAGCCGTACTGCGTCGCCACGCATCCACAAACCGGCCGTGCAGGCGCGTGTGGCCGCCATCACTGTCAAGGACAGCCAGCGTCATTCGCTGTTTGCCCGGCGCATCGAGAAACAGCGCGCCGGCCTGAACCTGCCGCTGTTCCCGACCACCACCATCGGTTCGTTCCCGCAAACCGCGTCGATCCGTCTGGCTCGCCAGTCGTTCAAGCAAGGCAAGCTGACCGAAGCCGAATACACCGAAGCGATGCACAGTGAGATCCGTCACGCCGTGCAAGTGCAGGAAAACCTGGGCCTGGACGTGCTGGTGCACGGTGAAGCCGAGCGTAACGACATGGTCGAATACTTCGCCGAGCAACTTGACGGCTATGTGTTCACCCGTTTCGGCTGGGTCCAGAGCTACGGCTCGCGTTGCGTGAAACCGGCGGTGATCTTCGGTGACCTGAGCCGTCCGAAAGCCATGACCGTGGAGTGGATCCGCTACGCCCAGGGCCTCACCGACAAGGTGATGAAGGGCATGCTGACCGGTCCCGTGACCATGCTGATGTGGTCGTTCCCCCGCGAAGACGTGACCCGCGAAGTGCAGGCTCGTCAATTGGCCCTGGCGATCCGTGATGAAGTGGTGGACCTGGAAGCCGCCGGGATCAAGATCGTGCAGATCGACGAAGCCGCATTCCGCGAAGGCCTGCCGTTGCGCCAGGCGCAGTGGCAGCACTACCTGGACTGGGCGACCGAAGTGTTCCGCCTGTGCGCCTCCGGTGTGCGCGACGAAACCCAGATCCACACCCACATGTGCTACAGCGAGTTCAACGATGTGATCGAGTCCATCGCCGCCATGGATGCCGACGTGATCACCATCGAAACCTCGCGCTCGGACATGGAACTGCTGGACGCGTTCGAAGCCTTCGCCTACCCGAACGAAATCGGCCCAGGCGTGTATGACATCCACTCGCCAAGGGTGCCGGACTCCTCGGAAATGGCCAACCTGCTGCGCAAGGCCGCCAAGCGTATTCCCGCCGACCGCCTGTGGGTCAACCCGGACTGCGGCCTGAAGACCCGCGGCTGGCCGGAAACCGAAGCGGCGCTGGTGCACATGGTCAACGCTGCGCGTCAGCTGCGTAAAGAGTGGGCCTGACACTGTATTGGGTGCACCACTGAAACCTGTGGCCTCATCGCGAGCAAGCTCGCTCCCACAGTGATTGGGGTGGTTCGCAGATGTTGCGTGCAGCTACTGAACCTGTGGGAGCGAGCTTGCTCGCGATGGCGGAATGTCAGGCGAAATCGATGTTGAATGTGCCGGCCTCATCGCGAGCAAGCTCGCTCCCACAGTGATTTGTGTGGTTCGCAGATTTTGCGTACAGCCACTGAACCTGTAGGAGCGAGCTTGCTCGCGATGGCGGAATGTCAGGCGAAATCAATGTTGAATGTGCCGGCCTCATCGCGAGCAAGCCCACAGGGATTTGGGTGATTCGCTGATTTTGCGTACAGCCACTGAACCTGTAGGAGCGAGCTTGCTCGCGATGACGGCATGACAGGCGAAATCGATGTTGAATGTGCCGGCCTCTTCGCGGGCAAGCCCGCTCCCGCAGGGATGTTCGGCGGGGCAAGAACTGTGTGCGATATTAAAGCCACTCAGCGCCGTGGCTCGGCCACCAACAGCAATGACTGCGGCACGGGGCTTTGCGGGTGCTGTGGCTCCTGCAGGCCGGCCAATGCAAAGCCGGCCATGTCCAGTGCATTCAGCCAACTGGACAGGGTGCGGAAATACCATGGCATGGGCTGCCACTGCCCCTTGAAGCCAGAGAAGTTCTCTTCCCGCCAGCCATCCTGGTAGTCGCCCGCCGCAGCCGCCCATGGGTGCAGTGTCTGGATCAGCAGCGCGCCACCCGGGGCGAGCAGGGTGTTCATGGCGGCGAGCAGGGGGATGATGTCCTGATGCAGCAGGGCGAAGTTGGCGCAGATCAGGTTGTAGTCGCGGCCGATGTCGACTTTCGCTTCAGCCAGTTGTTCATAGCTCGCCAAATGCACCCGCGCAGTGCCGGCCGTCCGCGCCGCCTCCACCAGCGTCGCATCGCCATCCACACCGACCGCATCGATGGCCCGGTCTGCCAGCGCACGCAACAACCAGCCTTCACCGCAACCCAGGTCGAGTACACGCTCGGGCTGGCGACCCAGCACCGCCAGCAGGATGGCCTGGTCGGTGACCTTGAGGCGGCTTTCGATGGTGCCGCTGCGTATGGCGTCGATCCAGGCCCGGGCGTTGTGGTGCCAGCTGTCGAGGAGGGTGGATTCGGGGGCTGACATGGTCGATGTCCGGCGTGATGGGTTGGATGAAAGAATAGGGCAACAGAAGACTTACGGTGGAGCCGGTTTTACCCGGCACCACCGATAGCACAGCAAAGGATGGACCGGTGGCTAGGTGCTTTTGGTGGCTGCCAGATGATAGGCAACCAGCGCATTGGCGTGACCATGACCCATCCCGTGTTCGGTTTTGAGCCAGGCCACCATCTCCATGTGTTTCTTGTCGCTGACGGACTTGAGCAGGTCCAGCCAATGGCTGATCGGCTGCCCGTACTTTTTTTCAATGGACGGGAAGTACGAAGCCGGTCCTTTGGTTTTTGTCTCTTCGGTCACGATGCAAACTCCCTTTTCGATTTTCCAGGTTCGAAAACAGCACCGGTTACGTTACTTATTTGCCGTCAACGCGTCCATCGTCCGGGCGGTTGATGTTGAAGCGGGGCGGGGCAAATGTTCTCAGTAATTCATCCCGTCATCGATCGCGATGCCTTGGGTACGCATGGCCTTGATCAACTCACCACGGGTGTCGGGCAGGTTGAGCATGGTCTTGGCGCGCAACGCCATGACTTCTTCGGCGGTGTAAGGCTGATAATCGGCCGGCATGCTGCTACCCGCCATGCCGTCTTCGCGCAACAGCCAGTTGAGCAGGTCCGCCAGTTGTGCGTTGTTCAGCGCTGACTGCGACATACCCGGCACCCGCACGAGGAATTCGCGGCCACCGGGCACTTTCAGGAAGTTACCGACGAAACCTTTCATCCGTGGCGTGTCGTTGGCGGCCGAACCCGTGCCGTCGCCCAGGTGGCAACCGGCGCATTGCAGCTGGTAGTTCACGCCGACGCTGTAGCCGGCCTGGGCAATCGGGGTTTGAACATCTTCGTTGCCCGGCGCATGGCTCTGCGCCGGATTGGGAATGGCCCGGGCGAAAGCGAGCGGGGCGCTCAGGGCGCAGACGAGACCGAGCAATATCAAACTACGCATGTAATCCAACTCCGCTGATGACCGGTTTGGCACCTGTAGGAGCGAGCTTGCTCGCGAAGGACTAAAGGGCGACGCGTTAAACCAGATAGCCCGCGTTATCGTTGACGTCCTTCGCGAGCAAGCTCGCTCCTACAGGTACACACACACAAAGCAGTAAAAAAAGAAAAGCAGCCACAGAAAAAAAGCGCCGATTGCGCGAGCAACCGACGCAAAGCGCGTTCTTTAAACGGCGACGCCGCGGATGACCGAAACGGTGCAGTGGTAGATGTGCGATTTGGCGGCCAGGCACCAGTTCACATCGTTATTGTTGAACGGGCGGTAGGCCGGTTCTTCACTGTCGTTACGGGTACAGGCGCACTGGGCGCAGCTTTGCTTACCGCAGCAGTCGTTGTACGAAATGATGTAGTCCTTGCCGTCGGCCGGGTTGCGGCAGGTGCCGATCCAGGTCACTTGCGAGGCTTCGGTGCCCGGTGGGCAGGAGGTCACCGACCCGCCGCAGCAGCTGCACAGAAAGCCGTCGATGGAGCAGTAGCGCCAGTAGTCGCAGGTGTTCGGATCGCCAGGGTCGCCGGCCTGCGCAGGCTCCGCGGCCAGGGCCTTGCTGGTGCGGTCCAGCGGCAGCAACAGTGGCAGGGCGGCACCGGCCACCATCAGCGAACCCATGCGTGCCAGCAGTTTGCGGCGCGAAGTGGTGTCGGCGACACGGCGGGACGAACGCTCAAACAACAGATCCAGCAGTTTCATAAAGGTCTCCCTGCCTTATCAGTGGCTATGGCCGTGGCTGTGGTCGTGATCGTGGGTGTGCGGTTGGGCATTGAGGTATTGCTGCAACGTGGCGTGCTTCAAATGCTCGACTTCGAACAGGCTGTCCAGATGCTCACGGGAGTTGACCAGGCCCTTGGCGCGCAGGGTGCCGGCCTTGTCGATCAGCGCGGCGTACGGCAGCTTGCCGATCTGGTAGGTCATGCCCACTTCCGGACCGACCACATAGGTGGCGTCTTCAAGTTTGTGTTCGCGGATCAGCGCTTGCTGGGCGTCCATGTCGCCATCGCTGACGAACACCACATCGAGGCGGTCCGATTGCTCCTTGGCGATGGATTTGATCGCTGGCAGCAGCGACTTGCAGATCGGGCAGGTCGGCGAGAGGAAGAACAGCAGTTGCGATTTCTCGCCGGCGTAACCGAAGTTCACCGGACGACCGTGACGGTCGCTGGCGGTGACTTGCGGCGCGGGTTCATTGACCGCCACCCCTTTGTCGACCATCAGCGCGCCAGCCGGGGCGAGACGACCGTGCAGCACGCCGATCTGCCGCACCAGGCCCATGACGACAAACGCCACGGCCACCAGCAGCACCCAGAGCAGAACGTTGGAAACAATCAAGCCTTCCATTTCGATTACCTACCAATCAATTTGAGCAGAAGAGGGGAGTTCGCCAGCAGCCCATCGGCGGCGGCGTAGATGAGCAGCGCAACCGCGGCGGCAGCCAGGGTCACGAACCCATCGAACAGGTTGAGGTCGCGGGCAACCGGCGCCACGCTGGCCACCAGCGCCAGCGCTATCAGTGCGCTGTTACGTGCCAGCAGCACCGGACGCAGCGGCTGTGCCTGGTCGGGACCGGCGCAACCGCAGTCGATGTCCGCGCGACCGCGCCACAGGTTGATGCCGATGGCGGCGGCGTACAGGGCCAACAGGCTGGCGGCGCTCAACGCGGCGTAACCACGGCTGACCGGCACCAGCAGGGCAAAGGCAATGGCCAGTTCCAACAGCGGCACCCACCGTGCCGTCGGGCGCACCAGCGCCTCGGGCAGCAGTTGATAGTCCGCCAGTTGCCGGGCGAAGCGGGCCGGCGCGCGCAACTTGTGGGTCGCTGCGCTGGCCAGCAACACCGCGATGGCGATGGCGCTGGCAATGATGAAGATCGGATCTGTGTGCATGGCCGAACCTCTTAGTAGCTCAGGACCTGAGTCGCGGTTTTGGCGACTTTCGGCATGCTGCCGGTGAGCTTGTTGGTCTTCAGATCGAAAATCTGCAAACCGCCTTCCACGTCGGTGCCGAGCAACAACGGCTTGTCGTCGCCGGTTGCCTGCATGCTCCACACCGGAACCGAGGCTTCCAGAGTCGCCACCTTCTTGTGGGTCTTGAGGTCAAACGCCCAGATCAGCGGGCTCGGGTCTTCCCACTTCATCGGTTCGTGGGCGTCGTGCATCAGCACGTACAGGCGGTCCAGCTTCGGCGCCACGGCCATCATCTGCCAGCCACCCGGCGCCCAGCCGGCCTTCTTGTCTTCGTCGGAAACCAGTGACCAGGACGGCAGGACCTTCGGCGCATCACCGGCGAAATCCACCGGGCGTACGGTGCCGGTCGTGGTGGTGAAGTAGTAGGTGTCGCCGACGTTGACGGCGCGCTCTACCAGTTTTTCCGCGTTCGGATCAAAGAACGGCGTGCGGCTGCGCGCGGTTTCCTGGCCCTGATCGTTGAGGGTCACCACTTGCAGGCTGCCGTCGCCGCACAGCGAGGCGAAGCGGCGGTTACCGACCGGGTAGTTGAGCACGCAACCGGGGATGGCGATTTCCGTGGCAACCGCCTTGGTCTGGGTATCGACCACGGTCACCGAAGTCGACGGGGTGAAGTTGTAGACGTAGACGAACTTGTCGTCGCCGCTTGGCTTGAGCGCATAACGCTGGGTCAGCGATTCGGCGCGCTTGTTTGGAATCAGCACTTCCCAGGCCGGCGACAGGGTCGAACTGTCCCACGCGGTGAGCACGTCGGTGCGGGTGCCGCGGGTGCCGCGGGAATACCAGATGTCCGCACTATAGATGGTTTTTTTGTCGTGACTGAGGGTCGACGGCGCTGCGAAACCGGTCGGCACCATGCCGAGGATGCGCTTCTGGTCCGGGTCGACCACGGTCACGCGGCCAGCCACAAAGCTGTCGAACTCGACGTCGATGACAAACGCGCGGTGAGCTTCGGGTGGAAACGCCAGAACGGTCTGGCCAATCGTACCGGCGGGTAGATCCGCGTGGGCACTGTTCAAACCGAGTACAAGCAGGCTCAGGCCTAGCGCTGACTGTACGGAGATCCTGTTTGTTCGCATAAGGGGAACTTCCTGAATTGTTGGTAACGCGGATCGCGGGTGCTTTGGCAGATTTTTACCCTTTGATTCTGCCGTGCCCCGAGATCGGGAGAATTGCCCTGCCTGCCAAGTGTTTGTGTGTCTGTGCCAGTGTCATGAAACTGGCTGCACAATCTGATAAGGCGGGGGTTTGACTGGCGTCAGAGGTGGGAAGGGCGAAGCTGCATTTGTGGCGAGGGGGCTTGCCCCCGTTGGGTTGCGAAGCGGCCCCAGCATTTGCCAGTCACACCGTGCCAGCAGGTTTTGCGGCTGCTGTGCAACCGAACGGGGGCAAGCCCCCTCGCCACAGGATTTGTGTATGTCAGACCACAGTAGTGGTGCAGGTCAGGCGGGATTGGCGAGGGGAAGGGAGAAGGTAAACACCGCGCCACACGGCTCCAGGTTTTGCGCCCAGATATCGCCACGATGCCTGCCGATGATGTTCTTGCACAGCGCCAGGCCGATGCCGTTGCCGCTGACCTTGGACGAGAAAAAGCCGTCGAACAGCTTCTCCTGCGCCTGGGCCTGGATGCCGCGGCCGCAGTCTTCGATGCGCACCAGGGCCACATCGTTCTCGCGACTGGCGTGGATACGCAACAGGCGTCGTTCAGTGGGCAGGTCGGCCATTTCTTCAATGGCGTTGAAGGCCAGGTTGAGGATCACCTGGCCGATCAGCACCTTCTCGCAACTCACCCGCAGCGGTTCGGACGCGGCGACGATTTCCACGCGCACCCGGCTCGGATCGGCGCGCAGGCTGATGAAGTAGCGGGTTTCGCGCAGCAACTCATTAAGGTCGACCAGCTCTTCAGTCTGCTCCAGCTTGACCACGTAATCGCGCACGCTCTTGATGATCACCGAGGCATGCTCGATTTGCCGCACGGCGCTCTGCAAGCCCCAGGCGACGCCTTGATCGGTTTCCCCCGTGTTGCCCAGGCGAATCACTGCGCCTTCAATAAAGTTGCGGGTCGCCGCCAATGGCTGGCTCAGCTCGTGGGCGATGGCCACGGCCATTTCGCCCATGGCGTTGTAGCGCGCCAGGTACTCGAGCTTCTGCTCGCTGACTCGCCGCGCCTCTTCGGCCTGCACCTGCTCGGTCACGTCGCGGAACAGCAGCAGATGGCCGACCAGATCGTCCTCGATCTCGATGTAGCGACAAGTTGCGTCATGCCAGCGCCATTCGCCGTTCCGGCGCTGCACCTTGTAGTGCACGTTGAACGGCGCGTGCTCCGGCGTCTCATGGGCGAACTGTTGCAACAAGCGCTGACGCGAAGCGTCGTCGCACCAGGCCAGGAAGTTCTCGCCCATGAGCTGGTGCACTTCGCTGTCGAGCAGGTGCGCGCCGGAGTCGCTGATAAAACCGATATCGCCCTCGGGGCCGAGCACCGCCACACCTTCGGCCAGGTCCTGCATGAAGGCCTTGAGCCGGCTCTCGAAACGCTTGAGGTCGCGCTTGACCTTGTCCTCTTTGGAAATGTCACGGAACTGCACCATCAACACATCGCGACCGTCCAGGTGCACCAGGGTCGCCACCGCCTCGGAAAGAATCTCCACCCCTTGCTTGGAGCGATAGCACCACTCGATGGTCCGTTGCCCGGTGCGCGCGGCCCTTTCGAGCCAGCGCAAACCTATGGAACGCCGGTATTTCGGCGCATCGCGGGTCATGTCGGAGGCCTTCAGCGGCGTCAGTTCTTCCAGGGTAAAGCCCAACGCCGCCAGGGCAGCGGCGTTGGCCCAGAGAATTTCCTTGGTGTGCGCGTCATGAAGAATGATGCACAGCGGCATGGCTTCGATCAGCGCATAAAAGTCGTTCTGTTTTGGCTGGTACATCGCACGGCCCCTGGCGGCAGAGATTTGCAGTATGGCGTTTTATACCTGCTCGCACAGCGGGATGCGCTCAGAGGTTACCGGTGTGGGTCTAGGGGTTTTCTTTAGCGAGGGGGCTGCACGCACCAATAGTGGCGGCCGGATGCGGTTTTTACACTGGACCGCAATGCAAGGGTGATCTCGCCGATTCCCTGTAGGAGCGAGCCTGCTCGCGATGAACCTGAGAGCGCCACGGGGTGCCAGGTTTCCAGCGTCATCGTTGACGACCATCGCGAGCAGGCTCGCTCCTACAACGGGGCATGCGTGTCACCCCACTAACAATAAACAAAACGGAGAATGCCCATGCTGCGTTCAGCGGTTGCGCAACAAGACGCATCGATCGGCGTTGACGAGAATGTCGTCGACAGCCAGGCCTTTGCGCAGGTACTGGATGAAGTGCGCCGGCGCCGCGAAGAATTCGACACTGGCTCCCACGTGCCACGGGACATGATCGAGCGCTTCAAACAAGTGGGCATCTACCGTGCCGCCACGCCGAAATGCTTCGGTGGCGACGCCCTGGCACCGCACCTGTTCCTGCAAATGATCGAACGCATCTCCGAAGCCGACGGCTCGGCGGGCTGGGTGGCCAGCTTCGGCAGCGCCGGTGTCTACCTGGCTGCTTTACCACGGGAAACCCTCGCTGAACTCTACGCCGAAAGCCCTGACCTGGTGTTCGCTGGCGGCCTGTTCCCCTTGCAACCGGCCGAGGCCGTAGAAGGCGGCTATCAGGTCAGCGGCACCTGGAAATTCGCCAGTGGCTGCAAAGGCGCAGACCTGTTGGGCGTTGGCATCGGCGCCGCTGGCGGCAAGCCGCGCACCGCTGTGTTCCGCCCGGAGCAGGTAGACATCGTCGAGAACTGGGAAGTGGTCGGCCTCAAAGGCACCGGCAGCCATGACCTGCGAGTGACCGATAAACGCGTTGACGAGCGCTGGACGTTCATCCGCGGCGGTGCCTCGACCATCGACGAGCCGCTGTTCCGCTATCCATCGATCGCCTACGCCGCGCAAGTGCTGGCGGTGGTCAACCTCGGACTGGCCCGTGCTGCGCTGGACGAAATGAGCCGCATGGCGGGTGGTAGCGGCATCACCGGCGCGCCGAAATTGTCCGACCGCGCTTACGTGCGCATCGAGATCGCCAAGGCTGAAGCCAAGCTCAGCGCCGCGCGCGGTTTCTTCTACAACGCCACCGAGCAGGTGTGGAACTCGATCCTGGCCGGCAACCCGGTCACGCCGGAGCAGACCAGCCTGTTGCGCCTGTCGGCCATTCATGTGTCCCAGGCCGGTGCCGAGGTGGTGCAGAGCGCCTACGGCCTGGCCGGCACCACCGCCATTTACCTGCGCCATCCGCTGCAACGCTATCTGCGCGACTCGATGGTGGTGACCCAGCACGCCTTCCTCAGCGAAGGCCTGTACGACGGCGCCGGCTCGGTGTTCCTCGGCGTACCGCCGTTCCCGGGCTACATCTGAATCCCCATTACTTTTTCAAGGAACCGCACCCATGTCGCAAACCACCCAAGAGCCATTGCGCGTCGTCTTCTGCATCGGCATCACCCAGAACTTTTTCGACCTGCCCACCGGCGAAGGCCTGAGTGTGTGGAAAGGCTTCAGTCAGATGATGGGCGACCTCGGCGCGATGCCCGGCATCACCGTGCTCGGCGCGATGGATGACGACCGCCTGATGGTCGGCCCGTCCACCACCTCGCCCTGGACCGTGTACATCATGGCCGACGTCGACTGCCACCAGTCGGTGATCGACGCCTGCAACCTGTTCCGCACCACTCCGGTCGGCCAATACAGCCTGTGGCGCTACGCCAAGATCGAAGCGCGCATCGGTCGTCCGCTGACCATTCCTGATGCGGCCAAGGTGTAAGCCATGAACGAGGCCTTGCTGCAGCGTCTGGCGACGCTCGAAGGGGAAAGCGCAGTGCGTCGCTTGATGGCGCGCTACATGGACCTGTGCGATGTGCCGCGGGCGGCGATTCATCTGAGCCAGTTGGCGCAATTGTTCACCGAGGATGCGATCTGGGAAGGCCTCGGCACCCAGACCGCGAAGACGTTCGGTCAACACCGTGGACGTGAGGCGGTGGCGGCGTTTGTCGGCGGTTATCTGCCGCCGTCCGACCACTTCAAGCTGAACCTGCATTACCTCACCAGCGAGTCGATCGTGGTCGACGGCAAGGCGGCGCAGGGGCAGTGGATCATGCAGCAGATCTCGACCTACGCCGATGGCCGCAATGAGTTGTTCGGCACGCGCCTGAACATCGATTTCCGTTGTGTCGACGGCGTCTGGCTGATCGCGCATTTCCGCACGCAACGCTTGTTCAATTCGGAGCTGAGCGCATGAGTACTTTCATCAGCGAATTCCTCCTCGGTGGCAACGGCAAGCGCGTCGCCATCAAGGACTCCATCGACATCGCCGGCCATCCGACCCGCTCAGGCAGCCGTGCGTTCGCCGATGCACCGGCGGCGACGCAAAACGCCGAGGTGGTCGATGCGATCCTCGATGCTGGCTGGCAGATCGTTGGCAAGACCAACCTGCATGAACTGGCGTTCGGCGTGACCGGCATCAACGACTGGACCGGCACTCCGATCAATCCGCAAGCGCCGGACCGTGTGCCTGGCGGCTCGTCCAGCGGTTCGGCTTCGGCGGTCGCGGCAGGCCTGGCGGACATCGCCATCGGCACCGACACCGGTGGTTCGGTGCGGGTGCCGGCAGCGTGCTGCGGGATTGCCGGGCTCAAGCCGACTTATGGTCGCGTCAGCCGTGTCGGCGCTCATCCGCTGGAGTCCAGCCTCGATTGCGTCGGGCCGTTCGCAAAAAGCATGGACGACCTGATCGCCGCGATGCAGGTGATCTGCCCGGGCTTTACCGCTCAAGGCCTGCCAGGCGACGGCGCCAGGGTCGGCTTTCTCGAGGTGGCCTGTGATTCGCACCTGCAAGCCAGCCTGGGTGCAGCCGCCGACCGCGCCGGATGGCGTCGCAGCAACCTGCACCTGAGCGAATTCGAAGCAGCGTTTGCCGCCGGCCTGACCGTGATCAATTTCGAAAACTGGGCGGCGTTCGGCTATTTGACCGGCAAGGGCCTGATCGGCGCCGATGTGGAAACACGCTTGCTGGCGGCCAGCCGCACCACGCGCGAAGAACTGGCCCAGGCCGAATCCGTGCGCACGCGGTTCACCCAACAGGTGGATGCAGCACTGGAAGACTTCGCCGTATTGCTGTTGCCGACACTGCCAACCTTGCCGCCAACCCTCAGCGAAGCCCGCGCCGGCAGCAAAGCCGTGGCCGGCATGACCCCGCTGGTGCGGCCTTTCAACCTCAGTGGTCACCCCGCGCTGACGGTGCCGGTGGAACTCGATTGCGGCGGGCTGAAAGTCGGCCTGCAAATCGTTGGCCGCAAAGGTCAGGACGAACTGGTCTGCGCCTTTGGTGCGCAGCTGCAAGCCTCTACCACTCAATCATAAAAAGAAGCCATGAGGAGAACCGCATGAGCACTCATGAATATCAGCTGATTGCAACGTCGAAAAGCCCCGAAGACCTGGTCCGGCACGACCGCGTCGACGTCTCGCTGTACAACGACCCGGCGCTGTTCGAAGCCGAGCTGGACAAGATTTTCTACCGCACTTGGGTGTGGGTTGCCCACGAAAGCGAAGTGCGCAATAGCGGCGACTTCAAGACCGCCACCATCGGCCGCCGCCCGGTGATTGTGGTGCGCGACAAGAAGAACAACATCAACGTGCTGGAAAACCGTTGCCGGCACCGTGGCGCCACCGTGTGCGAGAAGCACAAGGGCAACGCCACCGGTTTCACCTGCCCGTATCACAGCTGGTCCTATGGCCTGGACGGCAAGCTGCGTGCGCTGCCGTATCCGGACGGCTACGAAGGCATTCTGGAAAAGTCGGAACTGCCGCTGACCAGCCTGCGCGTCGAGAGCTACGCCGGCATGGTGTTCGCCAGCTACAACGACGAGATCGAGCCGCTGGAAGACTTCCTCGGCGGCGCGAAACACTGGATGGACCTGTTCATGAAGCAGGGCGCCGGCTACCCGATCAAGACCCAGGGCGAACACAAGTTCAGCTTCAAGGGCAACTGGAAGATCCAGCTGGAAAACACCACCGACGGCTATCACTTCCCGATCGTGCACAAGTCGTTCATGTCGTCGGTGGATGAAGAAACTTCGGAAATGCTCTCGTTCATGACCGACGAACAAGCCGTGACCCACTCCCTGGGCAACGGCCACAGCGTGATGGTGATGGTGCCGGAGCACGTCGACCTCGATCACGACGACGGCACCGAACAGTTGCAGGAGCGCTTCGCCCACGTCACCGAAGAACTGTCGAAAACCCTGCCGGCCGATCAGGTCCGTCGCATCGTGCGCTCGCTGCACGGCGCCGGTTTCAACCTGAACCTGTTCCCCAACGTGGCGATGTCGATGTCGTTCTTCCGCGTGCTGCGCCCGGTGTCGGTCACCGAAACCGAGATCCGCCACGTGGCCCTCGGCATGGACGGCGGCCCGGAAATCGCCAACCGCGAACGCATGCGCATCCACGAACACTTCCAGGGCCCGTTCGGTTTCGGCAGCCCTGACGATGCCGAAGCCTGGGACCGCGTGCAGCGCGGCTCGTACGCCGGCGTCGATGCGCCAATCCTGGTCAACCGCGGCCTGAACCGCGAAATCACCGCTGAAAACGGCGACAAGGTCAGCCACGCCACCGACGAAGGCGGCATGCGCGGTGCCTACGACATGTGGAAAAGGATGATGAGCCAATGAGCAATCACGACACCCTGAACGGTTTTACCGGTCCCTTGGCCCAGGCCATCGAGTTCATCTGGCGCGAAGCCGAACTGCTCGACCACAAGAACTACGCCGAATGGGCGACCCTGTGGAGCGAAAGCGGCAAGTACATCGTGCCGATCGACCCGGACACCGAAGATTTCGAAGCGACCCTCAACTACGCCTACGACGATGCGCGCATGCGTGACCTGCGCATCGAACGCCTGACCGCCGGCTACTCGCCGTCGGCGGTGGACGCGGCTAAAACCATTCGCACGATCTCGCGTTTCCGCCTGGTGGAAGCGGCCGGCGACATCGTCGAAGTCAATTCGGCGCAGTTGTTGTACGCCTACAAGCGCGGCGTGCACACGCCGTTCGTGGCCGACCTGAACCACCGTATCCGCTTCACCGACGGCGTGCCGACCCTGGAGCGAAAAGTGGTGCGCCTGATCAACTCCACCGACAGCCTGAGCGCGCTCGGCTTCCTTTTGTGAGGGCAACATCATGAGTCGAGTAGCCCTCGTAACGGGTGCCTCGCGCGGACTGGGCGAATGCATCGCCCGCCGTCTGCACGCAGCCGGTTATCGCGTCGGCCTGGCGGATGTGCGCCTCGATGGCGTGCAGCAACTGGCTTTGGAACTCGATGGCAGCGGCGCCAGCGCCGTGGCCATCGAGCTGGATGTGCGCAGCAAGGCCGACTTTCAGCGTGCCCGCGATGTGCTCGCCGAGCGCTGGGGCGGCACCGACATTCTGGTGAACAACGCCGGTGTGTCGAAAGTCGCCGCGCTGATGGACATCACACCAGAAGAATTCGACGAGTCGATGGCGATCAACCTGCGGGGCACCTTTGTCGCCTGCCAGGTGTTCGGTGCGCACTTCGCCGAGCGCGGCTTCGGTCGCATCGTCAACATTGCGTCCCTGGCCGGGCAGAACGGCGGCACCGCCACCGGCGCGCATTACGCGGCGGCCAAGGGTGGCGTGGCGACCCTGACCAAAGTCTTCGCCCGTGAACTGGCACCCCAGGGCGTGACGGTCAACAGCATCTCGCCAGGTCCGCTGGACTTGCCGGTGGTACGCGAAACCGTGGCTCCGGAGCGTCTGGAACAGATCCTGAAAATGATCCCGGCCGGCACCCTCGGTGACCCAACGTTCATCGCCGACAGCGTGTTGCTGCTGATCGCCGAGAACGCCGCCTCGGTAACGGGTGCGTGCTGGGACATCAATGGCGGTTTGTTCATGCGCTGAGCAGCAGAAAAATGCCCCCACCCTGTAGGAGCGAGCTCGCTCGCGATGGTCGCCAACGATAACGCGGGAAACCTGACACCCCGTGTTGTTCTCAGGTTCATCGCGAGCAGGCTCGCTCCTACAAGGGGCAGTAAACCAAAACAACAGTATTCAGGTGATGCAATGATGAAGGTGAAGATCGAAAGGATCGTCGACGAAGCGCTGGATATCCGTTCCTTTCGCCTCGTGCGCAGTGACGGCCAGCCGCTCGACACCTATGAACCGGGTGCCCACGTCGACCTGACCGGGCCGACCGGGGTGACCCGCCAGTATTCGCTGTGCAGCCCGCCGCAGGATCGCCGTGCGTATCTGGTGGCGGTGAAGAAAGAAGCGCAGTCGCGCGGTGGTTCGCTGGCGCTGCACGAGCAAGTGGAAGAGGGCATGGAGCTGGAAATGGGCGCGCCGCGCAACCTGTTCCGTCTCGATGACAGTGCCCGCGAACACGTGCTGTTCGCCGCCGGTATCGGCGTGACTCCGCTGTTGAGCATGGCTTATCGACTGGCGGAAAGCGGCCAGCCGTATCGTTTGCATTACTTCGCCCGTTCGGCGCAGTACGCGGCGTTTACAGAGCTGTTGGTGACAAAATTCGCCGACCACGTGGAGTTTCATTACGGCGTGGAGCCGGCGGATCTGGACGGCGCGTTGAGCGAATGCCTGGCGCGTGCCGGCAGCGCCGCCCACGTCTACACCTGCGGCCCGGCACCTTTCATGAACAAAGTGGTGGAAGTGGCGTCCCGCAGTCGCTCTGACGATTCGATTCACCTTGAACACTTTGCCGCAGACCCGGCCGCCAACAGCGCTCCGGCCGGCACGTTCGAAGTGGAGCTGGCCAGTTCCGGTGTGGTGCTGCAGGTGCCGGCCAACGCCAGCCTGGTCGACGTACTTCAGGCCTACGGTTGCGACATCGACACCGAGTGCCGCGAAGGCATCTGCGGCACCTG
The DNA here is from genome assembly GCF_050434585.1 of Pseudomonas sp. 2725. Classification (NCBI taxonomy): domain Bacteria; kingdom Pseudomonadati; phylum Pseudomonadota; class Gammaproteobacteria; order Pseudomonadales; family Pseudomonadaceae; genus Pseudomonas; species Pseudomonas sp. 2725. Next base: position 226,022 of record NZ_JBNDIV010000008.1, on the reverse strand, counting down.
CATCGTCGAGGTACTGGACGGCGTGCCGGAGCACCGCGACAACTGCCTGTCGAACAAGGAAAAGGCGTCCAACAAACAGATTTGCGCGTGTGTATCACGGGCGCTTTCCGCTCGTCTGGTATTGGACATTTAACCCGTAGGTCGACTGGAAAGCTTGGGCCGGAGCCTGTTGAATGGGCGCCCGGCGGCCGTCGAAGGAGGAGATGGCTACAGAAATAACCGTTTTGACGAACCGCTCGATGAAGCGGTCGAAAAATAACAACAAAAACGTGAGGCTTTGCGGACATGATTACAGCATCGACGGTGCGCAACGAGGCGTTCGAAAGTTGGTTGAGCCAGGTGAACCAGGCCTGTGGGCGTTTCGATGCCCGGGCGCTGGACACCGATTTCTACGGCGAACTGGCGGAATTTCGCAGCGGTGCGATCAACCTGAGTGTGGTCGACATGGCGCACGTGCATTTGTACCGCACCAGCAAGGACGTCAGCACCAGCAGCGACGGCCACTACTACGCGGTGTTCCAGATGCGCGGCAGCTCGCAACTGGAGCAGGGCGACAACCGCGCGCAACTGGGCTGTGGCGACATTGCCCTGATCGACGCCAGCCGTCCGAGCGACATGATCTACAACGACGATTGCCGACAGCTGTCGCTGATTCTTCCGCGCCAGGTGGTCGAGCGGGGATCGCACTTAAATACCGTTAACTGCGCCACGCGCATCGCGGCCGGCAGCCCCCTGGCGGCGATGGCCAACAAGCTGGTGCTGGACACCCGCCAGCAGGAAGGGCTGGACATGCAGGAAAGCGAGGCTGTGCTCGATGCCCTGGCCAGCCTGTTGCTGCCGGGCATCAGCGCCCGGGACGGCGGTGCAGACGCCCATGAGCGGCAGTTCCGCAAGATCATCGCCTTCATCGACACCCACCTCAGCGACGAAGAACTGTGCCCCGAGCTGATCGCCCGTGAAGTCGGGATTTCCGTGCGCGGCCTGTACCGGATGTTCTCCAAGCGCGGCCTGGTGGTGGCGCAATACATCAAGCACCGCCGCCTGGATTTCTGCGCCGAAAACCTGCGTCGCGCCGATGTCGAGCAGAAGCTATCGGCACTGTGTTATGCCTGGGGCTTCTCGGATTCGAGCTACTTCTCGTCGGCGTTCAAATCGCGCTTTGGTGTGTCGCCAGGGGCTTATCGCAAGCGGTATAGCCACAATTGATGTTGTATTTGCTGGCCCCTTCGCGAGCAAGCCCGCTCCCACATTGAATCTGCGGTGAACACAAAGTCTGTGTACGACCGGGACCAACCTGTGGGAGCGGGCTTGCTCGCGAAAGCGGTATGTCAGTCACCATCAATGTTGAATGTGCCGGCCCCATCGCGAGCAAGCTCGCTCCCACATTGGATCTGCGTCGTACACAGAGCCAATGTGGGAGCGAGCTTGCTCGCGATGGCGGCCTCATGACCGCTGCAAATCACTCAGTGCCGCACCGGCTCATCCACCGGTAAATGCAGCACCTCGCGCACCAGCATGGCAATGCTGCTCACACCCATCTTTTCCTTGATCTTGGTGCGGTGCACATCAACGGTCTTCACGCTGATGTTGAGCTCCCGGGCAATCACCTTGCTGGCCTTGCCATCGATCACCAGCATCAACACTTCCCGCTCACGGCTGGTCAGCAGTGCCAGTTTGCCTTGCAGGTTCTGACGCTGCTGCTGATCGGCCTGGGCGTGTACGGCGGTCTTCAGCGCGGCCTGGATGCGGTCGATCATCTGCTGCGGGTTGTAGGGCTTCTCGACGAAATCCAGCGCGCCGTTCTTCATCGCCGTGACCGACATCGGAATATCGCCATGGGCCGAGACGAAAATGGTTGGCAGGGTGCTGCCGCGCTGGTTGAGGATTTCCTGCAACTGGAAACCGCTGGTCTCCGGCATGCGCACGTCGAGCACCAGGCAGGCGGGCTGCTTGGGGTCGTACTGGCTGAGGAACTCTTCGGCGCCGGCAAAGCACTGCGCCTGCACGCTCACCGACTCCAGCAACCAGGCCAGTGAGGTTCGCAGGTCCTTGTCGTCGTCAACGATATAAACAATCGGTTTACGGATTTCCATCGGGGCTGCCACGAAAGTTTTCTAATTATTGTTTTCGCACGCGAACGCGCGGCACGCATCGGCTCATCGTTCTGGAGCCTGTATGCAGAATACCCACTGTGGCCGGCCCTTGCGATAAAGAAACCACCTAGTCGACTAGCGGAAACCCAACCCTGCCATGGGGATCGTCAGAATGGTTGCGGCGCGCCCGCAGCCTTAGTCTTGTTCCATCACCTACGGGCCGCCAGATAGCGGTCCTCCTGAAGGAAGGGGCATCGACATGGCCGACCTGAGCCAGCAGCAAATCGACTTTCGCAACGCCATGGCGCAGCTGCCTGCCGCGGTGAACATCATCACCACCAACGGCCCCGGCGGTCGTTGCGGCATCACCGCCAGCGCCGTGTGCTCGGTGACCGACTCGCCACCCACCGTGCTGGTGTGCGTCAACCGCAACAGCGCCACCCACGACGTGTTCCGCACCAACGGCCATCTGTGCGTCAACGTGCTGTGTGGCGAGCAGGAAGAACTGGCCCGTCATTTCGCCGGCATGACCCAGGTGCCGATGGCCGAGCGTTTTGCCTGGGATCTGTGGGACGACGGCGCCGCCGATGTGCCGGTGCTGCGCGATGCCCTGGTGCAGCTCGAAGGGCGGATCAGCGAGTGCAAGGAAGTGGGGTCGCATTCGGTGATGTTCGTGGAACTGACGAAGGTGGGCGTGCGCGAGCCACGCGACAGCCTGGTGTATTTTAACCGGTTGTTTCATCGCGTTGAGCATGCCAGCGCGGCTTGATTGAGACCGCGTTATCGTTCTTCGCGAGCAAGCTCGCTCCCACAGGAATCTGTAGTGAACACAAAGTTTGTGTACGACTGAGATCAACTGTGGGAGCGAGCTTGCTCGCGATGGCGGTGCCAGTTTGGAATGCATGTTTAACGGCTGTAGGAGTAACTTCCTGCAAGCCACAACGCCTTGCGTCATTGCCTACAGCTAAGCCAGAATCCGCCGGCTTGTGCGCCCTGGAGGCCATCGGTAACTTGGTCCGCGTCACTGATTCCCAGTGATCGGGATTAGCAGCCCGTGGTATTTGAAGGTCGTACGAGTGTCCGTCAGGCAGGTATTCCATACCTGCATTTGATGGTGGCTGTGCGTAGGGCGTCCTTGGGCGCGCCGGCTTTCTTCTTTTCCCCGGTCTGCTAACCTGCGTACAGCCGCCACCCCCCTCGTTTAGCAGCGACGGCGTGGCTGCATCACAACGGAAAAGAACATCATGTTCAAGGTTACGCCTGATCCACCAGACAACGATTCCTGCCCCAACCCGGCCGCTCACATCATGGCCAGCCCGCACAAACCCTCCACACTCTTCACCATCAACCCCGACATCAACACCGAAACCCTGCTGGCCCACGCCTGCGAATCGCTGGCCTCGGCGAGTGTCATGGCCAATGACCTGCGGGTTTTCTGGAAGGCACGCACCGCAACACCCTGCTGGGCATCGCGCAAGTCATCATGCTGGGGGAGTTGGCGGTGAATCGGGCGCTGGATCAGGTCGATCGGCCCGGTTAACCACTAAACACTGTGGGAGCGAGCTTGCTCGCGATAGCGGAGTATCTGTCAGCAATGATGCTGGATGTGATAACCCCATCGCGAGCAAGCTCGCTCCCACAGTGGATCGTCGTCGAACACAAGTTCTGAGTTCACTGAAATCCAGTGTGGGAGCGACGGTGCGGCGATCCGACCTGCTCGCGATTTCGATGTATCAGGCCTGCAAATACTCCCGAGCCAACAAGCAAGCCCGCTCAATCAGCATCGGCGCCATTTCAATCGCTGTCGGCGTGCCCTGGCGGGTGTGAACCCAGCCCAGGTACGTGGTGCCGCGCAGCATCAGGAACAACGCCAGTGTCTTGCGATCCGCCTCGGTCAGCGGCTTGACCGCGTTGTAGCCGTCGAGCAGCGCCACCTTGATCTGATCAAAGCGCGGGTCATCCAGGCAGAAGTACAAGGCAGTGGCCAACTCGAACATGTGCCAGCCGAACCCGGCATCGTCGAAGTCGATCAGGCGCAGTTGCGGGCCCTCGATCAGCAGGTTCTCTGGCACCAGATCCGCGTGAATCATGCCGAAGTTGCCCAGGTGTCGACCGTACTGGCGCAAGTCCTTGCGCGCCGTACGCCGGGCCTGTTGCAACAGCTTCCGCTGCCCGTCGCTGAGCTGCTCCAGCTCCCAGAAACGCCCCCAGAACGGATTGGCGCCGATCAGGCCTTCTTCATCCCAGGCATGCCGGACAAACTCGTCCGGTTGCTGCCAATCCGCCGAATGCAGGTGGATGCGCGCGGCAATCGCCCCCGCCTCATTAAACAGGAAATCGATCTCCGTATCGGCCTGCACACCCGCCTCGGAAGTACCGGCGGTGGCACCGGGCAGCCAGGCGAGCATGTCGATGTGACGCGCCTCGCCGATGGCCTGGTGGGTGACTTCGATCAGATGGCTTTCATTCTGTGCGCGGATAATCTGCGGTACGGTAATACCTGCGCTGGCCAGGGCTTCCATCCATTGCAGCTCGGAACGCAGTGCGGCCTCGCAGTGATAACCATTGCGATGGATGCGCAGGGCGACGCGCTGACCGTCGTGGCGGCGGGCCGAGAACACTGCGTTCTCGCGAAACTTCACCAGTTCAATGTCGGCGAATTCGCCTTCCCACTGTTGCAGGGCATGGCGCGCCAGTTCGTGCAGACGGGTGACTTGCTGGTCATGGGGCAGGGTGTGGAATTCAGTCATGGCAGGGCCTCAAATCGCGCTCAGGGCGCTGTCCAGCGTGTCGACGAACAAGTCAGCGTGGTCGCGGCTGAATACCAGCGGCGGGCGCAGCTTGAGAATGTTGTCGCCAGCGCCGATCTTGCTGATAAGCACGCCGTTCTCGCGCATGTCGTTGACCACCTTGCGCGCCTCCAGTCCGGCCGGTTCCTTGCTGGCGTGGTCACGTACCAGCTCCATGGCGAAGAACAGACCCTTGCCGCGCACGTCGCCGATGATCGAGTGCTTGCCGGCCAACACCTGCAGGCGTTGTTGCACATAGGCACCGACGTTTTGTGCGTTTTTCAGCAGTTGCTGTTCTTCGATCACATCCAGCACCGCCATGCCAACCGCTGCCGCGACCGGCGAGCCGCCGAAGGTGTTGAAGTACATGGCGTGGCGGCCGAAGGATTCGACCAGCGCCTTGTGGGTGATCAACCCGGCCAGTGGATAGCCGTTACCCATCGGTTTACCAAGGGTGACGATATCCGGCACCACGCCGTGGGCCTGATGGCCCCACAGGTGATCGCCGGTACGACCGAAACCGGACTGCACTTCATCGGCGATGAACAATCCGCCTGCTGCACGGATCAGCGCTGCCGCCTTGTTGACGAAGCTGGCCGGTACCCGTGGCAGCCCTTCGTTAGCGAACAGGGTGTCGATCAGCAGCGCGGCGGGGCGAATGCCCTGGGCTTGCATCGAGGCAATCGCCGCCGCGATGTTGGCCGCGTACTGCTCGGCCAGTTGCGCTTCGGTGGTGCCGGCCGGTGCGTGGTACAGGCACGGAATCGGCACGGCCCGGGCATGGGCGGCGAAGGGTTCCGGCGAGGGCAGGGCAGTGGTGACTTCGGCCAGCGATGCCGAGTTGCCGTGGTAGTTGTAGTCGCTGACGATGATGCCGGTGCCGCCACTGGCAAAGCGCGCCAGGCGCAGCGCCAGTTCATTGGCCTCGCTGCCGGTGCAGGTGAACATGACGGTGTCCAGCGGCGCGGCGAAGGTCGCGGTCAGGCGCTCGGCGTAGCACACCACCTGTTCATCCAGGTAGCGGGTGTGGATGTTCAGCGTGGTGGCTTGACGCTGCATGGCCTCGGTCACATGGGGGTTACAGTGACCGACGCAGGGCACGTTGTTGTAGACGTCGAGGTAGCGGCGACCGTCGACGTCGAACAGCCAGACACCTTCGCCACGCACCAGGTGCAAGGGCTTGTCGTAGAACAGCGGCGAGGCGTTGCCGAGCACGCGATGGCGGCGTTGCAAAAGAGTGTCTTCAGGCATGGTCTGGAACCTCGATGACGGTGGCGCGACGGTTGCGCAACAGGTAATTGAAAATGCACAGGGTGAAGGTCACCGCCAGGGCGATCAGCATCAGCATGTCGAGCTGGAAGCAGGCGGCGATCACCACCAGCGTGAGGGCCAGGCCGAGCCAGGCAACCAGTTTGCCGCCGACCAGAGTGAACGGCCGTGGCAGGTCCGGTTGGTTGCGTTTGATGTGCAGGTACGCGCCGAAAATGAACAGGTAGCAAACGTTGAGCAACAGCACGACCGCGAGCATCACCGTGGCCGGGTCCACTTCGGACAGCGGCAGGCCGATGGCACCGATCAGCAGCAGCGCCGGGTAGGGCGTGCCGCGCTTGCCGGTCTTGCCCAGCCATTGCGGGAACAAGCCGTCGCGGGCCATGGCGAACAGTTGCCGGGACGCGGCGTAGACCAGCGAGAAGAAGGTCGCGATCAGGCCGAACACCGCGCCGCAGCCAATCACCCTGGCCAGCCATGAACCTTCACCGAAGGCGCTGTTGCTGGACATCGCGGCATACAGCGGATCACCTGCCGAACCGACGAGCTCGACACCACCGGCACCCGGTGCGCATACCAGCACCACCAGCGCGGTCACCAGCAACGTGCCAATGGCCGCCAGAATGCCGCGGGGCATGGTGCGACCGGGATTGTGCGCCTCCTCGGCGGCCGAGCCGGTTTGCTCAACGGTGATGAACAGCCAGATGGCGAATGGCACGCAGGCGAAGATACCGCCAAGGCTGACCGGTGTTGCGACGTTGGCGGGCAACTTCAGCAAATTGGCCAACTCGACATGGGGCGCCATGGCCACGCCAAATGTGAGCAGGGCGATGACGGCGATCACGCCGGCAATGAACGTCAGGCCCATGGCTTCGCCGACACCGCGCATGTGGATGCCGATGATCACGGCGAACAGGGCGATCTTCACCGGCCAGCCACCGAGGCCGAAAATTGATTCGGTATAGGCGCAGATAAAGGTCGCGGCTGCACCGGTGCCGATGGTCAAAGCCAGGGCACAGGCCACGCCAACGAGGTAACCCACGAACGGCCCGAACGCACTTTGCGCATAGACGAATACACCGCCAGCACTGGGCAGCGCGGTGGACATTTCCGCCACGCACAACGCCAGGCCGCCGCAGAGCAGGGCCATCAACAACGTAGCGATCAGCATGTTCAGCCAGCCACCTGCCGCCAGCCCGAAGTTCCAGCCGGAAAACTGCCCGGCCACCACCAACGCAATTCCGAGTCCGGCAATCTTTGGCCAGCCCAGCGCACTTTTCTTAAGCACAGAAGTCTCCCGCGACCCGAGGGTCGATTTATTGTTGTTAGTGAGAAATGGAGGGGTTCAGCGTTGCATTGCAGGGCGCCCAGGAGCGGGTTGTGCCCTGAGGTCGGGTTCGATACTACGCCCGGGGGGCGCGGCGACATGTTTGCGCGCATGCCATGTGGTTGGTTGTGGGTGCCAGATTTGTGCGGGCTTGCCTTGATCTCTGTGGGAGCGAGCTTGCTCGCGATGGTGGAGTGTCAGTCAACGATGGTGCTGGATGTGGTGGCCTCATCGCGAGCAAGCTCGCTCCCACAAGGGATCTGCGGTGTACACGGATTTTGTGTGCGGCAGAAATTAAAATGTGGGAGCGGGCTTGCTCGCGATGGCGGAGTGTCAGTCAACGATGATGCTGGATGTGGTGGCCTCATCGCGAGCAAGCTCGCTCCCACAGGGATCTCGGGTGACCACAAAGTTTGTGTATGGCAAAAATCCAGTGTGGGAGCGAGCTTGCTCGCGATGGCGGAGTGTCAGTCAACGATGGTGTTGGATGTGGTGGCCTCATCGCGAGCAAGCTCGCTCCCACAAGGGATCTGCGGTGTACACGGTTTTTGTGTGCGACAGAAATCCAATTGTGGGAGCGAGCTTGCTCGCGATGGCGGCATATCAGGCAACCAAAATCTCAGATCCGAAAACTCCCCACCAACTGATTCAACCGCGCCGCCTGTTGCTCCAGCTCGGTACAAGCCCTCAATGTCGATTGCAAATTCTCCACGCCTTGCCGGTTCAGGGTGTTGATCTGGGTGATATCGACATTCAGGGCCTCGACCACCGCGGTCTGTTCTTCGGTGGCGGCGGCGACGGACTGGTTGACGTTGTCGATCTCGCCGATGCGCTGGGTCACGCTGCCCAGGCGGGAGCCGGCGAGGTTGGCGATGGTGACGCTTTCTTCGCTGTGGCGCTGGCTCACGGTCATGGTGGTGACCGATTCCCGCGCGCCCACTTGCAGCTCTTCGATCATCTGCTGGATCTCCAGCGCCGAGGCCTGGGTGCGTCCGGCCAAGCTGCGCACTTCGTCCGCCACCACCGCAAACCCACGACCCGCTTCACCCGCCCGCGCCGCTTCAATCGCTGCGTTGAGCGCCAGCAGGTTGGTCTGTTGGGAGATGCCCTTGATCACTTCGAGGATCTGCCCGATGTTCACGGTCTTGTCGTTGAGCACTTCGATGTTGGCGCAGGAGGCACTGATCTTGCCGGACAGTTCGTTCATCACCTCGATCGTGCGCTGCACCACCTGGCGTCCATCCTCGGCTTGCTGCCGTGCGGACGAAGCCTGTTGCGAGGCATCGCAGGCGTTATGGGCGATCTCCTGCGCGGCGGCGCCGAGCTGGTTGATTGCCGCCGCCACGCTGTTGGTGCGGGTGGATTGATCGTCGAAATTGCTCATCGACGAGTTTGAAGCATCCAGTACCCGCCGAGCGCCTTCGTTCACCCCCAACGCCGCCGATGACACCTCGCGGATCGAATGGTGGATGCGCTCGACAAAGCGGTTGAAGGCGGTCGCCAGTCGGCCGATTTCATCTCGCGATTGCACTTGCAGGCGACGGGTCAGGTCGCCTTCGCCGAGGGAGATGTCTTCCATGACCCGGGTCAGCACTTGCAGCGGCCGGGTGATGCGTTGCGCGGTGTACCAGATCAGCAGCAGGCCGAGCAGGGCCGAACCGCCACCGAGCAACAGCTCCAGCGCGGTGCTTTGCACGCCCTGGGCATCGAGTTCGTTCTGCAGCGTGGTGACCGGTGCCAGCAACACGCTCTGCGGCACACCGACCAACACGCCCCATGGCGCGGCTCCGGCAATCGGCGCCAGCGGCTCAAGCACCTTGATTTGCCGGGCGTCGACAAACACTTTGGGCTGGCCCTGACGCAGGCTGTCCATCACCTCGGCATTGTCCATCGGCTGACCGAGGCGACCGACGTCCTGGCTGTTGGCAGAAATCACCCCACGGGGGCTGACGATGCTGATCTGGCCGTTGCCATCGAACAGTTCACGGGCGCTGGCTTCGCTGTTGTGTTGCAAGGCGGCGAGGTTGATATCCAGTCCCACCACGGCAATGACTTTGCCGTTTTCCAGCAGCGGGAAGGCAACGCTGGTCACCAGTTTGCGGCTGCCGGAGGCCTCGTCGAAATAAGGTTCCAGCACACAGGCCTGGCCGGTGTCGCGGGCACAGGTGTAGAAGGCGTTGTACGGTGCGCCGCTCGGCCCCGGCTCGGTGTTGGCAAGCAGGCCTTCGTCGCCGATGACCGCTTGCAGTTCGCCGGGTTTGCTCTGCACCCAATAGAGCGCAAAGCGACCGGTTTCGTTGCTGCCCAAGGCGGCCTGGCCGGCGAAGTCGGCGTCGGCACCGTCGAGTCCACCGGGTTCGAAAATGACATAAAGCCCGAGCAGGTCGGGCTTGTCGATCAGGGCTTGGTGAAGCTGGGTGCTGAGTTCCTGGCGCAGTTGCGGGCGAGTCAGGCTGCCCTGATGCTGCAACTGTCGCAGGTACAACAAGTAGCGCGATAACCCCTGGCCGTATTCGTAGGTCTGCATGAAGGTGCGCTGCACTTGCATCGCCTGCACTTTGCCCAGGGCCTGCATGTGTTCCCTGGCCGCATTGGCGAGCATGTCGCCGCTGGCCTCGGCCACTTGCCGGCTGCTCTTGTGGGTCTGATAGAGCGACAAACCCATCAACAAGCCGACGACCAACAGCAGGCAGAGACCGGCGAGCAGGGCGATCTTGCTCTGGATCGTCAGGAATGTTCTGTGCATTGGAAATACCTTTTTCCACGCGGGCAATGGCGTGGCCACTGCCCGCGGCCGAGATTAGAAGCCGGTGGCGAACACCACCTGGGCGTAGACGTTCTTGTCGTTGTTACCCAGTTGGGTACCACCGTCTTCGGCGCTCTTGTCCGGTTGGTAGATGCCCACCAGTGGCATCACGGTCAGGTGGTCGTTGACGTGCCATTCGGCGTACAGGTCGACTTCGTGGCCATCGGTGTTGCCCAGGTTGCGGTCGATGGTGTCGAAGTTGAAGTACATCGCGCCGACGGTGAGGTTCTCCAGTGGCGAAACTTTCAGTGTGACGTTCTGGATGCGCGAGTTGCTGTTGAACGGCCCGGCGTAGTTGCCCGCCACTTCACCCTGGAACCAGGTGCCGTAGCCACGGCTGAAACCGTAGAACAGGGTGTCGTAGCCTTCCGAGAAGCGGCTGTAGCGGTAGCTGGCGCTAGGCGTCCAGACCGCGTCGGAGAAGGTCCAGCCGGCTTCCAGGTACCAGGCGTCTTCGCTGGTGGTGTGAGGTTTGTCCTGCTTGGCGTATTCACCGGACAGGAACAGGTCTTTCACCCCGGCGTTGCCCGCCGCACGCAGGCTGTAGGTCTTCATGCCGTCGCGTTCGAGCTGGATCGGCGAGGCGTACTGTTCATCGATATCGGTGGTCTTGATGAAGGTCAGGCCGACCGTGCCGGCCTCGGCCACGTGCTCCAGGGTGCCGACGTACATTTCGGTCTTGGCCTGGGCGCGGTTGTCGGATTTGAGCCACATCAGGTCGCTACGCCAGCCTTCCTTGCCACCCAGACGCAATACGGCGGTTTCGTCGAAGGCCTTGCGTGCCGCCAGGTAGTAGGCGCCGCCGCGGTTGAATTCGCCGTCGGCCAGGCCTTTGCCCATGTTCAACGCGTCGCCGTCGATCAGGAAACCGTCACCGACCACAATGTTCTGACGACCGAAGGACAGGTCGACGCCGTCACTGCCCAGCGCGCCGAACAGATCGGCCGAGCGCCAGCCGAGGTAGGCGTCTTCGAACTTGGTGGTGCGTTCCGAACCATCGGAGAAGCCGGCGGCATCGCCATCGCCCCAAGTGCCGGAGCTGAGCATGTTCGCCGCGCCGTACGCGGTGCCCACACCGCCCAGGCCTTGATCGAAGCTCAAGCCGTATTTGATGTAGCCCTCGCGCCACGACGAGCTGCCTTCATTCAGGCGACCGGACAGGGCGTAGTTTTCCTGACTGTGGAAAATGCCGAACACGGCTTCGAGGGTAGCGTTCAGATGGCTGTCGTCATCGGCGTAGAGTTCATAGGCACCGGCATTGCCGGCACTGATCATCAGCGCGAGCGTCGAGAGACGAAGCAAGGGGGACTTGAGCATGGTGTGGCATCCGTTCTTGTTCTTGAGCGCAGGTTTGCGGTCTGTCCGGATACTAAGGCGCGGCTATTGTTTGCCCTTTTCCCTGTTTGCCAATTAGTTGGTTGTGCATGCCAGATTGTCCGGTTTGGCAGCCCGGCCAATACAACTGGCACGCAGGGCAAAACCTGCGTGCCGGCGACCACCGACAATCCCTACCAACCTGCCGAAGCACCGTGCCTCGGCATTTTTAGTGTTGGCGTTCGCCTGCTGGCGGGCGCGTGGATTTTCAAGGTCGTTTTCCTATGTTCACTTCGCTGCGTTTGCCCGTGATCGGTTTGCTGTCTTTCACCTTGGTTCAGGCGGTGTCCGCCGCCGAGTGCGCCCCGGACACGCGTCGTGGTGCCGAAGTGTTTGCCACTGAGTGCAGCGTCTGCCACGCGGTGACCAAGGGCACGACCGGCATGATGGGGCCGAACCTGTTCGGTGTGTATGGGCGCAAGTCCGGCTCGCTGGCGGGTTTCAGCTACTCCCAGGCCATGCGCGACAAAGACGTCGACTGGCAGACCGAGAACATCACGCAATTGATCACCCAGCCCCAGGCTTTCGTGCCGGGCACCTACATGCCCTACATGGGCCTGGCTTCCGCCGACGACCGCCAGGCGGTCGCGTGCTTCCTCAAAGAACAACACTGATCAGGCCGGATTTGCGCCTGAACACATCGTCTGAATGAAAGGTGAATTATGAGCAACGTTGAAATCCTGCCCCAGGTTGCTGCATTCCTCGAACGTCGTCACGGCTGCTTCATTGACGGCCAGTGGGTGCTTGCCGAGGGCGACAGCATTGCCGTGGTCAACCCGGCCACCGGGCAAACCCTGTGCGAAACCCTGGATGCACCGCTGGAACTCGTCGAGCGCGCCGTGCAGTCGTCCCACAAGGCGTTCAAGTCCGGCGTGTGGTCGAGCCTGCGCCCGGCGGACCGTGAACGCATCCTGCTGAACTTCACCCGCCTGGTCGAAGAGCACGCCGAAGAACTGGCTCAGTTGGAAACCCTGAGCCAGGGCAAGTCGATCAACATGGCCCGCGCCCTGGACCTCAACGCCACGGTGGAGTTCATGCGCTACATGTCCGGTTGGGCGACCAAGATCGAAGGCCAGACCTTCGACGTGTCGATCCCGTTGCCACCCGGTGCGAAGTTCACCGCCTTCACCAAACGTGAGCCGGTGGGGGTGGTAGTCGGCATCGTGCCGTGGAACTTCCCGCTGCTGATCGCCGCCTGGAAGCTGATGCCAGCCCTGGCCACCGGTTGCACGGTGATCATCAAGCCGGCGATGGAAACCCCGCTGACCGCCATGCGCCTGGCTGAACTGGCGCTGGAAGCCGGCATCCCGGCTGGCGTATTCAACGTGGTTACCGGTGGCGGCGCCTCCGTTGGCGGCGTGCTGACCCAGCATCCTTTGGTGAGCAAAGTGTCGTTCACCGGTTCCACCGCCGTGGGCAAGAGTGTCGGCGTGGCGTGCATGGAGAACATGACGCGCTTCTCCCTGGAACTGGGCGGCAAGAACCCGATGATCGTGCTCGCCGATGCCGACATCGAAAAAGCCGTGCAAGGCGCGATCCTCGGCGGCTTGCTGAACAACGGCCAGGTCTGCGCCGCGGCCTCGCGCTTCTACGTGCACCGTTCGATCCACGACCAATTCGTCGAAGCCCTGGCTGCCGCCGTCTCTTCGATGCCGATTGGCGCCGGCATGAATTGCGACGCGGCAATCAACCCGCTGGTATCGCGCAAGCAACAACAAAGCGTGCTCAAGCACATCGAACTGGCCCGCCAGCAAGGTGCGCGGGTGGTGACTGGCGGCGAGTTGCTGGAGGGTGATGGTTTCTTCGTGCAGCCAACCATTCTGGCGGGCATCGACCACAGCATGGCCGTGGCCCGCGAAGAAGTGTTCGGCCCGGTTCTGGGCGTGATGCCGTTCGACGACGAAGACGCCGTGATCGAACAGGCCAACGACAACCGCTACGGCCTGGCGGCCAGCCTGTGGACCAATGACCTGGGCAAAGCGATGAACCTGGTGCCTCGCATCGAAGCCGGTACGGTCTGGGTCAACGCCCACGTGCTGCTCGACCCGGCGATGCCGTTCGGTGGCGTCAAGCAATCGGGCATGGGCCGTGAGTTCGGTCGTGCGGTGATCGAGGCTTACACCGAGCTCAAGTCGGTGTGCATCGCACATTGATCAACCTGTAGGAGCGAGCTTGCTCGCGAAAAACGTCAAGATAATGCGGTCTGTCAGTTAGTTCGCGTTATCGTTGGCGACCATCGCGAGCAGGCTCGCCCCCACATCACGCTGCAGGCGGTTTCGCCAGTTCAATCCCGGCGGCCCCCAACCGCTTGAGAATTTCAAACAGCAGCTGGCTCTTGATCGCGCCGACCGTGCGTGGGCTGCCGACATAGCCGGTGATGGTCAATGTGATTCCTTCGGGTTTCAGCTGGCTGAAGCGCAAAAACGGCGTTGGTTTATCCAGAATGGATTCATGCTCGGTGTAGGTGTCCATCAGCAGGTTTTGCACCAGCTCCGGATCGATATCCAACGGGAACATCAGCTCGAGTATCACCACGCCTTGGGCGCTGCCGCCGAGGGTGACGTTGCGCAGGTTCTGCGAAATCAGGTGGGAGTTGGGCACGATCATGATCGAGCGGTCGGCCAGTTGTATTTCCGTGGCCCGTACGTTGATCCGGCGGATGTCGCCTTCGACGCCGCTGATGCTGATCAGGTCGCCGACTTTCACCGGGCGCTCGGTCAGCAGGATCAGGCCGGAGATGAAGTTCTTCACGATCTCCTGAAGGCCAAAGCCGATACCCACCGACAAGGCACTGACAATCCAGGCCAGGTTGGTCCACTTGATCCCCAGCGACGCCAGCGTGAGCAGGACGACGGACACGTAGCCGATGTTGGCGAACAGGGTGCTCAGCGAGGCGCACATGCCCGGGTCCATCTCGGTTTTCGGCAGGAATTCGCGATCCAGCCAGCGGCGCAGGGTACGAATCAGGTAGACACCGATCATCAGTGTCAGGAGGGCATGCATCAAATTGTCCGGGACGATGTTCAGCTTGCGCAGCCCTTCACCGCCGAGTACGGCCACAGTGCCGGTGAACAGTTGCCCGAGTGTCGTACCGATCCCGCCGACAAACAGCGCAATGAGGCCAATCAGTATCAGGATGGCGCGGCCGGCCCCGGATAGCACGGTGCAGATCTGTTCCAGGCGCGGATTGCCGATGCCCAGCAGCTGTTTGATGGTCTTGCCGGTGGGTTGCCGGGGCGAAAAAACGTAGTCGCAGGTGTCCTGATAGACCTGTGTGAGCAGGTAGAAACCGGCGCAGATGATGAATATCCAGACCATTTCATAGGTGATGAACCGGGCCATCGTCACGTAGCCGATCAACAGGGCGAACAGGGACACCACCACGGCAGCGCCCGTGAACGTGTAAATCAGGCCGGCGAAGGTGGTGACGCCTTCGGGGGCTTCTCCGGCAACGATCAGGTCTCTGCGCGTCTTGCTGACGCGCAACAGCAGCGCACCGATCACCAGTGCCGCGACCAATGCCACGATGCCCCGACCGAACAACACCACTTCGGCGCTCATGCCGGTGACATTGCTCATCTGCACCAGGGTCACCAGCACCAGCAGCAGGCTGGCCAGCAACCTCGGATAGGGCTCCATCGCCAGCGCCACCGGATCGGCAATATCGGGCAGGCGCCAGGAAGGATGTTTGGTGGACAACAGTGCGCGGCTCAATCCGGTGATCAGTACGCAGGTATAGGCCAGCTTTTCCAGATATTGCGCCAGGTCGGCCAGCAGGGGGGGGTAGGGCAGTTGCCGGGTCCCGGCAAAATGCAGCAGTTGCAGGGCGATGCCAGCGGTCAGCACCGTCGCCATCACCGACGCCAGCGCAAGGGAGCTGCGCCGGAGCCGGCCTGCAGGCATTCGATGAAAGCACAGCCACGCCAGAACCCGGCCGGCGAGGTCTCGACCCACGGTCCATATGAGCAGGGCCAGGATCAACAGGATGGCCGTGATCCCGCGTTGTCCGGGTTGCCAGGCGGCCCGGTGCGTGGCCTCGAGTTGCTCGATGAGGACGCTGAAACGTTGGCGGTCCTCGATCGGAAGAGCGAACAATGGCGACCAGAATCTCGGGCTCAGGATACTGCTGGTCTGCTGAGTCACTTCCGCTTCCAGCAAGCTGCGCCGAATGCTGGCAATCTGGGTGATCAGCTCGGCGGCACTTATTTTAAGCGCGGCCAGGGTTTTGAGTTGGCTGTCGATCTTGTTTTTTTGCTCGCCGAGGGCGTCTCGTTGGGTAGTAATTGCAGATGTCACCTGTGCGTTCTCGTCAAGCGGCACGGGCCCCAGCACGTTCAGTTGCGCCTGCAATTGCGCCTGGCCAGGCAGCAGCGATGTGGACAGGCGTTCAATCTCCTGAATCAGTACTTGCACCTGGTCCTGTGAGCTTTCCAGCTGGGTGTAATTGCTGGCCTGGGAAACCTGCTGCTTGAGGCTGTTGAGCTGGTTTTGCACCCCCAGCAATTCGCTGTCGGAGATGCTGATGATCGGGGCTGCGGGGGCAGGGGCGGGGGCAAGAGCAGGAGCGTCGGCCATATCCCCTGCCAACAGCCATCCCGGGCTTGCCACCAGAACCGCGAAGGCGACGTAAATCATTGACTTCAAGACATTGCGCATCGGCGAGCTCGACGGGTTGTTGGTCACTTAGCCAATGAGGTTAGGCCATGACACGTACCCTGGAGCATTGTTTTGTCGCAATGGAACACCGAGAACCTGTGGGGGCTCCCACAAGGGGGCGGCGCCTTTGGCGGGTGGTTTCAGCAAAACAAGTCAACCCATGAATCCATGGCCTAAGCTTGTTTGCAGGCCCCGGTCCATCGCACACCTCGATGGGCAAGCGGCACCGATAAAAACAATGCAACCAGGAGATCCCATGTCCGCCTTGATCCGTCGTTTCAGTCGCTGCATGGCCGCCGGTTTGACCGCTGCCGTGCTGGTCGCACCAGCCTTCGCGTTGGATACCGTGAAATTCATGGCCCCGGGTTCGGTAGGCGGTGGTTACGACCAGACCGCCCGGGTGCTGGGCAAGGCCATGGTCGAGGCCAATACGGCCAAGTCCGCGACCTTCGAGAACAAGGGCGGGGCGGGCGGGACCCTGGGGCTGGCGCAATTTGCCAACAGCACCAAGGGTGACCCGAACGCATTGCTGGTGGTCGGTGCGATCATGGTCGCGGGGATCGAACAGAACAAACCGCAGATCAGCCTTAAGGATGTGACGCCCATAGCCCGGCTGTTCACCGAGTACAACGTGATTGCCGTGCGCAAGGATTCGCCATACAAGACCCTCGATGACCTGATCAAGGACTTCAAGGAAAAGCCCACCGGCGTCACCTTTGGCGGTGGTTCCAAGGGGTCGATCGACCACATCGGCATCGCCGAGCTGGCTGGCAAACTGGATGTCCCGGTCAACAAGGTCAATTACATCGCCACCGGCGGCGGGGGTGAAATCGTGGCCCAGACCCTGGGCGGCCAGATCAAGGTACTCACCGGGGGCTACGCCGAACTGGGTCAATACATCAAGAACGGCCAGATCCGGGTGCTGGCCATCGGTGCGCCCGAGCGTGTCCCGGGGATCGATGCGCCGACCCTCAAGGAAAGCGGCTACGACGTGATCATCGGCAATTGGCGCGGTGTCTACGGTGCTGCGAACCTCACAGCCGAGCAGCGTAAAGAAGTGACCGACGCGGTCGTGACCGCCAGCAAAAGCAAAGTCTGGCAAGACAACATTAAAACCAATGCCTGGACCGAGAGCGTGTTGACCGGTGATGACTTCGGCAAGTTCGTCGACGAAGAGCACGTGCGTCTGCGGGCGATGCTGGTCAAGGTCGGGCTGCTTTGAGATGGCCGGGTCACGCGCAATCGTACCGACGCAATTGGCGATCGGCCTTGGACTGATCGCCCTTAGCGCCTTGCTGGCCGTGGGGGCCAACCGCTTTCCAGCCGAGATGGGCTTCGTGATTCTGCCGGCTTACGTCTATCCCTGGATCGTCGCCGGCTTTCTCGGCGTGGTGGGCCTGTTGCTGAGTTATCAGGCGCTCACCGGCGGTTTTCGCGAACTGGACAGCGGCAATGGTGCGATCCCTGGCGGTAAATCCGGAGCCGCCTGGGTTACTGGAGGGTTGGTGGGGGTGGCCCTGCTGATCAACCTGATCGGTTTCGTGCTGGCCGCGGGGTTGCTGTTCGCCTGTTCGGCGCGGGGTTTTGGCAGCCGTCATCCCGTGCGGGACCTGGCCATCGGCATTGCCTTGACCTTGCCGATCTATTGGCTGTTCAACGCCGGGCTGGGGGTTTCCCTGCCGTCGCTGATCAACATTTGGCTTTGAAAGGAGACCGACACCGTGGACATTCTTTCAAGCCTGGCAATGGGGTTTTCCTCGGCACTGACGCCGATCAATCTGATGTGGGGGTTCATCGGCTGCCTGCTCGGCACCGCCATCGGCGTATTGCCGGGGATCGGTCCGGCGCTGACGGTGGCCCTGCTGTTGCCGATCACCGCCAAGGTCGACCCCACGGGCGCCTTGATCATGTTCGCCGGTATCTATTACGGCGCACAGTTCGGTGGCTCGACCACCTCGATCCTGCTCAACACACCCGGTGAATCGTCCTCCATGGTCACGGCCCTGGAAGGCAACCTGATGGCGCGCAACGGCCGGGCGGGACCTGCGCTGGCAACGGCGGCGATAGGCTCGTTCGTCGCCGGCACCATCGCCACCGTTTTGCTGACCCTGTTCGCACCCGTCGTGGCCAGGCTGGCCCTGAATTTTGGGCCGACCGAATATTTCGCGATCCTGGTGCTGTCGTTCACCACCGTGTCGGCAGTGCTCGGCGCTTCGATGCTGCGCGGGTTCGCTTCGCTCGGCGTCGGGTTGACCATCGGTTTGATCGGGCTGGACTCGACCTCGGGCATTGCCCGCTACACCCTCGGCGTGCCCGAACTGGTGGACGGCATCGAAGTGGTGCTGGTGGCGGTCGGCTTGTTCGCGGTGGGCGAGGCCTTGTACAGCCTGCTCTATCAAGGGGAATCAAACGAAGGGCGGCATCGCCTGACCTCGTTGTGGATGACCCGCGCGGACTGGAAACGCTCGGTGCCCGCGTGGCTTCGGGGCACGCTGATCGGTTTCCCGTTTGGTTCGATTCCGGCCGGTGGTGCCGAGATTCCAACCTTTTTGTCCTATTCCGCCGAGCGCAAGCTCAGCAAGTACCCCAAGGAGTTTTCCGCCAACAAGGGCGAGGGCGCCATCGAAGGCGTCGCCGGCCCGGAAGCGGCCAACAACGCCAGCGCGACCGGGTCTTTGGTGCCGTTGCTGACCTTGGGCATCCCGACGTCCGCTACCGCTGCGATCCTGCTGGCGGCGTTCCAGAACTACAACCTGCAACCGGGGCCGATGCTGTTCGAAACCTCCGCCGACCTGGTCTGGACATTGGTGGCGTCGCTGTACATCGGCAACGTTATCCTGCTGGTGTTGAACCTGCCGCTGGTGGGGCTGTGGGTCAAACTGCTGCAAATCCCCCGGCCATACCTGAATGCCGGCATCCTGGTATTCGCCACCATTGGCGTGTACGGCATGCGCCACTCATCCTTCGACCTGATACTGATGTTGGCGATTGGCTGGGGCGGGGTGTTGATGCGGCGTTTCGACTTCCCCGTCGCCCCCGTGATCGTCGGCATGCTGCTGGGGCCGATGGCCGAGAAACAACTGCGTAACGCCTTGTCCATCAGCCAGGGCGACTGGACGGTGTTCGTCACGCAACCGATCTCGGCATTCTTCCTCGCCCTGACGCTGCTGGTGCTGATGGTGCCCTATGTGCTGCATAAACGCGGCATCAAGTTGCATGAGGATGATTGAGTCCTGCGATGCGCAACTCCTGTGGGAGCGAGCTTGCTCGCGATAGCGGTGTGTCAGACACCTGTGATACCGACTGGCACGCCCTCATCGCGAGCAAGCTCGCTCCCACAGATTCTGGGGCTTAGTTGACTGGCGGTGTTGTGGTTTGCGCGGTAAACCATTGCATGACCGGTGCGCAGGCTGGGTGCGATGCCGCCGAGGGTTGCAGGCACAGCGAGTAGATCCCCCGTGTCTTCAACGGCTCCCCGAACGGAATCACCAGTTCGCCCCGTTGAATCGACTCACCCGCCAGGGTCATGTCGGTCATCGCCACGCCCAGGCCCCGGGCGGCGGCATCGAGTGCCAGTTCGTCGAGGTTGAAAGGGATGTGCCGGTAGTCATGCAGCGACATGCCACCATGGGCTGACAGCCAGACCTTCCAGTCATGTTGATCGGAGGAGCGGTGCAGCAACGCGAAACCCGACAGATCTTCTTGCGAAGCCAACGGCCGGTCGTTGGTGCCGAGCCCTGGCGCACACACGGGCACCAATGCCTCTTCGAACAGGGGCAGGCAATCGGGCGCTGTGGACGGCTCTGGCAGATAGAGAATGTAGGCGTCACTGTCGCTGGCCGGCTCGACCACTTCGGTGGCCACGGTTTCGATTGCCAGGGATACGTCCGGGTGATGCCGGTAGAAATCGCTCAGTTTGGGCAGCAGCCAGCGCACCGCCAGTGACACGTGCATGCGAATGCGGAACGGGCGTTTTTGCGGCGCGAGCCGGTCTTCGAGGGTACGCAGCTGTTCAAGGATGCTGCGGGCGCTGGCCAGTACCTGTTCGCCCTCGGCGGTCAGTTGAAGGCTGCGGCTGCTCCTGACAAACAGCGGCAGGCCAAAGTGGCTCTCCAGTTGCTGAATCTGTCGGCTCACCGCGCTCTGGGTCAGGCAGAGCTTTTGCGCCGCTTGGGTGAAGCTGCCTGACCCGGCAACCTCGACCAAAGCCTGCAAGCCCTGCAGCGAGGGCACGTGGCGAATCTTGTCCATGCGTTTTCAGAATGCCTCGATGATTTAATAACGTTGGTTACCCGCGTTTTGAGCCTTTAGATTCTAGTCATCGCCACCGTCCTCGAAAACAGCTTATGCAAATTCTGCATGCAGTGCTGTTTTGGATCGAGACGGTTCGCAGAACAAGAACCTGAGGTGACACATGGAAAATATCTGTGGCTGGATTGCGCAAGCGGGGAGTTCCCCCTTGCGCGAGCCGCTCAAAGGCGCGCAGCAAGCCGATTGGCTGGTGATCGGTGCTGGCATCACCGGCCTCAGTGCGGCGCACGCTCTGGCGCAAATGCACCCCCAGGCACGTATCGTGGTTGTTGACCGCCAGCGTGCCGCGCAAGGCGCTTCGGCGCGCAACTCCGGTTTTGTGGTGGCTCATGAGCATCCCGCTACCGGGGAGCTACTGGGGAGCGACGGATTCGCCGGGTATCAAGCGGATACGGCAATCGGCCGCGCAGCCGCCGACGAAGTCCGCAAGCAGATCACCCGCCATGGCATCGAATGCGACTTCAGGGAGTCGGGTTATTTCTTCGCCGTCAGCGACCCACGCAAGCTGACTCATGTCGAAGCCAAGCTGCAGACCCTGCGTACCGTTGGCGCCAGCGCGCAATTTCTGCAAGGCGAGCCATTGATCGAAAAACTCGGCAGCCGGCACTACCGCGCCGCGATCTGGTGCGGCAACCGCAATGCGCTGCTGCAACCGGCGAAGTACGTTCGGGGCTTGCTCGATGCCCTGCCGCCGACAGTGACGGTCTACGAGAACACCGATATCGCAGGTCTTGAGCGCCTGGGCGCCGGCCGGATTCGCGCCCGGGGCCAAAACGGCTGTGTCGAAGCCAAACAGGTTTTGGTCTGCCTGAACGCCTTTATCCCTCGCGCGGGCATCGATGACAGCGGCACCTTCGCAATGGAACTCAGCGCCAGCCTTACGCGGCCGCTCAGCGATCAAGAGTTTCAAGCCCTTGGTGCGCCAGCGTCCTGGGGCGTGCTGTCGACCCGCCCGTTGGGCGCCACGGTGCGCCTGACCCCGGATCGCCGGGTGATGATTCGCAACACCGCGGAATACCGCTCGCGGGATCTTTCATTGAGCGAATTGTCGATCCGCCGCCAGCACCATGTGCTGGGGTTGCAACGACGTTTCCCGATGCTCGGCGAGCAGGACATCGAATACACCTGGACCGGTCATCTCAGCGCTTCGCGCTCCGGGCAGCCGTATTTCGGCAAAGTCGAGGAGGGCGTTTTCGCCGTGGCCGGGTGCAATGGTTCCGGCGTGGCACGGGGCACACTGTGGGGCCGCTTGCTGGCGGAGTTGGCCTCGGGTCGTGATTCGCCGTTGCTGCAATCGGTCATTCAACGGGCACAACCCGGCTGGCTGCCGCCCAAGCCCTTGCTCGACATCGGTGCCATGCTGCGTATGCGCGTGGAGACGGTCCGGGCCAGAAGCGAAATCTGAAAACACCCATTTCACAACAAGAACAAAAGCACTTCCCATCGAAGGTGATTCAACATGCGCGTCAATACGCTTTCCCTTGTGGCCCTGATCTCGACCTTTTCCGCCGCGACTCATGCCGACGAAACCGTCAATATTTCCAACTGGAACGGCTACATCGCCGACGACACCCTGGTCAACTTCAACAAGGAAACCGGGATCAAGGCGACCTACGACATACACGACAGCAACGAAGTGCTGGAGTCGAAGCTGATGACCGGCAACACCGGGTATGACGTGGTCAGCCCGTCGAACCACTTCCTGTCGCGCCTGATCAAGGCCGGTGCCATCCAGAAACTCGACAGGAGCCAGTTGCCCAACTGGAAAAACCTCGACCCGGCGTTGATGAAGAAGCTTGAGGTCAACGATCCGGGCAACCAGTACGGCTACCCCTACATGTGGGGCACGGCGGGCATCGGTTACAACGTCGAGAAGATCAAGGCGATCTTCGGCAATACCGACGTAACTCGCTCCTGGAGCCTGTTTTTCGACGAGAACAACATCAAGAAACTCAGCGAATGTGGGGTGGCGATCATCGACAACCCGACGCAGATCCTGCCGATCACGCTTAACTATCTGGGCCTGCCGCCCCACAGCCATGAGCCTGCCGACTACAAGAAAGCCGAGCAGGCGCTGCTGAAGATCCGGCCTTACGTCCAGTATTTCCATGCGTCCAAATACATCAGCGACCTGGCCAACGGTAACGTCTGCGCGGTGATCGGTTTCAACGGCGACATCGTGCAGGCCGCCGCCAGTGCCAGGGAGGCGAAAAACTGGGTCGATATTGCGTACTCGATCCCGGAGGAGGGTTCCACCTTGTGGCTGGACATGGTGGTCATGCCCAAGAACGCGCCCCATGAGCGCAACGGCTACGCCTACATGAACTACCTGCTGGAGCCGAAGGTGATTGCCAACATCAGCAACAGCATCCATTACGCCAACCCCAACAGTGCGGCGGATGCCTTCGTTGACCCGGCGGTGAAGCAGGACCTGGCGATCTACCCGCCGAAAAACGTGATGGACAAGCTGTTCACCGTCGAGGACTTGCCCGCGGCCATCGCACGGTTGAGCACGAGGCTGTGGACCAAGCTGAAAACCAATACCTGATCGTCTTATGATCGCGATCAATCTGAAGTGACGCTGAACCTGTGGGAGCGAGCTTGCTCGCGATAGCGGTATGTCAGACACCTATGATGTCGACTGGCACACCCTCATCGCGAGCAAGCTCGCTCCCACAGGTTTTGGTTCGCTCCCACAGGTTTTTTCAGACTGGATTTACGCTACATGGGCTCAGGCATCGATGGCCGGGAAGTCGATGTCGGTCAGCACGGCGTTGTTCAGGTAGTTGGTCAATGTCTGCGAAGCTACATGGGCGATCACTTCGATGATCTTGCCGTCGTCGATACCGGCGGCACGCGCAGCGGCGATCTGTTCGACGGTCAGGTGGCCACGGCTTTCGGTGATCTGGCGGGCGAGGGTGGCTATCGCGTTTAGTTCACCGTGTCGTGCGCTGAGGATGTCCTGCTTCGACAGCCCGGCCTTGCTGGCGAACAGCGTGTGAGCGGCCAGGCAGTAGTCGCAGCCGTTGACCTGCGAAGTAGCCAGGGACACCGCTTCTTTTTCCGTGGCGCTCAGGGACGTCTTGCCCAGTGCGGCCGAGTTTTGCAGGAACGAGGCCAGCACCGCCGGGGCGTGGGCCAATACTTTGAAGACGTTGGGCAAAAAGCCGATTTTCTTCTGCACGCCTTCCAGCAGCGGGCGGGTGGCGTCGGTGGCGTGTTCCAGACTGATCGGGGCAATGCGGGTCATGGTGATACTCCGTGGTGTGAAGCGCGGAATGCGCTGGGTACGGAGCTGATGTTAGGGAGAACACCTGGCTTGTTGGGTGCAAATCGTCGAGGATATGCGACAGATCGTCCAGAAATGCCTTCGGGAGCCTTGTCATGGATCGCTTGTCTACGTTGCTCACACACTTTGGCGTCAATGCCGGCACGTTCCATAGCGGCACGTTTTGCGGTACCACCGCCTTCGACGGCCAACAGGTCAGCGGTCATTTGCACCTGCTTCAGGCGGGTGAGTTGCTGCTCAGGTTGGGGGATCAGCCGGATCTGCAACCGACCGAACCGACCCTGATATTTTTCCCCCGACCCTATCGGCATCGCCTGTTCGCTTCAGAAGCGTCCGGCTCGCAACTGGTCTGCGCGACCCTGGATTTCGACGGCGGCGCGGGCAATGCCCTGGCGGCGGCACTGCCTGATTACCTGGTGCTCAAGCTCGATGAAATCCCGGCACTGGCCGGGACTCTGGAATGGCTGTTCAACGAGGCGTTTGACGGCACATGCGGGCGTGAAGCCGTAATGGACCGGTTGTTTGAATTGCTGGTGATTCTGTTGCTGCGGCACATTCTGAGTACGGGTGGCCAGCAACCGGGCATGATGGCCGGCCTCGCCGATGCGCGCCTGGCGCGGCCCCTGAGCCTGATGCATGAAACCCCGGCCAAGGCCTGGAGCGTGGCCGAACTCTCGGTCGCCGCCAACATGTCGCGGGCCAGTTTCGCCGAACATTTTCGCCGGGTGGTCGGGCAAACGCCGGTGGATTACCTTGTGAGCTGGCGCATCAGCCTGGCGCAGAAACGCTTGCGCGAAGGCCGGCCGATTGCGTTGATTGCCGAGGAAGTCGGTTACGAAAGCCCCTCGGCGCTGGCCCGGGCGTTTCGTCGCAAGACCGGGCTCAGCCCGCGGGAATGGAGGGGCAACTGACCACCGTCTATCCCCTTTGTGGGAGCGGGCTTGCCCGCGAAGAGGCCGGCACATCCAACAGGGAGGTTGACTGACATTGCGCCTTCGCGAGCAAGCCTGATCCCACAGTTCTGATCTTCAGTGAATGCCAATTCTGTGGCCGGCCAACATTCCTGTGGGAGCGGGCTTGCTCGCGAAGAGGCCGGCACATCCAACAGGGAGGTTGACTGACACTGCGCCTTCGCGAGCAAGCCCGATCCCACAGGTTATGGGGTGGTTTTAGCAATGCATCAGAACTTGAACGCCTGCCGTCCTACCAGCAGCCATTTGCCGTTCTGCTTTTGCCAGATCTGGAAGTTTTCGATTTCCGTCGGCACCACCTCAGTGCCTTTGAGCGCTTGCGCCGAGAAGTGGTGACGGACCAGCGCGACATCGCCGGAGACGGTAATGCTCTGGTTTTGCATCTCAAGGGTCTTGAACGCGCTTTTGCCGGTTTCGATGTCGGCGATGAAGGCCTGCTTGTCCTGGATCTTGCCGCTGGAATGCCCGTAGGTCAGGTTCTCGGCGGTTAAGGCGTTCAGCTCAGGGATGTCTTTGTGCAGCATGGCCTGGGTCAGGTGTTCGACAGCCTGGGCCACGTCCTTGTCCGCGGTGGCCGGGGTGGCGGAGACGTAGCCGCTGAACAGGCACAGAAAACCAATCAGCACTGTTGCTTTTTTCATGGGTGTTTCCTTGTTGTTGTAGGGATAGCGCGACGACTGCTCGAGTATTCATCAGTCATCGTACAACGTAGCATGCGATGGAGGAAAAAAGCGAACTTGCCCGGTGACCGTACCTCGAAGTTAAAAGGGCGATGCCCTGACTTCGAGGTATTGCGCCATGCAGCCTGACCCGCGTTTACGGCACGACCTGACGTTGCTCATGGTGTTTTTGCTGGTTGTCGTGGTGTCGGGTTTTGCTCCCCGCAGCCGGGTGGACTGGGCGCTGGAAAACCTGCTGGTGCTGTTGCTGGTGGGGACGTTGGTAGCGGTTTCTCGCCGGTTTCGCTTGTCTGCGGTGTCCATCACGCTGGTGTTTGCGTTTCTGTGCGTGCATGAACTGGGCGCCCACTACACCTATTCCCTGGTGCCTTACGAACAATGGTCTTCGGCGTGGTTGGGCTTCAGTTTCGACCGGGCGACAGGTGCTCACCGCAATCACTACGACCGCCTGGTACATCTGAGCTATGGGCTGCTGCTGGTTTATCCGGTGCGCGAAGTCCTGTGGCGACTGACGCCGCTGCGCGGGTTCTGGCTGTTTTTCGTGACCCTGAACATCATGCTGTCGACATCGGCCTTGTACGAACTGGTGGAATGGATCGGCGGTGCTTTCCTGGGCAAAGACACGGCGAAGGCCTTCGTCGGTGCGCAAAACGATCCCTGGGACTCGCAAAAGGACATGGCCATCGCGGTTGCCGGTGCGTTTGTCAGCCTGTTGCTGGTGTCTTTGCGGGGCATGGCGCAAAAGCAACCGGTGACGACTGCAAGGTGATCGGGTGGACGGCTTCGGCGGGGCAGCTGTCGCGGTCGGTTGATCGGTTCAGGTTTTGAGGTAGAGGTTGCCTGACAGGACGCCATCGAGAGCAAGCTCGCTCCTACAGGTGATCTTCGGCAAATGGAGATCAACTGTGGGAGCGAGCTTGCTCGCGATGGCAATAGCCCAGAAAACGCAGGACCAGCGGCCTAAAGATACTTATCCGTCACAGCCCCCTCCGAAGCACTGGACACTGTCTTCGCATACTTGGCCAGCACCCCGCGCTTGTATTTTGATTCCGGCCGCACCCAGCGCGACTTGCGCTCGGCCAGCACGGCGTCGGAGACATCCACCGTGATCAGCCGGGTTTCAGCATCGATGATGATCCTGTCGCCATTCTCGACCAGTGCAATCGGTCCGCCCTCAAAGGCTTCCGGCGTGATGTGACCGACCACGAAACCGTGGGAACCGCCGGAAAAACGCCCGTCGGTGATCAGCGCCACCTCCTTGCCCAGGCCCTTGCCCATGACCGCCGACGTCGGCGACAGCATTTCGCGCATGCCCGGGCCACCCTTGGGCCCTTCGTAGCGGATCACGATCACTTCGCCGGGCTGGACTTCGCCATTGAGAATGCCGGCCAGCGCACCTTCTTCACCGTGATAGACCCGGGCCGTGCCTTCGAAGCGCAGGCCTTCCTTGCCGGTGATCTTGGCCACGGCGCCGGTGGGCGAGAGGTTGCCGCGCAGAATGACCAGGTGGGAGTCCTTTTTGATCGGCTGGTCGAAAGGCCGGATCACGTCCTGGCCGGCCGGGTAGTCGGGCACGCTGGCCAGGTTTTCCGCCAGGGTCTGGCCGGTGACGGTCAGCACATCGCCGTGCAGCATGCCGGCATCGAGCATGCGCTTCATCAGCGGTTGAATGCCGCCGATGGCCACCAGCTCGCTCATCATGTATTTACCGCTGGGGCGCAGGTCGGCGACCACCGGGGAAACCTTGCCCAGCTCGACGAAGTCATCCAGGGTCAGTTCGACATCCACCGCATTGGCCATGGCCAGCAGATGCAGCACGGCGTTGGTCGAGCCGGCGAGGGCGATCACCACGCGAATGGCGTTCTCGAAGGCTTTGCGGGTCATGATGTCGCGAGGCTTGAGGTCGAGCTTGAGCAACTCCATGACCTGCTGGCCGGCGCGGAAACTGTCCGACGCCTTGTCGGCGCCAATGGCGTCCTGGGAGCTGGAACCGGGCAGGCTCATGCCCAAGGCTTCAATGGCCGAGGCCATGGTGTTGGCGGTGTACATGCCGCCACAGGAACCGGGGCCGGGAATCGCCACTTCCTCGATCTGCTTGACCTGAATCTCGCTGATGTCGCCCCGCGCGTGTTGGCCCACGGCCTCGAACACGGAAATGATGTCGGTGTGGCCAGCCCCCGGCTGGATGGTGCCGCCATAGACAAAGATCGACGGTCGGTTCAGCCGCGCCATGCCGATCAGGCACCCCGGCATGTTCTTGTCGCAGCCGCCGATGGTCACCAGGCCGTCGAAACCTTCGCAACCGGTGACCACTTCGATGGAGTCGGCGATCACCTCGCGGGACACCAGCGAATACTTCATGCCTTCGGTGCCGTTGGCGATGCCGTCGGAAATGGTGATGGTGTTGAAGATCACGCCCTTGGCACCGGCGGCATTCGCGCCTTTTTCGGCTTCGAGCGCCAGCTTGTCGATATGCATGTTGCAGGGCGTGACCATGGCCCAGGTCGAGGCGATGCCGACCTGCGGCTTGGTGAAGTCTGCATCGGTAAAGCCCACGGCCCGCAGCATGGCGCGTGCCGGTGCGGCCTCTACGCCGTCGATTACCTGAGAGGAGTACTTGCGCAGATCGTCTTTGTCGCTCATGACTGCTCCTATCGCTGATGGCTGTTGCTCACACACTCGTTGAGAAAAACAGGATGAGTATAGAAGGCCGGGCGCCCGGGCCCGGGCTAACCGGTCGGGAACAGACGCGCGGGTAAGCCTTGTCGTGATATTCTTCGCGACAACTTGGTTTGA
The DNA here is from genome assembly GCF_050434585.1 of Pseudomonas sp. 2725. Classification (NCBI taxonomy): domain Bacteria; kingdom Pseudomonadati; phylum Pseudomonadota; class Gammaproteobacteria; order Pseudomonadales; family Pseudomonadaceae; genus Pseudomonas; species Pseudomonas sp. 2725. The sequence continues at coordinate 197,661 of NZ_JBNDIV010000008.1, read as the reverse complement.
TCTATTCAGTTTTCCTGTCCTTGAGACGGGCGAGCAGAATCACTGTCGCTCAAGTAGCTGAAGCCAATAAAGATAAAAAGTCAGTTCAGAAGGGACATTAAAGTGGGGTCGATGCGGTTCGTCGGCCTTGTGTGCCCACCCTGCAATCCTTGAGTGCCGCACCCGTGACTGCCGTGAAACACGGGGCTGTGCGCATGAGGATGGAAGGGCAGATGGCGTTTTATCATAGGTGCTACAGATGTTTAAGAAAGTGAACACAGCCCTGCTGGGGCTGGCCTTGTCGTTGGGGATGACGACAGCCCAGGCCGAAGAAGCCAAGAAAGTCGACGTACTGCTGATCGGCGGCGGCATCATGAGCGCGACCCTGGGTGTGTGGCTCAATGAGCTGGAACCCGGCACTTCGATGGAAATGATCGAGCGCCTCGACGGCGTCGCCCAGGAAAGCTCCAACGGCTGGAACAACGCCGGTACCGGTCACTCCGCCCTGGCCGAGCTGAACTACACCCCTGAAGACGAGAACGGCAAGGTTTCGATCCCGAAGGCCGTTGAAATCAACGAAGCGTTCCAGATCTCCCGTCAGTTCTGGGCCTGGCAGGTTCAGCAAGGCGTGCTGAAGAACCCGCGTTCGTTCATCAACTCCACACCGCACATGAGCTTCGTGTGGGGCGATGACAACATCAAGTTCCTGAAAAAACGCTACGAAGCCCTGCAAGCGAGCCCGCTGTTCGCCGGCATGCAGTACTCCGAAGACCCGGCTGTGATCAAGCAGTGGGTGCCGCTGATGATGGAAGGGCGTGACCCGAGCCAGAAGATCGCGGCCACCTGGAGCCCGCTGGGTACCGACGTGAACTTCGGCGAAATCACCCGCCAGTTCGTTGCGCACCTGCAAACCACGCCGAAGTTCGACTTGAAGCTGTCCAGCGAAGTACAGGACATCACCCGGAACGAAGACGGCAGCTGGCGTGTCAGCTACAAAAACCTGAAAGACGGCAGCAAGACCGAAACCGACGCCAAGTTCGTGTTCATCGGTGCCGGCGGCGGTGCCCTGCACCTGCTGCAGAAGTCCGGCATTCCTGAAGCCAAGGAATACGCAGGCTTCCCGGTAGGCGGCTCGTTCCTGGTGACCGAGAACCCGACCATCGCCGAGCAACACCTGGCCAAGGCCTACGGCAAAGCCTCCGTTGGTGCACCGCCGATGTCGGTTCCGCACCTGGACACCCGCGTGCTGGACGGCAAGCGCGTGATCCTGTTTGGCCCGTTCGCGACCTTCAGCACCAAGTTCCTGAAAGAAGGTTCGTACCTGGACCTGCTGACCACCACGACCACCCACAACGTGTGGCCAATGACCAAGGTCGGCATCAAGGAATACCCGCTGGTCGAGTACCTGGCAGGCCAGTTGATGCTGTCTGAAGAAGACCGCATGAACGCCCTGAAAGAATACTTCCCGAACGCCAAGGCTGAAGACTGGCGCCTGTGGCAAGCCGGCCAGCGCGTGCAGATCATCAAGCGTGATGAAGCCGCCGGTGGCGTGCTGAAACTGGGCACCGAAATCGTCGCTTCGCAAGACGGCAGCATCGCCGGCCTGCTGGGCGCCTCCCCAGGCGCATCGACCGCCGCACCGATCATGCTGACCGTGCTGCAGAAAGTGTTCAAGGACAAGGTCGCGACCCCTGAGTGGCAGGCAAAACTGCACCAGATCGTACCGAGCTACGGCACCCAGCTGAACGCCAGCCCTGAGAAGGTTGCTGAAGAATGGGCCTACACTGCCAAGGTGCTGGAACTGACTCCGCCACCAGCGGTGATTGCGCCGGCTGTGAAGCCAGTGACTGTCGATACGGATGCGAAAGCGCCGAAGGCTAATGCTGCGAGTGATATGGCTCTCTAATTAGACTGCCGGATCAAAAAAAGCCCACTGAACCGGCGACGGTCAGTGGGCTTTTTTGTGGGTGACGCACAAACAACGCTTTGAACCTGGAGTGTCTACGCCGGCCATATCAGGAGTTCTTGTCATCAATTGTCAAGTCACTGACGCTCAATGAGAAGCAGGCAGTTTGGCCCTGACGATACTGGTTTGTTTTCCGACCTCGGTAAGGCGAAACCGTAAGCCTGATACCTCTCCGCCCTGGCGGGAATTTGTAGGAGCGAGCTGGCTCGCGATGGACTCAAGTGCGCTGCGTTTAGTCAGTAAGCACGCGTTTTCGTTAACGATCATCGCGAGCAAGCTCGCTCCCACAATCAGTTGCATCTCAATAAAACAATCATAGAGAGCGCAGAATGAAGTTCAGTTTTGTAGACAGCAGCCAGCCGAGCCGCCGGCGGGTTTTACGCGATGCTTTCACTTTGGCTTTGGCGACCTCGCCGTTGGCAAGCCTGGCCAGGGCATCCGACGAATCCGCAGCGGCCAGTGAATCCGTCGAAGACGTGACCTTTGCCGCAGGCCCACGACCGCTGGTGCAATACCCGCAAAAACGCCCGTTGACCCTGGTGACCACTCGGCCGCCACATCTGGAGACGCCGTTCCCGGTCTTCAACGAGGGACCGATCACGCCCAATGACGCCTTTTTCGTGCGTTACCACCTGGCCAATTTCCCGACCAGCATCGATCCGGACAGCTACCGCCTGACGATCAAGGGCTCGGTCGACACGCCGCTGTCGCTTTCCCTTGCCGAGCTCAAGGCCCTTGCCGCACCGGTGGAAGTGGTGGCCGTCAATCAGTGTTCGGGTAACAGCCGTGGCTTTTCGATGCCTCGAGTGTTCGGCGCGCAGTTGGGCAATGGCTCCATGGGCAATGCGCGCTGGGTAGGGGTACCACTCAAGGCGGTATTGGAAAAGGCCGGTGTGAAAGCCGAGGCCCGGCAAGTGACCTTCCGTGGGCTCGATAAGCCGGTTTTGCCAAGCACGCCGGAGTTCATCAAGGCGCTGGACATCAGCCATGCCATGGACGGCGAGCCGATGATCGCCTGGTCGATGAATGGCACCGACCTGCCATTTCTCAACGGATACCCGATTCGTCTGGTGGTGCCAGGCTACTTCGGCACGTACTGGGTCAAGCACCTGAGTGAGATCGAAGTCGTCGACCATACCTACGACGGTTTCTTCATGGCCAAGGGTTACCGGGTTCCGGATAACGATTGCTTCTGTATTGCCCCAGGCACCACGGCGGCGAAAACCCAGCCGATTTCCAGATTGCCGGTCCGCAGTTTCATCACCAGTGTTAAACACGGCGATGTATTGCCGCTGAACAAAAGCGTGGTGCTCAAGGGCATCGCGTTCGACGGTGGCGTTGGGGTCAACAAGGTGGAAGTGTCGATCGACGGCGGAAAAACCTGGCGTGAATCCACGCTCGGGCAGGACCTTGGCCGTTACTCCTTCCGTGAGTGGACGCTGCCGATCACCTTTACCGGCAAGGGCGCCACACCGTTGATGGTGCGGGCCAGCAACAGTGCCGGCGAGACGCAACCGCTGCAGGCCGACTGGAATCCCGCTGGCTACCGCCGCCACGTCGTCGAAACCACCCACGTGACCGTCGCCTGAGGAGGGCCGCATGAAACTTGTGAAATGCATGACCGCCTTGCTCTGCGCGGCTCAGGTTTGTCTGGCCACCCTGGCTGTCGCCGCGCCGCTGTCGATTACGCTGCCGCCTGAAACGGCTGTGTTCAAGCCCAGCACGATGCCTGGCTACGCTTTGGCGCAGCAGAAGTGTTCCGTCTGCCATTCGGCCGATTACATCAACTTCCAGCCGCCTGGTATGAGCCTGGCGCAGTGGACCGCTGAAGCGGGCAAGATGCAGCACGTGTACGGCGCTCCGATCAGCGACCGGGATGTGAGTGTTATCGGCGCTTACCTGGCTGTGACCTACGGCAGTGCGAAGGCCAATGATGCCGATGTTCTGGCGGCTTCGAACGCCCCGGTGGCCCAGCTCCCGGTGGTGGCTGGGGCTGGGGCAAAAGTCGACGCCAAGGCTTTGCTGCAGAACAATGCCTGTCTGTCCTGCCACGCGACCGATCACAAGGTGGTAGGCCCGGCCTACCGCGATGTGGCGGCCAAATATGCCAAGGACCCGCAGGCAATGGACAGGCTTATGTCCAGCATCCAGCACGGCGGCAGCGGGAAGTGGGGGGATGTGCCCATGCCGCCTTTCGCGCAGTTGAGCCCGGACGACCTGAAAAGCCTGGCGACTTTTATCCTGCAACAGTGAGCCAGTATTAGCTTGATGCGAAAAGCCCACTGAACCGGCGACGGTCAGTGGGCTTTTTTTGCGGGCGCGGGTTTGTTCAAGATATCGAGGAGTGGGTTGCACTGAAGCGCTTGAGAATGTCCTGGTACATTTTCGTCCGTCGATGACCTTGGCCATATCCGCCCGCAGCAGCGACGGTGCCAGACTGGACGTGGTCCAGGTACTTGAAGATTTTGCCGGGCGAAAGGAACACGACTTTGTAGCCAAGCCTGATCACGCGGTCTTGCAGCTCATAACCGGGCACACGGTCATCAATCTGAAAATGCAAACCCTGCTGCTTCATCAGCCTGCCATTCCATAGCGTGCAAAAGCTTTTCAGGTAGGTTTCCCGGTAGGGTTTCGGCTCCTTTGATCGCAGGCCCAGCGATTGCTTCAGGCGTCGGTAGTGGTGCTTGATCAGGCGTGAAGTGAAGCGCCAAACGGTCCTTGGCAGTCCGCGGTTGAGTTGCTCCGTGCAACCGACTGCGATGACGTTTTGATCCTTGGTGCAGTGGTCCATCATCATCGCAAAGACGTTTGCATCGAAGACGAACGTGTCGGTGTGCATCAGGAACAGGTAGTCGGTATTGACCCTGGCCAGCGCCATGTCCAGCGCTTTGCCATGGGCGATGTGCCCCGGTTCTTTGGTGGGGGCATCGCGTTCGATCAGGTTGATCCAGTCGAGCGAGCGCAAATACTCGACGCTGGCATCCGCCGAACCGTTATCGACCACCCAGACCGCAATGCCTGATTTTTGGACATGCTCCTGCAACAGTTCCAGGCAGATCCTGGTGAGCTCCGGGGTTTTGTAATTAACCAGAACGATGCTGAACGGTGGCTTGGCGTTTGTATCGACACGACCCATCTTCGAAATGCTCGACTACCCGAAAGTGTCGAAGACTAAAGGGGCAACCTTAGCCCAAGCTTAATTTCACCTGGGCGACACTGATGCGGGCTATCGCTGCCTGACGCCTTCGAACGAACCTGTACGCACTTCGCCACTGCGGATGTAGCGGGCGATCAGCACACCCCCGGGTGAGTTGATCGAATTCACCAGGGTGAAGGCAGACGCTTGTGCGTTGTCGTCGAACAGGCGCTTGCCGCGCCCCAGCAGGATGGGATGAATCATCAGTCGCAACTCGTCAACCAGGCCGGCGGCAAGCAGTTGGCGCACCAGATCGCCGCTGCCTTGGGTCAGTAGCGGAGGACCGTCCAGGCGTTTAAGCGTGTTGATCGCGTCGACCAGGTTGCCCTTCAGCGCATGACTGTTGTGCCAGGCCAGCGAGTCGGCGCGATGGGTGGCCACATGCTTGGGGACGGCGTTGAACAGGTCCGCGATGGTGTGATGGGTTGAATCGGCCTGAATGTTCGGCCAATAGGCGGCGAAGATGTCGTAGGTGCGACGCCCCAGCAGCAACTCGAATGGCTGCGAGAACAGGTCCATTACGGCCTGGCCGGTGGTTTTGTCGGCGTAGGGCACGATCCAGCCACCGAAGCGGAATCCGCTACTGGAATCCTCTTCGGGCCCGCCAGGCGCTTGCATGACGCCGTCCAGACTCACGAATGCGGCAACGGTCAGTGTGCGCATGCTCTTCTCCTGATTCATTCCGGTTTAAGCGTTTAGACAGGGAAGTCTGCAATTCCTTGAGACCGTTCCCTGAAAGGTAGTCGAACCAGACGCTGTGAGATCGACAACAAAGTGCGCGGCCCATATACGACGAAGGTCGTATGGTGGTCTGTGCAGGTGCGTGTTAGCGAGGATTTGTCTTGAAGGTGCAATTGCAAATTTGTATCATTCGGTTTCAATTCAGCGAAGCAGGGAACGCAGCGCCAAAACAATAATAAGGTCAAGGCAATGCTCAAAATGCTTCTCGTGTACGGTCATCTGCTCGCTACGTGTATTGCCCTGGGGAGGGTGTTGCAGGCGGATCACAAGCTTTGGAGTTGGCGCAAGGAAGTACTGGACCAGGCGAGGCTTGAATACCTCGATGAAACTCAGAAGATCGTCAGCCTTGCACTGCTGGCCCTTTGGGCAAGTGGACTGTTGCTGGTGCTTCAGGGTTACCTCAATGAAGGCGACGCGTATCTGCTCAATCAGAAACTCTGGGCCAAGGTGACGGTCGTCGCGCTGCTGAGCCTCAACGGTGCACTCTTGCATCGAGTCGGCTTCCCGCTGCTGCAAAAGGCTCCATTCGTCGCACTGCGCAGTGCAGGCCGCACGCGGCTCGCCTTGTTGGGTGCGCTTTCCATGAGCGGTTGGCTATTCGCCGCTTTCCTGGGCGTGGCTCGAGCCTGGAATCACGTGTTGCCTTACCTGCATGTGATGGGCGCATTCGTCGCATTCTCGTTGCTGGCCTGTTGCGTGGCACTGGCAGTTGCCGGCAGGGCGGGCAGTGTCGATGCGCCAAAATCCTCGGTACCGGGGTAGCGATCAGCACGGCGTATTTCATACCTGTAAATTCGGGTCAGCTTCATTGCGCGGGAAAAGTTCCCGCGCATAAAATTCAGGCGAAACTGTAAGACTGACGAATTGCTCCCAAGCTGCTCCCGGATAGCAACGGGTATTGCGTTGGCACGGCTCTCGGTAAATTCATGGGATTATTTCCCACGCGGCTATACTGGGGTTATCTACCCAGGAATTCGCTGAATGCAATCGTCAACGCTGCCCACCTCGCTCCTCAAAGCCTTGCGACATGTCATGCGGCCGCTGGTGCGCCTGATGCTGCGCAAAGGCGTCACCTACCTGGTGTTTGCCGACCTGCTCAAGGAGGTTTTCGTCGAAGTGGCGGACCGTGAGTTCCGCCTGGGCGAGAAGGCACCGACCGACAGCCGCATCAGCCTGCTCACCGGTGTGCACCGCAAAGATGTACGGCGCTTGCGCAATGCCGGTGATCCGGCTGCTTCCACGCTTCCGGAAAACATCACGTTTGGTGCACAACTGGTCAACGCCTGGGCCAGCGCGCCTTTCTGCAACGACGCCGGCCAGCCACTGCCGTTGCCTCGATTGGCCAGTGTCGGCGGCGACCGCTCCTTTGACGCCTTGGTGGCGAAGGTCAGTACCGATATCAGGGCGCGGGTGGTGCTGGACGAGTGGCTGCGCCTGGGGGTCGTGCGCCTTGACGAACAAGAGCGCGTGCACCTTGAAGCCCAGGCCTTCGTGCCACAAAAGGGCTTCGATGAGAAAGCGGCTTACCTGGGGCACAATCTGCACGATCATGCTTGCGCTGCGGTTCACAACCTGAGCAGCGAAGCCCCGGCCTTTTTTGAACGCAGCGTCCACTATGACGCACTGGCCCCGATGAGCGTCGAGGCGTTACGCGAGGCCGTGGCCAGCGAGGGAATGCAGGCCCTGTTGAGCTTCAACCGACTCGCCGCCGAACTGGAGTCCCGGGACCTGCCCAGCCTTGAACCGCGCCAGCGCATCACAGTCGGCTTGTACTTCTACACTGAAGCTTCCGATCCCAACTCGCCAACAGCCCCTGAACCATGACCGTCAAATTGCGCCTGATTCGTGCAGTCGCCCTCGTTCTGGGCCTCGGGCTTGCAAGTGTGTTGCAAGCCGCCCCAGCCTGTGTCAGCCAGAATGATGCGGGCACCAGCGAAGTGCCGGTCATCGAGGCACCTGGTGGCACCGGCGGCACGGGCGCAACACCTGGCGGCATGGGCGGTACCGGCATCGACACCGACAACGGCGGGATCGGTGGTACCGGCGCACCACTGAAAAAGAGCCCTGGCGGTATTGGCGGTACCGGTGCCGTTGCAGGCGGAGTGGGTGGCACGGGCATCAGCAACGATAGCGGAGGAATCGGTGGCACCGGCATTGTCGGCACCATCACCGGGTTCGCCTCGATCTGCGTCAATGGTGTGGAAGTGCACTTCAACAAAAACGTTCCTGTCAGCGAGAACGGCATCGCCAGCTCCAGTGCCCGCCTGGCGGTAGGCCAAGTGGTTGCCGTGGAAGCGTTCAATACCCGGCGCGGTCTGGAGGCCGGACGCATTTCTATCCTGCACGCCTACGAAGGCCCTTTGACAGCCCTGCCGCGCGACTCCATGCCCATGCGCGTCATGGGGCAACCGGTACGCCTGGCCAACGGTGCCCAGGTCGCTGCCGGCCTGCGTCCGGGGGATCCCGTGCGGGTCAGCGGGCTGCGCGATGCTCGTGGCGAAGTGGTGGCCAGCCGCATCGATCGGGCGCCCGGCCTCAAGGAGGCCAGTGCCATCGGCCCGGTGGATCGCAGTGGCTATCTCCAGGGGCTCAAGCTCAGCAATCACCCGGGCCCGGCGCAGGAAATGCTGGTGCGCGGCCATTGGTCCGGCCGCGAGCTGGACGTGAACCAAAGCCGCCCCGATCCGAGCCTGCCTTTCATTGGCCGGGCACACAATGCGGTGATCGAGGGTCTGGTACAGGGCCGGCAGGACCGCCATTTGGTGGTGGGCGGCATTAATGTGACGCTGGCGCACGACACCGTGTTTGTCGGTGTGCAGGCTTCGGAGCTGGCGCTGGATCGACGGGTGCGGATCAACGGCGTGTTCACCGGCGCGCGGGAGGTGCAGGCAACGCGTATTGAATTGCCCCGCGATCGCTCCGATTCACCAGCGAGCAACCGGCACGGACGACATGGCACCAACGAGCAAGACACCGACGACTCAAGTGGCTCGGGCAACTCGATCGACTCAAGCGGCTCGGGCAACTCGATCGACTCAAGTGGCTCCAACAACTCCGGCAACTCTGACCGCTCGGGGAGTTCAGGGAGCTCGGGCGGTGACAGGAGCGGCCGCTCCGAGAGCGAAGGCCGCGTTGTCGACGATACTCGCCACGGGGGGAGTGACAGCCATGGCGGTGGCGACAAGATTGAACGCGTGGACGTGGACGTGGACGTGGACAAGTCCGGCAAGTCAGAGCGAGTCGAGAGGGTCGAGCAATCCGGCAAAATCGAGAAAGTGGAGAGGGTAGAGAAGGTAGAGAAGGTAGAGAAGGTGGAGAAAGTCGAACGTCCGGAGAAAGTCGAGAAAGTTGATCGGCCAGAAAAGGTTGAGAAGATAGACAAAGTAGATCGGCCAGAAAAAGTTGAGAAGGTCGAAAAAGTCGAGCCGGTTGAAAAAGTCGATCGCTCTGGCAAGTCGGGTTAAACAGTGCAGTCATGATGCACTTTCGTCATAAGTAACTAGGCTGGGTAAGTCACGCAACAAATCATGCGTGTGAACTTCGATGACGTCAGACACGAGGTGAACATGGATCCCAAGCGCATCCTGCTCGTCGGTTGGCTTGCCAGCCTGGCTTTGCCGACCTTGGCCGATACCTTTACGACCTCGATCGGAACCGACTACTCACGAGGCGACTATGGCACCGGTACGACTTCCGAAACATGGTACGTCCCGCTGGTGGGCAGATATGAAACCGGCCCCATGACCTACAAGCTCACCGTGCCCTGGCTACGCATCACCAATCCTTCGGTCGGCCCTGACGGCGAGCCGCTGCCCGGCGGCTGCGGCAAGGTGGAAAGCGGTCTGGGCGACACCGTTGCCGGTGCCGACTATGCCGTGCTGGACGGCAGCATTGGCGGGCTGTTCGTGGACCTGATCGGCAAGGTCAAATTGCCCACCGCCGACGAAGACGAGTGCCTGGGCACCGGCAAAACCGACTATTCCGCCCAGGTCGATGTCGCCAAAGCCTTCGGTCCTGTGACCGGGTTCGCGACCCTGGGCTGGAAAAAGTTCGGCGACCCGTCGGGCTCCGACTTCGACAACCCGATATTCGCCGGCCTGGGCTTTGCCATGCCCGTGTTCGTGCGCACCACGGCGGGCGTGTCCTACGACTGGCGGCAGAAGGTCGTTTCCACGGGTGACGAAATCAAGGAACTGACGCTCTTCCTCACGCACAAGCTCAATCAGGAATGGAAGTTTCAGTTATATGCCGTCAAGGGTTTTTCCGACGCCAGCCCGGACGGCGAGGCCGGGCTGTTGCTCAGCCACGCTTTCTGATTCCTGGCCATTGCCTGTCAGGTAACTTGCAGCATTGATGCGTTTCACCGCCTCGACTCAGGCCCTTGCCTCACTCCCGGGCGTTTTGCAGTTCAGTTTTTCTTCTTGATCAGTTTATTGATGTAGTACTTCAGGCTCAAACGATCCTTGGGCCTTGGTTTGTAGTGGGTTTTGTTTCTTTGTGCCGGATCGATCGCCATGGTTCCCGCGGTGTAGTAATAAAGCGCGATAGACCTGCGGGTGATGTGTTCCGGAGTCGTTAAAGGCTCCGGGTGCCCATGATTGCTGTCCTTGTCTGTGTTGAAAATGACACAGCGATTGTAAATGGGCAGGACTTTTTTAAGGCAGGTCTTCATGCCGACATCCCAAAGTTCCAGGTTGCCGCCGTATTCCTCTTGCCAGTCTTCATTCAGATAAATGATGATGTTCAGTCTGCGTTCAACATTAAGTTTTTTGTTGAGCCGGAAGTCCGAGTGCACCCCCAGGAAACCACCGCTTTTCGTTTCGTGCAGGCCGCCACCGGTAAAGTAGGGGTCGGGTATCAAACCTTCGATGCCTGTGAGCTTTTCAAGAAACTGCAACATGGGGGCCGAGTTAAAGGCGTTGAAAACAGTCTTCAAATAGGGGTCGCATTCATTGGGACTGATTTGACGTTTTCGTTGACCTTTATAGCCGCGCTCGTAGAGCATTTCGTTGTTGGTTGGCTCGACCGGGAAATGCGAGCAGATGCTTGCAATCAGGTCTTCGTGCAAGAAGTTGTCGATGACTATGTGCGGAAATGGCGTAGCCTGAACATAGCTATCGGTCAATGAGGCACCAAAGGCGCTGGCGGCATTCTGGTCGAAATCAAGCTCCGGGGACAGGGTGATAGGTAGTGCCTGAGTGATGGGTGCCATTACCGCTCCAATGACCTGATATAAAAAACCTGTGGGTGACTTCATGCAGCGTTGAATGCACTGCTCGTTGCGTCTATTCGCAACTCAATTTGTTCTGTCGTCCTTGTTCAGACGCTTAAGGATGTTGTTGTACATTTTGGTTCGTCTATGATTTTTAGCATAGCCGCCAACCGCTGCAACAGTGCCGGACTGAATGTGATCCAGATAGCTGAAAATTTTACGCGGTGATAGCATTTCAACGGCATAACCCAGTTCGGTCATGCGGTCCTGAAGCGTATAGCCTGGCACGCGATCATCCATCGAAAAGTGCATGTTGTGCTGTTTTACAAGTTTGCAGTTCCACAATGTGCAGAAACTTTTCAAGTAGACTTCTTTGTACGGCTTTGGTTCTCTGGAGCGCAATCCCATGGAAATTTTCAGGCGTCTGAAGTGATGCTTGAATAGTCGTGAGCTATAGCGCCAGACAGTTCTGGCGGTGCCGCGGTTAATTTGCTCGACACAACCGACGGCCACGACTTTTGGGTTTTTCAAACATTTATTCAGCATCATCGGAAAAACATTCTTGTCGAAAACAAATGTATCGGTGTGCATCAGGAATAAATAATCGGTGTCAATTCGCTCGAGAACCAGGTCAAGTGCCTTGCCATGGGCAATATGGCCCGCCTCTGGTTCGGAAACAGAGCGTTCAATCAAATTGATCCAGTCAAGCGTTCGTAAGTACTCAGTGCTTTCATCGGCGGAATAGTTGTCAACCACCCATACCGGGACGCTGTTGCTGCCAAAATGCTGGTGTAATAAGTCCAGGCATATCTTGGTGATTTCAGGTGTTTTGTAATTTACTATAACTACGCTGAAGGTTTTGGAGTTTTCAGTCAGTAAATCAGGGTTGTTCATCGTTCAGGTGCTCAATGTTATTCTATTTAATTGTATGAATTAACTTGTATACAATTTTTTCTTGTTCGCCGCGCAAAATCTTGCATGGCCATAGAGCACAATTTGTTAAGTCGCTTTGTCATGCATAATAACCACGGGCTGCTCAGACCCGATGGAGAGCGGTAGAAGCGGACTTCATCGTATAAGGATCTGCTCTGCAGGTAAACATTTTGACTTGATTGGTTACATCAGGAGGCTGGCCGGGCCAGCATCCCGGGACGGTGTGAACTGCTCTTGCGCAAGGCATTCAGGTAATTTGTAACGTCATGTGGTGTGCCAGCACGTTCTGCAATTCACTGCTTGTAGCCAATCTGCCGCAACAGGTTCTTGCGCCACAGGATGTCTTCATCGCCTTCGATGTCATTGGCACAAAAGCCATCCACTACGCCAAGGATCGCTCGCCCTTGCTGCGTCTCTGCGAGAATCACTTCGGTTGGATTGGCTGTTGCACAAAAAATACGGCATACCTCTGGAACCATTTTGATGGTGTTCAACACGTTCAGCGGATAGAAACCGTCGCCCAGGAAAATGATGAAACTATGGCCGGCGGCGATGGCTTTCGCATTTTTCTGTGCAAGTTCAATCATTGAGCTATCGGTGCCGGACCATCTCACCAGGCATTGACCAGAGGCTTCACAAAAGGCCACGCCAAACTGGATACCTGGCACGGTATTGACCAGCGCTTCGTGGATGTCCTCGACGGACTTGATGAAGTGCGTCTGGCCCAGAATGAAGTTCGTCGCATCCGGCTTTTCGATTTTCAACGTGATGAGTTGCATCTTAAACGCCTCCTTTCACGATGTTGCCAGGAGAGCCTGGCCACAAATCAAGCATAGCTACTCATTGGTTATTGCTGCGTCCTCTGTCTGTTTTTGGCCAATTGCTCTACGCGTGCCTTGGACCTGATATGTGGTCGTTGACACTTGGGCTGAGGGTACTAATCTAAGGTGTGTGGGAATATTTCCCACGCATAGATACCAGCTGGCTTTGAGGGACCGTACGGATACCGCAGTGGCTCGCTATTGCTGCAGATTGATGGCCGTGCCGGTTGGCGGGCCGCTCCAATGGGCGGCCGGGAACTCACTGGACATTGCGTTCGATACGGAGGTGAAAACGCAACTCCAATCGGAGGTGCATCATGCTGCTCAAGAAATGTTTGTTGGCTCTGGCAATAGGCGGGGTACTGTCGGCATCGACTGTCCTGGTGCCCGATTACATCAGTAGTTTCTCCAGCGTGTATGCCAAAGATGGCGGCAGCGGCGGTGGTGGTAGCGGCGGAGGCGGTGGCGGTCACGGCGGTGGCGGCGGTTCCGGAGGCGGTGGTCACGGTGGTGGCGGTGGCTCCGGAGGCGGCGGTCACGGTGGTGGCGGTGGCTCTGGAGGCGGCGGTCACGGTGGTGACGGCGGCGGTGGCGGAGGCGGCCATGGTGGCGGCAGCGGCAGCGGCAGCGGCGGTGGCTCCGGCAGTGGAGGCTCCGGAGGCGGTGGTCACGGTGGTGACGGCGGTGGCGGTCATGGAGGAGAGGGTGGCGGTCATGGTGGTGACGGCCACGACGGTGACGGTCGTGGAGGCCCGGGACGCGGCGACGCTGACCATGGTGGTATAGCCGGGAACAAAGGCCCGGGCAATGCGCGTGACAACGACAACGCCAAAGACAATGATAACGATGCCGCAGATGCTGCCAGGGACGCGGCCAGGGCTGATGCCAATGCAGCCCGGGACGCTGCTCGGGCTGATGCAGATGCAGCCCGGGATGCGGCAAAAGCGACTGCGGACGCCGCCCGTGACGCCGCCAGAGCTGAGGCGGATGCAGCCCGGGATGCCGCAAGAGCTGCTGGCTTATCGCGCGCAGAAGCGGATGCAGCCAGAGACGCTGCCCGGGCCGCTGCGGATGCAGCCAGGGACGCTGCCAAGGCCGAGGCAGATGCAGCCAGAGATGCTGCTCGGGCTACTGCGGATGCCGCCAGGGACGCAGCCAAAGCCGAGGCGAACGCAGCCAGAGAGGCTGCCAAAGCTGAGGCGAGGGATGTAGCGGACGCCCCGGATGCACCGGATGCGCCGGACGCTCCAGACGCACCGGATGCACTGGATGCACCGGATGCTCCAGACGCACCAGATGCACCGGATGCGCCGGATTTCGACACGGCTGAGGTGCGGAACTAGGCCTGCATGTTCGGCATTGAACACTGCAGGCATCCCGTAGATTACGTCCCGGGAGTTTGAAGGACGTATCGGCAATGAGTCGCAAGCCCTGAAGAATCTCGGGGCTTGCGACTTTTTTTCGAAATCTGTTGCAGGTCCGAAACACTGACGAGGATGACGCAAGAGGAGACGGAACTGGGCGGGTAAGCAATTGCCAGCCGTTCAAAATCCCCCGAACCCTCCGTTTTTCCTGAACCAGCCGATTTAACGGGTTAGTCCGGCACGACAATATGTGCCGGACACTTCCACCACCGGAATTTACTTGTTAATCGACACGATCGAGGCGCTGTTACCCTCTAGCCGGAAGGAAAACGATACCCGGTCTCCAGGCGCCAACCCTGACAACTGATCTTGCGTCACGGAAAACGCCATCGTCATCGGTGGCCATTGCAGGGCGGGAACGGCGCCGTGGGAGATGGTCACCGTATGCTTCGCAGTATCGATAGCCTTGATCGTGCCTTCGGCATTGGATACCGGAGCCTGTTTTGTTTCCTGCTTCATCGGCATGCCTTCCATGCCGTCCATTTTCATGCCCGGCATGTCCTGCGCGTGGGCAGAAAGTGAAAGCGCGAATAGGGTGCTTGCGACTGCGGTCAGGGTGAGTTTCATATGACTTTACCTTGATGTGTGGTGGGTGCAGGCAGGAGGTGCCGGCGGCGCATCAATCGATAGGCTGCCGGAATGACAAACAGGGACAGCAAGGGTGCCGTGACCATGCCGCCGACCATGGGCGCGGCGATACGGCTCATCACCTCACTACCGGTTCCGCTGCCCAACAGAATGGGCAGCAGACCGGCAATGATGACGGCAACGGTCATGGCCTTGGGTCGAACGCGCTGCACGGCGCCTTCACGAATCGCCGCCACCAGCCCGCGTTCAGTGCTGTCACCGAGGTCTTCACGTTCGGCCCAGGCGTTTTTCAGGTAGAGCAACATAATCACGCCGAACTCGGCAGAAACGCCGGCCAAGGCGATGAAGCCGACCCCCGTGGCGACCGACAGGTTGAAGCCCAACAGATAGAGAAACCATGCCCCCCCAGTCAGTGCGAATGGCAGAGTGGCCATGATCAGCAGGGCCTCATCGAATCGGGCAAAAGTCAGGTAGAGCAACACGAAGATGATCAGCAGCGTGGCAGGCACCACCAGTTTGAGTCGTGCGTTGGCTCTTTCGAGAAACTCGAACTGTCCCGAGTAACTGAGGCTCATGCCTGGCTGCAACCTGACCTGTTCATTGACGACCCGACGAAGATCGGCAACCACCGAGGCAATATCCCTGCCTCGAACATCGATGTACACCCAGCCTGAAGGCCGTGCGTTCTCGCTCTTGAGCATCGGTGGGCCGTCACTGACCTTGACCTTCGCCACTGTGCCAAGGGTGATCTGACTACCCAGCGGGGTGTAGATCGGCAGTCGTTCCAGGGCGCCGAGCGAGTCGCGCCACTCCCGTGGGTAACGTACGCTGATCGGGAAACGTGCCAGACCTTCAATGGTCTCCCCGACATTTTCACCACCGATGGCACCGGCCACGATGGACTGCACATCGGCGATGTTCAGCCCGTAACGAGCAGCAGCCTTGCGGTCGATATCCACATCGATGTAGCGGCCACCGGTCAGCCGCTCGGCCAGGGCCGAACTGACACCGGGCACGTCCTTGGCCACTCGCTCGACCGCCTGGGTGACCGCATCGATTTCCGCCAGATTGGTGCCGGCAACCTTCACACCGATCGGGCTCTTTATACCCGTCGCCAGCATGTCGATACGGTTACGAATCGGCGGTATCCAG
The DNA here is from genome assembly GCF_050434585.1 of Pseudomonas sp. 2725. Lineage (NCBI taxonomy): Bacteria > Pseudomonadati > Pseudomonadota > Gammaproteobacteria > Pseudomonadales > Pseudomonadaceae > Pseudomonas > Pseudomonas sp. 2725. The sequence goes on along the minus strand of NZ_JBNDIV010000008.1, from coordinate 181,649 downwards.
ATGTTGGTCAAACCGGGAACGCGCACCACGCGATCCAGTTCCTCCACCAGTTTTTCCTGAGTCATGCCTGCACGCCATTGCTCATGTGGCTTGAACTGGATGGTGGTTTCGAACATTTCCAGCGGTGCCGGGTCGGTGGCGGTTTCGGCACGACCGGCTTTACCGAAGACGTGTTCGACCTCTGGTACGGTCTTGATCAACCGGTCGGTCTGTTGCAGCAGTTGCGCCGCTTTCTGCGCCGACAATCCCGGCAGGGCAGAAGGCATATAGAGCAGGTCGCCCTCGTCCAGCGGGGGGAGAAACTCGCCACCCAGGCGAGACATTGGCCATAGCGCACTGACAAAAACCAACAGCGCGACCAGTAGCGTGATCTTTGGGCGGCGCAAGACCGCGTCCAGGGCCGGCTGATAGATTCGAATCAACCACCGGTTCAACGGATTCTGTTGTTCACTGGGAATTCGCCCCCGAATCCAGTAGCCCATCAGCACCGGCACCAGGGTCACTGACAATCCCGCCGCTGCGGCCATGGCATAGGTCTTGGTGAAGGCCAAAGGGCCGAACAGCCGTCCTTCCTGAGCTTGCAGCGTGAACACCGGAATGAACGACAGGGTGATGATCAGCAAACAGAAGAAAAGCGCCGGGCCTACCTCCACCGCTGCTTCGGTCATTACATGCCAATGACGCTCGCCCTTCAATTCCTCCCCTGGATTGGCTACGTGCCAGGCCTCAATCTTTTTGTGGGCGTTCTCGATCATCACCACGGCGGCATCGACCATGGCGCCGATGGCGATGGCAATCCCGCCCAAGGACATGATGTTGGCGTTGATGCCTTGGTAGCGCATGACGACGAAGGCAGCAAGCACCCCCACCGGCAGCGAAATGATCGCCACCAGCGATGAGCGCAAGTGCCAGAGAAAGATCCCGCAGACCAACGCGACGACGATGAACTCTTCGATGAGCTTGTGGCTGAGGTTTTCCACCGCGCGGTCGATCAGCTTGCTGCGGTCGTAGGTGGTGACGATTTCCACCCCGGCCGGCAGACTGCTTTTCAGTTCGTCGAGTTTGGTCTTGACCGCTGCAATGGTCTGGCGAGCGTTCTTGCCGCTGCGCAAAATCACCACGCCGCCGACGGTCTCGCCTTCGCCGTCGAGTTCGGTGATGCCACGGCGCATTTCCGGTCCCGACTGAATCGTGGCGACATCGCCAAGGGTCACCGGCACACCACCCGAGCCCAGCTTGAGCGGGATTGCCCGAAAGTCATTGAGCGTTTTCAAGTAGCCGGACGCGCGCACAATGAACTCGGTCTCTGCCATCTCCAGCACCGCGCCACCGGTTTCCTGATTGGCCTTGCCGATAGCGTCGGTCACCTCAGCCTGAGTGATACCGAAGCTGGCCAGCTTCAGCGGGTCCAGCTGCACTTGGTACTGCTTGACCATCCCCCCCACGGTGGCCACTTCCGCCACGTTGGGCAGGGTCTTGAGTTCGAACTTGAGAAACCAGTCCTGAAGCGCGCGCAGTTGCGCCAGGTCGTGTCCACCACTGCGATCCACCAGTGCGTACTGGTAGATCCAGCCCACTCCCGTCGCATCCGGCCCCAACGCCGGCTTGGCGCTGGCCGGCAACCGGCTTTGTACCTGGCTCAGGTACTCCAACACCCGCGAGCGAGCCCAGTACAAGTCCGTGCCGTCTTCGAACAGCACGTAAACGAAGCTGTCGCCGAAGAAGGAGTAACCACGCACGGTTCTGGCGCCCGGCACCGAGAGCATGGTGGTGGCCAACGGATAGGTCACCTGATTCTCGACAATCTGCGGCGCTTGTCCTGCATAAGGGGTGCGGATGATCACCTGCACATCCGAGAGATCTGGCAGTGCATCAATGGGTGTGCTCTGCACCGTCCAGATACCCCAAGCCGTGAGGAACAACGTCGCCAGTAGTACCAGGAACCGGTTGGCCACTGACCAACGAATGAGGGCAGCGATCATGGCTGGCTCCCCGATTTGGCCAGGCGCTCGACACGCAAGCCATCGTCGGTCTGGCTCACCGCGACCCGAACCTTGTCACCCGCCTTGAGGCCCTGCATCAGCGCCGCACTGGCGAGAGGGAAAGTCATCGTCATGCCAGGCATGCCCAGCGTCTTGAAAGGACCGTGGGCGAGCGTAACTTCTTTGTCGTTGATCTCAACGATCTGCCCATCCGCCTCATGCAAACTGGCGGCTGCTCCACTGGCGGGTGACTCTTGCTCCGAGGTAGCAACAATGCCCTTGAGACTGGCCTCGGAATCGAGGAGGAACTGGCCAGACGTAACCACCTTCCGGCCTTCTTCCAGACCTTTCAAAATCTCCGTCTTGCCATCGCTTTCCTGCCCGGGTTGCACCTCCACCGGGCGATAGCGGCCGGCGTCTTCGGCGAGCATTACCAGGGCACGTCGGCCAGTGCGGATAACCGCCTCACTAGGCACCCACAACACACTGTGCCCGGTCGAGTGTTTGAGGCGGACCTGCGCGGTCAAACCTGGTCTCAGGCGCCCGTCGGGATTGGGTAACTCGACACGTACGCGAAGGGTGCGGCTGTCCGGATTGGTCTCGGGCAAAATCGCACTGACCTTGCCATTGAACATTGTCCCCGGGAAGGCGGGCAGTCGCGCTTCGACTGCCTGCCCCACGGTGATGGCTCCGGCATCCGATTCCGGCACGGCCACGGCGAGCCAGACACGGCTCAAGCCATTGACGCGTGCCAGAGTCTCGCCAGCCGCGACGGTCATACCCGCACGTACGTTCAACTCTTGCAGCACGCCGCTGATGGGGCTGGTGATGGTCAGGTTCGGCTGGACTTTGCCACTGCGCTCTACCTGGGTGATCAGCGCCGCCGGCATCCCTGTGAGCCGCAGTCGCTGGCGGGCCGCAGCCAACAGGTCGGCATCAGCGTTGCGCTTGAGGGCAAGGAACTCTGTCTGGGCGGCCGCCCACTCCGGCACCAGGATATCCGCCAGTGCCGCATTGGCTTTGAGCAGGTCGCCTGGAGCATGGGCATAGACTCGCTCCACGAAGCCGGCTGTACGTGCCTGTATCACCGCCACATCACGTTCGTTGAATGCCAGGACACCTGTCACATCGAGGCTGGAGTCAAAGACTCCACGGGTGACGGTCGCAAAACGCAGACCGAGATTCTGGGTCAGACCCGGATCGATGCTGACGGTCGCACGATCCTCGACACCGCTGGCGTACCGGGGAACCAGTTGCATGTCCATGAAGGGGGACTTGCCCGGTTTATCGAACTTTTGCTGCGGGTACATGGGGTCGTACCAATACAGTGCCTTGCGTTCGTCCGGCGAATTGAGTTTCTGCTCCCGGGCGGTAACAGGTACCGCGCTCATGCGCGGGTGAGCGAACCAGTAGCCACCGGCAACACCCAATGCCAGCGAGATGCCAACCAGCAATGCTCCGTTCCATTTTTCAAGGATCATTGGCCGGACTCCCCATAAGCAAAATACAGACGCGCACTGGTCAGCGCTCGCTGCTCCTCCACGTCGATCTGTTTGAGGCGGGCTTCGATGAGTTCGCGTCGGGCGGCGACAACGGCGTTTAAATCGCCTGTGCCGGCACGGTAGCTGGCCATGCTGAGTTCGACCTTTTCCCTGGCCAGCGGCAGCAGGCTTTCCTGGTTGCGGCTTACCGCACGATTGAGGCGCTCATAGTCAGCCAGTTCGTTTTCCAGTTGCTGAGTGTGCTCCCGTGACAGGGCTTCGCGCTCAGCCTCAAGCTGGCTGAGCTCAGCCTGTTTGGCTGCGATTTTGGGGTTTTGCCGGGAGTCAGGAAACAGTGGCAAGTCCCAGGACAATTGCACGCTGACCATGTCGCCGAACTGGCGATCGCGATGTTGATAGTCAAGCTCCCAACTCCAGTCTGACTTTTTCTCCGACTCGGCTTCACGAACCTTGGCTTGCGCTTCGCGGGTCATCGGCGCAAACGCTGCCAACTCGGGGTGGTGTTGCAGTTTATGGGCGTAGCTCGAGGAATCGACAGGCCACTGCGGCAAGCTGCCCACAGGCTTGTCGTTGGCGGCGGAGCCAATCCAGCGTTTGAGGGCCGCTCGGGCCTGCACTCTCTGGAGAACCAGATCGTCCTGCTGCTCCGCCAGTCGAGCCGCTTCTTGCCTGGGCGTCACCGCATCGGCGGGTTGAGCGCGACCACCGGCAATCCGGGCCCGGACGGTATCGGTCAGCAGGCGGTTTTCTTTGTAGAGTTCCTGGAACAGCGCATCTTTGCGCTCGACTGAGTAGCTGTTAATCCAGGCCACTGCCGTGGACTGGCGTACGTTCAGTCGTGCAACCCGACGCTCGGCGGCAGCGCGAGCAACGGCGGCGTTGGCGACCTCGATGCGAGCTTTGCGTTTGTCACCGTTGGGCATCTCTTGCCTGACCCCGACCATTTGCATGGTCATGAAGTCGTCGTTGATGCTCCAGCGATCCGGGCCGCCGATGGGGTAGTTCTGCACACCTGCCAGCAACTTGGGGTCAGGTAATTCACCCGCTGGAATAGCCGCACTGCTGGCAGCCTGAATCTTTGCATCTTGTGCAGCCAGCGACGGCGCATTGTTTTCGGCCAGGCGCAGCGCTTCATCGAGGGTCAGCGTGGCAGCGAAGCTCGGCAATGCCAGTACGCTTGCCGCCAGACCGGCCACGAGGGACCAGCCTGTGCAATAGCACTTGGAGTTCATGTTTACGATTCCTGTGATCATCCACTGCACGCGTCAAAAAGACATGCGCACAGCCAGTCCATCCCGCTAATACGGAATGAGGCTCAATGTTGGACAGGAATCAAACGCGAGGCGGTCGCCATACCCCGGACGGGGTTTGTACGGGCATGGAATCACTGAAGAAGGAAACCACTACGGGGCTGAACACGGTTACAGGAGGCTTGAGGATCGAGACTTGCAGCATACCGCCTGTCTTGCATTCCTGGCCCGGCTTGCAGGGCTTGCCATGCTCTGTCAGGCTTTTCATGTCGTTGCAGCAGTCCATTCCCATGTCATCCATCATCGCCATGCCCATCGTCTTCATCGGGCACGGTTCTGTGGGCGCCTGGACACCCGCCATCCCGCTGAGGGGAAGCACCAGGCTAATCACGAAAATGAGGCAAAACCGCAGGTAGCGTTTCATGGGCTGGAGTGTAGAGGCTGAAATGGACTCTTACAATTGGATGAATGTTCTCACAGCCTGCCGGCAAGAAGCGGGCGCTGGATTTCCATCGCTCACTTTTTCGCTGGTTTACCGCTGGCAGGGATGTGCAGGTACGACATCACGCTTTCAGTCAGTTCGGTTGCCAGTTTGACCGCTTCTTTATTGCGTGCCATCACGCCGGCGACCAAGCCTTCGATCAAGGCCAGTACGGCGATGTTGGAACTGGTCAGCACCGGGTGATCGCAAGGCGCAAACAGCGTGTGCTCGGCAATGCCGGTGAGCGGCGAGGCGGGTGAGTCGGTAATTGCCAGCACTGATGCGCCACGTTCATTGGCGAAGCGTGCCAGTTGCAGGGTGTCGAGGGAGTAGCGTGGCAGGGAGATCGCCAGCAGCACGTCCTGGTCGGTGATGGCGGCCAGACGGTAAGCGGCGTTTTCGTTACCGCCCTCCATGCTGATGGCAGTGGCGTCCGCACAAAAGGGCATCAGGGTCGAGGCGGCGAGACCGGCGAAGTAGACACTGTTGCCAAAGCCCAGAATGTAGATTTTGCGCGCTTTGGTCAGGCGAGTGACGAAGGCTTCAAAGGTGTCGGCGTGGTTGTTGCTCGCCGCGGTGGCCAGGTTGCTGCTGGCGCTCTGGAGTTGCTCATGCAGACCAAACGCGCCGCCCGGGCGATGGGCAAGTTCGTTGCGCAGTTTGTCGACCGGCGACACCATCTGCTGCAACGTTGCGACCAGTTCGGCCTTCATGCCGCTGTAGCCACCGAGGTCCAGTGCTTTGGCCAGGCGGTTGACGGCGGCGGGTGAGGTCAATGTTTCGTGAGCCATCTCCTCGATGGTCAGCGTCGCGGCTTTGAGCGGGTGACGCAGGATAAAGTCCGCGACCTTGCGCAATGACGGCGGCAGTTCGGAAACGATTTCCGTCAGTTTGCGCATGACCGGCGCGGCATAGACAGTGGTGTCTTTCGATGGGGTGGGCATATCCGGCTCAACATTTCCTGAAGGTGAGAGAAGGGCTGTGCCTGATGCCCTGACAAGATTGGCTGGAGTGTATCCGAAGCCAACCTTGTCAGGGCAGCGCCGAGCAGTCGATGGCTAGGCGGCGGTCTTACTTCAAGCTCCCGGCCAGAAACTGCCGGAGGCGTTCGGACTGCGGGTTGACCAGCACTTCGCGCGGGTCGCCGCGCTCTTCGACAACGCCCTTGTGCAGGAACACCAGTTGGTTCGAAACCTCGCGGGCAAAGCCCATTTCGTGAGTCACCACCACCATGGTGCGGCCTTCCTGCGCCAGATCCTGCATGACTTTAAGCACTTCGCCGACCAGTTCGGGGTCGAGCGCCGAAGTCGGCTCATCAAACAGCATCACTTGCGGTTCCATCGCCAGTGCGCGGGCAATGGCCACGCGCTGCTGCTCGCCACCGGACATATGCGCCGGCCAGGCGTTCATGCGGTGCGCCACACCAACTTTGTTCAGGTAGTGCTCGGCCTTTTCCCGTGCCTCTTTCTTGCCCAGGCCCAACACATGCACCGGGGCTTCCATGACGTTTTCCAGAGCGCTCATGTGAGACCAGAGGTTGAAGTGTTGAAATACCATCGATAGCTGCGAACGCATGCGTTGCAACTGCCTGGGTTCGGCCGCCTTCAGCCCGCCAAGCTTGTTGGCCACCAGCTTGAGCGGTTCGCCATTGAGCACGATATTGCCCGCATTGGGTTGCTCCAACAGGTTGATGCAGCGCAGGAACGTACTTTTGCCAGAGCCGCTGGAGCCGATGATGCTGATCACGTCACCAGCCTGTGCTTGCAGGGACACGCCGTTGAGCACCTGGTGCGCGCCGTAACTTTTATGCAGGTCCTGAACTTCAAGTTTGTACATGGTTTGAACTCTCTGGAATCAGTCGCTGAGCAAGCGACCCTGGCGAATGGGGGTAGAACCGGCAACTTTGGCCAGCCACAATCCAGGCTGGGCAAAGCGCAGCCGTTCGCGGGCATAGAGAATGCCGTCGGTGCTGGCGCTCACCACGCTATGGCGGTCGGTCAGCGGGTCGATGACCTCGAACAGCGGATCGCCGACCTTGACCTGCGCGCCCAGCGGTTGCAGAAAACTCACCACACCGGGATGGGGCGCACAGGCGTACTGCGCGCCGGCGAATGGCACGGCTTGGCAATGGCTCGGCGGTGCCGCTGGCCAGTCACCGCTGATCAGGCCTTGTTCGGCGAGATACCCGAGAATGGCTTGTGCACTGTCGACGCATTGCTCGCGCTCGGTGTCTGCCATGCCACGCAATTCGATGGTGGTGGCCACGCACGCCAGGGGAATGTTGGCTTGGGGAAACAGCTCGGCCAGACGTAGCCATGCAATGGCGCAGGCTTCGTCGAAGGCACTGCCGCCCGCATCTTCGGCCAATAACGTGACCCCGGCACCGAGGCGAGCGGCCAATGACTGCAGGCGTGGCCAGTTTTGCGGCATCGCATACAACAACATGATCGATTCGAAATCGCAGTGCAGGTCCAGCACCACATCGGCGTCGCAGGCATGCTGCAGCAACAGGCGGCGCAGGCCGTCGAGTTCCGAGGTCGGTGCCGGCATGGCGGCGAGGGCATCGCCCATGGCGCGGCGGATGAGTGCGATGTTGGCGTCGGCATCGTTTCCCAATCGGCCTTCCAGCAGCGGTGCAACGGCATCGACCAACTCCGGGAAGTCGCGATTGAAGTTCTTGCCGCTGGAGAATTCGAAGCGCCCCTGATGGGTGGCCTGGAACATCTGGGCGATACCGATCGGATTGGCCATTGGCACCAACTCGATCACCCCGGTCAGGCGGCCTTGTGTTTCCAGTTCCAGAAGACGGCGCTTGAGCTCGACGGCGACGCGCATCCCTGGCAATTCGTCGGCATGCAATGACGCCTGGATGTACGCTTTGCGTGCTCCACTGCCAAAACGAAACAGTGACAGCGTTCGTTCGGTGCCCGAGGCACTCCACGGCAACAGGTATTGAATGTGCTCCATAGCAGCTCCTTAGTGCTTGCGCGGTGCCAGATACGCCAGCCAATGGCGCTCGGCCAGCTTGAACAGACGCACCAGAATGAAGGTCAGGGCGAGGTAGAAGAGGCCGGCGGTGATAAACGCCTCGAACGGTAGATAGAACCGTGAGCTGACAGTACGCGCGGCCCCGGTGATGTCGACGAGGGTAACGATGGAGGCCAGGCTGGTGGTTTGCAGCATCATCAGCACCTCGTTGCTGTACTGCGGCAATGCCCGGCGCAAGGCCGACGGCATGAGAATGCGGCGATACAGGGTCAGGCGTGACATGCCCATGGCCCTGGCGGCTTCGATCTCGCCATGGGGGGTGGATTTCAAACTGCCGGCCAGCAACTCTGCGCTATAGGCACTGGTGTTGATCGCGAAGGCCAGGCAGGCGCAAAAGGTGGCGCTGGAGAGGTAAGGCCAGAGCACGCTTTGGCGCACTGCTTCGAACTGCGCCAGGCCGTAATAGATCAGGAACAATTGCACCAGCATCGGCGTGCCGCGAATCACGTAGGTATAGAGCCAGGCCGGGAAGTTGATCAGCGGTGATCGCGACACCCGCATCAACGCCAGTGGAATTGCCAATACCAGGCCCAGGGCCAGGGAAATAAGCAGGACTTTGAGGGTCAACAAGGCGCCATTGAAGTACAGCGGCAGGTTTTCCCAAATCAGGTTGTAGTCGAGAATCATGGGCCGCTCCCCTCACAATTCGGCGGCTTTGATGCCGACCGAGTAGTGTTTTTCCAGATAGCGCAGCACCAGCAATGACAGGCTGGTGAGCATCAGGTACAGCGCCGCCACCGCGAGGAAAAACGTGAATGGCTCGTGTGTGGCATCCGCTGCGTTCTTGGCTTTGAACATCATGTCCTGCAAGCCGATCACCGAGATCAGCGCGGTGGATTTGGTCAGTACCAGCCAATTGTTGGTGAACCCGGGAATGGCGAAACGAATCATCTGCGGTACCAGAATTCGCCAGAACACCTGCGCACCGCCCATGCCATAGGCCACGCCGGCCTCGGCCTGACCTTTGGGGATTGCCATGAAGGCGCCGCGAAAGGTTTCCGAGAGGTAGGCGCCAAAAATGAAGCCCATGGTGCAGACGCCGGCGATAAAGGGGTTGATGTCGATATAGCGGGTGTAACCGAGTGCCAGGGCAATGCGGTTCACCAGATCCTGGCCGCCGTAGAAGATCAGCAGGATCAGCACCAGGTCTGGAATGCCGCGAATCAGGGTGGTGTAACTTTCCCCGAGCAGGGCCAGCCATTTGAGCGGTGACAGGCGAAAGGCCGCGCCGACCAGGCCCAGGGCAATCGCCAGGGACATGGAAGTCAGGGCCAGGTTTATGGTCAGCCAGGCGCCATCGAGAATGCTCGATCCGTAGCCGTGAAGCATGATGAAGTTCCTCAAGCGAGCGCCGCGAGGCGCGCAAGACAAGCCCGAATCGGCGCCTGCAATAGGCCGGCACCGGGGCTATGGGTAAGGCTTACTCGCCGTAGATATCGAACGCGAAGTACCTGGCCATCACTTGCTGGTACTTGCCATTGGCGCGAATGGCGTCGATCGCGGCACTCAGGCGCGCAACGTTGGCACTGTCGCCTTTGCGCACGGCGATCCCGGCGCCACGGCCAAAATACTTCGGGTCGTTGATGTCGGGCCCTGTGAGGGTGAAGCCCTGGCCAGCCGGTGTTTTGATGAAGCTCTCATCGGTGTTGACGATGTCGGCGAGGGTGGCGTCCAGACGACCCGAGGCAAGATCGAGAAAGGCTTCATTTTGTGAGGAGTAGCGCACCACGACGACGCCGGCTTTTTCCAGTTGCTCGGTGGCAAAACGATCGTAAGTCGAGGAGCGTTGCACGCCGACTTTCTTGCCCTTGAGGTCCACCAAAGGATCATTGATCACGTTGCCGGCCTTCATCGCGAACTTGCCCGGTGTGTGGTAGTACTTTTTGCTGAAGTCCACGGACTTCATCCGGTCTTCGGTGATTGACATCGACGACAGCACGGCATCGATCTTGCGCACTTTGAGCGACGGGATCATGCCGTCGAACTCCTGAATGACCCACTCGCACTTGACCTTCATTTCTTCGCACAAGGCGTTGCCGATGTCGTAATCGAACCCGCTGACGTTGCCCTCTGGTGTCTTGAAGGAGAAGGGTGGGTAGGCGGCTTCGATACCGATACGCAGGCTGTCTTCGTCGGCATGTGCCAGGAAGCTGAAAGCGCATAGCGCCAGAGCACCTAGAAGTTCTGTCTTGTTCATATTGTTGACTCCTTGGAAGGCATTTGGGGGAAACGGGTGCCCGCCATCCAGGTTGGCGTGGTGGATCAGTCCTGTGATCGGCGAGCCTATAAATGACACAATAAAAATCTATATGCAAATAAACTGAAAATAAACATATCAGTTTTGATCGCGACGATGCTCCATTGGGCCCGGTAGACGTTTTTGCTCAACCCATGGGTAAGCCCTGATGCTCATTTTTTGAACTCGGGCTGAAAGCACTTATCCAAAAAATATGGGAATGTTTCCCACGCAACGATGCCAACTGGCTTTCAGGGATCGTGCGGATACCGCAGTAGCTCGTTCATGCTGCAGATTGATGGCCGTGCCGGTTGGCCGGCTGCTCCAACGGGCGGCCGGGAACTCACTGGACATTGCGTTCGATACGGAGATGGGTACGCAACTCCATGCGGAGGTGCATCATGCTGCTCAAGAAATGTTTATTGGCTCTGGCAATCGGCGGAGTCCTGTCGGCTTCGACTGTCCTGGTGCCCGATTACATCGGTAGTTTCTCCAGCGCGTATGCCAAGGATGGCGGCAGCGGTGGAGGCGGTGGAGGCGGTGGAGGTCACGGCGGTGGCGGTGGCGGTGGCGGTGGCTCTGGTGGCTCCGGCGGTCACGGTGCCGGCGGCCACGGAGGAGAGGGTGGCGATCATGGTGCTGCAGGCCATGACGGTGACGGTCATGGAGGTCCGGGGCGCGGCGATGCTGACCATGGTGGTGTAGCCGGGAACAAAGGCCCGGGCAATGCCCATGACAACGATGCCGCCGATGCAGCCAGGGACGCTGCCAGAGCTGATGCCAATGCAGCCCGGGACACCGCCAGAGCGACTGCGGATGCCGCCCGTGATGCGGCAAAAGCCACTGCCGATGCCGCACGGGATGCCGCCAGGGCTGAAGCAGATGCCGCCCGGGATGCCGCAAGAGCGGCTGGCGTACCGCGCGCAGAAGCGGATGCAGCCAGGGACGCTGCCCGGGCCACTGCAGATGCAGCGAGGGACGCCGCCAAGGCTGAAGCAGATGCCGCCAGGGATGCTGCCCGGGCTACCGCGGATGCTGCCAGGGACGCCGCCAAAGCCGAGGCGAACGCAGCCAGAGAAGCTGCCAAAGTTGAGGCGAAAGACGCCCGAGAGGATATGGCGGACGCCCCGGATGCCCCGGACGAACCGGATTTCGACGCGGTTGAGGTAGAGAACTAGACCTGCACGTTCGGCAATGAACACGGCAGGCATACCGTAGAAAACGTCCCGGGAGCTTGAGGGACGTATCGGCAAAGAGTCGCAAGCCCCGAAGCATCGTGGGGTTTGCGACTTTGTTTCGGCTATCGAGCCAAGGCGAACATTTCTACAGTCAGATCGACCGCTGATTCACGCGCTGACTCAGTTCCTGCGCGGACTCTTTGCGTTCCGAGTAGCGATCAACCAGATCGGGGCGATCCCGTAGCAGCAGGGTAAATTTCACCAGTTCCTCCATGACGTCCACCACCCTGTCGTACAGCGACGAGGGTTTCATGCGATTGGTGTCGTCAAACTCCAGAAAAGCCTTTGGCACGGAGGATTGATTGGGGATGGTGAACATGCGCATCCAGCGCCCCAGCACACGAAGCTGATTCACCACATTGAAGGACTGGGAGCCGCCGCAGACTTGCATGACCGCGAGGGTTTTCCCTTGGGTTGGGCGAACCGCCCCCAACGCCAACGGCACCCAGTCGATTTGCGCCTTGAACACCGCAGACATGGAGCCGTGGCGCTCTGGCGAGCACCAGACCTGTCCTTCGGACCATTGCATCAGTTCGAGCAGCTCCTGGACTTTCGGGTGATCGGAGGGCGCGTCGTCCGGTAGCGGCAGGCCTGATGGGTTGAAGATCCGTGTCTCGGCACCGAAGTGTTCGAGCAACCGGGCTGCTTCCTCGACCAGCAGGCGACTGAACGACCGCGCACGAGTCGAACCGTATAGCAATAGGATACGCGGTTTGTGCTGGTCGTCGCGTCCACTGTCGATGGGCTGGGTCAGTGATGTGTCGAGATTGGGCAGGGGATGGGTCATGGGGGCTCCGGTCATAGCGTGCCGATGCGGTCGAGTTCCCGCTTCAGCGCATCGCGGTCGAGTTGTGCAAAAGGCAGGTCGAGGAATGCCCGGCAGCGCGTTTCGATGCGCGCCAGGGTCGAGTGGAACGCCGCCGATACCGTTGCTTCATCCCCCTTTATGTCCGATGGGTCTTCCAGGCCCCAATGAGCTTTCAATGCCGGCCCGAAGTACACGGGGCACGCCTCACCAGCGGCCTTGTCGCAGACCGTGATGACGATGTCCGGCGGGTTGGCTTCGAAAGCCTCATTGCCTTTGCTGCTCAAGCCGTCGATGGCGATGCCGGCTTCTTGCAACGTGCTCAGGCTGCGGGGCTGCACCTGTCCCTTGGGGAAGCTGCCGGCACTGATCGCCTCAAAACCTTGCGGGGCGAGATGGTTGAACATGGCTTCGGACAGGATGCTGCGACAGCTATTGGCGGTACACATAAACAGAACGCGCATGGTGATTCCTCTTTGCAGTCGCACAGGGCTAAACGCTCAGGCGCAGGGCCAGGGCAGACAAGGTGATGAACAGAATCGGCAGCGTCAGGACCACGCCAACCTTGAAGTAGTAACCCCAGGTAATGCGGATGCCCTTGCGCTCCAGCACATGTAGCCAGAGCAAGGTGGCAAGACTGCCGATGGGGGTGATTTTGGGACCGAGGTCAGAACCGATGACATTGGCGTAGATCATGGCTTCACGCACCACACCGGTGGCGTCACTGGCCTGAATCGACAGGGCACCCACCAGCACCGTGGGCATGTTGTTCATGCCCGATGACAGCAACGCCGTGAGCAGGCCAGTGCCCAGCGCGGCGCCCCAGATGCCGAATTCGGCCATGTGGTTCAGCGCCATGGTCATGTAGGTGGTCAGTCCGGCGTTTTTCAGCCCGTACACCACCAGGTACATGCCCAGCGAAAAGATCACGACCTGCCAGGGCGCCTCGCGCAGCACCCGTCGCGTTGAAATCACATGCCCACGTGCAGCCACGGCGAACAGCATCGCGGCACAGACCGCTGCAATGGCACTGATGGGAATGCCCAAGGGTTCCAGAGCAAACAGCCCGATCAGCAACAGGGCCAGGACAATCCAGCCGACGCGGAAGGTCAGGGGATCACGCACGGCGCGTCGCGGGTCCATCACGTCATCGAGAGAGTAGTGCCTGGGGATGTCACGCCGGAAAAACCAGTACAGCACCACGAGCGTGGTCGCCACGGCAACGAAATTGACCGGCACCATGATGGCGGCGTACTCGCTGAAGCCCAGGTCGAAGTAGTCGGCCGAAACGATGTTGACGAGGTTGGACACCACCAGGGGCAGGCTCGCCGTGTCGGCAATGAAACCGGCCGCCATGACGAACGCCAGGGTAGACGCTGGCGAAAAACGCAGTGCGAGCAGTATTGAAACAACGATGGGGGTCAGGATCAGGGCTGCACCGTCGTTGGCAAACAGCGCGGATACGCCGGCCCCCAGCAGAATCGTGAAGACGAACAGGCGACGCCCGTCACCCTTGGCCCAGCGCGCCACATGCAATGCCGCCCACTGGAAAAACCCGGCCTCATCGAGCAGCAGACTGATGATGATGAGCGAGATGAAGGTTGCGGTGGCGTTCCAGACAATGGCCCACACCAGTGGAATATCGTCCAGCGTCACGACGCCTGCCAGCAGGGCCAGGATGGCTCCCAGGGAGGCGCTCCAACCGACGCCCAGGCCCTTGGGTTGCCAGATGACTAACACCATGGTGAACAGGAAAATGATAAACGCAGTAAACATGCGGAGTCTCGATGAATGAAGGGTCAGCAGCAGGCGGAAGTGTTGAGCGGACGGTCGCCCATCGCGGCAAGGCGAGTGCTGTCGTTCGAAAGCCAGTCGGCGTTTGCCAGCAAGGTTGTCTCGAGAACGTCGCGAACCCATGCGGGCAGATCGGGATTGAGCCGGTAATACACCCACTGCCCCTGACGGCGGTCGAGAAGCAGGCCACAGCCGCGAAGCTGGGCAAGGTGGCGGGAAATTTTGGGCTGACTGTCGTCCAGGGCGCAGACCAGCTCACACACGCATAACTCGCCTTCACAAGTAATGAGCAAAGTGGCCCGGGCGCGGGTTTCGTCGGACAGACATTTGAATACGGCGGCAGGATTGAGCATTGGCGTGGCTCGATACATATGGTTATTCGAATATACGATTTTCCATATGTGTTGTGCAAGCCGCTCGGGCTCGCGAAGGGAAGGCTCGGCCCGACCAGGTTGTTCAGGTATGAGATAGACTCGAGCCGATTCGGCACAAGGCACAGGAGAGGCGGTGAATGGAATCATTTAGCGTACGCGAGCTGAAAATGACTGACGCTCAAGCGTTGCTGGCTTTCGAAATCCAGAACCGTGAATGGTTCGAATCCCATATCGATGCGCGCGACCCTGCTTTTTACTCGTTGCAGGGTGTCGCCGATCATATCGAAAGCTATTTGTCCGATTTCGCCATCGGCGCCTGGCACCCCTTTGTCATCGAGGATTCCAGTCAGAGAATCGTCGGTCGAGCCAATCTGAAAAGCATCGACTCATCGACGGGTTCTGCCGAAGTCGGCTATCGGATCGATCAACGCGTGTGCGGGCAGGGGCTGGCAACACGGGCGCTGAGGCACCTGATCCAGGAGGCCCGGATACGTTGGGGACTTGCGCAACTGGTTGCGTATGCCTTCAGGGAGAACGCCGGCACCAGAAAAGTCCTGGATCGGTGCGGATTCAAGCTTGAGCAACCCTCCTGCAACGACAACACGGGGGGCGAAGATCGATTCGTCCTGTCGATCAGATAACTGCGTTCA
The DNA here is from genome assembly GCF_050434585.1 of Pseudomonas sp. 2725. Lineage (NCBI taxonomy): Bacteria > Pseudomonadati > Pseudomonadota > Gammaproteobacteria > Pseudomonadales > Pseudomonadaceae > Pseudomonas > Pseudomonas sp. 2725. The sequence continues at coordinate 166,289 of NZ_JBNDIV010000008.1, read as the reverse complement.
ACCATTCTGAAGGCTTGTAGCAGGTCATGCCTGCTACTCCTGATCTTCGGGCACCTCTTTCCAGCTGTCATCCGGATCAAAACGTTTCATCGCCAGCGCCAGTTTTTCACCTTCGGGCCCCAGGTCTTTTTCGAATACCTGTCCTTCATGACTGATCATGAAACTCATCACGCCGGTGTCGTTGTATTTTGCCGGCCAGGCGATCAGCGCAAAGCCGCGGCTCATCTTGTCACCGATGAGGTAGCTGTAGGCGCCACCCGGTGCCGAAGGACCCTGGCCATGAAGGATGCGGAAGCGATAGCCATGCCACTCTTCGTCGGCTATGGCTTTGCCGAACGAAGGCCCCAGCGGGCTGATCTGGCCGCTGTCGTCTTCGTCCCAATAGAGTCCATCGTGCATGCCGGGGGTGCTGAAGATTTTCTGCGCATACTCGAGTGCGCCATCATCGTCCCGATCCACTGACGCATAGTCCATCTGGGCGTCGTGATAGGCCAGCACCGATTGCACCGCGGCAAGTTCATTGCGGCCGATTTGACGTGCACGGATCTCTGCACTGCCGGCCTTCATGTCGAAGCGCCAACCGTTCTCGTTCTTTGTAAGGGGGATAGGCAGTGTCCAGTTCTCACTGCCGACCGCCAGGACAGCCTTGCGGTCACTGGTGTTTTCAAAGTGGTGTTGCTCGCGGTACTGCTGCAAGAACGCATCCACATCTTTGCGCTGCACGCCTTCGCGGGGGATGTAATTGTGCCAGTCATTGCCCAGCAGTTCGGTCAGGCGTGCCTGGTCGGCGTGTTCCGTGCCCAGTGCTTCGACAAAGGCTTCTGCAGCCTTTTCCGGGGTTGGAAAGGCCTGCTGTGCCGTCGCCATGCACGACCACAACAAGCCGGTGGCTATAACCAGGACATGAGGGAGCAAGCCCGTGAGTCCCTTCAATCGAGGATGGTTGTTCAACGACGGCCCCCCCTTTGACGCGATGGTGGATTGGACGGCCGGCTGACCTGGTGGCCGGCTGATCGCGAAGCACTGGGGCGTTGGGCGGAAACCTGGCTGGCCCGGCCACGATTGGCCTGGACGTTGGCCTGGGATGGTGAGCGTGCGCCGGCGAACGCATTGTTGCGGGCACTGCCGGCACTGGCGGCAGGCCGTTTACTCGTCGCTTGCCGCGTCTGCGCGGAGCCTTCTCTGCGCTGATTCAACTGGGCGCTCTGGTTCCTGGGTTGCTGGGTCTCTCTCCTGGGCTGCTGATTCTCCCGGGTGTTCCTGGCCGTGCCCTGGCTTCTGTCCGCCGCCTTCGGTCTGTCTGCACCGGCCTGTAACCGGTCGCCGCCCGAGGCCCCGGACTGGAGTTTGCGTGTTTGATCACGGGCTTCGCGGTTGCTGGTGGCAGGTCGTTCGATACCGTGCCTGTCCATTGAGGTGCGGGCATTTTCACGGGCCTGGGCGCGTTGGGCATTGTCCCCGCGATAGGCTTCACGCTGGTTGGCACCGTTGAGTTGGCGGCCGTACTGTGCGCGGCTTGCGTTGTCTCGATAGGGCACGCCATTACGGTGCACCGGGTTGTGTTGCCATTTGTTGTTGGTGATCCGGTTGTTGGCATTGATGTTGTTGTAGCGATTGACGTCGATGTCGATGTCGTTATTGCCCCAGTCACATTCACCCCACAACGATCCAATGATCGCCACACCGGCACCAAACGCGAGTCCGGCCATCAGGGCCTGACCAGGGTAATAGGCCGGTGGCGGTGGATAGTACGCGGGCGGCGACGCCGGGTAGGGCCAGGTACCGTAGGTGGTGGTCGGGTTATAGGTGGGGACGTACACCACCTGCGGATCGGCAGGCTGAATGATGATGGTGGAGTTGCTGGCGGGGGCCGATTCAGGGGCTGGAGCCGGTGCCGCAGTCGTGGTCGCCGGTGCCGGTGCCGCGACATTCTGGATCGTCACGTTCTGATATTGGTTGCTCTGCAGATTGCCGGCTGCCTGTGCCTGGCGCCGCAAGCGTTGCGCGCTTTCCATGACATCGTCGGGCTGCGCCAGGAAGGCATCGCCCAGGCGCTGGACCCAGACGGGATCCTGTCCGAGCAATGCCAGCACCTGCGGGAAGGCGACCAGTGCCTGCACGCTTGGATCCCATGGCTGGTTCGCCACCTGTTTGACCGCGTCGTCACCCTTGGCGTCCGGGTGGGCTTTGGACCAGTTGACCGCCTCGCCGACTTCCCCGGGGTAGGTGGTGGCCATCAGCACCTGTGCAAACAGTGGGTCCGGGTAAAGCGCAATGGGCGCCAGCATCTGATCCAGTTGTTCCTGGGTGAATACCGGATCCTTGGCCGCCGGGGCGACGGGCGCTGCATTGGCTGTGCTTGCCGGTGCGGGTGCTGCGGCGGGTGCCGGAACCGGGGCAGGTGCTGCAGCGATCCCCTCCGTACCCAGTGCCAGGCAGGACGATCCGCTCAAGAACAGTACGGCCGACAACGCGTAAAGTAATGGATTGTGCATTGCACCCCCCATGGGGTCAGGCAGGCTTGAAATGAGTGGATCAATCCCTGGCAGGTGAAGCCGACTTTGCAAGCCACAGAGCCTGACCTCGACACCGCTTCCTAATGGTAGCAGTTGATTTTAAAAAGCCAGGTTGACTTTCAAACGGTGTGATCCTGTTCCTGGTCAATGTGCACTGGCATCGCTTTCGTGTTCTTCGGCGAATGCCATGAACACATCCAGGTCCAGCACCTCCAGCTTGATCTGGGCGATGAACGCCGAGAAGGCCAGGTTGGCGGCCAGCAGGCGCAGGTCGCTGGCCCAGGCCGGAAGATAGACCGGCCCCTTGAGCCAGCCAGACTCGAACAGGGGCGCCAGGCGCACGGTGTCAGCCAGGCTGAGGCGCCCTGCAAACAGATGCCCGACCAGTTCCGGCCGGTTGTCGCGGATAGCAATGCGCAGCAGGGTGTGGACGCCGAGCAACCCGGTCAGGTAGGCGGCGTCCTTGGTGAACGCCGAACCGCCCCGCAGGTCGGCGCCGCGGAACACCCGTTGGGTTGAGCGGAAGGATTCCTCTTCTGTCTGTCCGGCCGCCAGAAAGCCTTCGAACACCTGGATGAAATCCGCACCCTCCAGTGCCTGCTGGACGGCGAGCACGCGCAGGGCCAGGCGCCGCAGGCGGTTGATGTCCATGCTGCCGGTGAACAGTTCGGCCAGGGTGGCAATACCTTCCTGGGTCTGGGTGGTGCGGGGCGCCCCCAGGCCCAGGCTCGTGAGGTTAGGCTGGCGCGCGCCGTTCTGTGCCGTGGCGACATGTACGAACGCCTCGTGTTGCAACAGCTGATGCTTGTCCAGTTCCGAGAACAGTGCGCTGGCCCGCAGGCGAATGCGGCTCGATCCGGCGATGGCCTTGGCGGCCAGGTTCGGATCGAGCACGACCGTGATTTGTCCGACGCCGAAGAATCGGTCCAGTTCCGGTTGAATCCAGGCGGCGAACGCCTTGGCCGGGATCTCGGCCGGGCAGGGTGGAATCCGCGCACTGCCCAGCAGGGCGTCGGTGGTCTTGAGGAAGAACCGGGCCGCGTCAAGCATGCTCAGTTGCAGGCGTGTGTAATAGAAATCCGGGCGCCGGTACAGCGCGGATGAATACTGCGTAAAGGCGGGAGTACCGATGGCTCCCAGCATGTGCCCGGCCGTGGCATAGCTACGGGCGGTCATGGCCAGGTAATTGCCGGCCGGATGCCCCACATCGCAACGGCGGATAAAGGTTTCCAGGGCGGCGATGTCGGCGCTGTGGTCGCGGGGCTGCAACTGGACCTGGGGTAACTCGGCCCGCCCGCCGCGCCATTTCGCCAGGAAGTCTTCCTCGACGCCGTCCGGCCAGGACAGGGCATCCAGCACGCGGATCTTGCGGGTCAGGCCGGGTAGGGCGGCATCGAGTTCGGACAGGGCGGCGGCGCTCATGGATAGCTCCTTGAGGGACGAAGTGGCGTTACAAAAGCTTAGTCGTCGCGCGCGGTTGTGTGCGTTTACGAAGTGAGGTAAACGGCCTCAGAGCAGGCTCCACGACACCCCGATGTACATTGCCATGCCCTCACCGGGGGTGGATCGTGCCGCGTCCAGCCCTTTGTCGTCGTAGCCCGGCGTGACCGTGGCGGCATAGTGCTTGTCGGTCAGGTTGCGCAGGTCCAGCCAAGTCTGCCAGTCGCCCTTGGGCGCGTTGTAGCCCAAGGTCGCGCCGAATATGGCATAGGGATCGGCGTAGTAGCTGTTGGCGTAATCGACGGCCACCTTCGACACCCATTGCGTGTTGACCGCGGCGAAGAAGCCTTGTGGCCAGTCGTAGCGCAGTTCGCCCTGGTAATAGTGCATCGGCAGACCCGGCAGGCGGTTGTCGCCGAAGCGCTCATCGTCGCGGTAGTGGAAGTCACTGAAGGTATAGCTCTGGCGCAGGCTCAATTGGCCGCCATCGCCCGGCGACCAGAGGGGGCTCAGCAGGCTGGCTTCCACGCCCTGGTGCACGGTCGGGCTGGCGTTGAGCTCGTAGGGCGTGGTGGCGTTGGCGTCCGGCAGCACCGAAAGCAATTCGTGGCGCACCTGGGCGTAGTACCAGGCCAGGCTCCACTGCCCCAGCGTGCTGTCGCCACGGCCGCCGATTTCCAGGGTGGTGGCGGTCTGGTTTTGCAGCGTGACCGGTTTGCGCTGGGCGCCCGTGGCGACGCCACTGCCGGCGGGGAATCGGATGTTCGAGCTATAGATCAGCGACCACGGATGTGGCGCCTCGACCGAGCGGCTGAGATTGCCGAACAGTTGCAGGTCCGGTGTCAGTTGGTAGCGCAGGCCCACGCGCGGGGCGTAGTCCCAGTCGTGCAGGCTGGTCTTGCCACCTTCCTGCGGGTAGGTGACAGCGCTTTCACGGCGGGTGTAGATCGCGGCGAGGCCGGTGGTCAGCCACAGGTCGTCGGCGATTTCCAGGTCATTGCCGACATGCAGGACCGTGTCCGAGCCCTGGTAGGTGAAGTTGCGGATCAGCGTGCCCGGTGCGTAACCGGCGGTGTTGCCGGTGGGGATGCGCACGAACTCGCTGGCACCGGCGTTGGGCAGGTGTTTGGTCACTCGCAGGCCCAGGGTGCTTTGGCTTTCCAGCCCCCAGAGCGTGTCGCGACGCTTGTAGTCGAACGTGCCGCTGACATCCGTGTACGCCACCTTCAGGCGGTTGGGGCCCTCGCTCAGGTCCATGGGATAGTCGTGGTAGACAAGGCCGGTCTGGATGCTCGTATCGTCATCGATGTACCAAGTGGTCTTGTTGCCGATAAAGGTGCTGCCCGGCTCGTCGCGGTGGTCGTCCCGCGCCACGTAGGCAGGGTTGGCCGCCCGTGGGTTGTGCTCGATGGAGTGTTTGGTCACCCGTCCCGCGAGATCGTTGTCGGTCTGGCGGTGGCGCAGGTAGAAGCGTGTTTCCAGGTTGGGGTTGAAGCGATAGCCGAAGTTGGCGATGACACCCTGGCTCTCGCTGGCCGTGTGGTCCTGGTAGCCGTCGGCGTTGGCGTCGGTCATGGCCACGTAGTAATCGAAGGCGCCGAGCACCTGTCCGGAGCTGACCTGGCGCTGCTGATAGCCGTGACTGCCCATTGCGTAGCGTACCTGCAACTTCGGCGCGTTGTAGCCGGTATGGCTGACGTAATCGATGGCTCCGCCCAGAGCCAGGGCGCCCCGGTCGAACCCGTTGGCGCCGCGCAGCACTTGCACATGGTCGAGCCACAGCGGTTCCAGCAACTCATAGGGCGTGCCGCCGGGGCCGGTCAGCGGCAGACCGTCGAGCATGGTGTACAGCCCGGAGGCGTGGGCGCCCGGTGCACGGTTGATCCCCGATCCGCGGATAGAGATCTTCACCCCTTCGTTGCCCGCCGACTGGGCATAGATCCCCGGCTGGTAAGCCAGCACATCCTGATTGCTGGCCACGCGGCCCTGCAACGGACGGCGCATGTCGACCACGTTGGTGCCGCCGGGCACCTGGGCCAGCCGGGCCCTGGCGTCCTCGATCCCCTGGTCTTCGTCGCTCTGGTCCTCAGCGCCAATCAGCACTTGTCCCAGCTCCAGGCCCTGAGCCTCGGTCATGGCCGGATAAACAAGGGCCAGGCCCAGCAGCGCAGCGGGCAAGGAATGAGGCGAGGGCATTGGGAAAACTCCAGACGTACGGGAACGGGCAATGAACAGTGCGACGCAAGAAGGAACGAAGGGAGCACATGGCAATTTTGTTATTTTGCCCGCCAAGGACTGGCGGCTATCGATTCAGCAGCGGTGCCAGCAATGCGCACATACCGCGCCAGTGCGAACCTTCCCAGTAAACCCGTTGGCAGGCGTCGCAGCGCAGGAAGTGCGAATAGAGGACGCCAATGCGTGGCGGCACCTGCGTCCGGGCCAGTTCCAGGCTGATCTCGTGCAGCGGCAGGTTGCAATGCAGGCACAGGCTGAATGGCCGCGCACTACGCGCCAGGTCGAGGCGCTCGTACAATTCGCGCAGCTGCAGCGACGGTTTCAGGGCATGCACATAACAGCCGTGGCTGATGATTCGCCGCTTGAGCAGTTCGCGGTCGCGGGTCAGCACGATGCGTCCTTGCTGCGCAGCGATCTCGGCGATCTCGCTATCCTCGAAGCCATTGTCGTAGAGGGTGTCGAAGCCGCTCATGCGCAGCAGGCTGGCCAGCCCGCCAAGGTGCGCATCCGCGACGAAACGCAGCACCCGTAAAGGTTGCGCACGAACCTTGAGCAGCGGGCTGATGTCCAGCGCTTCGAACTTGGGATACACCGCCAGCCGGTCATTGTCGAGGATCACCCGCTCCAGGCCCACCGACTCACCGTTGAGCAGCACCAGTTCGACCTCGGTGTGCGGTATCCCGAGCGCCTCGATCATGTGCTTGACCGTCGCCCCTTGCGCGCACTCACAGGTGAAGGGTTGCCGCCGCCGTTCGGCCGGCAGGAAATCGTTGAGCTCCTCGTAGAAGCGGAAAGTTGCACTGGTCATGTTGAACAGTATGGCAGGGCTGCAGTGTGGTTGTTCTGGTGTTGATGCCAGCCGGGTCAGTCCAGTGGCAGCGATATCGTTAATCTCGTTCCTTTGTCCGGTGCGCTGTCGATCGTGAACTCCCCGCCCAGCATGCTGATGCGTTCCTTCATCCCCACCAACCCGAACGAGTTCAGTTTTTTGCGATCCGTCATGCCTACGCCGTTGTCTTTGATCTGCAGGAAAAGTCGGCGACCCTCCCTGGAGAGTTCGATATGCACCTGTGTCGCTTGCGCGTGCCGGGCAATATTCGACAGCGATTCCTGCACGATGCGGAACAGAGTGGTGGCGGATTTTTCATTCAGATCGCAACGGAAGTTTTCGTCTTTCGCCGACATCGTGCAATCGATCGCGCTGCGCTGCCGGAACTCTTCAAGTTGCCACTCGATCGCTGCCTGCAATCCCAGATCGAGTACGGGTGGCCGAAGATCATTGATGATACTGCGGACACTGCGGATGGCTGTATCGAGGTGATTCAGAGCATCGCTGGCCTTTTCGTTGAGCTTGGGGTGCATGGTACTGGTGCGCGTCTGCAACATGGAGACATCGATTCGCAACGCCAGCAGACTCTGCCCCAGCTCGTCATGGATGTCCCGTGCGATCCGCTTTCGCTCTTCTTCCTTGATGTGCTCCTGATAGGAGGCCAGTTCACGCAGCTGCAGCTTCGATTGCAGCAATTCTTCGGCCTGCATTGTCAGTTTGCGCTGCAAGTAGAACAGGTCGACAAACACCTGGATCTTGGCGCGAAGAACCTCGGCCACAATCGGCGAGAAGATGTAATCGACTGCGCCGGCCGTATAACCGCGGAAACGCTCGGAATCGGTGTCGGCCTCCGCCGTGACGAAGATAATGGGCGTGTGGGCCGACTTCGGGCGGCCGTGAATGAGTGCAGCGGTTTCAAAACCGTCCATCACTGGCATTTTCACGTCGAGCAGAATGACGGCGAAGTCGCGCTGCAATAGCAGGCGCAGCGCCTCGCGTCCGGAAGTCGCCGTGGCAATATCGAGGCCCATGTCGGCAATCACCGCGGCGAGCGCCGTGAGCTTGGCGGGATTGTCATCCACCAGCAACACGGATGCTGGCACGCCATCAGGCGGGAGCGGGTGCCGCACCTGGGTTCTCTCATTGAATACCGGGGGTTCCTGCTGCATATTTATGCCACTTCGGTTTGCGCTAGCGCCTCTTGCCGTTACGGCAACACCGGTAAAGTCGAGCCGGCCTTGCGCACTTTGCCACCTTTGCTGTCGCGCAATCAGCGCGGCACAGAATCATCGATAGAGCCATTTGCGCATCAGTGACAGTAGCTGGTCGGTGTCCACCGGCTTGCTGACATAGTCCGAGGCTCCTGCCTCGATGCACTTTTCACGGTCACCCATCATCGCCTTGGCCGTCAGCGCAATCATGGGCAGGGCTTCAAATCTTTTGAATGTACGGATCTGGCGCATGGTTTCAAAGCCATCCATCTCGGGCATCATGATGTCCATCAGCACGATGTCGGTATCGGGCTGCTGCTGCAGCAGTTCTATGGCGGTTCGGCCGTTTTCGGCCGTGGCCACCAGCATTTTGTTGCTCTCAAGCACGCTGGTCAGGGCAAAAATATTGCGCACGTCATCGTCGACCACCAGGGCCTTTTTACCCTCGAGACTGTCCGAACCCTCATAGAGTTTTTCCAGCATTCTGCGCTGGGTCTGCGACAGCCTGGCGACGACACGGTGTAGAAACAGAGCGGTTTCGTCGAGTATGCGCTCGGGGGACTGAACGGCCTTGATGACGCTCTTGCCGAGCAGTGTCCTGAAACGCTCGTGTTCCGGTTTGGTCAGCGTCTCTGCACCATAGACGACGATCGGCAATTCACGCATGGCGTGGTCTTCCTGCAACGCCTCGAGAAACCTGATGCCGGATGCGTCGGGCAGTTTGAGATTGATTGCCATGCAGTCGTAGCGTCTCTTTGCCAGTTTCTTCATGGCGTCAGCGCCGCTGTCGGTCGCTGTGATCTTCACGTCGGTGTTATCGAGCAGATCGAGGATGCGGGCGCGGTTCCCTTCGTCGCCGTCGATGAGCAGCAGGTCCCGGGTCTTGCGCCGAGCGAATGCCACGATGGCGGCCAGCGCATTTTGAATCTCGTCGGCTGTGACCGGCTTGAGCAGATAGTCGAAAGCGCCATAGCGCAGCCCGCGGGTGTGGTCGTCAGCGATCGAGATGATCTGGACCGGGATGTGACGCGTGGCGAAATTGCGCTTCAACTGCTCGAGCAGCGACCAGCCATCGATGTCCGTCAGGCCCGGGTCCAGCGTGATCGCGGCGGGTTTGAAGCGCTCGACAAGCTCCAGTGCATCCGCGCCACGGGTCGTGACGATAGCCCTGAACCCCTTCTGGTGCGCGGCCTCGAGCAGAATGCTGGCGAATCGGGTGTCGCCCTCGAGCATCAGCAGCACTTGATCCCCGGGTTGGACAGACTCGCGGTCGTCCAGTACCTGTGCAGTCGGGTTTGACATGAGGTCGCGCTTGACCTGGCCAGGTACTGCCTCTGTCGCTGATTCGTCTAGCGTCTGACCCTGGGTATCCTGTGTACGCAAGGGCACGTACAGCGCGAAAGTACTGCCCTTGCCGATCTCACCGGGGATCAGTCGCAGCTCACCGCCCAGCCGGTGTGCGAGCTCGCGGCTGATCGACAGGCCGAGGCCGGTGCCGCCGTATTTTCGTGAGGTTCCGGTATCGCCCTGCTGGAACGCTTCGAAGATCAGCTTTTGCTTGCCGGCAGAGACGCCAATGCCGGTGTCGGTGACCACGAAGGCGACCACCGCATCGGCACGATTGAGTTCGCTGTTATCCACGCTCCACCCGGACACAGCGGGCGCGATGCTGATCTTGACGCTGCCTTGCTCAGTGAACTTGAAGGCGTTGGACAGCAGGTTCTTGACCACCTGCAGCAGGCGCTTTTCGTCGGTCCGGATGACGGGGGGCAGGGTAGGCGCCAGTTCAATCGTGAAGGAGAGGCCCCGGCTTTCGGCGACCGGCCGGAAGGTGCGTTCGATCTGGTCGTGCAGGTCGGCGAACAGCGCTTCATTCAGATCCAGTGTGACCGTACCCGACTCGATCTTGGACAGATAGAGAATCTCGTCGATCAGCTCCAGCAGGTCTTTGCCCGCGCTACGGATGGTCTTGGCATATTCGACCTGCCTGGGAGTGAGATTGTGTTCCGCGTTGTCGCTGAGCTGGCGGGCCAGGATCAGCAAGCTGTTCAATGGCGTTCTGAGCTCATGGGACATGCTGGAGAGGAATTCGGACTTGTACTTCGAGGTCAGCGTCAGTTGCTCCGCCTTCTCCTCCAGCGATAGCTTGGTGATTTCGACTTCGCGGTTCTTGCGCTCGACTTCGGCTTTCTGCTCCGCCAGCAGTCCAGCCTTGTCCCCCAGTTCCTCGTTGGTCTGTCTCAATTCTTCTTGTTGCTTTTGCAGCTCCTGCGCCAGCGATTGCGACTGCTTGAGCAGTTCTTCGGTACGCATATTGGCTTCGATCGTGTTGAGCACGATACCAATCGATTCAGCAAGCTGATCAAGGAAGGTTTGATGAATGATGCTGTAGCGCGTGAACGAAGCCATTTCGACGACGGCCTTGACCTTGTTCTCGAACAGGATCGGCAACACGATAATGTTCAGCGGGGCGGCGGCACCCAGTCCGGATGAAATCGCGACGTAATCTGCGGGTACATCGGTCAGCAGGATGCGCCGCTTCTCGTAGGCGCATTGCCCGACCAGGCCCTCGCCGAGCCGCCACTCATCGTTCACATTGATGTTTCCCTTGTACGCATAAGCGGACAGTAGCTTGAGTTTCGCAGGATCGGGCGGGCTCTCGTTCATCATGTAGAACACACCGTGCTGGGCGTTGATCAGCGGAGCCAGTTCAGACAGCACCATCTTGGAGACTGCCGCCAGATCGCGCTGGCCCTGCAGCAGACGGTTGAATTTCGCCAGATTGCTCTTGAGCCAATCCTGCTCCGCGTTTTGCCGCGTGGTTTCCCGCAGGTTGCGGATCATCTCGTTGACGTTGTCCTTGAGCTCCGCCACTTCACCCTTAGCTTCCACCTCCACGTAACGCGTCAGATCGCCCTTGGTCACGGCAGTCGCCACATCGGCGATTGCGCGCACCTGATTGGTCAGGTTGGCCGCCAGACCGTTCACGTTGTCGGTCAGATCGCGCCAGGTGCCGGCAGCACCCGGCACGTTGGCCTGGCCCCCCAGCTTGCCCTCGACGCCCACTTCACGCGCCACCGAGGTCACCTGATCGGAGAACAGCGCCAGCGTATCGGTCATACCGTTGATGGTGTCGGCCAGTTCGGCGATCTCACCCTTGGCTTCCAGTGTCAGCTTCTTCTTCATGTCGCCGTTGGCTACCGCGGTCACCACTTTCGCGATGCCTCGCACCTGGCTGGTCAGGTTGGCGGCCATGAAGTTCACGTTTTCGGTCAAATCCCTCCAGGTGCCGGACACGCCTTGCACCTGTGCCTGTCCCCCGAGCTTTCCTTCGGTGCCGACTTCGCGCGCCACCCGCGTCACTTCGGCGGCAAAGCTATTGAGCTGGTCCACCATGGTGTTGATGGTGTTCTTCAGCTCCATGATTTCGCCCTTGGCTTCCACGGTAATCTTGCGCCCCAGGTCGCCTTTGGCCACCGCCGTCGTCACGTCGGCGATGTTGCGCACCTGATTGGTCAGGTTGGCCGCCATGCTGTTGACCGAGTCGGTCAAATCTTTCCAGGTTCCACCGACGCCTGTCACCTTGGCCTGGCCACCGAGCTTGCCGTCGGTCCCCACTTCGCGAGCCATGCGCGTCACTTCGTCGGCAAAGGTCGAGAGCTGGTCCACCATCGTGTTGATGGTTTCCTTGAGTTGGAGAATTTCTCCTTTCGCTTCGGCTGTGATCTTGCGTGACAGGTCGCCGTTGGCCACCGCCGTCGTCACGTCGGCAATGTTGCGCACCTGGGTGGTCAGGTTGGCCGCCATGCCGTTGACCGAATTGGTCAAGTCCTTCCAGGTACCGGACACGCCGGTCACTTCGGCCTGTCCGCCCAGTTTGCCTTCGGTACCGACTTCCAGTGCGACGCGTGTCACCTCCGCAGCGAAGCTGGAGAGCTGGTCGACCATCGTGTTGATGGTGTTTTTCAGTTCGAGAATCTCGCCCTTGGCTTCAACCGTAATTTTCTTGCCGAGGTCGCCGCGCGCCACCGCCGTCGTCACCTGTGCGAGGTTGCGCACTTGGGTGGTCAGGTTGGCCGCCATGCCGTTGACCGATTCGGTCAGGTCGCGCCAGGTGCCTGATACGTCGCGCACTTCCGCCTGACCGCCCAACTTGCCTTCGGTACCGACTTCCAGCGCCACGCGGGTCACCTCCGCAGCGAAACTCGAGAGCTGGCCGACCATCGTATTGATGGTGTTCTTCAGCTCGAGAATCTCACCCTTGGCTTCGACGGTAATCGTCTTGCCCAGATCGCCTTTGGCCACCGCAGTCGTCACGTAAGCGATGTTGCGCATCTGGGTGGTCAGATTGGCGGCCATGTCGTTGACGGAGTCGGTCAGGTCTTTCCAGGTGCCGGACACCCCTTTGACATTGGCCTGCCCACCGAGAATCCCTTCAGTGCCGACTTCGCGCGCCACGCGGGTCACCTCGGAAGCGAAGGAGCCCAGTCGCGTCACCATGGTGTTCACGATCTCGGCGGATTTGAGGAACTGACCCCGCAGTCTCAGGCCGTTGAGTACCGGCGGTACCTGCTGGTTCAAATTACCCTCGGCAACCGAACCGACAACGCGAATGATCTCGTTCATCGGGCTGATGAGGTCGCTGGTGAGCGCATTGCTCGAGTTGACGATCTTTTGCCATGAGCCTTTCATCATCGGCAATTCGATACGCTCATCGACCTTGCCCTGCTTGCCGATCAGACGCGCCACGCGTTCGAATTCGGTGGTGGTGTCGGCTGCCATGTCGATGATCTCGTTGAGCGTGTCGGCGATCTTGCCCGGCATGCCGGTCCAGTCTTGCGGCATACGCGTAGTGAAGTCACCTTTGCGCAACGACTTCAGCGCTGCCAGCAACGTCTTCATGTCGAAAACTTCGATCGGTGTCGTCACTGTGGCCATGCCTCTGTCCAGTCATAATTGATGCCACGGGCAAGGCATTACCCATGGGCGTGCAGACAATCCTAAGAGCTTAGGCGCCGCTAACGCCTGAGGCAAAAGTGCAAGTGTGCTCTGTGCCTGCTAACGTCAAACTCTGCAGTAGATTCCATGGCTTGCTGGCCACTGGCCGCAGGGCTGGTGTGGGAATGCATGGGCGCGCGCCACTGTGCCGGCGGGTTCAACATCATCTGTACGTCGAGACACGATACGGCCGGGGCCATGCGGGTGCGAATGGAAAATACAGATGATTGACCACAAAATCAGAGTCTTGCTGGTGGATGATCACAGCATCGTGCGTAGCGGCGTGCGACGCATGCTGGAGACTGCCGGCGAGATCGACGTAACGGGTGAAGCCGAGACGGCACAAGACGCAATGCTCCTGGTCCGGGAGCAGGATTTCGACGTGGCGCTGGTGGATATTCAGCTTCCCGACAAGACCGGCCTCCAACTCCTCAAACTTATGCGTGCGCACAAGCCCAAGCTCGCCGTTCTGATGCTGAGCATGCATTCGGTCGAGGCCTATGCGTTACGCGCAATCAAGCTCGGCGCTGCGGGCTACCTCACCAAAGATATTTCCGCAGCCACCCTGGTTACGGCAGTTCGCAAGGTGGCCTCAGGTGGCAAGCACGTCAGTCCTGAGCTGGCGGAAAAACTGGTCAACGCTATCGGCAAAGGCGACGCGGCGCCCCACGAAGCGCTATCCGACCGGGAGCTTGAAGTACTCAAGCTCCTCGCTGCAGGCGAGAGAATTGTCCGCATCGCTCAGATATTGCACTTGAGCCCGAGTACCGTCACGACGTACCGGGCACGTATCCTGGAAAAAACAGGGATGGACAGCAACGCGAAACTGGCCCGCTATGCACTCGAAAACGGCCTGTTGACTTAGATCGCCCTGCCATCCGACGCAGCCGGGCACCAGACTGTTTGTAGTGGAATCGCTACAAGCTCTTGGTCGAAATCTCCACAAAGATGTCCTGCTAACGTCGATAGCGGGAGCCGTTCCAATCAAGCATATTTACCTCTCGACAAATTTTCGTTCGCTCAATGGAGTTGTCTTCGTCAAAGTCTTGTACCGCCATGGCCTTCAGGATATGCATGAGAGCAAGTTTCACGAGTCAGAAAAGACTCCGGAATTGATACTCGCAAGTTGAGCGCGGAGTGCACGTTGCATTCATGTTGAATCAATGTTCAAACTGGAGGGCATCATGATGATAGGTTATTGGTTATGCGCATTGCTGTGGGGAGTGGTGCTGCTGGAGGAGATCCAACTCATACCCCGACAGGAATGGAAAGACGAGGGCCTGAAAAAGGTTCTGTTGCTGCGCCGGACTAGAAACCGGACAGGCTACTTTATTGCGTTGATCGCGGGCGCCATGTGTCTTTATAGCGAAATCCTGGTGGCGCCGGTCGATCAGAGTGTTTTCAATCCGGAGTTGATACTTGCCCTATGTGGTGTTCTTTGGGGTGCATATCTTTCCGTAGTCTGCATGAAGGGGAAGCGATAGATGCCTGTCTCCATGACTACTGCGGGTAATTGAAGTTTCAGTATCGTCGCCCGGCGGGGAAACTTTGCCGGTCAGGCGCTCAACTCAAATTTTGCGAACGGCTAACAACGGATTTTATTGGCTAAAGCTGAACTTCCTTGTTCAACTTGGCTTCACCATCCAGCGAGGGCGGCATTTCCCAGGGGCCTGGTGCCTTGCTCCAAACGCGCTTCGGTGTCTCTGTCTTTTGCCCAGGCGGTGAGCAGTACCATCATCCCGAAACCGCCGACGATGAGTACCGGATAGGCTGCCAGCAACTCCACCAGCGAGTACTTCCAGGCCAGCGGACGACCAATACCCAGCATGGCGGCATAGAACCATGACACGCCAGAGAGGGCGCCGGAAAACAGCGCCAGCATGCGCAGGCTGAAGGAGAGTTTGAGTAACGAACCGGCTTTTTTCAGTGCCGGCAATACCGCGCTATGCAACAGGATGCCGTTAAAGGTCAACAGCACTACTATGCCGATTTTGGCTTGCAGTTTTGGATTGAGGAAATATTCCATCCCCTTGCCGGCATAATCGATCCCGACAATACCAATGCCCGTAATCCAGAGCGCTACAAGTGCAAGCACTACGGTTTTTTGAAGGCTTTCCATGTGCGCGTCATCGTGGTGGCCTGACGCATCTCCCTTCAGGAGTTGCTTGACCATTGCAATGTCGCTGGTCAAGACCAGCCCGATTGCCACACAGCAGGCGATAAGATGAAAATATACAACGCCCAAACGCACATATTCCACGGTGGACGAAGAAAACATACTAAGTTCCATGGTGACCTCTTGGCTTCAATAGTGAATCAACTTGGCTCTCGGCACGGCTTGATTGGAATTTACCGTTGCTGACTGCCATTTAGATCCAGTAATTGTTATGGGTTAATCTTGCGACATTACGCCGCCAAGATAATAGTGAGTTTCTCGAATGAACTTTTAGTCATTCGATCATGTCCATTTTCAGGTAACCAAAAACCTCAATCGCACTGAGTGCATGGGAGGTTTAACTTCCGCTTCTGGGGGGCGGTGAGGCCCGGAACTCGATCGACGAGCGAATCAGGCAATGCTGGTAGGGTCGGCGGGGCTTCCACCCCATTCGAGGAAACGGATCTTGTGAACCTCGCCCTCGCTGTCTTCGTAGACCAGGGTCACCGGTACCACGCCGGTCTTGTCGGATGTATCGGTGCGCTGCAGTACCCGTTTCACATCGATCTCCATCCCGTAGTGGTATTCGACGGCTGAAACATGCGCACCGGGTTCTTGCAGGCTGCTCTGGTCAAAGACACTGGGTGCGAGACTGGAAATCACGGCACTGACAATCGTGGCCATGCTCATAAGGCTGTACCTCCACTGAAGTTCGCTTGACAAGGACTTAATGTGACACGTGGTGAAAGTGAAGTTCACTTGACCGCGACGAACGCGCCTGCCTGAAAAGCCTGTAGTGGCTGCAAACTCCCGGCAATTCCCCACGCTTGACGCCTCTCGACCGTTCGTCCTTTAACCCCCGTATTTGCTGGAAAAAGTCCGTTTTTCAAGGAGGTCATGACATGTCATGACCGATTGTCACGCGTCGGGTATTGGCCGATTTCTGCCTGTCACCGAGGGCTATATCCGACCCATGGAGGACTCTCGGAGGCAATCTTTGGCATCTCCAAAATCACAATGAAACCAACATGCTCCACGTAGTAAAGCGTGCTATCCGCGATTATATTGCTGCAACAGGTGCATTAATGTCCTGCAATAAACCCGTCTTGTTCATCAGTGGGTTAGTTATCACACTGAGGTCACTCATTTGATAACGGCTTCTGACTGAAGGAGAGATGACCATGGTATCTGCGATCCGGTTTAACCAGTTCGGCAACCCTGAAGTACTGAACCTGGAGACACTGAGCGAACAAGCGCCCGGCCAGGGCGAGGTATGGCTTGAGCAAGAGGCTGTAGGTGTCAACTTTCTCGACGTTACTCAACGAAAAGGGGCGGTGCCCATTGCTTTGCCATCTGGGCTTGGGCTGGAAGGCGCGGGGCGTGTCGCCGCTGTGGGTGCGGGTGTCAGCAACGTGCGAGCAGGGGATCGCGTCGCCTATGCCACCGGCCCCTTGGGTTCCTATGCTTCGGCCCGGCTTTATCCGGCAGCGCGGCTGATCAGAATTCCGGATTCGCTGTCATTTGACGATGCAGCAGCCGTCATGTTCAAGGGCATCACTGCGCAGTACCTGTTGAAAGCCACCTATCCTGTGGGGCCCGGTACAACCATTCTTCTCTACGGTGTGGCTGGAGGGCTGGGGGAAATAATGGTGCCGTGGGCGAAGCACTTGGGTGCCATCGTGATCGGCGTGGTTTCAAAGCAGGCCAGTGTCGAGAAAGCTCTGGCGTCGGGATGCGATGAAGTCCTGGTGTTCGATGCGGACAGCCTGGCTTCCCGGGTCGCTCGTATCACCAAGGGTAAAATGGTCGACGTCGTCTATGACCCGATTGGGCGTGTTTCTTTCCAGGCATCCCTGGATAGCTTGCGACCACGAGGCCTGATGGTATCGTTCGGAGCCTCATCAGGTGCGCCGTCAGCGGTGGAACTGTCGACACTCAATACCAAAGGCTCGCTGTTCCTGACACGTCCTTCGTTGGCAGCCCATACGGCGAGTGTCTCTGAGTACCAGGAACGAGCGCAGGATGTGTTGGCCGCCATTGGTGCAGGTATTATCAAACCTTCGGTCCGGGCAAGTTACCCTCTGGCGGACGCAGCATTGGCGCATGCGGACCTGGAGTCGGGGCGTTCATCGGGGGCGATCATTCTAAAACCATGAATCTTGATGTTCTGAACAATCAGCACAGCGACGAAATCGCTGCGTTTCTGGCCGTGGCCTCGCAAGGCTCGTTTGTCGGGGCAGGCCGGCTATTGCAGCGACACCCAACAGTCGTTTCGAAACGACTCGCCGCAATGGAAAAGCGCCTTGGCGTTCGGCTTGTGGAGCGCTCCACCCGCCAGGTTCGAATTACTGAAACAGGTGCCAGGCTGGAGCAACGCCTTCGCTCAGCCATCGAATTGATGAATGAAGCGCAGCAGCAAGCGTCCGAGGGCGCCAGCGAAATCCGCGGTACTTTGCGCCTTGCATTGCCGGCAGCCATGGGCAGGCGTTGGCTTGGCCCGATGCTGCCGGAGTTTCTCAAGGCTCATCCGCATGTCTCGATCATCGCTGACTATAGCGAGCGTCTGGTCGACATCATCGATGAAGGTTTTGACGCGGCGATCCGAATCGGAGAGTTGGACGACAGCCGGCTGATAGCCAAAAAACTGAGTGACCATCGCCGGATACTGTGTGCCTCGCCTGCTTACATCACAAAGCACGGCATGCCCGAAACGCCACAGGACCTGATCAGGCACAATTGCCTTCGCTTCAGTGGCCTTGCGTCTTTTCCTCAGTGGAGACTCCATCGCGGCAATGAACTGCAGACGGTTTTTCCCAAAGGAAACCTGACGGCCAATGACAGCGAATCATTACTTGCAGCGGCCTGCGCCGATGCGGGAATACTGGGGGCAGGTGACTGGTTGATGAGTCGTGATATTGCTGCCGGGGGACTGTTGCAGGTCCTTCCTGACTGGCAATTGGATACCGCCGGTGGGGTCTACCTGGTCAGGCCATCAGCCAAGTTTCCGGGTGCCGTGGTCGTCGCGTTCAAACAATGGATCGAGTCAAAGTTTACCCCCGCGCCCCCATGGACCATCTGACCGGCTGACCTTCGATTCACCTGACCGACACATGGCTGCCGGTCATGTGTGTTCATAAAATCAGCATTGCATCAAAGCCAATACAGGATAGTAACGGACCACAACCAGCCGATGCAGAGGGTGATGGCAAGGTAGATCGCCACAATCATCAGAGGCTGATTCCACATGACACACCTCCCATAACCGTTTTCTTTGCATGGGTGCCTGGTAAAACGGGCGCTCGTCGCATGAGCAATAACTCGTCAGAACACTCCAAGGGTCAATTCCATCGCCAGTACAGCGGACAACGCCAGCGTCATCACCAACGCGATAAACATCAGGCCCAACTCGGCCAGCTGCTTATATAGGGCCATCGGCCGTTTCGTGATTCGAGCAATTGATCTATCAGTGGAAGCCATCACTCATCCTCACTCTTGCGTGGAATACGCACCACAGGCTTGACTTGGGCAGTAAGGCGATGGAACCGCATGGTGGTGTCGCGCGTTTCATTTCCTACCCCTCGCGTCATGCCGAATCCGGCGAGCCCCGCCGTCTCCATGATGTCCGGGACGACAGCTGTTGCGGGTACCAGGGGTGGTGCAACTAATGAGCCATTTCAATACGGCGAAGAAAAAACTCAAATTAATTAACAAGCTGTTTGCGAGGGGTTTCAAGCGAGAGAAAGGGGGGAGGGGGGAATATTCCTCAAAGTTGGTGGTAAACGCCTGGTTGGGTGGGTGTAGTACCCCATTTTTGGAGAGAGTAGCGGCCCTGTTTCACCGATTGTTTTTGGTAGGGGCTACTTGTCCCTGAGGCGAGGTGGATTTAACGGGGCGGAAGGGCCGCTTCTAACTGTGGTTTCAACCGGTCGAAGCAACACACTGAATTCTGTTTAATAGACGAGTGAGTTTTCGGCACCGCACATTACCCGCAGAGAAACATCGATGCCGAGAATCACGTAACCGCTACTCAAGCAGCTGATCTATCAACACCGCATTGGTGTAGATCAAACTGCCGTCACTCGCCCGGTGTCCAACCAGATGGAACTGTCCGCGTTCGTGGTGCAAATAGACACGCATCTGACAGTCGGACAAGGGGGCGTATCCCTCGGGCATGATCAGATCCATCGAGTCCATATCGACATCGACCATGGCTTCCGGCTCGTGGGTCTTCTGCAAGCGCTCTTCGGCCTCCTCCAGACGGACATGGAGAGGTCCGTCGACGTAGAAATGGACTTCCCCCATCGGGGTGGACTTTTGGGCGCCGCTGGTTTTGCACCAACCTTCGATCGTCAGGGCACTCATGACGAAACCTCCCATGTGGATTGCTGGAATCTGTATCTATCGTTCCTGCTCGATGCCATCACTTATGTTGGATGACTGCACAAGGGCAGGGTTCGATTTTTGGCGCCGCTTCTGGCCGACCCTGCTGCCCGTCATCAGACATTCAGTATAGCCGGTCGCCGGGCCTCGCTTGCCAACCTCACGTACAACCCGATGGGCTCTATACTTCTTACTGACTTTGCCGCCCCGATGGGTGGTATTTGTCTGCCCTGCTTGGACGTCAGTGGCGATGCTTTTGCATAACCAATGAACAACAGGAATAGGATGAAGAGGAAATGGCAATAGCAATTGTCCTGATACTAATCGTTATTGCATCAGTGCTATTCCACATACTGGCGCCTTGGCACGCGACACCGGCAGCTTCCAACTGGGGTTCCATAGACACCACCCTGTTCATCACCCTGATCATTAGCGGAATATTTTTCATTGCCATCACGGTA
The DNA here is from genome assembly GCF_050434585.1 of Pseudomonas sp. 2725. Taxonomy (NCBI): domain Bacteria; kingdom Pseudomonadati; phylum Pseudomonadota; class Gammaproteobacteria; order Pseudomonadales; family Pseudomonadaceae; genus Pseudomonas; species Pseudomonas sp. 2725. The sequence goes on along the minus strand of NZ_JBNDIV010000008.1, from coordinate 146,064 downwards.
TTCATGGCTGTAGCGGTGATGCGGTATCGTCACAAGGAGGGTGCCAGGGCGGCCTACCAGCCAGAAAATAAAAAGCTGGAACTGTGGTTAATTATCATAACGTCGGTAGGTATTGCCGGGATGCTGGCGCCAGGTCTTGTTGTCTACAACGATTTCATCCGGGTGCCGAAAGAGGCTTACGAACTTGAAGTGGTCGCCCAGCAGTGGCAGTGGGCCTTTCGTTTTCCCGGGCAGGACGCAAAGCTGGGCAAATCGGATATCAGGTTTATTGATTCCGCCAATCCCTTCGGCCTTGATCCCAAGGATCCTGCAGGGCAAGACGATGTGCTTGTAATGAATAATGAAGTTCGCCTTCCGCTCGACCGGCCGGTGAAAGTCTTGTTGCGCGCTAAAGATGTCCTGCACGATTTCTATGTACCGCAAATTCGCAGCAAGATGGATATGGTGCCAGGAATGGTGTCGTACTTTTGGTTTACGCCAACTAAAACCGGAAAATACGAAGTCCTTTGCGCTGAGTTTTGTGGTGTAGGTCATTACAACATGCGCGGCCATATGATCGTGGAAGAGCAGGGCGTCTTCGATCAATGGCTCAACGGCCAGCCGACTTTTGCGCAGACATTGACGACAACTGCCAAACCCGGTCGCGACAGCGTGCTGGAAAAAGGCCGCCAGTTGGTCGAACAGCTCGGCTGCAAGGCCTGCCATAGCCAGGATGGCAGTGCCAGTCTCGGCCCGGGATGGAAAGGGCTGTACGGCCGCACTGAACAGTTTGCCGATGGCACCAGTGCGGTGGTCGACGAGGCCTACCTGAAAGAGTCGATTCTCGATCCGAAGGCCCGGCTGGTACAGGGCTACCCGCCGGTGATGGTGGCCTATACTCTCAAAGACGATGAAATGGGCGCTGTCATCGCCCTGATCAAATCACTGGGCGCTGCGGGGCAAGACGATGAACCTTCGACCGGCGAAGCGTCGAGCCCGGGTGAAGACCTGGTGGCGCAGGGGCAGCGACTGGCCGGCTCGCTCGGCTGTCTGGCCTGCCACAGTGTCGATGGCAACAAGGGCGTCGGCCCCAGCTGGCAGGGCCTGTATGGCAAGACGCAAACCCTTGCCGACGATACGAGCGTAAAGGTCGACGAGGGCTATATCAAAGAATCGGTTCTGCATCCCAATGCCAAAATCGTCAAGGGCTATGCAGCCGTCATGCCGGCCCTGGCTCCGAGTGACGAGGAGCTCAATGCACTGATCGCTTTTATCAAATCCAAAGCGAATGCTGACGCAGATGCGAGCAAGGCGGAGCCAGGGAAGTAGCCGTAAAACAGCCAGGAATGCACTGAAACTTCGGCAGGAGGATGACGTGATGGCCTATGCGGAGCAAGCCGAGACAGAAGCACTGCACGAGCCCAAGAGTTTCCTGACCAAATATATCTGGAGTCAGGACCACAAGGTCATAGCCATTCAATATTCCGTGACGGCCATCTTCGTGGGTCTTATCGCTCTGGTGTTGTCCAGCTTGATGCGCATGCAGATAGGTTTCCCCGGCAGTTTGGCGTTCATGGACGCCAGTACTTACTATCAGGCGATGACCATGCACGGCATGATCATGGTCATTTACTTGCTCACAGCCTTGTTTCTGGGTGGTTTCGGCAACTATCTGATCCCGCTGATGGTGGGCGCCCGCGACATGGTCTTCCCCTATGTCAACATGCTCAGCTACTGGTTCTACCTGGTGGCGGTACTGGTGTTGCTCAGCAGTTTTTTTGTCCCTGGCGGCCCCACAGGTTCGGGCTGGACGCTCTATCCGCCACAGTCCATTACCCAGGGGACACCGGGGGTCGAGTGGGGCATTGTCCTGATGCTCGTCTCACTGGCGATTTTTATCGTCGCCGCCACCATGGGCGGGTTGAACTACGTCACCACGGTGTTGCAGGCGCGCACGCACGGCATGACCTTGTTTCGCATGCCGCTCTCGGTATGGGGCATCTTCATGGCCTCGATCATGGCCTTGCTGGCCTTCCCGGCGTTGTTTGTCAGTGCGGTCATGATGTTGTTCGACAAGCTGTTGGGCACCAGCTTCTTCATGCCGGCGATGATCTCGCTGGGGCAGCAGCTCGATCACCAGGGTGGCAGCCCGATATTGTTCCAGCACCTGTTCTGGTTCTTCGGCCACCCGGAGGTCTACATCGTCGCTCTCCCTGCGTTTGGTCTGGTCTCCGACTTGATCAGTACCCATGCGCGTAAAAATATCTTCGGCTACCGAATGATGGTGTGGGCCATTATTGCGATTGGCGTACTCAGTTTTGTGGTCTGGGCGCACCATATGTATGTCAGTGGAATGAACCCGTACTTTGGCTTTTTCTTCGCCGTCACTACCTTGATCATCGCGGTGCCGACGGCGCTGAAAGTCTATAACTGGGTACTGACCCTGTGGCGCGGCGACATCCACCTGACGGTGCCGATGCTGTTTGCCCTGGCCTTTATCGTCACCTTCCTGGTCGGCGGTCTGACCGGGTTGTTTCTCGGCAATGTGATCGTGGACATCCCGCTCTCGGACACCTATTTCGTCGTGGCCCATTTTCATATGGTCATGGGGGTAGCCCCGGTACTGGTGGTGTTCGGAGGCATTTATCACTGGTACCCGAAAGTCACCGGGCGCCTGTTGAACGACACCCTGGGCAAGTTGCATTTCTGGATAACCTTTCTGGGCACCTACGCCATTTTCTTCCCCATGCACTACTTGGGTTTCCAGGGCATGCCACGTCGTTACTACGCCTATGAAAACTACGCGTTCATCCCGCAGTCCGCGCAAGACTTGAATGCCTTCATTACGGTGATCGCATTGACTGTCGGCGTTTCCCAGTTGCTGTTCCTGTTCAACCTGGCCTGGAGTGCATTCAAGGGCAAGCCCGCAGGCAGTAATCCCTGGGGGGCGGCCAGCCTGGAATGGCAAACGCCGGACACCCCGCCGAAACACGGTAACTGGGGCGCGAAGTTGCCGGTCGTGCATCGCTGGGCCTATGACTACAGTGTGCCGGGCATAGAGCAGGATTTCGTGCCGCAAACGGTCTCCGCCGAGGAGCTGGAGCAGATGCGGCAACTCAGTGCCGGAACCAAGGCGGACATCAAGACATGAACAGGCTGCTATTGAGAAACGCCGACGGCGCTGATCCCGGCGGTAGCTGGAGTCGCGACCCTGAGGGTATTCCGGCCGCCGAGGATGCCGATAGAAGGCAAACCGCAAGGGTAGGCCTGCGCTTGTTTCTGGTGGTGGTGAGTTCGTTATTCTTCCTCTTCCTGATCGCCTTTATTGCCCGTTCTCAAATGGCCGACTGGCTACCCCTGACAGAGCCTTTGGCGCCGTTAGGCAATCTCCGGCCGCTCTGGCTGAATTCGGCTTTTCTGGTATTGAGTTGCATCGCACTGCAATGGTCGCGTATGGCCGCCCGAAAGGCTCGGCTGGGCGCAACGGTCATTGGTTTTGCATTGGGGGGTGTGTTTGCCATTGCCTTTCTGGCGGGGCAATTCTGGGTCTGGCAGCAGTTTGTCGCCTGGGGCTACTTTGTCGCCAGCAATCCGGCCAACAGTTTCTTCTACCTGTTGACCGGCCTGCATGGGCTCCACCTGCTGGGCGGGCTGATCGCCTGGTGCTGGATCGTCGCCAGATTTCTGCGTCATGTGCCACTGGCGCAGCTTGGTGCCAGCGTAGAGCTCTGTGCCATCTATTGGCATTACTTGCTGGGCCTTTGGTTCGTGCTTTTCGCGCTGCTGGCCAGCACGCCGCAAACCTATGAAGCCATCGCCAGATTCTGCGGCCTGAGGTGAACAGTCATGGCATTGCACCCACAAGCCCAAGTCGAATCCAGTTCATCCAATCCACCAGGTTCGCCGCCTGCACCGGGATGGCAGGGCATCGCCAGCGATTGGTCCTCGGATAAAGAGGCCTTCAAGCAGGTGCCCTGGGGCAAGGCGATGATGTGGATATTCCTGCTCAGCGACACGTTTATATTCACCTGTTTTCTGACCGGATACATGTCGGTACGCATGACCATCACCAGCGCCTGGCCGAACCCCAGTGAAGTGTTCGCATTGACGATCGGCGGCAAGGAAATCCCGCTTATTCTGATCGCCATCATGACCTTTGTGCTGATCAGTAGCAGCGGCACCATGGCCATGGCCGTCAATTTCGCCTATCGCCGTAATCGCGCGAAAACCGCGGCCCTGATGCTGGCGACCGCTGCCTTGGGTGTGACTTTCGTCGGCATGCAGGCATTTGAATGGAGCAAGCTCATCGCAGAAGGGGTGCGTCCCTGGGGGAACCCCATGGGAGCGGCGCAATTTGGCGCCAGCTTTTTCATGATTACCGGTTTTCACGGACTGCATGTATCAATCGGCGCCCTCTACCTCAGCATTGTGGCGCTGAAGGTATGGCGCGGAGATTATGAGCGTTCCGGCAACTATCAGAACGTCGAGATAGCCGGGCTTTACTGGCACTTCGTGGATTTGGTGTGGGTATTTATTTTTGCATTCTTCTATTTATGGTAGAGGAGCACGGGTGATGGCACATGCTCAGGGTCAGCAACATCCAATCAGTTTGTACCTTAAAATCTGGGGACTGTTATTCGTCCTCAGCACGCTGTCGTACCTTGTCGACTATTTCCACTTCCATGGCTACCTTCGGTGGTCCCTGATCATCACTTTCATGTTGTTGAAGGCAGGTTTGATTGTCTCCATCTTCATGCATATGGCATGGGAGCGCCTGGCATTGGTCTACGCCATACTGGTGCCACCTTTGTGTTTACTGGTGCTTATCGGGCTGATGGCCTCCGAGGCAGACTATATTTTCCTCAGCAGGGGCATTTTCTTTGGCCAGTAGGCAAGCAGCTTTCGGATGGCCTTGAGTCCCCAGGCGCTAACCCGATATCACTCGCTTGAACTGATGCCATTTGTGCTGCCAGGCCACTGTCCAGTGGGGGGCCGCCGTTCCCGTGCCGGCGATCTTCAGCTTCGGATGCTGTTTGATGACCTGGTCCAGTACCGATTCCTGATTCGGTTCAACATCCACGAAGAAGATATGTTTGCCTTCTTTTACTGCCTGCTTGAAATTGCGGAAGTGAGTGTTCGGCACCTGGAACCCAAAAAAGCCGCCTTCCCAGATGCAGAAGCCCAATACAACAATGGCAAGGAAGATAAAGGGCATCCAGCCTGCGGCGGATTCGGTCCAGCCCATCCAATAGGCGCCACCCAGGACCAACGCTGCGAGTGGCACGCCGATCACCGCACCAATCTCACCAGAGTGAACAGCATCCTGTTCCATCAGCGAGCTGATCTCGTGGAGGTGATGTTCTTCTACATCAGCAACTTTTTCACTGAGCACATGAATCTGTTCGGAATTGATGCCGCTGGCTTCCAATTCATATTCAACGTTTTCAAGATCGTTGAGATTGTCACTGATGTAATAGTGTCGGTTCATGCCACACCTCCCATCTCGGGTTTGCTGCAGACCTCCTCTGTCCGGCAGCACTTGGCAGCTGTACTGTGGGGAACGTTGCACACCCGGTGCAATTTGAAAAAAGTATAGCACTCACCATCCTGCGGACCGGTCACTGGCTGATCTGCACAATGACCGGACCTTCCGTCACGATCGGCGGGTTCGCGCGGATATTCGATGCATTTTTCTGAATCCAGTCACGCGCGACTTTCAGGCTCGCATCGCTGCCGGCCTTGTCCGTGCAAACAGTCACCGCTGTACCACCATCACCCGTATTCAACAGTGTGTAGCTGACGAGGCCAGGCACTGTCCGCAGGGTCGCTTCGACGTCGGCATTGCGCTCTTCCAACAACTCGAAAAGCTGCTTTGCTCCAGTACCCAGGTAGGTTCTTATAACCGCATACATAGTCGTCTCCCTTGGGAGTGTCGCCTTGATGCCAATCCAGATCCGTTGATGGCCGCTATTACTCAAGGCTTCAGCTCGCCTTGATTTATTAAGCTTAGCCAAACGTCGGCGACAATCGTAATGCAACGACCACCGGCCATTTTTGGCCGATAACTGCCTGTCGTGAGGGGCTGCAACCGACCTATTGCAGCCAGTCGGCATAACAGTTTTCAACCAATCGCCGGAACAATGTGGCTGCTTCACCCAACCCCTTCTCGTATCATCAGCGCCTTTGCATCTGGAACGAACTGTGTGAAATCGCCAACTGGAAAAGCTCCGGCTGCCTCTGACGGGGCGAAGTGGGACATAGGCGAGGCTGTCAATCAGCTCTCGTGGGACGACTTGCGCATCATCAAGACGCTCAGTGATTGCGGCAATCGTTCGGCTACGGCCAAGAAGCTTGGCATCAATGTATCCACCGTTTCGCGCCGAGTTGCTCAAGTTGAGCGAACGCTCGGCATCGCGCTGTTCGATCACCGCAAATCAGGGTATCTGCTCACCGCCGAGGGTGCCGAGTTGCGAGCACTCGCCGAGCGAGTGGAGTTGGATATCGTCAGCGTCACGCGGCGTGTTTCACGTTCAGGCCAAGGCCCCCTCGGGAAACTTCGAATTACCACCAGCGACTCGCTGCTGCTGTACTTCTTCACCCCCATCATCGCGGACTTCAAGGCCCTGAACGAGGGGATCACCATCGAGGTGCTGGTGGGCAACGAAACCCTTAGCCTCGCCCGGGATGAATCGGATATCGCGATTCGAGCGACGAGAAAACCTGCAGAAAGCCTGGTGGGCCGTAAACTGGCGAACATTGCCTGGGCACCTTACTGCTGTGCCAAGCAGATGACTGCCTTGCCCCTTTTCGAAGAGGGCCAGGCATGGGTGTCATACTCCTCAGCGCTCTGCGGTTTGAAGGCGACAAGCTATGTCGAAAGCAGAGTCGCTGCTGAGCGCATAGCGTACCGCACCGATTCTGTTGCAGCAGCAAGCGCTGCAATCGCGGCGGGTCTGGGATTTGGATTCCTTCCCTGCATGTTGGGCGACATAACCCCAGGGTTGGTACGCGCCGGCCCGGTAGTGCCAGAGCTTCAGGATGAGTTGTGGCTGCTGACTCACCAGGACATTCGAAAATCGTGGCGAGTCAAAGCATTCATGACCTTCTGCGCCGCTGCCGTGGCCAGTCAAAAGCCCTTGGTCGAGGGGCAATTGATACTCCCGGTCACCTAGATCGAAACCGGGAGTGCAGCTCAGATGTCTCGGGCGCCAATCACGGCCTTGCACACGATCTCAATCAGCTGCGGACGCTGGGCAAGTCTCGACACCCCAATGATATTGCTCGCGCACTGAGGCCGCTCAGTGCCATAGGCCGCCTTGCGCACTTTGCCGACCACCGCGAACGCAGCGTCCATGTCCAGCACATAAAGCGTTTCCTCGACAACATCTTGCATAGTTGCGCCATACAAGGTGAGCAGCTTCGAAATGTTGTCGTAAGAGACCCGCATCTGCTCTCCCATCGAAGAGAAATCACTGGGCTTACCATCGGCGTTCAGCGGCGCCGGGGCTACCAGATTACCTGCCTCATCATGGTTGAATTGACCTGATACGTAGATCTCGTTTCCTACCCGCCGTGCCTGCGGATAGCCATACGCCTCCTCCCAGGAAACGCCCCAGTAGGCGGTCTGCTTGTTGAACGGTTGTGAAGCTGCCATTGCATTCTCCTGCACATGAGGGACCGGAATGATCCGAATGGGTGGGCGAATGCTAGCAGCGCGATCGCGTATTTTATGGCTTATAAATGAGCCGACAGGAGCGCAAAAATGCGCCACCGACAGGCGCCTTGTTTCGTTATCTTTTGCTCGTCCTCAAGCAATGACGCTGAGGAGTGCACTCGTGGCTACGGTAATGCCTGCAAGGTGCGGGACCCGAGACTTGTGCGATTGAACATCATCGAGCTGAAAGGAAACAAAAATGAGCAATCCTAAAACTGAAGTCCTGACTCCGCTTAATAGCCAACTGATCTTCATCGATCAGCAGCCACAGATGGCCTTCGGCGTTCAGAGCATTGACCGGCAAACGCTGAAAAACAATACCGTTGCCTTGGCCAAGGCAGCGAAGATTTTTAATGTCCCCACTACCTTCACCACGGTTGAGACAGAAAGCTTCTCAGGTCACACCTACCCCGAGCTACTCGCTGTGTTCCCGGACGCCCCGCTGCTGGAGCGCACCTCCATGAATTCCTGGGATGATCAGAAGGTACGCGACGCACTCAAGAGAAATGGTCGCAACAAGATCATCGTCTCCGGCTTGTGGACCGAGGTATGCAATGCCACCTTCGCCCTGTCGGCAATGAACGATGCCGGCTATGAAATCTATATGGTTGCAGATGCCTCCGGCGGCACCACCAAAGAAGCCCACGATTACGCCATGCAGCGCATGATCCAGGCCGGCGTGGTACCGGTGACCTGGCAGCAGGTGCTGCTGGAATGGCAACGGGACTGGAAGAACCGCGACACCTACGACGCCGTAATGGAACTGGTAAAGGAACATTCTGGTGCATATGGCATGGGCGTCGACTACGCCTACACCATGGTGCACAAGGCGCCTGAGCGCGTTCAGCATGGCCCCACCCTGGCGCCTGTCGCTGCATCTGTCTGAGCCATCGCCAGCCCCTGCCCTGGGGGCTGTTCACAGACTTGCGAAGGGTGCGCAGTCGACTGAACCGAGTCAACGAGCCTGGCCTGGAACCTCTGAGGATTTCCAATGCCCAGCGCTGTTCGAGTCAGGCGCTCGCATCCTGTTACCTGGATTAATGGATGTGTATGAACAAGGACAAATCTACCGTGCTGGCGACTCTCACACTGGCTTCGACAGGGCAGCTCAAATCCTGGCAGATAAGAACTGCCAAACAACTGATGCTGGACAGGCTGGATACCGGCATTTCAGTGACTGAACTAGCCGAAGCTTGCGCATTGTCGCGCAGTCACTTCTCACGCAGGTTCAAGGAAAGCACCCGGATGTCCCCGCAGCGATGGCTGCGTGAACAGCGGGTCATGAAGAGCAGAGAGTTAATGAAGGCTTCCACGATGTTGCTCACAGAGATCGCGCAGGAATGCGGCTTCAGCGATCAATCTCACTTCTGCCGTACATTCGTGAAGGCTGAAGGCATGACACCGAAGGCTTGGCAGCAGCAAGCAATCTGCCCGATTCCGGTCGTTGCTTGAGACGGTAAGGCATCATCAACGCGCGGGCGAGCCCAAGCGGACTGAGGTGTAACCCCCTTGAAAATCAATTTGTTACAGCTATCGACGATTTTTTATAAATCTTGCGCACTAAATTATTGAGCGGCAACTTATTGCACATTGTTATAACGCAAACATTTAAATCGCTAACAGAATCCCTCGAAGACATTCAAAAGTGAGGAAAGCCATGAAAGTTCTCTACACCGCAGTCGCAACCGCAACCGGTGGTCGTGATGGCCGAGCCATTTCCAGCGACAAGAACCTCGACGTGAAACTGGCCACTCCGAAGGAATTGGGCGGTGCCGGCGGTGATGCCACCAACCCTGAGCAACTGTTCGCCGCTGGTTACTTGGCCTGCTTCATCGGTGCACTGAAGTTCGTCGCCAGCCAGAGCAAACGCAGCATTCCAGCCGACGCCTCGATCATTGCGCGGGTCGGCATTGGCCAGATCCCAGGCGGCTTTGGCCTGGATATCGACCTGAACATCAACCTGCCAGGCCTGGAGCAAGCCGATGCACAAGCGTTGGTGGAGGCGGCCCACCAAGTGTGCCCGTACTCCAACGCAACCCGTGGCAACGTCGATGTCCGTCTGCACGTCACCGTCTAACTTCCCGCCTCACGAGAAACAGGAGATATGAAATGAACGTTTTGACCAAAACACTCGTTGGCTCGGTCCTTGCCTTGTCGATCGGTAACGCATTCGCTGACTCTGGCGTCGAACACAACACCCAGGCATTCCTCGATGCATTGAACTCAGGCAGTGGTAAACCCATCGAGCAGCTTTCGCCGAAGGACGCCCGCGCGGTACTGACCGGCGCTCAGGCCGGGGTAAAACTGACACTGCCCAAGGCGGATGTCAGCGAGAAGACCATCACCGTCGACGGCCAGAACGTCAGCTTGACCATCGTGCGTCCGGCGGGTGTGAAGGGGACCTTGCCTGTGTTCATGTACTTCCACGGCGGTGGCTGGGTGCTCGGCGACTTCCCGACCCATGAGCGCCTGGTGCGCGATCTGGTTGTCGGGTCCGGGGCGGCGGCGGTGTTCGTCAATTACACCCCGTCCCCTGAAGCGCACTACCCGACGGCGATCAACCAGGCCTACGGGGCAACCAAATGGGTGGCCGAGCACGGCAAGGAAATCAATGTCGACGGTAAGCGCCTGGCGGTAGCGGGCAACAGCGTCGGCGGCAACATGGCAGCCGTGGTCAGCCTGATGGCCAAGGATAAAGGTACCCCGGCCATTAAGTACCAGGTGCTGCTGTGGCCAGTGACCGACGCCAACTTCGAGACAGCGTCGTACAACCAGTACGCCGAGGGGCACTTCCTCACCAAGAACATGATGAAGTGGTTCTGGGACAACTACACCACCGACCCCAAGCAACGTGCCGAGATCTACGCCTCGCCGCTGCGCGCTACCACTGAGCAGTTGAAAGGCCTGCCGCCAGCGCTGGTCCAGACCGCGAGTGCCGATGTGCTGCGTGACGAAGGGGAAGCCTACGCTCGCAAACTGGACCAAGCCGGCGTGCCGGTCACTGCGGTGCGCTACAACGGCATGATCCATGACTACGGCTTGCTGAACGTGGTCAGCCAGGTTCCGGCGGTACGCTCTGCAATGCTGCAGGCTTCCAAAGAGCTGAAAGTTCATTTGAAGTGACCCCCACTCAAGACCGGAGATGTATGCCATGAACTGGTAATCACCGCCGGAAACGAAAAGCCCGCTAAACAGCGGGCTTTTTCGTTTCCGGTGTAGCGTTAGCAGCCCTCCGCCAAGGGCACCTATGGGTAGGATAGCGACCACCAGCCATTGTGACTGACCCACCCTTGTCCTCCCTCAACCTGGAGGACGAGGCATGAACACTATTGCTAGATACAGCCATCAGCCTTGGAACAAGGGAAAGCTTGTCGGGCAGAAAGCCCCGCTTCGAGTCAGAGATATCTGGGCCATCCGGGTCAGACTTCAGCTTGCTGAGAAGACGCGTGATTTGGCGCTCTTCAACTTGGCCATCGATAGCAAGCTGCGTGCCTGTGACTTAACCAAGTTGCGAGTCCGAGACATCGCCCATGGGGAGCATGTGTCGTCACGAGCCATCGTGATGCAGCAGAAAACTCAGCACCCAGTGCAATTTGAAATCACTGAGCAAACCCGAACGGTTCTGGAGGCTTGGATGCATCGGGCCCATCTCCGCAGTGAGGACTTCTTGTTCCCGAGCCGCTTGCACGCCTCAGACCATCTTTCCACCAGGCAATACGCTCGAATAGTCAAAGCGTGGGTGACAGCCATTGGTCTTGATCCAACCATGTACGGTACCCACACGCTACGGAGAACCAAGGCATCGTTAATCTATCGCAGGACGAAGAACCTGAGAGCTGTCCAACTCCTGCTTGGTCATACGAAGCTTGAAAGCACTGTCAGATACCTGGGAATCGAGGTCGATGATGCCCTGGAAATGGCAGAACAAACGGAGGTCTGATCATCTATAGTGACGGTCGATGCTAGACCGTCGCTATCCGACCCAAAGGGGACATTTCGCCGAGAATCAAACGCTATTTTTACTCTACGAATTGGCCCATTTTTTGGCGAACCTGTAGAGAGGTAAGAACGAGTCCGATAGCTCCTTACCCAGTGGTGTTAGTCCATAACCGCCATCGTTTGACTCGATGAAGCCCGCCTCTCGGAGCTCATTGACTCTGCTTTGCAAAACGGTGGGCGAGATATCGCCACACGCGCTTCTCAATGCACGGGAACTCAGTGAACCGTGCTGAAGCTCCCAGATAATCCGCAAGGCCCATTTTTGTCCGAGCACATCCAGGAGCGCCATGATCGGACGACGCCCGTCTAGCATTCGTGAATCCAAGTTTTGCTCATCACTCATAATTATGGCCCTTGTGTGCTACTTATTGTGTAGCGAATACTGGTACTACATATTTGATAGCGGAGGGTACACCGTGGCTCGAATTCAAGCACTCAGCAAACCCTACACAGAAGAACTCCAGGCAACGTTCGACAAAATAATGGGGGAGGGTGTCCCACCACTGTTGTTGTTCACGACCATCGCCAGCAGCGAGAGGGCGTGGCGCAAGTTCAGGGGCGGTTCATTGCTGGATGGAAACCTGCTGACGCTTCGTCAACGGGAACTGATCATCAACAGGGTCTGCGCGCGTACTGGATGCGAATATGAGTGGGGTGTGCACGTTATGGCTTTCGCTGAGAGCGCCGGACTGACCAGAGACGATATCGGCCACACGCTGGACCATCCACTCCGGGCGGAATACTGGAAGGAAGAAGAAGCGGTGCTGCTGGCTACGATCGATGCCCTGCACGATCGCGCTACATTGACCGAAGCGGAATTTCAGGCCGCTCGAAAGTACCTCGATGACAATCAGATTCTTGAAGTGCTCATGCTGGCGGGCTTCTATCGAACGGTATCGTATATTGCCAATAGTCTGGCTCTTCCGCTTGAGCCAAACGCGGCGAGGTTCAGCGAGTTTCGTCATGAAACCGCGCAATCGTCTTAGGCTCACTGTCCGCTTCTGGCTGTGGATTCAACCGGTCGATCGCCTCCAAGGCGTCGCGTACGTTGTCGGCGACCTCAGCTGACCCACGCTGCTCAACCCAGTTGGATAGTTCCAGGATGGCGGCTTCGAGGGCGAGTTGGTTTTCGTTGATTTTGAGAAGCAGGGAGGGGAGCAGGTCAAAATTAGGCATCGCGGATCCTCGGTTATGAGGTGAGCGTAGCACCAGGCAGAAAAAGCAAAGCCCCGAAGGTTCGCGGCTCCGGGGCTTCTATTTTCGCCCCCATCCCTTAATGTTTGGCGAACGTGGCGCGAAGATTACCAGTGATGTACTAGCGCATCACTACTGCGATAGGTGGATTGTGTTCCGTTGGCACGACGCCGGAGAGAGGGTGGAAGCTGTCTAAAACCACTGCGATCTATTTTGGTTTTGCTGGGCCGATCCGAAGCGTTCATCGCATCGTATTTGACCAAACGCTTAGCAGGGCTAAAGTCCAGTTGTTTCTGAGCACGACGCAATAAAGGTCGGACCTGTTAGACGTTAACCAGCAACGGCTGTCGTCACGCAGGTTCATCAGTGGCGGGGGGTAGAAAAAGAGTATTCCTCATGATCAAACACCTTCAAATAATGGCATTGGTTTCTATCTTCGCGATCGTTGCGGGGTGCCAAACGGATCAATCGACTTCCGCCTCTGGTGCGAAGGCTGCGAACGCTCAGATGGATCAGGAGGCAAAAGCGGCGTTAAAGAGTTTATATATCAGTACGCCGGAAGCGCGTGTCTTAGCGCAGAAAGCCAAGGGTATCCTCGTTTTCCCGGATGTGCTGAAAGCGGGTCTCATCGTCGGTGCACAGCATGGCGAAGGCGAATTGATCGAGAACGGCAAAGTCACGGGATACTACTCGACCACTGCAGCATCATACGGTCTTCAGGCGGGCGCGCAGAAGTTTGGTTACGTGATGTTCTTCATGACCTATTCAGCGATGAACGATCTGAAAAATGTTAATGGCTTTGAGGTCGGCGTGGGCCCAAGCATTGTGGTCGTAGATTCAGGCATGGCTAAGTCGCTGACCACTTCAACGGCTCAGTCTGATGTTTATGCGTTCATCTTTGATCAAAAGGGCTTAATGGCCGGGCTGGGACTGCAGGGTTCAAAAATTACTAAGCTCGATCGTTGAACCCGTCGGTCGGTCGCTTCAGCTGAAGGCTCGAGCGACAGCTAGCGAGCCTCCTCGTTGCCATCAGGAATGCGGAGTTGGTCAAACCACAGCCAACGAAAAAATTACAGGTAGAAAGAGGTGTGGTTTCGACCCATTGCGGACGGTGAGCAACACCAACACTTTCAGTGTCGTCAACGCCACTACAAGTCCCGAGCCCAGGTCTGGCTGACGAGGTCTTTTCCGAAGCTGTGTACCTGTTCTTCTTCGACCAGTTGAAAACCTGCTTTCTGGTATAGCTTTCGGGCATCGGAAAGCACGCTGGTTGTCCAGAGGATCATGCTCTTGTAGCCCACATGGCGTGCAAATCGGAGACTCTCTTCCAGCAACCGATTGCCGATTCCCATGCCTCTGGCACTCGCATCCACATACAGCATCCGTAGCTTGGCGGTCGTCTCATCATGTCTGACGACAAAGACCGAACCGATGACCATGCCATCTTTTTCCGCGATCCAGCACCGTTCGCAAGACTGATCGAACTCACGAAGGTATTTGGCGACGATTTCCGCCACCAGCGCTTCGAACTCCGTATTCCAACCGTATTCGCGGGCATAGAGTTGAGCTTGCTGCTGAACGACAATGCCCATGTCACCCGCTCGTGGATCGCGCAGAAGGTAGGAGGGATCCCTGTCGCCCAATTGCGTCTGTATCCGTCTCATGGCTTGGATCAATTGCTCTTGCTGTGGCTCAGGCAAGCCTTGCAGCATCACCACGACTTCTTCACGAGCGGCTTGCTCCAGCGAGGCCAGCACGGTACGACCTGGATCGGTGAGCTGGATTTGAGATGCTCGGGCATCGGTTGCCGAGCGAGTCCTGCTGATCAATCCTTTTTTCTCGAATCCGCCGATGACGCGGCTGAGGTAGCCAGCATCTAGGCCGAGCATATGGCAGAGGTCTGAACTCTTCAGGCCAGCACTGGCGCCCAATTCATAAAGGATGCGTGCCTCGGTCAAGGAAAACTCGGCTTGCAGCAGGTGCTCTTGCAGGGCGCCGATCTGCCGGGTGTAGAAACGGTTAAAGCGGCGGACTGTGTCAGCGCGCTCCATGATGGTTGCGGTCATGAAAACCCCATATAGTTGCTTTTGGCAATTATATTATTGACTTAGGCAACCATGTCAATCCTGCGATGGTCAGGTGCAACGGCAGTTTACGGTTAAGACGTATTGGGTCTGACCGTCTGCTTTTGGCCGATTGCTGCCTGCTACAAGGCGCAGCTATCGGCCCAAGATCCAAATCGCGATCAGCACAACGACTTCTGGTAATAGAACCGGGTATGTCCCGGTGGATAATCTGCCAGGCGGCCGAATTCGGAGTAACCAAGTTTTCGATAAAACCCGGGTGCCTGAAAGCTGAAAGTCTCCAGCCAGATACCAATACAGTGCTTTTTCTGCGCGACTTCTTCGGCCATGCGCATTAGCTGTTCTCCGATACCCTGGCCACGCATCGACTCGGGAACGCTGACAAGATCGATGAGCAGCCATCGATAAGAGACCTTGCCGTACAGTCCGCCAATGACTTCGTTACTGTCAGGGTCCCGTAGCAACAGAGCAAATGTTTCATGTGCGTCGTCTCCACCGTTGACCTGGTTATGGGCCAGCAACGGGGTCAAAATTCCCAGCCGCTCTGCTTCAGTAGCATTTTCAGAAAGTTGGATTTCTACAGACATGGTGCTCTCCCTGAGCGGTGAGTAACTGGGTCAACAAGGTATCCCATTCCTGTCACCCCATGGCGGACAGTCCGGACACTAGAGTCCGGTGTTGGATTGATGAGCCGCCCAGTGTTTCATCTCTTCTGCAATGAAGTGGTTCACCAGGTCACTGTACATCCTCTCGATTGCATCCGGGCTCAGGCCCTCAGCCTCGGCCCACTCGCGTCTTGTCGCCAACATGGCCTTGAATCGCTCCGGAGCACGCACCGAAGTCACTGAGGTCTTGTACTTCGAGGCAGCCAGTACGTAGTGAAAACGCTTGCCCAACAGTTTGATAACAACCTGATCAAGGGCATCGATTTCACGTCGAATATCCTCCATTCCTGCACACTCTTCGGGCTGCAACTGATTGATGACGTCCATGTAGGTGACTCCGTTTTCTGAAAAAATCGTGGGCCTTCGCAAGAAGTATCGGCGTTGGCTAAGGCGGATCGGCGAACTCTTTAGACTGCGTTAATCGATAGGGCGGTGGGCGAGGGTGACTGTGTTTGAGTGACCGCTGATAGTTGCCTGTCACGAATTTTTTCATCGAGACAATCAGGACTCGCTGAATTTTCGGCTAGAAAACCGGATTAATCTCTTACTCAGGAGCCCTGCAAACAAGTGTCGGCTGAAGCATTGCCAGTTGCTCACGAATTGCATGTTCATCGGCAGGAACAAGACAGTACGCGAGCCCGATTCGACTGATCAGCGCGATGATGTTCTCAAGCGACGCGACAGACCTGTTGTTGCGTTCGACATAACGACGATAGGGCTCTTCCAGCAAATCACGCCACATCGGTGCGATGTTTTCGAGGATGTAGGTGAACACCTCCAGGGTTGAGTTCTTCGTCAGATAGCTGTGGTGGAAGCCGCCGTTATGACGATCCAGGTAGCGTACGGAGAAACACACGCACTCTGTGAGATAAGCCTCGAAGTCATCTTCGAACTCATTCAGGGAGCGTTGCATTTCCTCAAAAAAGGCAGCGTTCTCTGCACTGACGACAGCCTGAATCAGCTCCTTCTTGGAACCAAAATACCGGTACAGGGTGCGTCGCGAGATGTTGGCACCGCGGGCCACGTCATCGATCGAAAAACCTTCGGCGCCCTCGGCAATCATCGCATCGAGGGCGGCACGCAGGATCAGCGACCGGCCATCACTGGCGTTTTCCATCCTGCTGGCATCACCCCAGCGTAATTGTCGACTCATTTGCACCTTCACACGCTCGGGGGGCGGGGCGGGCATTCGTGCCCGGCCCTTGGGAAAAGCAATTGAGCCCGATTTTCACATGGCATGGCACAAAAAGCCATTTCGTGCCAATCTCTGGCACAGATAATAATAAGTGTGACATAGGGTCGGCCATTTAAAAGGAGGCATAGCCATGACCAGTAATCAGCAGGACTCGAACCGGGACGATGAGTTTGATGTGGTGATTGTCGGTTCGGGCGCCGGCGCCTTGACTGCAGCACTGCGAGCGCACGACAACGGCTTGTCGGTACTCGCGATTGAAAAGAGCGATGTCTATGGCGGTACCACGGCGGTATCCGGGGGAGGGATCTGGATTCCGTGTAACGACCAGATTGCCGCACTGGGGGGCAGCGATTCATACGACGAAGCGATCAGCTATCTGCGCGAGGTGGTTGGCGAAGATTTTGATCAGCAGCGCATCGATGCCTATCTCGACAATGGCCCGAAAATGGTTGAGTACCTGGCACGTCAGGCGCGCACGAATTTTCGCGCGGTGCCGCGCTACCCCGACTACTACCCGGACCGCAAAGGTGGCAAGCCCGGCTACCGCACCATGGAGCCGGCCCCGTTCGACGGGGCGCGCCTGGGTGAACACTTCGAGCTGTTGCGGGCGGCTTCGCCAGCGACCCTGATTGGCGGACGTATCGCCATGACCCAGGTCGAGGCCCACACCATCCTTGCCAAGGAGCGCGGCTGGTTGCTGCTGACCGCCGGGCTGGCGTTGCGCTACCTGAGTGATTTTCGCTGGCGTCGCCGCAGCCGGCGAGATCGCCGCCTGACCCTAGGTAACGCCTTGGTGGCGAGCCTGCGCGCAGCCTTGGCCGAGCGAGGCATTCCCTTGTGGCTGCAAACCTCAATGCAATCATTGCACCTGGATGAGGGCCGGGTGGTTGGCATCGATGTGCTGCGCGAGGGTCGCATTCAACGCCTGCGGGCGGGGTACGGTGTGGTGCTTGCCTGCGGCGGTTTCGAGTCGAACCAGGCGATGCGCGAACTGTATCTGCCCCAGCCCACACAGGCCCAATGGACGGCGGCGCCGCCGATAAACCATGGCGACGGCATTCGCGCTGGGCTGGAGGCCGGCGGTGCGGTGGCGCTGATGGAACACACCTGGGGCGCTCCGACAGTGAAGGTGCCTGGGGAGTCGAGCCAGCGTGCCCTGTTCGTTGAGCGTGCGGCGCCCCGTTGCGTGATGGTCAATCGACTGGGCCAGCGCTTCGTCAATGAAGCCGCGCCCTACACGGACATCATCTATGCGATGTATGCCGACCATCAGCGCACCCAGGCCAATGCACCGGCCTGGCTGGTATTCGATGCCGAGTACCGCAAGCGTTATCCCTGCGGTGTGTTGCTGCCGGGCAGTGTGCAGCCGGACAGCAAGATCCCCGCCGGCTGGCTCGACAACGTGATCTACCGCGCCGAAACACCGGCCGAGCTGGCAACCAAGATCGGCGTCGACGTCGCCGGGCTTGAAGCCACCCTCGTGCAGATGAACCAATACGCCGCCGCTGGCGTTGATCCGCAGTTCGGCAAGGGTGGCAACCTGTTCGACCGCTACTACGGTGACACCACCTGCAAACCCAACCCCTGCCTTGGCCCGATCGATCGCGCGCCGTTCTATGCCTTGCGCATCGATCCGGGCGAGCTGGGTACCAAAGGCGGACTGCGCACCGACGCCTGCGCGCGCGTGCTGCGCCCGGACGGCTCGGCCATTGCCGGCTGCTATGCGGTGGGCAACACCTCGGCTGCGCTGATGGGCAAGACCTATCCCGGCCCCGGTTCGACCATTGGCCCGGCGATGACCTTCGCCTTCATCGCCGCCGATCACATCGCCGCCGAATCGGCGTCAGCCACCAACAGGACTCAACAATGAACCATGTGATGAAACAGGTACGACTCCACGGCCCTCGAGACCTGCGGGTGGACGAAGTCCCTTTACCATCCCCGGGTGAGACAGATGTGCTGGTCGAAGTCGCCGCGTGCGGTGTTTGCGGGAGTGACCTGGGCTTCTATGAGAGCGGGGGCATTCGCCGCGATGGGGCACCGATGCCATTGGGGCATGAGTTCTCTGGGGTCATCCGCGAGGTGGGCACGGCGGTCGTCCACTACCGGCCCGGCATGCGGGTCGTGGTCAATCCCATGGCCAACGGCGCGATGATCGGCGTGGGCAGCGATGAGGGGGCGCTGGCGAACCTGGTCCGGGTGCGCAACGTAAACAGTGGCCCGATTCTGCATCAACTGCCGGCGAACCTTCCCCTGGAGGTGGCCGCCCTCGTCGAACCGCTGGCGGTGGCCTTGCACGCGGTCAATCGCTCACGGGTGACGGCCGGTGAGTCCGTGCTGGTCCTTGGTGTCGGGGCCATTGGCCTGGGAATCGTCGCGTGCCTGAAGGCCCGGGGCATCAGCCAGATCGCTGTGGCTGACCTGTCTGCCGGGCGCCTGGAGATTGCTGCCGGGCTGGGGGCGAACCTGACGCTCGATCCGACACGAGACGACCTGTGGAGCGAACTCGCACGGGCCCATGGCCGCGTGCCGACTTTCCTGGGGACGCAAGCGCCCGCGACCCAGGTGATCTTCGAGTGTTCAGGGGTGAGTGGCGTGCTGCACGAGGCCATCGCCAGGGCCCGGGATGCCGCCCGCATCACCGTGGCAAGTGTCTACAAGCAACCGCAGGCTTTTGACTTCTCGATCCTGCAGGTCAAGGAACTCGAACTGATCGGCACCCTGTGTTATCCGACGGAGTTCGCGCAAGCACTGGAGCTGCTGGCATCCGGCGCATTCGACCCGGAATCCATGATCAGCCACCGTTTCTCGCTCGATGACGTCGCGCAGGCTTATAAAACGGCGGCTGACCCACAGCGGTCGGCCAAAGTCATCATCAAGCCCTGAACCATCGCACGGCCGGCAATGCCGGCCGTGCTGTTTATCAGAGGTGCCGGGCCGGGCCTGCGGGTGCAGTGGCCGCCGCATAGATCTCGGAAATAGAGGGATTGCGTCGAAGCGTCTGTCCGCCGCTGACATGAATGACCTGACCGGTCACGAAGCTGGACTCGTTGCTGGCCAGCCAGAGTGCCGCATCGGCCACGTCGGCGGATACACCACTGCGCCCGAGGGGGATTTCGCGGTGATAGAGGGCAGCGATAGACGGGCTCAGCAGCCCGCCACCCGACATCGGCGCATCGGCAACACCACCGGGGGCAATGGAGTTGGCCCGGATCCCGTGCTGACCGAATTCGTGAGCGATGCAACGGATGACGTGGTCGATGCCGGCCTTGGTGCCCATGTACGCGGCGTGGTTGTCGAACATGATGCTGGCCGTGACCGACGAGATCTGGATGATTGATCCCCCCGTCGGCATATGACGCAGCAGTGCCTGAAAGTATTGGAACGGGCCGGTGAATTGCACCGCGTTCATTTTCTCCAGGTCTTCGCGGCTGTGTTCCAGGAACGGCTTCAAGAGCCCCCAGCCCGTGGCATTGACGCCGATGTCCAGGCCGTTCAGGCACTGATTGCTCTGCGCCACCAGATCGTCGACCTCGACCTGCGAGGTGATATCGCACGCCAGCCAAGGCACCCCGAGTGACTGTGCAACCGCCGCCACTGCATCGGCGCGGCGCCCTGAAACCAGCACGCGCGCCCCTTGTTCGACATAACGTCGAGCCACGGCTTCGCCGACGTTGCCAGGTGCCACACCCAGCACCAATGCCGCTTTACCTTCAAGTCGTTTCGACATGCTGTCCCTTACGCCCCCACATCAATAATGTGAACCGGATCCGTGCCATCCCAGTGCCTGGCGGCTTCAATGCCCTGCTGGATCAACTCGCGCATTCCAATCCCATGGATGATTTCGTAAAGCACTCCAGGCTCCGAATGGTTTTCCAGATAGGCCACGCGGGTCGTTGGATTGCTGGCTTCAAAAACAATCTGCAACCCGGTCGCAGTCAATCGCACAAGGGTCTGGTCGAAGTCATCGACGACCCAGGCGACATGGTGCATGCCCCGGATTGGATGGCCTTCAGCATCTCGATAGGGCGACTTCGCATCGTTGGTCACCTGGATCAGCTCGATCTGGATATCCCCTTGATACGCAAGCCCGACATCGATCGTGACAGTGACCGGCTCACCTCGATACTTGCCTTGGAGGCTGACGTTGCGAAAGAGCGTCCAGGGCCCGACACCGAGATACTGTCGCCAGCGTTCCATGCTTTGTTCCAGGCTCTCGACCAGATAACCGATCTGACTGATCGGACCAAGCAATGCACTGCTCATGACGCCTCCTTGGGAGTGATGTCATTGGGAAAAGGCTACTGACGAAGGTTCAGCCCGGGGTTGGGCTCTGTGACGCCAGTGGTGGTTATGGCACAAAAATCAATTTATGCGCCAAACATAATGGCACAAAATTGTTTATCTGTGTCACGCCGATCGAGGGAGTAGGGTGAGCCTTTCGCCGACGTCTCGCTGGAGGACGGAATGATTTGCCATGCAAGCAACAGCCCTGCACGTGTGCGCGAATGAGTTGGCTATGTTGTTCGCGGGGAACCGAAATCGAGATTGCACTCTTGATTTGGCGTAGGCCCCGGCACTGGACAGACATTCGAGACGAGCTTGATAGACGGCTCTCGGAGAAAAAGGCTTGAGCCATAACTCGTGTAGCAGAAGTGCGCTTCAGCCAATAGCTGCCGGTGAGAGCCGGCAGAAACCGGTCAGATCAGTCAGGCCGCTTGCTGTTCGACAATTTTTTTGTCCGTAGAAACAAGCTACTTCTAATCCAGCAACTCATCTCGAATGAGGTTGAACAGGGGCAGTAGCTGTTCACCGCACCGAATCACCCAGCGCGCCAGCGTCTGGCGCGGGATAGCTCAGCTTGCGGGTGCGAGCTTCATTCCGAGCCCGAACGGGCAGACTCAAAGACGTGAGCTTCGCTAACGTGACGGCGCAAAAGGAGGTATCTGCGTCATTTAGGTCACAAGCCTGTTGGCGTAGATTTGTTCCTGAACCCGGTACCCCGCCGGTTAAAGGAAACTGCCATGAACACCCGCATCCACCAAGGTACTGCGCTGGCAACTGGCGCATCTTCTGGTATTGGCGCTGTTTACGCTGACCGGCTTCCCCGTGCTGGCTACGATCTGATCCTGGTTGCGCACCGCGTCGAAAAGCTTCGCGAACTGGCGCGGGCGATTACCACGTGCACTAGCCGCTCAGTTGAGACTATCGCAGCTGATCTCACTGGCGCTGACGATCTGGCCCGTGTTGAGCGCGTACTTCAAACCGATTCCTACATCACCGTGCTCGTCAACAATGTGGGTATCGGCGCGACCGGCCCTTCGAAATAGGGCACACGTTGCCCGAGGAAAACCAGATGTCGAACCGAAACCAACAAGTCGAGCAGTCGCTGACATCCCGTATAGATGTTGTCGGGCTTTGGTTGGCGCCCTTTGGGCTCCGCATTTTGCTCGCATGGGAATTCTTCGAATCCGGACTTGAGAAGCTGCAAGGGGCGAACTGGTTCGCCGACCTTGGCGACAAGTTCCCGATGCCCTTCTCTTTGCTGAGCTCGAGTACGAATTGGACCATGGCAACCTGGTTCGAACTGGTCGGCAGCTTCGCTTTGCTGCTCGGCTTGGGCACCCGTTTTGTCGCATTGTCACTGTGGGTGCTGACAATAGTGGCCACCTACACCATTCACTGGCCGTCAGATTGGTCGAGCTTGAGCGAGCTGTGGCAAGGCTACGCAATCAGCAACGATGGCTACGGCAACTACAAGCTGCCGTTGATCTACCTGGTGATGCTTTTGCCTCTCATCCTCAACGGATCCGGTCGACTAAGCCTCGATCATCTCATCGAAGTCCTCCGAGACTCAGCAAGTAAGAGCTCTGCTGGTCCGAGCGTTTGGGGGCTTGTGCTCCTGACGTTGGGGGTGACGGTTTCGCTATTGTTGCCGTGGGTGGGAGGAACGTTGGCGGGCATCGCAGCGATCCTGCTGGTTTTTCCCCGCAGACCTGGCTCCGTTCACATGCCGCTTTCCAAATCTTGACTTGCTACTGCATTTCGCAGTGCTACCCAGCGGCTTCGCCGCACCCCACCTGGAGAAAATGTAATGTCTGATAAAACCATCCGTAACAAGAGTATTGGTCTGATGAGTGTCGCGCTGGCCGGGATCGTTCTGAGTGGATCGGCTTTTGCCGTACAACAATTGCCGCAAGGCTACATGCTTGCCGCGTCGCACACCGGAGCTGAAGGGAAGTGCGGTGAAGGTAAGTGCGGTGGCACGGAGACCAAGACACAGGCAAAGACCACCGAAGGGAAGTGCGGTGAGGGCCAGTGCGGTGATGCGATCTTCAACGCGATCGATACTGATGATGATGCGCGAATCTCGCGCGCCGAGTTCCTCGTGGTTGAGCCGAAGGGGCAAGCCGTATTCGCGAAGAAGGACACCAACACAGACGGCTACATTGATGAAATGGAGTCGTACCTGAGCGTCAAGGCGGCCTATAACGAGAACGGCAAGGAACTGCCCAATGGTCTGTTCTCTACCAAGGAGTGAACCATTCACTTCATCGTCATGCGCCTCCGCTTTACGCGGGGGCGTTTTTTTATGTTTCTGCCGACGATGTTGACCTTATCTCAACGCGATGTGGATCTTCGTTAGGTCGCTCTGATCCATTGGCGGACGGGCAATGTCCCTAAACGAGGTATATTCGACATTTCGGACTTTGCGCGGTGTGGGTAGATTCAAGTCATGACGGGAGCATCCCTCGTCTCAACCCAACCTACCGTGAGGTTTATATGCTTAAGGGCGATGACACTGGAATATCACCTGACAGGTTCAGCGAACTTGGTGTTGCTGCTGCGGCTGCCGCCATACGTAGAGGCGACATTTCGTCAGAATCCTATACTGCGGCGCTACTTCGGCGAGCTCACACTTTCTCTGACCTGGGCGCCTTTATCACGATCGACGAAGCCGCAGTACTTGCCGCGGCGAGAGCCTGTGATACCACTCGCGCTACTGGTTCTACCGCCCCGTTGTTGGGCGTTCCGGTTGCGGTCAAGGACAGTTATCTAACGCAAGGTCTACGGACAACACTCGGCATCCGCAGTTTGGAGAACTTTGTGCCAGCTCGAGATGCAGAGGTCGTTAGAGCGATCAAGGATGCCGGGGGCATAGTGTTCGGCAAGAACAATCTTGTGGAAATGTCATATGGTTTGACCGGACATAACAGCCACTTCGGCCAGGCGAAAAATCCGCACAATCCTGAACACGTGACCGGAGGCTCTTCGAGTGGCGCGGGAGCATCGGTAGGCGCTCAGATCGTGCCCGCGGCTCTCGGCGGTGACACCGTGGGTTCTATCCGCGTGCCAGCGTCGTTCTGTGGTGTAGTGGGGTTCAAGCCCAGCCCGGGGCGGTGGTCTGGTGATGGGATTGCTCCCATCTCCCATACGCTCGATACAGCGGGTGTATTCGCGCGCACCGTCGAGGATTGCGCACTGATCGACCAGGTCGTCACGAAGGCCACATCTACCGTTCATGGTGACTGGACGGGTCTTAGAGGAATCCGGCTAGCCTATGCTCCCCGGCAACATCTTGAGCGTATCAATCATGAAGTTGAGGAGCACTTCAAAGAGACGATTCGTCGGCTGTGTGACGCTGGTGCGGAAGTTGTCGAAGTAGACCTTGGTGAAGATTTTTTCGCCATGACCGAAAGGTCGACGTGGAGTATTTTCTTCCATGAGACGATGGAGTCGGTCGCAGGCTTCCTTCGCAAGAATCGGATACCGAGCTCATTTGAAGATATCTACAATGAATTGAAGCCTGGCTTGAAAGATGCTTGGGGCCATCTTGTATTGCCGAGTGGCGCTGGATTCATTTCCCATGAGACATATCAAACCGCGCTTGATCATGATCGTCCGGAAATCCAGCGCCGATTTAACATGGCATTTTCCAGCAGTGGGGCTCAGGCGCTCATCATGCCAACTACACCCTGTCCTGCACCAACGATTGAGCAACAGACGAAGTTCACCATCGCAGGGCAGGAGGTCGACGACCTGGCTCTCGCGAGGCATACCGTCGCTGGGAGCATCGCAGGGTTGCCGGGCATTAGCATTCCGATGGGAATGTCCAGCAACGGACTTCCTATCGGTCTGGAAATAGACGGCAAGAATGGTGACGACCGAAAGCTCCTTGAACTTGCTCGTCGCGTGGAGGCGGCAGTAGGAGCGGTAGCGCGCTCCGTCTGAACGATAGGACATGTATCAATTGTGTAACCGTGGTTAACGGAGATACGTCTAGTCATGGCCCGGACTTAACTGGTCCGGGTCGCAAAATTTAATTCAATCCCATAGTGATCAGCATTCCTAAACTTCCGCCAATCGCGCATTGCGTCGCAGAACCTGCGGGGGCTGCCCGAATGCACGCAAGAATGCTCGGCGCATTCGCTCTGTATCGATAAAACCGGTTTCGGAGGCGACTTCGTCTATTGAATGACGGCTTTGCTCTACCATTACCCTCGCTGCCTCTAAACGAAGGTGTTGGACTGCTTTGGCGGGCGATTGTCCGGTTTCGGCTCGAAACGCTCGACTGAACTGCCTTGGGCTCAGATGGGCTGCCATTGCCAGTTCTTCTACTGTAAGTGGGGCGCGCAGGTTCTGGCGGGCGTGTGCCAATGCACGTTGGATGCGATCGGACTTGGCGTCTAACTCCAACAGCGCCGAGTGCTGAGACTGTCCGCCGGCACGTCGATGATAGACGACCAAGTCTTGGGCAACCCTACGGGACAGTTCCGGGCCAAAATCCTTCTCGATCATGCCAAGCGCCAAGTCTATGCTGGCGCTCATCCCGGCGGAGGTCCAGATAGGTCCGTCGATGATGAAAATTCGATCGTCCTCTACATGTGCTTTCGGAAACTGTTTCTGAAGATCGCGCGCATGAAACCAGTGCGTGGTGACTCGTCGACCATCGAGCAATCCTGCTTCACCAAGTATAAAGGCCCCCGTGCAGACCGATGCAGTGCGCCGTGTGGACTCGGATGCCTTACGCAGTTGCGTTATCAAGTCAGACGGAGAGGGTGCCGGATGCATCGAGCCAGTGACGATCAGCGTATCAACCTTGCTGCTCGACAGCGGACTCGTTTCAACAGGGGCACCAAACGAGTTGGGAACAGCGCCACCGCTCTCCGAGAGGAGTCGGATGCCATACAACGGCTCATTCGCCGTGCCGTTAGCGAGTTCGAACGCGGAAACTGCTGCCAATCCCATGATTTGGAAGCCGTGCGGCAAAACAAAGCCAATCGTGATCATAGGACAAACCTCTGTGGCCTGACATGAGCTATACGAGTATTTCAAGCCATGGTCAATCACCTTGCATCCCACTCGGCCCCTGAGAAAATGCCGGTCGATTCCCTTGTTATTCAAAGGTCACGAAGGCGGGCTGTAATGTGAAGGTCGGGGTCTATAAGGAATAGATCGGCGGTAGGGGCATTCGCGCTGCCAGGTGGAGATTTGGTTTCTGGCCATTGGCTGTGGACTCAACCGGTCGACGCAACAGATTGGCTCAATCGTTCAGCGGGTGTTTCGTAGTTCAGAGTTTTCCGAGGGCGGTGATTTATGCCACGGATAGCCCTTCGCGCTGAGTTGAAAGGCGTAATCGAATAAACGCTTCATGTACTCGCCATCGAATTTCTTATTGCGCGGAAAGTAAAAGTCGGAGCCAATGTACGCAAGATTGAAATCCGCTCCATCCTGCTGCGCCATACGGTAAATTCGCTCCAGGTCGCTGATCCCCTGAGTTTGAATCAATGCACTGATGGCTCGACCGCCGATGCTCAATGTACGGCGTTTCGTCCCGGACCACTGCGGCTCCAGTGTCCCATTACGAATGACATAGAAATGCCGTTCGAGTCGCAAAGGTGCTCCGGTGGCTCTGTTCAGCGCCATCTTTGTGCCAGGTGGGTAAAGGAACACCTGAGTGATGACCCCACCGTCCACGTGCATTTCCTGAAACTGTTTGCCGTCAACGTCTACATCGATCATGACGGGTGAGACGGCGCCGGGAATACTCATCGACGCGATCATGATGTTGCGGAAGAGGTCGAGCGCTCCCGGTGCTTCGCTTGCGGCAATAGTGCCCATGTTCCAAGTGACTGGCCGCCCTGAATCAAGGTCGGTTGTGCCGATCAGCAGGATTCGCCCTTTGGCGTATTCCGACGCAATCGCCGCAAGAATTTCCGCGGTGATGTACTTTGTGATGAGCCGCGACAGTGGTTTGCTGTCCGCTATACCGTCGCTGGCAAGACGGGTCAGCACGTTTCGCGAATGAAAAACGTCTTTTGGACCGATGGCGTTGGCGATATACCGAATGACTTCGTCGTACTCGGATCCCAGGTAAGCGAACGGGGCGACCAGGGCGCCCGCGCTAATGCCCGTGACGACCTTGAACATGGGGCGAGTCCCATGCGTGGTCCACCCCGTAATGAGTCCTGCTGCGAATGTGCCTGCGTCACCGCCTCCCGAAACTGCCAGCATATTTGCCAGCGGCAGGATGTTGTTCGGTTTCCCTGCCTTGGCGAGAGCCTCGCTCTCGCGTTTGTTGCCCTCAGTTGCATCCTGAATGAACAGAGTCAGGTCGTGGTCCAACCAATAGCGAGCATTGGGAATGCCAGGGATGACCGCTTTTTCCGTTAACGTTTGCGGCACAGCATCACGGCGTGGCAAGCCCCCTTGCAGGAACATGTTCAGCGTCGAGGCGCCAGGTCTGAGCGCGAATGGTTTCAAAACGCCTCCTCCGGCCCCTGCAGTCGACAGCAAGCGCGCGCTCATCGTACTCGAGAAAGTCCTTACCCATGGTGCCCGAGATGTCTGCACTCCAGCCGACTGCGACACATCATTCGAACGCCAGCCAGCTCATTTTGCGCTCCTTGACATGATAAAAAAACTCATTGGCCCCGTGCTTCAGGTTCACTTGGCCTGCGAGGCTTGCTTCCAGGCTTTGATAGCCTCCAGTCCCTTGTAGATATGGCTCGAACTTTCATCACTTCACGCCATGCACTCACCATAGATGACCTCATGTCATCCATCCCTTGAAAATCCATCCTTTGTCAGGTCCCTGTGTTGCGCTCTCTAATGCCGAAAAGCTGAGTGACCAAGATCACTTATTTCAACAATAAAAGCTCTTTCAGGAGATTGTATGCACAGTGGTCCCACTCTATTGGTGGTGTTGTTTTCCGCCATCATTCTGATCGTTTTTCTAATCGTCAAAGTGCGTGTCCACGCATTCCTGGCCTTGACCGCAGCGAGCTTTGTGGTGGGCATCGGTTCCGGCATGCCACTGGCGCAAATGGCCTCTTCCTATGAAAAAGGTGTCGGTGGAACACTCGGATTCCTGGCAACGATCATTGGCCTTGGCGGCATACTCGGCAAGATGCTGGAAGAATCCGGTGGCGCGGAGCGCATTGCCCAGACGCTATTGAGCACCCTGGGTAAAGAGCGTGCCTCATGGGCCATGATGCTTGTAGGGTTTATCGCGGGTATCCCCGTGTTCTTCGAGGTTGGATTCGTTCTGCTGATTCCCCTGATCTATGTGGTCGCCAAAGAGACCCGGATCAACCTTTTGTACCTGGGCGTGCCCTTGGCCGTGTCGCTGATGGCGGTTCATTGCATGTTGCCCCCGCACCCTGCCGCGATGGCCATCACCGGGCTGCTGGGCGCCGATGTCGGCAAGGTCATTGTGTATGGCCTCATTATCGCGCTGCCTACCGCCATCATTGCCGGGCCGCTGTGGATCAAGCTGGTCTGCAAGAGTGAAGCGCCCGACACTCAAGAAGCTTTTCTGGACGAACATTGCGTTGACAGCGCGACCCGGGACTTGCCAGGCCTTGGCTTGACACTGCTGACCATCTTGCTGCCACTGCTGCTGATGGTCGGTAAAAGTTTTGCGGCCGGACTGCCCCATGACTCCTGGCTCTTCAGTATCGTTTCGTTCCTGGGCACGCCGCTGATAGCACTGTCCATTGCTGTGGTGTTCGCTTACTGGGCGCTGGGTTTGCGCCGCGGCTTATCAATGCCTGACTTGCTCGCGCACACTCAGAAGAGCTTTCCTCCGCTGGCCAGCATTCTGCTGATCATCGGTGCCGGTGGGGCATTCAACGGCATCCTGGTCGACAGCGGCGTGGGTAACGCGCTGTCCGGTTCGTTGACGCAATTGAATATGAATCCCATCGTCCTGGCGTGGTTGGTGGCAGGGCTGATGCACTTCGCCGTCGGTTCAGCAACGGTGGCAATGATCAGCGCCGCCGGCATGGTGATGCCGATGCTGAGCGCTCATCCCACCGTGAGTAAGGAAATTATCTGCATTGCCATCGGTGCCGGCGCCATTGGCTGGACCCATGTGACGGACTCGGCCTTCTGGGTGGTCAAGGAGTACCTGGGTGTCTCACTCGCCGAAGCGTTGAAGAAATTCACCTCGGCCACCGTACTGGCTTCATTGATTGCGCTGGGGCTGACCCTGCTGCTGTCGCAATTCGTTTGATTCAACCCGTATTTTCCGCCTGATTGTTTAAAGGGACCACGCCATGATTTTGGGCAAGACACTTGAAAGCTGGTACGCCAGTTATCCTTTGATTCGCGATCTGGTCGCGCTGCAAGAAACCACTTGGTTCAACCCTGCCGTGGCCCCGGTCGCGGAATCGATTGGCGATGTGGGGTTGACGGCCGCAGACGTCGCCGATGCCAGCGCGCGACTGACGCGTTTTGCTTCTTACCTGCGGCGCGCGTTTCCGGAGACGGAGTGCAGTGGCGGCATTATCGAATCGGACATTCTGCCCGTACCACACCTGCAGCAATTGCTCGGCGAGCGCTACGGTCAGGCGTTGCAAGGGGCGCTGTGGCTCAAGCGGGACAGCCATCTGCCGATTTCGGGCTCCATCAAGGCGCGCGGTGGTATTTATGAAGTACTCAAGCATGCCGAAGACCTGGCGTTGGCCGCGAATCTGCTGACGCTTGATGATGACTACGCGGTGCTGGACAGCGATAAGGCGCGTGCCTTTTTCGGCCAATACAAAATAGCCGTTGGCTCGACCGGCAACCTTGGCATGTCCATCGGCATCATGGGGGCGGCATTGGGTTTCCAGGTGACCGTGCATATGTCGGCGGATGCGCGGCAATGGAAGAAAGACAAGTTACGTTCACACGGCGTTACCGTTATTGAGTACTCCTCCGATTACAGTGTGGCCGTCTCGCAAGGCCGTCAACAAGCGGAGTCCGATCCAGCCTGCCATTTTGTGGACGATGAAAACTCGGTCAACCTGTTCCTGGGCTACTCGGTGGCTGCCGAGCGCCTGAAAAAGCAATTGGCAGCGGCTGACATCACCGTGGATGCGCAACATCCATTGTTTGTTTATCTGCCCTGTGGGGTGGGTGGCGCGCCAGGCGGCGTGGCCTTCGGCCTGAAGCTAGCCTTTGGCGACGCTGTCCATTGCATCTTCGCCGAGCCCACACACTCACCATGCATGATGCTGGGCGTCTATACCGGCCTGCACGACGAAGTGAGCGTGCAAGACTTCGGCATCGACAACGTGACGGCTGCGGACGGCCTGGCCGTCGGACGCGCTTCAGGTTTTGTCGGCAAGGTCATGCAGCGCTTGCTTGATGGTTTCTACACGGTCAGCGACGAGGAAATGTACAGTTTGCTGGCACTGATGGAGCGCAGCGAAGGTGTGCGCCTCGAGCCATCCGCGCTCGCCGGCGTGCCCGGCATTGCCAGAGTCCAGGCCGACCAGCAGGGCTACCTGGCTCGTGCGCGCCTGGACCGTCAGGCCATGGTGCAAGCCACCCATCTGGTTTGGGCAACGGGCGGCAATATGGTGCCTAGCGACGAGATGGAAGCTTATCTGGCCAAGGGCCGTGAATTGCTCGCCAAAGGTTAATCTGGTCTGAATGGACCCGAATTGCCTGGACTCGACAGAGTTCTCGCTGATTTAAGCCTGAACCGAATGTGGCAAGATCAACGTCTTGCCACATTCGTTACGTTTGCCCGCTGGAAATGCGTACAACGCAAGGCGGCTTTTGGGTTTGAGGGAAAACTGTCGTGCTCAACCTTCCTCCACGTATCAGCTCCAGGCTCAACAGCAGCCAGTTCGCGAACCTTCACACCTTTTTGGTTGCCGCTCGTCATCTGAGCTTCGCCCGTGCGGCAGAGGAGCTGTGTTTGACCGCAAGCGCCGTGAGCCACCGCATAAGTCGTCTGGAAACCGCCTTATCCATGAAGCTGTTCCAGCGCCTGACCCGGCAGGTCAGCCTGACCGACGAAGGCGAGCGTATCTTCGAAATACTCCAGAATGCGATGGGAGAATTGTCCGAGGCACTCGAGCAATCGACACAGGCGGAAATTGCCGGCTCGATCGCGCTCTATGTCAGGCCTTCCATTGCCCAATGCTGGCTGGTTCCCAGGCTGGCGGATTTTATCGAGCGATATCCCTTGGTGTCATTGGACCTGCGGGTAGGCAATGACAATGTCGACTTTCGAACCCGTAAAATCGACTTGGCTCTGTACTACGCCAATGGCGAGTTTCCCGGGTTGACGAGCCATCGGTTGATGCGCGAGCGGCTGGCCCCGGTGTGTAGTCCCGAGTATGCGCGACGCCATCGCCTGGAGGAGAACCCGGACAACTTAAGGAACTGCACAATCTTGCATGACTCCCTGGCGTGGGATCATGCGGCCTATGATGCCGAGTGGACGCTTTGGGCAGAGCAACACAACATGCTCGCGGCACTTCCCAAACGTAGCTTGACCTTCGATCGCTCTGATTTATGTGTGACCGCAGCCATGAACCACGCCGGCATTGCGATTGGCCGTCAGCAGCTTGTGCAGAAGCGGGTTGATCGCGGCGAGCTCGTCCTGCCGGTCGCTGAATTCAGCCGCTCAGGCCACTACGATTACTATCTGGTTCACCCGTCGCTCGGCACTATCCCTAAGCGATTGCTGGTTTTCATGAATTGGCTACGAGAATGCGCACATCAATCATCACCTCTGGATGAGAACGACGACCTGTCCTGATGAGGCAATCAAGCCGGCATCTGTTCGGTAAACAGCGTCACGGCGATGATGATCATGATCGCTCCGGAGAAACGACTGACCCACTGAGCGGCGGCTGGGCGTGCCTTTAGAACAACCTGTGAGCCAAAACCGACCAAGAGATAAATAACGCCACAACTGACGGTGTGGACAAGCCCGAGCGCGATCATCTGCGTCGGTACAGGCCAGGGGGCAGTGGCATCGGCAAACTGGGGCAAGAGCGCCAGGAACAGCAGGAACACTTTCGGATTCAAGCCGCTGACGCAAAGCCCCTTGAGCGCCCAGCGCAACCATGAGCCTGACGCCTGAACTTCATCGGTGTGGGGTGTGGAGGGACGGGTGAGCATGTTGATGCCCAACCAAAGCAGGTAACCCGCCCCGGCCACCGTCAGCACTGACATGACCCCAGGATGGTTGGCGACCAGGGTGCCGACACCAGCGGCTACCACCAATGTGGCAATCAGGTGGCCGGACAGCAGTCCGCCCACAGCCGGTATGACGACGCGATGCTTCAGGCCAGCGGATATCGCGTAGGCCCAATCCGCTCCGGGCGTAACGACGAACAGAAACGACACCGCCCAGAAGGCAACAAAGACACTGAAGGTCATGGCGTCACCCACGCCCGTTCATCAATC
The DNA here is from genome assembly GCF_050434585.1 of Pseudomonas sp. 2725. Classification (NCBI taxonomy): domain Bacteria; kingdom Pseudomonadati; phylum Pseudomonadota; class Gammaproteobacteria; order Pseudomonadales; family Pseudomonadaceae; genus Pseudomonas; species Pseudomonas sp. 2725. The sequence goes on along the minus strand of NZ_JBNDIV010000008.1, from coordinate 113,538 downwards.
ATCGCGTTATTCATCATCCCGCCTCTCATAGGCCGCCCCTCTTGTTTCCTGAAGAGGAGTACGGCTGTTAATGGATGGGGGAAGATTAATGAAATGTTGTTAGAATTAACTTTCAAATGTGGTCGTATTTTCGTCACAGTGAGGGAGATTATTCTACGTGGACAGAGCTGACCGGAAGATTCTTGCCGAGCTGCAAAAGGATGGCCGTCTTTCGGTCACTGAACTTGCCGAACGCGTCGGCTTGAGCCTTTCACCCTGTCATCGGCGAGTGCGGGCACTGGAGGACTCCGGTGTATTGCTGGGCTACCGTGCGCAGCTTGATCCCGGTGCACTGGGCCTGAATTTTTCCGCAATGGTATTTGCCACGCTCCGCGAGGGTGACCGGCAAGCCGTCGAGGCGTTCGAGGCGGCGCTCATTGAAATACCTCAGGTGGTCGATGCCCAAAGGCTGTTTGGGGAGCCGGACTACCTGCTGCACGTCATTGCCCAGGACTTGCCCGCCTTTCAAAGGCTTTACGATGAGAGCCTCTCGACATTGCCTAATGTGCAACGGCTCACCTCGACCCTGGTCATGAAGCGGGTCATTCAAGACAGACCGCTACCTTTGTGATCGGCGCGGCACATCTTCTGTTTATTTCAGGATTTTGTGGGGGGAGGCTGCTTCTGACCGGTTCTGTTGAAAAAGTGGTTCCCTTGTCTGTCAGTACAGGTGCTTCTCGGGCATGCAAAAAATGGGTATGACCGTTGAATCCACAGCAAGCAGACGTTTATCGCCGCATCACTCAGGCAAATGCAGCTTCTACAAATGCCTCTAGCGCCTTTTCTTCCAGGATTTCGATAGAGAAGTGCCCGAAGCGCTTGGGCAACCAGATAATGCGTGTCCCGGACGGGGATTGCAGGTTCGCGCGGGCCAATGGCTTTCCGTTTTCGTCTTCTGGCTGGACACCGGCGACCATCAGTTCGTCATAGGCCTTCTCGATGTCCGGCGTCGAATAGCAGTGGCGATAAATCATCCCTTCACCCGAGGAGTCCAATAGCTCCCTCAGGTTCCCGGCCAACGGCTGTACTAACATGAAACGCTCTTGACCGATCAGCGCAATCGCGTAGCGCACGTGCAGACCACCTCGCTCCCAGACAAGCGTTTTGGAGATCTTGGCGTTCAGTATCTGTACGTAGTAAGCACAGGCTTCGTCGAGATTCTTGACCAATACATCGATGTGACTGAACTTCAGTTCCATTGCATGCCTCCTGCCGCCCCTGCGTCCTATTGACCATGGATGAGAAATGGGTACCGATCTTGAGAGTGCTCAATCACAGACCGAGGTCAGCATGCCATTAACCGCTCTCTTGCGTTGCAGTGATCTTGTCGACACCAGTAATTACTACCGTGAAACTCAGTGAGTCAGAAGCAAGGGGGGGCGGCAATGCAGGCAAGAAAAGTAGGGCCGAGGGATCTGGATCATCTGTGTAAGTCATTAAGCCAGGCAGGGCTGCCCTTCAGTGATGTCAGTGAACCAGATCGACAGTTTTACCGATTCGAAGTGGATGGGGAGTGGGTGGCTTATGGAGGGCTCGAGGGTGCGGGTTCCGATCTGTTGCTTCGCTCAATAGTCGTTTGTGAGACGCATCGTGGAGAGGGGCTGGGTAAAGCGGTGTTGTCTGAACTGGAACGCTATGCGGTCTCTCAAGGCGCAGTCCGATTGCACCTGTTGACTCAAGGCGCTGCTGGTTTTTTCTCTGCCAATGGATACGAACTGCTTGGCAGGGACGAGGCGCCTGCGGCTATCACCCAGACAGTTCAATTCAAGCATTTGTGCCCTGCATCGGCGAAGTATCTGCGCAAGTTGCTTAACGGTCCCCCTTGTACTGATTAGTCATTGATGTGCATCAGCACTCCGAGTGATTGAAGCTGGCCTGATGGACGGGCTGTCGTAAAACTGTAATGTTGCGGTCATAGAATTGAAATGACTACTTAGATTTTCCTTCAGTTGGCCTTAGGCCACTTTCATGGATGAGCAAGCCCGATGCGTCGTGTCGTATTCAATCAGAAAGGTGGTGTTGGAAAATCCAGCATTGCCTGCAATCTTGCCGCTGTAAGTGCTGCCGAAGGTTACCGAACGCTGCTGGTTGACCTCGATCCCCAGGCAAACTCGACTCACTACCTCACGGGACTACTCAACGAGCGCATTCCCGCAGGCATAGCCGATTTCTTCAAACAGACACTGTCCAGCGGCTTCGAAGGCAGAAGGAATCGAGTGGCCATAACCGAGACCCTTTACGACAACCTTCACCTGGTGGCTGCCAGCCCTGAACTCTCAGACATTCAGGCAAAACTTGAGAGCAAGTTCAAGATCAACAAGCTACGCAAGTTATTGGTTGAGCTGTCCGGGGATTATGAACGCATCTATATCGACACACCTGCGTCGCTGAATTTCTACACATTCAGTGCACTGGTGGCTGCCGATCGAATACTGATTCCATTCGATTGCGACAGCTTTTCTCGTCAGGCGCTGTATCGCGTTCTTGCGCAGGTAGAAGATCTACGTAGTGATCACAACGAATCACTGGAAGTGGAAGGGGTGGTGGTCAACCAGTTCACCGAGCGCACTGGCATGCACCAAAGTCTCATTGATGAGCTGTTGGCAGAGGGTTTACCTCTGCTACCGGTTTACCTGAGCAGCTCTGTCAAGATGCGTGAATCTCACGAAGTTTCAGTCCCTCTCGTCCATTTGGCTCCTCGCCACAGGCTTTCGCTGGAGTTTGTTGGCTTGCTGGATGCCCTGGAGCGGGCCGCTTAGCTTCATCACTGATGGATTCGGCTAGCGTCGACTCAGCCGGAGTCGGCGATTCAGAACCCGTTCGTGCAGCTGAAACACTGGCGAAACATTCCAGCCTTATGATTCGCGTCACTGAAACCTGGGGGGTTGGAGATGAATCGGCCATCAAGAAGCATGCGCAAACTGCTCGACTCCGTCGCAACCAATAATGAGGTAGCGGCGCTTGATGTGATGCGCGCAGCAGAACAGCTCCAGGACGAGGTGCTTCGTCAGCGGTTGCTCAACATGATTCACCAGCTCAACCGCGATGCCAATGACTTGCGGATGGCGCGCGACGATATCCAGGGCGGCACCATAAAGCTCGCATGAGCAGTCATCTCTTCTGGATTCAGCCGGTGGATCCCGCCACCACCACAGCGAAGTTGTTCATTGTGGATTAGCGGATTGAGGTGTTGAACCGCATAGCGCGCCCACCCGATTTGTTTGTAGCCAGCACGGTCGCGTACTGGGGTTCGAAATATATTGCCACTTCATTGAGCGTGGCTCAGGCCGTCCCGAGCCACTTATCACTCAGGCGGGGAATTGGGCAATCCAGTGCCTGGCAATCTCTTCGCGCCGGCAGATCCACACCGCGTCGTGGCCTTGCACGTAATCCAGAAAACGCGCCAGCGCCATCGCACGACCAGGATGGCCACTGATCCGCCCATGCAGGCCGACGCTCATCATCTTCGGGTGGTGCGCGCCCTCCTGCCACAGCAGGTCGAAAGCATCCTTGAGCAGCCGGAAGAAGTCTTCACCGCAGGTGAAACCATTCGCCAGCAGATAGCGGGCGTCGTTGTTGACCAGCGTGTAAGGGATCACCAGGTGGGCGGGCGAGCCTGGGAGCCAATAGGGCAGGTCATCGTTGTAAGCGTCCGAGCTATAGAGAAACCCACCTTCCTCACGCAACAGGCGGCGGGTGTTCTGGCTGACCCTTCCTGTGTACCAACCTGTGGGGCGTTTACCGCAGATCTGCTCGATCACGTCGAGGGTGAGGCGGATATGGCGCCGCTCCTGGTCTTCAGGCATGTCGCGATAGTCCAGCCAACGGTAGCCATGCCCGGCAATCTCATGCCCGGCAGCGCAGAGCGCATGGCCAATCGCCGGGGTGAGTTCCAGTGCCCGGCCGACGGCGAAAGCGGTCAGCGGCAGGCCTCGGGCGTTGAACAGCTCCAGAATGCGCCACACGCCTGCGCGCGATCCGTATTCGTACATGCCCTCTACGCTCAAGTCCGGTTCCCCCACACGCGGCGGACGGCCCGGTAGCTCGTGAAGCCAGGCCTCCGACTGTGCATCGCCATTGAGGATGCATGACTCCGCGCCCTCTTCGATGTTGAGTACGAACTGGACCGCGACGCGCGCCTCACCGGGCCAGCGCGGGTGGGGTGGGCAGCCGCCATAACCGATGAGGTCGCGAGCGGACATCAGCCCAGCTCGAAAGTCGTGACGCCGAACACACGTTCGTGCGCGATCGCCGGAGGAGGGCCGAGGTACATGCGTGCGCAGCCGAAAACTTCGATCATGCCCTGTTGGTGCACGAGCGCCATCGCGGCGGGGTTGTTCTGCGGGGCATCGAGAAACAGCGGGCCACCCTGCGCAAATTCCGCCAGGCGCGCGTAGAGGGCATTGGCTGCCAGGGCGTCATCGGCGAACAAGGGGCCGATCTTGCAGCCTTCCCGGCAGCGCCTGATTACGCCATAGCCGCTTAGCCTGCCCTCGCGCCGGCAACCCACGGCGAGTGCATCGGCTTGGGCTATCCATCCGCTCAGGAAGGTTGCGCGCGCGGCGGGGAAGCAGGTGCGGTCGTAATCGACAACCTGATCGAGCGGGAAAGTGGCCAGCGGGACGATGTCCTGGTCGTCTATTTGCGAGGTCGCCGGGCGTTCGGTGATCTCGGCACGAAAACGCATGTTGCGATGGGAGAAGACGAAACCGCCCTTGGCGTAGTAGTCCTGCATCGCGAAGACGCCGTCCATGCCGATGCTCGCGCCTGGGCGCAGGCGGGCGAGGAGTCGCTCGCGGCGTGCGTGCCAGAGGGTATTGCCCAGACCTTGACCGCGATATTCAGGCCGGACGATGAAAAAGCCCATGAAACCGAATTCGCCATCGTAGGAGGTGATGGCACCGCCGCCGATCAATTCGCCGCCCCGGGACGCCGCGATGAAAGCGGCAGGGTCCGTCGCCCAGAACAGCTCGGCATCGTGGAGACCGGGATTCCAACCCTCACGGGCAGCCCAATCGACGAGCTCGTCCAGCTCGGGACGGGTCATGTTGCGTATGACCAGCTGATTCGACACCGCGAAGTTCTCCTCAGTCGCTAATCGAGCGTGTGGTCCATCCCCACTCTGAACCCTTTCGGTATAGCTTCAACCCGAGTTTTGATCCAGTTCGTCACGTCACCTGCAGAATATGTTCGGTCCCATTGAATTGTCCTGAGCGCGAGGCCCGGTTGTTTTCTGCTGCGGAAACCATGGTCGACTTTTTCAACAGAGTCGGCCGAAAGCGCTCCTTGGATGAACGTCCGGTCTTGACCAGTTCCCTTCGATACCGGCCAATTTATCCCTGCCGACCGGGTCTCTGGCAACGTTTGATAGCCAGCACCCGGCAACCCAATCCTGGGAGCGACCTGCCAACAGCGCCACATCTCAACTTCGCAAAACCCTCAAAGCAACCGTTCAATGGCAGAATCCCCTCAACTTGATCGTTTTGGAGAACACCATGCTTCGTGCGTTTGAACGAAGGCTCGACCCCTTTCCTCCTGACGAGGTACCACCGCCACCCGATGGCCTGGCTCGCTTCCTGTGGGCCTGTACGCGGGGCGCCCGCGGTTACATCCTTGCACTTGCGCTACTAAGTGCCGGTGTGTCGATTTACGAAGCCTGGCTGTTTTCCTTCCTCGGGCAGGTCGTGGACCTGCTCTCGACCTGGCAGGCAGGCGGTGAAGCGGCTGCGCAGGAAAGTCGCGTGTTGTGGGGCATGGGCATCGTAATGGTGACCAGTGTCGGGCTGGTGGCGTTGCGCACCATGGTGCAGCACCAGATATTGGCGATTAACTTGCCGTTGCGGCTGCGCTGGGACTTCCATCGCCTGATGCTGCGACAAAGCCTTTCGTTTTTTTCAGATGAGTTTTCCGGCCGAGTCACTACCAAGGTGATGCAGACTGCGCTAGCGGTGCGCGACGTGCTATTCACCCTTATCGAGATCGCACCCGGGATCGGGGTGTATTTCATTGCGATCATCGCACTGGCCGGTGGCTTCGCTCTGAAACTGATGCTGCCTTTCGTTGCCTGGGTCGTGTTGTTCGGCCTGGCCATGCTGTACTTCGTGCCCCGTCTGGGGAAAGTCGGGCAGGAACAGGCTAATGCGCGGTCGATGATGACCGGGCGTATCTCGGACGCCTACACGAACATCACTACGGTGAAGCTGTTCTCCCACTCCAATCGTGAAGCGCACTTCGCGCGCGCAGCAATGGAGGACTTCAAGCACACCGGCTTTCGCCAGATGCGCCTGGTAAGCCAGTTCGAAATCGTCAACCAGGCATTGGTGGTGGCGTTGATCATGGCAGCAGGTGGTTATGCCCTGTGGCTATGGCACCAGGGTGAGGTCGGCGCAGGTGCCGTGGCGGCAATCACCGCCATGGCGTTGCGTATCAATGGCATGTCGAACTGGATCATGTGGCAAATGACCTCGCTGTTCGAGAGCATCGGCACCGTGCAGGATGGCATGGCGACGCTGACCCAGGGCACCAAGGTGCAGGACGCGCCGGGTGCCGGCGTGCTCGTGACCTCCGGCGGCGCGGTAACCTTCGATAAGGTGAGCTTCAATTACAATGGCGAACGCCAGGTGCTCGATGGTCTGAGCCTGAGCATCCGCCCGGGCGAAAAAATCGGCTTGGTTGGCCGCTCTGGCGCCGGCAAATCCACGCTTATCAACTTGCTGCTGCGTTTCTATGACGTCGACAGCGGGGAGATTCGCATCGACGGCCAAAACATCGCGCAAGTGACGCAAGACAGCCTGCGCGGCTGCATCGGTATGGTCACGCAGGATACCTCCCTGCTGCACCGTTCCATTCGCGACAACATCGCCTACGGCCGTCCCGATGCGACCGATGCGCAAATCCGCAGCGCCGCGGCCAGTGCCCAGGCCGATGAATTCATAAGCCAATTGAGCGACCGGCAAGGCCATACCGGCTACGACACCCTTGTGGGGGAGCGGGGCATCAAGCTGTCGGGCGGCCAGCGCCAACGCGTCGCGATTGCCCGGGTGATGCTCAAGAACGCCCCGATCCTGCTTCTTGACGAGGCCACCAGCGCGCTGGACTCGGAAGTCGAAGTGGCCATTCAGGAAAGCCTCGATGAAATGATGCAGGGCAAGACGGTGATCGCCATCGCCCATCGGTTGTCCACGATTGCAGCCATGGATCGGCTCATTGTCATGGATGACGGACGCATCATCGAACAGGGCACCCACACCGAATTGCTCGGGAAGAATGGCGTCTATGCGCGGCTTTGGCAGCATCAAAGCGGCGGGTTCCTGGGGGAGGATAAGGGCGTGGTAGAAGAGGCTATGGATCAGGCGTGAGTGTGAAGGGTGCGCAGCAGGGGGAGGGGCGCCGACTGGCCGATAGCTGCCTGACGCGATGGGCAGCTACCGACCGGTTGAATCCACAACCCAAAGCTGACGGTCGGCTTGGCTCAGATTCAGGTTGAGCAAGCCGGTCTCTCACCCAACCGCTCTACCAACCTTACGAGATAACCGTCGGGATCCTGGACGATGAATTCGCGCTGGCCTACTTCTACATTGTCCGCCCGATACCAGGTGTCTTTGCATTCTCGATAGAGAGGAAATCCAACCTGATCAAGTTTTTGGATGACGGGTGCGACAGCCTCAACATCAATCTGCAGGTTGATGCCTCTTCCAAACGGCTTAGTCAACGGCGCAGTCAGCCATTGACCCGCGTCCGAATCAACCTGCTCAAGCATTACTTGAGCACCATTCAAATCAAGGTATGCAAATCCATCTTCCGGGCGTTGATAAGCTACTTTGAACTCCAGGCAATAAACCCAAAAAGCCAGGCTGCTATCCAGGTTGCTTACCATTAACTCCGGAACCAGTTTGTTACGTTCGAACATGAGATGACTTCCATTTCAAAAGGCTCATTTTTGCGGGCGGGCAGGTTCTGCACTTATGGCTTCGATTCTTCCCTTCCGAAAATCGTGCAGGAATTTACCCCTCGTGGCCGGTGACGGAAAAATTGAGTCCATCAGGCTGATCAGGGCCTGACCCGAAAGCTCAGAGCACCCCGGGCACCACCAGGGTCAACCAGGCAACACAGGGTCCCACCAGGGCAACCACCGCGCTATAGATCAGCAGACTGCGCAACACTTTTTCTCGCTCCAGCGGGGGGGTATTGGCAACCACCAGCGCACCATTGGTGGAGAACGGGCTGGTGTCGACGATGGTGGTGGAAATGGCGATAGCCGCGACCACGCCGACCGCACTGATGTGGCCCTGGCTCAAGAATGGCACGGCCAGGGGAATGATCACCCCTAGCAACGCCGTGGACGAAGCGAAGGACGAGATAATTGCGGCAGTGAAGCACAGCAGCAAAGCGACCAGCAGCGGTTCACCCAAGCCGGAGATGCCATGGGCGACATAGTCGATGGTACCGATGGTCTGCATCACTCCGATGTAAGTGATGATCCCGGTGATCAGCAGAACAGTCGACCAACTGACCTTGTCAATGGCCGCCTTCTGCGCCTTAGGTGCGAACATGGCCAGGACTACCGCGACCGTCATGGCCACCAACCCGATATTGAACTTGAACACTAATGCCGAGATCGCCAGGGCCAACAGCCCGACCAGCGTCGACAGCTTGGCCCCGTCCAGGCCGCTGAGGGTATGTAGCGGCGCACCGGCACCTGTCAGGTCAGTACGATGATAAGCAGGGGACGCCGGCGTACCACCGTGGCCAAGAATGGCCAGCGATGCACCGGCAGCATGCAATTCGGGACCGGATGGGACCACCACCAATGACAGGCGAGCGCTACGTAAACCACCGAAGACTACGAATACCACCATGGCAATCCCCAGGTTGAACAGCAGGCTGGCGATGAACAGAGTGAACGATGCATAAGGCAGCCCGGAGGACGCAACGATCTGATTGGTTATGCCACCGAAAATACTCACAGGGGAAAAACTGCCGCCTTGAGCGCCGTGAATCACCATCAGTCCCATGAGCACGGGGTTGATGCGGTACTGCACGGCGAAGTTGAGAGCAATAGGCGCGAGGATCGCAGCCACCGCAGGGCTCAGCGCACCGAAACCGGTGAGCAGCGCCGCCACCACGAACATCACCCAGGGTATCCAGGCGACATGGCCACGCACCATCAACACTGCCCGTTCGATCAGCCAGTCGATGGTACCGTTGTTCTGGGCGATGCCGAATAAATAGGTGACACCGACCAAAGTCAGGAACAGGTCACTGGGAAAACCGGCGAAAATGGTCGCCGGTGTCATGTCCATTATCACCGAACCGACGATAAAGACCGCCGCGAACGCCAGCGCGCCCATATTGATGGGCAACACGCTGGCGATGCCGAAAATGACCACTAGCACTAAAATCGACAGAATTTCATTATTCATTTCAATCTGACTCCCCGCATTCGGACGGTCCCGCAGGTACCGTCCTTGTTGTTATTGTCTCGGGATGTTTAGCAATCGACTCGCGTCGGGCCGAGCGTGACGAAACGAGGAAGCGTGGCTGGCCTGCGAAGTCGATCGTACAAACACAGAAGCTTTCAACGCTGTCGTGCTAATTGCCATTAAATGCTGCTGGTCGGCGCTCGGCAAAGGCTGCCAGTCCTTCGCCAAAGTCAGCGCTTTCGCAGGCTTGTCGGCGCAGTTCGGCAATCTGCTCCATCGCCTGCACCGGAATCGGTTGCAGGTCTTCGAGGATACGCAGCTGTTCCTTGACCGCCGCAACGGCTAGCGGCGCTTTGCAGGCGATGCCGTGCGCCAGTTCCAGCGCGGTCGCTTCCAGCACATCAGTGTCGACCAGTCGGTTGACCAGACCAAACCGTTCCGCCCGCACCGCATCGAGCTTTTGTGCAGTGAAAAACATTTCCTTCAACACGTGAATCGGCAAATTGTTGAAGAAGCGCAGCAATCCACTGGTGGTGTAGGGCAATCCAATGTTCACCGGAGTCATGGCAAAGCTTGCGCTGCGGTCCGCGACGACCATGTCGCAGCTCATTACCAGATCCACCGCGCCGCCCCACACCGAGCCGGACACCAGGGCAACCACCACGCCGGGATAGGCGCGGATGCGGCGCAATACCTGTTCGAGCGGTTTGCCATAGGCAATCGGGTCGCGGTCGTGTTGCAGTTCGCGGATATCGTGGCCGGCACTCCACACGGATTGGCCGACTTCGCTGCCGAGGATCACCACCGGGATGCGTTGTGACGCCAGTGCGATGAGACTTTCGTCGAGCGCCGTCAGCAGTTGCGCGCTGAGTGCATTGCGGTGTGTGGGGTTGCTGAAGACCAGCCGCGCGATGCGTTCATCGACCCGGTTGACGGTCACTGTTGTGGAAGAGGCTGAATTCATTGTGCGGCTCCTGTCGATTGCACGCCGGTCATGTCATCGGAATTCTGGAACACTATTTTAGCGGCGAGCAGTGCGTTGATTGATGCAGCGTCGAAACCGGCTTCGCGCAATACTTCGACGGTGTGTTCGCCAAGCAGCGGCGGTGGGCGGCTGACAACGCTGTCATTGGCGCAGAACACCGGGGTCACTACCTGACGCAGTGCACCAAGGGTCGGGTGCGTGAGTGTCTCGGTCAGTTGGCTGTGCAGCACCTGCGGGTCGTCGAAGACCTCATCGAGAGTGTTGATCGGGCCGGCGGGTAATCCTGCATCGACGAACAGCGAGGTCCACTCGCGTTTGCTGCGGGTTTTCAAACGACTTTCCAGAATCTCTCTCAATTCGTCACGACGTTCGACCCTCGCTTCATTGGTGGCGAAGCGCGAATCATCCGGCAGCTCGGGCAAATCGAGCAGTATGCACAAACGCCCCCACATGGCCGAGGTGATCGGCGCCAGATTGAGCGGGCCATCCTTTGTCTGGAACACTCCGTAAGGTGCAATCACCGAATGGGCGTTACCGGTGCGGCGCGGCACATCCCCCAGGCTGAGGTAGCGTTGGCCGTGCACACTCAGCAACCCGACCAGACTGGCCAGCAGCGACGTGCTGACATGTTGGCCACGCCCGGTGCGCTCGCGCTCGAGCAGCGCAGCCAGCACCGCTGTCACCAGCCACATGCCCGAAGTCAAATCGCCGATGGCGGTGCCGGTACGTGTCGGGTCGCCATCGACGAAACCGGTCAGGCTCATCAGCCCCGAGTAGCCTTGGGCGATCTGGTCGAAACCCGGCCAACTGCTCATCGGCCCGTCGGCGCCAAAGGCGTTAATGCTGCCCAATACCAGTCGCGGATTGCGGGCGCTGAGCACCTCATAACCGAGGCCCATGCTTTCCAGCGTGCCAGGTTTGAAGTTCTCGATGACGACATCGGCGTCATCGATCAACTGCTGGATAGTGGTCAACCCTTCGGGGGTGCGCAAGTCAATGCACATGCCGCGCTTGTTGCGGTTACACGATAAGTAGTAGGTGCTCACGCCACGGTCGAAGGGGCCCCAGGTGCGGCTCATATCACCAGTCGGGCCGGGCTCGATCTTGATCACATCGGCACCGAGGTCTGCCAGCACCATGGTGCAGAACGGCCCGGACAGTGCGCGACTCAGGTCGACGATTTTCACGCCTTGCAAAGCTTGCAAAGGGTTCTCCATTGAAGGGTTGAATACCGGCCATTGCACTAAGGCCTTTGAAGCGCCATTCGCCTGTGATGACCGTTAGCGCTTCGTGTTGTGAGACGAGTCTAGGCGCCGTATCTCATAACCTTCAAATATGATATTCCTCTACACTCATCGGAAAATCATATGGCTTGGGAGGTGCACATGGACCTGCGCCAGTTGCGGTATTTCATCAAGGTGGTCGAGTGCGGGAACATCACCCGCGCCAGTGAAACGCTGCATATCGCGCAGCCAGCCATCAGCCAGCAGATGCGCAACCTGGAACAGGACATGGGCATGCAACTGCTCGAGCGCAGCGTGCATGGCGTTGTTCCCACGGCGGCTGGGCAAACGCTTTATCGGCATGCCATCGAACTGCTGCGCCAGGCCGACGGCACCCACGAACTGCTGCGCCAGGACGCCGAATTCCCGCAAGGCAAAGTCTCGGTCGGCATGCCGTCGAGTACGGCGCGCATGCTGGCAATTCCGCTCGCACGCACGATTCGCAGCCGTTATCCGGGTATCAAGTTGGAATTGATTGATTCTCCGAGCGCCGAACTCGGACGTCTGATCACGGTAGGGCGAGTGGCACTGGCGGTGAATGTCGATGTGGTCGAAACCCGGGGCATGGCTTTCCGGCGGCTGTTAACCGAAACGCTGTACTTGGTGGCGTGGCCGGAGTTTTCATTACCGGATGAACCGGTGTCGATTGAGGCATTGGCGAAGATGCCGCTGGTGCTGCCCTGTGCTCCGAACACCATTCGCAGTCGGGTCGAATTTGCACTGCAGGAGGCCGGCCTGAAATGCGAGGTTGAATTCGAAGCCAATTCCACCGACCTGTTGTTCTCAGCCGTCAAGGCGCAGCTCGGTGTCACGATCCTGCCGTGGGCCGCGGCCCATGTTGAGCTTGTGCAACACAGGCTCAAGCTGGCCAGGATCGATCATCGACTGTTCAAGCGGGATCTTTCGCTGTGCTGGCATGACACGGTTGTAGAGAGCAATGCCGTGCAGAAGGTCAAGTCGACCATTTTCGAGCTGTTCGAGGCGTTCGAGCGGCAGCCGGGGTGGGCAGATGAACCTGTCAAAGGAAGGAACCTCCAAGACTACTGACAGGCTTTATTGGGTCGGAAGTAGTCGTTCGTGAGCGGCTGCTTTTTGCCGATTGCTGCCTGCCACGCAGGGCAGCAAATGACCATAGCGGACATGCAGAACGGCCATTACGGTGTCGGCAATCCTAGTCGATGTGCTTCTTCGCTCACATTCATCCTTGCGCCCTCCTGAAGGGGCCTCAAAATTCTATTAGCGCCTGGCTAGGGAACAACTCGAAGCCCAGGTTCAGGCAAAAGCTCAAGGTGCGGGTAAACCGGAATTTGAATGTCGGATTCTCTGAACGTTTCGCTCAGGACGGTGTAGTGGGCAAGCTCAGCGTCTTTGCTTCGAGCATTTACCCACCTGTCGTATCTTTTGCCACCTCGTCACTCAGAGAAGTTTGCACAGGAGCAAATTGAGCTTCGTTGTTGTCGATTGAACAGCGGGCAAGGTTTAGTGATAACAAAAGCACACCTTCGCCGCGCAATTTCATTCAGGTTGAGAGGTGAAAATCATGAACAGCATCATCTACATTGTCGGATTAGTAGTGGTGGTCGCGGTTGTCCTGTCGTTCCTGGGATTTGCATAACTTGTGCGTTAATCCCTCAACGTTATGTCCATTTTTTTGTCGTGGACGTTCACCTCATTATGCTTTGCGTTGATGAATGGGCGTCCCGTCTTAGGTCCCATTTGCGCAACCGAAAGACCTGGCTATGGCACGCCGGTCTGTATGTTGTTCGTGGGTGTCATCATCAATCCTTCTGACTGGGAAATGCCACACGTCGTCCTTGGTGAACATTCCGCTGCTCGCATGGCTCTATCGCAACAAGGGCTTTGGGAGTCGTAATCATGTACGAAGACCGAAAAGCGCAAGCGCTTGAGACATGGCAATCAATGCTGGCTATGCCCGAAATTCGAGCGACTGCTCAAGAGCAATACGAAGAATTACTTCGGCTTGCCGAGGACTATTCAATCAAAGGTTTCATCAATCGTGACGAGCGAAAGGGCTTGGTTATGGAGGCCACGAAGCGATATGCCCATTCGGTGGAAGATGTCCATAAAGGAGCATGAAGGCTAAAAATTTTCGCCTCGTCGTAATAGCTTCTGGTCGAGCACGCCCGGTTCTCAATCGTCAACTTTTGGCCAATTGATGCCTATCACGAGGGGCAGAGTACATCCCAAGCCATCAAGCGATTAGCAGCCGATCATGAAGGGCTGCTTCTGGCCGATTGCTGCCCGTCGCGAAGGGCTGCCATCGACCAAAAAACCATTTTTACGCATCAACCAGCGATTAGCTGCGTTCAGGTTTTCCTGCGTTTTTTATCCAGGTATCAAGCTCCGTAACCATTTTACTGACCTCGCTATCTTCCCGTTCCGAGGGGCGAACGATTGCGTTCCAGGCGATATCCAGGCCGTCATTCAGGGCCGCCCACGCAAGCTCCCCACGCTCCAGGCTGGGGGTTACCAAATCCCGTTGCAATATGCTGATTCCGTATCCTGAGCGGACCAGTTCAACGATGGCTTCGATCAACTCCACCGTGATCATGCGGCGCGGCAAGATGCTGGCGGGGGCGAAGAAACGGTCATACTCCCAGCCACTGGCGCGATCGGTCGAATACGTCACAAGGTTGTAAGTCTTGAAGTCTTCCGCATAGATATTTTTCCTTCCCGCAAGGGGATGATCGGTTGCCATGATTGCAATCAAGTCGTCCCGAAAAAGTGGCAACTTCGCGACACCGCTAGGCACCATGTCGTCATCGATAATGGATACATCCAGTCTGCCTTGCATCAGACTCGCGTAAACGTCGTTACGGGGCACGGTCACCAGTGTGATTTCGATGTCCGGCCGAAGACTTGAGTAGTGCTTGATGAATTTTGGAATCCAGCGAAATGGGCCGTAGGAGGTGACACCCATACGGACAAACGCTGTGACGCCACCAGCCATGGACCGGGCCTCGGACTCAGCCTCATTGAGTATGGCGATGATGTCTTTGGCGGCCCGTTCCAGGCGCACGCCGGCAGGGCTGAGTCTGAGCTTTCCTCCTGATCTTTCCGTCAGGCTCACGCCTAGCCGCCGCTCCGCTTCGCGTATGCGGTGACTGACGGCTGAAGGTGTCAGCCATAAACGTTCGGCCACCGCGGTGATCGAATCGACTTCCGACAAGGTTTGCAACATCACCAAGTGATCCAGCGTCAGTCTCATGGGTATACGACCTGAAAATAATTCACAAAATTGCGTAAAATTATGAGCGTGACTTGTTTTTGGTGCCGATGCAATCTGAATCCAGCAGAGCCAACGGAGACCAACAACAATGACTACCCTGCCTTTCACACCTGCGCTAACCCTGGGCGATCTCGTCGATCTCGAGCGTTACCCAATCACCGATCGCACCAGCCCCGCTTATCTCGCACTGGTCACTCACAGTCAGTCGTTGCTGGCACAAGAGGGCGTTGCGATCTTTCCGGGTTTTGTTCGCAATCCATCGGTTGTCGCGATGGCGCAGCAGACACTTGCACTGCACTCGCGCATGTTTCATTTTCGGGAAAGCCACACGGTTTATTTCAAACCTCAGGACGAAAGCGTTGATCCGGAACACCCGCTACGACGCTTGATGAACACGGCAAAAGACACTGTTGCCTATGCCGATATTCCTGCCGACCATTTGATCCGGCAGATCTATGGATCGGACGAAGTCCTTGCTTTCATCAAAGATGTTTTGGCTCTGGACACGCTCTATCGTCATGCCGATCCATTGGCCGCCCTTAACTTGCAGGGCTTCACGGCAGGGCAGGAGTTGGGGTGGCACTTTGATCGTTCCGACTTCAGCGTCACGCTGTCGCTTCAGGCTGCAAGCGCCGGTGGGGATTTCGAGTATGTGCGGATGCTGCGCAATGAAAGCGACGATTGCTATGACGCGGTCAGGCAATTCCTCGATGACTCGCAAACACAGCAGGTAGAGGTTCTGCCTCAAGTGCCCGGCACCCTGACATTGTTCCGCGGCCGCTATTCATTGCACCGGGTCACGCCGGTGGAAGGGGACAGGCTGAGGCTCAACGCGGTGTTTGCGTACGTGGACCAACCCGATGTCGAGTTCAGTGCCTATGCGCGCCAGTTGTTCTACGGGCGTACTTCTGTTGATCCATTAGCTTGAGCTTCGCCAATAACAATAAATGCAATTGATTCACGCCTTTGTTTCACGTGTTTGCGCACGCACTTGTCCATGCTAAATCTGATGGACTCGTTTGCTCCTGTGTCGCACACAACAGTTCGCTGCCCCCAATAATAATGATTCGGAGCGTCTGATCATGAAAAACAGGAAGAGTTTGTTGGCCTCTTTGCTCACCCTTGGCTTGCTTGTCGGTAGTGCTTCAAGCCAGGCCTCAGGGTGGTGTGAATCGGGCAAGTCGGTGAAATTTGCCGGGTTGAACTGGGAGAGCGGGATGCTCCTCACCGACATCATGATGATCGTGCTCAAGGATGGTTATGGCTGTACAACGGATCAGTTGGTGGGTAACACCATCATTCTCGAGACCGCACTGGCCGGCAACGACATTCAGGTGTTTGGCGAAGAGTGGATGGAGCGCAGCGAAGTCTGGAAAAAGGCGGCGGCGGCCGGAAAGGTTGTCGGGGTTGGCGCTCCGATCATTGGTGCGACTCAGGGCTGGTATGTGCCGCGTTACGTCGTTGAAGGGGACGCCAAACGTAACCGGCCGGCGCAGGCGCCCGACCTCAGGACAGTCGCGGACCTGAGCAAGTACGCGAGTGTTTTTCGCGATTCGGAAGAACCGTCCAAAGGCCGTTTCTACAACTGTCCTGCGGGTTGGATCTGTGAGCAGGACAATACCGAGATGTTGAAAGAGTATGGTCTTGAAAACACGTTCACAAACTTTCGTCCAGGTACCGGTGCGGCATTGGATGCGGCTGTCCTGTCCAGTTACAAACGCGGTGAGCCGGTGCTGTTCTACTACTGGTCACCGACGCCGCTGATGGGGCAGATCGATGCGATAAGGCTGGAGGAAAAGACCGGCGCCAACAAAGACGTCATCACCATGGTGGGACTCTCCAAGGCATTTCATGAACAGGCTCCTGAACTGGTCGCAGTACTGGAGAAGGTCAACATTCCGATCGACTTGTTGAATCAGAACCTGGCGAGGATGACCCGGGAACGCATCGAATCGCCGAAGCTGGCCAGGATGTTCCTCAAGGAACACCCGGAAATCTGGCATGCCTGGGTCGACGAATCCGCAGCAAAGAAGATCGAGGCATCGCTCTAATCGGCCTCAAGGGCAAGGACGCCCGCCCTCTGTAACGCTCCTATGAACACAATCTCTTGACTGTTTCTACACAGGAACGGCGCCTCTTTGCGTCCGGGAAATCACGAACATGATCAAATCACGAGCGGCCGTCGCCTTCGCGGCGAACCAGCCTCTGCAAATTGTCGAAGTCGATGTAGCGCCGCCGCAAGCCGGTGAGGTGCTGGTACGCATTGTTGCGACAGGTGTCTGCCATACCGATGCGTTTACGTTATCCGGCGCCGATCCCGAAGGGATCTTCCCCGTTATTCTTGGCCACGAAGGTGGCGGTATCGTCGAAGCGGTTGGCGAGGGGGTAACTTCACTGGCGGTGGGCGACCATGTGATCCCGCTCTACACCCCGGAATGTGGCGAGTGCAAATTCTGCACCTCCGGCAAGACCAATCTTTGTCAGAAAATCCGTGCCACTCAAGGCAAAGGTTTGATGCCAGATGGCACCAGCCGATTCTCTTACGAAGGGCAGCCTGTCTTTCACTACATGGGCACCTCGACGTTCTCCGAATACACCGTGCTTCCCGAAATTTCCCTGGCCAAAATCCCCAAGGATGCGCCACTGGAGAAGGTCTGCCTGCTCGGTTGCGGTGTGACCACCGGCATTGGCGCGGTGATCAATACGGCCAAGGTGGAGGAGGGAGCCAGCGTGGCAATCTTCGGTCTGGGTGGCATCGGGCTGGCAGCCATTATCGGTGCGACCATGGCCAAGGCCGGCCGGATCATCGCGATCGATATCAACCCGGCCAAGTTCGAGATTGCCAGGCAACTGGGCGCTACCGACTTCATCAACCCCAAGGATTATGACAGGCCGATCCAGGACGTGATCATCGAGATGACCGAGGGCGGTGTGGACTATTCCTTCGAATGCATTGGCAACGTCCATCTGATGCGCGCCGCCCTGGAGTGCTGCCACAAGGGCTGGGGTGAGTCGGTGATCATTGGCGTCGCTGGCGCCGGTCAGGAAATCAGTACCCGTCCTTTCCAACTGGTGACCGGGCGCATCTGGCGCGGCTCGGCATTTGGCGGTGTGAAAGGACGTAGCGAGCTACCCAGCTATGTCGAGAACGCGCAAAAGGGCGACATTCCACTGGATAGTTTCATTACCCACACCATGGGGCTGGAGGAGATCAACAGAGCCTTCGACCTGATGCGCCAAGGCGAAAGCATCCGCACCGTTATCCATTTCGATCGCTGACTCAACAGGTTTGGCGAAACCCGTCAGGGCCAGTCAAAGGCGCGAAAACCTGCAACATCAACCCAGCATATCTACACCAAAGAGAGCACAAAGATGACCATTTTCACTCATGTGACCGTCGGTACCAACGACCTGCAAAAAGCGCGCAGCTTCTATGACAATGTCCTGGGTACCCTGGGCCAAAAACGCATCGCTGATCTGGACGACAAGGGGTCGATCTGGGGGGAGAGCGCTCCGTCCTTCTTCGTGCTGAAACCGGCGAACGGCGCCCCGGCCAGCGTGGGTAACGGTGTCACCATCAGCTTCGAAGCGCCGAATCGTGCGGCCATTGACGCTTTCCACGCCGCGGCGCTGGCCAGTGGCGGCACCGACGAAGGTGCACCGGGTCCGCGAGGCTGGGCACCTGACGCCTATGCGGCTTACGCGCGGGATCTCGATGGGAACAAGCTGGCTGCGTACTGTTTCAAGCCTGCCTAAGCTTCAAGACGAGGCATCATTAGATGCTTCGTCATTAGCCCTTACTCGCAAGGATTAGTAATCCGTAAGGTTGCAATGGTGGCTTGAACAAGCCCGTTTAACCTTGGTGTTCGAACGACAGCTTCTGGCCGATTTCTGCCTGTCACGAGGGGCAGCAATATGCAATTACCCAGCTGATTGAATCGTTGCTCAAGGCTTTCTTTTGCAATGCGACTTGGGCGCACCGTATCCCCAAGTGATTATGGTCTCGGCCTGATGCTCCCAAAGCGTTTCATTGCGCCCAAGGTACTTTATGCCACTGCCACTTGGCTGCTGGTACATCAGCGATACGCTGTCGCCACGCTCGGCGATTAATGTCGGCGGATCGGTTTTGAAGAACATGACAGTCACCTCTCTAGCAGGGTTGCCGTCGCATTCGTAATAGACAGGCCCAGTGCCCGAGACCAGTCGGTAGCGTGCTTGCAACTCGGCGATGCGGTGCTGGTATTCCATGCGCAAGCATGCACTGACGTCATCACTCTTCCAGCACTCGTCGCGTCCCTTGATCCATCCACGTTGTTCTGCTTTTAGCCGGGGAGGATGCTCGTTGCCGGCCTTAATACTCGCACTGGCATAAACTGCCGACAGATTGCGATCGAGCGCGGATAACGCCTTGTCCTCACATATCATCGCTTCGATACCGCCAGGCTCCACTCTGGCGCAATCGTATGAAGGGCCAGGTGTCACATTGGCAGTCGACGATTTTTCCGTGCCGCCCCCAGTCGGCTGCATTGCATTGATATGCTGATCAATGTACTGGCACCACTGTTCGGAGCTTCGTTCAGGGACGTTTGCTCCATCGCGAACCCCTAACTTGAATTCGATCACCGATTTCCATTCGTCGGAGCCTATATCTGGCCCGTGCCCTTGCGCATCGGATGTGTGCAGTATCTTATCGATCGATTGATACCACGGGTAAGTGCATATGGATTGCGCCTGAGCAACGCCTGTGGCGCCAGCCAATAACAAAACCAAATATTTGCTCATGCGCGGTCCCTTTTGATTTATGCAGTCGCCAAGCACCGAGCGACCAAGGCGGACGTTCACGGGGACAGCGCTCTGACCGCAGGCAACGGCCGTACTATAATTAATTTCTGTCAATGTTTGCGTGACGAGCGCTCCAAAGCGAATCAGGTATCCATAGCGTTCACCTGACAGGCAGAGGGCGACACAGCAAATGGGATGGACGGTACGTCTGATTAAGCGACAGAGGGTTCAGCCATGAAAATTCACTCCTTCCAGCATTACTCCCATGGTCTGGAAATGGCCGTTCACGATGCATGGATTACCGCCAAGGTGAAGTCGGCCCTGGCATTTTCCGATCCGACCCTTAGCCTGCATATCAATGTCAAAACCCATGCGGGCATAGTGGGGTTAAGCGGCCGCGTCAACACTCATAGACAGTGTGAACAGGCCATTGTTCTGGCTCGTTCGGTTCATGGTGTCGCCGAAGTCGATGCCAGCGACTTGCAGACCCATGTGTTCACGCCAGGGAGTTTTCCAGAAGCGCCCAACGCCGAAGAGAGCACTGAGCGCCGGCCACAATCGTCAACAAAGATGGACGACAAATGATAATGGCAACATTGTAGGCGCCGCGCTCCCGGTCGGGAACCGAGGGCGGAGGGAAGCTGAATGCCAATGTGCCCCAGAGTGAATCGCCCATGGTTTCGTGGACATTTCCGACTGGCTGCTTATGGCCGGTTTCTGCCGGTCACCACCGGCGAGACGTGTGGACTGGTCAAGCGGCGTTCCAACAGACCATTCGTCTCACCAGGGTCTGTTGACGTTTCGCTCCGAACCGCCGCGATCAGGGAAACATGACTGCCGCCACGAGGTACAGCAGCAACGCCAGCAGCAACACCACGGTGAAACCCAGGTGGATCGCCAGCAGGGTCGCCAGCACGGCCGCCACCACCGATACGCTGGCGTTGACGCCCCAGGCGATCGGCACCAGTGCTTCGGCGCGCGCGGAGACGCGCCCGAGTCCGAGCGGAAACGGCATGCCCATGGCGAACGCCAGCGGCGCTACCAGCGCGGCGCAGATGCCGAACCTGGCGAGGGTCCCCACCGGCGCCAGCAGCTGGAACAACGGGGGCAGGGCGATCAGGTAGAGCAGGGCGATCGCGCAGATCGCCAGGACTGGCCGTGCGAGCGGATGACGGGGCCCCACACCCGTTCCAATGTCCCCCCGCCGCCGGCCGGAGTAACGGCTGCCGAGGCCAGCGAAGATCAGGAACGCGCTGAGCGTTACCGCCACCGAATACAACGGGTGGCTGAGGAACAGGGTGAACTTCTGGATGAAGGCGATTTCCACGAACATGAAGGCGAAGCCGATGGCGGCGAAGTAGGACACGACCCGAAGTTCGAACCTGGCCAAAGCCGCATTTCGAGAGCGCCGCTGGCGCCGCCGCGCCACCCATAACGGCGCCAGGATCAGCAGCACGGCGGCCACGCTGGACTGCAGCAGCGTGGCGATCAGCACCGGATAGCCCCACTCCAACATTGACAGGCCGCCCTGCGCCTTCAGCGCCAACAGTTCCGGCAGCGAGCGCCACTTGAAGAAGTGGAAGAAATACGGCCGATCATCCGTAGTCGGACGCACGTCGAACTTGTAGCGCGCCAGGAACTCCGCGCGCTCGCCGGACAGCAGGGCCTGCGCCGCTTCGAAGAACCAGGGCCGGTCGAGCAGGTTGTAGCGGTTCGCCTCGGCCACGGTCATCCCGGGGTAGTAGGCCAGGTCGAAGGAGCGCGCCCGGCAGAATTCCCGCAGCACGGCGATGCCGGCGTCGTCGAAATCCCTGTTGCTGACCAGCAGCGTCGCGGTCTTCCAGCCGCGGATCATGACGATGCGGCGCGCCGCGCTGGCCTGCCCGTCGCGCTCGATGGCCGCGGCCGCGGTGGCCAGCAGCCTGGGAACATCGCGCGGCGGCAGGGTGACCCAGCGGGTGATGGCCAACAAGCCGCCGGGCGCGAGATGGCGCAGGTACTCGGCGAAGGCATCCACCGTGTACAGGTAGTTCTCGGACAGCGCATGCAGGCCGCCCGAGGCAGTGCCGAAGGAGTCCAGCAGGGCGATCTGGATCAGGTCGTAAGGCACGCCGCGCGAAGCCACCAGGCCGCGCGCCTCGCCGATCAGCACACGGACGTTGGGCGCGCTGTACGGCTTGCCGGAGAAGTCGGCGAAGCGGCGCTGGACCAGATCGATCACCTGCGGGTTCAGTTCGATGGCATCCACCGCGCTGGCGTCGTGGTAGATCGCCTGCAGCACATCGGCGCCGGCGCCGCTGCCCAGCACCAGCACGCGGGGTTGGCGCAGCAAGTGATAGGGCAGAGCTGAGGTCAGGTAGTCCAGGTAGGCGAGCGGCTCGCGGCGCCCGTCATAGCGGTTCAGCACGGAAAGGCCGTCGCCGTCGGTAAAGATGGCCAGTTGTGCGGGCGGTTCCTGTGTCGCGTTGAGGCTTAGGCCAGGCGCGTAGCGCAGGGGAATGGTCGGGCTGTCGACGACCGTGAGCAGACCCAGCGGACTCCAGGTCTGGGCGATTGCGCGCGCATCCTTGATACGCAGCGTCTGGCTCAGTTCCTTGTACTCGGAGGGCGACAGGGCGATCCAGCGCCCGGGCACGCCGGCCGGCACCGCGACTGCCGCCGCCAGCAGCAACGGCGCGAGCCAGCGCCTATGCCCGGTGCAAGCCATTCCGGCCAGCGCCCCGGCGGCGATGCCGGTGCCGCCCAGCAGCCGCAGCGCATCGACGGGCGTCAGGGCGAACAGCGCGGCGACGACCGCCAGGCTGCCCACGCCGGCGCCGAGAATGTCGAAGGCGTAGATCCGGTGAATCTGTTCCTGAAAGCAGGTGAAGGTCAGGCAGATGCACACCGCCGCGCAGAAGAACGGCACGAACAGCAGCAGGTAGATCATCAGCAGGCGTGCCGACTGCCGCGCGTCCCAGAGGATCTCGAGGGGATTGAACGGAACCTGCTGGGCCAGGCTGAAGCAGGCGATGGCGCTCAGCCCGAACAACACCGCGCCGCCGATGAACACGCCGTGGAAGCGCGGCGCCAGCACAGGCCGTGCCAGCGCCACAGCGGTGCCGGCAGCGCCGTAGCCGAGCAGCGCGACGCTGATCATCATGTAGGCGAAATGGTGCCACTGGATGATCGAAAGCAGTCGCAGCAGCAGCACCTCATAGCCGAGCGCGGAGGCAGACAGCAGTGCCAGGGCGAGCAAGGGCGGCGAATGCATGCTCAACCGCCTCCGACCAGCGGCACGAAGCTCACAGGCAGCACCTGCCGGGTGGACACACTGCCATCGCCGGCCTTCTCGATCAGCAGCAGGTACTGGATCATGAACGGCGCGCCGACCGGGATTACCATCCGTCCGCCGGCCTTGAGCTGGGCGATCAGTGGCGGCGGCACATGGCTGGCGGCGGCGGTGACGAGGATGGCGTCGTAAGGCCCGTGCTCGGGCCAGCCGTGGTAGCCATCGCCCAGCCGGGCCTGCACCTTCGCATATCCCAGACGGCCCAAGCGCTCCCCGGCCTGCACTGCCAGCGGCTCGATGATCTCCATCGTATAGACCGCCTGCGCCAGCTCGGCGAGGATCGCCGCCTGGTAGCCCGAGCCAGTGCCGATCTCGAGTACCACGTCGCCGGGCCCGACCTGCGTCAGGTCGGTCATCAAGGCGACGATGTACGGCTGGGAGATGGTCTGGCCGTAGCCGATCGGCAGCGGACGATTTTCGTAGGCGTAGGGCACCTCGTCGGGCGGGACGAACTTATGGCGTGGCACCTTGGCCATCGCGGCCAACACCGGCGCGGCAAACTCGACTCTGCCGGTTTCGTCGCGGGTGACGGACGACATGTTGGCGATCTCCCACACCATGGCATCGCGCAACGGCGCGAACGGGTCGTCGGCATGCAGACCGGCAGATGCCAACGCCAGAGCGATGGCAGGCGCCAGGATGCGCGTCAGGAGCATCACCGGCTTCACAATGACTCCTCCGCCTGAGGAATAGTCGAATCGTATGGCCGGCGGGCTGACTCGGCAAGCCGGGGGTGCCGGCGACCAAATCAGGCTGCGGCGACTGCCCGAGAAAACATCGCAACCCGTAACTGCACTGATAGCACCCAGCCAGTTCAAGCGGTGATACAAAAGTGAATGCGATTGTCAGCCGATTGCTGCCTATAAGGAGCCCTTCGCACTGACCTCATAACACTCCTCCAACCCCTGGAATGACCAGCAGCGCCGCCAAGCCGATCAGTGCCGTGCCAATGAGTCTGTCGATAACCTGCTGCTTTTCCAGCATTCGCCGGCGCAACGCTTCAGCGGAGAAAAACAGTGCCACGAAACTGAACCACGCCCAATGGGTGAACGACATAAACAGGCCGTACGCAAAGTTTGCGGTTAGCGAACTGCCTGTGTGCACCACTTGGCTATATGTCGCCACCACGAACAACATGGTTTTAGGGTTGAGCGCGTTAGTGAAAAAGCCAGTACGAAATGCTTCCCAGGATGAAGGGGCTGAGGCGTTGGCGCCACCAAATGTCAACGAAGAAGTACTGGTCAGGGACTTGATACCCAGATAAATGAGGTATCCGGCGCCCAGCAACTTCATTGCCATGAACAGCAAGGGTGATTGAGTGAAGATCACTGCAGCGCCGAACACTGTGTAGAAAACGTGAATCTGGACGCCACAGGCGATACCCAGTGCGGCCATCAAACCGCTGCGTCGTCCATATGCATAACTGTTGCGGGTGACCATGGCGAAGTCAGAGCCGGGGCTGATAACTGCCAGGATGGAAATGGCAGCAACTAGAAGCAATTCGTTCATGAAGACTCTCCGGCGCAATGGATGCCCATGCCGCGAACGGCAGTAATTGCACTTGCGCTACGTTTTTGCACAGATTGAGGGTGGGTGGCAGCTTCACTTGCTCGCGGCACTTACATCACCCAGTGGTATTTGGCTTCGCATAACATTCATGCAATGCCTGTAATCATTGATGGTTGTGCGTGCAGATGGGGCGATTGGAGGTCATGATGGAGAATTGCCACCGATAAAAAAAACGATTTATAGTCCTCGAAACCTGTGAGTAATCATCGTCAATATGAATTTGCCTCCTTTGGCTGCGTTTCGTTTTTTCAACGTTGCGGCCCAGACTCAAAGCTTCGTGAGAGCCGCTCAGCAGCTGCACGTCACCCATGGCGCAGTCAGCCGCCAGGTTCGATTGTTGGAGGAGGCAATAGGGGTCGAACTTTTTGATCGGCGCAACCGTGCGATCTTTCTCAACCGTGCTGGCCGCCTTCTGTACGACGTTACCGGGCCCATGTTCGAACAATTGGAAAGTGCTGTTTACCGGTTGCAGGGAGAAGTCCGTGAGGACGTACTCGTACTATCGTGTGAACCTACCATCGCAATGAAATGGCTGATCCCGCGACTGCCTGACTTCCATGCCGCTCACCCGCACCTTCAAGTCCAACTGTTGGCGGCCGGTGGTCCTATAGACTTCGCGCGCTCAGGTGCGGATCTGGCCATTCGACGTGATGATTTTCACTTGGATCAATCAATCCACAGCGTGACGATTTGTGAGGAATGGATTGGACCTGTGTGCACCCCGTCCAATAGTCTCGATAAAAGGAAATCGCAAGGAGTGCGCTTGCTACGTAGCCAGACACGCCCGTTGGCCTGGGACAACTGGCTGCGCCTTTCGGAAATGGCTATGCCTAATGCTGGCTCGGTCGACTATGAGCATTTCTATCTGTGTATTCAGGCAGCAACTGCGGGGTTGGGGATCAGTGTGGTGTCCTTTCTCATGGT
Organism: Pseudomonas sp. 2725; assembly: GCF_050434585.1. Lineage (NCBI taxonomy): Bacteria > Pseudomonadati > Pseudomonadota > Gammaproteobacteria > Pseudomonadales > Pseudomonadaceae > Pseudomonas > Pseudomonas sp. 2725. The sequence continues at coordinate 87,953 of NZ_JBNDIV010000008.1, read as the reverse complement.
TCAGGATGAACTCAGGTCCGGACAACTGATCGCACCGTTTGGCTTTATCCAGGACGGGTCGGCCTATTGCCTACTGTCACCCAGGCCTTTTGAGGAAAGTGCCAAGTGCACCGCTTTCAGGGATTGGGTCACAAAGCAGATGGGCCTATGCACAAAACAGATCAAGAGTGATTTGGGCCGAGCGTGAGTAGTGCGAGCGTCTTTTTTGCACGCGGCTACGTCACTGGGCCCTGAATCTTCTGCGCAAAACACGGATTGCAATCACAGGCACGAACTTTTCTGCGGTGGAAACCGAAGCTGACTTTCTCAACAGAATCGACCCAAATCCGACACTCATAAAATACTCCTTCTGCTCCGAGAAGCAGCCAATCACGTCAGGCAACGATCCAATAACTGCCTGCAGGAAGTGTCTATAGAGTTTGGGTCAATTCAGCGAGCCAGCGACAACGCGCAGAAAGTCTGTCGTAGTTCAGCGCATGATCATGCCTTTGCAAACAGGGTGGTTGCTAACAAGCTCCGTTCAACTTCACTTGCAAGTCTGAGGATGGTTTCCTCGTCACCAAATTTGCCAACTATCTGCATCCCGATTGGAAGGCCGTTCTCCATGATCCCGACGGGGATACTGATGGCCGGCTGGCCGGTCAAGTTGAAAACTTCGGTGAAGGGAGAAAATGCGTAAGCGTTTTTATACCACTCGTCCAGATGCCTTTCCCCTGTGGCGACAAAACCACCAATCAGTGGTGGAGCAAGCGCTACCGTTGGCGTGATGAGGACGTCGATATCGGTGAAGCTATCGGCCATGTCGTGGCTTACTTTGTTCTGGGTGGCCCGTGCATGGTGTACATCCAGTGCCGTTCTCTGAGTCGAGCATTTGTAAAACTCATAGGTAATCCATTCAACATCTTTTGCCGAGATCGGATAACCGCGAGTTTGGGCTTTGTGTTCCATCAAGGCCTCAATTTCCATCTGCCAGAATAATGCAGCAGCTGCACCGGCTTTGGTCATGTCTGGCCAATTGAACGGGCGTAATTCATGGCCGTCTTTACTTAAAAAATCCACAGCATTCAATATGGCTTTGTGGATGGTCTCATCGATACTCGAGCCATCTGGACGGGCGCAGGCAAAGGCGATTTTGAGTCGTGGCGACCTCGTCTTCAGGCATTCGAGCCAAGAGGGAGGGGCGGGGGGAGCAGCATAAGGCGCGCCTGGTTCATAGCCAGACAGGACATCCAGCAGCAATGCGCTATCGCGGACGGTCCTGGTCAGTACATGCTCGGAATCAAGGCCACCAACAAACTCACCGACATGAGGACCTACAGGGGTGCGTCCCCTGCTTGGCTTCAGTCCAACCACACCACAAACGGAAGCCGGAACCCTGATCGACCCGCCACAGTCGGTGCCGTGTGCAACGGGCACCATGCCTGCGCCCACGGCACAGGCGGATCCTCCACTTGACCCACCAGAAGCGTACTGCGGATTCCTGGGGTTTCGACAAGGGCCTTGCCATTCAGGCTCTGTCACAAAGTCTCCTGCAAACTCAGGTGTTTTGGTTTTCCCGAGAATGATTGCCCCGGCATTACGCAATCGACTCACAAACTCACTGTCGACCTGAGCGGGGACGGCATCTTCGTACAATCGCGAACCGTGCCTGGTTGCAAAGCCTTTTACATCGATATTGGTGTCCTTTATCAGGATCGGCACACCTGCGAGTGGTCCTGCCTTGGGATCTAGCGCCGCTCGCTGTGCGCCTTCGATATCGATTGCAACGACCGCGCCCAAGGCAGGGTCCTGGATTTCAATTTCTCTGGCTGCCAGGTTGACCAACTCCAGCGGAGTGACTTCACCGGACTTCAACCGTTGAACGAGGCCCACGGCATCAAGACTTTTAAACTCTTCAGGTGTCATTTCTACGCCTCCAGATCATAACCAAGTACGTTGTTGAGGAACTCGTAAGCCAAACGACGCGAATCATCGATCGTGTCCGGGTTGCAATCGACCGCAGCCCTCAACCATAAGCCGTCGATGAAGATCGCGATCATTTGCGCCTTGGAATGGGCTATTGCCTTGTCCATGCTTTTTGACAAGGCATGGAAAAGTAAGGAGTGGCTCCTGCGCGCAACGATGTTCTGTACCCGCTGCAGTTTGGGGGACTGCGGTACCTGGGCCCAGAAAGCGAGCCAGGCCGCAACATTGTCTCGCGTCAGGTTCAAGGCACTGACGTTCCCGTCCACAAACGCGAGAACACGCTCAGCGGGTGTTGCGGACTTCCGCAGGCGCGCAAAGATCTCGGCATTTATGCGTTTGTTCAGCTCTCTCAAGGTGGCTTCAAGCAAAGCATTCTTGTCCGAGAAATAGTGGTGGACGATGCCGTTGGCCAACCCCGCACGGGCGCTGACCTGAGCCATGCTGGTACCCGCCATGCCTTGCTCACCAATGAGGGTGAGCGTCGCCTCAACGAGCTGCTTCCTTCTGATTTCCTGCATTCCGACCTTTGGCATGGGGGGCTCTCTTTTTTCATTGGACACTCAATGAAAAAAAAGTTATCACTAGATTCTCCAAAAAACAAGAGAATGCAAGGGGATCCGGTATGAAAAGCAGTGCTATCGGTTGTGCCGTGCTGTTGATGACATTCCAGGGGATTGCCGGCGCCGCGGACCCTGTGGGGTGTCGCGCGCCTCAGTTCGCAGAGGTGGGATGGACCGACATCACGTTGACGACGTCTTTGACCACAGCAGTATTGGAAGGACTGGGCTACGCCCCAAAAGTCATAACGTTATCGACGGGAATTGCCTACAAGGCGATGGAAGGCAAGAGTATCGACGTGTTCCTCGGAACATGGGATCCCGCATTGATCGAGGCGGCTCAGCCTTACTACAACAACAAGTCGATTCAGACAGTGCGAGTGAACCTCACGGGCGCAAAATTTACCTTGGCGGTTCCGCGATACGTCTATGAGCAAGGTGTAAAAAGCTATGCTGACCTGGATACTTACAAGTCAAAGTTTGGCGGGAAAATCTATGGAGTAGAGCCAGGCGGAAACAAACCGATCCAGAACCTCATCGCGGATAACGCGTATAACCTGGGTAGCTGGAGCCTGGTTGAGTCCAGTGAGAAGGGCATGCTGACTCAAGTCGGCAGGCAAATCAGAAAGAACGACTGGATTGTGTTTCTGGGCTGGGCACCTCACCCAATGAACAAGAATATTGAACTGGAATATTTGTCAGGCGGTGACAAGTACTACGGAGCAAATTTCGGCGCATCGTCGGTGCGGACCGACGTACGTACGGGATATCTGGAGGAATGCCCTAACGTGGGCCAACTCCTGAAAAATCTGGAGTTTTCCATCGATGCCGAAAACACCATGATGGACTACGTAATCAATGGTGGCCTTGACCCACGCTCTGCGGTAAAAAAATGGCTGAGTGCCCATCCCGAATGGCTTGATAGAACGTTGCTTGATGTTCAAACAGTGGAAGGTCAACCTGGGCTCGCGGCGGTAAAGTCTTATATGGATACTGCGTCCAAATAGACGACACTTCTCAACAAATTGAATCTCCCCGGGCTCTATAGACCGGGAGCATCCTTATCGGCGCAGCGCCTAGGCCCCATGTGCTAGGCGCGAGCGGCGTATCGATCCGGCTACCGCCCAACCGCAATGTCCAAAAATGAATTCCCCTTGGGGTTTCAAACACTTTTGAACCTTTAAGCCCCCCTTCCCACAACTCAGCAGCGACCTGCCAGCCGCTCGACAGAAGTCGCAATTCAATCCCGAGCAATCTTGTCATTTGCCAAGGCTTAGGGCAGGGTCGATACCACTGAGATCCCTGCCAAAGGAGTCACCCATGTCAAAGCTATATCCCAGTATCGATCCCGAGGGGCTGGTCGAGTACTCAGTGGTCTACACCGACCGCTCGCTCAACCACATGTCGCAGTCATTTCAAGGCGTGATGAAGAACATTTCCAAGACCCTGAAACAGGTCTACAACGCCCAGGCTGTTGCGGTGGTCCCGGGCAGCGGCACATTCGGCATGGAAGCGGTGGCACGACAGTTTGCCACCGGCCAGCAATGCCTGGTGATACGCAACGGCTGGTTCAGTTATCGCTGGAGCCAGATCCTTGAGATGGGCAACATCCCGGCGGCCACCACGGTGCTCAAAGCCCGACCGGTCGACACTGGTCGCCAGGCTGCCTACGCTCCACCTCCTCTGGACGAAGTGCTGGCAGCCATTGCGGCGCAGAAACCGCAGATTGTCTTCGCCCCCCACGTTGAAACCTCATCAGGGATTATCCTGCCCGACGAGTACCTGCGGGCCGTCGGCGACGCCGTGCATGCGGTGGGTGGCCTGTTCGTGCTGGACTGCATCGCCTCAGGCACGATTTGGGTTGATATGCACAAATGCGCAGTCGACCTGCTGATCAGCGCACCGCAGAAAGGCTGGAGCGCCTCCCCTTGCTGCGCCCTGGTGATGCTCAGTGCTTTGGCCCTAGAGCGCATCGAGCAGACGCAGAGCAGCAGCTTCGCCTGCGATCTGAAAAAGTGGCTTCAGATCATGCAGGCCTACGAACAGGGCGGACATGCCTACCATGCGACCATGCCCAGCGATTCCCTCGCGCGATTCAACGAAGTGATGAAAGAGACGCAAGCCTACGGTTTCGACAAGGTCCGCGGCGAACAACAGGCTCTGGGCGATCGGGTGCGCGCAATGTTGACCGGCAAAGGCATCAAAAGCGTGGCCGCAGCCGGCTTTCAGGCTCCTGGCGTAGTGGTGAGTTACACCGATGATGCCGACATCAAGAGCGGTAAGAAATTTGCCAGCCACGGCCTGCAGATCGCCGCCGGAGTGCCATTGCAATGCGACGAGCCGGCCGATTTCCAGACCTTTCGCATCGGTCTGTTCGGACTCGAAAAGCTGCACAATATCGAGCGCACGGTCAGCACCCTCGAGAAGGCACTGGACGAGGTGATGGATAACTAAGCGCTCATCTCGGCGTCATCAATGTCGTATTTAAACGCTACAGTGATGTTGCCAGAAAGTAGTCAGGCGTATTAGTTGGAGGAGTGGCAATGACAATAATCGATGTGAAATCCCGATTCCAAGCAAAGCTTCTTCGTCCGGCAAAGCCCGGTAATGATACGTCCTGGGCGTTCGCAGTACTGCCAAGAGACGCGAGTGAACCGCTTCCGAGGCGGGGAAGGACGACAGTTGAAGGCACAATCAATGGGCACCATTTCCAGGCAACCCTTGAGCCCGATGGTCAGCTGAGCCATTGGCTGAAGGTAAGTAGCGAGTTACTCGACGCCGCAGGTGTGGCCGTTGGGGATATCGTTACACTCGAGCTAACCCCTGTGAAAAAGGAACCCGAGCCTGACATCCCGGCAGATTTTGAGGAAGCACTGGCAGCCACTCCTGAGGCTCGTAAAGTTTGGAATAATACAACGACCATCGCACGAGTAGACTGGATCCACTGGATTACTTCAGCCAAGCAACTCAAGACGCGCGAAAAGCGAATTGGTGATGCCTGCGATATGCTTGCAACCGGCAAGAAGCAGGTTTGCTGTTTCGACCAGTCCGGCTATTACAGTAAGGCCTTCCGTGCGCCCGAGGCAGAAAACTCTTAAATGGAATGTTCCGTTGAATACGCCTGACGATTTTTGGTTGACTGACTTCCTCAGGGCGTGAAGCGGTCATCCGGCGAATCATGAGGTCGACGCCAAAAGGACTTAGCCGTCGTCAGCCACCGCGCATAACTTGCATCAGCTGTTGCACCGCGATGGCTTCGACGGCACCTTCACTGGCACCCGCTTCAAAAACAGCGCAACAAGCCGATGCGTCGCCGTCGCGGATACGGTAGACAGCAATGACACTGCCTGGCCCGCAGCCTGTGTGCCCGCATAGGGAATGTCCGCCGTCAATCGACCCTTGCATCACACCTAGGCCATAGCCCGGAATGATCCATGGGCGCCCGGGAATCGGGCCGCCCAATGTTCGTGCTGTCTGCATTTCCTGGAGCAAGCCCGTGGAGATTAGTTCACCGCAGAGGAGTCGATCCAGAAATAGCGCTGCTTGGGAAATTGGGCCGAACAGCAAGCCATGATAGACCCACGCAGGGTCATAATTTGAGGTGCTTCCAAGATGGGTCTTTTGTAAGTCTGCTCGCGTTTTAGCAAAGTGAATGTTCGACAGGCCCAGAGGAGTAAGTGCACGTTGAGTCACCGCATCATCAAGCGTCAGATCAGTTAGCCGTTCAATAAGCCTGCCGATGAGCAAGTAGCCAACATTCGAGTAATGCCAATCGGTTCCGGGATTGCATCGAAGTCGAGCAGCGTCAAGGCGTTGCATCATTTCATCTGCCGACCAGGCTGGCTCACTGTTCGTAACAGCGGCGTGGTACTCCGCAAGTTCACCGTAATCGGCCAGGCCTGCTTCATGCCGCAGTAGCTGGCGTAACGTGAAAGGCTGATCAGAAATTGGGTCGTCCAGTCCGATGAGCCCGTCACGTACCAACGACAGGGCTGTCGCAGCCAGGACTGTTTTCGTAAAACTCCACCAGGGGGCCATCAGTTCTAACCGGTCAGGCGTTTGTGGCTGACCATTTGATACGAGTGAACTGAGCATTGGCTTCCTTGGAATGTTGAGCGGATCGACAGCTCGACAAGATATCTTATTCACTCTTCTTCGCCAGAGTGAAAAGTCAGCCGTTTGTACTGTCCTGAACGACTGCTCTTGGCCGTTTTGCGCCCTGCGTGAAGAACAGCAACAGATCGTGCCTGGATGTTGGGGGTGGTAAAAAATGGTACTGGTCGCAACGGTCGTTGCAGCAGGAACTTCAGGGTATTGGCCAGGTCAATAGCGGCCCTGTATCGCAAATGCCGAGCAGCGTTGTGGTCTGTTTTACGGCAGTGCCGTTTGAATTCAGTCGAGTCCGCCCCCTGATGCCAACCAAGAGTTTTCTGCCGGGCCTCATCCTGGTGTTCTGCGCTGTCCCGTCGCTTTGTTCGGTTGCTGCCGAACGAAGCGCGCCGGCGCGGAGTAACAGCGCATCAACCACCCTGATCGAAACCGCCTCGCGCCAGTATGAAAATGGCCAACTGGACCAGGCCGCCGCCACGCTGGAGCGTGCCCTGCATATCCAGCCGAACAATCCCGCGACGTTGCATTACCTGGGTGTGTTGCGCCTTCAGCAGGGGCAGTACCAGCAGGCTGAAACCCTGGCGGCGCGCTCGAACATACGGGTTGGTCGCAACGTCGAGCTCCGCAACCGCAACTTCCAATTGATCCAGGCGGCGCAGCAGGCCCAATCTTCGGGTACCCCACCCAATGCAAAAGAGGGCGTGGTCGCAGTACAGAAGGGGCTGGTGGAGGAGGCCCAAAGGCGTCGCGAAGCGGAAGTGGCCGTTGCTGAGCAATCCACTCCGGACACTGGGAACGACGCTGGCAACTTGGCTCGCGCAGAGGCATATCGGGGGCTGGATGCGCCGTCGGCTGGCAGAGCCGGGCCTGAAGGAAAATTACAAATGGCTAATGTCGAGCCAGAGCGGGCGTACGCTGAGGTCGAGATTCCCCGCGGCCATATGCCGCGTCCGGGCAAATGCCGAATCTGGTTTCCTGATCGCCCGGCGGGGCATCAGCCCGCACCCGGCAAATGCAAGAAGCTGCGACATCGGGTTCCCCCGGGGGCCTACCTGGTGCGCGGTTGAGTTTATGCAGACATCTACCCCAACGACGCCACGCTATTGAGCAAGGTCTTGACCAGTTGCGCCTGGCGCGTGGCGCCAGTCTTGGCGAATACACCGCGCAAGTGAGCGCGCACGGTGTTGCGCGAAACCCCGAGTGCCTCGGCTGTCTCATCGAGGGTCTGGCCGTCCATGACCAGCATGGCCACTTCGGTTTCCGTGCGGGTCAGTTGGAACAGGCTACGCAGCAGGTCACGCGAGGCTTGTGGCGAGTCGGCGGGATCGCGGATGAACACCACCACTGCCGGGCGTCGGGCGCTGTTGTGGGTCTGGTAGTTCATGGCAATCGGGCGCAGCAGCAGGTTCAGCGGCATCTCACCGCTGGGCCGCGACAGGGTCAGGACTTGCAGGTCGTCGAGGCCGCGGGGGCGTTGTTTCAACACGGCCTGGATGGCCTGCTGCAGTGTGCGGTTCTCATGGTTGGCGAAGGCACAGAGCTTGTCGTGCTTGCACTCCAGACCGTCATGGCTGTCGAACAGGCGCTGGGCGGCACGGTTGCAGCGCATCATCCGGCCGTTCTCGTCGAGGATGGCCGTGCCCACCATCAGGCGGTCGATGGTTGCCGCGTAGAGCTGGCGTTCGGCATCCAGTTGATCCACCGCCGAGTGCAGGTCCACCGCCTGTTGCAGGTGCGGCAGCAACAGGCGGATCAGGTTGATCTGCGCCGGGGTGAACGCTTCGCTGGCGTGGTCGCGGCAGGCGAACAGTGCGCAGTGCATGCCGGCGGCGGTGCGCATGTTGGCCACCAGCACATCGCGCAGGTCCAGGGGGTGCAGGTAGTTGCGGTAGAAATCATGGGCCAGCCAGGCCTCCGTGCCTAGCACCTGGTCGGCACTGGCCACCTGGTCCGCGGGCCAGTCGAGGAACGGGCAGATCGAATAGAAGTGTTCGCTGTAAGAGGGCTCGCCGGGCAACAGCGCGCCATGCACCGAGGCATTGACGATCAGCCCGGGGCGTTCATGGTCGGGGTTGCGCAGCACCAGGGTGAAGAAGCTGGCGGCGAATCGCTGGCGCAGGGCTTCCAGCAAACTGGCCCAGGGCGTGGGCTCCAGCGTGCCGTGGTAGACCAGCCCGAGCAGGTTGCTGAGCTCGGCAGAGGGGATGTCGATGCTGGCGTGCAGGTCCGGGCAGGTGGAAAAGGGCAGGGTCATGCGCGCCTCTTTGGCTGCGTGTTGTCATGGGCGAGTATCGACCGGGGTCACGGCGGCAAAATCGTCCGTTTGGCCTAGGCACTGACGGGCGCAGCGCATGCCCAAGGGGCAGGCTGCGCCCGGTAGCTCTTACAGCGCCAGCAGGGCTTCGACTATGCGTTCGGCGGCGGCCTCGGCAGACTCGTGCCGGGTGTCGATATGGATATCCGGCGCCACTGGCGGCTGGTAGGGCGAGTCGATGCCGGTGAAGTTCTTCAGCTCACCACGCCGGGCCTTGAGGTACAGGCCCTTGGGGTCGCGCTGCTCGGCCAGGGCCAGCGGCGCATCGATGAAGATCTCGAGGAAGTTGCCGTCACCGGCCAGGCTGCGGGCCATGTCACGCTCGGCCCGGAACGGCGAGATGAACGAGACCAGGGTGATCAGTCCGGCATCGAGCATCAGCCTGGCCACCTCAGCGACCCGGCGGATATTTTCCACCCGGTCGGCTTCGGTAAAGCCCAGGTCGCGGTTCAGGCCGTGGCGCACGTTGTCGCCGTCGAGCAGATAGGTGTGCCGGCCCAGGGCATGCAGCTTGCGCTCGACCAGGTTGGCGATGGTCGATTTACCCGCGCCGGACAAACCGGTAAACCACAGCACCCGTGGCGACTGGCCCTTGAGCGCGGCGTGGGCCTCGCGGTTGACGTCGATGGCCTGCCAGTGCACGTTCTGCGCACGACGCAAGGCGAAGTGCAGCATGCCGGCACCGACCGTGCGATTGCTCAGGCGGTCGATAACGATAAAGCCCCCGGTATCGCGGTTGTCGGCATAAGCATCGAAGGCGATCGGCCGGTCCAGGTGCAGGTTGCATACGCCAATGCCGTTCAGCTCCAGGGTCTTGGCCGCCAGGTGCTCGAGGCTATTCACATCGACCCGGTGTTTGAGGTTGGCGCAGCTCATGCCGACGGTGCGGCAACCGATCTTCATCAGGTACGGGCGCCCCGGCAGCAGGGGCTGTTCGTCCATCCATACCAGGGTCGCTTCGAACTGGTCGGCCACCGCCGGCGGGGTGTCGGCCAGGGCGATCAGGTCGCCGCGGCTGATATCGATCTCGTCCTTGAGGGTCAGGGTCACGGCCTGGCCGCACAGGGCTTGCTGCTGCTCCCCGGCGCTGCCAAGGATGCCGGTGATCTCGCTCTGCTGGCCCGAGGGCAGCACCCGGATGCGCTCGCCGACGCGCACGCTGCCAGCCACGACGTTACCGCAATAGCCACGAAAATCCAGGTTCGGCCGGTTCACCCACTGCACCGGCAGACGGAACGCTGCCTGGCTCTGCCGGTCCTGCTCCAGCGGTACGTCTTCAAGGTAGGCAAGCAGGCTCGGGCCCTGGTACCAAGGCGTGTTGGGGCTGGCCTGGAGCATGTTGTCGCCGCGCAGCGCCGACAGCGGGATGCACTGGATATCCTGCAGGCCGATCTGTGCGGCGAAGGCGCGATACTCGGCTTCGATGCGCTCGAACACCGCCTGGGAGTAGTCCACCAGGTCGAGCTTGTTGATCGCCACCACCACCTTGCGGATGCCCAGCAGCGACACCAGGTAACTGTGCCGGCGGGTCTGGGTCAGCAAGCCCTGGCGGGCGTCGATGAGGATCACCGCCAGGTCGGCGGTGGACGCGCCGGTGACCATGTTGCGGGTGTACTGTTCGTGGCCGGGGGTGTCGGCGACGATGAACTTGCGCTTGTCGGTGGCAAAGAAGCGATAAGCTACATCGATGGTGATGCCTTGCTCGCGCTCGGCGCTCAGGCCGTCGACCAGCAGGGCGAAATCCAGTTCGTCACCCTGGGTGCCGAGCTTTTTCGAGTCGGCTTCAAGCTGGCCAAGCTGGTCCTCGAATAACACCTTGGATTCATACAGCAGTCGGCCGATCAGGGTGCTCTTGCCGTCGTCGACACTGCCACAGGTGATGAAGCGCAGCAGCTGCTTGTTCTGCTGTTGTTGCAGGTAGGGCGTCAGGTCGCCATTGCGTGCGTCGGTGATTGCGTTCATCAGAAATACCCCTCTTGTTTTTTCTTCTCCATGGAGCCCGCCGAGTCGCTGTCGATCAGGCGGCCCTGGCGTTCCGAGGTGCGGCTGACCAGCATTTCGCCGATGATCGCCGGCAGGTTGTCGGCGTCACTGTCGATGGCGCCGGTCAACGGGTAGCAGCCCAGGGTGCGGAAGCGCACCTTGCGCAGTTCCGGGGTTTCTCCGGGCAGCAGCGGCAGGCGCTCGTCGTCGACCATGATCAGCGTGCCGTCACGGCGTACCACCGGGCGCTCCTTGGCGAAGTACAAGGGCACGATGGGGATCTGTTCCAGGTAGATGTATTGCCAGATATCCAGCTCGGTCCAGTTCGACAGCGGGAACACCCGCAGGCTTTCACCCTTGCGCTTGCGTGTGTTGTACAGGTGCCAGAGCTCCGGGCGCTGCTGCTTGGGGTCCCAGCGGTGCTGCTCGGAGCGCAGCGAAAACACCCGCTCCTTGGCCCGCGACTTTTCCTCGTCGCGCCGGGCGCCGCCGAACGCGGCATCGAAACCGTAGTGGTCCAGGGCCTGCTTCAGGCCCTGGGTCTTCCACACATCGGTGTGCAAGGCCGAGCCGTGGATGAAAGGGTCGATGGCCTTTTCCACGCCTTCGGGGTTGATGTGCACCAGCAGTTCCAGGCCCAGGCGTTCGGCGGTCTGGTCGCGAAAGGCGATCATTTCGCGAAACTTCCAGGTGGTGTCCACGTGCAGCAGGGGGAAGGGCGGCTTGCCCGGGGCGAAGGCTTTCATCGCCAGGTGCAGCATGACCGCGCTGTCCTTGCCGATGGAGTAGAGCATCACCGGGTTTTCACACTCGGCCACCACTTCACGGATGATCTGGATGCTTTCCGCTTCCAGCCATTGCAGATGAGTCAACATCGAATACCTCCTCGAGTTCTGCCGGGATTGGCGCCGGCTGAACACCACGGTAGGTAAAGCACCGCCGGCACTTCTTCGTCTGCTTGGACGAAGAGGCGCCGGCAGCTGCAGGTCACGCGACGGACGCGTACAGCGTCTCGACACGGATCTTGAGGGCGTGGGCAACGGCATCGAACCCTTGTTTGACCCAAGCGCCATGATCGGTCATGACCTGGTCGGCGGTGGCGCCGAGGAACTGGTCGGTGGTGTGGTAGCGGCAACTGGCCGCGCCGGTGGGCTCGATGTGCTGCTCGCGACGGGCAGCGTCGGGATTGTCGGCGTTGGCATACATCTCCCAGGCGAGTAACCGGTGGGGTTCGAAGTCAGCCAGGTACTCGATCACGTGCAGCAGTTCACCAGGTCGTCCCGGATCGGGCAGAAACAGATTGACCGGTTCGCCCAGTCGCAAGCTGGACTCGACCTTGACGGTGTAGGGGTTCCACTGCGGATAACGCACCAGGTCGATCAGTACCGACCAGACAAATTCGGCCGGTGCGGCGATGTCCACGGTCACTGAACGGACCAGATTTTTCTCTGCGGTCATGGGTAACTCCTCTGAGGATGACTGCGCGCCACGAACTGCGGCGGGAAGTAAGCCATGGGCTCAGGCGCGATCCTCGCCGCTCACGGCGCACGGCTCCTCGTCCGTGCGGACTAGCAGGCGATTTAGTCCGCTTGGACGAAGAATCGGCAAGGGGGTGCTCCCTAAGGTCACTGGCAGCGGCGGACTTTCCGCCAACAGAGGAGACCGACATGGTTACAGACAGGATTGATCAGGAGGTGCTCAGCGGCGAAAGCTGGAACCTCTTCTGCGAGCAACTGCGGCGCAGCGGCGAGCAAATATTGCGCGCCGAGGCTCCGGCCGATGTGCAGACCCGCGCCGAAGGATTTCGCTATCTCACGCGTTTGCTGCGCATTGCACTGGAAATGCACCTGGAATTTGCCGATCCGGACTTCCCGGGCTTCATCACTCCCTCCCATGAAACCGCGAAAATTGGCGCCGACAACCCCGATAATCTGTATAGCTATGCGCGCCTCAACGGCGCGCACGAGTATCGGGTCAGCGGCCAGCGCGGCAGTGTTGCCTACCTCAGTTTCGGTTCCCAGAAGGGGGGCTACGAAACGGATGGCAAGATGATCCAGACCGGCTTTCTCGATGCAGGCATGTTGCAGTCGGATGCCGAAGGCAACTTCGAAATCATCCTCAGCCAGCATCCACCCGGCATCGGTAACTGGCTGCGGCTCGAACCGCAGAGCAATGCCTTGATTGTCCGCCAAACCTTTCTGGACCGTAGCAGCGAGCAGCCGGCGCAACTGCGCATTGAACGCCTCAATGCCCGCCAGACACCCGAACCGCTGAATGCGCCGCGCTTGCAACAAAGCCTGCAGCGGGTGGGAAGTTTCGTCGAGAACACCGCGCGGTTATTCGCCGACTGGGCTCAGGGTTATCAGAAACACACCAATCAACTGCCCGCCGCCGACCAGGCACTGTGCCAGTCGGTGGGGGGCGACCCGAACATTTTCTATTACCACTCCTACTGGGCTCTGGCTGATGACGAGGCATTGCTGATCGAGGTCGATCAGGTGCCCGACTGCGATTTCTGGAACGTGCAGATCAACAACTACTGGATGGAGTCGCTCGACTACCGCTACCACCGCATCTGTCTGAACAAACAGTCGGCGCAACTGGAGGCGGATGGCCGCTTGCGCATGATCCTCTGCTGCGTTGACCCTGGTCTGGCGAACTGGCTGGAAACTGCCGGCCATCCCCATGGCACCCTCTGCCTGCGATGGGTGGGAGCAAAGCAGCCGGTGCAGCCAACGACACGCGTGGTCAAACTCAATGATCTGAAGGAGCTTGTGCGATGAGTGCCAATGACTTCGCCCTGGATGCCTTGCTGGCTGAAGCTTGCGCACGTGCGGGCGGCCTCGACGATTTCGGCCCCGGCGATTTTCGCCAGGGCCTGGTGGTGCTGGCTGACGCCCTGGAAAAAGAAGCGCGGCTATCAGTGTCGGGGCGCGGACTGTTGCGTGAGAAACTGTTGGCGCAACTGGTCAACCGTCTGATCATCGAGGATCACTGTCGGCGTTACCCACAAATCCTCGAGCTGGAAATCAACGACCCACTGGTGATCGTCGGCCTGCCACGCACCGGCACCACGCTGCTGCAACGCACCCTGGCGGTGGACCCGCAGTTCAGCAAGGCGCAGTGGTGGGAAACCCGCTACCCGGCGCCCCTCGATGGGGAGACCCTGGAGCAGCCGTTGCAGCGCCTAGGTCGGGCGCGCGCCGAAGTGGCGGCGATGGTCGAGTTCCTTCCGCAATTGCTGGCCATTCACCCACTGGACGCCGAGCAGCCCGACGAAGAGTTCATGCTGATGGAGCACTCGTTCCTCTGCGCCATGGACTCCTACGTCAACGTCCCCAGCTACACCACCTGGCTCGACCGTCAGGACCAGACTCAGGTCTACCGTTACCTCAAGCGCTCCCTGCAGTTCCTGCAATGGCAGCAGGCACGCCGTGGCATCGCCCCCGGCCGGCGCTGGTTGCTCAAGAGCCCGCAGCACCTGCATACCCTGGAGCTGTTGTTCGAAGTGTTCCCCGGTGCGCAAGTGGTGCTCACCCATCGCGAACCGGCCAGGACCATTCCCTCGCTGGCCAGCTTCATCCATACCCTGTGGCAGCTGTACAGCGACCAGGCCGATGCCCAAGCCGTCGGCGAGCAGTGGAACCGGCGCATGGCGCGGGCCTTGCGCCATGCCATGGCGGTGCGCGAAGGCATGCCGGCCGGGCGCTTTCTCGATGTGCAGTTCGAAGACACCCTGGCCGCGCCCCAGGCAGTGGTCGAGCGCATCTATCGCTTCGCCGGCCTTGAATGCACGGCAAAGGTTCAGGCAGAGATGGGCCAATGGTTGTCCGTCAATGGCCGGGAAAAACGCGCTGCCCATCACTACAGCCCTGACCAGTTCGGCCTCAGCGATGCGCTGCTGCAGCGTGACTACGCCGAGTACCGCGCCCGGCATCTGAGCGCCTGAGCCTGCCCCATAACAATAAGAGGATTCATCCCATGCTGCTTAAAGACAAAGTCGTGATGGTCTCGGGCGTCGGCCCCGGGCTGGGTATCAAACTGGCCCTGGAGGCCGCGCGCGAAGGGGCGCGGGCCGTGGCCATCGGCGCCCGCGACAAGGGCCGACTGCTTGAGGCGCAACAGCGCATCAAGGCGGTCGCCGGGCATTGCGAAGTACTGTGCGTGGCCACCGATATCACCGATGTGCAGGCCTGCAATCGTTTCGCCGAAGCCACCCTCGAGCAATTCGGCCGTATCGATGCGCTGATCAACAGCGCCTTTTCCCATGGCGGTTTCCAGGCGGTGGACGAGGCGGACAACGACCCGCTGCGCGAGGCCCTGGAGGTCAACCTGCTGGGCTCGCTGAACATGAGCCGCGCGGTGCTGGCGCCAATGCGCGCGCAGGGCGCGGGGGCGATCGTCATGATCAACACCCTGGGCGTGCGCAAACCGTATCAGGGTGGGGCGGCCTATGCCGCGTCGAAAAGCGCCCTGGCAGCCAGCGTGCGCTACCTGGCCAGCGAGCAGGCGGCCCACGGTTTGCGGGTCAACGCTCTGGCCTGTGGCTGGATGTGGGGCGAGCCGGTGCAAGCCCTGGTACGCCAGAGTGCTGCCGCCCGGGGTGTCAGCGAAGAACAGGTGCGCGCCGAGTTCAGTGCCGGTATCCCCGGCGGGCGCATGCGCAGCGACGAGGAGTGCGCCCGCGCTGCGTTGTTTCTGGCATCGGACTACGCCAGTGCGATCAATGGTGCGCAACTCGATGCCAACGGCGGCGAAGTCATGTACTGAGGAGCAGGGCAGATGAACACAATCGATCACTGCGCTTTCAACGGCGATGCCGACGGTCTGTGCGCCCTGCAGCAGTTGCGCCTGGCGGGTGAACTGGATCCGCAGGTGCGCCTGGTCAGCGGGGTCAAGCGCGACATCGAGTTGTTGCGCCGGGTCCAGGCCGGGCCCGGCGAGCGGGTCACCGTGCTGGACGTGGCCCACGAGCAGAACCGCGAGGCCACCCGGCGCCTGCTCGACGCCGGCGCCCGGGTACGCTACTTCGACCACCACTTTGCTGGCGAACTGCCGCGGCATCCGGCATTCGAGTCCTTCATCGACACGGCCGCCCAGGTGTGCACCAGCCTGCTGGTCAACACCTACCTGGACGGGCGTCATCACCGCTGGGCGGTGGCGGCTGCCTTTGGTGACGGCCTGGCCGGTCCGGCCCGGGTGCTGGCGTCGCAGCATGGCCTGGCCAGCAACGAGGTGCAGGCCCTGGAGGAACTGGGCCTGCTGCTCAACTACAACGCCTATGGCGACAGCCTGTCGGACCTGCACTTCGAGCCGCTGGCGCTGGCCGCCGAGCTGCTGCCTTATCACGACCCGCTGGACTTCATCCGCCACAGCACAAGCTTCACCACCCTGCGCACCGGCCACGCCGCCGACATGGCTGCAGCCGCAGGTCTTGAACCCTGGCACGAGGGACGGGGCGCGCAGCTGTACCGCCTGCCCGCGCAACCCTGGGCGCGGCGGGTCAGTGGTGTGCTGGCCAACCAACTGGCGGCCGGTGCGCCACGTAAGGCGATCGGCTTGCTCAGCGCCAGGGCGGACGGTGACTGGGCGTTCAGCCTGCGGGTACCGGAAGAGGCCGGGCTGACGGCGGATGCCTTCTGCCGGCAGTTTCCAACGGGGGGCGGGCGCAAGCGTGCTGCCGGGATCAACCGTCTGGCCGACGCGCAATTGAAGGAAGTCGCCGCACGCCTGCTCGATTGCTATCGCTGAGCAAAGGGCAACGCCCGGACCGGATCTGTCGGGGTGTTGCTTGCCACCAAAAGTCAGCGGTTCAAGCACCTGAACCGCTTGATCCAATATAGCTTGAACGCAGTCTTATATTCCATAAAGCTAGTACAAACTATTTTTATAGTGCGTTTTAATCTATTCAGTATTTTGAATCGATTGGAGCACTTGTCTGTGAACACTAAGGCGCTTTTACCATTTGGCTTGGCATTACTGGCTACCTGCTCGACGGCTTTCGCGGGCGCCACCCTGGATCGCGTAACCAGCAGCGGGGAGCTGACCGGCGTTCTGATGGAAAGCTATCCGCCATTCTCCTTTCTCAATGAACAGAACCAACTGGACGGGTTTGACGTCGATGTCGCCAAGGCCGTTGCGCAACGGCTAGGGGTGAAGCTGAAGCTGCAGACACCGTCTTGGGATGTCATCGCTGCCGGCCGCTGGAACGGACGATATGACATCTGCGTCTGCTCGATGACCCCGAGCAAGGCACGGGCCGAAGTGTTCGACTTTCCGGTGGAGTATTACCAGTCACCGGCCGTGATCGTGGTCAATGCCAAAGACAAGAACATTGTCACGGGCAAGGATCTGTCAGGTAAAAAAGTCGGCGTGATCAGTGCGTCGACCTATGAAGCCTATTTGAACAAGGATCTGGTGATTGAGGGCGCCGAGGACAAGCCGTTGAGCTATCCATTCGAAAGCGTCCAGATCGCGCCATACGACAACGAAACGGTAGCTTTCCAGGATCTGGCCTTGGGCACGGGCGTGCGCCTGGATGCCATGGTCACCAACCTCATCACTGCTCGCGAACGCATCGCCCAGGATCCTCGCTTTAAAATTGCCGGCGACACGCTGTATGCAGAGCCCAATGTGGTAGCGATCGAAAAGGGTGATCCGCAATGGAATGCCAAAGTCACTGAGGTTGTCACCCAGCTCAAGGCCGACGGCACATTAAGCAAGATTTCACAGAAGTGGATCGGTGCCGATATCAGCCAATGACAGCCCTCAATCCACACCCGGCCAAGACGGCTGTCGCCCCCGAAACCGAGACGCGTCGTTTCAGCCCGATACCTGGTTTTCGCACTCGCCTGTATTTGACCTGGGCAGTGCTGTTTGGCCTGTGCGTCATGTTTTTCATGAGCTTCGATCTGAAGTTCTCGATCATTGTGCAGAAGCTGCCCAATCTGGTCGGCCTGCATTTGGGGCCTGACGGTTTCTTGCAAGGCGCCGCGCTGACACTGTTCCTGTGCTTCTGTTCGATCTGGCTTTCGTTGCTCCTTGGCTTCGTGACGGCACTGGCGCGCCTGTCTCGCAGTGCAGTGGCTTTCGGCGTTGCCAGTTTCTATGCGTCTTTCTTTCGCGGTACTCCACTGTTGATCCAGATCCTGCTGATCTACCTGGGGCTGCCGCAGTTGGGTGTCGTGCCGGGCGCCATCAGCGCGGGAATCATTGCGCTGTCGCTCAATTACGGTGCCTACCTCAGCGAGATTTTTCGTGCCGGCATCATGGCTGTAGCACCCGGACAGCGCGAAGCGGCGATGGCTCTGGGGCTGGGGCCGGCGGCAACGTTCCTGCACATCGTCCTGCCGCAAGCCATGCGCACGATCATTCCCCCGACAACCAGTCAGTTCATTTCAATGCTCAAGGACTCATCGTTGATATCGGTGATGGGTGTCTGGGAAGTGATGTTCCTGGCGCAGTCGTACGGTCGCTCGTCTTACCGCTACATCGAAATGCTCACCACCGCAGCCGTTATCTATTGGCTCCTTTCCATTGGACTGGAGTTGATACAGAACCGTCTTGAACGCCACTACGGCAAAGGTTTCAAGCATCAGCGCTGACCCGTCCGTTTAATGACTTTTTACAGGTACTACGATGTCCGATCCAAAACCTCTGTTGTTTGCGTTATACGAGCAAGCCAGCGTTGGCTGTGGTGGCGCGCCGAGCCTCTGGACGCACCCGGCTGACGAGCGACTGACCATCAACTCGCTGGGCTACTGGTCGAACCTGGCACGCATCGCCGACCAGGCTCATCTCGACATGCTGTTTTTTGGTGATGTGCTGGGTTTCTACGATGTGTTTGGCGGTAATGCCGACGCGGCCATGAAGTGGGCGGTGGAAGCACCGGCCAACGACCCGTTGATGATCATCCCGGCATTGGCCGCCGTGACGGAAAACCTCGCCTTCGGCGTCACTGTCACCACCAGTTACGAGCATCCTTTCACCCACGCCCGGCGCTTCAGCACGCTGGACCACCTGACCAATGGCCGGGTCGGCTGGAACATCGTCACCTCCTACCTGACCAGCGCCGCTCGCAACTTCGGCCTGGAGCAGATGATCAAGCACGATGATCGCTATGAACGCGCAGATGAATTTCTCGATGTGGTCTACAAACTCTGGGAAGGCAGCTGGGCAAACGATGCCGTGGTTGCCGACAAGTCTCGCCAGGTCTATGCCAAGGGCGATCGCGTGCGACCGATCAATCATGTTGGCGAGCATTACCGGGTGGCCGGGCCGCATTTGACATCCCCGTCACCGCAACGCACACCCTTGCTGATCCAGGCCGGTTGGTCAGGCCGCGGCCGCGAGTTTGCGGCCAAGCACGCCGAACTGATTTTCATCGCCAAGTCCAACCCGCTGGAGATTCGCCAGGGATTGGAAGATATATGGACGCAGGCCAGGGCACGGGGGCGTCATGCCGGGGATGTCAAATCACTGACGGTACTTCGCATCGTCACAGCCAGGACCGAGATCGAAGCCCAACGTAAATATGACGAACTGCAAAGCAACTATCACTTGCAGGCGCAACTGGTGAGCTATGCCGGTGATACCGGTATCGACATCAGCCGCTACGCGGACAGCGACGCGTTGTCCACTCACACCGAAGGCATGACTTCCTATGTGATGCGCCCTGATGGCAGTGGCAAGCCCTTGACCGCCGGCGATGTCAAACAGCGCTTTGCCAATGTCACCCGGGGCAGTGATCTGATTTTGGTGGGAACGCCGCAACAAGTGGCCGATCGGATCGAAGAGCACGCCCGTATTTCCGGCACCAGCGGCTACATGCTCAACCCGCTGATCAGCCCGGGCAGCCTTGAGGACTTCGTTGAACTGATCATTCCTGAACTGCAAAAACGCGGCTTGTATCGTACCCAGCCACAGAGCGGTACTTTCCGTTCGCGGTTACGGGACGATGGCGCCAGCCATTTACCGGACTCTGCCTACGGCGCCTCATTCCGCTTTGATAAAGGTTTTTAGGGCGCGACAGTCCTGAAAAAAAAGCGGCTCTCCAGAGGCTAATGCCAGTCAGCTAATCCCGGGACACTGTGGGAGCGGGCTTGCCCGCGAAGAGGCCGGTACATCCAACAGAGATACTGGCTGACCCACCGCTATCGCGAGCAAGCCCGCTCCCACAGTTTTGACTTTCAGTGAACGCCAATCCTGCGGCTGGTCACAATCCCTGTGGGAGCGGGCTTGCCCGCGAAGAGGCCGGCACATTCAACAGCGATACTGGCTGACCCACCACTATCGCGAGCAAGCTCGCTCCCACAGTTTTGATCTTCAGTGAATGCCAATACTGCGGTTGGCCACCATCCCTGTGGGAGCGGGCTTGCCCGCGAAGAGGCCGGCACATTCAACAGAGATGTTGGCTGACCCACCGCTATCGTGAGCAAGCTCGCTCCCACAGTTTTGATCTTCAGTGAACGCCAATCCTGCGGTTGGCCACCATCCCTGTGGGCGCGGGCTTGCCCGCGAAGAGGCCGGCACATCCAACAGAGATACTGGCTGACCCACCGCTATCGCGAGCAAGCTCGCTCCCACAGTTTTGATCTTCAGTGAACGCCAATCCTGCGGTTGGCCACCATCCCTGTGGGAGCAGGCTTGCCCGCGAAGAGGCCGGCACATTCAACAGCGATATTGGCTGACCCACCGCTATCGCGAGCAAGCTCGCTCCCACAGTTTTGATCTTCAGTGAACGCCAATCCTGCGGCTGGTCACAATCCCTGTGGGAGCGGGCTTGCTCGCGAAGAGGCCGGCACATTCAACAGAGATACTGGCTGACCCACTTCTATTGCGAGCAAGCTCGCTCCCACAGTTTTGATCTTCAGTGAACGCCAATCCTGCGGTTGGTCACCATCCCTGTGGGAGCGGGCTTGCCCGCGAAGAGGCCGGCACATCCAACAGAGATACTGGCTGACCCACCGCTATCGCGAGCAAGCTCGCTCCCACAGTTTTGACTTTCAGTGAACGCCAATCCTGCGGCTAGTCACAATCCCGGTGGGAGCGGGCTTGCTCGCGAAGAGGTCGGCACATCCAACAAAGATATTGGCTGACCCACCGCTATCGCGAGCAAGCTCGCTCCCACAGTTTTGATCTTCAGTGAGCGCCAATCCTGCGGCTGGTCACCATCCCTGTGGGAGCGGGCTTGCCCGCGAAGAGGCCGGCACATTCAACAGAGATACTGGCTGACCCACCGCTATCGCGAGCAAGCTCGCTTCCGCAGTTTTGATCTTCAGTGAACGCCAATCCAACGACCGGCCACCATCCCTGTGGGAGCGGGCTTGCTCGCGAAGAGGCCGGCACATCCAACAGAGATATTGGCTGACCCACCGCTATCGCGAGCAAGCTCGCTCCCACAGTTTTGATCTTCAGTGAATGCTAATCCTGCGGTTGGCCACCATCCCTGTGGGAGCAGGCTTGCCCGCGAAGAGGCCGGCACATCCAACAGAGATGTTGGCTGACCCACCGCTATCGCGAGCAAGCTCGCTCCCACAGTTTTGATCTTCAGTGAACGCCAAACCTGCGGTTGGCCACCATCCCTGTGGGCGCGGGCTTGCCCGCGAAGAGGCCGGTACATCCAACAGAGATACTGGCTGACCCACCGCTATCGCGAGCAAGCTCGCTCCCACAGTTTGACCTGATTACTTCAAGTACCACCCCCAAGGCTGGTCGCTGACGTACTCGGTCACCTGTTTGACCTCCAGGTAATTGTGTAGCCCCCATTGGCCCAGTTCGCGGCCGATGCCGCTGTGTTTCATGCCGCCCCAGGGGGCTTCGACGAAGGTCGGTTGCGAGCAGTTGACCCAGACGATCCCTGCACGCAACTGGTTGGCGACCCGGGCGGTGCGTTGCAAGTCCGCGCTCATCACGGCAGCGGCCAGGCCGAAGCGACTGGCGTTGGCCATTTGCAGCGCTTGCTCTTCGGTCTTGAAGCGCTTGATGCACAGCACCGGGCCGAACACTTCTTCGCGCCACAGAATGCTGCTGTGACCAGGCTCGTCGAAAATCGCTGGCTCGACGAAGTAACCTTCGCGCAAGTGCGCCGGTCGCCGTCCGCCCGTGAGCAAACGGGCGCCACTGGCCAGGCCCTGGTCGATGAAGCCGAGCACCTTGTCGTACTGGCCCTGGCTGACCAGCGGACCGAGCAGCACGCCGGGCTGCATGCCTGGGCCAATGCTGATCTTGCGGGTTTCCTCCACCAGCCGTTCGATCAGGCGCGCAGCGATGGTTTCCTGCACCAGCAGACGAGACGTGGCGCTGCACACCTGGCCCTGGTTCCAGAAAATCCCGAACAAAATCCACTCCACGGCGGCTTCGACATCGGCGTCGTCGAACACGATAAAGGCAGACTTGCCCCCCAGTTCCAGGCTTATGTTCTTGATGTCGCGGGCCGCTGCCGACATGATTTTCGCGCCGGTGGGCACGCTGCCGGTGAAGGCCAGTTTGTCCACCCCCGGATGCTCAGTGAGCGGGCTGCCGGCATCGGCGCCGAGGCCGGTGACCAGGTTCAACACCCCGGCGGGCAAGCCGATACGATCGGCGGCGGCAGCCAGTTCCAGGGCGGTCAGCGGCGTCAGTTCCGACGGCTTCAACACCACAGTGGCCCCGGCAGCCAAAGCCGGCGCAACCTTCCACGCGGCCATCAGCAGCGGGTAGTTCCAGGGAATGATCTGCCCGGCCACGCCAATCGGTTCGTGGCGGATGCGGCAGCGGAAACGCGCGTCCGGCAAGTCCAGCGGCTGATCTTGTTGCTTATCCAGTTCGCGGGCCAACCCGGCATAGTAACGAAAGCAACCAATAGCATCGCCAATGTCCCACTGCGCTTCGGGCAAGGGTTTGCCGTTGTCGCGCACTTCCAGTTCCGCCAGCGCCTGCTGGCCACTTTCCAGTTCATCGGCCAGCGCCTCCAGCCATTGCCCGCGCTCGGCGCCGCTGGTCTGGCCCCAGCCATTGTCGAAGGCACGCCGGGCCGCACGCACGGCATGATCGACGTCTTCTTCGGTGCCTGCCGCCACGCGGTGGAAGGCCTGTTCGGTAGCCGGATCAATCACGTCCAGATAGCCGCCCAGGTCCGGGCTGACCCATTCGCCGTTGATATAGAGCTGATCACGCATGGTGCGACTCCTGGACGCCGGTGCGGCGGTTTTGCAGATGGCGGGAAGTGAACAGCAGGGCCAGCGACACGCAGATGATTACCGTGGAAATTGCGTTGATCTCCGGCGTCACGCCACGGCGGATGGAGGAAAAGATGTAGATCGGCAACGTCGTTTCGGAACCGGCAACGAAGAACGCGATGATGAAATCGTCGAAGCTGAAGGTGAACGCCAACAGGAACCCGGCCATGATCGCAGGACTGATCTGCGGCAGGGTCACCCGCCAGAAGGTGTCCATCGGTGGCGCGTACAGGTCCGCCGAGGCTTCCAGCAAGGCCTTGTCCAGGGAATCGACGCGGCTGCGCACGATCACCATCACCAGTGCCATGGTGAAAAGCGAATGCGCGGCGATCACGGTGAAGAACCCCATGTTCAACTTCGGTACCGTCGGCAACCAGCTCGCCAGCAACGGGTTGATCAGGTCGAACAGGCTGATGAAGGCAATCAGCGTCGAGATGCCGATGACGATGCCCGGCACGATGATCGCGCAATAGGTCAGGGCATCGAACAGCATCCGCACCTTGGCGCCGCAACGCTGCAGGCCGAACACCGCCAGGGTGCCGAACAGCGTGGCGATCACCGCCGAACTGAAGGCGATCAGCGCGCTGTTGCCCAGAGCTTCCATGATGAACGGGTTGCCGAATGCGGTGCCGAACCATTGCACCGAGCAGCACTGGAACGCCAGGCCACTGCGCCCGGCGTTGAAGCTGAACAGGACGATCAAGGCAATCGGCGCGTAGAGAAACAGGTACAGCGAGGTTGAATAGCTGCGCAGCCACATGTCACAGGCCTCCGTCGGCAGGGCGGCCGCCGTAGCGCGCCACCAGTTTCAAATACACGCCGATGATCAGCAGCATCATCGCCACCAACGTCATGGCCAGCGCACTGCCGAACGGCCAGTTGCGCGATTGCAGGAACAGGTCGACCAGCGCGTTGCCGACAAAGAACACTTTGCCGCCGCCGAGAATGGCCGGGATCAGGAACTCGCCCATCAGCAGGATGAATACCAGCATCACCCCGGTGATGATCCCCGGCGCGGACAGCGGCAGGGTGATCCGGCGGAAGCTTTCGAAGGCGCTGGCACCGAGGTCCGCCGAGGCTTCGAGCAGGCGTTTGTCGAGTTTTTCCAGGCTGACGTAGATCGGGAACACCATCAGCGGCAGGTAGCCGTAGACGATGCCGATCAGCACCGCCCACGGCGTGTTGATCAGCCGTACATCCTCAAGACCCAGGCTGGCCAGTAGCGCCGGGATGCCCTTGCCGCTGAGGATGAAAATCCACGCGTAGGTGCGGATCAGGAAACTGGTCCAGAACGGCACGATCACCAGGGTCAGCAACAGCGAGCGGTTCCTTGTGACCTTGACCGCAAGGAAGTACGCCAATGGATAAGCCGCCACCAGGCACACCAGGGTGCCCAGCGGCGCCAACATCAGCGTGTTGCTGAACGCCGCGCCGCGAGAACCGAGGTTCAGGTAGTTGGCCAGTGTGAAGCCACCGGCGTAACCGCCCACGGCGCTGCGCTCGCCGAAACTGAAGACCAGGATGATCACCAGCGGCATCAACAACAGCAGCAGGAACCACAGGGTCGAAGGCAAGAGCATCAGCAGGGTAATGCGCCGGCCGAGGCTGCGCCGTTGGCGAACCTCGACCGACAGGGCATGGCCCGGCTGCACCGTTTGCGGGTGGGCGGCGGCATTCATGGGTGACTCCTCATTGGCCATGGTCAAGCGATCAGGCGGACTTGAAACGCGCCATCAGTTCGGCGCGCGCCGGGCTGGTCAGCGTCGCGGCGGCACCGAACTCCAGCGGGCTCAGGGCCTCGGCGGCCGGGTACATGATCGGATCGTCGAGCATCGCCACAGGCAGCAGCGCGTCGACACGCTTGTCGCCGCTCGGGTAGCCGTGGCTCAGCACTTCCAGCTTGTTGTGCTGCGGGTCGAGCAGGTAGTTGATGAAGGCATAGGCGGCGTCCTTGTGTTCCGAACTTTTCGGAATCGCGAAGAAGTCGCTCCACAGTTCGCCACCTTCCTTACCTAGTTCGAACTGCATTTGCGCGTTGTCGCGGTGCAGTTGCGAGGCGTCGCCGGTCCACGACATGGCCAGCCAGGCATCGCCGCTGCGCATCGACGGCTGGATGTCGGAGTTGATCGCGAACAGGTGTGGTTTGACCTCGATCAGCAGCTTTTCGGCATCGGCCAGTTCTTTCGGGTCCAGGGAGTTGAAGCTGTAGCCAAAGCTTTTCAGCGCGTTGCCGATGGCGGTCAACTGGTAGTCGTGGACCATTGTCCGGCCACTGGCCGGGCCTTGGGCGGCGGCCCAGAATTCCTTCCAGCTGGCTGGGCCGTTTTTCAGTTTGCCGGCGTCGTAGAGCATGCCGGTGGTGCCCCAGTTTTTCGGTACCGCGTAGACCTTGCCGTCCACCGTGCCCTGGGCCATGAACTTTTGCTGGAACGCCGAGGCGTCGAAGTTGGGGATGCGCGACAGGTCCAGCGGCTCGATCAGGCCCAGGCCGACGTAGGTGCTGATGGTGTAGTTGGTCGGCACCAGCACGTCCCAGCCACTGCCGCCGGCCTGTAATTTGGCGAGCATTTCCTCGTTGGAACCGAACACGCTCATCGACACCCGGGCGCCTGTGGTCTTGCCGAAGGCGTCGAGGTTTTCCTGGCTGTGGTAGTTCGGCCAGGTCGCCAGCGACAGGCGATCACCGAGCTTGGTTTGCTCGGCGGCTTCTGCGGTGGAGGTCAGCAGGCCGGGCATGTTGGTCGCGACCACGGCGGCGGCGATCCCAAGGCCCGTGCGGCCAAGGAACTCACGGCGGCTGATCGAGCCGTTCTGCCAGCTGCGCAGGGTTTTTATAAAAGTCTTCTGGTCCATAGCACGCTCCACATCCGGTTGATGAAACGAATCGATGATTTACAACGCCATGGCCAGGCCATTGGCGTGATCCCAGCCGACGCGCACTGCCGCGCCGTGTTCGAATGCATTGGCGCCGTGATCCTGCTGGCGCGGCACCCGCACGCAAACCACGCCAAAGGCCTGGGTGCGCACGCGGTACTCGGTGGAATTGCCCAGATAAATGCGATCTTCGACGCAGCCCGGCAGCTTCACTTCCCGGGTCATCTCGGCGTTGGCCCCGGCGATGCTGATCAGCTCAGGCCGCACCGCAATGCAACCGGCGGCGTTGGCGCTCAGGGCTTTGCCGGTGGGGGTGAGGGGGCTGGTCAGTTCCAGCCCTTGCTCGGTGCGCAGCACCACGGAGTTGCCGTTGAGCTGGCGCACGGTGCCGTCGAACAGATTGGACTCGCCGATAAAATCCGCCACATAGCGGCTGGCCGGGGCTTCATAGAGTTGTTCCGGAGTGGCGGTCTGGATGATCGAACCGTTGTGCATCACGCTGATGCTGTCGCTCATCGACAGGGCTTCTTCCTGGTCGTGGGTGACCAGCACGAAGGTGATGTCGACCTCGCGCTGCAAACGCAGCAATTCCGATTGCATCTCCTTGCGCAGCTTGCGGTCCAGCGCAGCCAGTGGTTCGTCGAGCAGCAACACCGTCGGCTTGTTCACCAGCGCACGGGCGAGGGCGACACGCTGTTGCTGGCCGCCGGACAGTTCGCTCGGCTTGCGCTGGCCGAAGCCGCTCAGGCGTACCATCTCCAGCGCCTCATCGGCCATGCGCAGTTGCTGTTTTTTGTCAGGGCGCGGGGTGCGATAGCGCAGGCCGTAGGCAATGTTCTGCGCCACGGTCAGGTGCGGGAACAGCGCGTAATGCTGGAACACCATGTTCACCGGTCGCTCGAAGGCCGGCACGCCGGCAACGCTCTTGCCGGCCAAGCGGACCTCGCCGCTGGTGGGCTGTTCGAAGCCGGCGATCATGCGCAAGGTGGTGGTCTTGCCACAGCCCGAGCCGCCGAGGAAGGAATGAAACGAGCCACGGCGCACCGCGAAATCCAGACCGCCGACGGCCTGCACCTCGCCATAGCGTTTGACCACATTGCAGAATTCGATATCGCTTGGCGGGGTGTTGTTCACGAGACGGGCTCCCTTGCAGTGATGAATCAGTGCGTTGGGGGCCAAACTAGCAATCGGGGTTTTGCGGTGTATATATCCCTTGGGGGATAGAAGCGGATTGTCGTAGGAGCGAGCTTGCTCGCGATGGACCCAAGCGCACTGCGTTGAGCCAGTCATCACGCGTAATCGTTAACGACCATCGCGAGCGGGCTCGCTCCTACAGGGATTTGAGGTGAATACAAATTTTGTTTACACCGCCGACCATTGTGGGAGCGAGCTTGCTCGCGATGGCGGTGTGTCAGACACATGGATGTTGAATGTAAGGCCGCAATCGCGAGCGAGCTCGCTCCCACAAGGGATTATTGCCAACCGACAGGTATTAACCTGCAAACTGAGCCCAGGGGCGCTGGATCAGCTTGATCCGCCCTGACCACAATCTCCAGATCACCGATAGAACTGTGGGAGCGAGCTTGCTCGCGATGGCGGTGTGTCAGACACATGGATGTTGAATGTAAGGCCGCAATCGCGAGCAAGCCCGCTCCCACAGGGGGGGCTGCTAGCCGACAGGGATCAGGCTTGCAGCTTGAGGCCGGGGGCCTGCAACGGATCCTCCGTCAGCTCTCGAATAAACAACCCCAGCAACTCCGACTGGCTGCCGATGCCCAGCTTGGCGTAGATGTTCTTGCGGTGAATCTTTACCGTGCCGGGGCTGATGTTCAGTTGTTCGGCCACTGAGGCGCTGGAGTGGCCGCGCAGCAACAGTTGAACGATTTCCTGCTCGCGCCCGGTGAGGATGTGCGCACCGAACTGGTCGAAGGCTTCGCGGATCTTGAAGTCCAGGTCCTGCGCCGGTCGCGGTTCCTGAGCCTGACGCAAGCGCCAGGCCTCATTGATGACCTGCTCGACCACCGCTTGCGCGCACTCGACCAGTTGCATTTCGTCCCGGCTGAATGCACAGCTGGCGCTGGAGCGCATCAGCGACAACACCGCCATGGCGCCACCGCCGAGGTCGACGAAGAACGCCACTTCCTCGGCCAGTCCGGTTTGCTGGTAATAGGTCAGGAAGTATTCGCCGAGGTAGAAGTGGTCGGGGGCGAACTGGCGCAGACGCCACAGCCCCGGCGCTTGCCCGCGTGTACAGGCCAGGTAGAAGGGATCGAGCAGGTAAGGCCCGCACTGATAGTCGTCGACATACACCGCCCGCTTGTCCGCCGAGAACGTATCGAACAACGCCAGTGGCCGGTGATTGCCTTCGTAGACAAACAACACGAAATGATCGACCGGGCAGATTTGCCGAAGCCAATGGCTCAACCCCGACAACCGCCCATGCCCGGCAGGCAGGTCGAGCAGGTGGGCGACACCGGTGGTCCAGAGTTTCAGTTCCTTGGGGCGCATGGCGGCTACAGGCAGAAGAGGATGGCCTTTGGATGCACAAAGTACGCCATGGCGGTATTGCCCGTGTGAAGCGCGGCGGTTGGCGGTGCGTCGTGGCAAAGACGCACCGCAACAGGGCTTGGTGTTACCGAGTGCTACAGGGCAGGTATCAAAAATGATCGGCTGAATCCTTTAGCGAGCACTCCGAGTCGAAGGCAACAGGATCGTCAGAATTCCCAGCAAAGGCAGGAACGAACACAGCGTGTACACGTACTCGATGCCATGGATATCCGCCAGGTGCCCCAGCAGCGCGGCACCGATCCCGCCGAAACCGAACATCAGGCCGAAGAACACCCCGGCGATCATGCCGACGTTACCGGGCACCAGTTCCTGGGCGAAGACCACGATGGCCGAGAACGCCGAGGCGAGGATGAAGCCGATGATCATACTCAGCACACCCGTCCAGAACAGGTCGACGTAGGGCAGGGCGAGGGTGAAGGGCGCGGCGCCGAGGATGGAAAACCAGATCACCTGCTTGCGGCCGATCCGGTCGCCGATCGGGCCACCAAAGAACGTGCCCGCCGCGACGGCGCCAAGAAACAGGAACAGGTACAGCTGCGAACTGGCCACCGACAGGTCGAACTTCTCGATCAGGTAGAAGGTGAAGTAACTGGTGAAGCTGGCCATGTAGAAGTATTTGGAGAACACCAGCAGCGCCAGCACCACCAGGGCGAATGTCACCCGCCGTTTCGACAGGCCGTGGGTGGCCTTGCTGCCTTGCTTGAGCTTGAACAGGTTCAGGTGATTGCGATACCAGCGGCTCAGGCCGTACTGCACGAGGATGGCAAACACTGCGAACAGGCCGAACCAGGCGACGTTGCCCTGGCCATAGGGAATGATGATCGCGGCGGCCAACAGCGGACCGAAGGCGCTACCGGCGTTGCCACCAACCTGGAAGGTCGACTGCGCCAGGCCGTAGCGACCGCCCGAAGCCAGGCGCGCCACCCGCGAGGTCTCCGGGTGAAAGGTCGACGAACCAACCCCCACCAGCGCCGAGGCCACGAGAATGGCCGGGAAGCTGCCGACCATCGACAGCATCAGAATACCGATCAGGGTGCAGACCATGCCGGCCGGCAACAGCCACGGTTTGGGATGACGGTCGGTGTAGAAACCGATCCACGGTTGCAGCAGCGAGGCGGTGAGCTGGAAGGTCAGGGTGATCAGGCCGACCTGGGTGAAACTCAGGCCATAACTGGCCTTGAGCATCGGGTAGATCGACGGCAGCACGGCCTGGATCAGGTCGTTGATCAGGTGCGCCAGCGCACAGGCGCCGATGACGCGCATGACCATGGGGCTGGCCTGGCTGGCCACCGAAGCGGTGGGTGAGGGAGAGCTCAGGGTAGTGGTCGACATAGGCGAGTTTCCGGATAAAAACGCGAACTGCGAACGCAAGGCGCAGCCAATTTCAGGGTTCGGCGTTATCCTAGGGGCCTCAATGGCGCCCGTCTCGCGCAACTCGGGCGTGGACCATCGCAAAAAGGGCGTCATGATCAAACCATTGCAGACATTTCTCGCGGAGATCGACCAGGGCGGCTGGAGCGTACGCAGCAGTGCGACCGACTACCCGGAAAACTGGTTCATCCCGCCGCACTCCCATGAAAAGCATCAACTGATCTATGCCATCGAAGGCGTGATGGTGGTGCACGCCGCCACCAGCCAATGGACGGTGCCGCCGAGCCGTGGCATCTGGATGCCGAGCGGTGAAGTGCATTCGATTCGCTGTGTGGGGGCGATCAAGATGCGCAGTGTTTTCGTGCACCCTGACGCGAGCCTGGATCTGCCCGCCGAAACCCGGGCGGTGAGTGTTTCCGCGTTGCTGAGCGAGCTGATCAAGGTCTCGGTCGATTTCGACTTCGCCTGCAATCCGGACTCGCGGGAAGCCCGGGTGCTGCGGCTGATCCTGGATGAACTGACGATCCTGCCGACCTTGCCATTGAACCTGCCGCAGCCCGCCGACCAACGTATCAACCTGATCTGTAGTGCGTTGCAGCGTGACCCTGGGGATGGCTCGACGTTGTCGGACTGGAGCGCCCGGTTGAGCCTCGACGCCAAAACCATCCAGCGCAGGTTTCGCAAGGAAACCGGCATGACTTTCGGCCAATGGCGCCAGCAAGCGCGACTGCTGTTGGCGCTGGAACGGATAGCCGTCGGGGAGAAGATCATCGACATCGCCGGGGAGCTGGGATACGACAGCCCAAGCGCATTCACGACCATGTTCAAGAAGCAGTTCGGCAAGACGCCGAGCGATTTTTTCAAGTGAGGCGGCCGCCCGTGGGACGGCCGCTTGATGCCTGAATCAGGTCAGGATCCTTGCGGTGTTTCACCTCGTGCCAACCGGGCATTGATGTCTTCGATGACCGCCGGCAGATCGACGATGGTGTCGATCAGGTAGTGCGGGCGGGAGCCTTCGAACATCCTGACGATGCGGGCCCGCTCACTGTCCAGCCTGTCGGAGGGCAGGGCCTTGTATTGCTCGTAGGTCAAGCCCAGGGCGTTGCCGGAACAGGTCAGCGCCACCGTCCACATCCCGGCGGCACGGCCTTCGAGGATGCCGGGCCAGGTGTCGTCGACCTTGACACAGGCAGCGACATCGCTGATTCCCAGGGCAATCACGTTGGCCAAGGCCTGGGCCGGGTAGGGGCGGCCGTTCGGCACCTCGTCGGTGGCCACCACATGGTCTGCCACGTAGCCATTGTGCCGCGCCAGCTCGACCACTTTTTCCATGACCACGGCCGGGTAACCGGAGCAGGAACCGATTTTCAGGCCCTTGTCGCGCAAGGCATCGATGGTGTTCAGCGCGCCGGGAATCAGGGCCGAGTGCAGGGCGATTTTCTCGATCTGCAGTGGCATGAACCGCTCGTACAGTGCGGTGACATCATCATCGGTTGGCAGGCGGTCAAACACGGCACGGTAGCGTTCGGCGATCTGCGGTTGATTGCACAGGGTGCGGATGTGATCCCACTTGCCCATGCCCATCGGGCCTCGCGCTTCCTCCAGCGAGACGGCGACGCCGAACTCGGCGAAGGCTTCGACGAAAATCTGCGTGGGGGCGAAGGAGCCGAAATCGACGACGGTGCCGGCCCAGTCCAGAACCACGGCTTGCAGTTGGGTCGGTTGTTGGTAGTTCATGGTGTTTCTCCATTTTTTGTTGTGGGCAGGCCGTCCCTCCTGTCACCAGGAAGTAGGCCTATGGATTGCTCAAGGGTGAGACGAAATCAGGTGGCCGGTATCGGGCTCGAGTCGAACAGCTCCGCGATCATTGGGCGGTTTCGGCGAATGCCCAGGCAGCACAGGTGGTAGTCGATGGAAAACGGGTGATTGACGAAGGTGATCGGTTTGGTGCCTGGGGTTTCGGCGTACTCGACGGCCGAGACGAAACCGATGCCGATGCCCTTGGCGATGGCATGCACGATGGCTTCGCGGCTGTTCAACTGCATGACGCAGTTCAGTGCAACGCCCAGGTGCTTGCAGCTTTCCTCCACCAGTTGACGAGTGCGGGAGCTTTTTTCGCGCAGCACCCATTTCTCCTCGCTGATCTGCTCGACATGCACTTCTTTCTGCCGGGCCCATGGATGGTCGTCACGCACCACGGCAATGATCGGGTAACGCCGGTAAAGCTGCGTGTCAAAGCGTTGGTCGAATTCGGACAACGCCAGGATCGCCACATCGATATCGAAGTTGAACAGACGATCCAGGGTCTCTTTTTCCGGGGAGAACGAGGTTTCCAGCTCGATGTCCGGGTGCCGTTGCATCAGTTCGTAGGTCAGGTTCATGGCAATCGGCGGCGACACCGCGCCGAGGCGCAGCATGCCGGTCTTGCGTTGCTTGAAACTTTGCAGCAATTGCACGGCTTCATCCTCCTGGCCGAACAGGCCCTGGGTGATCGCGTAGAGCTGGTGCCCGGCGGCACTCATTTCGATAAAGCGGCCGCGGCGATGGAACAGCTCCACGGAAAACTTCTTTTCCAGGGCATTGACCTGCTCACTGACCGTGGGCTGGCCGACGCTCAAATACTCAGCGGCGAGGGTGAAGCTGCCGGTCTTCGCCACGGCATGAAATGAACGTAGCCACTTGTGGTACTGGTACATAGACGATCCTGTTCCTGAGCCGCTGTCTTCGATTCAATCTGCCTGGTCGGGCGATCAACGCCTGATGAACAACGCTACCGACGCGCTGCACAGGCAGGCGCTGGTGACCACGATGAAAATCAGCGAGGTGTTGCCGGTACTGTCGAGCATACTGCCGATCAGCGGTTCCGCCAGGCCGGCGAACAGGTAGGACGAGAAGTTCATCACCCCGGTCGCGGTGCCGGCGCGCTTGGCGCCCACCAGGTCCGGGCACAGCGCCCAGAAGCTGGAAGCGGGGCCGTACACGAAGAAACCGCAGAGGAACAAGGCCACAAGGCCGGTTGCGCTGTGGGGGGCAAGGGTCCACATCCACATACTGGTCGCCGCGCCGAGGAACATGTAGAGCATGATCGCCAGGTAGCGTTTGGAGCCGAACAGCTTGTCCGAGATCCAGCCGTTGCTCAGCGCACCGATGGCCATGCCGACGGGAAGGGCCACGGTGATCCATTTCGGATCGATCATGCTGTCGCCGCTTTTCCAGTTGGCACCCAGGAAGTGCACCGGCACCCAGACAATCAAACCGTAGCGGGCGGCGTTCTGGAAACCCAGGGACACGGCGGCGATGATCAGGCGGAAGTTTTTCAGCACAGCCTTGTAACGCTGCGCGGAGGTTTCGACTTCGCCCTGGGCCACTTCATGGCTTTTGTCCTCGGCATTGGCCACACCGGTGTCGGCAGGCGGCTCGAAACCCAGGTCTTGCGGACGCTCGCGGGCTACCAGGTAAAAGATGATGCCGCCCGCCAGCATGAGCAACACGGGCAGGCGGAAGATCCAGCGCCACTCCAGTTGCATCACTTCCAGCACGACGATCGAGGTCACGTAGGAAAGCACTGACGCGCAGCCGGCCGCGAACACATAGAAGCCATAGACCTTGCCGCGTTCGCCCGCGCTCCACCAGTTGGAGATCAGCCGACTGCCCGGTGCCCAGCCCAATGCCTGGAAGT
Source organism: Pseudomonas sp. 2725 (assembly GCF_050434585.1). NCBI lineage: Bacteria > Pseudomonadati > Pseudomonadota > Gammaproteobacteria > Pseudomonadales > Pseudomonadaceae > Pseudomonas > Pseudomonas sp. 2725. The sequence continues at coordinate 54,314 of NZ_JBNDIV010000008.1, read as the reverse complement.
AGCCATTGATCCCCCAGGGCAGGATCAGCCCGGCGAAACCGCTGGCGAAACTGGTCACCCAGTTGGCGCCGCAGGACAGTACGGCGCCCAGGGTCATGATGCGCCGGCCACCGAATTTGTCGGCGAGGTTGCCGTTGATGGCCTGGCCAATGGCGTAGGCCCAGAGCATCGCGGCCGAAACCCAGCCGAGGGTTTCCTTGGTCAGGCCGAATTCGGCCTGGATACCCGGGATGGCGAAACCGAAGGTCTGGCGTCCGGTGTAGAAAAACAGATAGCAAAACATCGCTGCCAGCAGCATCCGCCACTGGGCGACGCGAAACGATGCGGTGTGTACGGCGAGACCTGGCATGGTTTGGGCCCGATTCATGATCTTTTCCTTATTCTTGTTCGGTCCCTGCGAGTTGCATCGCAGGGTGCACTCTTTTTCAGGTGCAGCAGGAAATCGTCGCGGCTCGTTACGCCGCTGGCAGTGTAGTGTCTTTGGGGGCTGGCGAGCCCTAGGCCGCTCGTGAGCCGATGAAGTTCTTGCCGCGTGCGCCCTGCAGGGCGAAATCGATCATGGTTTGGGCCTCTTCGGCCGTTACGCCGTAGTCGGCGAACTCGGTTTTCACATCCAGGCTGTGCAGGAAGGCGCGCAATCGGGCCTGGGCTTGATCCAGGTCTGGCCCGAAAACCCGTTGCAGGGTCTTGTCGCGCGTTGCGTCGTGGCCCCAGGCAAGGCCCAGCACCAGTGGCAAGGTAAAGGAGCAGGCGATGCCGTGGGGCAGGCCGTAGCGCAAGGTCATCTCATAGGAAATGGAGTGGGCCAATGCAGTCTTGGTGTTGGAGAACGCCATGCCGGCCTTGAGGGCGGCGAGGGCCATCCGTGAACGCAGTTCCTGGCTGGACAGGTCACGCCGCAGCAAGGGCAGGCATTCGAGGATGTCCTCGATGGCAGAGATGGCGAAGGTGTCGGAAAGCGGGTTGGCGTTGATGTTCCAGATCGATTCCAGTGCGTGGGACAAGGCATCCAGGCCTGTGGACACGGTGACGCTGGCCGGCACGGTGAGCATCAATTGCGGATCGATGATGGCGACACTGGGCCAGGTGCAGTCCAGGTGCAGCGAGTACTTCTTGTGGTTGGCGGCATCCCAGATCGTCGCCCAGGGCGTGACTTCACTGCCGGTGCCTGCCGTGGTCGGAGCCGCGATCAGCTGTTTACCGCGAACCGGAACGAAGGGTTTGCCGCTTGCCAGCAATGCCAGCAGCTCATCGAAGCGGCCTGACTCGGTGCCGACAATCAGCGCCTTGGCGGTGTCGATCGCACTGCCGCCACCGACGGCAATCACCGCATGGCAATCTCCGGCCTCTTGCCAGAAGCGTTCATAGGTTGCGCGAAGTTGCGCGACATCGGGATTGGGCTGGACATCTTCGATCACGTAGACCAGGCGTTCGCCCAGCAACGCTTGAAGGCGGTCCACCAGCCCCAGACCACGGGCTTCGGGAAAGGTCACGACGGCAACGTTCTGGTGTTCGGTGATGGTGGCAAGCTCTTGCAGGCTGCCCCAGCCGAAACGGGTATCCACTGGGTTGTGAAATCGGGCGGTCATGGCGGGTCCTTGGTTTTTGTTGTTGGAAGTGACGCCATGCTCGCGGTCCACGGACCACTGCACAAATCGATAATTCGCAGGTTTGAATCGGCTGGGCCGATAACGGCGGATATGAAGGACGTGGCTGACGCTTCGCTTTCAATCGCTGTAAAGAAACTACCTACCGCCCTGCGGCAATCACCATGAGTGATGGTGATTACCTCAATATTCCGCCTGCGGGGGCTGCCCTAGGCTGTGTGGTTTTGGCAAACCGGTGGGCGGAGTTGTTATGCGTTTGTTTGAACTGATCACTTTTACCGTGCGGGTGCGCACGGTTGCGCAAGCGTTGGCGCAGATCGAAGCGGCGCTGGACGACCCGAAAGTCGGCGGCACGTTGATAGGCTGCTGGGCTTCGGAGATCGGCCAGTTGAACCAGATTGCCGTGTTGCGTGGCTACGCCGACGAACAGCTGAGGCAAGCCGAGCGCGAGCGTTTCCTGCTGGGGGGTGGGGCGTTTGGCATCAACGAGTTCATCTGCGATCTGCGCATCGAAAACTACACGCTGTTTCCCTTCCTCGAACCCTTGAGCGCAGGCCAGTACGGTCCGTTCTATGAACTGCGCGTCTACGACCTGATCAGCAGCGGCTTGCAGCCCACCCTCGACGGCTGGAGCAAAGCCATCGAAGCGCGAACCGCCGAACAGTATTCACCGGTGTACGCGGCGTTTTATGCCACTGACGGTTCGCTGCCGCGCTATTTGCACATCTGGCCGTGGACCACTTTGGAACAGCGCCTGCAAGTACGCACCCAAGCGGTTGCCGACGGCGTCTGGCCGCCGGAAAACTCCGGCCCGCAACTGGGTGACATGCGCTCGACGATCTACCTGCCCGCGAAGTTCTCGCCCTTGCAATGACCCGGGCTCGGCGCGACCGGGGTCCTCAGAAACGATCCAGCCTGTACGGCGCAGTCGCCGGCAGGCTGTAGGGCAGGGCTCCAGTCAAGGGCGAGGCCATTTGCGCGATCATTTCCGCCGTGACCGCCGCCTGGGTCAACCCCAGATGCTGATGACCGAAGGCGAGCAGGACCTTGCCGTCGCACACCCGGTCGATGATCGGCAGGGAGTCGGGCAAGGACGGCCGGAAACCCATCCACGGCGTGGCGGCTTCGGCACTCAGGTCGCGTTTGAACAGGCCTTTGCTCAGGCGGTGCAACTGCCAGGCGCGTTCCATGGTCGGTGGGCAGTCGAGACCGGCGAACTCGACGGTGCCTGCCAGGCGCAGCCCATCGGCCATCGGCGTCATGATGAACTTGCGCTCCAGTGAGGTGACGGCAAACGGCAAGCGTTCGTGCTCGTGGGGCAGCATCAGGTGATAGCCGCGCTCGGTGTCCAGCGGTACCTTCTTGCCGGTCAATGCAGCGGTGAGTTTGGCGGAATGGGCGCCACAGGCAACCAGCACGTGTCGACTGCTGACGCGTCCTTGATTGGTGATCAACGACACGCCGCTTTCATTCAATTGCCCACCCTCGACCCGCTGCTTGAGAAACTGCACGCCGCTGCTTTTGGCCGCGTGCACCAGTTCGCCGACCACCTGGAAGGGATCGAGAAAATGCCCGGTGCGCGGGAAGAACAAGCCGCCCCGGAGCTGCTCGCTGAGTTGCGGCGCCGCATCGCGTACCGCCTTGGCCCGCCAGAAATCCACCGGCACTTGCTGCTGGCGCATGCGCGCCTGTAGCGCTTCGATGGCCTGTTGCGAGTCGGCGCGCTCGAACACCAGCAACGAGCCGTCTTCCTTGAGCAACCCGGGGCGGTCGATAGTCTCCAGCAACCGGTGCCAGGCCCCCAGGCTGCTTTCATTGAGCGCGCGGATGCCGGCCACGGTGCGCTGGAACGGCGCCGGTCGCAGGTTGAGCAACAGGCGTGCGAACCAGGGCAGGGCCCGGGGCATGTATTTCCAATCCAGGCGCAGCGGGCCCATCGGGTCCATGAGCATGGCGGGCAGGCGTTTGAGGATCGACAGGTCGGCGATGGGGAACACCTGCTCGGTGGCCAGGTGCCCGGCATTGCCGAACGAGGCGCCACGACCGGGCTCCTGCTGATCGATGACCACCACCCGCCGGCCCTGGCGCGCCAGGCGCAGGGCGCAGGCGACGCCGATGATCCCGGCGCCGATCACGGCAACGTCCGCCACTGCATTGGGGCTGTTGAAAAGGGAGTCGTTGGACATGGCCTAGGCTTCTCTCTGGCCGTCGAGCAGGCGACGCAACTGCAATGGGTTACCGTGCTTGAGCGCGGCCGGCAACAAGGCGTCCGGGAAGTCCTGATAGCAGACCGGACGCAGGAAACGCAGGATGGCGGCGGTGCCGACCGAGGTGGTGCGCGCATCGGACGTCGCCGGGAACGGGCCGCCATGGACCATGGCATCGCACACCTCGACCCCGGTCGGCCAGCCATTGACCAACAGGCGCCCGGCCTTGCGCTCCAGAGTCGGCAGCAATGCCCTGGCGCTCTCCACGTCGGCATCGTCCAGGTGCAGGGTGGCAGTCAGTTGGCCCTCCAGGTGTTCGATGACCTGGCGGATTTCCTCGTCGCTGGCACATTGCACGATCAGCGAAGCGGCGCCGAACATTTCTGCCTGCAAGGCCGGGTCGGTGAGAAACTCGCTGGCCTGGGTGACGAACAGATGGGCCTGGCACTGGTTAGGCGTTTCGCCCCTCAGGCCGACGGCCACTGTGTCAGCGTGGGCATGCTCGAGCAGCGCACCGACGCCGGCCTCGTAGGCGTTGAAAATGCCGGGGGTGAGCATGGTCTGTGCCGGGTTGCGCTGGATCAGTTGCGCGGCCGACTGGATGAAGCGCTCAAGGGCCGGGCCTTGGCGGGCAATCACCAGGCCGGGGTTGGTGCAGAACTGGCCGGCGCCCTGGGTGAGGGAGGCGACGAAGCCTTGCGCCAGCGCTTCGGCTCGCGATTGCAGGGCCGCCGGGAACAGCAATACCGGATTGATCGAGCTCATTTCCGCGTACACCGGGATCGGTTCGGGACGCGCCTGGGCCGCCTTGCACAAGGCGATGCCACCGCTGCGCGAGCCGGTAAAGCCCACGGCCTTGATGCGCGGGTCGGTGACCAGGGCGATGCCCACTTCGCGGCCGGAGCCGAACAATAGCGAAAACACGCCTTCATGCAACCCGCAGAGTTTGACCGCACGGGCCAGCGCCCGGCCCACCAGCTCACTGGTGCCGGGGTGCGCGCCATGGGCCTTGACGATCACCGGGCAACCGGCGGCCAGCGCCGAAGCGGTGTCACCGCCGGCCACCGAGAAAGCCAGGGGAAAGTTGCTGGCGCCGAACACTGCCACCGGACCCAGCGGCACCTGACGCTGACGCAGGTCCGGGCGGGGCAGGGGCTGGCGTTCCGGCAGTGCGCTGTCGACCCGTACATCCAGCCATTCGCCAGCGCGTACGGTGCGGGCAAAGGTGCGCAGTTGCTGGCAGGTGCGGCCGCGTTCACCCTGGATACGCGGGCGTGGCAGGCCAGTCTCGGCCACGGCGCGGTCGATCAACGCATCGCCGAGGGCTTCGATTTCGCTGGCGATGGTTTCGAGGAATTCGGCGCGGGCGTCCAGGGACGTTTCGCGATAGCTGTCCAGGGCAGTCCACGCCAGGACGCAGGCTTGTTCGACGTGTTCGCCGCTGCCACCGAGATAGGCCGGTTCAAGAGGTAGATCCGTGGCGGGATCGATGCCGCGGATCGCTTTGCGGTTGCCGGCGATGGCCTGCTGGCCGATCAACATGTTGCCTGTCAGAGTCATGGTCTTTCCTGAAACAAAGAGGGGGGGGCGTTGCGAAAAAAACGCCGTACCGCCGTGGGCGAAAATAAAGGCGGCGCACCTTGGCACGCCGCTGTACAGGCTGAATGTCAGGCGAAGTCCTGTTCGGCCGACCACTGCTCGTACCACTGGCGGAACAGCGCGTACTGGTTCTCGGCATAACGACGCTGGGCATCGCTGAGCGCATCGGTCTCGTTGAAGTGCAGGGTGTATTCCTTGTCGCCATTGAGCACCATCAGGTGCTTGTAGTAGAGCACCAGGTCGCAACCCTCATCGAAGGACGACAGCACCGCCAGTGCCGATTCCAGTTCCCGTGCCTGGCGACGTGCCTTGGCATCGCCCTTGGCCGCTTGTTTGCTCAAGGCCACCAGGCGCAACACTTCGCGCGGCAGCGCGTTGCCGATGCCGGTGATGGCGCCGGTGGCGTTGCAGTTGACGAAACCATGAACCACCTGGGTGTCGACACCGACCATCAGGGTCACGTCATCGTCCTTGGAGGTGATGTGTTCGGCGGCGTAGCGCAGGTCGGCGGCACCGCCGAACTCCTTGAAGCCGATCAGGTTCGGGTACTCGCGGCGCAGTTCGAAGAACAGGTCGGCGCGGGTGGCGAAGCCGTAGTAAGGGCTGTTGTAGATCACCGCCGGCAAACCCGGGGCGGCTTTGAGGATCGCGGCGAAGTGGGCTTTTTGCGCGGTGGCCGAAGCGCCGCGAGACAGCACGCGCGGAATGACCATCAAGCCATGGGCGCCGACTTTGGCCGCGTGTGCCGCATGGGAAACCGCTTCGCGGCTGTTGACCGCACCGGTGCCGACGATGGTCGGAACGCCGGCGGCCACCAGGCGCGCCACGCCTTCCTGACGCTCGGCTTCGGTCAGCAGCGGCCAGTCGCCCATGGAACCGCAATACACCACCGCGCTCATGCCAATGTCGATCAGCTCGCGACCCTTGGCTACCAGCGCGTCGAAGTCCGGCTTGCGCTCGGCGGTGCATGGGGTCATCAGTGCAGGGATGCAGCCAGTGAAAATGTTGTCGCTCATTTTGTTGTCACTCCTTGAGGCGTTCATTCAGATTTGGTCAGGGAAAAGGCGTGGGGCTCAAATGCCCCACGCAAAGGGGTCCTGTTCGTCGATCAGCAAGGTGCTGTCGGCGGTCATGTAGGCGCGGCCGGTGATGAAAGGGATGATGTGTTCGCCTTCCCATTCGTAGCTGCCGACAAATTGGCTGGCGGTGATGCTGGCCTGGACCCAGCGTTCGCCGGCGGCCAGTGTTCCGTCAGCCGCCAGGCACGCTAGTTTTGCGCTGGTACCGGTCCCGCAGGGTGAGCGGTCGTAGGCCTTGCCCGGGCACATGACAAAGTTGCGGCTGTCGGCGTGATCGTCGTCGGCAAACAGTTCGATGTGGTCGATCAGCGCGTCGTCTTCACCGTGGATGCCCTGGGCCTCGAGGGCCTTGAGCATTGCCCAGGTGTACTCGGTGAGGAACTCGACGTTGTCCATCTGCAAGGCCTGACCGTGATCGGACACCAGGAAAAACCAGTTGCCGCCCCAGGCGATGTCGCCGTACACGCGGCCATGTCCTGGTACTTCGACCGGCACCTGTTGGCGGTAGCGGTGGGCGGGCACGTTGCGCAGGGTGACGTTGCCGTCCTCATGCAGCGTGGCGCTGACCGGGCCGACCGGCGTATCGATCTTGTGCTCGCCGGGCTGGATATGCCCCAGGTAATGCAGCGAGTTGACCAGGCCGATGGTGCCGTGACCGCACATGCCGAGGTAGCCGGCGTTGTTGAAGAAGATCACGCCACAAGTGGCATCCGGCGACACCGGTTCGCAATACAGCGCACCCACCAGCACATCGTTGCCACGGGGCTCCAGCAGGCAGGCGCGACGCCATTGGTCATGCTGCTCGCGCAGGGCATCGCGCTTCTCGGCCATGGTCCGGCCGGGCAACTGGGGCAGGCCCGACATCACCAGGCGAGTCGGCTCGCCGCCGGTGTGGGAATCAATGACATGTACTTTTTTCATAAACCTTTCCATTCAGAGGAACACACAGGCTTTGCTGGCCTGAATTTCAGCGAGAGGTCTGGGCGGATACACCGATCGGACGCTGGCCTGCGGTCGTGCCGGTGTGAACAGGATCGGCTTGGCTTTCACCGTCCTCGTCTTCCAGGCGAACCAGATGCGCCGGCACCCCGGTGGCCGCACCCCAGTAGTAGATGCCCATCGCGCAGGCCGCCACGACCACTGTGTCGAAGGGATGGGTGAGTACGCCCATGCCGCCGAAGCTGCCGAGCCAGGACAGCACGATAGTCACGGCGTAGAAGCCGATCAGCCATGCCGAAGAGCGCACTTGTTGGGCCAGGCTCAGGTGTTGGGTTGGCACGAAACGTCCGCACAGCAGGTACACCACGAACATCAGGATTTGCAGGCCGAGCAACCAGGACACGGTGCTCCAGCCAGACCAGTAGACGATCAGCGCGGCGATGATGAACGACACCGGGCCGAGGACACCCATGCGCTTGACCTTGAACGGGCGCGGCATGTCGGGTGCATTGCGGCGCAGGGCAGCCACGGACACTGGGGCCACGGCGTAGCTCAATACCAGCGCGGCGGAGACCACGTTGATCAGCGCTTCCCACGAAGGGAAAGGCAAGGTCCAGAACACCGACAGGGCAAAGGTCAGCCACAGCGCCGGACGCGGGATGCCGGACTTTTCGTCAATGCGCGTGAAGACCTTGAAGAAGGTGCCGGTCTGCGCCCAGCCGTAGATCACTCGCGGTGTTGCGTTCATGTAGATGTTGCCGCAACCGCTGGGGGAGATCACCGCGTCGGCCACCACCAGATAAGCCAGCCAGCCCACACCCAATGCCAGGGCGATGTCGCGGTAGGGCAGGGCCAGTTCCTTGGCCACGCCGGCCCAACCGTTGGCGAGCATTTCGGTAGGCACGCCGCCGAGGAATGCTACTTGCAACAACACATAGATGGCGGTGGACAGCAGTACGGAGAGGATCAGTGCAATCGGGATGGTGCGTTGTGGATTCTTCACTTCGCTGGCCACCGAGATGATCGGTGTCAGCCCCAGGTAGGCGAAGATAATGCCGCCGGCGGACACCGCCATCTCGACACCTGACAGCCCGAACGGCATGAAGCCCTGGGACTGGAAATTCTCTGGTTTGAAGAAGGTGAACAGCACGCCGATCACCAGCAGCGGCACGATGAACTTGAACATGCTGATCAAGTTGTTGGCCTTGGCGAACGTTTTCACGCTGTAGTAGTTGAGCATGAAGAACAGGCACAGCAGGCCGAACTGGACCAGCCAGCCAATCGCCGTTGGATTGCTGGAACCGGCCTGGGTCAATGCGGGAAACCACGCAGCGGCATACTGGCGCGCGGCGACCACCTCGATGGCCACCAGGCTGGAAAACGCGATCAGCGTGATGAAGCCCATCAGGTAACCCAGCAACGGGCCGTGGGAGTAAACCGGGTAGCGAACCACACCGCCGGCACGGGGCAGCGCTGCGCCGAGTTCACAGTAGACGATGCCCAGCAGCAGCACCGCAAAACCGCCCAGCAGCCAGGAAAAGATCCCCGCCGGCCCCGCGATGGCGGACACGTGACTGGCTGCGAACAACCAGCCGGAACCGAAGATGGCCCCCAGTCCGATAAACGTAAGGTCTATCAACGAAAGTTGTTTTTTGAACTTGCCTTGGCCTGACATGGCATCGCCTTCTTGTGAGTTATTGGATAGGCAGGTGTGCACTTCAAGACGCCCGGGTCGGTTTTGCCGAGGAGGGCGGTGGCCATAGAGTGAACTTGGCGGCGTGCCCGCGATTGATGTTTTCCTTGGGTGTCGATGACGAAATCAGCACAATGGGAAATGTCTGATTTTTGCGAGGGACCGGTTGATGACTCAGGATGCGTTTGCGCTGTTGTGCCAGGGCGACGACTCGAATCGCCCCGAATCCATCGAGCAACTGCTGGCAGGTGTCGCGCTTTTGCTGCCCATGCTGGATGTCATTCCGAATGCGGCGATCTTTATCAAGGATGTCCAGGCGCGCTATGTCATGGCCAACCGCACGCTGGTGCAACGCTGTGGCTTGAAGCAGCTCCAGCCGCTATTGGGAAAAACCAGCGCCGAGGTGTTCCCGGAGCAACTGGGGCCTGGTTACACCGAGCAGGACCGGCGGGTGCTGGAGCAGGGGCTGGTGCTGGAAGACCAGCTGGAGTTGCACCTGTACGGCAGCCGGGAACCCGGCTGGTGCCTGACCCATAAGCGCCCCTTGTATAACCGCCGCAATGAAATCATCGGTCTGGCGGGCATCTCGGTCGACCTGCAATCGGCCAGTGACACGCACCCGGCGTACCAGCGCCTGGCGGCAGTGGACGAGCACATTCGCGCGCATTTCAACCGTCGCGTCACCCTGGGCGAGTTGACGCGCATCGCCGGTATTTCCGTGGCGCAACTGGAACGCTACTGCAAGCGCGTGTTTCACCTGACGCCACGGCAGATGATCCAGAAGGTTCGCCTGGAACACGCGCATCGACTGCTCCACACCGATATGCCGATCACCGAGGTCGCCCTGCAATGCGGCTATACCGACCACAGTGCGTTCACCCGGCAGTTCAAGGCATTGACCGGTTTCACCCCGCGCCAGTACCGGCAGGCCACCGGTCACCAGCAGCCGTCCGGTCTGGATTAGCGACGCGCCGCCAATGGCCCTGTAAACTGGCCGCGCAAAAGGCGCCTGCCTCACCACCTCAAGCAAGAGAGTCCTCATGGCAAACCACGACCTGACCTTCACCCCTGATCCCGATGCGGATTCGATTTCCTCCGACGTTGTCGGTTTCGGCGGTGTGCTGGTCTCCACCCAGATCCCCACCCGCGCCGACGGCAGCCTGGAACTGGGCGACATCACCCTGCAAAGCGAATGCACCCTGCAAGCGCTGAAGGTCGCGCTGGAGCGAGCCGGCAGTTCCATGGACCGCGTGATGCACCTGACCATCTACCTCACCGACATGGCCGACCGCGCCGCGTTCAACGAAGTCTACAAGCGCTACTTCGCCAAGCCATGGCCAGTGCGCGCTGCTGTCGGGGTTGCCTCGTTGGCGGTCGAAGGCATGCGCGTGGAAGTGACCGCGATGGCGGCCAAGGCCTGACCGCAGCAACACACAAAACCTTGTGGGAGCAACTGTCTTCACCATGCCGCTCGTCACCTCCATTCGGTGCCGGCCTCTTCGCGGGCAAGCCCGCTCCCACAGGGGGTGTTGGGCATGGGCTGGATTTGTGACCGATGCCAAACAAATGTGGGAGATTCTATGTTGCAGGGCAACCCTGCAACTTCAGGCAGGGTTGATGCGCTCCGGCGGTCGCCACCCCCCCGCCTGCCACAATCCTGTCCACTGCCTGGGTCGCCGCGACCATGCCGAACGGCGCCGTTACCATCATCACCGCGCCAAAGCCGCTGGCGCAGTCGAGCTTCGCGCCGTCAAATCTGAGCGCTGACTTGCCATTGAAGGTGTCTTCAATAACGTGATCACCGCTATGACGTCGTGGTGCGAATTTTTTCGACTTCATTGTTGATAGTGCTCACATTTTAATACGGTGAGTCAAAAAAACGAGCACTCGTCGAAATCTTTTAAACACCGTAAGCTCTTGAAGCAGATTATAGATTTTTAATTTTTTAAAGCGCGCGCAAATCATCGGGGATTAATCCCACTATCACGTAGGAACAAACCCACATCCGTATGGGACGTTTCGTGGCGCCATTCGATTGCAAAATAAAATCCACCGAGTATTAATAACTCACTTGCACAAAGATATCGCTAGTGCTGAGTTCACCCATAAGTGCAACTCAGTAAATAGCAGAAGCAAAGGTAATCCTGGAAATGGCTTCCAGGTTTGGTGCAACACGCACCTCGACCAAACTGAATGGTTGTCCCTAATGAAGCAGATGTCCTTCGCAGATGCCGAGCATAGCGAAAATGTCGAATCATTGTATGGAACGACGATTTTGCACCAGTTTACAGGGCCGTCATCAAAAAAAGGTGGGTGCTTCAAGCGTCATCCACTGCTTGTTTTTCATCGACTTGAAGGGGCCATGAAAGATATGGAGTCCAAAGAAGAAACACGAGTAGGAAATGTCCTGGCTGGGTGGAATCATTTATCGATTGTCGGCCCAGTGCATATTAAAAATGCTTCCGGTGCGCGCGTTCAAGTCGCCACAGGGGAGTGGTACGACGATTATATAATGGGGTGGGGTTCGTGTCTTTTAGGGCACGACAGCACCATCATCAAAGAATCTATAACTCGTTCCTTATCACAAGGCTTTCTTCAACAATACGAAACGGATAAACATAGACTATTGAGTGAAAAGTTCTGCGCTGTTGTGCCATGCGCGGAGAAATTGCGTTTGGTAAATTCTGGCCTTGAAGCCACCATGTATGCCACTCGCATAGCCCGCGCTGTGACCGGCAAACGTATGATTCTTAAGTTCGAGGGGCACTTCCATGGTCTCAATGACTCTCTGACGTGGAATATCGATTCATCTCCACGCTCAGGTAAAGTGCTGGCCAGTGGCGAGTTGGAGCGGCTGTCAGGGACTGTCGGCATTCCTGATGAATACGGCATGCTGACTGTTCCGATTCCATGGAACGATACGCACGCCGTACAGAAGGCGTTTGAGCAATACAAGGGGGATGTAGCTGGAATCATTCTCGAACCTGTGGCTTTGAATATCGGCTGCATAAGACCGGACGAGGGATTCCTACAGGAGCTACGCGCACTTACGAGTCAACATGGCGCTTTACTGATCTTTGATGAAGTGTTGACCGGGTTTCGTGCCAACCTCGGCGGAGCTCAGAAAGACTTCGGTGTCGTCCCGGACATCGCCACCTATGGTAAAGCGTTTGGATGCGGCATGCCTATCGCCGGAATTGCCGGTAAAGCTGAATACATGGACATCATCGCGCCCCGAGGGCCTGTTCAGGTTAGCGGCACTAATACGGGGCGTTATCTCTCGGTGTCGGCTGCTCTGGCTATTATCGAGCACTTGGCGGACGGTGCTGTATTTCGATACATCACGGCGTTGGAGTCTCAGTTAAAAAAGGGTCTGTGGGATGTTTTCGACAAGCACGGAATACCCTGCTATCTCGACAGTTATGGCGGACGGATCGGCGTTCATATTGGCGCATACGAGCGCCCTCGCACAATGAAGGAAATCGAAAAACTATATCCAGTAGAGTTTGCAAAAAAATTATTCTACATGTTGTCCAATGAATACCGCCTGTACGGTTTCCTTATGCCTCTTAGTTATTGTCCAGAGCCCGTTACTTTGTCGGCCGCCCATACCCCCAGGATGATCGAGGATGCCTGTGAGCGCCTCGATTCTGCACTGAAGAGGTTGAGGTTTTCATGAGTAGTGAATATAAAAAAAATATTTGTATCCGCCCCTTCAATGAATCAGATATACCGGAAATGTTAAATTTAGTTGATCAAATCGTTTCGCTAGAGGATTTGACGAAATCTGCATGCATCCAATTTGCCAGCGAACTCACGGATACTACCCATGAAGGAATTCGCTTTGTCGCGATCGCGGATGGAATAGTCGTCGGAACTATGGGGTGCGCACTCGGCCCGATTCCATCCAAGCAGGCACTCTGGGCAGACTGGTTGATCGTTGATAGCGACTATCGACGTGATGGGATCGCCTCGTTGTTGTATTCGAAAATCGAAAGTTACGCCTTTGAACGTGGCAAGCGCTATTTATGCCTAGACATCGGAAATATAGATAAAGAGCGTGCGGCATATAAGTTTCACCTGAGTAATGGCTTTCAGGTTGTCGGGCAGTTGCCTGATTATTGGGGTGACTGCGAGCACTTGAACATAATGGCGAAATTTCTCCCTTCAAGGAAATGAAACTGTCATGGGCGTTCTAACTAATATCGCTGAGTTGCAGGACGTCGTGAGGCACTGCCGCATCAATGGTCTCGTCGTTGGACTTTGCCACGGTTGCTTTGACATAGTCCACCTTGGTCATATTTATCACCTCAAACGCGCCAGAACTATGGTCGACCGCTTGTTTGTGTCAGTTACGGCTGACAACTTTGTCAACAAGGGGCCAGATCGACCGGTTTTTCCTGACTGTAAACGGGCTGAGTTTCTTGCCTCCATCCGCTATTGCGATCATGTGATTGTCAACAATATGCCGACCGCCGAGTACATCATCAAAGCCTTACGACCTGATGTGTACTTCAAGGGGGCGGACTATAGCGACGGCTCTGACGTGAGACTACAGGCGGAAAAAGCTTTGGTTGAAAGTGTGGGCGGACGTATGGTCCTGACCGACAACAGGATATTCGATTCGACCTCGCGGATTGCGCGATTAATTATGTCAAAAAAAGTATGCAGCAGGGAGATTGAATAATGTCGACTCTTATATTAATAGATCTTGACGGGACACTGCTCAATACACCGCACTTCGAAGCCTGGCGCAATACCGCTTTCAAAATTGGAGGCATAGAACTGATCCATGAAGAGTACATCGATCATATTGCTGGGCGTCCCCGCATGGAAGGGGCTTCACGTCTCTTGGAGTTGAAAAGAGACGCTCAAGACCAAGGCGAGTTCCACTCATTGAATGCCAGTGAGTTGGCCGACTACAAGCAGAAGGAATTCCAGCGCCTGTGCGTCGGAACTGAACTTTTTAGCGACGCATTACACCTGTTGCAGCGCATTGACGACGCCCGATTGACGGTCATTTTCTATACGGCTTCGCAGAACGCATCCGACTTGTTCGATATTACCTTGCGTCAGTCGGCGTTATCGCTCAAACAAGCCAAGACAGTTTTTCAGCAATCAGCCAATCAAACGCGGGGAGAGTTGTTTCAGCAGTTGATCGGTACGCGGCCTGCGAAAGATATCCATCTTATCGACGATAGTCCGTACGCAGTTGATCTCGCGTGCAGCCTTGGAGTCCATGCTTGGCAGATTCGCCGTAACCAACGTGAACCTAGGGCCCGCGACCCACGTGTTTCAATACTCTCATCACTCGATGAGTTTATGTTGCCAAAGTAATCAACCAAGGGCGGGGTAGATATGAGTAATGCATCGATTGTTCTTGTAACAGGCGGGGCGGGCTACATCGGTTCCCGATTGGTTCCCAAACTGCTGGCCGCAGGTTATCGAGTCAGGGTCTTGGACGCGCTGTTCTTCTCCAATGGGCTTGAGTTGTTCATGAGTCACCCTCGCCTGGAATTCATCAAGGGTGATATCCGTGACAACTCCATCATGGATAAGGTGTTGCAGGACGCCAGTACCATTATCCATCTTGCTGCGGTGGCCAATGACCCGAGTTTCAATTTGGCCCCTGAACTGGGCCAGTCAATCAATATCGATTGCCTGCCCCATTTAATCGGTAGCGCAAAGCGTCTGGGGTGCCAGCGTTTCATTTACGCCTCGTCTGCGAGCGTGTACGGGATCAATGCAGAACCCTTCGTCGATGAGAACCAAGCCTGCGTTCCGATCACTGACTACAACCGATTCAAGGCGCAAGGAGAGAAGATACTCTTCGACTTGACCGATTCAACCTTCCAGACCGTAGCCGTTAGAGCCGCCACGGTCTGCGGTTGGTCACCTCGGCAACGGCTTGACCTTACGGTGAATATCCTGACTGCCAGCGCGCTTGCACGTGGTGAAATCACCGTGTTTGGAGGCAACCAGTTCCGGCCAAATGTCCATATCGGCGATCTCACCCGACTCTATACGATGCTCGTCCAGCGAGAGTCTCTGAGTTCGGTCAGTGGAACTGCCATCAACGTCGGTTATGAAAACCATACGGTCACCGATATCGCAAACCAGGTAAAAGATATCGTCGACAAGTACTTCTCAACTAACGTACCGATCACCACCATCGCCAGTGATGATGTCCGCTCATACCGCCTGGATTCGCGCAGGGTCCAGCAGCAACTCGGGTTCGAATTCATCTATTCGATCCGGGATGCCGTTCTGGAGATATGCGAGCAATGGCAGTCGGGGAAATTCATAGACAGCGATGATGTGCTCTCGGACACCCGCTACCACAATGTTCGAAGTATGCAGCACAACGATTGGTCCTTCGAGCCTTGCGGAGAAACTTCGTCGTGCTAAGTATTTCTTATGGAAATCAGGCAGAGGAGATCGTCGAGGTCAGCTCGAGATCTTCCGCTTTTGTAGCCTGCGTGGCGACCTTAGCCAATGCTCATATAGGGGTGCGTCCCTACGTACCCCAGTCATCGGCGCGAACGAAACGCACACAGTTGTTGGTGGGAGACACCTATGTTACCGGGCTCGGGGTGTCACGGGAGATAGTTTCACTGCCGGCACCGAGGATTATCCGACTCTATGATGTCGATACTGGTGAGCGCGCCCGTCACATGCCGGACACTTCGACCGTTGTCTTGTCGCTCGACAAGGCGACCGTCATCAGTACCGAACGGGTACGGGTTGGGGGCATCGAATACAAGTTGACGGTAAGGCAATTCATCAATGCGCCTGAAGTTACCGCCGTTTCAACCTACATAGGGTTGTACCGGGTCGGCGGTCGGGGAAAACCGCATCGGGTGCGCTTGGACTTTGGCATGGACGACTCGGCACTGAATGAATACCTGGGTGCCTCTGCTTGGTTGACTGCCCGTCACTACAATATCAAACAGAGTTTCAGCGACGACGGTGACTTAAGTGTAATAGTGGAGACGCGAGAGCAGCGACTGAGCTATAGCCTTCGTTTCGAAAGATCCCAACCGGCCGCCAGCTCCGTTATTTACTGGGATGAACAGGACAGTGGCTGCGTCGCCTCGATAACTTTTGATTTTTCAACAATCGAGCACCAGCAACTTTCCGTGCACTGGAAATTAGCACAAGATTCTTTTAATTCGATTTCTGCGTTTTTTTCCTCTGGTACCGATCCGGCTGGTATCGAAAGCGCACACCAGAAAAGGTGGAATACGCTTTGGGATGACCATGAAGTCATCATCAACTCAAGAGGCAGTCCTGCGGAACTCGGTATGAAGTATGCCGTTTTCCAGCTTTTGCAAAATGGAGTCGGCTCGAAGAGCAATGGCCGAGGTGTGATTTCACCAGCACGAGGACTAACTAGCACTTATCACTCTGGTGCCACGTTTTTCGATACTGAACTGCATAAATGTATTTTCTGGATCTGGAACGACCCCGAGATTGCAAAAGCCTTGATCGACTACCGCTACTATTTCATACAGCAGGCGCGGTTGTTCGCCCAAGTCAATGGCTTCGCCGGGGCTCGTTATCCTGAAGCATCCAACGACATGGGCACCGAAAACGGCCCCCATTACGTGCTGTCCTACCCCGATCCGGAACTGAGACGAGAATGGAGTGCTCGGGAGGTACTGCATATCTCAGCGGATGTTTGCTATGCCCTGAATAAATACTGGGAAGCCACTGGTGACAATGAGTATATGGAGTCACGGGGGTACCAAATCATTGTTGAAAGTGCCAGGTTCGCGGCGTCAGTTTTCAACTGGTCAGAGCATAAGCAAGCTTATGTTCTGAGGTCGGTGATGGGGCCGGACGAATACCATTATCATGTGGATAACAGTTTCTTTACAAACTACATGCTCAGATGGTGCATCAGGCTTGCCCTTTCAATGGTAGGGCGTCGTGGTTTTCCGCCGGTGTTAGCGGCGGAAATCGAGGAGTGGCGCACCCTGGCGGATAACGTCTACCTGCCCTGGATGATAGTGGCGGGTGTTTCGATCCCTGAGGAATTCGAGGGTTATGCTTCGCTTCCTGACACTTGCCTCAGAATGGATAAGAAACGTGGCCCACAGTTTGTCGATGAAGCTGAACGGGAAAAGGCCGAAAAGTTGCAAAACTTCGATTCACGTTTGATAAAGCAAGCGGACATAGTTTTGCTCATGTCACTATTTCCCGAGCACTTTACAGACATCGTTAAACGCACCGCATTTAACTATTATGAACCGCGTACGGTGCATGAGTCTTCGCTGAGCTATGGCCCCCATGCAGTGGTGGCCGCGCATTTGGGGGAGACGGAAACTTGTGCCGACTTCATGCTACGTGCGAGTCGCTACAACCTGGACTTCACCCCCGTGACCGAATACAGCAACGGACTGCATCTTTCCGCCTATGCTGGTGCCTGGCAAGGACTTGTCGAGGGATTGGCCGGCGTTGATGTGAAAGATGGGCGATTGTCCTTCCGGCCGCAACTACCTACCCATTGGGACTCCTGCCATTTTACCCTTTACTTTCGTGGACAGCGGCTCAAGGTCTCGATCCTCGGTCGAGGAGAACTCGAAGTCCGGAGAGGGGGATTGAAGCTCGCTACGCGCTTAAACCAGGACGCAAGCATAGGTCTCAAGGAGGATTACATATGATCTCCATTGCCGATCGCTTATCACCTTATGCCGAAGCGCTGAGCGTCTCGTCTTTTCGCAAGTTGCTCATTGGCCAAAGTCTCTCGATGGCCGGCGACGCTATTTGTCTGGCCGCACTGCCAATTGCGCTTATCCGGACCGGCTACGGAGGAGAAGTATTCGGTTTTGTTATGGCGGCAGTCGGGGTAGGGAGCGTGATCGGAGCCCTGGTCGGAGGTTTGCTGGCGGATCGAAAGTCGCCGAAGCAAGTACTGATTTACACCGACACGGCGAGGGGTTTTGCGCAACTGGCTGCGGTGGCGCTGATCGTCTTCGGTGCGCCCTGGTGGTGGCTGGTCTTTGTCTATCTGATATTTGGCATCGGCATAGGGGTTTCCCGTCCGTGCGCTCAGGTACTACTCGTCAATTTGCTGCCCAAGCAAGCACTGGTGGCGGGCAATGGTGCGATGAACTTTGTCGACAACCTGGTCGCTGTGCTGTTTCCCGCGACGCTGGGTGTATTCATCATTTTCTGGGATCCGGTCTGGGGCATATTGATCGATGGTCTGACATTCTTCTGCGCCGCCGTTTATACGGCGATGTTGCCCAATATGAAGCCCCATGAGTTCGAGGAGGAGTTTTCGATCCGAGAAGCGGTCAATGGCATTGCTATCGTTACCGGCAACTCCACGCTTTTACTGGGCTTCGCGGCCACCCTCGTGGTGAACGTATTGTGTTTCCCGATTTTCCTGGTCGTAGCGCCCTATGCGATCAGCGATCGATTCAACGAAGAAATGTGGGGAGTGTGTCTGGCCGCCTCGGGATTCGGTGCGTGCATTGGATCAATCATCACGGTGCTTGTTTCCGGACATAAACGACTGATTGGACTTGCAGTGACCTGCGGTTTGTTCCTGGCTGGCGCGATGGCCCTTCTCGGCATGGGAAGCTCGTCCTGGATGGCGATACTGGGGGCGACCCTGGTAGGTATTGTCGAAGCGTCCTGGTTGACTGGTTGGGCCACGGCGATGCAGACACTTTCTCCCGAGAAGGACCTTGGCAAAGTGGTGGCAGTCGATACGTTCTTTACCAGTGGCGTGCACCCCTTCATTTATCTCGGTAGCGGAATCGTCGGCGGGATGGTCGGTTATTCCCAGACCCTTTCCCTCACGGCAATTCTCAGTGCCGTAGGCACACTGTTAATTGTTCTGGTGTCCTTTACGCTCATGCCAAGGAGTGCTCAAAATGATCAAATGCAATAATGTGCAAGAGCAGGCCCAAGATCTTTCAGCTCTGATTCTCCAACGTTGGCAGGAGCTTTTAGCGACGGGAGACTTTGTGCTTGGCGAGGAGGTCGCGAAGTTCGAAGCATGGATGTCCGGGCGATGTAACAGAGCCCATGCCATTTCCCTCAACTCAGGCACCGACGCTTTGCTTCTGGCGCTGCGGGCTCTTGAAATAGGGCCAGGCGATGAAGTCATCACCTGCGCAAATACCTTCGTCGCGACGGTGGGGGCAATAGTTGCCGCAGGCGCCAAACCCGTTCTGGCAGATGTGGGCGATGATGAGCTCATCAGCGTCGATACCATCGAACCTCTCATGAATGCCCGGACAAAGGCAGTCATACCGGTTTACCTGCGCGGCCGACCATTGAACATTGACGCGATAATTGACTTGTGTCGTTCTCGCGGTGTGGCGGTAATAGAAGACTGCGCCCAAGCTATCGGCACTACCCTTGACGGGCATCAAGTGGGCACTCGTGGCGATGCATCAGCCTTCTCCATGCATCCGCTGAAGACACTCGGTGGCTTGGGAGATGGTGGGGTTCTGGTGACGACCCATCCAAAGATTGCCGAATATGCCAGGAGGGCACGTAATCACGGGTTGGAAACGCGCAATGAATCAGTGTTGTTCGGAATCAATTCGCGCCTCGATTCGTTGCAGGCGTCAGCCCTCAACATCAAGGCCCAGTATTTAGACCAATGGTTGAAGCGGCGACGGGAAATCGCTGCTTTCTATGATCAGGCCCTTAGCGAGACAGCGACGACAGTAGACCTTGGTGGTGGCAAGCCCGGCGGGTCTTACTATCACTATGTGGTGCAGTCGAAGCACCGAGACAGGTTACAAAGCTATCTAGCTGAAAATGATATCCAGGCGGCTATTCATTATCCAACACCTATTCATTGGCAAGAAGCCTGGTTGAAGAGTCAAGCTCAGGTTGTTTTGCCTAATACCGAGCGCTTGTCCCGAGAAATGCTCACTCTTCCTTGCCACCATCATTTGACAGACAGTGACGTTGAAAAAATCGTAGGTGCGATTAAGCGCTTTGAGCTCATGGAAAGCCAGTGACCTGGAGCGGTTCTTCGAAGCGCTGGATCAGGCGCTGGAGTTACTGCGATGTACTTGCCTGCCGATGTCGTCACGGAGCTGGAGGATTTGGCGGGGTGGTTCAATCAGTTGGGGCTGGGACGTTAGTTGTCCCAGTCGCGAAGTAATGGTTTGAATGCCGTGCTGCAGCGGATGTGTGAGTTGTCTATGTCCCTGTAGGAGCCTGCTCGCGATGACGGCATGTCAGTCGACATCAATTCTGAATGTCCTGCCGCTATCGCGAGCACCCCCCTCCCACAGGGATTCAGGCAGGTCAGATCTACCCAAGGCCACCACCCGGCAGCATACGGGTGCCGGTCAGGCGTTTCGCCGCTACAATGCACGCCTCGACCGTGACAAGCCTGACTAAAAAAACTATGTCTTTGCCCAAACATCACCTGGAATTGCTCAGCCCTGCCCGCGATGTCGCCATCGCCCGCGAGGCCATCCTGCATGGCGCCGATGCCATCTACATCGGTGGCCCGAGCTTCGGCGCCCGCCACAATGCCTGCAACGAAGTGAGTGATATCGCCCAATTGGTGGAGTTCGCCCGTCGTTACCACGCCCGGGTGTTCACCACCATCAATACCATCCTGCACGACAACGAACTGGAACCGGCCCGCAAGCTGATCCATCAGTTGTACGACGCCGGCGTCGATGCGCTGATCGTCCAGGACCTGGGGGTGATGGAGCTGGACATTCCGCCGATCGAGCTGCACGCCAGTACCCAGACTGACATCCGCACCCTGGAGCGGGCGAAGTTCCTCGATCAGGCCGGTTTCTCGCAACTGGTGCTGGCCCGCGAGCTGAATCTCCAGGAGATCCGCGCCATCGCCGACGAAACCGACGCAGCCATCGAGTTCTTTATCCATGGTGCGTTGTGCGTGGCGTTTTCCGGCCAGTGCAACATTTCCCACGCGCAAACCGGGCGCAGCGCCAACCGTGGCGACTGCTCCCAGGCCTGCCGTCTGCCGTACACCCTCAAGGACGAAAAGGGTGGGGTGATCGCCTACGAAAAGCACCTGCTGTCGATGAAGGACAACAACCAGAGCGCCAACATCCGCGCCCTGGTCGAGGCCGGCGTGCGCTCGTTCAAGATCGAAGGCCGCTACAAGGACATGGGCTATGTGAAAAACATCACCGCCTACTATCGTCAGCGCCTCGACGCCGTACTCGAAGACCGCCCGGACCTGGCCCGTGCCTCCAGCGGCCGCACCGCGCACTTCTTCCTGCCCGACCCGGAAAAAACCTTCCACCGTGGCAGCACCGATTACTTCGTCACTGACCGCAAGATCGACATTGGCGCCTTTGATTCGCCGACCTTCACCGGTCTGCCGGTGGGTGTGGTCGAAAAGGTCGCCAAGCGCGACATGCAGGTTGTCACGCACGAGCCACTGTCCAACGGCGACGGCCTCAATGTGCTGGTCAAGCGGGAAGTGGTGGGTTTCCGCGCCAACATCGCCGAACCCAAAGGCGAATTCGAGGAGGACGGCGAGAAGCGTTATCGCTATCGCGTCGAGCCCAACGAGATGCCGGAGGGGATGTACAAGCTGCGCCCCAATCATCCGCTGAATCGCAACCTTGATCACAACTGGCAACAGGCGCTGCAAAAGACCTCCGCCGAGCGTCGAATTGCCCTGAACTGGGTCGCTTGCCTGCGTGAAGAGCAACTGGAACTGACCGCTACCAGCGAAGAGGGCATCAGCGCCAGCGTCACCCTGTCCGGCCCGTTCGGCGCCGCCAACAAGCCGGAACAGGCGCTGGAGCAATTGCAGGATCTGCTCGGCCAACTGGGTACCACGCAGTACCACGCCATCGACATCAAGCTGGACGCGCCGCAGGCGTACTTCATCCCCAACTCGCAGCTCAAGGCCTTGCGCCGTGAAGTGATCGACGCCTTGACCGAAGCGCGGATCGCCGCCCACCCGCGTGGCAGCCGTAAGGCCGAGACCACGCCGCCGCCGGTGTACCCGGAGTCGCACCTGTCCTTCCTGGCCAACGTCTACAACCAGAAGGCCCGCGACTTCTATCACCGCCACGGCGTCAAGCTGATCGACGCGGCCTACGAGGCCCACGAGGAAACCGGCGAGGTGCCGGTGATGATCACCAAGCACTGCCTGCGTTTCTCCTTCAACCTGTGCCCGAAACAGGCCAAGGGCGTGACTGGCGTGCGCACCAAGGTTGCACCGATGCAGCTGATACACGGCGATGAGGTACTGACGTTGAAGTTCGACTGCAAGCCTTGTGAAATGCACATCATCGGCAAGATGAAGGGCCACATCCTCAACCTGCCGCAACCGGGCAGCGTGGTGGGGCACATCAGCCCCGAAGATCTGCTCAAGACCATCCCGCGCGCGCCGCACTGAGTGACTGGTGAGTGCGCTGCAACGGCGCGCTCACCTGTTCCAGCCGAAACCCCTTTTGCTGAATTCCAGACGCTGACGATAAACCTGGAGCTGGCGGTCGACACTATTTACAGGTATCGGCGACGGCCTTTTCAGCACGTTTGAATTCCTGTTTGACGTCGGTCGGGATGCGTTGCCTTTTCAGTTCCTGACCGAGGAAGGGTTGTTCGCCTCGGGACTGGACCTCAGCCTCCTCGGCCGTTATCTGCGCCTCGATGGCAGCGGCGTGCTTGTCGATGACGGCATCGACCTCGGCTTCATTCCTGGCGGTATCGAGTGCCAGGACCAACTGGCCGGCCTCGGCTTTTTCGGCTTCGGCATAGGCTTCGACCGTCAACCCGGAGGCCAAGGCTCGCGCTTGGGTTTCCAGGTCATTCAGGTGCTCCCGAGCGGCCTTGCAGACCGCTTCCTGTCGCTGGTTCTGGATGTGTTCCCAGGTGTTCAACCCATAAACCGCGGTCCCGAGTACCAGAAGGGTTGCAGCGGCCCCCATTAATTTGCCTTTCACTTTTGGCGCCCTCAAATGGCAAGGGAAGGGTGTTGCATAAACGATTCCCGATTCAATTCGAGTAAAGAAAAGCGTAGCAGAGCTGTTCGGGCTGAATGTGCGCCGATAAATCCCCGAGATCCGGCTCAACACTAAGCGCCTGTTTTAATGAACAATTTTTTTTGTTTGGGCTTCCCAGACGAGGAAAAAGTTGGTAAATTTGCGCCCACTCTTGCAGCGACCCTCAGGGAACCAGCCGCGAGAGCAGGCAACAGGTCTTGTTGCCACTCAAGAAAGCGAGTGCCAGGCACTCATCGCAACAGATACAGGGGCGTCGCCAAGCGGTAAGGCAGCAGGTTTTGATCCTGCCATGCGTTGGTTCGAATCCAGCCGCCCCTGCCATTTTTTTATTCCTGCATAATCAGATAACACTCGACCGACGGTTATTATTCGTCGACTCGTCGATTCGTTGGTTTTTGCCTCCCGTTCCCCGTTCCCCGGTCGCGCTGGCGTCACTACCGAAAGCGCTCCGGGATGGCCTCGGCAAACGGGTACCAGGAAAAATACGGCCTTGCCTCGTCGATGACCCGCTTGACCGAGGACCTTTGGGTCAACCTGTCGAAATAAGCACTCAAGTGGCGATGGTCACCGGGAAAGGGGACGAGGGTGCTGGCGTAGAACAGTGCCGGGGCGGCGGCACAGTCGGCCATGCTGAACGCGGGGCTGGCGACCCAGGTTCTTGCCGCCAGCTGACGTTCAAGCATGCCGTACGCCGTCATTAGCGCGGCGCGTTCGCGGGTCAGGTCGCCGTTTGCGGCATTGATTCTGTCAGCGACGATCTTCTGCATCGGCACCTGGATGTGCAGGTCGAAAAAACGATCCCACAGACGCACCTCCAGCGCGGTTTCCCAGTCGTCCGGAACCAGATGCACCTGGCCGGGATGAAGCCGGTCCAGGTACTCAATGATCACACTCGACTCCGGCACATCCTTTTGCCGGGCGTGATCGCGCAGCACCGGAAACTTGCCGATCGGCCACAGCGCTTGAAGCTCGGCCCGGTCAGCCTCGTTACCCAGGTCTATGACCCTTTTTTCAAACTCGATTCCCAGTTCATAGAGAGCGATCAGCGCTTTGTGGCAGAACGACGAGAGCGGATGGAAATAAAGAGTCAGTGACATCCTGCAATTCCTCGGTGAGATGGAAGCCACCTGATTATCCGTCGCTATCGGCCAATGCGCGAGGTGCTCCGCCCTGATGCCCGGCGCCTGCTGTTCGGGTTAGAGTACAAGTCTTCTGGCCTGAACATCAGGCATGCCACGTTTAGGGTCATATCGCCATGCACCAGATCGGACTCATTGTTTACCCCGGCTTCCAGGTTCTGGGCCTGGCCATGTGTGCCGCCTTCGAGTTGGCCAATAGCGCCGGCGACGAGCCGTTGTACCGCATTGCATTGCTGTCCGAGCCGGGTGGCCTGGTGCAAACGTCCGCCGGTTTTGCAGTGCAGACCGAAGCGTTTGACCAGCGCGCGTTCGATACGCTACTGGTCCTGGGCGACAACCTGATCCGCCCGACCACGCCGGGCATGTTGGAGTTTCTGCGCCGCGCCAGCCACGGCACCAGGCGTCTGGGTTCGATTTGCACGGGGGCGATTGCCTTGGCCCAGGCCGGTTTGCTTGATGGTCGGCGGGCGACCACCCACTGGGCGCATGTGTCGGCCTTTCGCAAGGCGTACCCGAACGTGAAGGTCGAGGAAGACCGGATCTTCATCAACGACGGCAACGTCTGGACGGCTGCCGGCATGAGCGCATGCGTCGATCTGGCGCTGGCCCTGGTGGAGAGCGATCTGGGCGTCGACGTTGCACGCAAGGTAGCGCGGCAATTGGTGGTGTATCACCGGCGTTCCGGCGGGCAGTCGCAGTTTTCGGTGATGCTGGAGCTGGCCCCCAAGACCGATCGCATACAGGCCGCGCTGAATTACGCCAAGCAGAATCTCAAGTCCGCGCTGTCGGTCGAGGAGCTGGCCAGTGCGGCCAATCTCAGCCCTCGGCAATTCAGCCGGGTGTTTCATGCCGAAACCGGCCAGTCTCCGGCCAAGGCCATCGAAAACCTGCGGGTGGAGTCGGCCCGGTTGATGATGGAAACCGGACGGCACTCTATCGATGCGGTAGCGACGGACACCGGCTTTGGTGACCGGGAGCGGATGCGCCGCGCTTTTATTCGTGCGTTCGGGCAGCCGCCGCAGGTGATTCAGCGTGCCAGTCGGGGCTGAATCGTGATGTCCTGAAAGGTGGTGTATACGACATTCAGGCCTTAATATTATTTGCGTAATATTTAACTCGTTGAAACCTTTTCCTCAATGAGATCACCGCCATGACCCTCGTCAAAGCCGCCGCCGTACAAATCAGCCCTGTTCTTTACAGCCGAGAAGGCACCGTCGACAAAGTGGTGCAGAAGATTCTCGAACTCGGCGAGCAGGGTGTGCAATTCGCCGTATTCCCGGAAACCGTGGTGCCGTACTACCCGTACTTTTCCTACGTGCAGTCGCCATTCGAAATGGCCGCCGAACACCTCAAGCTGCTGGACCAGGCGGTCACCGTGCCTTCGCACGCCACCGATGCCATCGGCGCTGCGGCCAGGCAAGCGGGGATGGTCGTGTCCATCGGCGTCAACGAGCGCGATGGTGGCACGTTGTACAACACGCAGTTGCTGTTCGATGCCGACGGCTCGCTGATCCAGCGTCGCCGCAAGATTTCCCCGACCTACCACGAGCGCATGATCTGGGGCATGGGCGACGGCTCAGGCCTGCGGGCCGTCGACAGCGCGGTAGGGCGCATCGGGCAACTGGCCTGCTGGGAGCATTTCAACCCGCTGGCCCGTTATGCCTTGATGGCCGATGGCGAACAGATCCATGCGGCCATGTACCCGGGGTCGTTTGCAGGTCCGCTGTTCGCCTCGCAAATGGAAGTCAGCATTCGTCAGCATGCTCTGGAGGCTGCGTGCTTTGTGGTCAACTCCACGGCGTGGCTGTACCCCGAGCAACAGGAGCAGATCATGGCCGACACCGGTTGCGCCATCGGTCCGATCTCCGGCGGTTGCTACACCGCGATCATCAGCCCGGATGGCTCGGTGCTGGGTTCGTTGCATGAAGGTGAGGGCGAGGTGATCGCCGACCTCGACATGGGCCTGATCGACAAGCGCAAGCGCATGATGGATTCCCGTGGACACTACAGCCGCCCGGAACTGCTGAGCCTGCTGATTGACCGCACGCCGCAATCCCATGTGCATGAGCGCAGCGCGCATCCAAAGCTGGCGGAACAGACCGGGCTGGAAGAGGTGATGGGTTAGTTCCGGGGAAAAAAACAGGGGACTTTATGGAAGTCCCCTTTTTGTTTGTCGGCGTTGCAGCTGTCGTTTCAGCGTCGCCAGAAGCAACGCGCCAGCAGCGCATCGATACCGAGCTTGCCGCCACCCGACAGCAACAGCGGCGTGAGGGCCACAAGATAGATCAAAGGCAGCTTGAAGTTGCCGTAACCCTTGTTGCTGATGGCATAGCCTTGGGCGAGTTCACTGAGAGTGTGCCAGTCGGCGGGCCAATGGACGGCGGCGGTTGCGACGAGGGTCACCACCATCAGGCTCAGCGCCGAAAAACGTGTGCCCAGGCCCACCAGCAAGGTCAGGGCGAAGATCAGTTCGGCCCACATCGACAGTTCCCAGTTCAGCGTCGCTGGAAGGTGGTCGAACGGAAACGGGAAGCGCTCCTGGATATCGGCGAACCAGTTCTGGCCGTTGAATTTTTCCAGGCCGGACTCGAAAAATTCCCAGGCGAGGAACACCCGCAGCGCCAGGGGGGCAACCCAGTGGCTGGCACGGTCGAGGTTCAGGTGCAGGCCTTTGACGGCCGAAGAAACGGAAGTGTTCATGGGCGTAGTTCTCTTTCAGGTCTGGGCGGCGGGGCAACGGCATACCCCCGAGAGTTGAGCGCTTTGATCGGCTTGGCCAATCGACAGGCGTATTTCATCAAAGGGGTGTATCTGCGGTGTGTCGTTGTGGCGGGGTTTTGAGTGCGGGGTGTGTCTGGGGGGGGGCTGTATACACTGAGATACGTAAACGGCCATCGCTTACCCCCTGTGGGAGCGAGCAGGCTCGCTCCCACAGGGAAATTGCTATACATTTTCTGGCCGCCCCCTGCATGGTGAAACCGCTTCATGTCTCTTGCGCTCGAACGTCTAGTCGCTGGCACGCCAATCCCTTTCGCCGGTAATCGTGTCACTGTCGTCAGCCCCGAACTGGCGCAACGCTTCCAGCCCGGTGACCACCTGCTGGTGGAGCAGGTCAGCGGCGAGTTGCTGCTGATCCCCGTGGCGGACCAGCAAGCGGCCAACGTCGCGATCGAGCGCGCCCAGGCGGCATTCACCGCGCTGTCGGCAGTGTCCGATCAAGCCATCAGCGCCTTCTTCGACCTGTTTGCCCAACGCCTGGAAACCGCGCAGTGCTGGGCCTTGATCGAAGCTGCCAACCTGGCCGACATCGAGCGGGCCAAGGCGCGCGGTCGCTCGACCACCCGGTTGCTGGCCGATGAGCGTATGCGTCGCGACATGATCGCCGGCCTGCGCGCCTGGCGCGATGCACCGGCCAGTCGTGGCAAGGTGATCAGTTGCGTCAAACACGATGGCTGGAAAGTCGAGCAAGTGGTCTCGCCGCTGGGCATCGTCGCGTTCGTCTTCGAAGGCCGGCCGAATGTGTTTGCCGACGCGGCCGGTGTGTTGCGCACCGGCAACACCGCCGTGCTGCGCATTGGCAGTGATGCGTTGGGCACCGCCCAGGCGATCGTCACCCATGCACTGAACCCTGCGCTGAGCGACGCCGGTTTGCCGGCCGGTGCCGTGTCGCTGGTGGAAAGTGTCAACCACGCCGCCGGTTGGGCGATGTTCGCTGACCGGCGCCTGTCATTGGCAGTGGCCCGTGGTTCGGGTCGCGCCGTCAGCCAGTTGGGGAGCATCGCGCAGCAGGCTGGCACGGCGGTCAGCCTGCACGGCACCGGTGGCGCCTGGTTGATCGCCAACACCGATGCCGACGCCCCGCGCTTTGCCGCCGTGGTGCGCAACTCCCTGGACCGCAAGGTCTGCAACACCCTGAACGTCTGCCTGATTCACCGCGACCGCGCCGCTGAACTGGTGCCGCTGTTCCTCGACGCACTCAAGCAGGCCGGCACCGCACGGGGCCAGGGCTGCAAGCTGCATATCGTTGAAGGCAGCGAGTCGCACCTGCCGCAAGACTGGCTGGCTGCAACGGTCCAGGTATACCGTGCCGAAGGCTATCAGAGCGAGGCGCAGGCCGAGCCGTTGCCGGAAGATCAATTGGGCCGTGAATGGGAGTGGGAAGAAACCCCGGAAATCAGCTTGAAGATCGTCGACAACCTGGACGATGCCATTACCTTGTTCAATCGCTACAGCCCGCAATTCACCGTGTCATTGATCAGTGAAAGTGCCGAGGCTCAGGAGCGTTTCTACAACGCGGTCAACGCGCCTTTTGTCGGCAACGGCATCACCCGTTGGGTCGACGGCCAGTACGCGTTGAACAAGCCGGAACTGGGGCTTTCGAACTGGGAGAGCGGGCGCCTGTTTGCTCGCAGTGCGATTCTCTCGGGTGATGGAGTGTTTACCATTCGTAGTCGCATGACCCAGTTCGATCTGGGCGTCAAACGCTGAGATGGCGGAACTTGTGACCGCTGCAAGCCCGCTCCCACAGTTTATTTTTATTCCAACATAAAAAAGCCTGCTCCTTATCGGGAGCAGGCCTTGTTTATCAATAAGTCAGTAATGACTCATCTTAATCAGTAGAACCGGTCAATCACCCGAACTTCGTTCTGGTTCTGCATCGAGGCCCAGGCCTGTTTCAGGGTTTGCAGAACATTACCGATGAAGTCCTTGTCGGCCGCGGCCTTCTTGCCGACATAGCCCTGGCCGCGACGGTACATCTTCAGTCGGGCGAGCAGGTTCTGGTTGTTCTGGTCGAACTCTGCTTCATGGGCGTGCGGCGACAGGCAGTCGATATGAACCTGGCCACACTTGCTGATCCAGAGAATATGGTTGTCGTGGCTGTCTTTCTTTGCAGCGAAGATACGAGCCAGTTCATCGATAGTTGGTTGATTGTTCAGATTCATCATAAAGCCCCTTGACCAATTGGTGATCTTTCAAAGTTGATTCGCTAATACAGGTAGCCCATCGGTTAGTTGATCCCTGGCACCGAAACCAGGACGTCAGCGTTCGACCGCCTTATCGGGCGGGGTCCTGCGTCTGTTGCATGTAGTCGTGTTGAATAACTGCTACGCAATAGCGTCACAACGAAGAGAAGCGGCGAAAACCTTAAGGCCACTGCCGACATTTTCAGGGTCGGCCACAAGCTTCATGAGGATTGCTCGCCAAGACTTCTCGCCCTTGTACTGGACGTTCAGGCCAGGTCAGCTTCTTCAATCTGCCTTGTGGGCAGCGTGTATCCGGGAAAAACAGCTCGGCGGTCAGACGAGCTTGCTCAAACGTGTTGCCTGTACTCCCGATCGGGGAGACGTCTGCATCATGCAAGGGCAAATCGGAGGCGTCAACGGTTTTGTAGTGAATATTTTTAGTCACTACATATTGTCGGACAAAGCTGTTGGGAATTAGCGGGTGGAGTCGAAGGTGTGTCGGTCAGGACGACAAAGGCGGACACTCAAAGCGGTAAAAAGTGCAGGGATAGCGGTCAACCACCTGCTGATGCAAGGTGAGCCCGGCAACGTTGAGCCCCAGCATCACGGCGGCCCAGAACAGGCGCGCCGGCTGATTCGCCTCGATGTGGAAAATCTGCCATTGACCGGGGAACCGACTCAAGAGGGTGGAAACGACAAATCGCGCGACACCCCGGCCACGAAAGCGTCGACTGACAAACAGATAGCCGATGTTGTAGTCGGCACCGGATAGATGGACCTGGTTATCCACGGTCACGAAGCCGGCCAGTTCACCGTCGACCTTGATCAGGAAGGGTCGGGTAGCCGGGTTTCGCCAGTAGTCGGGCATGGGCAGGATGTTGAAGAAACCGTATTCGCCGAGTTTTAGCGGTAACCATTCGCTGAAGTCGTAGGTATAGAACTGCATCAGGTTCTCGATGGTTTCCAGTTCATCGCGTTGGGCGGCGTGCAGTTCTATCGAAGGCATAGGGGTTGGCTCCAGTTACGCCGGGGCAGGTACACCCTTCATTATGGTTGGCCGCAAGGTTCGGTGTCGGGTTCAGGTTTTGCTTGCCGGCTTTGCCCCGCGCCTGGTACCACTCGATGGTTTGCGCGGGGCGCTCTTGCGCTTTTTCTTCCACGGAGTTGCGGCGCGCCCGCCGGGCGGTGGACCGCTGATGGTCAGGCTCAGGCCGGCACAGCGACTGACCTGCTTGCTCATCCACGCCGCCTGTTTGGTGACGAACTCCTCCAGGCTCATTTCCCCGCTTTGCACCATGTCCAGCGCCTGCTCCCAGATCGCCGTGGTGCCCGGATCGGCGATGGCCCGGGGTACGGCGTCGATCAGGCTGAACGCGGCCGGCGTGGCGGCCAGGGCCTTGCCGTTCTTGACCAGATAACCACGGTCGAGCAGGCCCTGAATGATCGACGCACGCGTCGCTTCGGTGCCGATGCCGGTGGTGTCCTTGAGCTTTTGCTTGAGCAGCGGGTCTTGCACCAGTTTGGCGACATTCTTCATGGCCTTGATCAGGTCGCCTTCCGTAAACGGCTTTGGCGGTTGCGTCCAGAGGTCCTTGAATTGCACGCCGGCCACTGCGCAGTCGATGCCTTCGGCCAGGTTGGGCAGAGTCTGCGGTGCCGGGGTTTCGCGCCCCTTGGCCGGAGCCAGTGCTTCGGGCAGGGCGCGTTTCCAGCCCGGCTCGATGATCTGCTTGCCGACAGCGCGCAAGGCCTCGCCGGCGCAGTCGAAATCGGCCTGGGTGCGGTCGTATTCGTGATTGGGCAGGAACTGCGCCAGGTATCGGGCGCGGATCAGGGTGTAGACCGCACGCTGTTTGCCCGCCAGACGTTCGAGGTTCTTCGCCGCAGCCGTGGGGATGATGCCGTGGTGCGCGCTGACCTTGGCATCGTTCCAGGCCCGTGAGCGCCGTTGCGGATCAAGGTGATCGTGCAAGGCGTTCAACGCCGGATCGGCCTGACGCAATGCCGCCAGAATGGCCGACGCCTCGCTGTGCTGACTCAGGGGCAAGTAGCCGCAATCACTGCGCGGATAGGTAATGACTTTGTGGGTCTCGTACAGCGCCTGGGCAATGTCGAGGGTTTCCTGGGCGCCGAGGCCGAGTTTCTTTGAGCAGACCTCCTGCAGGGTACCCAGGTCGAACGGCAGCGGGGCCACTTCGCGCATCCGTTCGGTGCGCAGATTGATCACCCGCGCACTGGCCGCGCCGCTCATGGCGGCCGCAGCTTGTTGCGCCAATGCCTGATTCAGACAGCGGTCCTGGTCGTCGCAAAGCTCGGATGCCGCGCGCCATTGCGCCGTGAACGCGGTGCCGTTGTGCAGCAGTTGCACGTCGATGGCCCAATAGGGGACGGGCACAAAGTCGGCGATACTGCGATCGCGATCCACCACCAGGCGCAAGGTCGGGGTTTGCACCCGGCCGACCGGCAACACACCTTGATAGCCAGACTGGCGCCCCAGCAGGGTGAACAGCCGACTCATGTTCATGCCGATCAGCCAGTCGGCCCGGGAACGCCCCAGGGCCGAGTGATAGAGGCTGAAGGTCTCGTTCCCTGGTTTGAGGGCCGCGAGGGCCTTGCGGATGGACGCATCGTCCAGCGCCGACAACCAGAGCCGGCGGATCGGCCCGCGATAGCGGCAATGCTCCACCAGTTCCCGGGCGATCATCTCGCCCTCGCGGTCGGCGTCCGTGGCAATGATCAGTTCGGACGCTTCACCGAGCAGGCGCTTGACCGCCTTGTACTGGCTGGCGGTGCGCGGCTTGACGGTCATTTTCCATTTTTCGGGAATGATCGGCAGGTCGGCCAGCACCCAGCGCTTGTAGCGCGCGTCGTAGGCATCCGGCGGTGCGGTTTCCAGCAGGTGGCCGATGCACCAGGTCACCGTGACGTCCGTTCCCAGCCAGCAGCCATCGCCCCGGCGTTTGGCGCCGAGGACCGCCGCAATGTCTTTGGCCTGGGAAGGTTTTTCACAGAGGTACAGCCGCATAACCACCATCGTCGATCAATGTGCCGGAGATGCACAGAATGGCGCTTGATGAACGATGGAGCAATCTTTATCTGTATGGATGTACAGGTTTGTGTGTCGCTCCCGTTCGGCTGCGAAGCAGTCGCGAGGGTAAAACTTGGGTTATACCTGATAAATCGTGGTTTCAGGTTTTGGGGCTGCTGCGCAGCCCATCGCGGGCAAGCCACGCTGCCACATCGATTTGCAGGTCCATTACCGTCATGAGGAATGTTTTCCATGAAAAGCTCCGGTCCTAGCCCTGTCATCACCATCGCCGAGCAGCCTGGCTGTCTGTTGGTAAAATTTCACGGCATTCAAGTGGCCGCCTCGGCGCGGGCCCTGGTGCTGCTGGAGGCCAACTACCCGCCGGTGTACTACGTGCCGCGAGAGGACATCGACGAGAAGTATTTCGCTCGCACCGACCACACCAGTTATTGCCCCTACAAGGGCGATGCCAGCTATTTCAGCCTGCAGGTGCCGGGGCATGAAAGCGCCAACGCGGTGTGGAGTTACGAAAACCCCAAGATATCTGTCGAACAGATTCGAGAGTACGTGGCGTTCTACCCGGATCAAGTGAAGTTCGAGCTGCTTGATGCCGAGGTTTGATTGTCGTTTTCAAGCGATAAGACAGTCACGATTCAACGGTTATCCCCCAGATCGGCAAATTCCGGAATGTCCTTCTGCTCACTTGGACATTCTGGATTGCCCCCCATGGCTATTGCCAATCAGCTGTTACAAATATGACAATGCGAGTAATTATCACTCGCGAATTATTCCACTCTCATGTCCGCCAACGATTTATCCCTGCGCAGCGCCGTCAACGACCTGTATTGCGACCATCACGGTTGGCTCCATGGCTGGCTGCGCAAGCGTCTGGGGAACGCGTTCGATGCCGCGGACCTGGCGCAGGACACCTTTGTCCGGGTGATCAAGGCACGCAGCGCACTGGAGATCCGCGAGCCGCGGCCTTATCTGTCGATGATCGCCAAGGGGTTGTTGATTGATCTGTTTCGCCGCCGCTCGCTGGAGCAATCCTATCTTGAAGCGTTGGCCGCCACTCCCGAACGGCAACAGCCATCGCTGGAGGAACAGGCGATTTTGCTGCAAGCACTGATGGAGATTGATCGGTTGCTGCAAGGACTGGGGCCGAAGATCAAGCAGAGTTTCATCCTCTCGCAGTTCGATGGCCTGACCTACCCACAAATCGCCGAGCGCCTGGGCGTCAGCGTGCGTACGGTAAACAACCACATGGCCAAGGCCATGGAGCATTGCTGTCTGATGCAAATCCAGTTGCAGCTCGCATGAGCCTGTCGCCCGCCGAACTGAAAGCGATCAGCAGCGCCGCGCAGTGGTATGCGCGGCTTCACTCCGGTGTTGCAACGGATGCCGATCAGGTGGCCTGGCGCGCCTGGCTGGCGGCTGATCCTGGGCATCACCAGGCCTGGCAGCGCATGACCGAGGTCGGTGAGCAGATGGCTCGGGTTCCGGGTGCACTGGCTGCGCCGGCCTTGCGCGGAGCCGATCGGTCCCGTCGCCAGGTGCTGCGCAGCGTGCTGGTGCTGGCGTCGGCGGGCTCCCTCGGGTGGTTGGGCTGGCGCAGTGAGGTAACCCGGGACCTGTTCGCCGACTACCGCACGGCCATCGGCGAGCGCCGGGAATTTCGCCTGGCCGATGGCAGCTCGCTGCTGCTCAACACCCAGACGTCGGTCAATCTGCGTTTCGATGGCCGGCAGCGGGTGCTGGAGTTGCTGGCGGGGGAAATTCTCGTTTCGACCGCCGTCGACCCTGCGCAGCGGCCGTTCAAGGTTGTCA
The DNA here is from genome assembly GCF_050434585.1 of Pseudomonas sp. 2725. NCBI lineage: Bacteria > Pseudomonadati > Pseudomonadota > Gammaproteobacteria > Pseudomonadales > Pseudomonadaceae > Pseudomonas > Pseudomonas sp. 2725. The sequence continues at coordinate 20,250 of NZ_JBNDIV010000008.1, read as the reverse complement.
CTCGAGATGGCGAGGTCCGGGCGTTGGGCACGCGGTTTATCGTCCGCTCCCAGGGACGCGGCAGCGAAGTGGCGGTGCTGGAAAAGGCCGTAGAGGTGAGCGTGTCACCATCGAAGGCACGGCTGGAGGCTGGTCAACGCATGGCCTTCGGTCCTGCCGGGTTGGGTGCAATGCAATCGAGCGATGCCTCGGTCGGGGCGTGGCGCCAGGGCAGCATTATCGCGATCAACCGCCCCTTGGCCGAGTTGCTGGCCGATCTTTCGCGCTATCGCAGGGGTGTTCTGCGCTGCGATTCGAGCATCGCCGACCTGAAGGTTTCCGGTTCTTTTCCGATTGACGACACAGACGTGGCGCTAGCAGCGCTGGAGAGTGGTTTGTCGTTGCGTGTCACCCGCTACAGCCGCTATTGGGTCAATGTTTCCGGTGGTGCTACGGGTTAATCCGCGACGCCGATAAAAATAATTTCTGCACCATTGCACTATTCATGCGCATCGTTCGGCTCATCCCCCAATGAGTTTTTATTGATCGTTTGGGGGAGGGTAAGCATGTTTCGGGTGTACCAGTCTGGTCGTCTGGCGACCGCGGTGAAGTTCGGATTATTGGCGGCTACGACAACCGGTTTATGGTCTGCTGCAACGTACGCCGCGCCGGTGCCGGCGCAACAACAGCGTTCGGTTCAATCCTTCGATATCGCCGGCGGCAGCCTGACTGAAGTGCTCAGTCGTTTTGCCAGCGCGGCAGGCGCGGCCATTTCGTTCGATGCGCGGCAGACCGACGGTTTCAGTTCCCCCGGGCTGAAAGGCTCTTTCGGTGTCAGTGAAGGCTTTGCACGCATACTCGGTGGCAGCGGCCTGCAAGCCGAGCCCCAGGGCAACGGTACTTACATCCTGCGGGCGGCGCCTGTGTCCGGTTCGGCGCTGGAACTGGGCGCCACCAACATCAATGGGCAGGAGCTGGGCGCGACGACCGAGAACAGCGGGTCGTACACCACCGGAGCGATCACTATCGGCAAAGGCGAACACTCCCTGCGGGAAACACCGCAATCGGTGACGGTGATGACCCGCAAGATGCTCGATGACCAGAACCTCAACACCATCGATCAAGTGATGGAGAAGACCCCGGGTATCACCGTCTACGACTCGACCATGGGCGGCAAATACTTTTACTCGCGCGGTTTCCGCATGTCCGGCCAGTACCAGTACGACGGCGTGCCACTGGACATGGGCAACCTCTACGTTCAGGCCGACAGTTTCAGCGGGGACATGGCGTATTACGACCGGGTAGAAATCCTGCGCGGTGCCGCCGGCATGATGAAAGGCGCGGGCGGCACGGCGGGCGGTGTGAACTTCGTGCGCAAACGCGGGCAAGCGACGCCTCACACCGAGATCACCTTGTCGGGCGGCAGTTACGACAACTATCGCGCACAGGTCGACACCGGCGGCCCACTGAACGATTCGGGCACCCTGCGCGGCCGCGCCGTGATTGCGCAGCAGAGCCGGCATTACTTTGTCGACGATGCCAGTCGCAAGGACCAGGTGTATTACGGCGCGCTCGATGTCGACTTGAGCCCGGACACCACGCTCGGGGTGGGCCTGGCCTATGAAGATGTCGACGCCAACCCGTGCTGGGGCGGGTTGCCGCGCTACAAGGATGGCAGCGACCTCAAGCTTAGTCGTTCAACCTGCCTCGATCCGTCGTGGAACACCTGGCGCAGTAAACGCACAACGGTCTTCAGCGATCTCAAACACCAGATCAACGAAGACTGGGCATTGAAAGTCGCCAGCGTTTACACAAAAAACACCCAGGACATCAAATACGCGTTCGCCTCCGGGGCGGTAACGCCTGGCGTGGATACCACCGGTGTGCTGGGCAGCATGTACGACTACGATCAAGTCGATTACGGCCTCGATGCCTACGTGGATGGCAAGTTCGATGGGTTCGGCCTGCAACACGAACTGGTGGTGGGTTTCAATGCCAGTCGTTCGAACAAGGACGACTTCTACTCGGTGGCGTTTCTGCCGCAACGGCAAAATGTGTTCAATCCCGACAAACATATTCCGGAGCCGGACGACAGTTTCTTCATCGACAACTCGTCCCGTGGCGGTCCGGTCGATAGCGTGACCAAACAGAAGGGGGCTTACTCGACCTTGCGCCTGAAACTGGCGGAACCGTTGACCTTCGTCATTGGCAGCCGCGTCAGCTGGTACAGCTCCGATACCGATTCGGTGTTCATCAGTTCGGGTACGTCTGAACACGCCAGCACCAAGGAAACGGGGCAGGTCACACCTTTTGCCGGGCTGTTGCTTGACCTCAATGAAAACCTCACGGCCTATACCAGCTATGCGGAAATCTTCACGCCCCAGGGTAACTTGCGGGCCGAAGACGGCTCGACCCTCAAGCCTCTGGTGGGCCAGAGCTATGAACTGGGGATCAAGGGGGCGTGGTTCGACGGTCGCTTGAACAGCTCTTTCAATCTGTTTCGCACGATCCAGAAAGACCAGGCGCAAACCGACTACAACTCGTCTTGCCCATCCTCTGACGGCTATTGCTACGTCAATGCCGGCAAGGTCCGGGCCCAGGGCTTCGAGGCGGAAATCAGCGGTGAAGTCATTGAGCGATTGCAATTGCTGGCGGGTTACACCTACACCCAGACCAAGACCCTGGATGACATCGACACGAGTCTGAACGGCGCTGCGTTCAACAGCTATGTGCCTCGGCATGTATTGCGCATGTGGGGCGACTACACCCTGAGCGGGTCTCTTGAAAGGTTCAGCATTGGTGCCGGCGTCAACGCGCAGAGCGATAACTTTCGGGTTTCACCCAACAGTGCAAAAAAGATCAGCCAGTCGGGTTATGCCGTCTGGAACGGTCGCATAGGCTATCGCATCGACGACACCTGGTCTGTTGCGCTCAACGGCAACAACCTGTTCGACAAGCGTTACTACGCCACCATTGGTACCGAGACGTTTGGTAATTACTACGGTGATCCACGCAACTTCATGGTATCGGTCAAGGCCCGTTTCTGACGCTGCAAAACCCCTGCAGGAGCGAACCTGCTCGCGATGGTCGTTAACGAAAACGCGTGTTTAGTGGTTAAACGCGGCGCTTTCGAGTCCATCGCGAGCAGGCTCGCTCCTACAATGACAGGTCAGGTCAGTTTTTATCGAGATCGACGTTGCGCGTCTCACGCAGGCAAATCATCCCCACCACCAGGCTCACCCCGGTGATCACCACCGGATACCACAGCCCGTAGAAGATATCCCCGGTGTACACCACCAACGCGAACGACACGGTCGGCAGGAAGCCGCCGAACCAGCCGTTGCCGATGTGGTAGGGCAGGGACATCGAGGTGTAGCGGATGCGGGTCGGGAACAGTTCGACCATCAACGCCGCCAGCGGGCCGTAGCACATCGCGGAGATGATGATCAGCGCGACGATCAGCGCCACGATCATCGGCTTGTTGATCTGCTGCATGTCCGCCTGTTGCGGGTAACCGGCGAGGGTCACGGCACCGCGCAGGGCGGCTTCGTCGAACCCGTCGATCTTCACGTCACCGACGCTCACCTGCACGTCACTGCCGGTCGGTGCGACAGCACTCTGGTACGGCAGGCCCTGCTTGACCAGGAAGGTCTTGACCTTGTCGCACGGGCTGTCGAATTTCGCCTTGCCCACCGGGTCGAACTGGAAGGTGCAGGTGGCCGGGTCGGCCATCACGGTGATCGGTGCCTGGCGGCTGGCCTGGTCGATGGCCGGGTTGGCGTAGTGGGCCAGGGTCTTGAAGATCGGGAAGTACAGGGCGGTGGCCAGCAGCAGGCCGATCATCAGCACCGGTTTACGCCCGACCTTGTCCGACAGCCAGCCAAAGAAAATGAAGAAGGGGGCGCCGATGGTCACGCTGACGATCAGCAAACCGTTGGCCACGGCCGGGTCCATTTTCAGGAACTGGGTGAGGAAGAACAGCACATAGAATTGCGCGGCGTAGAAGGTCACCGCTTGCCCGGCATTGATGCTGAACAGGGCGATCAACACCACCTTGAGGTTTTCCCACTTGCCGAAGGAGTCGCGAATCGGCTGTTTGCACAACTTGCCTTCTTCTTTCATTTTCACGAAGGCCGGCGATTCATGCAGGCTCAGGCGAATCCAGGTCGAGATGCCCAGCAGCACGATGGAAAACAGGAACGGAATGCGCCAGCCCCAGACTTCGAACTGATCGCCGGTGAAGTAACGACAGCCCAGCACCACCAGCAGCGACAGCAGCAGGCCCAGGGTCGCGGTGGATTGAATCCAGCTGGTGTGGAAGCCGCGCTTGCCGATGGGCGCGTGCTCGGCGACGTAGGTCGCGGCGCCGCCGTATTCACCACCCAGGGCCAGGCCCTGGAGCATGCGCAGCACCACCAGGATGATCGGCGCGGCGATGCCGATGCTGGCGTAGGTCGGCAGCAGCCCGACGCAGAACGTCGCCAGGCCCATGAGGACGATGGTGGCGAGGAAGGTGTACTTGCGCCCGATCATGTCCCCCAACCGACCGAACACCAGCGCGCCGAACGGCCGCACGATGAAGCCGGCGGCGAAGGCCATCAACGCAAAGATAAACGCCGTGGTGTCGTTGACCCCGGCGAAAAACTGCTTGCTGATCACCGCCGCGAGGGCGCCATAGAGGAAAAAGTCATACCACTCGAAGACCGTCCCGAGGGACGAGGCAAAGATGACTTTCTGGGTTTCCTGACTGGTGCCCGCGCTGCGCACGGCTTCCAGGGTTTGAACGTTCTCTGACATACCGGTATCCCTCACAGTGATTGTTTTTGTTGTTCCACTGGTGTTGCGTGTTCCATTTCAGGGGTAATGCTCAGTGTCCGTGAATCTAATGCGATCCTTGTGGGAGCGGGCTTGCTCGCGAAAGCGGTGGATCATTCACATTGATGTTGAATGACACGACGCCTTCGCGAGCAAGCCCGCTCCCACAGGTGATGTGTTTACAACAGGGTTGAGGATCAATTGTGCAGCCTTTTCGGCAATCATCAGCGTCGGCGAGCAGGTGTTACCGGAAGTGATGCGCGGCATGATCGAGGCATCGGCAATGCGCAGGCCGGGAATGCCATGGACCTTGAGTTGCGCATCGACCACGGCGTCGGCGTCATTGCCCATGCGGCAGGTGCCCACCGGATGGAAAATCGTGGTGCCGATCCGCGCGGCGGCTTCGTGCAACTGTTCTTCGCTTTGCAGGCTGTCGCCGGGCAGGTACTCCACCGGATTGAAGGCACGCAGGGCCGGGGCGGCGACGATACGCCGGGTCAGGCGAATGGCGTCGGCGGCGACCCGCAGGTCTTGCGGGTGGCTCAGGTAATTGGGTTGGATCAGCGGGGCTTCTTGCGGATCGGCCGAGCGGATTTCCACCCGGCCACGGCTTTGCGGACGTAGATCGCAGACCGACGCGGTGAACGCCGGGAAGGCATGCAACGGTTCGCCAAAGCGTTCCAGCGACAGCGGCTGCACGTGGTATTCGAGGTTGGCTGAAGTCTGCTCCGGCCCCGAGCGGGCAAAGGCGCCCAACTGGCTCGGCGCCATGGACAGCGGGCCGCTGCGGTCATACAGGTAGCGCAGGCCCATGCCCATCTTGCCCCACAGGCTGCCGGCGATCTGGTTCAGGGTGCGGGCATTTTCCAGCTTGTAGATCAGCCGCAGTTGCAGGTGATCTTGCAGGTTGCCACCGACGCCGGGTAACTCATGGGCGACGCCAATGCCCAGCCGCTCAAGCAGTGGACGCGGGCCGATGCCGGAGCGTTGCAGGATGCTGGGCGAACCGACCGAGCCGGCACACAGGACGATCTCCTTGCGCGCCTTGAAGGTTTTTGCCTGGCCTTGCCAGCGGGCGCTGACCGCCGAGGCACGGCCATTGTCCAGCAACACGCGGTCGACTTCGATACCGGTCAGCACGGTGAGATTGGGACGTTGGCCAATGGGTTTGAGAAAGGCCTTGGACGCGTTCCAGCGGATGCCGGCCTTCTGATTGACCTGGAAATAACCGCAACCTTCGTTATCGCCCTGGTTGAAGTCATCGATGCTGGCGATGCCGCTTTGCTCGGCGGCACTGCGGAACGCATCGAGAATCGGCCATGACAGGCGCTGGCGTTCGACCCGCCATTCGCCCGCGGCGCCGTGAAACTCGGCGGCGCCGGCAAAGTGATTTTCACTCTGCTTGAACAGTGGCAATACGTCTCGCCAGCTCCAGCCGGGATTGCCGTCGGCGGCCCAGCCGTCGTAGTCGCCTGCCTGGCCGCGCATGTAGATCATGCCGTTGATCGAGGAGCAGCCCCCCAGCACCTTGCCGCGCGGGTAGCTCAGGGCGCGACCTTGCAGGCCCGGTTGCGCTTCGGTCTTGAAGCACCAGTCGGTGCGCGGGTTGCCGATGCAGAACAGGTAACCCACGGGGATGTGAATCCACGCATAGTTGTCGCGGCCGCCGGCCTCGAGCAGCAACACGCGATGTTGCGCATCGGCCGACAATCGATTGGCCAGCAGACACCCGGCCGGCCCGGCCCCGACCACGATGTAATCGAATTCATCTAGGGAAGCCTGCATCCCTGACCTCGTGTTGTTGTTCTTGTTGTCTGTCATCCTAGTTGTTAGCTTTCGTCAAAAGAATGTTAGTTTTTGCGCAGCTGCTGTGCGTTTTTAAGCAGCATCCCGAACGGCAACGAACAAGGACGATTCATGTTCGACTGGAATGACCTGCGGTTTTTTCTCGAATTGCAGCGCAGCGGGCGTTTGCTGACGGCTGCCCGTCGCTTGAACACCACCCATGCCACCGTGGCGCGGCACATCGAGGCCATCGAAAAAAGCCTCGGTACGGCGCTGTTCGTCCAGCATGCCCAGGGTTACGAGATGACCCCGGCCGGCGAGGCGTTGCTTAAACACGCCGAGGCGATGGAGAACGTGGCGCTGCTGGCACAGGAGGAAATCACCCAATCCACCGCGCCACTGGGCAAGATCCGCGTCGGCGTGACGGAGGGGCTGGGCATCATGTTCCTGGCCAGTCGCATGAACGGCTTGTTCGAACGCTATCCGGGGCTGGAGGTGGAACTGGTGGCGGTGCCGCGTTTTGTCAGCATCCTCAACCGCGAGGCGGAAATCAGCATCCACCTCGAACGCCCGGCCGCCTACATGCTGGTCACCCGCAAACTCACCGACTATCGCCTGGCGTTGTATGCCAGCCAGGACTATCTCGATCGTTCGCCGCCGTTACGCAGTCGGGAGGACCTGGGGCGTCATGCGTGGATTGGCTATGTCGATGATTTGCTGTTCAGCCAGGAACTGATGTTCCTCAACAGCTTCTGCCGCAACCCACGGGTGGTGTTTCACAGCACCAGCGTGATCGCCCAGCAACAGGCGGCGCGCTCAGGCCTGGGGATCGCCGTGCTGCCGTGCTATATGGCCAGCGCCGACCCGGACCTGGTGCCGCTGCTGCCGGACGAAAGCATCCAGCGCAGCTACTGGATCAGCACCCGCCGGGAGCTGCACAAATCGGTGCGGCTGCGGGTGCTTTGGGATTATGTGGTGGAGTTGTGTGAGCGGGAGCAAGGGTTGTTGCTCGGGCCAACCTCCTACGGTGCCTGAACGGACGCGATCGCGAGCAAGCTCGCTCCCACAGGGTGCTGTGTTGTCACACATTTTGCGAACGAAGCTAAACCAATGTGGGAGCGAGCTTGCTCGCGATGGCGGCAGCACATCCAATATCCATCTTGGGGCTCAAGCAAGAATCTCGAACGCCGTGCTGGCCAGCCGTTCACCATTGACCATGATGTGCACCGCATGGCACCCCGCATAATGCCGGCGGGTGGTGAGTTCCTTGATCTGCTGACCACGGCTGACGGCTTCGACGGCGTTGCCCGGCAGCGTCAGCGCCTTGAGCTTGAACACCTTCGCCGAGGTGCTGCCGTTAGCCTTGACGTAATCGATGGCGTAGTCGATTACCAGGCGCTGGCTGCTTTGAACGGTGGATTTGACGGCAAACGACAGGGTGATTTTTTCTCCGAGGCCAATCACCGGCGGTTCGACTTTTACATCAACGATCTCGACTTCAGGCTTGCCGCCCGCGCCGATGATCGCCAGTGCCCGCCGGTTGCCCTGTTTGATCAGGCTGCGCAGGGCGTGTTTGGCGATCCATGCGGTGTGCCGGTTGTCCAGCGACCAGCCTTCGATCAGGTCCAGCACCCAGTCGGGATGATCCTTGGTGATGTCGTTGAGGTGGTTGGCCACGGATTTGCGTACGTACAGGCTCGTGTCGGCCTTGAGGTTGTCGAGGATGTTCGCGGCCAGTGTCGGATCGGCCTGGATGGGCTCCAGCCGGAATGACCAGGGCAGGCGTGGCCGGCATCCTTCACTGGCCAGGCGCCGCACATGCTCGTTGTCATCCAGCGACCAGGCATGCATCAGCTTGAGCGAGCGCTCGAGGTCACTGCGCAGAAAGTGACGGATTGCGAACTCCGAAGAGCCAAAAGCGGTGAAGTACTTCAGCGCGTCCATCGACTGATCGAACGCATGGGCGCCGTAGCTGGCGACAAAGTGCGGCAGGCACATGCTGACGAAGCCGCTGTTCAGGCGCGGGGCGAGGGCGCGCAGTACCTGCAGCGACGCTTCATAGTCCAGCGGCAACACCGCGTGCAGGCATTCGCTGACCCGGGCCATGCGTTGCATGACACTGAGGTCTGCCAGCCCGGATCGGGCCAGCTTCAGGAAACGTCTGGCCTCGAATTCCGGATACACCGCCGTTATTTCGGTGGCGATGTGCTGGAGACGCTCGCTGTTGAAGATTTCCTTGAGGGCGGGGGCAGGTTGGTCAGTCATGGTGGATTCCTTTGAAATGATTGTTTATCCAATGCACCGCGTTATCGTTCTTCGCGAGCAAGCCCGCTCCCACAAGGGGGCTCTGTCAGGCTCAATATTTGTGAACACCCAAGATCCAATGTGGGAGCGGGCTTGCTCCGGGCGGCGTTCCGACGAAGGGGCCCTCAAATCCACCTCAATTCTTGCCCGCTTGCTCTTGCAGGTGATCCGACTCGAATAACCTGGCCAGTTCCGCCCGCGCTTCCTGCGCCGTCTGCATCACTTTCACCGCGTCGTCATACACCGCATGCTGGGCTTCGAGCACCACTTCGTCGTGCTGCTTGAAGCGCTTGATCCGCGCATCCGCCTGAGCCTGGGTCAATCCCAGCCCGATCAGGGTTTGCCGGCTCATTTCCAGGCTCGAGTAAAAGGTTTCGCGCACGGCGTGTGCGCCGACGTCCATCAGCCGGTGCACATGCTGACGGTTACGGGCGCGGGCGATGATTTTCATATGCGGATAGAGCTTGCGCACCAGCTCGGCGGTCTTGATGTTGGTGTCCGGGTCGTCGGTGGCGATCACGAAGAACTCGGCTTCCCCGACCTTGGCCGCGTTGAGGATTTCCGGGCGCATCGGGTCGCCGTAGAACACCGGCACGCCACCAAAACTGCGGGACAGTTCGATGGTTTCCACCGAGGTGTCGAGGGCCACGAACTTGATGTTCTGCGCGCGCAGAATCCGCGCAACGATCTGGCCCATGCGCCCCATGCCGGCGATCACCACCCGTGGCGCGTCGGCGTCGATTTCGCGGAACTTCTCCGGCACTTCCACCGGTTGCACTTTCGGGCTGACCAACCGTGCGCAGAGCAGCAGCAACAAGGGTGTCACGGCCATGGACAGGGTGATGGTCAGCACCAGCAAGTCATACAGTTCTGCCGCGAACAGCCCATGATCTCGCCCGATCTTGAACACCACAAAGGCAAATTCACCACCGGCCGCCAGCACGATACCCAGGCGGATCGCGCTGACGTTCTTCAAGCCTCCGGCCAATCGACCGACAATAAACAGCAGCGGCAGTTTGATCGCGATCAGCAACAGGGTCAGGCCCAGCACAGCCATCGGCATGCTCAGCAGCAAACTCAGGTTCGCCCCCATGCCGACACTGATGAAAAACAGCCCGAGTAACAGGCCCTTGAACGGTTCGATCTGGGCTTCCAGTTCATGGCGATACTCGGAGTCCGCCAGCAACAGGCCGGCGAGGAAGGCGCCCAGGGCCATGGAAATCCCGACCAGTTCCATCAGCCATGCTGTGCCAATCACCACCAGCAACGCCGTGGCGGTGGAGACCTCTGGCAACGCGGTTTTGCTCACCACGCGAAACACCGGTCGCAGCAGATAGCGCCCACCGATCACCACGACGGCGATGCTGGCCAGCACTTGCAGGCCGTGGTTCAGATTTTCGCTGACGGTGGTGCTGTGATCGCCACCGGCCAGCAACGGCACCATGGCGATCAAGGGGATCGCGGCGATGTCCTGAAACAACAGAATCGCGAACGCCAGCCGCCCGTGGGGGCTGGTCAGTTCCTTGCGTTCAGCCAGGCTTTGCAGGCCGAACGCCGTGGACGACAGCGCCAGGCCCAGACCCAGGACGATCGCGGTGTTCAATGGCTGGCCAAACAGCCACAGCGCCACCACGCCGATCACCGAGCCCGTCAGCAGCACTTGGGCCAAGCCCACGCCGAACACTGATTTGCGCATCACCCACAAGCGTCGCGGTGACAGTTCCAGGCCGATGATGAACAGCAGCAACACCACGCCGAGTTCGGAAATGTTCGCGACGCTTTGCGGGTTGTCGATCAGGCCCAGCACCGACGGGCCGATGATCACCCCGGCAAACAGATAACCCAGAACCGCCCCCAGTTGCAGGCGCTTGGCTAATGGAACGATGAGTACGGCCGCCATCAGAAATACGACAGCGGCTTGTAGCAGGTTGCCTTCATGGGGCATGGGCGAAACTCCAGGACTCGGGACAGCGGGGGGCGTCAAGGATAAAGGCTGGGTTCCGTGAAGATCCACTGCGGCAGTGGTCTGTCACGCAGATTGATGGCGAATCTTGCCGGTCTCGCAGGAGATGGGTGGGGTAGATCGGGTTTTCGATCAATCTGGAAGGAATCGGCTCAGTCGCCTGTGGAAAGCCCATGCTTGTGTGCGTAGGCGTACAGATCTACGCGATTCGTCAGGCCCAGCTTGCTGTAGATCGATGTCAAATGGTTGCGCAGCGTGTGTTCGCTGATGTGCAGTTTCTCGGCCACCAACTTGCCAGGGGCAGAGGGGTCGCGGGCCAGCGATGCAATGGTTTGCTGCTCGCGGCGCGTTAGCTTGGCGATTTTTTGTTGCTCCGGGTCTATATCGCGCTCGACTTTCTTGCGCGCCAGTTCAAGGAAGATACGGCTGGTCGCATTGCGGTCAATCCAGAGCTCGCCGTCATGCACTTTTTCTATGGCTTTGAGCAATGTCGATGCGGATGCCGACTCCCGCTTATCCACCACGCCACGTGCGCCCGCCAGCACCGCACTGTCATGCAGCGTCACGTCGCTCGACCCTGTCACGACCAGAATCCTGGCTTTGGTCTGTCTGTGCAATTCGGCCAGTGACTCGATACAGTCCTCGCTGTCCAGGTCCAGCACCACCACATCCGGCGCGTATTGGTGCAGCGAAAGCAGGTATTGCGCCACCGACGCCACCGAACCCGCCAGCGCCAACCTTGGTTGAGCGCTTTCCACCAGACGCTCAAGGCCCCAGGCCACGAGCGGTAGAGCGACTAACAGGACTTGAATTGGCATTCGGGTCGCTGCCTCTTTAGGCGGGTTGTGTTAGCTGATCATGATAGCAATCGTTGCAGCCTGTAGCTTTTTTCTATAGCGCTTCAGTCCCCCCCTCCCATGACATTTGTCCCATAAAACACTGTTTTCATGGGTGATTGACTCCCAGAAAAAAAGGGATAGCGCACTCATGTAATAAACAGCGGCCGTTTTTAGACTGCAGTCATGAGAGACGCACACCGAATTGAGCCCCGTGAACAAGTCACCCTGTCGCTGCAACTGATCGGCGGGGGCCAGGGTGTCATCCGTGACATCAGCGCCTCCGGTTTGTATTTCGAAACCGATAGCGAGCAGCAGGTGGGTAGCTTGATTGACTTCGAGATTGAACTCGACACGCCCGGCGGCCCCATGAAGTTCAAGGCGCAAGGACAAATCGTGCGCATTGAACCGCTGGGCGGCAGGGCCGGGGTGGGCGTGAAGCTACTGGCCAGCCGGCTGGTACCGGTGGAGTGAAGTGTTCGTGGGTTGAGGAAGAATCGGCTTGCGGCTGTTGGTGGCCCACAGCGGTTTTTTGCTCAGGGTGACATTCTTGGGAGAAAGACATGGCTAGCACTACAACTACAAGCGGCGGAACCGTTACCTCGTTTTCCAACACGCCGCAGGCGAAGGATGATGTCCTTAACACCACTGAAAATCTGCTGGGGGTCATGTATTGGGACGTCATGTCCAATGACCTTGGCGGCAACGCGAAGACACTCTGGTCACTCGACAACGCGGACAGTTTTTCTACTGCCACCAAGGCTTATGCTCCGGCCGACCTCCTGACCCAGGATACGGCGAGGGCTGAGGCGACGAGTTCTGACACCAGTAAGAATGGTGCAAAGATCTGGATCACCTCGGACGGGAAGGTCGGCTACGACGCCGCTACTTTCTCCTCTGCTTTCAAGGCACAACTCCAGGCGCTTGCTGTTGGCGAGCTCCTGACGGACAGCTTTACCTATGCGATGCGCCTCGGCAACGGAACGCTCAGTTGGGCCACCGCGACGGTGCAGTTTTCGGGCGTGAATGATGGTGTGACGATCAGCCTCGGCGAGCAGGCCGGCACGGTAACCGAAGACGCCGACACCACTGCGAGCACGACCGACTCGCTGACGGCCAGCGGCACGATTGTCTTTAACGACGTCGACCTCAATGACACGCACATGGCGACGTTCGCGCCGGCGGGGGGCAACGCTACTCATCTTGGTACGTTCATGCTCTCGCCGGTAAGCGAAGCTGCGAACGCGGCCAACGGTTCTGTGCAATGGACGTACAACCTGGACAATGCGGCGGCGCAGTACCTGGCCCAGGGACAGACAGTAACCGAAACTTACCTGGTCACCATCAGCGATGGTCAGGGTTCGTCGGTAACGCAGAATGTGACCATCACTATCACCGGCACCAACGACGCGCCGACGGTGACGGCGGCAGAAATCGAAAGCGGGGCGGTGACCGAAGACGGCACCACGGTGGCCAGCGGCAGCTTCGCCTTCGGCGACGTAGACCTGGCCGATGACGCACATGTGGCCAGCGTGAGCGCGCCGTCCGGTGCGCTGGGTACGCTGGTGGCCATTGTCAGCGACGAGAGCACGGGCGACGCGGCGGGCAGCGTGGGCTGGACCTATACGCTGAACAACAACGCGGCGCAGTACCTGGCCGAGGGCCAGACCAAGACCGAAGTGTTCACGGTGACGCTGACCGACGACTTTGGGGCGACGGTGACCAAGGATGTGACGATCACCCTGACCGGCAGCAACGATGCGCCAGTGCTCAGTTTCGTGACGGGCAATGATGCCGGTGCGGTGCAGGAAGACACCGCGCTCACTGTGAATGGCCAGTTCAGTTCGACCGACATCGATCACGATGCCACGGCGACCTGGAGCATTGCGGGTACGGATACGGGCATCTACGGCTCGATCGCCGTGGACAACACCGGCAAGTGGATTTACACGCTGGCCAATGGCACCAATGGTGTCGCCAGTGCGGTTCAGTCGCTGAAGGTTGGCGAGAGTCATGATGACGTGTTTACGGTGCAAGTCAGAGACGGCCTGGGTGGCGTGGACACCCAGTTGGTGACCGTCACCATTACCGGCAGCAACGACGCGCCAGTGCTCAGTTTCGCGACCGGCAACGATGTTGGCACCGTGAAGGAAGACACTACCCTTAGCGTCGGCGGCCAGTTCAGCTCGACCGACATCGATCACAATGCCACGACCAGCTGGACCATCAATGGCTCGCCAACTGGAACCTACGGCTCGATCGCGGTCGACAGCAGCGGCCAGTGGACGTACACCCTGGCCAACGGCACCGATGGCGTTGCCAGTGCGGTGCAGTCACTGAAGGCGGGCGAGAGTCACAACGAAGTGTTCAGCGTGCAGGTCAGCGACGGCCTCGGCGGCGTCGACACCCAGCTGGTGACCATCACCGTCACCGGCAGCAATGACGCGCCAGTGCTCAGTTTCGCGACGGGCCATGATGCCGGCGCGGTGCAGGAAGACACCACGCTCAGCGTCAGCGGCCAGTTCAGTTCGGCCGACATCGATCACGATGCCACCGCCACTTGGAGTATTGCCGGGTCAAATACCGGCTCCTACGGCTCGATTGCCGTGGACAACTCCGGCCAGTGGACCTACACCCTGGCCAACGGCACCGATGGTGTCGCCAGTGCGGTGCAGTCGCTGAAGGCGGGCGAGAGTCACAACGAAGTGTTCAGCGTGCAGGTCAGCGACGGCCTCGGCGGCGTCGACACCCAGCTGGTGACCGTCACCGTCACCGGCAGCAACGACGCCGCCGTGCTGTCCTCGGCCAGCGTTACGCTAAGCGAAACCAATGCTCCGCTGACCACCGGCGGCAGCCTGACCATTAGCGATATCGACAGCCCGGAAAGCTTCCAGGCGCAAACCAACACCGCCGGCAGCTACGGCCAGTTCTCCATCGGCACCGGCGGTGCCTGGACCTACGTCGCCGACTCCGCGCACAACGAGTTCGCCGCCGGCACCACCTACACCGACACCTTCGCGGTGAGCAGTGCCGACGGCACCCTCACTTCGGTCACGGTGCATATCCTCGGCACCAACGATGCGGCCGTGCTGTCCGCCGACATCGCCAACCTCACCGAGACCAATGCCGCCGTCGACATTTCCACCGCCGGCACCCTGACCATCAGCGACGTCGACAGCGCCGCAACCTTCGTCGCGCAAACCAACACCGCCGGCAGCTACGGTCAGTTCTCCATCGGCACCGGCGGTGCCTGGACCTACGTCGCCAGCTCCGCCCACAACGAGTTCGCCGCCGGTACCACCTACACCGACAGCTTCGCGGTGAGCAGTGCCGATGGCACCCTCACTTCGGTCACCGTGAATATCGCCGGCAGCAACGACTCACCGACGATCACTTCCAACGGTGGTGGTGCGACGGCTTCGATCAACGTGGCGGAGAACACCACGGCGGTCACGACGGTGGCGGCGACTGATGCCGATCTGCCGGCGCAGACGCTGAGCTACTCGCTGCTGAATACGGCCGGGACGGACTTCAGCAAGTTCTCGATCAGTTCAAGCGGGGTGCTGACGTTCAACTCAGCGCCCGATTTCGAGAATGCCCAGGATGTCGGTGGTACTGACGGCGACAATGCCTACGTTGTGGACGTTCAGGTGTCCGACGGCAATGGCGGAATCGACACGCAGACGATTACGGTGAACGTGCAGAACGTCGTTGAGACGCCAGTTGATACCGTGGCGCCAACGGTGATAGTGACAGGGACTGCCTTAGGGAGTTCGACGGGTTCAACGTCGACGGTCACATTCCAGTTCAGTGAGACGGTGAGCGGTTTCAACCTGTCTGATGTAGCAGTGACGACAACGAGCGGAACGCCCCGCGGAACCTGGAGTAACTTCACGCAGGTAGACGGTGATACCTACACGGCAATGCTGACCAGAACGCTGGGCGGTAGCATAAAAGTCGACGTTGTCGCGAACAGCTACACCGATCTGGCGGGCAATCCTGGTGCGGCCGGGAGCAGTGCAAACCTTCCGGCAGGCGTTGCCGGCGAACCCATCAATCTGGCCCTCAACGTTCCACTGGCCGATATTAGCGGCCCCGTGACGGTGACCATCAGCGGTGTTCCTTCGGGGTGGGTGTTCAATGCAGGAACCGACAATGGCGATGGCACCTGGACCGTGCAGACCAGCGATCCCGGCGCATTGACGGTGACAACTCCAAGCGACTTCGCCGGTGCGTTGGTGCTCGATGTCAACATGTACTGGAGCAACAGCGACGGCAGCACCGCAAGCGCCTACGTGTTCAACAACGTCGAAATCTATGCCCCAGGCGCACCGATCTTCGCCTTGTCCACCGACGACAACCTGACCGGCTCGTCCGGTGCCGACACCTTCGTGTTCGCCAGGCCGATCGGCAACAATGTCATTTACAGCTTCGATGCGGCGGCGGACAAGATCGACTTGATCGGCTTTACGGGCGTTAACGATTTTGCGGATGTGAGTATCGTCAATGACGCGAACGGCAATGCGGTGCTCAGCATCAGCGCCGACCAGACGATCACGGTCAACGGCGGGGATGCGGCGGCGTTGAGCGGGGCCAACTTACTGTTCGATGTGGACCCGGTCACGACCAATACGGGCACCCTCACCATTGCCGACGGCGCGATCATGCCGTTCGGTGGCAGCATCCATAACAGCGGCACCATCGAGCTCGGCTCCACCGGCAACGAGACCAGCCTTGAGATTCTGTTCCGTGGCGCGACCTTGACCGGTGGCGGCCAGGTGCTGCTATCTGACAATGCGCAAAACGTGATTTTCGGCGGCAGCGCCGACACGGTGCTCACCAATGCCGACAACACCATCTCGGGTGCCGGTCAGTTGGGGGCGGGGCAGATGATGGTGGTCAACTCAGGCCTGATTCATGCCAGCGGCGTCAATGCGCTGGTGATCGATACCGGTAACAGCGCCGTCACCAACACGGGGGTGCTGCAAGCCAGCGGCAGCGGCGGATTGGTGATTGAAAGTGCGCTGGTCAACAGCGGTAGCCTATGGGCGAACGATGGCAATATCACCATCCACGGAGATGCCCAAGGCGCGGGAAGCGCGACTATCAGCGGTTCGGCGATGCTGGAATTCGGTGCTGCCTCCGATCAGCATGTGACGTTTGACAGCGGCGCGGCAGGCACGCTGAAGCTTGATGTGTCGACGGCGTTCAGTGGCAGCGTCAGCGGTTTCACCGCGGGTGACACGCTGGACTTTGGCGATGTTGCGTTCGGCGCCAATACGCAGATCACTTATGCAGCGAATGACACCGGCACCGGTGGCCTGCTGATCGTGAACGACGGCGCGCATGCGGCGCAGGTCACGCTGAATGGCCAATACGCGGCGGCGGGTTTGCAGGCGAACGCCGAGGGCAGCGGCAGTGAACTGGCCTACGATGCAGCGGCGGCAAACCACAGGATGCTGGGCGGCCTGGCCAACGACACTCTGGTCGGCGGTGCGGGTGACGATCTGTTCCTCGGCGGGCTGGGCAACGACACGCTCAACGGCGGCTTCGGCAACGATACCTTCGCGTTTGCTGCCGCAGGCTTCGGCAACGACTTGATCCAGGACTTCGACGTCAATCCGGCCGCAGGGCAGGACCTGCTCAATATCGCGGGGCTGGGGATCAGCAGCGAGACGTTCGCTGCCAACGTGAGCATTGCGGCTGACGGGGCGGACACGCTGATCGGGATCGGAGTGGACTCTATTCGCCTTGTCGGTGTCAGCAGTGCAGGTATCGATCAGGCGGACTTTATCCTGGCGGTATGATGCTTTTGCTACTGGCCGAACGTTGCTACGCGGTTGCAGGCCCCATCGCGGATAAATCCACGATGGGGCCTGTGCGAGGTATTCTCAAGAGCCTCGATTTTGGTTGACTGACTTCCTCAGCACGTGAGGCGGTCATCTCATCGAAGTCAGCAAACGGGTTTCGATACCCATCTCACTCTACGTGCACTGGTTCTGGATAGATGCTCATGTTGACTGGCTTGAATCATTTGACGTTGGCGGTTGTGAACCTCTCTCGCAGTATTGAGTTTTATGTGGCTCTACCCGGCTTTAGATTGGCTGCCCGCTGGGAGACGGGGGCCTATCTTTCCCTCGGTGATCTCTGGCTTTGTCTGTCTCTCGATGAGAGCCGTCTGGCGGAAAAACAGCCTGATTACACCCACTATGCGTTTTCGGTGGGGCAGGAAGATTTTGAAGAAGTCACCGCTTACTTGCGGGTTCGTAACGTTGTTGAGTGGAAATCCAATTCGAGCGAAGGTAACTCGTTTTATTTTTCTGATCCCGATGGACATCGCCTGGAAGTGCATGTGGGCAGCCTGGCTTCAAGGCTTGAGCAATGCCGGCGCCAGCCGTATGCAGGTATGGAGTTCTTTGACTGACCGTTTTCGTCTGATCACTTTGAAGAAATAGCTCTGCTATCTGGCCTGCGGCAAAGTATCTGTATTGGCCATCAGGGAAGCACGTAGCATGATCGGACAGTTATCGAGTGGGCAGGAGCGACTGTTTTACTCGTTCAACCTTGAAGAACACATCCCCGCCAATCACCTTCTTTCTGGAGAATTGACAGCCAGGTAAGTTGTCAGTTTTTTAGCAAGAGGGCCTCAATGAGGCCCTCATCGCCAACGCCTGGTTGTACTCAGTTCGCCTTTATCGGCACCGTTACGGTTTTGCCGAAGGCCGATTTGATGGTCGCCGTCGGGCTAGGCGACGGGCCGCTGCCGGCGGTCGTCACCGCTATGTTCCAGCGCGCGCCTGTCGGTGTCTGCGTCAGGATGGCGGCGCCAAGGTTCACCGTACCGGTTGTGGTGGTGGCCGTTGCCGTGATGGTATTGCCCGTGCCACGGGAGGTGGTGCCGGACAGGACCCAATACCAGCGGCTGTTGCTGCGGGCGGTGACGGTGGCGCTGGTGACGATCAGGCTCTCGTTGATCGCTGCCGAGACCGCCACGGATACCGTCGCCGGTGCCGACTCGGCGCCCTTGGCATCGGCGGCCCTATAGGTAAAGGTCGCGGTGAACGGCGCGGGGACCGTGGCCGGTGGTGTGTAGGTCACACGCAGGCCATCGGTGCTGACCACGCCCTTGCCGGAGTCCGGCTGCTCCAGACCCACCACTTTAAGTGGCACGTTACCGTCAGGGTCGCTGTCGTTGGCCAGCACGTTGATGATCACCGGTTGGCCGGTGTTACTGATGGCGCTGTCGGGGTTGGCGACCGGGTTTTGGTTATCGGGGTCCTCGACACGTGTATCGCCAGTGCGGAAGGTCGGCAGCGCGGCGGAGTTGACGTAGGTGACGCCGTCCCAGCCGGGCAGGGGGGTTGGCATCAACTGGAACTGGCCGGGGTGCTCGACATCCCAGCGCAGCAGCATGGAGGTGTCCTCGTGCTGGGTGTTGTGGCAGTGCTCCATGTAGGTCCCGGCGAATTCACGGAAGCGGATCGCCATTTCCACGTCCTGCGAGCTGTCGATGCCCTCGCCGATGCGATAGATGTCCTTGCGTGCCCATTTTTCCCATTCCGGCGGTGCCTTGCCGTCGCGGTTGAGGACGATCCCTTCTTCGAAGTGCACGTGCACCGGGTGGTTCCAGCCGTTGCCGCCATTCCTGATTCTCCACACTTCCAGGGTGCCGTCGCCGGAGAACCCGGCAGGGGTCGGACCGTTGGCCAGTTGCGGAGCGGCACTGATCACTCGAGGGTCCATCTGGAAGCCTAAACCGCCGTCGGTCTTGATCGTCCAGGGGGCTTCGTCGGTGCCATCGGAGCGGCCGAAGATGAACTCGCGATGGCGCGCCAGTTTCAGTTTTGCCTGCACCGTCAGGTCGTCACGGTTGAGGGTCAGCGGAAGCATGGTTTTACCCATCGCCTTGCCCGGCTTGGCGGGTTCGTAGTCGGCGGGGTTCATGCTCACGTCCTGGCCGGCATAAGGCTGTACCAGCATCTGCAGGAACTTGCCGACCACCGGGTCGCCGGCGTCCCATTCCAGCCCTTTGCTGCCCAGCTTGAGCACCGCCTTGTACTTGCCGGACAGGACATCGGCCAGGCTCGGCGGCAAACTCTCCGGCCCCTTGCCGTCGTGGTGCTCCATCAGGTTGACGAAATACAGCTTGTCGCCGGTGCTGATCCCGTGTTTCGCGAAGTTGACGATGATGTCGTAACGCTCGGCGATGCCCATGGTGGGCAGGATGGCGTTGTGGTCCTGCAGGTCGCCGTCAGCGTCCAGGTCCATGCTGCCGTCGAACGGTACGGCGTGTTCCATGAGGTTGCCGTCGTTGGCGATCAAGTGGAACGGCACGCGGGTATAGGACAGGCCGGAACCTGTCGGGCCGGGGAATTCGCCACCGGTGCCGACGATTTCACGCACCAGCGCGATCCTGAAGTAGCGCGACACCGAGCCGTTGAGGATGCGGAAACGATAGCTGCGCGCCCGCACGTTCAGGCGCGGCTGGTACTGCCAGTTGACCAGGAGCTGGTCGCCGAGAAAACCATCGGTGTTGAACGGGTTGAACCACAGCTGGCCATTGGCGTC